>CBINHN010000011.1:0-141840 GCA_966250485.1 uncultured Sorangium sp. | reverse complement strand
CTGCGGCTGCGCCCGCCCCTGCGAAGCCGTAACTCGGCTCGGACCACGGCTCGAGATGGTGCGTGCGCGAAACGAGCAGCTCGGGCGCGCACCATCAGCCACAATCCATCGCATCATCGAGCATATAGTCGGCGAGCGGCGGCCTGCTGTCGTTCGGTAGGTTGTACTTGGCTCTATTGTTGTCGATCCACGTCCGCCGCTGCGCCTCGTAGAGCTTGGAATCGAGATCGTATTCGACGTCGGTCATCGTGTGCGAGGCGTTGCCGGAGAAGGGCAACAGATGCACGACCGGGGTGGGATCGTTGTCGAAGTTGGCCTTCAACTCGACGCTGTCTGCGATCCAGGTTGGGTTTCCGTTGTCGTCCGTTCGTAGGGTGACGATCGACGTCACCGCCAGCGGCCGCTGCGGCGTGACCAGATCCTTGCCGTTCGCGTCCTTCAGGTGCGAGAAGTCTTTGATGGCCTTCTCGGCGGGGATCATGATCGTGTTGGCGTCGTAAGTTCCGGCGCTGAGGTTGCCTAGCGTGTTCTTGCCGCCGAGCGAGTTGGCGATACCGTGCAACCACTCCCAAGTTCCGTCTCTCGCGACGGGTTCCTGGCTCGCCGCGTGATTGTGCGCCGACTCACCGCCCATCACGCCGGCCTGATCGCGCGAGCCGGTCTGAGCGGTCACCGCCGGCTTGGTGAGGACCACCGTGGACACGGCCTGCCAGGTGTTGGTCGCCGGATCGTGCGTGATATTGTGACCGACCGACAACTCCCCTACCGTCGGCGGCTTGGCCTTACGCTTGTCGCTCTGCGCGGCCACCGCGTCGCGCGGGCCGCGAGCTGGCGGCGGCGGTCCCCACAGCGAGACCTCGGGGATCTCGCTGTCCGCTGGGAAATGCCGCTGTTCCACCCAGCCCTGCGCCTCGGCGAACTCCTTCGCTCCGCGATAGTTTTCGACGTGCATGAGATTGGTATCGGCGACGACGCCGTGAAACTGCCGCGGCGCGATCAGGATCCCCTCGGTCTGCGGCACGGTCCGCCCTTTGGCGCTGAACTGCTTGTGCGGCGGCACATAGGGCTGCCGCACACGACCAGAGCGCAGCGGTCCGGCGCCGACCGGCGTAGCGTTCGCCGGGTCGGAGTCCGAGCTGGTCATGTTGTGAACCCAGACCGGCAGCGCCCCCGCGAAGTAGGTGTGCGTCGACTCGACTTCTAGGTTGTAGACGTCGCGCCGTTCGTCCTGTAGAGCGACGTCCAGCACGTGCACGAGGCGGCCAGAAGCGTCGAGCAGCAGATCACGCTCGCTGAGGTCCCGCGCTTTCACCCAGCCGCGCTCGCTGGTCCAGAAGAGGTGCCCGGGAGTCTCCTCGATGGCGAAGATCTCGCCATCGTCGTTGCGCACGCTGACGCTCGCGAGATCCGCTCCGGTACGGATGAACGTCCGCCGTACCGTCTGAATCGACGGAACGCCGGTCTGTTCGTCTCGCGAAAGGACTCGATCGCCCGGAACGATGCGCTCGATGGGCACCGGACCCGCAGGCGTCATGACCGGCGTTCCGGCCACGAAGCAGCCAAATTTGCTGTCTACCGAGCGACAGCCCTGCCCGTCGCAGACGCCGTGATTCGACGCGAGCGGGTCATTGCCGGGGCGGCCCGGGCTGGCGCCGGTGTCGATACTGCGATCCGTGTCGTCGCCCTTGCGATCCGTGTCAGCATCGCCGCTGCGATTCGTGCTGCCATCGCGGTCGCGCTCGCCCCGCGGCGCCTGCCGTGCGTCGTCGAAGGCCAGCGCGCCGCGTCCGCGCGCCTTGCGACGAGCCGCCGCGGCGCCTTTGCTGCCGGCCTTCGCCGCAAGCGCCCAGGAGCCTTGAACGAGCAGCTCCTCGGCGCCAGCGCTGGCCACCTCGGCGGCGAGCGAACCCGTGGCTGTGTCGCTGTCCGCGCCGCGAGCGAGCGCGTTGGCTTCGGCCTCCGCGCGCAAGCTGCTGCGCACGCTGTCCCCGAACTCTGCGAAGGCCACGCTGCCGGTGATGGCCACCAGGCCCAGCACCACTACGTACGACAGCGCCGTAGCGCCGCGCGCGCAGGTCAAGAGCTCTCCCAATCGCCGCGCGCTGCCGGCGGCGTGTCGCCGTTCGATTGCTGTCATCGTAGTACTCCCGCTCGCTCGCCAAAGTTCGCTTCACTCGCGCCCACCGCTCGGGTGTGGCGCTCCCATCTCGACCAAAGAGAAGACCGTGTTCGCGGCGTGCCGCCCCGGCGCAGCCGTGGCCAGCGCGGTGACGCCCGAGGCGTGCCGGTACAAGTGAGTTGCCACCGGCGCGCCCGCGTCCGCCATTCGCGTCCAGCCGCGTGCGCTCATGTCAGCATCGAACTCGGCTAGCGCGCGCGTGACGGGTCGCGGCGATTCGTAGACGCGCAGCGCATACGCCGCATCCGCGGAGACGCCGCTGAGGACGCGCCGCGTGCCCGCGGGACGAGCCGCCAACGGCGAGTCCGAGCCCGGCGCGTCACCGCTCACGGGAAACATCGTCGCGGGCTGGAACGAGCCGTGCGTCCAGGACGCGATCACATGAGCCTGTCGCGTCCCTCCAGCGCTCGCGTCGCGCGCATAAACGTACAGAAAGTCACCGAGCCGGCCGACGTCCAACGTCCGCACGAACTCGGCCGTGAGCGCGACGAGCGGCGCGGGCTCGTCCCCCTCGTGCAAGAGGCAGGCGACGACGCCGTCGCGCTCGTTCTCGTCGCGGAGGATGCCGAGACGCCGCACCAGCGGCAGCCGAGCGCTCGCAGCGCGCGCTCCCGGCACCCGCTCGACAGCGCGCAGCAACGCATTCGGAGCGCGCACGCAGCGCTGCTCGGCGTCATCCAGCGCCGCGCGGACGCTGCGCGGGACCACCGCGCTCGAGAGCATCATGCGCTGGCCGTTCAGCACGATGGTCTTGGTGCTACCGGCGAGCGCCGGCAGCGCGTCGAGCTCGCGGCCCACGGCGAGCGAGCGCTCCGCCGCCGCAGCGCGCGCGACGTGCGCGCCGTAGGCGAGCAGCGCCGCCGCCACAACGCTCGCGTAAGCGCAGACACGCAGGCTGCCGCCCGCGCGGCGCCGAGAAGGCAGCAGCGAACGGAGCGCGACGCGCGTCACGCGGCTCAGCGCCATCACCGCTTGCTTCTCCCGAGAGTGGTTGCCATGGCTCTCAATCCAAAAAATCCAGGATGTAGCTGACGCTGTCTTCGAGCGTTCCTTCACGCGGTCTTTCGTTGCAGAGCAGCGTGGCCCGCGAGTGGAGCGACGTGCTCAGCGTCTCTTTCCCGTCCGTCGCCGAAGCGCTCGCGCGATCGCTGATGGAGACCACCGCCGGCATACCGAAGCCGGTGTTATCCGCCGCTGCCTTGCTGAAGGCGTTCGCCGCCGCAGGCTCGGCGATTTTACGGGTCTGCGCGTCCGCCACCGTCTGCGAGCTGCCCGCGGCCGTGGCGGGGGCGCCGATCAGCTTTTCGTCCTCCGCCGACAGGCCGCTCGGCCCCGTGCTCTCGCACGCGCTCATCGAGAACGCCAGCGCAGCTGCGCGCGAGCTCTTCTGCACGTGCAGCTGACGCGTGAACAGCTGCTGCACGTAAAGGAACGCAACCAAGAACAACACCAGCGCGACGGCGACCAACAACGCCTCGACGAGCACGGCTCCCCGCGCACGATGACGTCTCCGCCGCTCGCTCTGCCGCGCCATCAATGCACCAGCAGTGACGGCGCGGCGAGCAGCGCCTTCACGGGCTCCGCGTCCGAGCCCGTCGCTCGCAGCGCGCTCTTCAGCGCATCATTGGCCTTTTGCAGCTCGCTCTTTATCAGCAGCGCCTCGGGATCCACCGAGACGAGCCGAGCCCGCCAAGCGAAGTTCCACATCGCCTCTTCCATTCCATGGCAATCAGCGTCCCAGCGCCCCGCGCAGTCGTAATACGTCTCCGCTTGCGCGAAGGCCTTGTCGGCCTGGGCAGGCAAAGAGCGGGACACCTTGCTGCCGTGACCCGCGATCGAGACGCCCGCTCCGGCTCTCAACGCGCCGTCGGCGTTCAGCGTCACGACGGCCAAGATTTGCGAGCCGGGATCCCCGTTGGACCACCTGTCCAGGTTCAACGTGGGAGGCGCGCCGAACTTGCCGTTGATCGCCTGACTCACAGAGTCCGCGGCGATGTCCTTGGCGGCATCGACGGAGTTGGTGGTGGCTTGCACGCAACTTTGAAACGCAGTGCGCTCCGCGGCGCTGAGCTTGTCTTCGAATTTGTCGCGATCCTCGGGCAAGCCGAGCTTCTTCAAGCACTCCTTCTTGACGCGCTCGATCGCGTCGTCGAGCGCGGGTGTCTCAGGCGGATGGATGTTGACACCGAGCTCACAGAAGTAGAGCGCGGTCACCGGATTGCCGACCAGGCCGCCAATGGCCTTCTTGAGCGCCCCTTCGACAGGAGAGAGGAACTGCTTCGGAATGAGCTGGCCCACGATGAAGAACATGACCTCCACGGCCGCTTCGCCCGCGTGCCGACACGGCAACCCGGCGAACTGGTCCTCGCGCAGCGCCGGCGGGTTGACCAGCAGCTCCGGCTCTTCCGCGTAAGGCGCGGCCACGAAGACGTCCTTCACTATTGGAGCGTATTGTTTGCCGCTGTACGTTCCGGCGCCGCGCGCGAACGCTGGCAGCGCTGCTTGCACGCCGCCGGCGACCATCTGCAAGCCCTGCAGCCCGACGTTGATCATCGGGTTTACGGCGCCGATCATGGTCTGGACCTCACCCGCGGCCGCGAAGAGCGACATCGCGGGTCCCACCGTGGCCCCGGCCGTGAAGAAGCCAGCCGCGAGCAAGATCCCGCCGGCGATGAGCAGCGCGAACTGCAGCACCTTGAGCGCCACCCTCACCGCCAAAATCAACGACATCACGACGTTGAACAGAACGATGGTGTTCATGCAGCGCGACACCATCACGGCCGTGCTGTACGCGGCGCTGTCCGCCGCCTCCTGCGCGCGCTCCCGGAAGGTCGTCATCTCGCCGACGCCGATCACGGTCCACAGCACGCCGACGAGCAGCACGCAGGCGAGCAGCCCGAACACTAGGACGGCGCCGCGTTCGTCGCGGCGGAGCTCACTTGCTTCAGCGTAGCGTCGCATGGAGAGGCTCAATGGCCGTGCGGCGGCGACGCGCCCGCTGTGTCGAGCGGGGTCGCGCGCGGCGGTGATGGTGGGTCGTAGGCGTAGCGCGCCGCTTGGTAGGGAAAGGACCCCTCGGCGGTGATCGGGAACGTCCAGCCAGAGTCGTTGGCGTGCTGGCACATCAAGAGATCGGCGAGCGGCAGGCTGCAGCGGTAACGCGCGGACACGCGCACGTGCACCATCACCGGCTCGGGCAGCGCGAAATTGGCCGCCTTGGGCGCGAGCTGCGGCCGAGCGCCGTCGCTCGCGCCCGCAGCCGCCGGGAACGTGACCTGCACGCTCGAAATCCAGTCGTTGGCGATGGCCGGGGCCAGCGCGGCGTAAACCGCGACCGAGATTTGCTGCTCCTTGTCCGGCGTGACCTGATGATTGACCACGCCGTCGTCCTCCGGCTCAGCGATGATCACCGCGGCGGCGCGGGCTCCACTGGTGGCCGCGTGGGTGCACAAGATGCGCACTGTGAAGATGCGGCCGAACTGCCAGACGCACATGAAGAACACCAACAGCGGGGCGAACGCGATCAGAAACTCGACGTAGGCGGCGCCGCGCGTCTCCCTCGCGAGGCGACGCGCGGAGGCCCGAGCAGCGCTCGGGAACATCTGCATCATGAACGAGTGCGCCATCACCACTGCGAGGCCAGCCTTTGCAGCGACCATGCCGTGGCTCAGCGGCGGCTGAGCAGCGCGCTTCCCATGATTTGCCCGCTCGCCGTCCCCCGACGGCCTGGCCGCGCGCGACAGCGGAGTGACTGTGCGTTACGCGAGCGCGTCCGCGACGGACGCCGCGCGAAGCCATCGCCCGTCCGCGCAATAGCTACGCGAGCCGCGCTAGCGAGCGTCCCCCGCTGGCACGCGCTCTGCTTAAGCAGCGCACGAACGACGGCGCCGACCGCGATGCTCGCGAGCGCGGCTCGTCACCTGACAAAGGAACGGCTGTTCATGAGCACGTTAATCAGCAAAATTCGCGCGCTGGGCGTGGTTCGCGACACTCGCGGCGCGAACATGGTCGAGTACATCATCATCGTCGGCCTGGTCGCGCTCATCGCCATCGTTGGATTTAGCACCTTCGGCGGAGACGTGAAAAAGAAGATCGAGGAGCAATCCGGCAAGGTGCGCTCCGTCGGCAATGGCCCCTGAACCTTAGATTAGAGCAGCTGCGCGCCGACGCGCACGGGCCAGCGTTGGTCCGTGCGCGTCGACGCGTGTAGCTCGCTGCTCGCTCACAAGCGCGTGGGCAACACGCGGCGCGCTCGCGCAGGTCGCGCCACCCGCTTGGTGACGCGTGACATGCGCTGGTCGAAGACGACGATATCATCCGCCGCTCCCACCGACAGCTCAGCGCTGGGGTCGACCGGGCGCAAATCTTCGTCGAGCTCTCGAGTCTTGATCGTGACGCGGAAGGGCTCGCCCGGGACAGCCTGCACCAGGAAATGCGCAGCGCCGGATTCATCCGTGCGCGCGACCTCGGTGTCCAGGTACTGAACCGGAAACCCGGGGCCGCCCTCGAAGCGTACCGCCACCACGACCGTGCGTTTCAGCGGAACGCAGATCGCGGTGTAGATGGCGTCTTTCGCCCCGGCCGCGCTGCGATGCAGCGACACCACGAGCGGCTGGGCCGGCGACTGGAACTGCGCCGGGCAGCGCACGGCAAAGGAGCGGCGATCCCCCTCTCGCCCGACCACCTCCAGCGTCGCGCGTCCATCGCGATCGGTCGCTAGCCTGCGGCTCGCGCCGGCTGCGATTTCAGCGCCGGAAATCGGGCTGCCGTCGTCCGACACGACGCGGATCGTGAGCGCGAATGAATACGTCGGCGGCTCGCCGAGGAGCTGCGAGCAGCCGCAGCCGAAGCTGCCGATCAAAGTCACGGCGGCGAACGCGCGAACGAACGTGCGGATCATACTGAGCTCCTGAGTGCCGCGGGGAAACGCCGGCGAGCGCATGTCTACAAGCGTCATGCCAAGCGCTCGCGTGCGCTGGCACGAACGCTGCTTAGCCTGCGCTGCGTCCACATGAAGCTGAAGCCCGTCCCGATTGGCCTCGCGTCGGCCGCCCTGGGCACGACGCTGTTCTTGCTCTACGCGCGCCGTCTCGAGGTTCAGACCGCCGGCGGCGATCGCGTCGACGTGGTGGTCGCTGTGCGCAGCATCGAGCGCGGCACCGCGCTCAGCGAAGACCTGCTCACCACGCGGGCCATCCCGCAGGCGTACGTCGACGATCGCGCGATCCGCTTCTCCGAGCGAGAAAAAGTGCTGGGGCTCAAGGCCGCCGAGACGATCGCCGTCTCGCAGACGCTGCAGTGGGGAGACGTCGTCACCGCGCGCGACGACCGCCGCGACCTGAGCGCGCTAGTGCAACCGGGTTATCGCGCGGTCAGCGCGCCGTTCGCCGCCAACCCGTCGTTTTCGTTGATTCACCCGGGCGACTTCGTCGACGTGCTCGCGGTCGCGCAGCGCTCGAACAGCGACGTCCATGAGTCCAACGTGCTGCTGCAGCGGGTGTTGGTGCTGGCCATCGGCACCGAGACCGCCAACACGGGCAGCAAGGGTAAGGCCGCTCAGTCTTCGCAGGCGCCGACGCTGACCTTGAGCCTCAACCTGCAGGAGGCTCAGCTGCTCTCCCTCGCGGCTCAACGCGGACCGCTCTCCGTCGCGCTGCGCAATCCCAACGACCAGCGCATAGCCGACAACCTCGCCGCGCTGGACAGCACGG
Organism: uncultured Sorangium sp.; assembly: GCA_966250485.1. Taxonomy (GTDB): domain Bacteria; phylum Myxococcota_A; class Polyangia; order Polyangiales; family Polyangiaceae; genus PMG-095. Next base: position 133,950 of record CBINHN010000011.1, on the reverse strand, counting down.
CGCTCGACGACCCGCAGGCGCGCGAACGCGTGCGCGCGGCTCGCCGCCACGACGTCTCGCCGCGCCTGCCGACGAGGGTCGAATGATCACCCTGCGCGCTCGCTGCTCTTTCGTCAGTGCCCTGCTCGCGCAAGCCATCGCGCCTAGCGCCAGCGCACAACACGCGAAATCGCCGGCCGCGGAGGCGCCGGCCCCGCCCAACGACGAAATCAACATCGCGGTGGGGGAAACCTCGACGCTCTCCGCGCGCGGCGTTCGCAACTGGTCGGAGGGCGTCCCCGGCGTGGTCGACGTGAAGCTGACCGCTGACGGCGGTCAATTCCTGATCAGCGGCCGCCGTCCGGGCTCGACCACGATCCTCTTCATTCGTGAGGGGGGGCAGCAGCAAACCTACAGCGTGAACGTGTTCACCCGCTCACCGGGGTCGGTCGAGCACGAGCTCGAGCAGCTGCTCGAAGGCTTCAGCGGGCTGCGCGTGCGCCGCATCGGAGCGCGGCACGTGATCGAGGGCGCCGTGCGAGACGAGCAGGAGAAGACGCGCATCGACCACGTCGCGAGCCTATATCCGGGCCAGGTGGACTCGATGGTCTACGTCGGCGCGCCCGGCACGCCGTCCGGCGACGGCACTCCGGGCAGCAAGCAGTTCCTCGTGCGCATCGACTTCTACTTCGTGCAGATGGACACCTCCTCTGGCTACGCCGTGGGCCTGGGCTGGCCCGGCTCCGTCGGCGCCGCGCCGTCGGCGGCCAGCGCCAATTTCGACTTGCTATCGGGCAAATTCACGCAAGGTGCGCTCACGCTCAGCCAGCAACCGCTGCCACGGCTGGATCTCGCGGCGTCGAAGGGCTGGGGCAAGGTGTTGAAGCACGCGACGGTGGTCACCAACAGCGGTGAGGCCGCGAAATTCCGCAGCGGCGGCGCGCAAAATTTCGCCGTCAACACGGGCCTGACCATCGGGCTGCAGACGATTCCGTTCGGCGTCGAGCTCAACGTGGTGCCGCGCTTCGACCCCGCCCGCCGAGACATCTCGCTGAAAATCTCCTCGGATGTCAGCGATCTGACCGGCGCCGGCCCCGGCAGCACGGTGCCCGGCAAGACCGAGACCCAGCTCGACACCGTCGTCAACGTGAAGCTCGGCCAATCCCTGGTTCTGTCCGGCATCCGCACCAGCTCGGAGACGCACAACATCAACGGCGTCCCGCTGCTCAGCCACATTCCGCTGCTCGGCCTGTTCTTTGGCAGCCACCAGGACACGACGTCCGAGGTGGAGGGCGCGATCTACATCGTCCCGAGCGTGCTCGAGACGGTGCCGACCTCGTCGCAAGACCTCATCGACAGCGCGCTGCGGAGCTTCAAGGATTTCGACGGCGACGTGGAGAACGCGCGGCTGTTCGAGCACCGCCCGCCGGCGGCGCGCTGAACCCTCCCGACGGAGAGGCCATGATGCAACTCGATATCCTCATTCGTGACGAGCAGGTGGAGAGCCGCCGGCGCGTGTCCGCGAGGGACGGCGTGCTCACCTTCGGTCGACACCCCGACTCCCTGGTGCGCTTGGAAGGCGGGAGCGTGTCGAGGAATCACGCGCGCGTGCAGGTGCAGGCAGGTCTTCTGCGTGTGGAGGATCTGTCATCGAATGGGACCTGGGCCAACGGCAGAGTACTGAACCGCTCCTCCGCGCTGGTCCCGTTCGGCTCGCTGCTGCAAATGGGCGGCTACACGGTCATCATCGACTCCATCGCGGAAGAAGAGCCGGCGCCGCCCGCCGCTGCGGGCGCCGCCGCGCCGCACACCGTCACGCCGACTCCGGTCGCGTCGGCGACGCCCAGCGGGCCGGGCGCGGACGTCGAGCTGCGCCGCGAAGCGCATCGTTTGCTGCTCGCCAACCTCGACTTGATCGCGCTCGACGCGTCGAAAAATGACGACCCGACGCTGCGACCGAAGGTGCTCAGCGCGCTGCGCAAGGTGATTCAGGCGCTCGACGCGCGCATCCCGCCGAGCGTCGATCGTGACGCCTTCATCGGCGAGCTCGCGGACGAGGCGCTCGGGCTGGGACCCCTCGAGCGCTTCCTCGCGGATCCCACCATCAGCGAGATCATGGTGGTCGACCCGAGCACCATCTTCATCGAGCAACAGGGCCGCTTGCTGCTCGCCGACGCGCGCTTCACGGACGACGAGCGCGTGCGCGCCGTCGTCGAGCGCATCGTCACGCCGCTCGGACGACGCATCGACGAGTCGAGCCCGCTGGTCGACGCGCGGCTGCGCGACGGCTCGCGCGTGAACGCCGTGATCCGCCCGCTCGCCATCCGCGGCACCTGCATCACTATCCGCAAATTCTCGAAATCCCCGCTCACGCTCGATAAATTGGTAGATTTAGGGGCGCTGACGCCGGAGATGGGTCGCCTTCTGAGCCGCTCCGTGATCGCGAAGAAGAACATCGTGATCGCCGGCGGAACGGGCAGCGGCAAGACGACGCTGCTCAACGTCTTGTCGGAGCGCATTCCCGACGACGAGCGCATCGTCACCATCGAGGACGCCGCCGAGCTGAGTCTGAAGCAGACGCACGTGGTCTCGCTCGAGACGCGACCTGCGAACATGGAGGGTCGCGGCGAATACACGATCCGCGATCTCGTGAAGAACGCGCTGCGCATGCGGCCGGATCGCATCGTGGTGGGCGAGTGTCGCGGCGGTGAAGCGCTGGACATGCTGCAGGCCATGAACACCGGGCACGATGGCTCGCTGACCACGACGCACGCCAACTCACCGCGAGAAGCAGTGTCACGACTGGAGACACTGTGTCTCATGGCCGGGCTCGACCTACCCGCGCGCGCGATCCGCGAGCAAATCGCCTCTGCCGTGCACCTGCTCGTGCAACAAACGCGGCTCTCCGACGGCACGCGCAAGGTGACCCAGATCTCCGAGGTGACGGGCGTCGACGAGGAGGGCGCGGTGCGTATCGTGCCGATCTTCCGCTTCGTGCGCACCGGCACGGGGGCGCAGGGCGAAGTGCGCGGCGAGTTCCGTTCGACCGGCTTTCTGCCCTCGTTTTTGCACGACTTCGTGGTGCTCGGACTCGTCGAGCCCGGCGAGACGTACCTGTGAGTGAGCTTCGTATTTTCTTGGTCGCGAAGCTGCTCTGCGCGCTGTGCGTCGGCGGCGGCAGCTTCCTCCTCGGCTACGGCGCGGCGCGCCTGCCGACGTTGCCTGGCCGCCGGCAGCTCGAAGTTTACGTCGCGTACCTGGAGCGGCTGATGCGCGCCTGCTTCCTCAAAGTGAACCCGTGGTCCATCGTGCGCGCGCAAGCGCTCGCCGTTCTGCTCGGCCTCGCGGGCTATGCGGGCACCGGCAGCGGTGCGCCGCTGCTCATCGCGTTCGTCGCGCTGGTCGCGCCGGCCGCGCACCTCAACGCGCTGCACCGGCAGCGCTCCCGCAGGTTCAGCGCACAAACCGACGGCTTCGTGCTCGCGCTCGCCAACTCACTGAAGGCGGTGCCCAACATCGGCGCGGCGCTGGCCGGCCTCATGCCGGTGCTCGACAGCCCGATCCGCGAGGAGATCACCATCGCCCTGAACGAGCTCCGCGTGGGCAGCTCGGTCGATCAGGCGTTGCTCAATGTCTCCACGCGGGCGCAGAGCCCCGCCTTCGACAGCGCCGTGTCGGCGCTGCTCGTGGGGCGCCAAGTCGGCGGAGAGCTGCCCAAAATTCTGGAGACCACCGCGGCGACGCTGCGCGAAATGAACCGCCTGGAAGGCGTGGTGCAATCGAAGACCTCCGAGTCCCGCGCGCAGCTGTGGGTGCTGGCCTGCTTTCCGCTCGGCATCGTGCTGCTGTTCAACGCGGTCAGCCCCGGGTTCTTCGATCCGCTGGCGTACACGCTCAGCGGCCAGCTCGTCTCCGTGGTCGCGGTGGTGCTGTGGCTCTCGGCGCTCGCGCTCGCGCGCCAGCTCTCCAAGGTGGATTTGTGACTGCGCTGCGCGCGATGCTCGGCTTGACCGCGGTGTGCGTCGGCCTGGCGCTGTTCACGCTGAGCTACGCCATGGCCAGCGCCCCGTCGGGCGATCCGTTGCGTCTCGGCCTGCGCGGCTTGAAGCGCCGCCGTGCGCTGGCCGATGGCCGCGGCTGGTCGCTCTTGGAGCCGCCGTCGCGCTGGGTGGGCCGGCGCTTGCGCGGATTGCTCTCGCAGCAGCTCGTCGCGTCACTCGACGCGCAGATCATGCGCGCTGGGGACTTCATGGGTCTGGTCCCGGAGGAGCTGCTCGGCTTCAGCGTCGTCTCCGGCGCGCTGGGCGCGCTCAGCGGGCTCTTGGTCGCCGCTTTGACGCACGGCAATCACCTGGTCGTGATGTTGACCACCGCGTTCGGGTTCGCGGCGCCGTTCATGCTCGTCAGCTCGAGCACGACCGAGCGCTGGCAGGCGGTCTCGCGACGGCTGCCCAGCGCCATCGATCTTTTGGCGCTCGCCATGGGCGCGGGCCTCGATTTTCCCTCGGCGGTCCGCCAAATCGTGGAGAAGGCGGGGAACGCTTCGGACCCGCTGATCGAGGAGCTCTCGCTCATCCTGCAGTCGCTGAAGCTCGGCCGCACGCGCCGCCAAGCGCTCGAGGAGTTCGCGAGTCGCGTCCCTTGCCGCGCGGTCCTGGATTTCAGCGCCGCGGTCGTCCAGGCCGAGCTGCGTGGCACGCCGGTCGCACAGGTGCTGGCCCTGCAAGCCGAGACCGCGCGCCTGCAGCGCACCGTCAACGCCGAGGTCGCCGCGTCGAAGGCCAGCGTCAAGTTGATCATCCCACTAGCCCTGATCTTTCTCTGCGTCCTGCTCATCATCGTTTCACCGATGGTGATCCGACTGCAGAGCTGAGCGAGAGCCCCATGCCGGCGCTTCGATTCGACATCACCCTGCCCGACGGCTCGCGCGAGTCGCTGCAAACGGACGCCGAGCGCGTGCTGATCGGACGCGGTGCGCATTGCGAAATTCGTCTACCCGAAGGCGAATATGCGCGAGAGCACGTCATCGTGGAGCGCGTCGGCGACGCGCTCCGGGTCGTCGCGCGCGCGTTTACGCCTCCGCCGCTGCTCGACGGCGACCCCATCGCGGAGGCAGTGGTCAGCGCCGAGGCCGAGCTCGCGATCGGCCCCGTCACCATCGAGATCCGACGGCTCGAAACCAGCGACGTAGCGCGGCCCGCGACACCATCCCGCGCCACGCCAGTGCTGCGCATCGCCATCCTCATCGCGACGGCGACGCTGGGATGGCTCTTGCTCGCGCGGGCATCACGGACCAGCGACGCTGCGCCCGCGGCGATTCCGCAGCTGTGGAGCGACTCGCCCCCGCCCTGCCCGGTGCCGGCAGCCCAGGCGCGCGCGATGGCGCTCGAGAAGCGAATCGTCGCCGACGGCAAGCGCGAGCGGCACCCCTTCTACGCCTGCGACGGCGTGGAGGCGGTCACCTTGTATGAGACAGCGGCGGCTTGCTTTCGCCTGGCGGGAGACCCCGTGAACGCCGACGAGCTGAGCGCCACGGCGCGTCAGCTGCGAGCGGAGGTGACGGACGACTTCCGCGTGCGCCGGCTGAGGCTCGAGCGCGCCCTCGCAGCGCAGGACGAGGAGGTCGCCGCCCAAGAGGTGGTCATGCTGCGCGGTTTGCTGCAGGACCGGCCAGGTCCATACAACGATTGGCTCAACGGGCTCGCCCGCAAGCTGGAAGTGGACAAGGAGTCGCCATGATTCGAAAGCTCATTCTGACGCTCTGCCTGCTCGCGGCCCCGACGGCTTGCGCTGGCAGCGCGCGCGACGCGCTGAGAGCCGACGCGGACATCGTGCGGCGCGAGAGCACGCCCGAGATCCTCCTCCAGCGCGGGGATGGCTTCGCCGCCGTGGGCGACGCCACGCGCGCGGAGCAATATTACGCCGCGGCGCTCGCGGCCGGGGGAGCGCCGCAGCGGCTGGTGCGGCGTCTGATCCGGGTCTGCGTCGGAGATCAGCGCTATCGTGCGGCGCTGGCCTATGCCGAGGATTACCTGCGCCGTCACCCGCGAGACGACGAGGTGCGCTTCGCCCGCGCGACGATCGCGGCGGGCGTCGGCGAGACCGAGCTCGCGCGCGCCGATTTGACGCGCCTCGCGGCGAGCGCGCCCAACAACGCCGAGGTGCATTTCGCGCTAGCGGTGCTGCTGCGCGATGAATTCTCCGATCTGCCGCGAGCCCGCGCACATTTCGCGCGCTACCTCGCGCTCGCCCCGCGCGGGTCGAACGCCGCGCAAGCGCGCGCCGCCGCGGAGGACGAGCAACCATGATCCCCAAAGCCATTTACGAACAAACGCTGCTCTCCCATTTCGCGCCCATTCGGCCCTACCTCGACGATGCGGCGGTGAGTGAGGTCATGATCAACGGGCCAGACCAAATCTACATCGAGCGCAAGGGTCAGCTCGAGCTCGTGGACGCGCGCTTTCCCAGCCGCGAGGCGCTGATGGCCGCGTTGCGCAACGTCTCGCAGTACATCGGCAAGCTCGTCGACGAGGAGCACCCGATCCTCGAAGGGCGCTTGCCGGACGGCTCGCGCATCGAGGCCGTGCTGCCGCCGGCCAACCCGGACGGACCCTGCGTGGCGATCCGCCGCTTTTTTCGCGAGACGCTGAGCATTGAGCGACTGGTCGGCTTCGACGCCATGACGCCCGCGGCGGCAGCAGCGCTGCAGGCCTGCGTCGTTTCGAAGATCAACCTGATCGTCGCCGGCGGCACCGGCAGCGGCAAGACGTCCCTGCTCAACGCTTTGTCCGGCTTCATCCCCGCCGGCGAGCGGGTCGTCGTCATCGAAGACTCGCGCGAGGTTCAGCTGCAGCAAGCGCACGTCGTACAGCTCGAGGCGCGGCCGCCCGACGCGCGCGGCCGCGGCGCGGTATCGATTCGTGATCTCTTTCGCGCGACGCTGCGCCTGCGCCCCGATCGCGTCATCGTCGGCGAGATTCGCGGCGGCGAGGCGCTCGACATCGTCCAGGCCATGACCAGCGGACATGGCGGTTGCATGGGCACGCTGCACGCCTCTCACCCGCGCGACACCCTGAACCGTCTGGAGACCATGGCGCTGATGGCCGACTTGGGCCTCCCGCTCCACGCGCTCCGCGCTCAAATCGGCTCGGGGCTGCAGCTGGTGGTCCAAGTGTCGCGCTTACGCGACGGCTCACGCAAGGTGACCCACATTACGGAGGTCGCCGGCTACGACGCGAGCGCGCAGGCGTACGTCCTGCGCGACCTCTTCGCCCGCGAGTACAGCCCGAGCGCGGACGGCGTGCGCAGCGCGTTGGTCCCGACGGGTGTCACTCCGCATTTCAGCGCCAGCCTCGCAGAGCACGGCGCGCAGCTCCCGGCCGAGATGCGAAAGGCTGGCACGGGCCGCCCGGCGCTCGCGGGAGCGCACGATGACTAAGCCTGCGGAGCGGGGCGTCGCCGTTTGCGTCTTCGTCACACACGGGCGCGCCCGGGATCTTGCGCTGTTCTTCGTCGCCGGCGAGGCCGTCCCTGCGTTCGGCGTCGGCGCGCGCGCTGACTGGCCGGTGTTCGCGAGCGGCGTCGAGCCGGTTCACCTGTCCCTGCGTTTCGACGGTCAGCGGGTATTCGGCGCCCCCGCGCGCGGCGTCGCACGGCTCGCCGGTAAGCCATTGGCGGACGGCTGGACCGAGCTCGCTCACGGCAGTGAAGTGACGTTCGGCGAGGCAGCCATCTTCATCGTCAACGCAGGCGAGCGCGCGCGCGACCGCGAGGGGCTGGCGCCCTGCCGCCCGCAGGCGCGCCGCATCGCACCGCCATTCAGCAGCGCGCGCATCATCGAACCGCTGCTCGCTCCACTCCATGACGCCGACGGCGCCCTCGCTGCGTCGGAGGCTGCGACGAGCGTCCACGCCGCGAACGAGGGACGGAGCTTCGCCGGCGCGTCGCCGTTGCCCACTCAGCGAGTGGACGCTGCGCTGGCGCGTACGCTGGCGCAGCCCGTGGCTCCTCCGCTGCTAGCGCTGGGCGCTAGCCCGGCCGCTCCAGCGCCCAGCGTGGAGCGAGCCGCAACGACGAAGCCGGCACGAGGCCGCGCACCGCTCGTGCGCAAGGCGCTGCCCGCGCTGCTGGCGCTCGCCATGACTTTGCTCGCCGTTCGTCTTCTGCCGGCGCGGCGCAGCGCGGCCAGCGCGCGTGTCGCCACCGCCGCAAGCTCCGTCGCGCTAGGCAGCGCGCGTCCCCCAGCGCGCCAGGCTGCGTCCGCACCCGCGAGCGCGACCAGCTCGAGCCCTGCGGCTGTCGCTGACTTACTCCCCTTCAAAGGCGGCAAGACGCCCGAGCGGCAGGCCGCGGATCTGGTGGCGCGCGGAGCGTACGCGGACGCCGCGGCTCTCTACGAGCGCCTAGCGCGACACAGCGACAACCCGGCGTTTCGCGCGGCAGCCCGCATCGCGCGGCGCAAAGCCCGCGCGCAGTAGCGCGTCCGCGCTGGAACGCGCCGCGTTCGCCCCGTACGCGCGTCGCTCGTCGACGCCGCGGCACGACCGCGTACCGGCGCTGGGCGCTCGCGGCATGGAACGTGCGTAGTGACAGCTGCGGAGCGCGGCGCACGGCGGAGTCCGCCAGGAGCAACCAGCTGCGATGAAGAGCATTCGACCCGGAGCAGTGATCGCGGAGAAGTACGTCATCGAGCGCGTCATCGGGCGCGGCGGCGTAGGCATCATCGCGGCGGCACGTCACGTCACCCTGCGCCAGCTGGTCGCGCTCAAGTTCCTGCGGCCGGAGATCGAAAATGATCCGGAGGTGATGCAGCGCTTCCTGCGAGAAGCGCAGGCCGCAGCGCAGATTCGCAGCGAACACGTGGTGCGCGTGATGGACGCTGGCTCGCTCGCGGACGGAACGGCGTTCCTCGTCTTCGAGCATCTCGCCGGGCGAGATTTAGCGGCCGTGCTGCGCGAGGACGGGCCGCTCGCGATCGCCGACGCCGTGGACTACGTCACCCAAGCCTGCGAAGCGATCGGCGAAGCGCACGCGCTCGGGATCGTGCATCGCGACTTGAAGCCCGCGAACCTGTTCCTCACGCGGGCTCCGGACGGCGCGCCGTTCGTGAAGGTGCTCGATTTTGGCCTCTCCAAATTCAACCGCTCGGCCGCGACGACGCTGCTCACGGCGGACAACCACGTGATCGGCTCGCCCCATTTCATGTCTCCGGAGCAAATGCGCTCATCGCGAGACGCCGACGCGCGCAGTGACATCTGGGCGCTGGGCGTGGTCTTGTTCGGGCTGCTCAGCGGGCGCGTGCCGTTCGAAGGCGAATACCTCACCGAGGTCTGCGCCGCCGTACTCGCGGGAGAGCCGCTGTCGTTGCGCGCGCTGCGGCCCGAGACAGCGCCCGAGCTCGAAGCGGTGATCCTGAGTTGCTTGCGCACCGACCCAGAGGAGCGGCCGCAGACGATATCGGCGCTGGTGGCGGCGCTGCACCCCTTCGCGCCGGCGCACGCGCAAGCGCGGGCCGAGCGCATCGCGCGCGTCGTCGATGGCACCAAGCGCGCGCTCGACGCGAGCGGCGCTGAGCTGGCCGCGCCGAGCCTCGCCGCGCTGACCGGCACTCCGGCGCGCCACGACGCTGCGGCAAGAGATGGCATCACCAGTGGTTCGTCGCCGGTGTCCTGGTCCGTGTCCGTGGGGCGAGCTCGCTCCCCTATCGTCAACAGCGCCGAGAGCGCCTCGGCAAGCCACGCGCCCGCTGACGGCGTAGTGGCACCCACCGCGCCGCCCATAGCGGCCCAGCCCGCGGCGAGCGTCCGCGCGCGCTCGAGACGTGGCTCACTCTTGGCCGGCGCGAGCATGGTGTTGGTCGCGGCACTCACCGCCGCGCTGTGGCTCCGGCGCGGAACGGTCAGCGAGCGCCACGCCGCGCGTCCGACCGCGTCGGCCAACGTCGCGACGGCGCCCCCATCACCATCCCTCCACGCAGCGCGCACCGCGCTGCCCGTCCCTCCAACGCCGACGCGCAGCGAACCGCCGCCTCTAGAGGCTCCTGCTCCACCGCAAGCCGCACGCCTCGCGGGGCCAGCGTCAGTCCCCAGTAGCGAGCCCGCCGCCGTCGCCTCTTCGCGGCGCCCGCCTGCTCGCGGTAAGACGCCGAGCTCCTCGCCGCCTCGACGACCCGCCAGCTCAGCAGCGACCCGCGCGCGCAGCGACGAAGAGCTCATCATCGGCCTTCCGCACTGACGCCCCGAGCGCCCTGGTGAACGACGCGGGTGTCCGGCTCACCCACGTTCAAGGAACGGGCAAGAGCAGAACGCTCTGCATCGTCGCGTAGTTCTCCACGATCGCCTTGCCGACGGCGGCGAACGCCGCGATGGCGGGGAGCGCGATGGTGGCGACGAGGAACAAGTACTCCACGGCGGCGTCGCCGCGCGCATCACGCACGAGGTCGCGAGCACACCGTGCGCCGCGCGCGCTCCAGAGCTTCATGAGCATGCGCCCGAGCGTGCAGCGCTCGTGCCGCGCGTCCCGAGCGCAATGCCAGCGCGGTCCTCTGCGCGATGCCAGCGAGCCGCGTACCGATCTCACGCCGCCGCGTAGCGCGCCTACGGCGGCGATGCGCGTCCCCGCCGCTTCGCGAGCGCCCGCCGGCCCCGCTGGCTCCTGCCCCTGCCGCGCGCGCCGCGGCACGCGATTCGCAAGGAGCCGCGTCCGTCATGCGCTCTCAACCCGCTTTTGCGCGCGCCCGCCGCGCGGCTTCATCGGCGCTGCTGGCGACGACGGTCGCCGCGAGCTGCGCGCTGGCTCGCGCCCAGAGCACGAATCTCGACGACGCGGCTGCACTGGACGCGCAAGGCACAGCGCTCTTGAACCAGCGCAGGCTCGCGGAGGCGTGTCCCAAGCTAGAGCAGAGCTTCGAGCGCGAGCCGGGCACGGGCGTGTTGCTGCGGCTCGCGCTCTGCCAGGAGCTATCCGGCAAAGGTGCTACCGCGTTCGCGTCGTACCTCGCTGCGGCCGAGCGGGCGCGCGCCGCAGGCGACACCGCGCTGGTCGAGCTCGCGCAAAAACGCGCCTCGGCGCTCGAAAAGCGCCTCTCCTATCTCACAATCCAGCTCGCACCGTCGGCCAGCGCCGCGCCGTACCTCGAGGTGTCGCGCGACGGGGCGCGCCTCGACCCTACGACGCTCAATGCAGCGCTGCCGATCGATCCGGGACCGCACGTCATCGAGGCCAGCGCGCCGGGCAGGAAGCGTTTTCAGGACACCGTGCTCGTGAATGAAGCGCCATCCAGCTACTCCATCGTCATCACGCTGCCGCTCAGCGCCGAGCACGCGGAGAGCGCCGGCAGCGCCGTGCGCGCCGAGAGCACCACGCTGATGAGCAGCGGAGCGGCTTGGTCCACACAGAAAACGCTGGCAGTAGCGTCGGCTGGCGTGGGCGTCGCTGGCTTGACGCTGGGCACGATTTTCGGGCTCGGCGTCGCATCGAAGATGAGCCACGCGCGCGCCCGCTGCGCGCAGAGCCCCAGCGGCAGCGGCTGCCCGCCGGAGTCGCTCGCGCAGCAAGATGACGCGCGCGGCCTGGCGCGCGCCTCGACCGCAGCCTTCGTCGTTGGCGGCGCCGGGCTGCTCGGCGGGCTCGCGCTCTGGCTCAGCGCACCAGCAGAGCGAGCGCGGCCGAGCGAGGCGCGATTTCGCGCCTACCCGCTCGTGGGTCTCGGCGCCGCAGGGTTGCAAGCAGACGGCGCATGGTGAAGCCCTTGCCGACGAGCGCCAGCTCCCGCCGCCGCATGCGTACGCCTTCTCTCATCATCGGGAGCCTGTCAGCAGCGACGGCCTGCGCAAACCTGTTTGGAGTGGGCGAGCTGAAGGGCGGCGTAGACGCGGAGCCGCTCGCTGGCAGTAGCGGAGTCTCCGCCGCGCAGGGTGGTCTCAGCGCGACCCCGGCCGCAGGCGGCGCTGTCACTGCCGGCGGCGGGCGCGTGACGTCAGGCGGACGCGCCACAACGGGCGGCAGTGCGCTGAGCGACGCTGGCGGCGGCGCAGCGGCGGGCGAGGACGTCGGCGGCGCGGCTGGCGCCGGCGCTGTTCCCGCGGGCGCGGGCGGCGCGAGCCCTGGTGGCCGCGAGAACAGCGGCGGCGAAGCGAGCATGAGCGCAGGTGAAGGCGGCGACTCCGGCGCGGGCGGCGGCTCCGAAATAGACGACACTCCAGCGAGCTGCCGAGACGCAGCGCTGCTCTGCGGCACGCCGGCGCTGTCGAGGAGTTGCTGCGCGAGCTTTGCGATCGAGTCCGGCACGTTTTATCGCAGCTACGACAAAGTTCCGAACGAAGGCTTCGATATGCCGCTCGCGCCGGCGAGCATCCAGAGCTTTCGCTTGGACGCCTATGAGGTCACCGTCGGCCGCTTTCGTCGCTTTCTAGCCGCCTACCCTTGGCGTCCGAAGGCGGGTGACGGGCGAAACCCGGCAAACCCTGCGGACTCCGGCTGGAACGACGCCTGGTCCGCGCTGCTCCCGCCCGACGCCGCCGCGTTGTCCGCGGCGCTCCGCGGCTGCGGCTCGGCTGACGCCGCGCCGCTCTCGACGCTCACCGCAGCGCCCGACGAAAACGAAGCGCTGCCCATCAATTGTCTGACCTGGTTCGAGGCGTTTGCTTTCTGTATCTGGGACGGCGGCCGTTTGCCCAGCGAAGCGGAGTGGAACTACGCCGCCGCTGCCGGTGACCAGGCGCGCGTGTATCCCTGGGCCAGCACCTCGCCGGCCGATATCGACGCGAGCCGCGCCGTCTATGGCCTCGCCATCATGGCGCCCGTGGGCTCCAAGCCCGCCGGGGACGGCGCGTTCGGGCAAGCGGACCTGGCCGGCAACGTCTGGGAGTGGACCGTCGACTCCTTTCGCGACCCTTATCCGCTGCCCTGTGACGACTGCGCCGAGCTCAGCGCGAAAGCGGACAGCCTGCGCGTGCTGCGCGGCGGCGCCTACTACAATCAGGCGTTTTTTCTGCGGAGCGCGGGGCGCGGCAACGCGCTGCCGTCGACGCGCGATCCCGGCTACGGCGCGCGCTGTGCACGCGCGAAGTGAGGCGCCTACTCGCTCGGCTCCTCGCTGGCTCGCTCGACGAAGCGCGCGAACGGAAACGCCGCACGCTTACCGATACTCTCGCACAGCTGTTCGGCGCGCTCGAGCTCGCGCCGAAACACCTTCTGATGATTGCGGCTGGTGACCAGCTTTTCTCGCCCCAGCAGGCGAAAGGCCTCTTCGCGGCTGCCGCCCAGCTTCTCCGTGGCTACGGCGAGCACGAAGCCTTTGAAGCTGTCAGTGAGATCCAGATCGATGGGAGCGCCGGCCGCGGCGCCGCGCTCGGCCGCGCCCACGAACGCCGCGGCCGCCGAGAGCAACGCCTCCACCAGCGACTTCTTCTCCTCGGATTCTTCGTAGGCGAGCGCGCGCTGGATGTGCTCGTCCTCGAGCAGCAGATCGCGCGGCGGAGCGCCGCCGTGCGCCATCAGCGCGATGGCATAAGCACGCCGGATGATGTTGTCGAGTTGACGCACGTTGCCCGGCCAATCTTCGCGCAGCAGGCGGGCCTCGGCGGCCGCGGAGAGCTCCACGCGTCCATCTTTGAAGCGCGTGTCGTGACGGCGATTTGCCATGTAGCGTGCCCACATCGGGATCTCGTCCGGCCGCTCGCGCAGCGGCGGCAGCTTCACCGGCAAGACGTTGATCCTATAATAGAGATCTTCGCGAAAGCGCTTCTCGCGCACGGCCTCGTGCAGACGCGCGTTGGTGCCGATGATGAAGCGCACCTCCGCTGGCTTCTCGGTGCCCGTGTCGCCCAACACGCGGTACGTGCGCTCCTCCAAGACGTGAAGGAGACCTGCCTGCGCGCGCGGCGACAGATTGTCTATCTCGTCGATGAAGAGCGTGCCTCCGCGCGCCCGCGCGATGAGCCCGGGATTGTCGCGAATGGCGCCGGTGAACGCCCCCTTCCTCCAGCCGAAGAGCTCCGCCATCTGCAGCTCCTCCGGCACCGTCGCCAAATCCAAGATCTCGAACGCGTGATTTTGGGCGCCCGAGTGCTCGTGACACCAGCGCGCGAGGCGCGATTTGCCGGCGCCGGTCGGGCCGCTGATCAGGATCGGCTCTTCTTGCTGCGCGAAGACGCGCAGCATCTCGATGATGCCCGCCATCGAGCTACCGACGACGGGCAAGAAGGGATCGACCTCCTGCGGGTGCACCGACGCGCTCGGCAAGCTCGCCAAGTACGGCGCGGCGCAGTCGGCGAGCAGCTGCAGCTGCTCGCCGCACTGCGCCCAGATGAAGGGCCGCCCCATGGCCGTGCGGCACTGCGCCTCGAGCGAGATCATGCCGTCGATGCCGTCGCGCGCGCCGCGCAGGGGCAGCACGTGCAGGTGCGTCACGTCGCGCTGCAGCAGCCGCATGCGGCTCTCATGGCTCGCGAACTCACCGTCGCTGAAGCGTCGGTCGGAGAGCGTGCGCTTGGAATCGGAGCCAGCGACTTGAACGCGCCCGAGGTTCACGTCGACGGACACGGCCTGCCCATACTCTGCGACCCAGCGCCAAGCCGTCGCGGAGGGGAGTCGTCGCTCGCTCGACTCGAGCGCTGCGACCTCGGTTCCGCCGGCCTCGAGCACCACCAGATGGCGATAACCGTCGTTGGGTCGCAGGTGCAGCATCCCGCACACGATGCGGCCGGCGCCCGCGTACGGGCTCGCCGCCAGGGCCGCGCTGGCGAGCTCGAGCATCGGCTGCAGCGTGAGCGCGGCCGCCGCCTCGAACGTGGTCGCGCTACGAATCTTCACGACCAAATCCATCATGGCCGCGTCGAAGGCGCGCGTGGGCTCCGCGGGTGTCGTGTCCGCCACGTGCGCGTGCTCGGGGTTCGAATTGCTCATTGGATAGGCTCACTCTTCTTGGACGTCGCGGCTCACGGGGACGAAACGGATGGCGCATGCCCTTGTTGTGTAGGACTCCGGCCGGAACGGGTTCGTCGCGCCGAACGGAAGCGCGCGAGCTCCGCGGCGAGCTCGCGCATCGATTGAAAGCGGCGCTCGGGGTCGGACGCCAGGCAGCGGCTGACGACGGCCGCCAGCGAGCGCGGCACGTCGGGGCGAACGGCTCTGAGCTCCGGCACGTCGCCGCACAGAATGGCGCCGCACGTTTCCGACAAATAGCGCCGCTCGAACGGCGAGCGCCCGGCGAGCAGCGCGAAGAGCACGGCTCCCAGCGACCAAATATCACTTCTGGCGTCGCCGGGCCGCTCGGCCCTGAGCAGCTCGGGCGCCATGAAGGGCGGTGAACCCATCACCGCGCCGTCGCTCGCCAGCGCGCTCGACTCTTCCAGCGCGAAGCCGAAATCCAGCACTTTCACGAGCGGCGCGGCGTCGGCGACGTACGCCAGAAACAGATTGGCCGGCTTCAAATCCCGATGAACGATGCCCAGGCGATGCGCCGCAGCGACTCCGCAGCACGCCTGCCGCACGAGGTCGACGGCTTCGACCACCGGCAGCGGGCCGCGCGCGTGCAGCAACGCCGCGAGATCGACGCCGGCGAGGTACTCCATCACCAGGACGGGCTCAGCGCTGGGCAGCCTGCCCACGTCCAACACCCGGACCACGTGCTCACTGCGAATCCGCGCCAGCAGCTGCCCTTCTCGCACGAAGCGCGCGAGGGTCTCGGGCTCTCGCGACGCCTCGGCGCGCAGCAGCTTCAAGGCGACGCGGCAGCCGAGCCTGACGTGCAGCGCCGTGACGACGACACCCTCCCCGCCGCGCCCGACCGTGCGTTCCACCAAGTACTTTCCATCGATCAGCTCTCCCGCTTGTACCTTGGTCATGCTCGACTCCGCTCCCGTTGCTAAGACACACCGCCGCACCCCGGCTGTCGGCGACCGAAAGCGCCAACAGCACCGGAAACACGAGACTCCACGAGACGTGGGCGGACGCGGATCACGCGCTAAAAATCAGACAGCGCGACCGCTACCCCCGTAGCTACGTCGCGGATTCGCCCAGGTAACGAAAAAAGTTCGCGACCTGCTTCCGAGCGAAGGCGTCGTTCGCGCGGGACGGCCCGCTCAGCGGGCGAGCGCCACCATCAGTGAGGTTCCGAGGAAGATCGCCGGTGCCAGGCGGAACCAGGTCGTGAGCTCGGGCGCGAGCGGGCGGCGCGCTTCCGGCCGGCGGAATGAATCAATCCCCACAGTGATGGCGTTGGCGATGGTGCGAAGCAGCTTGCCCTCGTAGGCGAGGTAGGCCGGCGCGAGCAGCAACGCGATGACGAAACTGTAGGACTGAGCGACGAACCCTTGATACGCGGAGCAGAGCGCGCCCAGGGCGGCGAACAGCTTCACGTCACCGCCGCCGATTCCGCCGCGCAAAAAAACCAGACCCGGGATCGCAGCGCAGGCGAGCGCGCCGAAGACGGCCGTGCCGAGCCCGTGACCGAGGCCCGAAAAACCTGCATCGCTGGCGCCCAGCACGCCGTGCGCGAGCACCGCGACGGACAGGCTGCCCAGGGTCAGCCAATTAGGAATATGCCCGGTCCGAAGATCATGAATGGCGGCGACGGCGCTGACCCCGACGGCGGCGAGCTGGAAAGCGGTGGGCATCTCGCGCACCGTGCAGCGCGCGTGCCCGCGCTGACGGAATGCGTCGTTACAGCGCCGCGCGCAAATGTCAGCGCAGACTCCCCCGCTACATAGAGGAACGGGCCCTTCCCTCACGGACGGCGCGTCCGCTCCATACGCGGCCGCGTTCGGCGCGTGCTTGACGTCCCGAGCACCATCGAGTTCACTCCGACGCGACCGAACGAATGGACGCCGATGAGGCCATGCGCCGCTACGCGAGCGGCGACGCAGCCGCCTTCGAGGACCTTTATGCCGCGCTGTCCTCACGCCTGTACTCCTTTTGCCTGCGCCTCGCCGGGCGCAACGGGGACGCTGACGACCTATTTCAGGAGGCATTCCTCAAGCTGCACCGCTCGCGCGCTACGTTCGTCGCGGAGGCCAACGCGCTGCACTGGGCCTTCGCCATCGTGCGCTCGACCTACCTCGATCGCCTGCGCAGGCGCGCGCGCCGGCCGGAAGACCTCGTGGATTCCACGGATGGAACCCTCGACGCGGTGGCGACGCGCAACTCCCCGGAATCGGATTTGCAAGCCCAAGCGCTCGCTCGCCTAGTCGAGCAGGAGCTGCAACGAATGTCCGAGCGAAACCGCAGCGCGTACCTACTCCTCAAGATCGAGGGCCTCACCGCGGCGGAAGCCGCCGCCGTCCTGGGCACCACGGATGACGCCGTGAAGCAGCGAGCGTTCCGCGCTTACGAGGCGTTACGCGCGGCCTTGACCCGCGCGGGTTGGAACGACGGGCACCATGCCTGAGCCGCAAATCCCGCTCGATCCGCTGCCGGTTCCGTCGACACCGCCGCGAGAGCTCGGCGCGCGCGTGCGCAACGCCGTGGAACGAACGCCCGCGCCGCGCGCCCCGCTGCGCGAGCGGCTGGCGCTGGCCGTGCT
This sequence comes from uncultured Sorangium sp., assembly GCA_966250485.1. Taxonomy (GTDB): domain Bacteria; phylum Myxococcota_A; class Polyangia; order Polyangiales; family Polyangiaceae; genus PMG-095. The sequence continues at coordinate 116,447 of CBINHN010000011.1, read as the reverse complement.
CGCCGTACCGCTCGCGCTCGTGGCCGGTCCGCTCGGCAGTCGCGTCGTGTTCGGCGGCCGTCCGCTGCTGCGCGGTGACATCGCACAGCTCGCGCCTGGAGAGCTCGCCCCGCGCCTCGCCCTGCTCTTACTCATCGCCGGCGTGGTCACTGGCGTCGCGCTCGCCCCCGGCCGACGCGGCCTGGGCCCGAAGGCGCTCCTCCTCATCGCGGCCACGCTCGTGGTAGCGCCGCTCTACACGCTGGTCAGCGCGGTGCACCCGCTGCGCAGCCCCGCGGGTGACGCGGCCGCGCGCGCACTTCACCCTGAAGGGTTACCATGCGCGCTCGTGGCGTTCGGGGTCGGGGGGCTGGCGCTCGCAGCGTTCGGGCTCGCGCTATGGCGCGCCGTGCCCGTGGCCCCGGTGCTGCGCGGCGCTGCGCTCGGCGCAGCGGCCGGCGCCTGGGCGGGCCTGGCGCTGTTCCTTCAGTGCCCTGCCTACGAGACGATGCACATCTTCGTCGGCCACGTGCTGCCGGTCGCGGCCTTCGCCGTCGCCGGCGCCGTCGTGCTGCCACGGCTGCTACGGCTCTGAGCCGTTCGAGCCATTGCGGCGCTCGCCAGCGCGGCCGCGAGCTCTCTATTGCGCGGGCGCGAACGTCACGCGCAGCTTGCCGCCTTGCCCTGGCTCGAACGTGACCTCACGCGTGGTGCGCGAGAAGGTGGTGAGCGGTGCGCCGTCCAACGTCACCGACGCAATCTGCAAAGACGCGTCATCGAGCGCGACCGGGTTCAGCTGAATCGTCTGCCGCGCGCTCGCCTGCGGCACCATGTAATAGAGCGTGATCGGCGAGCGCTGCAAGAGCAGGCTCGCATAAACATAGGTGAAGAAGAAGAGCTCGCTCGAGTGATATTCTACGTTGTAGAAATTGCTCTTGCCGTCCAGCGCCTCACCCGTGATCGCGTTCAGCTTGTAAGTGCCGCCGCGCTCGTGATCGATGACGTAGGTCGCGAAGAACTGCAGCGCGCGATCAGCCATTTCGAGGAAGGTGTCTTTGTCGGCCGCGTCTTCGGCGATGTACCAGTTGGAGAGCCCGCTGGTGATGGCCTGCTCGATTTGCCAACACTCCGCCTGCTTCGTGACGCGCCCCGTGCTCCAGTCGTAATGAGTGTAAGGCACGCCGTGCAGCTGATCCCAACCGCCGTGGTCGAGTACCTCATAGATGAAGCGGCGGGCCGCGGCGCGGTAACGAGCGTCCGGGTGGCGGAGGTAGACACGCGCCAGCACCCACGCGGACTTGAGCACGTGGCCGACGTCAGCGCCGGTTTGCGAGGAGTTCACGCGCCAGCTGTTGCTGAAGCTCTCCGGGAAGCCGAACTTGACGTTCGGCGCGTCCATGGCCGGCGCCAAGCGATCCGTCACGATGTCGCCGAGGTCGACCAGGCGTTGATGATACGTATCGGGCCACAGCAGCTCGGCCTGGATGCCGTTGGTGGTGAGCGCGTCGACGGTAGAGGTGAAGCCTTTGCCGCTGCCGTTCGACCAGTTCGAGTCGGTCCGCTCGAAGTAGCCGAGCTGCGAGGCGGTCGCGTCCCACATCTTGGTGTCGAGGTAGCCGCGGCCCTTCTCTAGCCACTCGCAGGCGGTCACGTCACGCGTCACGTCGCAATAAGCGCCGAGACCGAGCAGCGCGTAGTGCTGCACGAAGGACCATTTCCACGTGTTCGGATCCCAGCCACCGTTGTAGGGCGTGAGCCGTCCGAATTCATCGCTGGTGAAGAACCAGCCTCCGTTCGTCTGGTCCCAGCCGTGGGCGTAGAGGTAGGCGAGCGCGTGTGAGGCGTGGTCGAGGTACTTCACGTCACCCGTGACCATGAACGCGCGCGAGAACGTCCATGCGTCACGCGAGGTCGTGACGAAGCCTTTGCGATGATCGCCGCTGACGGTGCCGTCGAGCTTCACGAACGAGAAGAAACCGCCGTTCTGGTCGTCGCGCGCCTTCGCCCGGAAGTCGGCCAGCGATTTGATGGTGTCCACGGCGCGCTGCGGCTCATTGAGATACTCGCTCTGCGCTGCGTAGCCGCTCGTCGTGCCGCCGCTCGTCGTGCCGCCGCTCGCGGCTGCGCTGCCTCCGCTCGCGCTTCCGCCGCTGCTCGACGCGCCGCCCGCGGCCGCGCCACCAAGGCCGCTCCCGCCCGTAGCGATGGCAATGCTTCCGCCGCTACTCACGCCGCCGCTGCTGCTCACGCCGCCACTGGCCACGTTCACTCCGCCCATGCCGCCCATGGGCAGCGCGTCACTGCCGCCGCTGCCCGCGTGGTTCGTACCGGAGCCGCCCGTGCTAGCGCCGCCCACACCACCCTCGCCAGCGGCCTCCCCCGCGCTGCCGCCGCTGTCCGCGCCGCCCTCGACGCTGGCGACACCGCCTTCGCCACCCCAGCCGCCTTCGCCGCCCCAGCCGCCTTCGCCAGCCGCGCCAGCGCTCGGGCCGTCGTCCGGCCCGGGGCCGTCGCTATCTACTCCGCCTGCGCTCGCGCCCGCCGTGCCCGACTCCTGCGTGCTGGCACCACCCGTTGCCGTGATGGTCCCGCCGTCAGGCTCCGCATCATCAGCGCCGCCCATCCCCGCAGCGTCGCTGTCGGCGCCGCCGCTCGCTCCGCCCTCGGCAACCGGGCTCCCGCGACCACCACTATGCGTAGCGGTGTGGCCCCCGGCGCTCGAGCGCGTGCCCCCTGCGGCGCGATCCGGTTGCATCGCCCCGCTGGCGCCGGCAGCTCCGCCGCTCGTCGCCCCGAAATCTGTTCGTTCCTGCCCTGGGCTGCTGCATGCCCCTACCAAGCCGACCAGCACCGCGCCTGCGATGCTCGTCGTGCGAAACCCGGCCGCCATTGTGATCCTTCTCCGCCGTCCTCGTTTACACGTCGCCGAAGAATGTTTCCAGCTCCGTGTTCACTTCGTGGCGAGCGACCCTTGCACGCGACGGACCAAGCTAGCCGGAGCGGCACTCGTACGCGCGAACCCGCGCGCCGCGGCGAGCGGCTTCGCGGCGTCACCCGGCGAAAAACGCGCGAATCGAGCCGTCAACGTGAGCCCCTGCGGAGCATCGACCCGCACCGCAGGGCCGCAGCAGCGCGCAGAAATACGCGCGGCCCGGACGGCCGAGCGTTTGGTCACGACCGCAAACGCCACGACACGCGAAGCCGCCACGGCGCGGTCGCGAGCCCGCGCCGCCCTCAGCGCTCAGGACAGCGTCGGTCCGACGCGCGGAGCCAGGAACGCGCGCCCTTTGCCCCAACGGAAGCGATGGTCGGCAAAGATCTCATACAGCTGATCGGCGAACTCCAGGTCGGTGATGGTCCCGCTGCTCTTTTGGAAATGAAACGGCTCGCGCGAGAGCACGCGGCGAATCGGAAACTCCATCAACTTGGCGGCGCGCTGATAGCGCTCGGCGTGCTGGCGACTCGGAAACACGTATTCGCTCTCGCCCGCGCGCCCGCGCCAGACTACGAACCCGTGCGCGAAGCCGTGAAAGTCGGGGTTTTCACAGAACTCGCAGACGCACGAGAAGAACAGCTCGAGCATCGGTGAACCGCAGCACTCACACAACATGGCAAGACACTCACTACGATGCGGCCCGCGCGTGCGTCACATACCGTAACTAGCGTCGACCGCGACTGAATGGTGCAGGCCAAGTTAACACGCGAGCCGCACGCGCGCCATCACCCCTGGGAGTATTACCGCGCTCCTCGCGGCGCGATCTACGCACTCGCGAAAAACTGCGCTGCTGGCGGACCGTCGCGGCGTCTCCGCGCGAGACGCGAGCGCCGCGGCGGCTCGCGTCTCGCGCTGGGCCAGCGCTCAGAGCGGACCGTTCGGCACGCGTCCCGCGGCCAGCGCCGCCAGCTGCTCGTCGCTGAACGGCTCACTAAACAGGCTGGAGTCCTGCTGGCGCGAGCGAAAGAGGTCCGCGATGAACGCCATGCGATTTTCGATCGAGGTCCAATTCCGGGCTCCGCTGCCCTTCAAGGAGTCCAAATAAGGATCGTAGGTCGAGATCAGCCGCACCAGCTCGGCGTACTCCAGCGGGTTGAGCACCGGAGGGAACGGGCTCGCGCCGACCGGTACATCTTGGCTGAGATTCAGGATCTGCCCGCCGGGCAGCGTCAGGGTCATCAGATAACGCGTCGCCAAGCGCTCCCACTCGTCCTGGAACTCTCGGCGCAGCACGCCGAGCAGCTCACGGAAGGCAGGGCGCACGTAGCGCTCCAGCCAATCGGGCTCGGCCGCGAGCAAGCGTTCATAGCTGCGCTCGTCGAACGGGGCGTCGAGCGCGCCTGCGATGTACGCCTGCAGCCGCGTCTGCTCGTGGAGCCCGATCAGCAGGTTGCCGTGCAAGATGAACTCCGCCCGCTCCTTGGCGCTACTGGCATGCATGGCGGCGAAGTAACTGGTGAAGGCCGTCTTGAGCCAGTCTTGGCCGTCCGCGTCCGCCGGACCGGAGCGAAGCTCCGCGGTGAACGCGCCGAGCTCGGCCTCGGTGCGCCGCTCGCGGGCTCGAAAGCGATCCCAGAACAGCGCGAACAACGGCGCGAGCTCCGCGAAGACCTTGAGATTGCCAATCGCGATCTGCTCACTGACCTGGGCGAGCACGGCCTTGGGCACGGCGAAGGCGTCGAGCTCCTCGGCCAAGCTCCCGGGCAGCAGCTTCAGCAGCTTGCTCACGCGCTCGTGGATCTTCGCCTGCTCGGCCAAGAGCCGCTGCATCTCGGGCGGGATCTCTTCGCCGCGGATCGACTGACCAGCGGTCTTGGACGCCCAGGTCGCGAACGTCGACCAATTTGCGTTCTCCGCGCCGAGCACGACCGCCAGCGCGCCCATGAGCGACGAGTAGTGTTGCGTGATCCAGAGGTTTCGGATCACGGGCTGTTCGAGCTTCGTGACGCGCTCGATCTCGGCGAGGACCTTCGCCCCCGAGCCCAGCGCCAACAATGGATTACCTATTTCCTTCGAGAAATCCCGCATCGTTCTACGATATCAAGGCGCCCCACTCGACGAACAGCCCGTAATGTTGGGTAAGACAATGTGGCAGCCCGGCCAGGCCCGGCGGCGAGCCCGCGCGCCAGCGCCGCGCGCTAGCGCGCGTTCACTCGAGCCCGTAGTCGTCGCGAATCGCGTCGAACTCGGCGAAGGCCTCGGCGTCCGCTTGGTAGCTGCTGCCGGAGTAGCTGAACATCGAGCCGCCCCACACGCCGCTTTGGGTGGGCTCCCACAGGAAGGTGCCGAGCCCGCGTTGCTCGGGCAGGTTGAACATGATGTCGTTCGCACGCCGCCGCTCGAGCCCATACTCCGCGATGACGAACGAGAGCTCCGGGAACGTGTCCGCCACGGTGCGAAAGGTCGCCTCCCACACCTCGGGCTGCCCTTGCCACGTCGTGTAGCAAGACAGGCCCAGGATATCGAACTCGACCCCGTGTGACAGCGCGTTGTTGACCCAGCTCACGACGCCGCTCACCCGTGAGGTGTTCTCGATGTGGAGCATGATCTGGATCTCCGGATCGACGGCGCGCACCCCCTCGATCCCGCGCTTTAGCAGCAGCGCGAGGTTCGCCCAGTTCGAGGCGGAGCCGTTCACCTTGTTGGTGACTTTGTTCATGTTGCCCCACTGGTCCGCGTTCGGATCCGCCGCGGGGACTTGGATCAGCATGCCAGGCGTGATCTCGTTTCCGATTTGGATCATGTCGGGGCGCGCGCCGGCGTCAATCAGGTGCTGCACGAGCTCGCTAGTGTAAGTCTTGACGTTCTCGCCGAGCTCCTCGATCGAGCTGACGCCGCGCCAGCGTTCGGGGATCACCTGCTTGCCAGGATCGGCCCAGTTGTCGCTGTAGTGCAGGTCCACCAGCAGGCCCATTCCCGCGTCTTTGACGAGCTTGCCGAACTCCGCGGTATGCTCAGCGTCGCAATACGGCTCGGCCTTGTAATAGGCCTCTTCACCGTTGGGGTTCGCGTAGCCGTATAGATTCCACGGATCGACGAAGGTGCGCAGACGCACGTAGTTGAAGCCGTGAGCCTTTAGCAGCTCAGTGATGGGCTTCTCGGTGCCGTCGGTGTCGCTGAACACCGCGCCGTCATCCAGCATCTCCGGCACACTCGAGATGTCCGCCCCGACGATGAAGGGCTGCGAGCGCGTCGGCGCGCCGGAAGCGCCGCCCACGCCGCCCATCGGCTGCGCCCCGCCGCTCGCGCCGCCCGCCGGCTCTGCACCTCCCTGCCCTGCGCCGCCGGAGCTCTCGCCCCCTTCCGCACACGTCGCCGAGGAGCACACATCGGCGCCGGAAGCGCCGGCGCTCGGCTCCGGCTCGCTGCCGCCGGTCGAGCTCGAGCGGCCGCCGCTGCGGTTCGCAGCTCCACCGTGCATGGCGCCGCCAGAGGTGCCACCGCCCGCGCTCTCCGTTCCGCCGCTGGACGGCGCGCCAGCGTCGCCGCTGGCGCCGCTCTCTGCGCCCTCTGCGATGACGCGGCGATGCGGGTAGTGCGGAGAACAGTGCGCGACCAGCAACGCGACAGACGCGAGACAACGAGAAGCTGAAGCAGGACGCAACTTCACCATTCCGGAGCCCGTCACAACGGCCGAGCGCGTAGCCACAAAAGCCGTGCCTCTGCGCTACCCGACAGGATTCCGCCGCGCTACGCCGGAAACCGCACGAAATGCGCGCCGCCGCGGCTGCTGGGCGAAATTCGTCGGCGCCGATGTGCTGCGAGGTCGCAGCATTCGACGCGCCGCACAGCGCAAAGTGCTTGCGCAGCGGCGCCTCACGAGCCCCGAAGTGAGAACGCTTAGCGCCACTGTCACTAGCGCGGGTTGTAGAAAACTGAGACGCGCGCGACAGCGCGCCGCGCGAAGAAACTCCGCTGTTCCGAGCGCGCGGCGCATCACAAAACGCGCCACGCTCCGCGCGCACTCACACCTAGGAGTTGGCAAACTGAATACCAAAGAGCAAAATCGAAGAATCGCCCTATCGCGCTCGTCGTCAGCGTGATAGGAAAAGTCTGGAGGGAATCGATGCGAGTTTCGATTTGGTCCGGTTTGTTCACCGCGCTCGTGACCGTCGGCACTGCACACGCGGCGCCTTCACTCGTAAATCCCGGCTTCGACGGCGACGGCACGGGCGTCGCCAGCGCCGCGGGTTGGAGCAGCGTCGGCTCCGTGAAGGCGGATTTCACGGAGGCCGGCGGCGAGTCAGGCGCGTTTCGACTCAGCCATTGGAGCAGCGACGATTACAGCGTAGAGACTCGCCAGATCGTGCGAGGGCTGAGTCGCGGCTGGTACACGCTGCGAGCGCGCGTCAAGCGCAGCCCAGGGCAGAACGACAGCTACGTGGCGCTGGACTGTGACGGGCGCCGAGAGCGCGCCTACTTGCCGGTCGCGCCAGCGGACACCTGGCTGACCATCGTGGTGTCGAACGAGGTGCGGCACGGCACCTGCACTGTCATTCTGCATACGGCCGCCGCTGGCGGCGAGTGGTCCAACTTCGATACGCTGGAGTTGACGCCCGGGCGCGCGGCATTGTCGGTGCTGGGCGCCGACGTCTCGAGCCTCGCGAAATCCGAGGATCTGGGCGGTTATTACCTGGACGGCTCAGGGCGTCATCAATGCCGAGACGGCTCCGCGCTATCCATCCTGTCGCGTCATGGCTTGAACTACGTTCGGCTGCGGGCCTGGGTGCACCCAGCGGACGGTTACCACGACACCGCCGAGCTCTTGCACATGGCAAAACGCGCCAAGGCCAGCGGGCTCAAGGTGTTGGTCGATCTGCACTACTCCGACACCTGGGCGGATCCTGGTCAGCAAAGCAAGCCCGCGGCGTGGTCGCGCTACAGCACGGAACAGCTGCGTAAGGCGGTCTATGACTACACCTTCGACGTGTGCCGGCGCTTGAAGGCGCAGGGAACCCCAGCTGACATGGTTCAGCTCGGAAATGAGCTGAACTCGGGCATGCTCTGGCCCGACGGACATACCTGGGATCCGCCGAACTGGGACAACCTCGCCGCCTTCCTGAAGGCGGGGGCGAGCGCGGTGAAGGCCGCCTCCGCGACGACCAAGGTGATGCTCCACCTCGCGAACGGCGGAGACAACGGCCTGTACCGCTGGTGGTTCGACAACATCACCGCGCGCGGCGTGCCCTTCGATGTGATCGGCGCATCGTTCTATTCGTACTGGCACGGCTCGCTGGGCGACCTGCAATACAACCTGAACGACGTCTCGGCGCGCTACGGCAAGGACGTCATCGTCGCCGAGACCGGCTATCCTTTCACGCTCGACTATGATGATGATTGGGCGAACTTGATCGGGACTCCAGATCAGCTCGTCTCGGGCTATCCGGCCACCCCGGAGGGGCAGGCGCGCAACCTGCGCGACGTGCTCGCCATCGTGCGCGCCGTGCCCAATCATCGCGGCCTGGGCGCCTTCTACTGGGAGGCCACCTGGACCGCGGTCCCCGGAAACGGCTGGGATCCGGCCGATCCCGCGTCCGGCAATGCGTGGGAGAACCAGGCGCTCTTCGACTTCGATTATCGGGCGTTGCCGGCGCTCGACGTGTTTCGTCCCTGAGCACTCGCGCCGGGACGAACGTAATTCCTCTGGGTTATCTACGGCGAAATGAGACGGGCCAGGCGTCGGCGCGGCGCCTCGCCCGCGCCGATTCATGGCTAAATACGCGCACGGTGAGCGCCGAGCGCTCGACTCAGATGCACTCCGGCTTGTACGTCTTGATGCCGGCTTTGAAGTAATACGGCGGATCGCAGTTCGTCGTGGGCGCAGGCGCAGGCGCAGGCGGCGCGGCAGGCGCCTCGGGCTTCAGCGCGGGCGGCGGCGGTAGCGCTGGGCGCGCCGCGCGCGCGTTCGTGCTGGGCGAGCGCGCCGACGACTTGTGCTCCGCGCTCGCGGACGATGCGGGGACGTCGCCGCCTGCCGCTCGCGCGTCGGGCCGAGGCAGCGGCGAGAGCGTGATGCTGAACTCTTGATCGCTATCGAAGCGCACCGTGCGCTCGCTCGGAACGTAGCCAGGCGCCGAGACGCCCAGCTCGTGCTCGCGAGAGTCGCGCGGTACCGTGAGGACGAGGTTGCCGGCGCCGCGATCGTCACCGTCGAGCAGAATGCGAGCCTCGGGTGGCGTCGCGTGAATGGTGAGGCGAGCGCCGGACGGCTCCTCGGCGCTCGGGGCGGCGGGCTGCGGCGAGCGCGGCCACAGCGCGACGGTGACGGCAGCGAGACCGAGGACCAAAGCGGCGACCCATGGCCAGCGCGAGCGGCCGCGCGGGAGCTCGTCGGGCTGCGCGTTCGAGAGCAGCACGGGGTTGCTCTCTACAGAGGGCGGCGGCAGCGACTCATGCAGCGCTGCCGCGATGACGCGGCGATGCTCGGCGCGTTCCTGCTCGAACGTCGCGGCCAGCGCCACGCCGACGGCGCGCGTGGAGAGCTGACCGAAGGCGTGCCTGACGTAGGCCTCGAGATCCTGCCGCATTTCGAGCGCCGTCGCGTAGCGATTCTCGGGCTCCGGCGCCGTCGCTTTGAGGATGATCGCCTCGAGCTCCTCGTCGACCTGGGCGCGCTGGCTCGGGCGCGGAATGTCCCCGGTCGCCAAGCGATGCATGATGTTCGCTTGCGTGACGTTCTCCCATAGCCGCGCGCCGACCGCGGCTTCCCACAGCATCACGCCGACCGCGAAGATGTCGGCGCGGCGATCCATATCGTCGCCCAGCAGCTGCTCGGGCGGCATGTACGCGAGCTTGCCCTTGACCTGACCGGTCTCCGTGCGCCCCGAGCCGACGCCGATGCGGGCGATGCCGAAATCGAGCACTTTGACGACGCCGTCGTACGTGACGAAGATGTTTTGCGGGCTCACGTCGCGGTGCACGATGTGCAGCGGCGTGCCGTCGTAGTCACGGAGCTCGTGCGCGTGGTGGAGCCCGACCAACGCTTCGCACAAGATCGTCATCACCGTCGCGCGGGTGATCTGCCCGCCGATGGGGATCTTCGAGAGCGGCTTGCCCTCTAGGTACTCCATCACCATGTACGGCGCGTCGCTGGCGGGGACGACCTCGTACACTTGGACGATGTTCGGATGATTGAGGCGCGCCGACAGCCGCGCTTCCTCGAGGAACATTTCGCGCGCGCCGGCGTCGTCCTGCGATTCACGCATGACCTTGAGGACGACCAGCTTACCGACGCCCTGGCTGCTCTGACCGTAAGCGAGGTAGATGCGGGCCATGCCGCCCTCGCCGAGCTCGCGCAGCGGGCGGTACACCATGCCCGAGCCGCCGATGAGCGCGTTGGCCGCGCCCTCGCGCGGGGCATTTTCATCGAGCGCGGCGCTCACCGTACGCTCCCGAGCGCTGGCAGGGGGAGCTCGTCCGGGACGGCCCCGTGGGGAGCGTGTGGCCGCGTCAAAACGCTCGCTTCGCCGAGAGCGAGAAGGAGCGGAAGCCGCCGCCCGCGGCGGGCCCCAAGCTCCATGACAGCGCCGTAGCCGGCGCCGACTCGGTCGGGCGCGTGAAGTAGGTGATGGCGGCTCCAATCAGCGCCGCCGCGCCGACGCCAGCCGAGATATCGCCGATCATGTAGTTGCGCTTCATGGCGCTCAGATCGGAGTCGGTGCACGCCGGCGCGCAATCGCGCTCGAGCGCCTTCTGCTCGGAGCGGCCGAGCAACGAGAACACCGTGAAGCTCGCGGCGCCAGCGACGCCGACGGCGAGCAGCGGGTAGACCATGACCGGCGTCGGCCGGCGTTTCTCCACCGCCGGCGGCGGCGGCGCCACGCTCTGCTCCGGCGCGCTGAGCGGCTTCGGGGACTCGAAGCTGATGGCGACCAAGCGCATGCGCTGGCCTTCCGGCAAGACCACCGTCTCTTCGTGCGGCTCGAAGGTGGCGAGCTCGGCGCGCACGCGGTGCTTGCCCGGGTTCACCTTGTAAGCCTTGGACCACTCGGTCACGGCCTGGCCGTCCACGAACAGCTTCGCGCTCGGCGCTTGCTTGCCGTCGAGCTGCACGTCAAAGACCATCGAAGGCGTGCGCTGCTCGAGCTCGCTGATCCACTGCCCACAATCGGAGATGATGGCGCCGGGACAGCTGACGCTCGAGCAGATCCCGAGCTGCTCTTGCGCCTCCATGAACTGCTCGTTGCGCTTCAGCTCCTGCGCCCGCTGATGCGCGTGCACGCACTCGGCCCGGCTGGGCGGCGCCGCGGCGGCGCCTTCGGCGGCCGGCGTGTCAGCGTGCGCCCGCGTAGCGAAGAGGGTGACCGCCGCGGTCAGCAAGACACTAGCGGACGCAAGCGAGCCGACGCGGCGCGGCTTCCGCCCGGAGAACACGGCAAATCGATGCTGGGTCATGCTCAAATACAACCTGGCTTATAGGTCTTGATGCCGTCCTTGAAGTAGAAGGGAGGCGAGCAGTCTTTGACGACCTCGCGCGGCGGGGTCGCGGCCGGCTTCGGCGCTTCCGGCTGTGCGCGCGGAGCCCGTCGCGTGACACGTCCAGCCGGCGCGCGGCCTTCGCTCTTGCTCGCGCTCGCCGGCGCAGCTGGCGGCGGCGACTCCACCGCGGACAGCGCCACGTTCATGGCCAGATTCTCGTCGACTCGAACGCGCCGCTCGTTCGGCTGATAGCCCTCACGCTCGACGCGCACCACGTGCTCGGAGCCTGGGGGCACGTTCAAGTGCGCGGGGTTTTCGCCCATCACTTGCCCGTCGATCAACACGCGGGCGTCCCGCGGAGAGGCGTCCACGCTGAGCGTGCGCTGCTCGATGACGCTCGCAGCCGCGGGAGCCGCGGGCGCGACGGGTTGCTCTACGCTCGCGCGCTGACGCCAGAGCAGCACCAGCGCGACGCAAGCTACAAGCGCAACCAACCCTGCGAGCAGCATCCCCGTCGGGCGTCGCCGCGCCGGGGTGACGCGCACCGAGCTGCGCGTATCCGTGTGCCGACCATCGCCTTGTGTGAGGCTGAGCTCCTGACCGGGCGCGCTGCGCGAGGAGGGCGGACCCGCCTCACGTGGCGTGCCGAACTGAACGCTCAGCATCGTGCCGCTGCCGCGAAACGCGGGGGACGGCCGCAAACGATCCGAGGAGCTCGCTTCGACCAAGAGCTCCCCGCTCGCGGGCGGAGAAAGATCGACCTTGGTGATGGCCTCCGCGATGGCGCGCTGGCGCTCCTCGCGTGCCTCCGCGGAGACGGCGGACAACATGTCGCCGATGTCCCGCGCGGTGACCGGCCCCGGCAAGCGGCTCAGGTACTGCTCCAGAGCCGCGCGCATCGACTCCGCATCCGGGTAGCGCTCGGACGGCTCGAGGGCGGTCGCGCGCGTAACGATCGCTTCCAGCTCCGGATCGACCTGAACGCGGCTGCTGAGCGCCGGCAGGCGGCCATAAATCACGTTGCTGAGGATCTCGCGCTCGCTCTGGTTGGCCCACAGCCGGCTGCCCGCGACGGTCTCCCACAGCAGGCAACCCATGGCGTAGACGTCCGTGCGGCGATCCACTCGGCCGCCGGTGAGCTGCTCAGCGGGCATGTACGCGATGCGACCTTTGATGACGCCGGCCTGCGTGTGCTCGGAGTTGGTGGCCTTGGCGATGCCGAAGTCCAAGAGCTTCACGCGCCCGTCATACGTGATGATCACGTTCTGCGGGCTCACGTCGCGATGCACGATGCCGAGCGGCTTGCCGTCGTAGTCAGCGAGCTCGTGCGCGTAGTGCAAACCCGCGAGGACCTCGCAGATGGTGCGCACGCGCATCGCCAACGTAAACTCCTCGTAACCGGCTCGCAGCACCTGCGAGAGCGCGAGGCCCTCCAGGTATTCCATGACGAGCAGGATGCCCTCCGGCGCTTCGACGACCTCCGAGACCTGCAGCACGTTGGGGTGGTTCAAGCGCGCCGAGAGCCGCGCCTCCGCCAAAAACATCCTGCGCGTCTCTTCTTGCGCGGAGAGCTCCGCGTGCATCGACTTGACGACGACCAGCCGATTGAAGCCCTTGGGTCCTACGGCGAGCGCCAGGTGCACGCTCGCCATGCCGCCGCTGCCGAGCAAGAACAGCCGCTCGTAACGCAGGCCCAAGCGGCGGCTCGAGATTTGACCCTGGGATTGCGGAGTCACAACGCTGAGGATCCTTTCGGGGTGGGCCATGGCCGCGCTCAAATCCCTCCAGTTCCGCCGTCCCCGCCTGCGCCGCCACCACCCGCTCCGCCCTCACCGCCCGTCGATGTCCGCTCGAAAGTGAACATGTCGGCGTTGAGATAGTCGTTCGGCGCACCCACGACGCGGATGCCGAGCTCGCAGCTGCCGCCCGAGACCTGCACGTCGATGGAGTGCGTAAACCAGGTCCAACTGTTGGTCGGAACTTGCTGCTCGCGATCGGGCCCTCCACAGTTGCGAGCGAACATGTAGGTGCCACCGCTGCGATCGCTGCTGAAGTAGCCTTGAAACTCGTACGTGCCGTCGGGCACGTTGTGTAGCGTTTGCGAGACCGAGAGCTCGTACGAGTCTTTGTCGTGCCAGGTCGCGAGCTCCTGGCTGCCGTTCGGCGGCTTCGAGGAGTCCGTGGGCGCCTGCGTGTAGACGTAGCGCTTCCCCGTCGGGCCCGCCTCCGCAGGCGTCACCGTCCAGCCCGTGAGACCCGACTCGAAGCTCGGGTTGACGAGCGTCGGAGTACCCGGGCTTCCGCCGCTCCCGACGCTGCCGCCCGTGCCTGCTTTGCCGCCGGTGGTCGCGCTGCCACCGGTGGTCGCGTTACCACCGGTGGTCGCGCTCTTGCCGCCGGTCGCCTTGCCCCCGCTCGACTCCCCGGCGCCACCATTTCCGGCGCCGCCATTGTCGCCCGTGCCCGCGCTGCCACCAGCGCCGGCCTCTCCAGCGTCGAGGCTGCCCCCGGCGCCGGAGCTGGCCAGACTACCGCCCGTCCCGCCGCGAGCACCGCCGGCGTGACCGCCCGTGCCGGCGACGGTCTGGGTTCCACCAGAGGCCGCGCTGCTGGCGCCCGCGCCGCCGCTAGCGCTGTTCTTGCCGCTCGAGCCGCTCGAGCCATTCGAGCCGCTCCTGCCGCTGATTCCGTCATCCTGAAGATAATCGAAGTTCTGGAAGGAGCAGGCATAGAGCGCCGCGGCGCCCAACACCCAATTGAGCTTGGACCAGCGCATTCTACGGGACCGGTCTCGGGGCATGGTCGAGTTCTCTCCGGGATTTGGTTATTCGACCTTAGTCAGCACGGCGTCATCGAAGTGCGTCCAGCAGCCGCCGGCCTGACAATCCAAGAAAATGCCGACCTCGACCCTTCCGCTGGTCACGTGCACAGGGCCGACAGTGATCGGGGCGTCACCGTAGTTATTCGGCGGAGTCGGCGTCTTGGTGACCTCGACCTTCACCATCGCGCCCGCATCATTAGAATCATAACCCTTGAGGTAGATATATTGCTCCGTGTAGGCGTCGCCATAATGCCAAATGCTGAACGAGTAGTCGCCCTCTGGCAGCGGCTCCACGACCTGTGAAATCGTGTTCGTGTACGCCGTATCGAGCCAAGCATCGAGATAGGCGGTGCCGCTGTGAGAGTGCCACTCGTCGGCAGGTGTGTGATAGCTCAGGAACGCAGACCCCTCCGTGCCGGTGATGGTCCAGCCCGGAGGAGTGCCATGGTCTTTGCCTCCACCTTCGAAGTCACCGTTGTCCAGGGTGTCGGTGATGGGAGGTGTTCCGCCCGCGCCGCCATCGCCGCCGGCGCCCGCTTCCATGGCGCCGCCTTGTGCCGTCGAGCCACCGTCGCCGGCCATGCCGCCTTCGGGGCTACCACCGGCGCCACCTGCCCCACCGGCGCCAGCGCCGCCACCTTCACCGCCCATGCCCCCTTCTTCCATGGCGCCGCCACCTTCACCGCTCATGCCGCCTTCCGCGGTCGAGCCACCTTGCGAGCGACCGCCCGTGGCGCTCTTGCCGCCGGTGGCGCTCGAGCCACCGGTCGTGCCGCCCGTGTTGCCGCCTCCGCCCGTCGCGGTGCTGCCACCATCCGAGCTGCTTCCGCCGCTCGTCTTCGAGCCGCCCGTGGTCTGCGAATCGCCGGCGCTGCCACCCGTGTTGACCGAGCCGCCGTTGTTCGTCGAACCGCCTTTGTTGGCCGAGCCACCCTGATTTGCCGAGCCACCGCGGTTCATGGAACCGCCGCTGTTCACGGCAATATCGTCGTCGTCGCCACAAGCGACGGCGGCGAGCGGGATGGCGATCAAAGAAACGGTCGCGAGGGAAAATAGTCTACGCATCGGGCCTCCAGAGAATGACGAGTTACCTGTCTTCGAAGAATCCATTCGCGAGCTCGTGCGGTGCGCTGCACGCGACGGCCGCCGACCATCTCACGACTACTTCGCTCCCGAGCCTCCCGCCTGTTGGCGAAAGGCGCCCGCGCGATTGGGCACGACAAGGGTGAGCGTTTACACAGTTCATATCAAGTCGCTTGAGAGCAGCACTGCTTCTGGGAGCTCAGCGCACGAGCTCCCACTGCCGCGCAGTTCGAACACCATCACGCACAGAAGCTCTTGTCACCTCACGGCGCAGCCTGGCGATATCCGATCACGAAGCGCCGGGGCGTTTCGACACAGTCTTTGCAGCGGGCCTCAGGCTTCTCCTCAAGGCGAGGCCGATACTCTCCGAGTGCCGCCAACGACCCCCACCCTGGCGAGTTAAGACTGACCCGGGTAAAACGTGGGAGTTGTACACCTGGCGTCATTCGCCAGGCGCAGCACAGCCACGCGCGCTCACAGTGGCGTCAAAACAAAAAACGCCGTGAGGCTCATCACCTCACGGCGTCTCCTTCTTAGCGTTTCAGTGGTGCTGACATAACGCTCAGTCGCGCGCCTGGCGGCGGCGACGCACGCCGACCATCGCCAGCGCGAGGAAGCCGAGCGCACCCAGCGAGCTAGCATCGTTCGTGCCGGGAGCCGTTCGACACCCGCAGCCGCTGTCGCTCGCCGGCGGCGCGCTGCTGCCGTTCGTCGTCGCTCCTGAAGCGAGGCTACCCGCGGCAGCTCCAGCGCTCACTCCAGCCGCGCCGCCCATCGCGACGGTTCCCTGGCCGCCCGTGGTAGGTCCGCCGACATTCCCCGGGCTGCCCGCAGAGCCAGCAGCGGGTGCACCGCTCGAGCCAGAGCCAGCGCTGGGCACCCCTCCGGCACCTCCCGCTGGAGCGCCGCCCGCCACAGCTCCTGCAACACCGCCGGCTGGGCCGCTGCCCGCTGCGCCGGCCGTTCCGACGCCTGCCACGCCGCCTGCTGGCGCTCCGCCCGCTGCGCCGCCGACGCCACCTGCGCCGGCCGTGCTGCTCGCGCCTGCTGCGCCGGCTGCGCCCGCAGCCCCGCCGCTCGACGGATCCATCGGCGGGGTACACGTGCCGGGCATCGCGGTCGTGATGGCTCCGCTCTTGTAAGCGCCCACGTCGGGAGTGCCGCTGCGCATCGCAGGGTGGAAACACTTCTCCACGCCGCCGATGCTCTTGATGTAATCGATATCGATATCGAATTTCCAATTGGCGAGCTTCGCGACCATCCCCGACATCACGGGCGTGCGCTTCACGATGCACTTCGGATCGAAGCCGACGTCGGTGCTGGGCACGCCGTCACCCGTGGCGCCTGCGCCGACCAGCATGGTCGCGTCGGCGGCCGGCGCGAACTGCGGATTGGTACCCTCGGGATCCGTGAAGAACGTGACGTTGCCCGTCGTCACGACGTTCTTCGTCCAGCCGTTGCTGGGCTGATTTTGCACCGCCTGGCTGCCGGCGGGAGCCTGCCCGGTCCCCACGATGACGTTGTTCTTGAAGTTGACGTTCTGCTGCGTCACGCCACCGTTCGTAAAGTAGAGCTCACCAGGGTTGGTGGGTCCCGTCGCCTGACCGCCGAACTGAGAGTTGTGGTAGCAGGTGTTGTTGACGAACGTGGTGCCGGAGCTCTTCGTGAGCCGAAAGCACGAGCCGCTGTTCAAGAAGGCGATGTTGTTGACGAACGTGGCGTTGTTGCTGCCCTCGTCCACGATGAAGCCGCTGCCGTCCGTGTGGCGCTCTTCATCCGTGTTCTCGAAAGAGATGACGCCTTGAACCAGCAGCGTCCCACTCGCCTCGAACAGCGAGACCCCGCTCGACCAGGAGTGAACCTTGCTCGAGCCGTTGTGCGCCGAGATGGAGTTCGTCAAGCGATAGTCGGGCGCGCTGAAGAAGGTGAAGCCCGTGCGGCCGTTCGAATAGGAGATGCAATGATTGATCTCCCAGTGCCCGTTCGAGACCTCGTTCGACTCCGTGCCTCCTGCCCAGGAGTTGCCGAAGCCGATATTCCAGCCCCGCACCACGAGGCCTTCGAAGCGAAGGTACTCGCCCTCTGCTGAGAAGACGCCGGTGTCTTGCGCGTCGTCGTCGGGCCCCACGCCCGGCCCTTCCAAGATCGGCGTCGCGCACTCATCAGCCTTGAACGTGATCCAGGCTGCCATGGTGCCCGAGTTGGAGACGGACAGTTGCTGCTTGTAGAGGCCGTCCATCAAGATCACGGTGTCGCCCGGCTGCGCTCCGTTGCCCGCGGCCGCCAAGCTGCACGGCGTCGCGCGCGTCGTGCAGCCGCTGGTGGCCGTGCCAGTCGGCGAGACGTACCAATCAGCGGCGTGAGCCGGAGACGAGAGCAGAAGAACGAGCAGCGGTGAAGAAGCGAGGAGCAATTTTCTCATGGCGACGGACCTATGGAGTGTAAGAGAGGCGCCCGCAGCCGTCCGATGATGAAGCTCGTCTACGCCGGACTCGCTCGCGTCGGACCCCCGGGCCTGGGAGCGGAACCTAGCAACGCCCTCGCCAGCTCGCCAGCAGCGAGTGAAGGCGCTCGCCCAGCCGTGCTTCGGCGCGGAAATGCCGGAGCCTGGCGCGCCGCGGCGGGGGCGCCCCGAGCGTCTCAAATCCGTCCCTCTCGCGCCAGAGGTCCGCGCGAGCTCGCGTCTCGGCGCTCGTCCTAGCTCCGCATGCGATGGTAATGCTTCTTTGCTTCGCGCTGCGACGGCTCGCGCTGCTGGCGAGGCTCGGGCGCGCCCACGACGCGGGCCGCCCCTGCTGCCAGCGCGGGACGCAGTGATTGCTGCTCGCCGATGAGCTCGCCGAGCCGCTGCATCGCAGCTTCGGCGCGCGACCAGGCCGCGCGATGACCCAAGCTGTCGGGCGCCGTCGTCTTCGCGAGCTTCAGGGCTTGGCTCAGCTCTCGACCGATGCCCGCGAGCTCCTCGAGCTCGATGGGCCCCTTGCCGCTCCGCTTCCAAGCGAGGAAGAGGCAACGGCACACTCCAATGACGTCGCGCAGCGCTTCGACAGGTAACGGTCCGTCACGACGCGGGGCCATTCTACGAGCCCAGCGCCGATCCTCGCCAGCGTCAATGCGAGCGCAGCGAGGCCTCGAAAATCCTTCGAAGCCGCAGGGTTATCGCCACGCGGACGCGACGCGCAGGTGGCACGCCGCCGCGCCGGCTGGGCTATCACCGGCGCGGCGGCGTAGCGTTCGTCATTGCGCGGTCAGCTGCACCGTGCTCGAACCGGTTGCCGTTACGTTGTAGTTGCACTGCGGCTGCTCCGAGGTCCAGCCGACGTTCCAGACCGGTGAGATCTGTTGGTAGTTGGTGTTGCGCACTTGGATGTTCGTGAAGGTCACCGAGCCGCTCGCTGGATAGTGCTCGCAAGCGCTGACGCCGTAGACCTCGAGCACACCCGCGAACGCCCAACCCATTTGGTTACCGAACGCGGTGGTGTTCAACGTGCTGTGATGGCCGTTGGTCCAGTCTCCGGTATACACCTGCCATTGCGAGCAGACGCCGCCGCTACACACGTTGCCCTGCACGTAACCGTAGATGGTGTCGCCCGCGTCGACCGGCTGAGCCGGGCTGTTCACGGCGGTGCCTTCGGCGCAGCAATTCCAGCTTTGAATGGTCCATTGTCCCGAGTTCCAGCCGAGCACCGGCTGCAAGATGGTGTACGTCGAGGGTGACCCGAGCGGCTGAATACCGGGGAAGTAGTAGATGGTCTGCCCCACATCCACGGCGGGAGCGGCCGGCACCGTCCAATTTGCGGAGATCCAATTCAAGGGGCCGTAGTCGGCGCTGTTCGCAGATTCGACCCACCCCGAATAGACCGCAGGCGGCGGCACCGACGCGGTCCGCTTCTGACCCGCGCTCTCCACGAGCGCGCCCGCGCGGTCGAAGCGCGGGTAGCTGCATTTCGGAATCGCCCGCGACGAGCCGTCCTTCTTCGTGATCTTCCCCTTGCCGAGCGTCTCGTTCTCACTCATGCCGACGATGCAAGAGGGGTGCAGATAGCCGACCGGTGTCACCACGTAATCAGCCGGCACGCTTGCCGGGCGGTGCGCGCCGATGGTGATGGCGCTCGCGCTCGCTGCCTGTGCTTCCTCGCTCGGTGTATCTGCCCCATCGTCGCCCGCCGCGCTGCACGCCATCAGCGATGCGGCCGCGAGAAAGCTGAAAACGAGCGCCCTGTCAGTAATTTGCCGTTCGGATTTCGACATCGAGTTTCCTCTCCTTCCAGACACTTCACGAGCCCCGCCGCCCGACGCAGCGACGTATCCATTCGCGGGTCCTTAGAGTCCCTCGCTCCAGAAATCTTCGCCCGCTGACGAAGCTCTGCGCGAACGGGCCTGCTCGCGTGGACATCCTGCGCCCTTCGTTCTAGGGTCGTCGCAGCGTGGCGCGATCGAAGAGCCGCGACGACGGCGTAGAGCAACTTGGACTGCTGGTGTGTCTCGCGCTGGGCCTCACAGCAGGTTGCGAAGCGCGCTCAGGACCAGCCAGCGCGCAGCAGCCCACGGCGGTCAGCGTGGCCGCCGCGACGAGTCGCGCCGAGCCGCGCGCCGCGGCGCTGCTGGCCGTCGAAGAGGAACCTTCGCCGCCCCGCCCCGCAGCCGCCGCGCGCAGCGAGGTTCGAGCTTCGCGTTGCAACGAACAGCCCGCGCAACCCTTCTTGATCGCCGCGCACTTCGACTCTCACTACGCGCTCGGCCCCGCTCACCGGCAAGAATGGCCGAGTATACTAGCCGCGGCCGTGCGCTATCGCACGGAGCGCTACGGCTACGTGCGCGGCTACGGCAAGAGCGCCTGGAACGACCGTAGCCCGTGGCAACAGCGCCGGACGGTGAGGTTCTTCGGCGTGCCCGTCATCGTTCACGAGCGCATCGCGGACGCGCTCGGCTGTGTGGAGAGCGAAATTCGCGCGCGCTGCGCCGACCGCTACCAACCAGCCGCGCTCTCGGGCATGCGCCGCCACAACCCCTACCCCAACGGGGAGATCTCGAATCACGTCTACGGCATCGCCATCGACATCGATCCGACGCTAAACCCGTGCTGCGGCTGTGCGGGCGCTTGGCGCAACAACGCGCGCTGCCGCGAAGGGTCGAGCAAGTTCGAGCGCATGGCGCTCCCCCGTTGCTGGGTCGAGCAGTTCGAGCGCTTTGGCTTCCATTGGCTCGGCGACGACCACATCGAGGACACCATGCACTTCGAGTTCCTGGGCGACCCCGAGCGCATCACGCGTTGATCGCGCACTCGCGCCACAGCCTCTGCGTCAACCTGCGAGCCGGTCGGACGCTGGAGCAGCTTTTCTAAGGAACCCCACGGAAGGCGCGAAGGTTTCCGCGAGGAGCGGCTCTAAGCGGGTGTTTGTTGTTGATCTCACAGAGGAGTTAGGTGGGATGGGATACGAAAATCGGATCGCCCATTACAGCGCGCTCGTCGCCTTGAGCGCGAGCCTTGGTTTGAGCGCGTGCAGCGCCGGCAATGAACCCAGCGCACCAGGAGGTGACACGGGGTCTGCGGCAGCGGTGCCCGCGGCTGCGGCACCAGGCGCGCCCGCGCGGAGCAGCGCCGTTCTCGCGACGACCAGTCCAGGCGCCACGGCGCTACGCGGACACAGCCGTCTCTACCGAACGACGGGCTTCACCGCGAACGGCGCGACGCCGGACGCTGCTGCGGAGAGCTTCCGAAAGAAGCACGCGACCGCGCTTGGCGTCGATCGCGCGGAGCTGGTGCCGGTGACGCTCGATCGCTTTGGACGGCGCGCGGGCGCCGTGGCGAAAAAAAACGCCCCTGGCAACGCTGCCTCAAACGGCGTGGGCTTGATGTTCGATCGAGCCACGGGTAAGCACAAGTTTCGTCTCTACACCTACGAACAACAGCGTGACGGCGTACCGGTGTTTCGCGCCGGGCTGCGCACGCTGGTGCGAGAAGGCGGTGACAACCCGGTGGTGTGGTCCAGCGCCGACCTGCGGCCGATGGGCAATTTCAGCGCCAAAGCGGCGCCGCCGCTGCGCGCGGCGGACCTTCAGAAATCCCTTCGCGCGCTGCGCACGAACAGCGCCGTCACCAAGGGCTTGCCCATTCCGACGTCACTGAAGGACGTCAGCGCGCCCACGGCTACGATCTTCGCGGGTGTCGACGGGCAGCTCGCCGCGCCGCGAATGGCCATGCAGTACACCGCGCGAGCCGCCGACGGCTCGGGTAAGTGGACGTTCGTGGCCGACGCCGTGACGGGCGACATCCTGCACGTCGAGAGTAACCTGCACTTCAACATCAGCGGGACGGTGCAAGGCGAAGTCATCACCGGTCCGGAGTCGCAGGAGTGCGGCCAGCTCGGCACGGCTCCGCTAGCGCACGCCGAGGTCACCTCGAGCGCAGGAAACGCCATCGCAGACGCGAGCGGCGCCTTCACCATCGTGCAATCGGGCAGCGCGGCGGTCAGCGTGCAATCGAGCGTCGGCGGCGCCTTCTTCGACGTCGACGATGGTGGCAGCAGCGACACGATATCCTTGAACGTCACGCCGCCAGGGCCGGCGAATTTCTTGCACCAAGACACGCAAGTTCCGAAGGAGCGGATCCTGGCGCAGCTCACCGCCTACAAAAAGGCGAACGATCTGCGGGACCTGGTGCTGAGCTATGTGCCGGAGTACCCCGTCGTCTCCACACAGACGGATTTCCAGATCTACGTCAACCGGCCCACTGAAGACATCACGTGTGATAGGACGGGCGGCGCCTGGTACGACGACGACATCTCGCCCCCAACCCTGAACTTCTGTGAGCGCACCGCCGAGCGCGCGAACACCGCGTTCGGCAGCATCGTCCAGCACGAGTACGGACATCATCTCATCGGCGCGGCCGGCAGCGGACAAGGCGAGTACGGCGAGGGCATGGCGGACACCATCGCCATGCTCTTCTCCAAAGATCCGCGCATCGGCGTCGGCTACTATCCGAGCCAGTGTAGCAATCCGCTGCGCACCATCGGAAATACCTGCCAGTACGACGCGGAGACTTGCTCCTCCTGCGGCGGTGGTCTGTATGAGTGCGGCAGCCTGATCTCCGCCACCGTGTGGGACATTTGGCAGCAGCTCGACGTGAGCGAGCCGGCGAACTCCGACGACATCATCCGTTCGTTGGTGTTCAGCTCCATCCCGCTGCACATCGGCACCAAGATCGACCCGTCCATCGCCGTCGACTTCCTCACGTTGGATGACGACGACGACTTGCTCGAGAACGGCACGCCTCACTACAACGAAATCTGCACGGGCTTCGCGCTCCATGGCATGAGCTGCCCCGCCATCGTCGACGGCTTCGTCCTGAAGGGCGCGGACTTCCAAGCGGAGGGCCCGAGCGACGGCCCCTTCGAGCCGACCAGCTTCACCTACAAGCTGTACAACTTGGGCCCGCAGCAAAGCATCTCGTACTCGGTGACGGTTCCGGCGGGCAGCCCCTGGCTCACGGTCAGCAGCACCAGCGGGACCATTCCAATCGATGGACAGGTCCCCGTTACGGTGACGATCGACCAGGCCCAAGCGGCGCTGCTCGCGGACGGACGCTACAGCGCGACGCTGCAGTTTACGGCGGGCGGCACCACGGTGAATCGAACCGTCAGCCTGCGCGTGGGTGCACCGCAACCCATCTACACCGCGACGTTCGCGAGCGGGCTCGATGGCTTCACGGTCGATAGCGAGTTTCAGAACCTGTGGCACCGCTCGGCGGCGTGCCTCGACAGCCTGCCCGGCCACAGCGCTCCCGGCTTTCTCTATTACGGCAAGGACGCGAACTGCGGCTACGACACCGGCACTCCGCTGCTGCACACCGTCACCTCACCAGCGATCCCCATCGCCAGGCCAGAGCTGGCGGAGCTCGGCTTCAAGTACATCTTGAAGACCGAGATGAGCTCGCAGGCTGACTCCGCGGCGGTCCTCATCTCCGTCGACAATGGCCCGTTCCAACTGGTAGCCAGCAACAACCAAGGCGGGCAGCTGTTGCAAGAGACCGGCTCGTGGAAAGAGCTGCGCCTCGAAATCGGCGATCTGCTGCCGACGACCGCGACGAGCATCCGCGTCCAGTTCACGTTCAACGCGCTGACGATCTACGACAACTTGACCGCTGGTTTCGCCGTCGACGACGTGACCGTCTACGCGCTGCCGGAGTGCACGTCGAACAGCCAATGCGACGATGGCGACGCGTGCACGACGGACACCTGCAGCAACAACGTGTGTGCCCATAGCGACAACGGCTCCTGCAATCAGGGCCCCTGCGCCGGGATCTGCGCCAACCCGGTTCAGTTCACCATCGGCACGAACGGGTACCAGTCGGGGAACCTGGGCAGCAACGCCACCTGCCACGAAACGACCAGCGCGCTGCACGGCGGCACCTGCGGCAATTTCGTGAGCCCGCGCGCGTTGTCCGTAAATGGCGTGCCGCAGACCTGCAATTGGAACAACTGGAGCTCACTGCCGAGCCCGGTCAGGGGCGGCTACTGCATCACCACGACCAGCGGGAACAACCCCTGGGCATCGTTTAGCTTGTGGTGAAAGGGTGACGCGCCGAGGGCTCTTTCGCCGAGAGCCCTCGGCGCGCGCTGCGCCGTCTTGACGTGCCCCAACGGGCCGCTACCGTGCTGCCCTTGGTGCTCGGCGAGAAGACGTCTCAAAGCCTCGATGAGCGCGAAGCAGCGCGCGCCTTCCTCCAGCTGCGCGTCGGGCTGTTCTGGAAGGTCATGTTCTTCATCATGGCCTTCGCCAGCGTGCTCGGGGCCGTCGGCGCGTTCAAGCATCCCGGCGCGGATCTCGTGCTCGACGTCGCGCTCGCCGCTGGTGCTGGCGCGCTCTGGTGGCTGTGCCGTCGCGGTGAGCGCTCGCTCCGCTTTTCACGGACGCTCGAGGCCGCGGGCTTGCTGCTCTACTTCACGGGCGCATCGTTTCTCGGCCGCTACGTCTTGATTGGCTTCGCGCGCGAGCGCGCCCTCAGCACCGCTGAAGGTGCGTTGATGGCCGACGCCTATCTCTCCGTCCTCGGCGCAGCCGGAGCGGCGATGATGATCGCCGTGCGCGCGGCGTTGATCCCGTCGTCCCCGCGGCGCACGCTGCTCTACACCACGATGGTGGGGGTACCGATCCTCGTCACGCCCACGCTGGTGATGGCTGACGCGGACGGCCAGTTCCTGCTCCGCCCCAGTGATTCCGCGGCCTTCCCGTGGCTGCCGGGCGCGCTCGCGATGGTCTGGTGCATCGTCACCATCACGTGCACGGTGATCTCGCGCGTCATCTACGGGCTGCGCCGCGAGGTGCGCGAAGCGCGGCGCCTCGGCCAATACGTGCTCGAGGGCAAGCTCGGCGAGGGCGGCATGGGCGAGGTGTACCGCGCGCGGCATGGCATGATGCGACGCCCGACGGCGCTCAAGCTGCTGCGCGCCGGTCACACGCGAGAGACGGACCTGCTCCGCTTCGAGCGCGAGGTGCAGCTCACCGCGCGTCTCACCCACCCCAACACCATCACCATCTTCGACTACGGGCGCACCGATGAGGGCGTGTTCTACTACGCGATGGAGCTGCTCGACGGCGCCAACCTGCAGCGCATCGTCGAGGTCACGGGGCGGCAGCCGGAGGCGCGCGTGCTGCGCATCCTGACCTTGGCGTGCGGCGCGCTCGCCGAAGCGCACGCGCTCGGCCTCATCCACCGCGACATCAAGCCAGCCAACGTCGTGCTCTGCACGCAGGGCGGTGAGCGCGACGTGGTGAAGGTGCTCGATTTCGGTCTCGTAAAGCAGCTGTCGCTCGAGGGCGACGCGAGCGTGACGGCGGCCAGCACGCTGATCGGAACGCCGCAATACATGGCCCCGGAGAGCATCGTCGACCCGGAGGCGGTCGACGCGCGGGCAGATCTCTACGCGCTCGGCGCGCTGGCCTATTACCTGCTAGCCGGCAGCGAAGTATTTCTGGGCAAGACCATCGTCGAAGTCTGCAGCCAGCACCTGCATCACGAGCCGGCGCCGCTCGCCGAGCGCGGAGCGAAGGTCTCGCCGGAGCTCGAAGCCATCGTGCGCGCGTGCCTCGCCAAGAAGCCCGAGCAGCGACCCCAGAGCGCGCTCGAGCTGCGTCAACGGCTGTTGAGCTGCCCCATCGAGCCGTGGCCTCAGGAGAGCGCCCATCAATGGTGGCTCCAGCATCAAGCCGCCGTCGATGGCGCCGCGCGCGGCAGCATCGGGCGCGCCCCTACCATCGAGATCGACGCGCGCTCACGCCTGGCGCCCGCGGCGCTGAGCCAGGCCTGACAGAGCTCGGCTCCAGCGGGCCATCTCTGCTAGAGCTCGGCGATGGCCTCCGGCTTTCAACGCATCGATGACGCATTGCTCGACGCGACGGTGGCGCTCGCGAAAGCCTCGCCGCGCGGGCGCGCCATGCACAGCTTCCACCCCAATCATGAAGCGAACCTGCATCGCTTTCTCAACGCTTTTACGCGCGGCAGTTACTGCACCCCCCACCGGCACCTGGAGCCGCCCAAGGCGGAAGGCTTGCTGATCCTGCGAGGCACGCTGGCGATTTGCATCTTCGACGACGCCGGCAACGTGCAAGAGGTCGTCGGGTTGGGCAAGGACAACGTGGGCATCGATCTGGAGCCCGGGGTCTGGCACACGGTGCTCGCCGTGTCCGAGGTCGCGGTCTGTTACGAGGTGAAGCCGGGTCCCTACATCGCGGCCACGGATAAGCAGTTCGCGCCTTGGGCTCCACGCGAGGGCGCGCCGGACGCCGCCGCCTACATGAGCCGCTTGCAGCGCATCGTCGACGCGACGTAGCGGGCGCTCACTGGGCGGCGCAGCGACGCTGACCGCGCCCGCGCTCGTCGAGCCGATGCTTCACGCGCCAGGAGTCGCGAAGATGCGTCGCCACAGCTGCAAGCGGAGCGCTTCGGCTCGCGACGCGCGCCAGGGCGCGTCCTCCAAGGCCGAGGCGGCGGCGCGCGGCCCGAGGCGGGAGATTTCGTAGTCGACCGCCTCGACGGCCGCTTCTAGCGTGGAGAAGCGCTCTTTGACGCGGCCGTCGAGCGCGACCTCCCAGCGCTTGCCGCGCGCTGCGCGAGCCAGCACCGTCACCTCGCACAGCACACCCGCGGAGCGCTCGAAATGCAGCGCGAGGCCGTGCCGGCCGAGCGAGAACCAGGCGTTGCCCGAGATGGCGCGCACGTCCTCGTGCGTCTCCAGCGTGAGCGGGTCGAAGCTCGCCGCCCGACGCTGGATCTCGGGCAACGTGAAGGTCCCGGCTTCGAGCTGGAATCCCGGATGATCGAACAAGATTTGGCGCCAGCTGCGCGCCGCGCGAGCGGCGTCTTCTCCGCGCAAATCGAGCTGGTGCGGAGCTCCGAACAGCGTCGGCAGGCTGCACAGGCTGAGCTGCGAGGCATCGACGAAATCCAAGATCAGACAATCCTGCTTGTCGGGGTGAAGCCGTGTGCCGCGACCGACGCACTGCGCGTACAGGCCCTCCGAGCGCGTGGGCCGAGCCATGGCGATGCACGAGACAGCGGGATCGTCGAAGCCCTCGGTCAAGACGGCGACGTTGCACATGACCCGCAGCTTGCCGGCGCGAAAGGCGGCGAGCGCCGCGGCGCGCTCCGCGCCGGGCATCTCACCGTGCACGAGCCCAGCCGGCACTCCCAGCGCGTTGAGCGCGTAGGCCAGGTGCCGCGCGTGGCGCACGGTCACCGCGAACACGATGGTGCGGCGATCGCGCGCTAGCTCCTGGATCGAGCGCGCCACGAGCGCGTTGCGCTCCTCGATATCGACGGCCTCCTCGAGCTCCTGCTCGCGATAGTCAGCGCCGCCGGAGGAGAGCCGCGTGAGATCCGCCGCGGTGCTGATCCGGAAGCCGCGCAGCGGCGCCAAGTAGCCGTCTTCGATCAGCTCCGGCAAGCTGCGTGTGTAGGCGATGTGCTCGAAGACCTGGTCGAGCCCCGCGCCGTCGCCGCGGCTGGTCGTCGCGGTGAAGCCGAGCAACGTGCCGTCGAAATCCGCGTCGAATACGCCGAGCTGGCGCAGCACGCGCCGGTTGTCCTCCGCGGGCGCGTGATGGCACTCGTCGTAAATCACGAGCCCGACGTCCCGTTCGAGCAAGACCTCTGCCAGGCGCTGCTCGTGCAGTGAGCGGACCGAGCACACCAAAATTTTGGCGCCGCGTCCTCCGCGCTCTGCGCCACGCTCCAGCGCCACGACCTGCTCGCCGCCGAGCGCGTGCTGCAATTTGTCTCGTGCCTGGAACAGGAGCTCTTCGCGATGCGCGAGCACGAGCACCTGCCGTCGCGCGAGCTGCGCTAGCCGAGCGAAGATCACGGTCTTCCCCGCGCCTGTAGGCAGACACACCACCATACGCCGCACCCCGCGCCGCCGCGCGGCGAGCACCGCGTCGATGGCTTCCTGCTGGTACGGACGCAGACGCGGCGGAGCGTTCACCGTGGCGAGAATAGACCGGCCATAGACTCGCGCCAGCACGCGTGCGAGAGTCGCCTGCGCTCGCCCATGAGACGGATTGCGCTCCCTCTGGCCCTCGCCCTGTCCATGCCGTGCGTCGCGTGCGAGCGCGACACTGGAGGTGTTGCGCCCGATGGCGATGCGGGCGCCTCGGGCACTCTGAACAGCGACGGCGGCACCAGCCACAGTGGCGGCAGCGTCACCCAGGGAGGCTCGACGAATAGCGGCGGCACGGCGAGCACGGGTGGCACCGCGACGACGACCGGAGGAGTCGCCACAACAGGCGGCATCGCGAACAGCGGCGGCGTGACCGCGATGGGCGGCGTGACCGCGATGGGCGGCGCGACCGCGATGGGCGGCGTGACCGCGATGGGCGGCGCGACCGCGATGGGCGGCGCCATGGATGTCGGCGGCTCAGGCGGAGCAGACGAGGGCGGCGCTGGCGGCGAGGGCACGGAGAAGCCGCTCGGGCTCTCCTGGCCCATCGACTGCATCCCCGGTGAGACCTGCGTCAACCTCGGCTATCCCGACACGGACGACGATGGGCAGGCGCACAATTGCGAAGAGGCGGGCTACCCGGGCCACGAAGGCACGGATATCGGCATCACCTTCGACGCGCAGGCCGCCGGCACGGCCGTGCGCGCTGCCGCGGACGGCGTCGTCTTGTTCGCGTTCGATGGCAAGTACGATCAGTGCCCGAACGCCAATGAGCCGGACTGCCAAGAGCCGCCCAGCTACGTTCCCGGCGCGACCACGGGTAACACCGTGTGCACACCCATCGGGCCATATTGCGGCACGGGCGAACCCGGTTGTTTTTGGTGCTTCGCCGGCGGCAACGTCATCGTCATCCGACACGAAGGCGTCCCTGGCGTGTTTGCCACGCGCTACGATCACCTCAAAAAGAACTCCGTACGGGTGAAGCCCGGCGACAGCGTCAGCCGCGGTGAGAAGATCGCCGAAGCCGCCAGCGCCGGAAACTCCACGGGCCCGCACCTTCACTTCGAGGTGTGGGGCACTGGCTTCTATGAGCTCGCCGATCCTTGGAGCGGACCGTGCGGGCCCAACACCGGGCCGAGCTTGTGGGCTTACGACCCGCCCTGGTCCAACTAGCGCTCGTGACCGTGAATTTTCTCTCAGCTGGCGGGACTCGTCGTAAGTTAAAGTGATCACTCGCACGCAGCGGATAATCCTCGCTGCAATTGGGTCGTATGAGCGCGGCCCCTCGCCGCTCGCGAGGGCCTGACATGACTGACCGCAAGCAGCGCCGCCCCACATTGGCTGACACGAGTTCGCCACCGGAGCGCGGCGCGGGTCCGTACACTGTCACCGTCTGCATGCCGCAGCGCCAATACTGGTCGCTCGAGCTGCAAGCGAACGAGCGCTACCTCGTGGGACGCGATCCGAGCGCCGCGATCGTGCTCGATTCGCCGTGGATATCGGAGCGTCACGCCGAGCTGCTCGGCGGCGATGCTCCGTGCATCGTCGACCTGGGGAGCCGCAACGGCACCGAGGTCGACGGCGTCCGGCTCCAGGCCCACGTACCCTGGCCGCTGTCCTCCGGCAGCGTGGTGAAGCTGGGTCGCGTTTCGATGTTGGTGTCGCGCAGCGAAGAGCTCACCTCGGCGGTGTTTCGCCGCGCCGCGGCGACACCGGGAGCGGCCGCCGCCCACTCGACGGCTCCCGCCGCGCCGAGCGAGGCTGCGCCGGAAGGGCTCGTGGCGCACGACAAGCGCATGGTCGAGGTGTGCAAGCTGGTCGAGAGCGTCGCCGCGACGCGCATGAGCGTGCTGGTCACGGGCGAGACCGGGGTCGGCAAGGAGCTCATCGCGCAAGCGATTCATCGCGGCTCGGAGCGCAGCGGCCGCGCGATGGTGGTGCTGAACTGCGCGGCGATCCCGGACTCTCTCATCGAAAGTGAGCTGTTCGGCTACGAGCGGGGCGCCTTCTCCGGCGCCGTGAGCGCCAAGCCGGGCATGTTCGAGGCCGCGGATGGCTCCACGCTGTTCCTCGACGAGATCGGCGAGCTCCCGCTGCAAGCTCAATCCAAGCTGCTGCGCGTGCTGGAGAACGGTGAGGTGCTCCGCCTCGGCACCTTGCGCCCGCGTCGCGTCGACGTGCGCATCGTGGCCGCGACGAACCGCAACCTGGCGTCACGCATAGCGAACGGCTCGTTCCGCGCGGATCTGTTCTACCGCCTGAACGGCATCACGGTGCACATCCCCCCGCTGCGCCAGCGGCCGGACGACATCGAGGCGCTGGCCCAGCATTTCGCGCGACGCTGCGGGCTGAACGCGAGCCCGCTGTTTACTGGCGAGGCCCTGGCCGCGCTGGCCGCCCACTCGTTCCCCGGCAATGTGCGCGAGCTCAAGGCCGCCGTGGAGCGCGCGGTTCTGCTGGCGGCGGGCCGCAGCATCGATCGCGACGCGCTCGTGCTGGACGGCGCCGAGCAAGTGCCCGCGCGCGCGACGTCGCTGCCGCCGAGCCGCGCGGAAGCGCGCGAACGCCAGACCAGCATCCCCGCCGAGCTGTCGACCGAAGCCGTGCTCGCCGAGCTGGAGCGGCGCGAGCGCCGGCAAATCGAGGAGGCGCTGGAGACGACCGGCGGCAACCAAAAAGACGCCGCCAAGCTGCTCGGCATCTCACGGCGCACGCTGATGAAGCGGCTCGACCGCTATGCGATTCAGCGACCTAGAAAGCGCCGCGGCGACGACGACGCGTGAGCGCCGCAGCGGCCAGCGCGCCCGCGCACAGGGCCGCCGCCGCGCCGGAGCGCTCGCCCGAGACGGCATACGCACATTTGAAGGCGTCGTGAGACGCTGCGCTCGTGCTCGGCTGCGGGCCTGCCTCGGGCGGCGCGGGCGGCGCGCTGTCCGGCTCCTGGGCGGCGCTCTCGCCGGCCTCCGCCAGCGCCCTGTCGAACAACGCAGCGTAGCTCGAGGCCAGCATGAACGTATTGCGACTCTCGCGCGCGAAGCAGTCGCCGGTGATGCGGGAGTACAGGCCGACCACGGCGGAGGTCTCACTGGACAGCGCCGGACCGCCGCTATCTCCGAAGCACGCGGTGTTACCCGCCACGGCGAAGGTTCGTCGTGGCGTGGTGGCGCTGGCGTCGTCCGGGGCCGTCTCCGTGGCTACGTCCACCACTCGTACGCCGTCGATCTCATGTCGCTCGATGTTGCCGCGCCGCTCGCCCATGCCGTAGCCGAGCAGCCGCACGCTCTCGCCCGGCAGCGTCGGCCGCGCGCGACGCAGCGCGGGATACAGCGGCGCCGCCACCGCGCGATCCAGGACGACCGCCGCCACGTCGTCGTGACAGGCGTCGTTGGACTGCGTCACGAACACCGCCGAGGCCAGCGCGGCGAGCTCGTCTCGCGGAGTCACGCCGCTGTGCAGCTCGATGTTCTCCGGCGGCAAGACGGCGCCCATCACCCCCGCGCCGGTGCCGTCCTGGATCAGCTCGCCATTTCCAGAGCACACGAAGTGGCCAGGCTGGACCTGGACGACGCAGTGCTTCGCCGTGATGGCGACGCGCGGCGCGAGCAGCGTCGCCGTGCAATCGGTGAAGGCGCCGTCGGGGTGGTTACCGCGCAGGAACACGACCGCGTCGTTCGCGCTGTCCGAGAGCGTGCCGCCGATCAGCGCCTGACGCGCGCTGCGCTCGTCGGCGTCCGCCGGGGCAGCGCAGGACCAGAGTAGCGCCAGCGCGCAGCAGGTGCGCGCGATCGGCGCGCGGCGGCGGCGCTCCGTCAGAAAACCATCGGCAGCGTCTCCACTCATGAGTGCTCCGAGCGGCATCCGCGCGCGGTTCTGAAGCGGGCGGAGCGCGCCGAGCGGCGCACAACCAGCAGCGAGCTCCGACAACGTTCCCCTGCGAGCGCAGGCGGCGGCGATCGCTCGAAGTGCACCCCGGTTCTCTTCGAGTCACCCGCGCGCGCGGAGCGGCCGTGCGCAGCGCGCGCTCGGCTGCACGCGATTTCGGCTGCTTACTGCGCGCCGCGAGCCGACGCGTGGCCGGGCATCGCGCTTGCTTAACTCAGCGCCTGCGCGCAGATAGCGCGTCCCGCCACACCAACAAGGGGAACTGAATGAGGCATCTACGTCAGCTCGCAACCGTCGCTATCCTTTGCGGCAGCGCTCTGTCTGCTGCGTGCTCCAACGCCAGCGACTCGGACGAGGCGGTCGACTCCGTCGCTTCCGAAATCAACCCTGGGCTTTGCAATATCGTACAACCGAAAGACATTCTCATCGCCGCGCTCGTCCGGGACAGCTGGGTCGCGAGCTATCCGCTCACGCGGCTCTCGGTCGACGCCAGCGGAGCCATCGTCGGCCCGAGCTTGCCCGACGTTCTGGCTGGGGATATCGATTTAATCAACTCCGTTCCAGAGGCGCGCGCGTCCGCCGCCGCGGCGGTGGCGAAAATCAGCGGCTTGCCGGAGTATGGCATGTCCGGAATCGGACCTGATACGGAGGCGTGCAGCGCCGTTCCGGCCTGGACGCCGAGCGGCACCACCACCATCGCCACCACCTCGAACCAGGTGTTCCCGAGCGGCGTCAACGCGGACGCCTGGCGTGAGGTGCAGAAGGAGTTCGGCAAAGAATGCCCGCTCGTCAAGCGCCTCGCGAACCGCGACATCATCGATCCACCCGGCGATGGCAGCACCAATCTACCGCCCAGCGAGACCGTGAGTTCTACGGGTGTTACGGCCAACGCCTTCGGCTTGTGCCCGGCTGACACCGCGGTCGGCACGTACTGCAAGTTGAGCTACGCGACCGGCGTCAACTACACGGGGCGCAGCTGCCAGCTCTACTACGGCAGCTTGCGCTGCCTCGTCTATTGATCGCTTCACAGCCGCGTTTTCTCCCAACAGCTCGTCCTCTATCGACGTGAGCTAGCCCAGCGATGCGAGCGACTTCCGCGGATGCGAGCCCGCGGAGGTCTGCTCGTCTCGCCGCTCACGCCAAGCCGCTTTCTGCTCGCCTTTATGAGTGAAAATCCAACATGATCTACAAGAGCGCTCTCGTCCGCCCGTTCACCGCATTGGCCGCCAGCTCACTGTTGTTCCTCGGTTGTTACGAGGTGGGGGACGCCAGCGGCGTTGCGAGCGGCGGCGCCTCCGCCTTCGCCGCCGCGGGCAACGCGAGCGCGGGCGACTCGAGCTCTGGCGCGGGCACTAGCAGCGGGGGAACCAGTGAGCGCGAAGCGAGCGGTGGCAGCGCGAACAGCAGCGCCAACAACGACAGCGGCGGCAGCCCAGGGGCTGCAGCCACGGAAGGCGGCCGCGCGAGCGGCGAGCAGCCGCAAGGCGGCAGCAACGGCGACGACGAGCCGAGCAGCGGCGACGAGACGAGCGGCGGCGACGCCAATGGCGACGAGCCGCCGAGCGCCGCGGGTCGCGGCAGCGACGAGACGAGCGGCGGTGCCGGCGGCAGCGCTGGCTCGACGAGCGCGACTGCGGGCGGCATGGCGGCGGGCGGCATGGCGGCGGGCGGCATGGCGTCCGGCGGCATGGCAGGCATGGGCGGAGGCGATCAGGACGAGGTGCTGTGCGTCGACGCGAACGGCGATCCCGTGCCGTACGACTTCGTGTTCGGGATGGCCGCGGAATACGCCTTCGAGCTATCGATGAGCTGTGATGTCGGCGGCTACGTCGCGCCGCTGCTGGCCGCGGATCCCGTGGAGCTCACGCAGGTGAACGCCTTCATCCTGGAGCTGACCGACTGGTATCGCTCCGAAGTTTTGCTGTGTGACGGCGACAGCTCCAACCTCGCCGCGGACGACTTCGGGCTGCTGCCAGTGTCGCAAGCCAAGGACGCGAGCAAATCCGATCTCGAGGCGAGCACCGCGCTGTTCATGATGGTCATCGATCGACACGACGAGCAGCCAGACGCGGTCGCCCCCGCGCTCAAACAGAAGATCCACGAGCGACTTAAATTGAAGGCCGACAAGGCCGTGAAGAACGCCAAGAACGAGCTCACGAAGCCGCTGGCGCCCCCGGACTGCGTGCCTGCAGACGGAGCCTCCGGCTAGCAGCGCCGTCGCGGGAGCAGAAGCCGACGGCTCGTGAGCGGACGAACAACGAGCAATCGTCGGCTTCGCCGCCGCGGAGTGAACATCGATGGAGGCCAGCAGATCCAGATCAGGCGTTTCGCGAGCTCGCTGGAGCAGCATCCGCTTCACCGTGTGCGGGGCGCTAGCGGCCCTGTTGCCCGGCTGCAACGCGCTGCTGAACTTCGAGACCGCGCAATGCCAGCAAACGACGGATTGTCGCGCTCTCGGGCCGCAGTTCGCCGAGGCCGCGTGCGTCGCCGGCACCTGTGTGGCCCAGAGCGTCACCACGGGCTCGCAATCCGGCGACAACGAAGGTGAGAGCGGCGGCGCGAGCGGCTGCATCTCCAACACCCAGTGCATGAAGGATCACCTGGACGAGCCCTACGCTTGCCTTACACCAGGTGGCGAGTGCGTGCCGTTGAAGACGGAGGCTTGTCCGCTGGTGTTCGGCAAGCCCAAGGACGACAACGCGGTCTACGTGGGCGCGTTCCTGAACGTGCCGGCCTCCGCTCCGCTGTCGCAAATGTCGACGCTCAACGTGCAGCTGGCGGTCGATGAGTTCAACGGCTCCGTCGGAGGGCTGCCCGGCGGCGCGCTGGGCAAGCTGCGTCCGCTGGTCGCGGTGGTGTGCCGCAACGACGCGGCGCTGCAAGAAGCGGGCGCCACGCACCTGCTCGACGAGCTGCACGTGCCCGCCGTGCTGTCCAACCTGCCGAGCGCGGACCAGAAACAGTTCTTCGCGAACCACGCGCTCCCGCAGCAGACGTTCGTGATCAACCCGGGGTTCGCCGACAACACGCTCACCGCGCTGTCGAGCGCCGGCCTGTTCTGGCACGTGATCGGAGACATCCGCGACGTGGCGCCCAGCTATGTCCCGCTGCTCGCTCGCGTCGAACGCTTCCTGCACAACCCAGAGCCGATGCGCGTCGCCATGCTGGTCGCCAAGCGCTACGCCGAGCAGAGCATCGCCGACACCTTGACCCCGCTGCTGACCTTCAACGGCAAGTCCGTCACGGAGAACGGCGCCGACTTCATGACCGCGTCGGTCACAGCCCTGGCCGACGACGCCAACGCCGACTACGCGAGCGTGAATCAAGCGCTGCTCTCGTTCCGACCGCACGTGATCATCGCCGTCACGCGCGAGGAGCTCGTCTACAAGATCCTGCCCACCGTCGAGAGCGGCTGGGCCGCCGCGGCGCCGGATCAGCCGCGCCCCTTCTACATCTTGCCCACCGCGCTGTCCGGGAACCTCGACCTGTTGAGCTACGTCGCGCAAAACGAGAGCGGGCTCACCAGCGAGAACAAGCGCCGACGCATCGTCGGCGTGGCGCCCGCCTCGGCCGAGGATCTCTCGCTTTATGACGAGTTCTTGGTGCGCTTCCGCACCGCGTACCCGCAGTTCAAGAACCCGGGCGGCTTCGAAAATTTCTACGACGCCTTTTACCTGCTGGGCAACGCGATGTTCGCGGCCGGCTCGGTCCCGAAGCTCACCGGCCCCGACATCGCGCGCGGCATGCAGCGCGTGATCGCCGGCAGCGTGCAAATCGACGTGGGCCCGACCAAGATCGCGGACGGCTTCTCCGCGCTGGCCGCCGGAGGAAGCATCCGCATCAACGGCACCATGGGCCTGTCGGACTTCGACCCCGGGCTGGGTGCGCGGCGCGGCAGCGGCAGCGTCTACTGTATTCAGACACGCAGCGGACAGCTCTCGTTCGCCTACGACGTATTGCGCCAGAATCGCGCGACCGGCGCGCTCGACGGGGAGTTGCCGTGTATTCCCGGTTTCTGAGGGGGACCGCGCAGAGCCACTCTCTTCTTCGTTGAGGCCAACATGGATGCCGCCGAGTTATTCGAACCGTCACGCCCGACCGAGCCGCTCAAGGCGGGGGACAACCTCGGTCGTTACCTCTTGCTCTGCCCCATCGCCCGCGGCGGTATGGGTCAAGTCTGGGCCGCGCGCCAGACGGGGCCGCTGGGCCTGCCGCAGGTCGTCGCCATAAAAATCGCCATCCCGCTCGAGATCGCCAGTCACGAGCAGACCCAGCAGCACCTGTTCGACGAGGCGCACGTCGCGGCGTCCATCGATCACCCCAACGTCTGCAAGATCCTCGAGCTCGGCTCGCAGGGCGCGACGCTGTTCATCGCCATGGAGCTGCTGCAGGGCGCGCCGCTCTCGGCGTTGCTGAACGCGAGCCCCGAGCGCAGGCTCGACTTTCGCGTGGCCGCGCACCTGGTCGCGCAGGCTTGCAGCGGGCTGCACGCCGCGCACGAGCTCACCGACGAGGACGGCGAAAACCTCGAGGTCGTTCATCGCGACGCGACGCCGCACAACCTCTTCATCACCAGCGCCGGAGAGCTCAAGGTGATGGACTTCGGGATCGTCAAATCCAAAAACCAGCTGCACCAGGCGACGCAGACCGGTGAGCTCAAGGGCAAGCTGTCCTACCTTGCGCCGGAGCAGATCCGCGGCAAGGGCATCGACCGCAGAACGGACATCTTCGCGCTCGGCGGCGTGCTCTACCTCGCGACGCTGGGGCGTAACCCCTTCACGAGCCCTGGGGACGACGCGGGCTCGGCCATTTTGCGCATCACCCAAGGGGATTATCCAGCGCCGTCGCAGCTCGATCCCAACTATCCCCCTGAGCTCGAGGCCATCGTGCGCTCTGCGCTGGCGCTCGACCCTGCCGACCGCTTCGCCACCGCAGAAGACATGCGCCTCGCGCTGCAAAGCTACCTGGACACGAGCTCGCGGCTGGTCACGCGCGAAGAGGTCGCCGCGGTCCTGCAAAAACACTGCGGCGCGATGATCGAGCAGCGCCGGACGGACATCCGCCGTGCCCAAAAGCACTTCGACGCGCGCTCTTACGCCGCGACCTCCGGCACCTACCGCGCGGGTGAAGCTCCCCCAGAGAGCGCGACGGCCTTCGTCAAGCGCGACAGCAGCGGACGCTTCGAGATCGGCAGCAGCGGCGCCATCGACTCGCTCAGCGCGACGGCCGTGCAAATCCAGCGCCCCGCCGCGCTAGACTGGCTCTTCCGCCACAAAACCTGGGCGCTGGTGGCGGCGCTCCTCGCCGTCGGCGCGCTCGGCTTCGGCCTCGCGCACTGGCTGGCAGAGCCCGATGCGCAACCGGCAGCGGCGAGCGAGGGCGTGACGACCGCGCCGGAGCCGCGAGCGACACCCGCGGCGTCCCCGCCCGTCGCGTCCCCGCCCGCCGCGCCGCCCGCGCTGGACAGCGCGCATTCCCCCGAGCCCGCTCCCGACGAGGAGCCGCGGCCAGTGGATACCGAGGCCGCCAGAGCGAGCAAGGCGCGCGGCGCGAAGCGGCCAAGTCCGACGAGCAACGCGCGGCCCGCGTCGACCAGCCGCGCCCCGGCCCCCGCGACGACGAGCAACGCCGAGGCGGCGCCCGTAAAGCAAGCCTCGCCTGCGGAGGCAGCGCCGTTCACGGAGACGGTCACCCGCCGTCCGGCGCGGCGCACCATCGATGAAAGCGATCCTTTTGCGAAATAGGACTTCAATGCAGCCTTTCGGCCACACCCCGTCGATTGTCAGGACGCCGCACCGGAATCTGCAGCGGCTCGCGAGCGTCGCGGCGCTCTCGTTCGCAGGGCTCAGCCTCAGCGTCAACGCGCACGCGGAGAACGCGGAGAACGCGGAGAACGCCGTGAGCTCGGCCGACAACGGCGGCGACTCGGTCGAGCTCGCGCGCTCACACTTTCTCCGCGGCGTGGAGTTCTACAACGCGGGCGACTACAAGCTGTCGCTCGAAGAGTTCCGGCGCTCGTACGAGCTGTCACAGAACTATCGCATCCTCTACAACATCGGTCAGGTGCAGCAGCAGCTCAACAACTACGCCAAGGCGCTGCTCGCGCTCGAACGGTACCTGGAGGAGGGCGGCGCGGAGATCCCCGAGGCGCGCCGGACAGAGGTCGACGCGTACATCGCGGAGCTCAAGAAGAAGGTCGCCCATGTCGTCCTCGTCGCGAACGTGGCCGAGCCGGAGGTGCTGGTCGACGGCTTCCCCAACTCCCAGCGCGACAGCTCACGCCGGATCACGCTCGACCCCGGCGACCACCGCATCGAGCTGCGCAAGCCCGGGTATCAGCCGCTGATCACGGTCGTGACGCTCGCCGCAGGCGACACCACCGAGCTGCGGCTCGCGCTATCGCGCCCTGCGCCGCAGAAGCTCGCCCGAACGGTGGTCCCGGCCAAGCGCGAGCGCTCGGTACCCTGGGTCGGCTGGATCACCACCGGCGCGCTCGCCGCTGGCGCGGGGGTCATGGGCGCGCTCGCCACCAGCGAAGCTAGTGATCTGGCCAAGCTGCGCGGCTCGGTGAGCTCGGACGCGCAGCGTGAAGCCGTCGGAAAGCGAGCTCACGCTTACGCCATTGCCTGCGACGCGCTGGCCGCGGCCGCCGTCGTCAGCGGCGGAGTCTCCCTCTATTTCACGCTGCACACGACGCGCTCGGAGCCGCAGCGCCCGCCAACCGCGCAAACGCGCCTAGTGCTCACCGGCAATCGCGTCCTGGTGAGCGGCAGCTTCTGAGTCGCGCCGCCCGCGCTGAGGTCCGCGTCTGGCACGAACACGCCTGACGGCGGCCACGCGCCGGCCTACGCTGTAGCCACATGGGCCACGGCGTGCGACCCGGCGCGGAGATCGACGGCTTCAGCGTCGGTGAGCGCGTGCACGCCGGCGGCATGGGCGAGCTATTCCGGGTCACCAAGCCGGGCAGCGCGCGGCCGCTCGTCATGAAGGTGCCGCGCTTCGGGGGCGACGGCAGCGAGAGCCTGATCAGCTACGAGACGGAAGCCATGATCATGCCCGCGCTGGCCGGGCCTCACGTGCCGCGCTGCGAGGCGCTCGGTGACCTCACGCGAACACCGTACATCGTCAGTGAGTGGATCGTCGGCGAGACCCTGGAAGAAAAGCTCAGCGCCGGGCCGCTCCCGCCAGCAGACGTGGCGAGCCTCGGCGCCGCCGTCGCTGATGCCCTGCACAGCGTGCATCAGCAAGGCGTGATCCACCTGGACGTGAAGCCCTCGAACGTGCTGCTGCGCGACGACGGCAACGCGGTGCTGATCGACTTCGGCTTCGCGCATCACGAGCGCTACCCGGATCTGCTGGCCGAAGAGCGCCGCTTTCGCGCCGGCTCGGCGCCTTACGTGTCACCCGAACAGCTGCTCGGCGTTCGCAGCGACCGCCGCAGCGATCTGTTCGCGCTCGGGGTAGTGCTGTATGAGGCGGTCACCGGCAAGCTCCCGTTCGGTGAGCCCGACACGGATGTGCGCAATCGGCTGTGGTTGGATCCTACGCCACCCGCGTCACTCGCGGCGGACGTACCCCCGTGGCTTCAGGAGATCATCTTGCGCTGTCTCGAGCCGCGCGCCGAGCTCAGGTACCAATCCGCCGCCCACGTCGCCTTCGACCTGCGGCACCCCGAGCAAGTCGAGCTCACCGCGCGAGCGACGAAGTCGGCGCGGGCCGGCTTCGTCGCGCACCTCTCCCGCTTCGCGCGCGCGCATCGCGAGCACGCGGCTCGTCTGCGTTCGCCCGCGGCGCTGCTGAGCCGAACGCCGATCGTGTTGGTCGCGGTGGACACCGAGCACCCCGACGACGAGCGTCACCCAGCTATCCGCGCCGCGACGGCGCAGCTGCTCGCTCGCAGCGAGGAGTTCCGGCTCATCGCGCTGGCCGTGATCCCGCCCTCCGCCTCGTCACTGGAGCACATGGTCCAACTGCGGCGCTGGGTCGAGCCGCTGGGGTTACCCCGGCAGCGACTATCCCTGCACGCGCTGCCCGCCAGCGATCCTGCGGAGGTGATCATCCAGCTCGCGCAGCACAACAACGTCGACCTCGTCGTGATCGGCGCGCCGCTCGAGGGCGGCCGCGCCTGGGCGCAATCGACAGCCTCCGCGGTCACGGCCCGAGCGAGGTGCAGCGTTCATGTCGTCCGCGTGCTGAAGGAGCGCCCGCCGCCGAGCCGCCCGCCGCGAGCGTGAACGCGAAGAGCGCGGTCGCGGCACGCGGGGGGCTCAGCTCGAAGCAGCGCGAGCGCAGCGGCTCGTGATAGCGTCGCGCGCGTGTCGCTCTTCCGCTCACCGATACGTCCCCGCTCGTCTCTCATTCGGCTGCCGTGGCTCATGGCTGGCGTGCTCGCGCTGCTCGGCTGTGAAGAGCGCCACGCGCGCGAGTGTGAAGCCGAGTGCCGCGCCCGCGGTCACTGCACGTTGAAAGGCGGTGCATGCATCGCGACCGAGGGAGATGACTGCAAGCGCTCCGCACAATGTGCCAGCGATGGACGCTGCGCGCTGGTGAACGACGCCTGCGGCGCGAGCGCCGCGGTATGCCGTGATTTCGCCGCGTGCAAGACGGAGGGGCGCTGCGGCGTGCTGGGCGGCTCCTGCGCCGCCACCGAGCGCGCGCACTGCGCCGGCACGGACGGCTGTCGCATCGACGGGCGCTGCACGCCAGTCGACGGGTTGTGCGTCCCGCGCGCTGACGACTGCCGCTCGGCCCGGGTCTGCAAGAGCTTCGGTCGCTGCACGCCGCGCGGCGATCACTGCGAGGCGACGCAGAGCTCGGACTGCGAACAGGGACTTTTGTGCACGCGCCAAGGCTACTGTACGTTCCACGACGGCCGCTGCGATCTCACCTCCAAGGAAGATTGCCAGAAGACGCTGGCGTGCCGGACGCGGGGGGCCTGCACTTTCGTGAAGGATACCGGGCGCGATCGGGCCGCGGCCTCGCCCGGCTGCGTCGTAGGCAGCAACGAAGACTGCAGGGCTTCCGAAGGCTGCCGCAGCGGGAAGTACTGCAAATTCCGCAACGGCGTGTGTGTGAAGTGAGCACTGCGCTGAAGTTGCATGAACGTGCGGTGATTGGCGAACACGCCACCCCTCGCTCAGCAACGCCGCCCCGCGTGCGCTTCAGCCCCGCGCGCTGTGTCTTTTATGCCGATAACTCCAACTCGCAGCATCGGAGTTTTAGCGCTCCGCATTGACTGACACCCTCGGTCCTAGGTGTTAGTCTCACTGGGCGGTGAGCAGACCTCTCCCGCGCAGGAGCCACTATGTCGGATCGAGCCTGGAGTCTTGAATCGGGTTTCAGCCGCGCATCGACGGCGAGCTCCGCGCGGCACTCGGGGCTGCTACTGGGGGTCGGCGCGCTGCTCTGCCTCGGCGTCCAAGTCGGGGCGCGCGCGGTGCACTACGCCGGCTTCGTTCATCCGCGCATGCCGGCGATGGCCGAGGACATCGCCGCGCCGCTCGAGCCGATGAAGGTCGATCCGAGCTGGGTGTTGGAAGGTAGCCCCAAGTTCTTCTCGCACGCCTACTTCACCTCCCCAGACGGCGGCACCACCTCCGGCATCTGGGCCTGTGACGGCCCCGGCAGATTCCAATGGCGGCACGATACGGACGAGTCCGTCTACATCCTCGAGGGTGAAGCCTTCGTCGACTACGAGGGCGTCACCCACACCCTGCACCCCGGGGACGTCACCTTCTTCAAAGCGGGCACCACCACCACCTGGCGCGTTCCGCTGCACGTCCGCAAATCGTTCACGCTCAACAACCCTGGGCGCGTCACGCGCTGGCTACGGCGAGTGCTGTGAGCCCGCACGAGACGTACGACTACTTGCCCGCCGCGTCGTTCAAGAAGCGGTAGAGGTCACTGCGCGTGGACAGCACCAGCGTGTCGTTCTCGGCGATGACCTTCTTGTACGTGTCGAGCGTCTTCACGAACGCGTAGAGGCTGCGCGCCTCCGCCGACTGCGAGTAGGCGGCCGCGTAGATGCTCGTCACCTTGGCGTCGGCTTCGCCGCGGATGGTCTGCACGGACTTGTAGGCCTCGGACTCGATGATGCTCAGATCGCGCTCGCGATCGCCCAGGATCTTTGCCGCTTCCCCCTCGCCCTCGGAGCGGAAACGTGAGGCGATCTGCTGACGCTCCGAGATCATGCGCTCGTAGATCTTCTCCACCACGCTCGGGTTGTAGTTGATGCGCTTGAAGCGGACGTCGAGCAGCTCGACGCCGAACTCTGCCAGCTTGCCCTTGGCCGCGTCACGGATCTCCTGCTCGATGGCGGAGCGCCCTTTCTGGATGGCGTGCAGAACTCCGATGCTGCCATAACCGTCGTTGCCGGCGGTGAGCGACTCGTCGCGCAGCGGTTTTCGGTCCTTGGTCGTGCGAATCACCTCGATCAGGTCGTGCTTGGCGACCGAGTTTCTGACCTCGCTGCCCAGGATGTCGTCCAGCCGCGACTGCGCGCTGCGCTCATCACGCAGCCTGCGGAAGTATTCGAGCGGGCGCGTGATGCGCCAGCGCGCGAACATGTCGACGGTGATGTACAGCTTGTCGCGCGTCGGCATCTCGCTGCGTTGGCCGTCCCACTCCAGCACCTGCTTCGGAATCCGATTCACCTCCTGGGTGACGGGCATCTTGAAGTGCAGACCGGCGTTGGTCACCGGCTGTCCCACGGGCTTACCGAACTCGGTAATCAGCGCCTGCTCGGTCTCCTGCAGCGTATAGCAAGTACCCGAGAACACCAGCAGCGCGACCAGCAGCACGATGGCGAGGAGGTATCTCACGGCGCCTTCCCTGCGCTCGAGAGCGCGTTCAAGTTCAAGAGCGGGAGCAGCCCCTTCACGTCATCACCGACGATCACCTTGTTCTTCACCTTGGGCAGGATTTCCGCCATGGCTTCTAGATACAGGCGCCGGCGCGTGACCTCGGGCGCCTTGTTGTACTCGGCGAGCAGCGCGTTGAACGCGGCGACCTCACCCTCGGCTTGGTTTACGCGCTGCTTGGCGTAGCCCTCCGCGGCGCGGATGCTCTGCGCGGCGCGCCCGCGAGCGCGCGGCACTTCTTTGTTGTACTCCCCGTTCGCGACGTTGATCGCGCGCTCGCGCTCCTGCTGCGCCTGGTTGACCTCGTTGAACGAGGCCTGCACGCGCTCCGGCGGGTTGACGTTCTTGAGCTGCACCTGGTCGACCTTGATGCCCATGCCGTAGCTGGTCACCAAGTGCCGCAGCTTCTGCAGCGCCTCGTCCTCGACCTCCTGCCGGCCGATCGTGATCACCTCGTCCACCGTGCGATCGCCCACCACCTCGCGCATCACGCTCTCTGCGGCGTCGCGCAGCGTGTCATCGGGGTTTCGCACGTGGAAAAGGTAGTCGTCCGGCTTCTCCACGCGGTACTGAACGACCCACTCGACGAGCACGGCGTTGAGATCCCCCGTGACCATCGATTTGACCTCGTTCCACTCCGCTTCGGGACCGACCTGCGGAAATCCGGAGTTCGAAGTCCCGAAGCCGAACTCCACTTTGAGCTGACGCTTCACCGGCACGATGCGCGCTTCATCGATGCCGAGCGGCAGCTTGAAGTGCAACCCGGGCGGCACGATGTTGCTGAAGCGTCCAAAGCGGAGCAACACGCCCTCTGACTCTGCCGGGACCGTGTAATACCCGGTCCACACGAAAATCAGGGCGCCGACGATGGCGAGCCCGGTCGTGATCCATCGAAATGGAAAGTGCGGCACACGAGGTCGGCGGGGAACCTTGGCGACGGCCATGGCCCCTACCTTGCCAGATCATTGCCCGGCTGCCGCGCCCCCAGCTCGTTGCCGGACTGCGAGACTCACCGCGCGCGCGATTCTCGCCATTTTTTGGGGTCTCGCGTGTGTAGCGCGCTGCGCATAGGCCCTTCGGCCCATGCGCAGCGTGCGAGCTGGTGGCGTTGCTAGGCCTTGATCGCGGTCAGCTCTTTGCCGCCGCTGGACCCGAAGTTCGTGGTCGGAGTGCCGGTGGCAGCGCTGATGATCACGTTCAAGAGCGTCCCGTTGTTTTGACCACCGCCGTCCACCAGCTGACCCTGCTTCAGAGCGCCGCCGCCGTTGCCCCAGAGAATGAACGGCACGTTGCGCATGCTGTGGTTGCCCTCCGCCACGTGATTGGTCCAGAGCACCACAGCCTTGTCCTGAAGCCCGCGGTCCGCGAAATGCTTGAGGCCCTT
This sequence comes from uncultured Sorangium sp., assembly GCA_966250485.1. Classification (GTDB taxonomy): domain Bacteria; phylum Myxococcota_A; class Polyangia; order Polyangiales; family Polyangiaceae; genus PMG-095. Next base: position 72,589 of record CBINHN010000011.1, on the reverse strand, counting down.
GGCCAGCGTCTGCATCCGCAGTTGATCGATCTCCGCGTGTGCCGCCTCGGCGGTCCCGTTCTGGCCGATGTTGCCGTCGGACTGCGTGCGGTGGCTGATGTAGTGGAAGTTCCAATTACCGAGCGTTTGATTGGACGCCACCTGGTACACGGTGTGATCCGTCCCGTCACCCCATTGTAAGGTACCGGTCCGGTTGTAGTTGCACGCAAAGGCCAGCGCCACCATTTGCATGTGCAGCTCGACGATGTTCTCGATGCCACCGTTGGGGACGTTGGTCGGATTGTATTTCCAGCTCTTCAGCGCGTCGTAGACGCTGGTGTCCACGCCGTCCATGGTGCAGCCGACGGTGGCCATCTGCGTGCCCATGTCCATCATCGTGTTCTCGACGTCGCGGATCGAGTCGAAGTGTTGCTGCAGGCGCTGCTTGTCCGCCGCGCTGAGCTTCGGACTTTGCATCAGGGAGCTGATTTGAGAGCGCACCAGGTCATTGACGCTCTTGCGCTTTTTTACGAGCTCCTGCGCCATCGGGTTCTCCGTGCCACCACCCGAGCCGCCGCCGCCTCCGCCCGACGACGCGAGCCCAGTCAGCGCTTGGTAGAGCTTGTAGGGGTTGTCGACCGAGGCGCGCGCCTGACCCCCCTCGTCGAACGACAGCCGGTCCGCGATATACCCGTTCCTGAGGTTCCCGGCGTACAGCGTCATGGGCGCCGTGCCGGCGGGGTTCACGGCTTTGGAGATCACGAAATCAGCGGACGGTCCGGTGGCGGTCGCGGCGGCGCCGCTGCCCGTCGGGGTCTTCGCCGTGAGCGCCTGGGAGAGGCCCTGCGCGTGACCGCAGCCGGTGGGTCCGCTCAGCGGGAAGTTGATGTTCTTGACGATGAGGAGGTTCGCCGCGTAGGGCGCGAGCGCGTCCACGGCCCTACCCGACGAGAGCAGCCCGCTCAGCGCGCCCGTCCCCGACGGCCAAAACCGCTTCGGCTCCACGCCGCAAGCTGCGCAGATGAAGAAGGTGAACACCGGCTGCGAGCCGGCTGCCCACGCCGAGCGCTCCGGCAACCCTTCCAGGAAGGGCAAGCCGAGCGCGACGCCGCCAGCACCGTACAAGAACGCGCGGCGGTTCACCGCGTGCCGCTTGGGACCAAATGTGTTCGTCATTGAACACCTCCAACATGCGTCCGAAATGCGTCCATCTTCACCAGCGCGAGCATCACGTTCTTGATCGAGGCTCCGCTCGCGCGGCTGGCTTCACCCAGCGCCACCACGAGCGGCCGCTCTCTGTCCACGAGATCTCGCTGCAGCGCGTAGCTTGCCAGCTTCTTCGCGTAGCATTGGTGGGCTTGAGTCCCGTTCGCGATGAGCTGCATGAGCTCTCCCGGGCCTGTAAATTCCTTTACTCCCTCGGCGAACGGGTAACTTGCGTGCGCGTCGACCGGCTTGCCATTGTCGAGCTCGCGATAACGGCCGAGCCCGTCGAAGTTTTCGAAGGCAAACCCGAGCGGGTTGATGATCTCGCCGTGGCAAGTCGCGCCGCAACCGTTGGTGAGCCCTTCGTAGCGCTCCCGGTTGGTTTGATTGGCCGCCAGCGGCGGAACCGGCGGGAGGTTCACGGTAGGCGTCCCGGGATCCGCGCACAGCGTATCCAGGTTGATGCGCACCCCGCGGTGGATCGAATCGGGATCATTGTTGAGAGCCCACAGGGTCAGGAACGGAACCTGTGAGTACCAGCCGGGGCGGTTCTGCAGGTCGACCTGCTGGACGCCGCTGCCCGGCACGGTCACGCCGTAAAGCGGCGCCATGTTGGGCCCCACGAACCCAACCGTAGAAGTGAGCAAATCTTTCAGGCCCAGGTTCTGCGTGAAGAGGCGATCGAAGAACAGGTAAGACGCCTCCTTGAGCTCCGGGATGAGCGCGGGCGAATAGCCCTCCACTCCGGTCTTGGTGATCGTGTCCAACACCTCGAGCTTGTACAGCGCTCCGTGAAACTTCCGCATCACGGTCTTGGCTGCCGGATCCTCGAGCATCATGCTCGCTTGCTGCGCCGCGCCCTCCGCGGTGTCGAATGCGCCGTTCTTGGCGGCGTCGAGCATCGCGTCGGTCGGCGTCGTGTCGCGGATCCAGAACGAGAGCTTCGCCGCGAGCTCGTAGCCGCTGAGCGGCTTGCCGTCGTCGGAGAGCTCTTCGCGGTACAAGAAGTGCGGCGACTGCAGCATCGCCGTAATCACCAGCTCGGCGCCCTTCGCGAAGGCGCTCTTCGAGCCCGAGTAGCTGCCGGCCTCCGTGAACAGCGACTGGTACTGAGTCACCTCCTCCGCGGTGAGATCGCGACGAAACGCGCGGCGCCCGAACGTCTTGATGAACGTCGCCGCATCGCTCGTCGCTACGACTTTGGCGAGCGCCTGATCCGTCGCCGTCACCTGCGCAGCGACGGCTTCCGCCGCGTTGCGGAAGTCGGCCCAGATGGTGTCATTGACGACGACGACGCGCTCGTTGTTGTCGAAATCCGTAGTGCCGGGGACGGCGTGCAAAAAATCTTCCGACAGACCCGTGGGCGCGCTCAGGTTCAAAATGTCTTGAACGCTGTTCTCCCACTGGTCGTTGGTGAGCCGCAGAAAGCGGCTGTAAATCGGCTTTCCGTCCATGCTCACCGGGCGCGCTTCACCGGAGACGGGCACCCCTGCGCCGCCCGCGTCGGAACCAGCCGCTCCGCCGTTGACGGCTCCGCTGCTTCCCGTCGTGCCGGCGTTGCCCGTCGTGCCACCATTGCCTACAGCAGCGCCGGCCCCCGCAGCGTTACCAGAACCCCCCGGAGTTACGCTGCCGCCCGCGGCGCCGCCCGGATCGGTGATGCTCGAGGCACATCCGATGCAAGTAGCAAACGCCACGGTGAACACCCATCTCTGCGCCGGCGAGCCCGCGGACTCGCGCGCAAGTAGCCCAGTGGTCATCAGCAATGCAGTGTCCGCGACGCCGCGTTTCCGTCAGTTAATGAGCAAACTTAAGCCGTGATTTCACCGCAAAAACCTTGCATTTCGCAGCATCGGCGCCGCGCTCGTGCACGCACACACTCACGCTGTGAAATTCTCTCCCGCATTCAATATTCCGCTGCACTCAATGTGAGTGACGGGATTGCAGGTGCGTCCACACTGCACTGCACGATGTCAGACTCGCTCGTCACTGGTGCCAACGCGGTGCATGCCCTCAAGTCCCTCAACCTACGCGCTCCAGCCGTTCGCGCGCTGCTTCAGCTCGCGGCCGGCGCCGCGCTGACGGCGGCGTGCAGCGCGAACGATCCAGCGCCCGCAGGCGGCTCCGGAGGAGCTGTGACGAGCGGCGGCGCTGTCGGCACTAGCGGCGGCGCAACGCAGCAGAGCAGCGGTGGCACCACCGGCGGCACTAGCGTCACCGGTACGGGTGGTAGCAGCACGTCCACGAGCGGCGGCAGCTTCGGCGCAGGCGGCTCCATGACCTCCGCAGGGCAAGGTGGTGCGCCGCTCGGGAGCGGCGGCGCCGCAGCGGGTGCGAGCGGTCACGGAACGTCGGGCAGCAGCGGAGCGAGCTCGGGCGGTACCGCAGGAGCAGCAGGTGCGGCGGGCGCAGCAGGCGCGAGCGGAGGCAATGCCTCGGCCGGCGCAGGCGGCTCGAGCGCGGGCGCGAGCTCGGGCGGCGGCGCCGCGGGCGGCGGCAACGGCGGCGCTGCGGTACCGAGCGCGGGTTGCGGCAAATCCGGCAGACCCAACGGCGGCGTCGTCACGGTCAACAACGACCACATCTACACCTTTCCGACGAGCTACGACGGCAACAAGCCCTTCCCGCTGCTGATCGGGCTGCATGCAGCGTCGAACCCCATCGATCAAATCCAAAAACTCACGAACGGCTCCGCCTTCGAGACCAACTATGTTCGTGCGTTCCCGAAGAGCGCCGGCAACCAGTGGGAATACAACACTGACATCAAGAAGGTGCTCGGCGTCTACGACGAGCTGACCGCGAACTACTGCATCGATACGAGCCGCGTCTTCGCCACGGGTCACAGCTCCGGCGCGCAGATGATCGTGCAGATCTTGGCGCACAAGGACGCGGCGCAGCACCTCGCGCTCAAGGGGGTCGCTCCCGTCGCGGCGTCGGACTACGGCGCGATCACGGTGCCGACCGCGGTGATGTACATCCAGGGCAAGATGGACAACGTGCGCAACAGCACGGGCGCCGACGTGGTCGCGCGCTTCACGAAGGCGAACGGGTGCATGAGCGCTACCTCTTCGTATCCCGGCGTGGCGATGTGCATGAGCAGCGGCACCAACGTGGATCCCGGCTGCGTCAGCTATCAGGGCTGCAGCGTGCCGACCGTGTGGTGCTCGCACAACGATCCGCAATACAGCAACACGAACCACGGCTGGCCGTGCTTCGCGACCAAGGCCATGTACGACTTTTTCACGGCACTGCCGTAGCAATTAGCGAAACCTGGTTCCTCGGCACGCGGCGTGCCGCCGAGCACGCTGGCGGCACAACGCCATCACGCCGCACGTGCGCACGCAGATCGCGCGCAAACTGGTACCGCGCGTCCATTCACGAAACGCGGCGACCGCTCGCGTGTCGAGCGACGGGTATACTGCGCGCGAGGAGGACCTCAGATGCAAAACAACCATGTTGTGAGGTGGCTGGTACCGTTCGCGGCGGCTTGGGCCCTAGCTTCGGGCTGTAGTGGCGCGGAGCCGTCTACGTTCTGTGGAGGAATCGCGGGCATTGCCTGCCCCGACGGGCAGCGCTGCGTGGACGATCCGTCCGATGACTGCGACCCGAACAACGGCGGCGCGGACTGCGGCGGCATCTGCGTGGGCGGCGGAACGCCGACCAACCCCTGCGCCGCGGTGCTCTGCGAGGCTGGCACCGAGTGCATCGCTGAAGGCGATTCCGCGCGCTGCGTCCCCATCAATGAGAAGTGCGGTGACGTCGTTTGTCCGGCCGGCACCGAGTGCTGCAACCCGCTGATGTCGATCTGCGTGCGTCCCGGCATGGTCTGCATTCAGTAAAGAGACAGCAAGGTGCGCGGACGCCGCGTGCGCGACGTTGGGCTTTGCCCGCGGCGCCACGCGGCGTTGCTTTTCTTGGAAGCGGGCTCACTGTTCGTCGCGCAGCGCGCGGCGGCACCACGACTCCCGCGCCGCCGCCGAACCAACGGCCGGCAAGGGCGCAGCTCCGCCGCTCGGCGACAGCGCCGTGCGCAGCGTGGTACATGCCGGCGGCTTGGCCAACCTCGTCGTCGATTTTGCGCGACGTCACGCGCGAGCGCTGAGCGCATCCGTCGCGTTGACGCTTGGCTTTGCTTGGATTCTGCGCCGTGGAGCGCTGCCGTTGCTGCCGCCGCGCGGGACGCTGGAGCACGTCGACGCCGGGCTCATCGCGCTCGGCGGGCTATGCCTGCTGGCCAACACGCTGTTGCGCTTTGCGCGCTGCCAGCTGTTGTTGGCGCCGATCGCCAAGGTCCAGTGGCGCAATCTGCTGATCGCGCTGTGCATCTCCTATGGCTTGATCACGCTCTTGCCGTTCCGCCTGGGTGAGCTGGCGCGCCCGGCGCTGCTGCACGAAAAGGGCAAGCTCTCGGGCTGGGCGATCACCGGCAGCGTCGGCGCGGAGCGCATCATCGACGGCGTGGTGACCGGCCTCGTCCTGCTGACGGGCTTGGCGCTGGCCGAGCCACAGACTCCGTTGCCCGATCATATCGGCGAGCTGCCGGTGCCGGCGGCGTTCGTCCCTCGCGCCGCGCAGCTCGCGACGCTCGGCTTCGTCGCGGTATTCGTGATCATGATCGCGTTCTTCTTCCTGCGCGAGAGAGCGCGGCGCGTAACGGAGGTCGTGCTCGGCGTGTTCTCGCCGCGCATGGCCGCCTTCGTCGCCGACGCGGTGATTCGAACCAGCGACGGGCTGCGTTTCCTGCGTGACTGGCGCTACACCGTGCCCTATTTGGCGCTGACGCTGAGCGCCTTTTCGATGAACATCTTGGGGCTCAAGGTGCTCGCGAGCGCAGCTGCGGTGCCCGCGCTGACGCTCGCGCAAGCCAGCGTCGCGCTCGGCGTGTTGGCGCTCGGCTTCGCGGTACCGAACGCGCCGGGGTTCTTCGGCTCGATCCAGTTTGCGCTCTATGCCGGCCTGGCCGTGTACGTGGCCCCTCAGCACGTGGTGCACGAAGGGGCCGCCTTCGTATTCCTCTACTACGTCGTCTACCTCACGCAGGTGCTGCTCGTGACGCTGGCTGGTCTCTGCGCCGAGTACTGGCGCTGGGGCGCTGACGCCGTCGCACAGCCCAGCGACGCGAGCTCGTAGGCCTTCCAATCCCGCGCTCGGTCGACCCGGCCGCCGGTCACGGTGGAATTATCCACATACACGAGAGCACCGGCGGCCTGTTCTCATTCCTAACGTTGCAAGGAGCCGTAATCGTGCCAAGCGAAGCCCGATGGCACGACACTTTCCTTTCGTTTCGAAGCTCGCGCGCAGCGCCGCGCCCAACGCATTGCTCGTCGCGTGCATGACGACCTGGTCGTGCTCGAGCAGCAACGACAATTCCTCCGCGAGCGGGGGTTCGGCGGGCAGCATGAGCACGGCCACCGGCGGCTCGACTTCGGGAGGAAATGCCAGCGGCGGCAGCGCGCTGGGCTCGGGTGGAAGCGTCGCGCCGTCGAGCGGCGGCGCAGCGACGGGCAGCGGCGGAACCTCCGCGACCAGCGGTGGCACCGCCAGCGCTGGTCTTGGCGGAAGCGCGGGGCTCAGCGGCGGCGGCTCGGGCAACTCAGGGGCGGCCGGCATGAACGGCGGCAGCTCGGGAAGCTCGGGCAGCGCCGGTGGCGGCGCCGCGGGGAGCTCCGGCAGCGCCGCGGGCGGCAGCGCGGGGAGCTCCGGCAGCGCTGGCGGCGGCGCGGGCGGCGCGACGAGCGGAGGCGGCGCAGGCGGCGGCGGTATGGCTGGCGGCAGCTCCGGGATGGATATCGCGTGCCCCGCCGACGCGACGTTTTGTTCGGGCTTCGAGGGAACCATGCTGCCGACAGGCGCCAAGTGGCACGCTGTCGGTCCGAGTGGAGACAACGCCTATGCCTTCGACAGCATGCAGGCCGCGGCGGGGAAGCAATCGTTCTCCATCCCCATGGCTGGCGGCGGCTTCTATTACCGTGCCCTGGCGGTCCCCGTGCCCGGCCAGAACTTCTGGGTGCGGCTCTATGTGCGCTTGAGCGGCGTCTTCGGCAACAACAGCCACGACTCGCTGTTCGGAGCATCCAGCGGAAACCTGGACGCGGACGTGAACAACGAGGCGCTCGTCGAGTTCTCCGAGCAGTTCGACCAGGTGCTGCTCAACACGGACGATCAGGTGTTCACGCCCGATACCAAGACCACCCTGGAAGCGAACAAGTGGTACTGCATGGAAGCGCACTACGACGGCGCCAGCGGCAACGTCGAGATCTTCGCGGACGGCAAGCAGATCATCAACGCGACGGGCTACGCGAAGCTCAACTACCAGAGCTTTCGCATCGGCTACATGCAGTATAACGACGCGCGCTCGATTTGGTACGACGACGTCATCGTGGCACCCAGCCGCGTGAACTGTAAGTAGCCGCTCGCGCTATGGGCCGCCAGAGACGGGCCAGCCGTCGGCGTCCCAGAAGAGCTCCGCGACTCTCAACGTGGCGTTGCCGTTCTTGTCGGCGTCATAGGAGTGGTAGATGTTGTAAGCGGCGTTCTCGACGAAGATCACCGCGTTGTGGCCTGGGCCGCGCCAGCGTGTCCAGCCCTGCACCAGCAACGTACCGCCGCCCTTCATCATCGCGACGCCTTGCTTGTCCGCGTACGGCCCCGTCACGGACTTGGAGCGCCCCACCATGATCTTGTAGGTGCTGTCCACGCCCTTGCAGCACGCGTCGAAGGACGTGAAGAGATAGTAGTAGCCGCAGCGACGCACGATGAACGGCGCCTCCAGAGCGCCGCCGTCGTTCGGCCGCGCCGCGATCGAATGAAGCTCGTCGCTCGCCCGAGCGCCGGTCTCGTCGAGCTGAATCAGCTTCAGGCCGCCCCAAAAGCTGCCGAACGCCAGCCACGGCGTGCCCTGCTCGTCGATGATGACGTTCGGATCGATCGCGTTCCAGTCGTCCTTTGTGCCGCCCATGTTCGAGCACACGACAGGGCCGTGATCGCTCCAGCTCCCAGCGTTCAGCGCGGCGCGCGTCGCGTGCCCGATGCATGAACGATTGCTGCCGAACGTGGAGGCCGAATAGTAAAGGTGGTAGCTGCCTCCGAAATAGGAGATGTCGGGGGCCCACAGGTTCGTCGCGCCAGGGACTTGCTGCGCGATCCACGCTGGGTTGCTGCTGAACACGACCGGCGTCGCTTTCCAGTCTTTCAGGTCCGCGGAGGTCTTGGTGCCCAGCCCGTCGCCGGTCTGAAAGAGATAAAACTGCCCATGAGCGAGGATCGCGGACGGATCGTGCGTCCCCAGGTTGCCCGTCAAACTGAGCGCCGCCGGTGTGTGTCCCGCCGGGAGATTGGCCGTATCGCAGCGATCGTTCGCCGCGCCCGCGCCGCCGTTCCCCGCCGCGCCGCCGGATCCGCCGCTGGCCGTAGCGCTCCCCGCCGCGCCGCCGGATCCGCCGCCCGCCGCGCCGCCGCTCGCATTGCTCGTCATTCCGCCGCCGCCAGCAGCGCCTCGACCCCCGCTGCCCGTCGCGCCCGCGCCACCGCTGTTTGCGGCGCCGGCAGCGCTGCGACCCGCGCTCCCACCCGAGCCACCGCTCGTGGCTCCGCCGCTCGAGCTGCTTCCACCGGAAGTCGGTGCGACAGCGCCGCCGCTGCTGTTTCCCGCTCCGCCTCCTGAGCCGCTGCTGCCACCCTGGCCGCTCTGCCCAGCTTGGGCCGTAGCTCCGCCGCTCGTCACCCCACCGGTTGCAGCGGGGTTCGCTAGCTCCTCCCCACAGCCGGAGAGGACCAGCGCTGGAGCCAGCGCGGCGACCCAGCAGCATCCGAGAACCGAGACCGACGAGCGCATGTTCTCAAGTGGCTTCAGCTAGCGCAGCTTGCTCAGTTTTTCTGTTCGCGCCGTTCAAGATAAAATCCGCCGCTCTACCTGTATCTCCGGCGGCTCTCACCCTGGGAGTGAGCAATCCCGCAGAGTCCCAAGGGTGAGGCCACTCTGCGCGCAGCGGCAGTTTTGTACAATGCAAGTTCTGTCGAGTCCCACGAGATTTCTGCTACGTTTTGCTTGTGCTTTCGCCTAGTGACCACCCGCCCCAGGCAGAAGCAAGCAAGGAGGGCGTCCCGGGGCACCTCAGGACGTTCTTGTTCACGCGCGTCGCGACCCACGAGCAGCTGCAAGCGCTGCTCTGGTTGGCCGAGCATCCGGACGCGATCGTGAGCCCCGAGCCTCTGGCCGCGGCCCTGGGCCTGACCGATCTTGCGGAGGTGGAAATGGCGCTCGCGGCGCTGGTCGAGTCCGAGCTCATCGCGCGAGTCGACGAGAGCGCGCCACGCTTCCGCTACGGTCCTCGCAGCGACGACTGTCGCGAAGAAGTGCGGCTGTTGAGCCGCACCTACGCGCAGCATCAAGCGGAGGTGCTGCACGTGATGGCTGACAACTCCGTGCAACGCGTGCGGAATTCGGCGGCTCGCGCCTTCTTGCGTCCCCACCCGCTCGCCTGGAACGAGTGAGCGCTTCGCGCCGCGCGCCGCGGCGACGTTCAGAGCAGCGCGCCTGACGTGCTAAGCCCCGGCGTCTTGTCGGGCTCGGCTCCTTCTTTGATCACGGCGCGCGCCGCGGCGGCCGAGCGGCTCAAGCTCCAGTATCCGCCGGAGCTGCCGATCAGCGCGCGCGTCGGGGACATCGCGCGCGCGCTGCGCGACGACCAGGTCGTGATCGTCGCCGGCGCCACCGGCTCGGGCAAGACGACGCAGCTACCGAAGCTCGTGCTCGAGCTCGGCCGCGGTCGCGAGCGACTGATCGGCGTCACCCAACCCCGCCGCATCGCCGCCACGAGCGTCGCGGCGCGCGTCGCGAGTGAGCTCGAATGCGAGCTGGGGCGCGAAGTGGGCTACCAGATCCGCTTCGAAGAGCGCGCCAGCGCGGCGACGCTCGTGAAGTTCATGACGGACGGCATCCTGCTGGCGGAGATCCAGGGTGATCGTCTGCTCGAGCGCTACGACACGCTCATCATCGACGAGGCGCACGAGCGCAGCCTCACGATCGATTTCGTGCTCGGCTGGCTGAAGCGAATCCTGCCGCGGCGCCCGGATCTGAAGGTGATCGTGAGCTCCGCCACGCTCGAGACCGAACGGTTCTCGCGCTTCTTCGGCGGCGCGCCGGTGATTGAGGTGGAGGGCCGCACGTATCCAGTCGAGGTGTTGTGGTACGAGCCGCCCGATCCGGAGCTCGAGGTGCCGGAAGCCGCGGCGGCCGCGGTGCGCTCGCTCAGCGCGCTCGACGCGCGCGGCGACATCCTGGTGTTCCTCCCCGGAGAGCGCGAAATCCGCGAGACCGAGCGCGAGCTCTTGGCCAGCGAGCTGCGACACACCGTGGTGCAGCCGCTGTACTCGCGCCTGTCCGCCGCGGATCAGCGCAAGGTGTTCGCCAACGTCTCCGGTCGCCGCGTGATCCTGGCGACCAACGTCGCCGAGACGTCGCTCACCATCCCCGGCATCGTCTACGTCGTGGACAGCGGCCTCGCGCGCCTGTCTCGCTACCAGCCGCGCACTGGCACGACCAGCCTGCAAATCGAGGCCATTTCGCGCGCGAGCGCCGACCAGCGCAAGGGCCGCTGCGGCCGCGTGCGTGAGGGGGTCTGCGTGCGCCTCTATGACGAGGCGAGCTTCACGGCTCGGCCGGCGTTCACCGATCCCGAGCTCAAGCGCAGCGGCCTGTCCGGCGTCATCCTGCGCATGAAGGCGCTCGGGCTGGGAGAGGTGGAGGATTTCCCGTTCCTGGATCCGCCCGAGCCGCGCGCGGTGACGGAGGGCTACCGTGTGCTGCAGGAGCTCGGCGCGCTGGACGACGAGAAGAAGCTGACGCCGCTCGGCCGCCGTCTCGCGCAGTTCCCGGTGGATCCGCGCATCGCGCGCATGATCTTGGCGGGCGTCGAGGAGGGCTGTCTGGCCGAGGTGCTGGTGCTCGCGGCCGCGCTCAACATTCAAGATCCGCGGGAGCGCCCGCGTGGCCAGGAGCAGAAGGCCGACGAACGACAGCGCCGCTTCCGTGATGAGCGCTCGGATTTCCTGGGGCTATTGAAGCTGTGGAATTTCGTGCGCGACGCGCAGCGCAAGAGCACCGCGGAGCTACGCCGCGCGTGCAAGGACGCTTATCTGTCGTTCCCGCGCGTTCGCGAGTGGGCGGAGGTGCACCGCCAGCTGGAGGAGCTGGTTCGCGAGGGCGAGCGGCGCGGACGCTCCGGTCGCGCCGAGCGGCGTGCGCCGCCCAGCGCCGAAGCCAACTCGCCGGAGCGCGAGCGGCGCATTCATCGCGCGCTGCTCAGCGGCTTGCTGTCGCGCATCGGGCGCTACGACGCGGAGCAGCGCATCTACATCGGCGCGAAGCAGACCCGCTTCGCGCTGCACCCCTCCTCCGCGCTCGCCAAGAAGCCGCCCAGCTGGGTCATGGCCTTCGAGCTGGTCGAGACCAGCCGGCTCTTCGCGCGCACCGCCGCGAAGCTGGAGCCGGAATGGCTGGACCAGGTGGGACATCATTTGCTCAAGCGCAGCTACGGGGACCCGCACTGGTCCGAGCGCTCGGCGAAGAGCGTCGTCAAAGAGCAGGCGACGTTGTTCGGGCTGCCGGTGTTCCGCGATCGCCACGTCGATTTTGCGAAGCTCTCGCCCGGCCGCGCGCGGCTGATGTTCATCGAGCACGCGCTGGTGCGCGGCGAGTACAAGTCGCGAGGAGCCTTCGCGGAGCGCAATCGCGCGCTGCTCGCCGAGGTCGCGCGCCTGCGCGACAAAGCGCGCCGCAGCGACATGCTCGCCGATGACGAGGCGCTGTTCGCCTTCTTCGATCAGCGCGTCCCCGAGTCGGTCGTCAGCGGCAAGACATTCGAGGACTGGCGCGAACGCGCGGAGGCGCAACGACCCGGCGTGCTCGAGCTCGAGCTCGAGGACGTGCTCGTCGGCGAGCAACAGCTCCGGCCCGAGGATTACCCGGACAGGCTCGTGCTGCACGGGGTCGAGGTGCCGTTGAGCTACCGCTTCGATCCGGCCGCGGACGATGATGGCATCACGCTCTCCCTGCCCTTGGCGCTGCTGCCCCAGCTCAGCCCGGGTGAGCTCGATTGGACCATCCCGGGCTGGCACGAGCGCAAGCTGGTAGCGCTGCTCGAGGAGCTGCCGCGCGGCGTGCGGCGTGACATCGGCCCGCTCGCGGAGCTCGCCGCGAGCCTCGCGAGTGAGCTGGTTCCGTTTCAGGGCGCGCTGCTCCCGGCGCTGGCGCGCGCCATAGCGCGGAAGACGGGCGTGACGGTTCCAGAGAGCGCGTTTCGGCCTTACGCCATTCCGGCTTATCTGCGCTGGACGTATCGCGTCGTGGCCGAAAACGGCCGCGCGCTGGCGCAGAGCCGCGAGCTCGGCGAGCTCTTGGAGCGTTACGGCGCGCAAGCACGCCGCGCCCTGAACGAGGCTCCGGCGCCCGCGAAATGGCAGCGAAAGGGCATCACCAGCTGGGATTTCGGCGAGCTCCCGGCCTTCGTGACGCGCAGCGTGCTCGGCGCTGAGCTGCGCGCTCATCCCGCGCTCATCGATCGCGGCAGCAGCGTGGATCTCGAGCTGCTCGACAAAGAGAGCGACGCTCTGAACGCCACGCGCGCCGGCGTGCGCCGGCTGTTGCTCTTGGCGGCGCGCGCGCAGCTCGCCGCTTACGCGAAGCGGGTGCCGCCGCCGTTCCGCAGCCGCAACGGCTTTCGTCCGTCCGAAAGTGAGCTGCAGCGCTTCCGCGATGATTTTCTGGCGCGGGTCGCCGACGAAGCCTTCTTTTCAGCGGGCGCACCGCTGCCGCGTACGCGCGCCGAGTTCGACGCGCTCGCGAGCGCCGGCACGCCGCGCCTGGCGCCGGTGTTCACGCGGCTGGAGCGCGCGGCGCAGGCCACCATGAACGAGCTCAACGCCACACAGCGCGCGCTGGAGGCTGCTGCTCGGCAGCCGAGCGGCGCCGCGGCGGTCAAAGACTTGCGCGCGCAGCTCGAGCAGCTCTTCCCCGAGGGTCTCTTGCAGCGGGTGAGCAGCGCTCGCCTCGAGCAATTCCCGCGCTACCTGCGCGCCATGCGCGCTCGGCTGGAGCGCGCGCTCAACGATCCGCGCAAGGACGCGGACAAGCTGGCGCCGTTCGCGCCGCTGTGGAGCGCGTTTCTGGCCAAGGCGCCTACAGCGAGCGATCTCGAGGCTCGAGACGCGCTGCGCTGGGCGTTGGAGGAGCTGCGCGTCGCCATCTTCGCGCCCGAGCTGAAGCCGGCGTCACCCGTGAGCGTCCAAGGCGCGTCGAGCCTGCTCGCCGCGTTGCGCTAGAACGACCAACGGCTTACGACTGCGCTCGCTGCGACGCTTGCTGCGTGAACCCTCCCAGCGCAATCCGCGCCATGCCTTCGCGGAACGTGGGATAGCGCAACGTGACGCCCAAGCGGTGCCGCGCGCGCGCGCTGTCGATCGCGCGGTCGGCGCGCAGCGTGCGATGGCTCACGCCGCGCTCGACGCGCACTGGAAAGGGCAGCGCGTACGTCGCGCAAATCCAGCTCACCACCGTGAGGTGCGCGGCCGGCTCGAGATCGCCCACGACGAACGTCTCCCCCGGCGCGCGCGGACTCGCCAAGATGAAGCTCGCCAGGTCCTCCACGTGAACGCGCGACAACATCCCGCTGCCGTCGCCCGGCAGCGCATATTGCCCGCGCAGCACGCGCAGGTGCAGCCCGCGCTCGGGCCCGTAGATCGCCGGACAGCGCAGGATCGTCGCGCCGAGCTGACGATACGCTTGCTCTGCGAGCAGGCGCGGCCGCGTGCTGTCGCTCGGCTCCGGCAACGGCGTCGCGTCATCGATGCGACCGCGAAGCTCGCCGTACACCGCTGTCGAGGATACATAGGTGATGGCGCCGGCAGCGCTCAGCAGCGGCGCGATGCGCTGATCGGTCGCGCCGTCGGGCGGAAACGCGATCACCACGTGCGTCGATTGCGTCACGTGCGCAGTGAGCCCGGCGTCGAGCTCCGGCATCAGCAACACCTGCGCGCCGAGGCGCTCGAGCGCCGCGACGCGCTCCGGAGCGCGCAGCTGCGCGGTGACGAGCAGGCCCGCTTCGCGCGCGCGTTTCACCACCTGCTCGCCGGTATAGCCGGTGCCCAGCACCAGCACGCGCTCGATGCGTTGCGCGTCGTGCGTGAACGTCGCTGCCGCCATGCTCGTCAACTCGTCTTCATCGCCGAGCAGCTGGTGCTCAGAACAAACCTGGCCTGGACGGTAGATACTGGGCCATTTGCCCGAACGGCGCGCTCGCGAGCAAGTGCGTGGCGCCGCTCAGCTTCAGCCCAGCGCTGAGCGCGGCGCGAATCACCGACAGCGCCGCGGCGGCTCTCGGCTCCGAGAGATCCAGGTCTCGATATAGAACACTCATGTCGCAGAGCCGGACGATACTTCGCCGCTCGCAGCGGCGCGAACCCCAATAGACGGAGGAGCCGCGGATTTGTTTCACGAGCTCTAAATTTCGTGACCGGCGGCGCGCGCGACCAAATCTTTTGCTGGTCCAGCTCGTCCAACTCGCATGAGACCTTGGGTGGCCGCGCTCTCTCGCAGGGGATTCGTGTCGTGCATGCTGCTGGGCTCGGCCCTCATCAGCGCCGCCAGCCTCAGCTATTTCGACTTCGACACGCTGCCACCGTTCGTCGTCGAAAAGCTGCCGCTGCGCTTCGAGTCGCTGTGGTTGATTTCGCTCAGGGTCCACGTCGCGAGCGCTCTCTTGGCGCTCCCGCTCTGCGCATTGCTGATGACGCGAACCCTACAACGCCGGCCTGCGTGGCATCGCGGGTTGGGGCGCGTCGCTGCTGCTTGTGTGCTGCTCGCGCTGGTGCCCTCCGGGGTGCTGCTGGCGTTCGACGCGAAGGGCGGCAGCGTGGTCAGCGCCGGATTCTTGCTGTCCGCGGCCATCGTCGCCTGGGCGATGGTCTACGGCATCGCCGCGGCGCGGCGGCGCGACCTGCGCGCGCATTCCCGCGCCATGCGCCACGTGCTGGCCCAGATGAGCGTCGCTGTCAGCTCGCGCGCGCTGATCCTCGCGTTGGATCTCGCCGGAGTCGATCCCGATCTCTCCTACGTCGCCGCGCTTTGGGGGCCAGTGCTGGCCAGCGCGGCCGTCGCAGAGCTGGTCTCTGCGCGCTCGCTCTCCTCGTTGCTCAGCCCTCTTTACACCCTACAAAGGATCTGCCGTGAAGCCTCTCCGCTCCTACGTTTGCTGCGCGTTCGTGCTCACGCTCGCCCCCTCACTCGTCCTGGCCGCTGAACCATCGCTTCAGCAGTGGGCGCGCCAGCGCGTCGACGAGAAAGTGATCCAACCGCTCGCGCGCGTGCAAAAGAGCGCGTTTTCGCGAGCTCGCCCGCAGCCACGCGAGCGACGAGTACGCGTGTTGCAAACCACGACGACGAAAGACGGAGCTGGGCGCGCTTATGTGCCGTTCGCGGTCGATGTCCGCTTCGGCTCGGCCTGGAAAGAGGATCTTCGCGGCTGCGTGTACCGAGGCAGCGGCGAGGTCTTCGTGAAGATCGGCGACGAGTACCGCCGCGCTTCGTTCTTGGTGGGCAAGCGCGGCGAACCCATCGCCGGCGTCTGCGAAGCCGCGGCCGCGCGCTCATAGCGGGGCGCGCGCGAAGAGACTAAGAGCCCGCTCGGCGCCACTCCGCCACACACGGAGAAAAATGCCGCCGCGTTCTGGTGGATGACACCGAACGGCGACCGGCGAAAGTCGCGAGATCGTCGCCCGAGACCGCACCGCGAGCGCCAAGCACGGTCTTCGACCGGCTGGTTCGGAGATTGCAACGTCCTACCAGCAACGGAGCACGGACATGAACACGGTCAAAGGTATGGTTCAGGTACTGGGCATCACTTATCGGATAGTGCGGAAAGTGCCCGGCTCCTACGCGGTGTGTCGCGTCCTCGACGACAAGATCGTCGGCAGCTTTCGGCTCGGGACTCCACTGGAGGTGGATGCACGCGAGATCGATCAAGAGCTGCTGCGCCGCATCGCCAGGACCGCCATTCAACAAGCGAAGACGACCTGGGCGGGACCGCTCGTCGTCGGCGGATAGCCACGACGACCCAGCCCCGTCCCCGCGCGCGCTCGGAGGGCCTTACTTGCTGGCCTTGAGCGCCGTGACCTCTCCGGGGTTCTTGATGCCGTCGGCCTCTTTGTTGCCGTCGAACTTGCCGAAGGTGGTGACCGGGCCGCCGTCAGCAGCCTTGCAGCCGACCGCGTTCATCAGCGTTACGTACAGCTTGTTGATGGGTACGTTGCCTCCGGCGGAGCCGGTGTTGCCGATCGTGCCACCATTTTGGCACGAGCTCTCACTATTGCCCTTGCCGATGTTTCTGCCTTCGACGTTCACGGCCTTGCCCGTGGCGAGATAGCCGCCGCAGCCGCCGGCGATCAGAATCGGTAGATTGTTCTGGTTGTGGGCGGCGCCGTCCGAGAGCTCAGGCAGCCACATCGTGGCGGTGTTATCGAGCAGGGTACCGTCGCCCTCTTTGATACTGTCGAAGGTCTTCACCAGGCGCGCGAACTTGCCGGCGTACCACTGATCGATCTGCGCGATCATGTCCACGACGCCGGCGAAACAGTTCCCGCCGACGCTGAAGTCACCCGTGCGGTGTGACAGGCCGTGGTGCTCTTTGGTGTGCTTGATGCCGTCCCAGTTGAAGATGACGTAGCCGGGGTAGACGAGGAGCAGCACACGGTTGACGTCACACATCATGGCCAGGGCCATGAGGTTCATCATCATGTCGCCGCCCTTCGTGAAGGACAGAGCGAGGTTGGCGTCCCCGTCGGCGCTGCCCTTGGGACCGAGGACGTTACCAGCCGTGACCGCGCCCTTCGGCGTCGCGGCGTCCACCTCCGCGTCGGAAATGCCGAGGCTCGTGGCGGACATCATGTTGCAGGCAGCGGCCAGCGACGGATCCATGACGCCGACCTCGGTGTCGCGCAGCAGCGCGAGCCAGGTGTCGACGCGATCCTTGTCCGCCTTGCTCATGTTGAGCCGCTTGTAGGTCGCGAGATCGTCAGACACGAGGTCGATGACGCTCTTGCCCCTCGCGACGAGATAGTCGGCTTGCGTCATCGGCGCCGCGCCGCTAGTGCTCCCGCCGCCAGTCGTGGTCCCGCCGCCGCCAGCGGCGGCGACGCCCGAGAGCAGCTTCCACACGTTCTGGGGATTGACGTTGGTGGGGAACGCCGTATTCGGGCCGGAGAAGGAGATGACCTCTTTGATCAGCGTGCTGGCCGCGCCCACGCCGAGCACCAGCGGCTGCTTGTCACCGGGGTTGATCTGCTTGGCGATGACGTGATCCAGCGACTCCGCGGTCGCGTAGCGGTTCTTGTCGTCGCTGATATACGCGCAGGTCAGCTTGGAGCCGCAGGCCTGATCGTGAGGATCGATGCTCTGGCCGACGGCGTACGAGTTGAGCGAACGGAAGCCGCGCGGCAAGAGCAGCTTGCTCACGTACGGGGAGAGCCCCTCCAGGTACGTGCCGGTGAGATCGGCCGCGGCGAGCGCGCCGTCCTCTTTCGTGGGGAACCAGCGCGTCGTCAAGCAGCCGTTGTGCGTGTACATGATGACCAGCCGCTTCGGAACGGCGGACGCCATGCCCTGCGCCTTCGCGAGCTTCTCGTTCACCGAGCTCAAGAACGGGGCGGAGAGACAGGCGCCAGCGACGCCCTTGAGGAAGAATCTGCGGTTCAAGGCAGGCCGGTTCCTGGGCATCATTGGGAAACCTCGACGGCGCGGACGCGGAACGGTTGGGTCTGAGTGAGATCCGTAATCATGTTCAGCACGGGGTAATTGCCGGCGACCATCTTGGCGGCGATCTGATCCACCGTGCAGCTGTCGGCGGGATCATTCTCGCGCGCGAAGGCGAAGCCCACCCAGCGCTTCACGTACTGGCGCATCGCGATGGGTGAGGCCGCGATCTGCGCCATCAGCTCGGCGGGCGTGGACAGGGTGACGGGTGGCGCAGCGGTGTCGATCGTTACGTCGGCCTTGGTGTCGAGCGGCACGCCCTTCGACTCCTCGGTGCGAATTCGACCCATGGCGTCGAAGGTCTCCATCACGAAGCCGGGCGGATTGATGAAAGTGTGGTGACAGCCGATGCAGTTCGCGCCGGAGGTCTGGGCGTCGACTTGCTTGCGGTTGGTGTTGAGATCCGCGCCCGAGGGCAGCGGCGTGTCGGAGGCTCCGGGCGGCGGCGCTGGGATCGCGATGCCGAGCACCTCCTTGGAGATGAAGGCTCCGCGATAAATCGGGTTCGTGCGCGTGTAGGAAGAGAAGTTGATGAGGAAGCCGAGCCGCGTCAAAAAGCCCGGACGAGTGTTGGCGTCCAGCGTCACCTCGCTGAGCTCGTCGCCAAACTTGCTGGGGTCGAGCCCGTAGAGCGCGGCGGTGTCCTTGTTCACGTAAGCGATGGGCGTGAGCAGGAAGTCCTTGAAGGTCGAGCCGGGCGTGAACGCGACTTTGTCGAAGATCTTGAGGGTCTCTTCGGTCAGGTTCGGCACCATACTGGCCTTGAAGCTCGGAAACAGCGCCGGATCCCGGTTGGCCTTGCCCCAGCGGCCCTCGGCGCGCATCAACAGATAGGACTGGTGAAATTCGTTGATGGTCTCCCGGGCGCGCGGATCCTGGAGCATACGCTGCGCCTGCGCCGCGATTTGCTCTTGGGTCGTGAGCTGGCCGGAGTCGGCCGCTTGATCCAGCACCGCGTCCGGCACGGATCCCCAGAGCATGTAGGACAGGCGCGAAGCGATCTCGTGCCCCGACAACGTGAAGTGCCCGGCGCCGTCCGACACCTCCGTGATCTCCGCGCGCTGCAGGAACGAGGGCGAGATCAGGAACATGTAGAGCAGGACCTGAGCGACCTCTTCGGGCTTGCCGCTGGGCGTCACGGTCGCCCCGGCGGCGATGACCTTGTCGAAGCGCGCGATCTCGGCTTCGGTGAGCGGGCGGCGGAAGGCGCGGCGCCCGAACTGAATCACCGTGTCGTGCAAGCAGGTGTTGTCACCGGCCACGGGCGTGCACTTCAAGAAGTTGCCCTTGAGCGCGGGGTCCGCCAGCACCTGAGCGGCGATCTTATCGGCAACGTCCTTGTAGTTGGCCCAAGCCAGCGCGGTCATGCCGCCCGCCTGATCCGTAGCCAGGTGCACGGAGGGCGCGTCGCCGTTCGCCGCGGTGAGCTTGGTGACGCCGAGCAGGTCCCGAACCGTGCGGTCGTATTGGGAGTTGGTGAGCCGCGGGATCTGTGACGTGGCGGGGACCACCGCGCTGCAGCTCCCGTTGATTTGAGTGCCCCCGCCGGGGTTGCCGCTGCCAACGCTGCCCCCTGCGCCAGCCCCGGGAGAAACGGGGCCGCCCGAGCTCGCCCCCGAACCGGTGTTGTTGCCAGCGCCGGGATTGCCCGGGGTGTTGCCAGTCGCACCCGAGCCGACATTGGAACCAGCGCCGGCCCCGATCATGCCGTTGCCGGCCGTGCCGGCACCGGGCGGATCGCTAACCTCTGTCGAGCAACCCACGGCCAGGGTGGTTGCCAATAAAACGGCGCTCCTACGGATGTGCATCGACCGACCTCGCAGCTCTTCCTGGGCGAAGGGAACCTCGGCGACTTGCGTGACCGCGGTCGGCCTCGCTCCATCGTCACCTTCCACACAGCAGATTCGCTGGCGGCGCAGAGCGGGTCAGATGCCTGGAATGCGCAGTTCGATTTGCTCCCGCCCTGAATTTTCCATCCACATGGGCAGAGCGCGAAACGAAAGCGTCGTCACTATCGCAATTCAAGGCGCTAACGAGTGCTGAACGAAATGAGAAGACGAACCACGGCTCGCCCCGCGCCCGTCGCGCTGCTCGACGTCGCTTTGCTGCGCTCCCGGCGCAGTGCGGGCTCGCGCGTCCAGCTCGACGGCGATCGACTCCGCGCTGCGGGCGTCTCGCGAAACGACAGCGGCAATTGCAAAGACGATTGCCTGAGCATTTCGTGAAGAATGAAACGCAAACTCGGCAAATGAAGAGGCGCTCGTGCGTGTCGCGCGCTATGCTCATCGACGCGTGAGTGTATGGAATCGACGACTCGACACGAGCCGTTTGGCTCGCTTTTGACCACTGAGGTCCGGAGGCATGCAAGGCCCATGAGAAGCCCCATTCTTTCCCGTTGCGCCCTGTTGCTGCTGCTCGGCGCGTGCTCGAACAAGGGGGGCGAAGCCGGCCCGATAGCGTTCAGCGGCATGAGCGGCGGAGGCGTGGGCGGCAGCGGCGACGTGGCGGGCGCGGGCGGGACGCTGAGCAGCTCGGGCGGCGCCCTCTCCTCGATGGGCGGCACGTCACTCATCATCGGCGGCAATACCAGCTGCCCCAAGACGACTTGCGCCGAGCTCGGTTTCGCCTGCGGCTACACGATTGATAGCTGCGACCAAAAGATCAACTGCGCCGACGAGGGCCTCTCCTGCAAGGCCAATGAAGTGTGCATCGGCGGCGTGGACGGCCCGACGAAATGCGTGGCCGGCGGCGGCAAAGCCTGCACGCTCTGCGGCGCCATTCCCGACTGCAGCAAGGCCGGGGACGTGACTCATCTCGTTGGCCGCGTGATCACCCCTGGGCGTGACGACGCGAACGAAGGCAACCAGGTCGGCGTGCCCAACGCGCTCGTCTACATCTTGCAGACGCCCGACGCCGCCATGCTGCCCGCCATGTCCGCGGGCATTCCCAGCGACGGCACCAGCTGTGATCGCTGTGAGGATCAGGACCTCGGGCCAGTGCTGAACGGCACCGTGACCGACGCCACCGGCCATTTCAAGCTGGATGAATCGATCCCCGTCGGGGAGGAGTTTTTGCTCGTCGTCAAAGCCGGTCGATTTCGGCGCGCGACCAAGTTCACGTTACCGGCCAGCGCCGCTTGCCAGACGACCGAGCTCCCGACCAAGCTCCCCGACAATCCCACGCGCCTGCCGCGCAGCATGACCGATGGGACCGCGGTCAACATCCCGCGCATCGCGGTGACCACCGGCATCATCGACGCCATGGAGTGCGTCCTCGAGAAGATGGGCCTCGCGCACACGGAGTTCGCCAACCCGAGCACGCCCGTCTCCGCTGGGGCCGCGCGCGTGAACTTGTACCGCGGTGGAGCCCCCAAGTCGCCCGGCGGCGCTCGCATCGACGACATGACGCCGCACGACTCCGCGCTGTACGGCAGCCTACCCCAGCTCGAGAGCTACGACATCCTGATCTCCGACTGCGAAGGCAGCGAGTGGGACGACAACTTCGACGAACGCGATGAGCACGGCGCGAACGTGCGCGAGTTCTTGAATCGCGGCGGGCGAATGTTCGCGAGCCACCTGGGCTTCAGCTGGCTGCACGAAAACGGAACGAAACCCTACGCCGCCGACACGGCGATCGAAACGGGCCTCGGTCCCGCCGCGACGTGGACGACGAACCTCGACTCCAGCACCACCTCCGGCACCGGCGCGATCTCGCAGGGCCGACCCAACACCAGCCCGCGCATCCAAAATTTCACGGATTGGATGGTCAACGAGAAGATCACCACCGCGCCCGACTACACCTTCACGGTCCGAGAGCCGCGCAGCACCGCCACGGCGCTCGGCATGAGCACGGAAGAGTTCGTCTACCTTCAAGCCGGCACGAAGCGGACGCAGCAGTTCTCGTTCAACACGCCGTACGGCGCCCCCGAAGAAGCAGCATGCGGACGCGTCGCGTACAGCGGCTTCCACGTCGCCTCGCCGGCGAGCGCGGCGGGCGATGCGGGCGGCGCGGGCGGCGCGGGCGGCGCGGGCGGCGACGGCGGCAGGGGTAACCCTGGGTTCCCGGGCTTGGGCAATACCCGGCCTTTCGGCGACGCAGTGTTTCCCATGCACTGCACCGGCGACCTGACCGATCAGGAAAAGGTGTTGCTGTATATGCTGTTCGATCTCGGCGCGTGCATCGGCGTGGAGCCGCCACCCAAGTGCGTCCCCGCGACCTGCGAGAGCTTGGGCGCGAGCTGCGGCTTTACGCCGGACGGCTGCGGTCAGCTGCTCGACTGCGGCCCGTGCAAGGTGCCCGTGAAGTGATGTACGCGCGTCGCGGCGCGCTGCAGTGAAGCCATCTTGGTAAAGCGCCCGTCGCGCTACATCCAGGCTTCGAAATGCTGGAGTTTAGGATCCCGGCGCTACCCGGCCTGCAAGCGTCACGCGGCGGCTTCGCGCTTCCGCGCTGAGGCAGAGACTGGCACGATGCTGAGCGGACATGGTCAATCCGTATCAGCCACCGACGTTCGACCCTGAGGGCGGCGCCTATCATCCGCCATCGCCGGTCAGCGCGGCGCCGCCCGGGCCGGTAGAGCGCGAGGTGAGCGCCGTCAGCGCGTTCCAGTTCGTGTTCTCCGACGAGAACTGGTGGAAAAACGCGCTGTTCGGCGTGCTCCTGCAGCTCATCCCGCTCGCGGGGCCGCTCGCGGTATGCGGCTGGCTGAGTGAAGTCCACCGCCGACTCGTGTGGCACTACGATAGACCAGTGCCGCTGTTTTCGTTCGATGACTTTGGGGAGTACATCAAACGAGGTTGGGTCGCCTTCGTGGCTCAGCTCGTCGTGATCATGGCGCTGCTGCTGCCGTTCGGCATGGCCGGCGCGCTGCTGGCGGTCTTGGCCCATGGTCAGCGCTCGCCGCTGCCGCTCGTGTTTTTGCCGCTCGTGCCGCTGCTGCTCGGCCTTCCGTTCGTAGCGGTGTCGACCACGACGCTCGCGGAGCTCACGGAGAGCCTGGGCGCAGCGCTCGCGCCGGCGGACAACTTGCGTTTCGTGCGCCGGATTTGGCTCAAAGCGCTGATCTCCGGCCTAGTGCTGGCGCTGCTGGCGTCGGGGCTGACGCTACTCGGTCTACTCGCCTGTCTCGTGGGGATGTACGTCACCGCGCAGGTGAGCAAGCTCGCTGCGCTTCACTGGCGCTGGCAGCTCTACAACGAGTCGCTGCGGCGCGGAGCCGCGCACGCGCTGGTCAAGCCGCCGGCCGCGCTGCCCTCCGAGCGGCGCGGTTAGCGGACGAGCTCGGCTCATGCAGCAGAGGGCAGCGAGCACAGGGTTCTCCGGCGCGCGGACGACGCTGCCCATCGTGGCCGGCAGCGTGCTCTCGCTGCTCGTCTTCGTGGTCGCGTACAGCACCATCCGCCATTCGCGGCAGGAAGACGCGCGCCAGGACGCCGAGCACGTGTTTGCCGCCTTGCAGACGCGCTTGGCCACGCCGATGGAGACCGTCCAGGCCACCTCTGCTTTCCTGCGCAGCTTCGCCGGTGGCGCCGCCAGCCTGGCGCAATTTCGTGCTTTCGCCGCGCCCGCGCTGGAGCGACATCCGGAAATCGTAGCCCTGGAATGGGTCGTGCGCGTTCCGGGCGAGCTGCGCGCACAGTTCGAGTCGCTCGTGCGCGAAGAGCAACCCAGCTACGAGATCCGTGAGCCGACGCGCGCGGGCGCCATGGTGCGCGCCGTCGACCGCGCGATGCACTTGCCGCTCGTTTACTCCGAGCCGCTGACTCCCGCGGTGCACGGTCTGGACCTTGCGTTCGACGCTGCGCGCGCGGCGCCCGTAGAGCGGGCGTTCAAGACGAACCGCGTCACGCTCTCCGACCGCTATCAGCTGGTGGAGGATCCGGATGGTGTGTACAGCGTGGCGGCCTACCAACCGGTGCCGGCCGCGAGCTGGTCGCCGAAGCTGGACGCTCGGCTGCGCTCGGGCGTGGTCGTCGGTTTGTTTCGACTGAAGCCGCTGTTCGAGCGAGCGCTGCGCGGGGTGGACATGAGCGGCACATCGCTGCAGGTCGATGATCCCGTGGCGCCGCCAGAGTTGCAGCCGCTGTACCGCTACGGGCCGCCGTTGTCGGAGGAGCGACTCACGTTTACGCGCCAGCTGCGCTTCGCGGACCGCAACTACCGAGTCTCGCTAGCGCCGCGCACCGCGAGCGTGGGGGCCGGTCCGTGGCTCGCGCTCGGCCTGGGGCTCGCCGTGACGGCGCTGGTCGAGGCCTACACCCGCGCCGCGCGCCGCGTGAAGTCGCTCGCGCAGCGCGTCGCGCAGCTCGGCCAGTACACCATCAAACAAGAGCTCGCGAAGGGCGGAATGGGCACTGTGTACCTCGCCGAGCACGCCCTGCTGCGCCGCGACACCGCGGTCAAGATCGCGCATTCACAGCAGGTCGGCGACTTCGAACGGGAGGCGCGCATCACCTGCGCGCTGAACCACCCGAACACGGTGCAGATCTACGACTTTGGCCGCAGCGACGGCGGCCTGCCGTACCTGGCCATGGAATACGTGTCGGGCTTTCACCTGGAGGAGCTCGTCGAGCTGTGCGGTGCGCTGCCGCCCGCGCGCGCCGCTCGCATCATGATCCAAGTCGCGGGCTCTCTCGCCGAGGCGCACGAGCGCGGGCTCGTTCACCGCGACATCAAGCCGCGCAACGTGATGGTCACCGAGCGCGGAGGCGTCAGGGACTTCGTCAAGGTGTTGGATTTCGGGCTGGCGCGTACGACCTCCGTGCGCGCCGGCGATCATCGCGCGCTGTTCGAGGGCACTCCCGGCTACGCGGCGCCGGAGCTGGCGCGCGGCGTCAGCGCCAACCCGCTCTCCGACACGTTCTCGTTCGGCTGCGTCGCGTATTTCTTGCTCGCGGGTCGCGCGCCCTTCCCGCTGGGCAGCTCGCTGGCCGAGACGCTGACTTCGACGTTGACCTCTAACCCCGAGCCGCTGCCGAGCGCGGTGCCACCGTCGTTGTGCGAGCTGGTGTTCGCGTGCATGTCGAAGAACCCCGCCGCGCGCCCGGGCCCGATGCCGGCGCTGGCAAATCGGCTGCGCAGCGCGCTCGCGGAGTGCCCGCCCTGGACGCAACAGGACGCCGACCAGTGGTGGCTAAGCCATCAGCCGGAGCTGCCCAGCGGCGCGCTGGGCGAACATCAGCGCTTCTCGATCATGATGGACAGCCAGCAACGAAGGCCGGAGACCACGAAGCGCCCGCGCGAGCTCGGCCGCTGGCGCCGCCGTTGAGCGGCCGCTCAGAATTCCCAGGGCGCGGCCGAGCTCTGGCTGACCCTGTTCGTCCTGGGCAGCACGATGCGAAAGCGGGTCCCCGCCCCGGGCGCGCTCTCGACCGCGATGGCCCCACCCGCGCGCTGCACGATACCGTACACGGCCATCAGCCCTACGCCCTGATGGTTGCTCTTCGTCGAGTAGTAGGGCTCGAAGATCCGCGACTGCGTCGCCTCGTCCATCCCGACGCCGCTATCCGTGACCTGCAGCTCGGCGCTGCCCGTAATCGGCTCGTTGCCGAGCTGTATCGTAACATGGCCGGCTTCGCCCTTGATCGCATCGGCGGCGTTCATGCACAGGTTCAAGAGCAGCTGCTCGGCTTCTACGCTGGGGACCGCGACCGTGTACGTCCCAGGCTGCACGTCGATCACGAACTCGATGCTCTTGCCCATCAATGCGCGCAACGATGGCTCGAGCGAAGCGAGCAGCTGCCTCAGCTCGGTCGTCGGCTCACCTGATTTCGCTTCGCTGAAGGCGCTGAGCTGCTGCACCAGCCGCGCGCCATAGGCCAGCACCTGGCCGACCTCCGCCGCCTCATTGGGAACGTCCTCGCTGTTCGCGCCCTCACCCAGCAGCTGAGTTCGCGCGACCGCGACCGTGAGCACGTTGTTCAAATCGTGCGCCACGACGCGCGCCAGGCGCTGCAGCGCCGTCATCTTATCCGCGCTCGCTTCGGCCAGGCGCTGCGCGGCGAGCGCAGCGCGCAGCTCGGCCTGCTCGGCCTGCTCCACCAAGATGGTCAGCATGTCGGCGACCGAGCTGGCGAAGCCGGCCTCCGTTTCTCTCCAGCGACGCGGCGCCCCGCAGTGCTCGTGGCAGACGACCCCGACCACCGAGCCATCGCGGTACAGCGGCGCGTCGAGCAGCGCTCCGATTCCATTGCTCTTCAGGTACGCCCTGAGCTCCGCCGTCTTGGGGTCCGTGAGCGCATCGTCCGCCGCGATGACTCGCCGGCTGAGCAGCGCGTCGAAATAGTGCGGACAGGTCGCGCGCTGGATCACCGTCCCTCTGTCGAAGCTGTCCGTCGAGCGCTGGTACAAGGTCGCGCACGTTATTTGGCTCAGCGCGTCGTCCAGCACCCAAATGGAGACCCGCTCCACGCCCAGCGTCGTGGCGCTGAGCCGGCACGCGATTTCATACGCCGAGCGCTTCGCGCCGTCGCCGTCCGAGCGGATCTTGGCGAGCTCCAGCCTGGAAGTTTCGAACGGGACTCGCACCGAGCGTTGGTGACTCGTCACGTAGCGACAGTAGCGCGACTGCCCACGGGTTCGTAGGCCGCGCCTGCGGTGGCCTGAGTTGGCCCAGAAATTCAGCCTCTTGCGCGGGCCTCGACGAGTGTGTACCCGATTGGTACCCTCTCGTGCCGCGCCCGACGGCGCCGGCATTTCGCGCGGCGATCCTTGACCGACAAGCACAAGAAGAAGAAGCGCCGCGCTGGCGGCGACAGGCCCGCGGCCGTGCCGGCGCGGCGGGACGCGGCCGGCCGCGTGCACCTTGCGCTCCACAGAGATCCGGCGAGCGGCCGCGAGCAGGTCTCGCTCAAGGCGGCAATTTTCGGGGAAGCTTGGCAGAACGAGGTCGCGGGCGCGGCCGCGGCGACGGTGCGGGCCATGCTCGGCGCGGCGCCGACCCTGGATGGTGTCGTAGCGCTCACGCGCAAGGTGATGAGCTCCACGTCACAGCTCGCGGAAGGGTTCCTGGCGCGCGCGGCCGCCGGCGCGGTCGCTTGCGCCGCAGGCTGCGATCATTGCTGCTATCAATCGGTCGGTGTGACGCCAGCGGAGGCGCTTACGATCCTGCAGCACCTCAAGCAAACGCGCTCCCCCGAGGAGCTCGACCGCTTCGCCGAGCACGTCGCCGCACGCTATGAAGCGACGCGCGCGCTGAGCTCCGTCGAGCGCTTTTCCCCGGAGCATCCCTGCGTCTTCCTCGCGGCGGGCCGCTGCTCGATCTACGAAGCGAGGCCGCTCTCGTGCCGCGGCATGAACTCCCTCGACGCGCAGGAGTGCGCGAGCCGGCTGCGCGAGCCGGCTGCGCGCGCCGCGTTCCTGGCCAGCAGCGCCGGCAGCCATGCTTTCCTGGAGCCGATCCGCGCCTTTCACGCGCTGAGCGCCGGGCTGCAGCTAGGCCTCTCCGAGCTCTACGGGCTCGACATGCACCCGCTCGACCTCGTCGCCGCGATGCAGCTGCTGCTCGGCGGCTCCGAGGAGGCCGCTGAGCGCTGGCTGCGCGGCGAGGCCGCGTTCGCAGCGGCGCGCGGCGGCGACAGCAGCGAGGACCGCAGCGTGCGCGCGCTGAGCGGCGTTTTGAGAGATTAGAAGTACGAGTCTGACAAGGGGCGCAGCCTCGGGCTATACCCTGCGGGCGCATGTTGATGGAGTCGCCGCACGGCCCGGTTCGCTTCGACGCCGCGCTCGGCTGGCTGCAAGCGCAGCCTCGCTCCGCTGGCGTCTTGCTGCTCGCCGCCTCGCTCGAGGCGGCCAACGACCTGCTGCGCGCGGTCGTGCGGCGCAACGGCGCCGTGTTCGGCTGGTACCGCGAGTCGCTCGCCTCGCTCGCCGCGCGACTCTCCGCGCTGCCGCTCAGCCGGCGCCAGCTCACGCCGGCTGGGCCGCTCGCGCTCGAGGCGCTGTGCATCCGTGTGGTCGCGGAGCTGGAGCGCGAAAAAGCGCTGGGCAGGCTGACCGAGCTCGCGGATCGGCCGGGCTTGCCGCGCGCGCTCTGCCGCACGTTCAACGAGCTTGGCATGGCTGGAGTCACGGCGGGTGAGGTCCCGGGAGAGCTCGGGGTCGCTCACGCGCGCTACCGTGCGGTGCTGGAGCAGGCCGGGCTCGCCGATCGCGCGATGGTCTTCGCGGAGGCGATCGGCGCGGCGCAGCGCGGGGACGCTCCCCTCTTGTCCCTGCCGACCTGTTGTTACGACGTACCGGCGCGGACGCGGCTCGAGCGCGAGCTGCTCAGCGCCGTGTGCCAGCGGGCGCCGCAGCGCTTCGTGAGCGTCCCCAGCGGCGACGCCCTCGCGCGCGAGACGTTTCGCGGCCTGGCGAGCAGCACGAGCAGTGAGCGCAGCGCGCCGCGCGGCTCACTGGAGCGCTTGCAAGCGCAGCTGTTCACCAGCGCCGTCGACGCTGGTGAAATCGATGACCGAGTGGTGCTGCTCAGCGCACCCGGTGAAGCGCGCGAATGCGTCGAGCTCGCGCGGCGCGTACTGGCCGAGGCCGAGCGCGGCGTGCCCTTCGATCGCATGGCGATCCTGCTGCGAACGCCGGAGCAATACCGCTCTCACCTGGTAGAGGCGCTGCGCCGCGCGCGCATTCCAGCGCATTTTTCTAGAGGAGCGCGCAGGCCGGACCCGGGCGGCCGCGCGCTGCTCGCGCTGCTCGCGTGCGCCGCGGACGGGCTATCCGCGACGCGCTTCGCGGAGTACCTGTCGCTCGCCGTCGTGCCGAAGCCGACCGGCAGCGGCGCGCCGCCACCGCCGCGCTCTTCAGAGGAACGCTTCGTCCCCCCCGACAACGAGTTCTCGCGCTCGAGCGAGGTCGTGCTCCATGACGCGGCGCAAAGCGGCGACGGGGGCGCCGAACCTGCGGAGGCGAGCGGCGTCATCCCGGCGCCGCGACGCTGGGAAGCGTTGCTGGTCGACGCCGCGGTCATCGGCGGCTTGGAGCGCTGGCAGCGGCGCCTCGCCGGCTTGGCGCGGAACCTCGCGGCCCAAGCCGAGCGGCTGGCAGACGAAGACGCAACTCGGGACGCCCTCGAGCGGCAGCGCCAGGATCTCGAGCAGCTGAGCGCGTTCGCGTTGCCGCTCATCGAGACGCTCGCGAACCTGCCGCGCGAAGCGCCCTGGGGTGACTGGCTGGACGCGCTCGGTGCGCTCGCCACGCGCGCGATCGCCGAGCCTTCAGCCGTGCTCGCGCTGCTGGCCGAGCTCGAGCCGATGCGGCCCGTCGGGCCCGTCGGCCTCGCGGAGGTGCGCGTCGTATTGCAGCAGTGGTTGGGCGAGACCGCGGCACCAGCGCGTCCCTTTCGCGGAGGCGAGCTGGTGGTGGCTTCCATCGAAGAGGCGCGCGGCCGCGTGTTCGATGTCGTCTTCGTGCCCGGGCTGGCCGAGAAAATCATGCCGCAGCGGGTGAGCGAGGATCCATTGCTGCTCGACAGCGAGCGCCTCGCCATCGGCCGCGGGCTGCCAGTCCAGGAGCAGCGCGTCGCCGCGGAGCGCCTCGCGCTGTGCCTCGCGGTGGGCGCGGCGCGGGAGCGGCTAGTGCTCTCGTATCCGCGCTTCGAGAGCGACAAAGCGCGGCCGCGCGTGCCGTCGTTTTATGCGCTCGAGGTGCTGCGCGCCGCGGAGGGTCGCTTGCCGAGCTTCGCCGCGCTGGCGCGCCGCGCTGACAACGCCAGCCAGACGCGCATGGGCTGGCCCGCGCCGCGCGACCCCGTGCAAGCCATCGACGCCGCCGAGTACGACCTTGCCGTGCTGGATGAGTTTTTGCGCGGCGGCACGCGAGAGCAGCGCGGGGCGCTGCGTTACTTGATGGAGGCCGACCCGCGCCTCGCCCGCGCGCTGCGCTTTCGCGCGCGGCGTTGGCACCACAAGTGGTCCAACGTAGACGGCTTCGTGAACCCGAGCGAGCGCGCCGCGCAGGCCCTGGCCGAGCGCGTCGAGCAGCTCGCGGCGCGCGGCTTCGCCGTCACGGCGCTGGAGCGCTACGCCGCCTGCCCATATCGCTTCTTTCTCGCCACCATCGTGGGCTTGCGACCGCGCGAGACCGCCGTCGAAGTCGAAGAGCTCGATCCTGCCACGCGCGGACTGCTCTTCCATGACGTGCTGCGCGCCGCGGGCAGCGAGCTCAGCCGCCGCGGCCTGTTGCCCCTGACCGAGAGCGGCTACGAGAGCGCCTGCGCGGTGCTGGACGAGGTCTTCCACGAGCTCGTGGCGCGCTATCGCGACGAGTTCGCGCCGGCCATCGAGCGCGTGTGGCACGACGCCGTGGCGGAGGTGCGCACCGACATTCGCAAATGGCTCGCGCGGCTCACGAGTGAGCCCAGCTGGACCCCGGCGCATTTCGAGCTCGCCTTCGGGATGTGGAACGTCGACTCGGATCCGGCGAGCCAGCGTGAGCCGGTGCGGCTCGACTTCGGCTTGTCATTGCGCGGCTCGATCGACGCGGTGGATCGCGCCGCCGACAGCTTGCGCGCCACGGACTACAAGACGGGCGAGCCGCGCCGCGACGGCCTCGTGCTCGACGGCGGAAGATTTTTGCAGCCCGTGCTGTACGCGCTCGCCCTGGAGAAGCTGTTCCCGCATTTGTCGGCTGCCGGTGGGCGCGCTTATTACTGCACTACGCGCGGACAGTTCCAGACCGTGAGCGTGCGCATCGACCAGCGCTCACGCGACGCCGCCGCGCGCTTGCACGCCATCATCGACCAAGCGTTGCGCGAAGGGTTCTTCCCGGCGGCGCCCGACCGTGATGGCTGCAGCCGCTGTGATTTCCAGCGAGTCTGCGGTCCGTACGAGGCGGAGCGGCTGCGCAAGAAGCGGGATCGTTCGCGACTGCAGCCGCTCGACGAGCTGAGGGGCATGCCGTGACGCCGCTCGCCGACGCCGAAGCGCGAGCTCGCATTCAAGGAGAGCTCGAGACCACGTTCGTGGTGGAGGCCGCGGCGGGCACCGGCAAGACCACGGCGCTCGTGGGGCGCATCGTGGCCGTGGTGCAGTCCGGGCTCACCACGCTCGATCGCGTCGTAGCCGTGACGTTCACGGAGAAGGCGGCGGGCGAGATGAAGCTGCGCCTGCGCAGCGAGCTCGAGCGCGCGCGGCAAGAGGCGTCCTTGCCTCGCGAGCGCGAGCATCTGGAGCGCGCGCTCGCCGCGCTCGAGGTGACCCACATCAACACTATTCACGGGTTCTGCTCGGACTTGCTGCGCGAGCACCCCATCGAGGCCGGGATCGACCCCGCCTTTCGGGTGCTGGACGAGAGCGAGTCGGGCAAGCTCGTGACGCGGGCGTTCCAGGCTTGGTTCGAGCAGATCCTGGCAGATCCGCCCGAGGGCGTGCGCCGCACGCTGCGGCGGCGCAGCTGGCGCGCAGAGGGCATGACGCCGCGCGAGCAGCTGCAGCGCGCGTGCAACACCCTGATCGAGCACCGAGATTTCACCAGCGCGTGGGCGGCGCCGGATTTCGACCGCGTCAGCGCCATCGACGAGCTGCTCCAACGCTTCCGCGCCCTCGGCGCGCTGCAGGCGTCGGCCAGCTCGGCGAGCGATCCCTTGGCGCGCTCGCTCGGCCTGTTCCGTAGCTGGCTCGAGCGCTTGGACGCCGCCGAGAAGGTGCGCCCACGCGACTATGACGGCATCGAGGCGGAGCTCGTCAATTTCGAGCGCGAGCACGAGAAGGCGTTCACGCAACAGGGCCGCGGACGGCTCTACGGTAACGCGCTGGATCGTAACGCCGTCCTCGAGCAGCGCGAGCAGGCCAAGCTGGCGCTCGCTCGCTTCCTGGAAGCGGCCGAGGCCGATCTGGCGGCCCGGCTGCGCCAGGAGCTCGCGCCCGTGCTCGCCGACTACGAGGCCCTGAAGCGGCGGCAAGGCGTGGTCGATTTCGTGGATCTGTTGCTGTGCACGCGCGACCTGCTGAAGAACGACGCGCGCATGCGCGGCAGGCTGCAACAGCGCTTCACGCACGTCTTCGTGGACGAGTTTCAAGACACTGATCCGCTGCAAGCGGAGATTCTGCTGCTGCTCGCCGCCGACGACCCGGCGACGTGCGACTACCGCCGCTGTCTCACCAAGGCGGGTAAGCTGTTCGTGGTCGGAGATCCGAAGCAATCCATCTATCGCTTCCGCCGCGCGGACGTGGCGTTCTACGAGAAGATCAAGCGCGCGCTGCTGCAACGCGGCGCCGTGCTCCTGCACCTGACCACGAACTTCCGCTCGCTGCGCGGCATCCAGCTCGCCGTCAACGCCTCCTTCTCGCAGTGGATGACCGGCGCGGAAGACGGGAGTCAGGCCGAGTACGTCCCGCTCTCGCCCTTTCGCAGCGACCTCGCCGAGCAGCCGAGCGTCATCGCGCTACCCGTCCCGGAGCCGTACGGAAAGAACGGCCGCCTCGCCAAAAAGGCCGTAAATAGCTCGTATCCGGACGCTGTCGGCGCCTTCGTCAAATGGCTGCTGGACGAGAGCGGCTGGCGCGTCGCCGAAGGCAGCGAGCTCGTGCGCGTGAGCTCGCGCCATATTTGCCTGCTGTTTCGCCGCTTCCAGTCCTTCGGTGAGGATCTCACGCACGCTTATGTGCGCGCGCTCGAGAATCGACGCATCCCGCACGTCTTGGTGGGAGGGCGCTCGTTCCATGGCCGTGAGGAGGTCATGGCCATCCGCACGGCGCTGGAAGCAGTGGAGTGGCCGGACGACGAGCTCGCCGTGTATGCCACGCTGCGCGGTCCGCTGTTCGGCATCACGGACGAGGCGCTGCTGTGCTTTCGTCACGAGCTCGGTCGGCTGCAGCCGCTGCGGCGCTTCGCCGACGCCGAGCGCAGCGCGCACCGTGAGGTGATCGACGCGCTCGAAGTGCTGGCGGTCTTGCACCGCGCGCGCAACCGGCGACCCATCGCCGACAGCGTCGAGCAGCTGCTGTCTGCGACCCGCGCGCACGCGGCGCTCGCCATGTGGCCCACCGGTGAGCAAGCGCTCGCCAACGCGCTGTCGATCATCGATCTGGCGCACTCGTTGGAGGGCCGCGGCGTCACCTCGTTCCGCGCGTTCCTCGAGGCCTTGCGGGAGCAGGCCGAGCGCGGCCAGGGCAGCGAAGCGCCGATCATCGAGGAGGGCACCGAGGGCGTGCGCTTGATGACCGTCCACAAAGCCAAGGGGCTGGAGTTTCCTATCGTGATCGCGTGCGACCCTACGGCACCCATCGAGTCCACGCGCGGAATGCGCTACGTCGACCTCGAGCGCGGCGTCTGGGCCGAGGCCCTCTGCGGTTGCCGCCCGTACGAGCTCTTGCAGAACCAAGAGCTCGTGCTCAGGCACGACCAAGCCGAGCACGTGCGCCTGGCGTACGTCGCGGCGACGCGCGCGCGCGATCTGTTGGTCGTGCCGACCTTCGGCGACGCCGCTCGCGAAAAACCGGGTATCGGCTGGATGGACACCATGGCCCCAGCGCTCTACCCAGCGGCGGAGCGCAAACGGCAAGCTCGGCCAGCGCCCGGTTGCCCGCGCTTCGGCGACGACAGCGTGCTCACGCGCGCGGCGGACAGCGACGCGCGGCCGGACGAAGCTGTAGCGCCCGGCTTGCATCAGACCGGTAACGGTGACGTCTGCGTCGTGTGGTGGGATCCCCAACTCCTAGCGTTGAGCGTCGATTCGCTCGGCGGGGTGCGCCAGCAAGAACTGTTGGCAGAGCCGGCGCCCGGCTCCGATGGCGGCATCCGCGACTACCTGGAGTGGCAGCAACGGCGCCAGCGCACCGTGATGAGCGGCAGCACGCCGAGCGTCACGGTCGTGCGCATGACCGAGCTCGCCAAGGAGCAGGCCGGCCTCGCCAAGCCCGCGCTGAGCATCGAACAGACCTCTAGCGAGCGCGGCGCTCGCCCGCGCGGGCCGCGCTTCGGCACACTGGTGCACGCAGTATTGGCGGAGGCGCCGCTCGCAGCCGACCGCGACACGCTCTCTGCGCTGAGCCGCGCGCAGAGCCGACTGCTCGGCTGCAGCGATGAGGAAGCGCGCGCGGCGGTGACGGCGGTGGCGGCCGCGCTCGAGCACCCGCTGCTGCAGCGGGCGCTCTCGGCCGCAGACGTACGGCGCGAGGTGCCCGTCGTTCATGTACAGCCGAACGGCGCGCTGGCAGAAGGCGTCATCGATCTCGCGTTCCGCGACGCTGCCGGCTGGGTCATCGTGGATTTCAAGACGGACGCCGTCGCGAGCGACGATGGACCATATGCCGCGCAGCTCAACCTCTACGTGGAGGCCGTCCGGGATGCTACGGGCGAGCCAGCGCAGGGCGTGCTCTTGCTAGTGTAACGATTGCGTCGCCAGCGTCTCACGGACATTGCCGCCCCTCGCTGTGCGGCTCTTCCGCCAGCGAGCGCGCTCGCCGGCGTCGGCTGCGAGACCGGAACAGCGACAAAGATCAGCGCTCCCCTCCGCGCTAACGCCGATGAAACGAGAGCTGCGCCCTAAATGCCAGTTCCAGCGCATAATGCCGCTGCGATTCAAGCTGCTCGCGGCTGACCGTCGTGACCCGGCGAACGGAGTTGGCGATGACCCTGAACCCTCCCGAAGAACTAGCGGCGCTGCCGCTCGAGCTGATCCGCTACATCAACTTGAAGCTCGCCGCGCTCGGTGAACCCGCCAGTCGCGCCACCGCAGAGCCCGCGTTCATGAGCATCGCGGAGCCGCTGCTGCGCAACCACTATCGAAAAGACGAGCTCCTCGGTTGGCCGCTCTGCCCCGCGGATCGTCGCATTCAGAGCTTTCTCGACGCCTACCTGCGCGACGTGTGCCCGAACGGCGCGCCGCGACTGCCGCAAAGGACGTTTGTGCTCGACCGCCCCGGGCTGGGTCGAGTGCTGTCGCTGCCGCCACGGCTCGACTCGTTCGCGTCCCCTTATCTCACGTCGTATCGCACCGCGCAGGGCGTGCTGCACAATCCGAAGAGTGATCGCCGCACCACGCAGGGCGTGTTCCACGTAGCGGAGGGCGGCTTACCCGTCCCGTCCGACAAGCAAGCGGTGCCCAAGCGCACCTTCGCCGCGCTGCTCGCCGCGGCGCTGGAGCCGCCCGAGGACGTGCTGACGCTGCCGTTCACGGCCGATCAAGCCGAAAACGCGCGTTTGTTCGTGTCATTGCTGCTGCGCCCGCTGGTTTGCCCGAGCAGCGGCAAAGAGCCTGAAAAGCGCATGGAGGTCCGCTTCTTCGCGCCCGGCACGCTGGTCAGCAACCTCGACTTCGTCGAAGCGATCTTCGGCAACGGCGGTGACCCGTTCCTGCCCGAAAACGACGCCGCGCTCGATTTCACGGGTTGGACCGGGCACAGCGGCTGCGTGATCCTGGCGCCGCACCTGGTCGGCTCGAAAAAGAAGGACTTGGGCCTGCCACATTACGACGACGCGACAGCGCGCCAGCGACGCGACGGCATGTGCTATCGCGACGCGAGCGAGCCGTACAACGGCGGCAACGCGTTCAAGCTCACCTGCCGCGACGCGCGCGGCGTGATCGTGACGATCATCGCCGACAACTACTACGGCTACTGCAAAAAGGAGGTGAAGACGCAAATCAGCTTCGCCGCGAACCTGTACGGCGCGTGCGAAGAGGAGCACTCCGGCGGCGTGATGGCCTATCCCAGCTACGTGCTGGGTGACGAGTTCGCGCCGGCGCGCAGCCGTGTGGTGCCGCAGCCGCCGTTCGAGCAGGCGATGGCGCTCTTGGGCGACAGGGTGCGGCTCGAGCCGCAGCGTTACGCGCGCGACGTGCGTTACCCCGAAATCGTCTACGTCCCGGAGAACGCAGAGTTCGACGTGTCAGCGGGCGTCGTGCGCTGGACGAATGGCGACGAGCCCCAGCAGCTCACCCTGCGCGCCGAGCAGGTCTACGTATTACCATCGGGTTACAAGGTTCGTCTGGAGAAGCGCCAGGGCGGCCCCTGGCGACTTGTCGGCACGAGCGGACGCGGCGTGCTCTGCCACAAGCCGTGCACCGTGTCGGGCGGCGGCAAATCCGAGATTTCGAAGTCGCTCCAGCCGATGATCCACTCCGGGGCGGTGTACATCAAAGAGTTCCGGCAAGATCTGGCGCGCGTCGCCGAGCTCGCGAAGATGGATTTCTCTGCCGCGTACCGCCCGGAGCGCGTCACGGCGCGCGCCAAGCGGCCGCTGCTGAGCAGCGAACGCTCGCTGGGCTCGGTGATCAAGCTGCTCACGCCGTCCGAGGACTACACGGACGAATACAACGCCTGGCTGCGGGCGCTGCCACAGACGATTCGCGAGCTCGTCTTCCTCGTGAAGCGCTATTATCGTCCCGACTGGGGCGACGATTTCAGCCAGCATTTCTCGGTCGACACCGTGAACGGCTTTCCGGGACACGAGCTCAAGCTCGATGAGCAACGGCTCATCGCGCGCCAGCTGCGCGTCGGCTTCGAGCCGAGCACGGGTGCCTGGCGCATGTTCAAGCTGAGACCGGACTTCCGCGCCGCTGACAAAGTTCAGATCGAAGACGACATCACCGCGTCCGTCGTCGTGCGCCGCGGGGACGTGCGCGGCATGTCGCCGGAGTACCCGAACCTCAGCGTGAAGCTCGTGGCCAACTGCGAAGAGTACCTGTTTCAGCGCCCCGACGACGCCATCCACCGCGGCTTCGACGCGCAGGCCGAAGCGGACCTCGCGACGCCGGGTACGTTCATCACCAATTTCGAGCCGCTCCCGCCGCAGGCCGCGCAGCGCATCGTCGAGCACGTCACCGAGTTCGAGCGCTACACGACGCCGATGAAGCAGCTGCTCGCGAGCTTCGTGCGCCAGCCGAGCGCCGGCTTCGTCGTCTCATCGTCGCATCCACGGCTCGTCAACGGTAAGCCGTCGAAGAACCCGCGCTACCTGCAGCGCCGGCCGGATCGCGTGAACGCGCGCGACACGTACTTGGCCGAGATCGGCGCGCGCCTCGACGGCGAGATCCCGGTCGCCCAGCCGCTGCTGGCCGTGGTTCAGGCCGTGTTGGCGGGTCGCCGCGCCAACCGCGCGCAGCCGGAGATCGGCCTGCCGCCGCTGGCCGTGTTCAGCCCCATCCACTATCAGGAGCTCCCCGAGCTGTTCATGGATTTCATGAGCAGCCTGACCGGCAAATCGCCCTCGACCACCGGCTTCGGCAGCGAAGGAGCGCTGACGAAGGGCCCGTTCAACGCCGTGTGGCCCGTCGTGGACATGAACAACGCGATCGTCTCGGCCATCCTCACCGGCTACGCTGGCTTCACCAGCGTGGCCGGCACCATCGGCCCCAACTATCGCGTCGATCACGACGTCAGCATGCTAGTCCCGGAGGTTTGGTGTCGCATGAGCGTGCGCGAGCGCGAGCCGAAGTACCTGATCGAGAACGGCTACCTGGAGAAGGTCGCCGATTTCGAGTTTCAGGGGCGGCGCGTGCTCGCCAGCCGCCTCGGCTATCGCATCACCGAGCGCTTCGTCGACCACTTTTTGGGGCGCATCTTCGTGACGCCCAACGCCGTGTTCGACGAGTACATGCTGCGTCCGGAGAAGCAGGGCTTGGAGCCGTTCGTCGCCGGCGTCGACGCCATCGTCGAGACGCAGACGCGCGTCGCGGCGAGCTACTTCGAAGACGACAGCGTGGAGGCGGCTTGCCCGCCATTCAAGGCGCTGCTCCACATCATGAAGCACGGCCACTACGACGGGATGGGCGTCGAGCATCCGGCCATCCGCGCCTTGTTCACGCGCGAGTCGCTGCTCGAGAGCGCCTGGTACAAGGAGCGGCTGCTCACCAAGCAACGCCGCGACGTCGCGCTCTGGCGCCGGCACCGCGCCGAGCTCGTCAAGGCGAGCGCGCTGGCCACCCGCGATCCGGAGTACACCGAGAGGCAACGCGCGCTGGTCGAGCGCGAGCTCGAGCGCCTCAGCTCCGACGCCTATCTCGAGGAGCTGCACGGCACGCTGGGCGCGGATCCCTTCCACCGCCAGCTCGCGCAAGGCGCGACCGACGGCGCGAGCTCTACGACTTGAGCCAGTCGCCCATCACGACGGGGCCGGCGCCCGCGCTGCGGAGCTCGCCCGCGGTGCGCGCATGATCGCCTTTTTGCGTGAGCGCCCGCTGCTGCTGCTGTTCGGCGTCGCCGCGCTCGGGTATTTGGGCGGGCGCCTCAAGGTGCGCGGCTTCTCGCTCGGCGTCGCCGCGGTGCTCTTCGCCGGGCTGTTCGTCGGCTGGCGCTTACCCGGCTTGGAGCTGCCGGAGTTCGTGGCGCAGCTCGGGCTCGTTTTGTTCGTGTACACGCTGGGACTGGCGAGCGGCCCTGGATTCTTTGCCTCGCTGCGCGCTCGTGGCCTGCGCGACAACGCCTTTGCGCTGGCGGTGTTGCTCGTCTCGGCGCTCATCACGTTCGCGCTCGGACGCGTGCTGGGGCTGGGCGGCGCCGCGAGCGCCGGCATCTTCGCCGGCTCGCTGACGAACACGCCGGCGCTGGCTGGCGTGGTGGAGGCGTTGAAGGATGGCCAGACCAGCCGCGAGCTGGGCTCGGCGCCCGTGCTCGCTTACTCGCTCTGCTATCCGCTGGGTGTGCTCGTGCCGCTGTGCGCCGTGGCGCTCTGCGCTCGCCGGCGACTCCCCGCGCAACCGGCAGAGGCTATCCCGGCGGCCTATCGCGCGCTCAGCGAGCAGCCGATCGTGAGCGCCACGGTGTGCCTGGATCGCGAGACGGTGTGCGCCTCGGAGCTGCGCAAGACAGCGCCGTTCGCGGTCAATTTCGGGCGTATCCGCCGCGGCGACACGACGCGCATAGTGCACGACGACACCTGCTTCGCGCCCGGCGATCTGGTCACCGTGGTCGGCACGCACGAAGACGTCGCCGCCGCCGTACGCGCGCTCGGCCACGAGTCGCAGCTGCGCCTCGAGCTCGATCGTTCAGACGTCGACTACCGGCGCATGTTCGTCTCCAACCCCGAAATCACTGGTCGCCCGCTGCGCGAGCTGCAGCTGATTCAGCGCCACGACGCGGTGATCACCCGCGTGCGCCGCGGCGACGTCGATCTGATCCCGCACCGCGATTTCGAGCTGCTGCCCGGCGATCGCGCGCGCGTGCTCGCGCCGAAGGAGCGCATGCCGGAGCTCGCGAAGTTGCTAGGGGACTCCTTCCGCCGCGTCGCGGAGGTGGACGTCATCACCTTCGGGCTCGGCATCACCCTCGGCTTGTTGCTCGGCGCCGTGCCGCTCCCTACCCCGACCGGTGGCACCTTCACGCTCGGCATCGCCGGGGGTCCGCTCTTGGTCGGGCTCCTGCTCGGGCGCCTCGGCCGCACGGGGCCGCTGGTGTGGGCCTCGCCGTATGGCGCCAACCTCACGCTGCGACAGCTCGGCTTGGTGCTGTTCTTGGCCGCAGTCGGGCTCAAGGCGGGCGGCTCGCTGGGCAGCACGCTGGATGAGGGCGCCGCGCTGCAGACGTTCCTCGCCGGCGCGCTGGTCACCAGCGTCTCCGTGTCGTTGGCCATCGTCGTGGGCCGGCGCCTCTTCGAGATCCCGTTCAGCGTGTTGATGGGCATCATCGCCGGCATCCACACACAGCCAGCGGTGCTGGCGTTCGCGGTAGAAAAGACCGAGGACGATTTGCCGAACGTGGGCTACGCGAGCGTGTTCCCGCTCGCCACCATCGCCAAGATCCTGCTCGCGCAGCTCCTGCTGCAGCTCGCCAGCGCGCTCGGCGCCTGATCAGCGCTGCTTGAGCCGAGCGCGCAGCGCGCCTGGCGCGAAGCCCGCGGCGTAGCCGACGGCCAGGCTGAGCAGTCCAGCGTAACCCACGCAGGCGCAACCGCTCGCGCCGGTCAGCAGCGCGATCCCCGACACCGACAGCCAATACGGTGCGCCGTGCCGGCCGCGGTGTCCCAGCGCGGCGACGAGCAGCCCCGCAGCGACGCCGCCGACGCTGCACGCCGGCATGCACAGCGCGACGCAGTGATCGCCGACGCAGCCATGACCGACCACGCTCGCGCACAGCGCCAGCGTCAAGGGGATCAGCCCCGCAGCGACGCCGGGCAACACCGCGCGGCGCACGTCTCGGCCGTACCACAGCAGCAGCGCCGCCCAGCTGAACGCCAGCGCGCCGAAGATCGCGGCCCAGCGCGGCCGCTCGCCGATCAACGCGGCCACCAGCACCGCCAGCGCGAGCGGCGCCGCGCCCAGCGCCGCCCGCCGCGCGCGCCCGAGCTCGTAGCTGCGCCGCGCGCGGCGCTCGAAGCGCAGCAGCTCAGTCGAGTCCATACAACCTCGCGAAGGCTCTGCGTAAGCGAGCCAGCGCTCGCTCGCGGCGTTTCCGCAACGTCGCGCCGCTGACGCCCGCCGCCTCCGACCAGAACGTGGCCAGCAGCACCTCGCGATCTCCCGGCGACAGCTCACCCATGGCGTGCACCGCCGCTGCCTCGAGCTCGCGCTGCACGTGGGGCGCCTCGGCGTCCAGGAGCTCCGCGTCGAGCGCGCTGGACTCCGGCTCTGGAACTTCCCTGCGGCGGCGTTGGCGCGTGCGAATCGTGCGGCACTCCCAAGAGGCGATGGCCAGCGCCCACGGCAAGGCCGGCTTCTCGGGGTCGTACTCGCTGGCGCGCGTCAGGACCTTTTCCATGGCTTGCTGCGCGGCGTCCTCAGCGTCGCTGCGGTTACGAAGCATGCGCTGACAGAGCCTGAGCAGCGGCGGCCAGAGCAGGCGAAACGCCTCGGGGAACGCCGAGCGCTCGCCCTCGGCGAGGGCTCGGACCAGACGATCGAGGTGTGAGGGCTCGCGCAAAGACCGGCTCCGCGAACTCCGCCGGCGCAGCCGCGCGACGAGCTCTGGCACGGGCATTTAGCACGAGCGGAGGTCAACATGGTCGAGCGTCCGTATAGGCAGCGGGCGAAGTGAGCGTGACAGGCGTGGTCACCCGAGAGCGGTTGGTCCGAGCGCCGCAGCTGACGGCGCGAGCTCGCGCTTGCGCCACAAAAAGTACGCCGCCGGGTACACCAACAGCTCTAGCGCAAAGCTCGTCACCAGACCGCCCACCATCGGCGCGGCGATGCGCTTCATCAGATCGGAGCCGATCCCCGTCGACCACATGATGGGCAAGAGCCCGAGGAAAGCGGCGCAGACGGTCATCGCCTTCGGCCGCACGCGCTTGACTGCTCCGTGAATGATCGCCTCCACCAGGTCCGCCTCATTGTTCAGGCGGCCCTGCTTTCTGAATTCGTCGTGCGACAAATCCAAGAACAAGAGCATGAAGACGCCCGTCTCGGCGTCCAGCCCCATCAGCGCGATGACACCGACCCACACCGCGATGGACAGGTTGTAGCCCAGGATGTGCAGCAGCCACACGGCGCCCACCGCGGAGAAGGGCACCGCCAACAGGACCAGCCCCGCCTTGAACACGGATTTGGTGTTCATGTAGAGCAGCGCGAAGATCAGCACCAAGGTGAGCGGCAAGACCAACTTCAGCCGCTCTCGCACGCGCTGCATGTTCTCGTACTGCCCGCTCCACGACAGCGAATAGCCGGGCGGGACTTGCACGGCCGCGGAGACCGCCTGCTTCGCTTTCTCGACGAAGCGTCCGACGTCGATGCGATCCGTGTCGAAATCCACGTACACGTAGCCAGCGAGCAACCCGTTCTCGTCGCGGATCATCGCCGGTCCTTGCGTCAGCGTCACCTGCGCGATCTCTTGCATGGGGATTTGCCCGCGGCCGTTCGGTAGCGGCAACAAGACGCGCTGCAGCGCGTCCAGATCTTCGCGATAGTCGCGCGCGTAGCGGACGTTGATGCCATAGCGCTCGCGACCCTCGATGGTGACGCTCTGATTGTCCCCGCCGACGGCGGTCATCACCATCATGTTGGCGTCGTCGATGGACAAGCCGTAGCGCGCCAGCTTGTCGCGCTGGAGCACGAAATCCAAGAAGTAGCCGCCGGCGACGCGCTCAGCGTAGGCGCTGCGGGTGCCGGGGACCTGCATCACGGCGGACTCCGTCTGCTTGGCGATGCGCTCGATCGTCGCCAAATCGGAGCCCGAGATCTTGATCCCGATCGGCGTGCGGATGCCGGTGGAGAGCATGTCCAGGCGCCCTTTGATCGGCATCGTCCAGGCGTTCGAGATGCCGGGCAGCTGCAGCGCGCGGTTCATTTCGTCTTCCAGCTCGCTCGGGCTGATGCGGTCGCTCCAGAACGAGCGCAACACGGGCTTCGACCACTCCGGAGCCCACGCCGAATACCAGCGCGGCTTCTCGCGCCACTCGGCCTCCGGCTTGAGCAGCACGGTGGTCTCCATCATCGTGAACGGCGCCGGATCGGTCGAGGTGTTGGCGCGGCCGGCCTTGCCGAACACGCGCGCGACCTCGGGAAAGGTCATCAGGATCTTGTCCTGAACTTGCAGCGCCTTCTGCGCCTCGGCGACGGACATGCCGGGCTCTACGGCAGAGGGCATGTACAAGATCGTGCCCTCCCACAGCGGGGGCATGAACTCCGCACCGAGGCGCAGGTACGCGGGGACGGTCAGGATCACGAGCGCGGCCGCCGCGAAGAGCGTGAGCTTCGCGTGCCGCACCACGAAGCGGCACGGCCCCTCGTACAGTCGCTGCAGCAGCCGGCTGATGGGGTGCCGCTCTTCGG
The DNA here is from genome assembly GCA_966250485.1 of uncultured Sorangium sp. Taxonomy (GTDB): domain Bacteria; phylum Myxococcota_A; class Polyangia; order Polyangiales; family Polyangiaceae; genus PMG-095. The sequence continues at coordinate 29,966 of CBINHN010000011.1, read as the reverse complement.
AGTAATAGCGGCCGACGAAGGCCTGCGTGAAGATCCAGGCCAAAAAGCGCGGCCGGAACCGGAACGGCTCGACGCGGGCGAACAGCATGCGCAACGCCGGGTCGAGGGTGATCGCCAAGAGCGCGGCGATCGCCATGGTCAGGTTCTTCGTGTACGCGAGCGGGCGAAACAGCCGGCCTTCTTGGTCGACCAGCGTGAAGATGGGCATGAAGGCGACGGCGATGACCAGCAGCGAAAAGAACACGCCAGGCCCGACCTCCATCAGCGCCTCCAGCCGCACCCGCTTGAAATCTCCGCTTTTGCCGCCCTGAATATAGTGATGAATCTTGTTGTAGGCGTTCTCGACCTCCACGATCGCGCCGTCCACCAAGACGCCGATGGAAATGGCGATACCGGCGAGTGACATCAAATTCGCGTTCAAGCCCATGGCCTTGAGCGGAATGAAGGCCAGGACGACGGACACCGGAATCGTGATGATCGGCACCAGCGAAGACGGGAAGTGCCACAAGAACACCAGGATGATCAGCGAGACGATGATGATCTCCTCGATCAACTTGTGCTTGACCGTGGTGATGGCGCGCCCGATGAGGTCCGAGCGATCATAGGTGGTGACGATTTCGACGCCGCTCGGTAAAGCCGGCGCGAGCTCCGCGAGCTTCGCCTTGACACGCTCGATCAGCGCCAGCGCGTTCTCGCCCTGGCGCATCACGACGATGCCGCCGACCACGTCGCCCTGGCCGTTGTAATCGGCGACGCCGCGGCGCAGCTCCGGTCCGAGCGCCACGCTGGCGACGTCCTTGATGCGCACCGGGGTGCCGCCCTCGGCGCGCAGCACCATCTCCTCGATGTCGTGAATGTTTTTGACGTAGCCGCGCCCGCGCACCATGTACTCACGGCCGGACAGCTCGACGAGGCGACCGCCGACGTCGTTGTTGCCCTGGCGCACCGCGGCGATCACGCTTTCGAGCGGCAGCTTGTAAGCGGCGAGGGCGTTAGGATTGACCGTGACCTGGTACTGGCGCACCTGCCCGCCGACCGTGGCCACCTCCGAGACGCCCGGCACGCTCTGTAGCGCATAACGCAAGAACCAATCCTGATATGAGCGCAGCTCGTCGGAGGCATGTTTTCCGCTCTTGTCCACCAGAGCGTACTGGAACACCCAGCCGACGCTGGAGGCGTCCGGGCCGAGCTCGACTTTGACGCCGGAGGGCAGCTGCGGCGTGATCTTCGACAGATACTCGAGCACTCGCGTCCGCGCCCAATAGAGATCCGTGCCGTCCTCGAAGATGGCGTACACGTAGCTGAAGCCGAAATCCGAGAAGCCACGGATGGCCTTCACCTTGGGGGCTCCCAGCAGGGCGGACGTGATCGGGTACGTCACCTGATCTTCGATGATGTCCGGGCTGCGGTCCCAGCGGGTATAGACGATGACCTGCGTGTCCGCGAGCTCGGGCAGCGCGTCCAGCGGGATGGTGCGCAGCGACCACCAGCCCGCGACGAGCGCCACGATCGTCGCGGCGATGACGATGAAGCGGTTCTCAGCGGAGAACTGGATGATGCGCTTGATCATCGCCCATGTCCGCTGTGCTCGTGGACGCCAGAGGGCGCCGCAGGCGCAACGGCGCTCGGCGCTGGCGCGCTCGGCGTAGCGGACGCCGGCAACACCCGCGCGCTCTCGCGACCAGCGGCGGCGCTCGGCCGCGGCGCGATGTCCGCGAGCGAAGCGCGCAGCCGCGACTCCGAGTCGACCAAGAAATTCGCGCGCACCACCACGCGCTCACCCGCCTGCAAGCCGCTCACGACCTCGACGTTGACGCCATCGCTCTCACCCAGCTCGACTCGCCGGGGCTCGAATTTGCCTTCACCGACGGCGACGAAGACGACCTTCTCGAGGCCGGAGTCAATCACCGCATCGCTCGGCACGCGCAACCCCTGGCGCGGCGCGCCGAGCAGCACGACCTCTCCGAACATCTCGGGCCTGAGCTCGCCGCTCGCGTTCGGGAACGTCAGTCGCACTTTCACGGTGCGCGTCTGCGGATCGAGCAGCGGATCCAAAAACACTACCTTGCCGACGAACTCGCGGTTCGGAAACGCTGTCAGCGTCAGCTTCGCCGCCATACCCTGCTTCACGAAGCGGAGCTCGCTCTCGTATACGTCGGCGAGCAGCCACACCGTCGAGAGATCGACGATCTCGTAGGGCGTCGCGCCGGCATCGAGCTTCGCGCCCTGTACGACGTCCTTGCGCGTGACGACGCCCGAGACCGGAGAATGCAGCGTCAGCGTCTTCGTGGGCTGTCGCGTGGCCTCCAGACTGTCCAGCACCGAGGCGGGCACGTCCCACAGCTCGAGCTTGCGCCGGGCAGCCGCCAACAAGCCAGACTCCTCACGCTGGCCTGCTGCGCCGACCTTCACCAGCTCCGCGCGCGTCCTCAACGCGAGCAAGTACTCTTCTTGAGCGCTGAGTAGCTCGGGGCTGTAGATGGAAAACAGCGGGTCGCCACGCCGCACCTTCTTTCCGACATAGTCGACGTACACGCGCTCGACGAACCCCGAGACCTTCACGTTCACGCGCCGCACGCGCGTCTCGTCCATGACGACGCGGCCCACGGTGCGCAGCGCGCCGCCGACGCTGCCCACCGCGACCTCGGCGGTCTTGAGGCCAATCAACTGCTGTCGCGCGGCGTCGATCTCTACGCGCGCAAGCCCTGGCACGACCGGCGCGACGCTGGCCGGCGTCGCGGCGGCGCTGGTGCTGGGCGCCGGCGGCGCGCTGGAGCGCTCGACGCGCACCAGCTTCATCCCGCAAATCGGGCAATTGCCGGGGTGGTCCTGAACGATCGAGGGATGCATCGGGCACTGATAGACGTGCGTAGCGGCGACCGAGCGCGCTCCAGCGTCCGTTGCTCGCGCGCGCAACACGGCGATGGAAGCGACGGAAGACAGCGCGGCGCTGGCGAGCACCGCGCCGAGCAGCGCGCCGACGCTGAACCTGCGCTTGGCGGACTCTGGGGCTGCCATCGCTACATCCCCGCCCCGGACGCGCTCGCCGCAGCAGCCGCGTTCATGCCCGCCGGACGCGGCATCGCGCTGCTCACGGCCGCCATGTTGCCGCTGCCGCCTGCGCTCGCCAGCGACACAGAAGGCTCCAGTCTCACCTCGGCCTCGGCGATCAGGATGCGCTCGGCGTCCGCGACCGCTTGCAAATAGCCCTCCTGATCCGCGAGATAGCCCGCGTTCGCCTCCAGCACCGCCGCGAAGCTCAGCTTGCCAGTAGTGTATTGAGCCAGCGTGCTCTCCGCCGTAGCGCGCGACGCTACCAACAACCCTTGTCGATAGATCGCGAGCGTCTCCAGGGCGGCGTTGAACGCCGCGCGGCGTTCACTCGTGCGCAGCACGATCAGCTGACGGAGCGCGGCCACGTCGTTCTTCGCGGCTTGCGTCAGCGCGCGGCTCTCCGCCGCGGCGTGGCGCTGCTTGCCCGCGCTGAACAGCGGCACCGGCGCGGCGAGCGTAACTTGCCACATCGGCGGCATCTGACCGCGATACATGATGCCGGTCCCCACCGTGAAGTCCGGGTAGCGGCGGCGCTCCGCGAGCGCGGTGCTCTCCCCAGAGCGCAGGACCGCGACGCGCGCGGCGGCGAGCTCCGGGCTGCGCGCCAGCGCGGCTCTCTCCGAGAATACGGCGCGCAACGGCTCCAGCGCGGGCTGCTCGTCGACGCGCGTCGGCGTGGCGATGGGCTCGTCCAGGGGATGGTTACGCAGCCGATTCAGCGCCTGGACGCGCAGCTTCGCCTCGGTCTCGAGCGCCACGCGGCGTTGCTTGATCCGCTGCAGCTCCAGCTGCGCGCGCAGCAAATCGGTTTGTGACGCGCCGCCCGTCTCGTACATCGCGCGCGCGACGCCCAGCGCCTTGCGCCAAATGGCCTCGACCTCGTCCAGCAGAGTCGCGCGCTGGCGCGCGAGCACTAGCTCCAAGTAAGCGCGTCGCACCTCCGCCTCGGTCGAGAGCCGAACTCGGACGATGGCGCTGCGAGCCACCTCAGCGTCGCGCGCGGCGACGTTCCCCTGCAGCCGCAGCTTGCCCGGCCAGGGAAACGTCTGCGACGCCATCAAGGAGACATAGCTCGTCTCGGTGCGCCCAACTTCGATGCTCTTGAATCCATCGTTTTGAACACCGAGCTGAAGCATAGGATCGGGCAGCGCCCGCGATTGCCCGACTCGCTCCTCGCTGGCCCGCACCGCGGCCATGGCGCTGGCGAGCTCTGGACGCGCCGCCAGGCTCTGCTGAATCAGCGCGGCCAGCGTCGGGTCGCTGGGCAGCTGCGGAGGAGGCTCGGCGTGCGCGCTCGCAATCCAGGCAGGGCCAATTAGAAGGTAACAGCCGGCCAAGGCGGCGACGGCGGCACGCCGGAGCGCGCGAAGGACATCTGGAGGCAACATGGGAGGGCCGAGATGCCCGGGATAGGCGGCAAGCGCTCGTAGCGTGACACCGGCGAACGATTTTTTTCGCGCCGCGCAGCCCCAGGGCCCGCTACGCGGCCGGCGGAAGGTGAAAGTCGGCCGGCGAGCGGCGCGAGACGCGATCGGCCCTGCTCCTACCTGCGCTTAAACAAAGGGCGGCTCACCTGTCGTCGGCGGTGCGAGCCGACGGCGCAACGGCCGGCAGCACACCTAAATATCGTTTTTGCGATTCACAACATGCTCACGCGACTCAACTACGAAAAGTCACACGAATCCATCATCACTGGCACCCTCGATTCGCGCGATTGCGCGTGACAGCCAATCGCCACCGTATTAGCGACACCGACCATGCTCTCGAACACCGAATTCACATCATTATTCGTTCTGGCCCTCTGTGTCTTCGCCGCTGGCTGCAGTGATGACGAAGACGGCGGCGACAACCGCGGAGCAACCTTCGCGCTCACGAGCCCATCCTTCGAAGATGGCGATAAACTGCCCGAGCAATTCACGTGTGAGGGCCAGCCGTTCGGCGAGGGTGTCTCGCCCGAGCTTCACTGGACGCCAGGGCCCGCGGCGACCAAGAGCTACGCGCTGGTCTTCCTGGACACCTCGCTCTCCGAGCAGTCGCCGCCCGATGAGCACGGCTATCACTGGGCGATGTGGGACATCCCGAAACAGACCACGCAGCTGCCGCAGGAGCTGAGCGACGGGCAGTTCCCCGTCGAGCCCGAGGGCGCCGAGCAAGTCAGCGGCTATTCAGGGATTCCCTATCGCTTCTTGGGTCCTTGCCCATCCTGGCTGGACACCAAGATGCCGGGCGCCGGCCGCAGCAATGACAGCTATGCATTCATATTGTACGCGCTCGACGTCGAGCAGCTCGAAAAGCCCGAGCCCGTGACCGGCGTCAAATACGTGCACACGTTGGATGATTACCTACGGTCGAACGCCATCGGAAAGGCGGAGCTGCACGCGACGTCTGACGCGCGACCGAGCGAAGTGCCGTTCTGAGCCGGAGAGGCTGTGAGCGAGTCAGCGCCGCGCTTCGCCGCGCTGACGATCGGCCTTGCTCGGCGCGCACAAGAAACGCGTGGCCGCGGCGAGCTGCGCGTCCGTGACGAGGTGCCCCACGGGCTGGCTCATGACACGGTGGCGCCAACCCAGACGCGCCAGCGTCTCAGCCAACGACTGCATGTCGCGGTGCGCGGGATCTCTCGTGCCGTAGCCGACGAAGATGGGCGCTCGCTCGCTGGTGCGGCTGCCCAAAAAAGCGGCGTACTTGCCGCCGCTGCCGCCCGCAAATACGCCGTAGCCGTCCGCCGCCAAGCGATTGCGCAGCGCGAGCGAGCTCGCGTAATAGGCGCCGTTGGAGAAGCCGAACACGAGCAGCCGCTCGAAGCGCTCACCGCTGCGCGACTCGACCAGCGCGCGCGTTCGCTGCCACTCCTCGACCAGCTCGTCCTCGACCTGCTGTTGCGCTCGCGCCGAGGTCGGCCACGCCCAAACGTCCTTGCCGCCGCCGGGCCCGATGCCGCGACGCCCCCGCGGCATCAACACGGAAAAACCGTGAGCGTCCGCCACTCGCACCATCTGCCGCTGCAATGGCCACTGCGCGTCGGACTCCACCGCGATGAGGCTGTGCAGGAACAGCACCAGCGTCGCCCTGCCCCCGGCCGGCTGTAATCCGCGCGGCGCGGCGTGGAAGCACATGCCGGCGTCGAGCGCTTCGACCTCGGGCGCGCACCACACGCGCGGCTCCGCCGCTGCACTGCTCGCGACGGACTGCACGAACAGAAACGTGGCCGAGAGAATGCCCGCGCTGCGCCAACCTGCCATCGACGCGCAGAATGGCGCGCGACGGCGCAGGGGTATCGTCAAATCGCGCTGCGCCGCTCATTTCGGCCGCCCTGCTCGCTAGCGAGAGCCAAAATTCGCGTGCACAGCGCAATCTGACGGACCCCGTCCGCTCTCGCTCAGCGCCAATAGCGAGTGACGGCGAAATCGTGGTTGGATCCGTTGGCCGAGCCGGCGAGCAACACGCGCACCGCTGGGATGCGTTCGTCGGGCTGCAGCAGCACGGCGCTCGCGAGATCGTCCTTGCTGCCGCTGGCGACCGGCGTAACGACCACGCCGCCGTCACCGAAGTCGGCATCGAGCTCACCGTTCGCGGCGTAGCGAGCCAGCGCGAAATTACCGCTCGAGCTATTGCCCTCGTAGGCCCAGCCGCCCACGACGATCTTGCCGTCGCCGTCGAGCGCGAGGCTCTGCGCTTCGTCCCAGTTGCTCTCGCTGATCGGCGTGATCACCGGCTCACCCGACCCGAAGCTCGCGTCCGGCGCGCCCGCCTCGGTGAGCCGCAGCAGCGCGAAGTCGTGCGACTTGTTGCCCGCTACCAGGATTTTGCCGGCGGCGTCGACGCGCACCGCGCGTGCGGCGCCGATCACGGAGCCGAGCAGGCCTGACAGCGTGCCCCCCGAGCCGAAGCTCGCGTCGAGCTCGCCGTCCGCGGTGTAGCGCGCGAGCGTGAAATCGCCCTCGCCCCCGGCCGCCAAGATGCGTTCCTCGCCCGCCATGGGCTCGCTGGTGAGCGCGTAGATCACGTCGCGACCGCCGTTCGCGGCGATCGGCGTGAGCACTCGTCCCGCGTCGCCGAAGCTCTCGTCCAGGCTGCCATCTTCATTGTAGCGCAGCAGCGCGAAGTCGAGCCCGCTGCCGCTCGAGCCCTGATTGGCCTCTCCGCCCAGCACGATCTTGCCATCCTTTTGAATCAGCAGCGCGTAGGCGCTGTCGCTGTCGGGCGACAGCGCCGTGATCACCTTGCCGCCCTCGCCGAAGGACGCATCGAGCTCGCCGTTCGCGAGATAGCGAACGACGGCGAAATCCAAGCCGCTGCCGCTGCGCTCCGCGGAGCCGGCGAGCACGATCTTGCCGTCGTCTTGCAGAGCCATGGCGTGGGCGATGTCGCTGCCACCCCCCACGTCGGTGACGACCTTGCCACCGCTCCCGAAGCTGCTGTCGACGCGACCGTCGCGTTCGAGCCGAATCAGCGCAAAATCGCCCTGGTTCTCCGCGACCCGGCCGGCGACGAGCACCTTGCCATCGTCCTGGACGGCCAGCGCGCTGGCGTAATCCTCACCGGCGCCGACCGGCACGATGACGCGACCGCCTTGAAAGCTCGTATCGAGCGCGCCCGGATGTCCGCACACTGTCACGGTCAACGGCACGTCCGCTGTGTGCTCGGGCGCCGTACCGCGAAGCTTCACCGCCGTCGGCAGCGAGTGCGGCGCTTGCTCCGCGGCGCGCAGCTCGACGGTGACCGAGCTCGCCCCCGCAGCGATCGTCGCCGGCTCCATGCTGACGCCCTCCGGCAGCGAAGCCGCCGACAGCTCGATCGCTCCTGCGAATCCGTTCTTGCGCAGCACCTCGACGCGGAGCTCGACGCTGCTGCCTTGCACGATGGGCAGCTTCGGCTCGGCGACGCGCAGCTCGAAGCTCCCTTCGTCGACGTCTGTCATCGGTTCGGGCTCGGGCGAAGCAGGCGCACCTTTGTCCGAGGAACAAGCGGCGAGAACGAGCAGAGCGACAGTCGACAAAATTCGAGAAGCGGGACGCTGCAACATCAGGACTCCTTTTGTGACGCCAATGCGTCGCGAGCAGCCAGCTCTGAGCACGATCCGCGCCAGCTCCCGAAGTGGCGTTTTTCGCGAAATCAAAGGCGCGCTCGGGGGTGCAGCTGTCCGGACGCGGACAGCTGTCCTTCATGCAGGATTTCAGCTCAGTCTGGCCGCCAGGCGAGCTGCAACGTCTCGACGCTGATGTCCGTCTTGCGCGGAGTGATACGGCGCTCCTCGACGGCGAGCGACTCGCTCCGCCAAGCGTTCGCCACGCGCGCCGACTCTTGCTGAAATTCTCGCTCGAGCTCAGCGAGCGCGCGCAGCAGCAGCTCACGGCTCTGCTGCGCTTGCTCGACGTCGACGCGGGCGCTCGCCGCCCGCGCCCCTCGCCGCGCAGCACCGCGCGCTCGCTCGACGTTCCGCTGCGAGGCTACCTTGCGTCCCAGCAAGGCCCCGAGCAGCCCGCCGCCGACGGCGAGCGCGGCGTCGAAGGTCTCGCTCGCCGACTGACGCCGCTCGCGCTCGAGCTTCGCCTCGGCTTTGTCCAGCTTCGCCTTGAGCTTCTCGAAGTCCGCGCGAAAGCTGTCCTGCAGCTCTTCTAGCTCTTCATCGCGCCGCTCGTGCGCGGCTAGCTCCACCCGCGCGACGAACTCAGCCTGACTCTCGTCCGGCGCGGAGAACAGCTTTAGCGCGGGGACGTGCTTCAGCGACAACGCCTCCACTTGATACAGATGCTGCGCGAAGGCCTTGCGAAACGTCGCGTAGTTCTTGGCGAGCTTCAAACACGGCGGCAACGGCTCGAAGCTCGAGCCCGGCAACGGCTTGGCCGACAGGTTCGCGGACAAGATGGGCGCGACCAGGCTACTGGACGACCAGCGCGGATCCGCATCGGTGGCGGCCACCGCGACCCAGCGCTCGAGCGTGCGCCAGACATCGACGTTCGCCTTTTTATCGACGAAATGCAGCTTGGCTCGCGCATAAATGCCGGGAGTATAGACGACGCCCGCGATGCGATTGAAGGCCGGGAAGAAGACCTCGTGCGCGACCTCGGTCACGCTCGGCCGCTGCTCGTCGCCGCTCGCGGTGAGCGCAGCGACGGGCGCCGCGGCCGGCGCGCTCAGGCCGGCGCTCCCGGATGGCACGCTCTCCGCGTGCGGGCGACTGGCGCCGGAGGGCCCCGCGCTCAAGCGTTTGATCTCATCTTTCGTCAGCGGCCCGCGCAAGTAACACAAGGTGGAGCGCGTCTCGAGCAGGCGCGGCGCGGTCTCGTGCACGTTGTTCATCAGGAACACTCGCCGCCGTAGCCCCGACAACAAACGATCCATCTGCGCGCGATCGAAGGCGTTGCCGGAGGCTGCGGCGGCGCCCTCCAACCCGTCCAGCACGCGCAGCTTGTCCCGCTCGGTCTGCAGTCGTCCGATGAACCAGGTTCCGCAGTTTGCCAGGCCTTTGTAGTCGAGGTCGACGGGGTTTTGTGTGGCGAGCATCACGCCCAGGCCGAAGGCGCGCGCCTGCTTCAACAGCGTCAACATGGGCTGTTTCGAGGGAGGCGCCGCCGTGGGCGGAAAATAGCCGAAGATCTCATCCATGTAGAGCAACGCGCGCAGGCTCGACGTGCCCGACTGACCTCGCATCCAGACGATGAGCTCGCTCAGCAGCGTGGTCACGAACGCCATGCGCTCGCTGTCGCTCAGGTGCGCGATAGAGATCACCGAGAGCTTCGGCTTGCCGCTGCTCGCTCGCAGCAACGACGCGATCTCGAGCGGCTCGCCCTGCGCCATGGCCTGCGCGCCGGGCGCCGCGAGTAGATTGTTGAGCGACATGGCCAGCTCCAGCCGCTCCTTGGCGGGATAGAACGTATCGAGCTCGAACACTCCAACCTGGGCAAAGCCGGGCTTTTGCACCGCGCGGATCAGCTCGCTCAAGCTCAGGCCCTGCCCCGCCTGGAATGCTTGGTGCAGGATCTGCGAGAGCAAAATGTGCTCGCGGCTACGCAGCGGATCCGCGTCGATGCCGAGCAGCGAGAGCAAGCCGGAGACCGCCCCTTGCACCCGCTCCCGTAACGCCTCGGCGTCGCTACGCTGGCTCTCGCTCGGCGCCGCGAACGAGCGCAGCAGCGACAGCGGCCGCCCCGCCTGGCTGCCGGGCGTGTAGATCACCATCTCGACGCCGTCGCGCAGTCGCTGGATCCGGCTGCCGTCCTGCCCGAACGATGCCAGCCCTTCGCGCAGGCGCGCCGCCTCGCGCTCGGCCAACGCCGCGGTGGAGATGCCCTCGCGCTCTGCCAGCGCCGGATCGACCCACGACACGAGCTCACTCGGCATGAGCTCGGGGAAGGTGAGCAGCAGATTGGCGACATCGCCCTTGGGATCGATCGCGATGATCGGAATTTGATCGATGGCGGCCTCCTCCAGCAGCGTGAGACAAAGCCCCGTCTTTCCGCTGCCGGTCATGCCGACGCACACGCCGTGAGTGGTCAGGTCCTTGGAGGCGTAGAGCACCGGCTCGGCCGCCGTCGAGCTCCGCTCCGCGCCGCGATATTCGCGGCCGAGATAGAACACTCCGAGCTTTTCGTATACGTCTGCTGTCAGCGCCATGAACGGCGCGGATGCTAGCCCACGAGCCGCGGCAGTGGCACGCTGACGTCACAGCCGCGAGCACGGGGGGTTTGCACTTTTGCACACCGGCACCACACTTTTCGCCCCGGCCGCGCTCGCGCACGGCCATTGCAAGCGCTGAGCTCGTATGCCCGACCGCCAATACACCGACGAAGAAGTTCGCGCCATCATCGACCGAGCGCTCGCCAGCGAGCCGGAGCGTGGCATCAGCCACGAGCAGCTGCTCGCCATCGGCGCCGACGTGGGCATCTCACGCAACGCGATCGAGGACGCCGCGCGGGAGGTCAGCGGGGCGCGCCAGCTCGCGCTCGCCCGCGAGCGGATCATTCGCCGGCGCCGCAAGCGGTTCGCGTCTCATGCCTGGGCTTATGCGATCGTCAATGTCTTCCTGTTCGTGGTGAACTATCTGACCACGCCGGGTGAGTGGTGGGTGTTGTTCCCCGTGTTGACCTGGGGCATGGGCCTCGCCTTCCACGCCCGCGCCGATCTCTCGAAAGACGTTTCGGAGCGCCGGCTCGCGCGCGAGCTCGAGCGGATGCAGCGCGAAGCACCCACGTCCGTCCTCGCGCGCTCGAGCTACGCAAAGTCGCCGCAGCGGCTGCGCGTGGGCTCAGCGGCAAAGACCGCCCCAGCGTCGCTGGAACCGGACGCCGCCGCGGACGAGGAGCGCGACGCTCAGCGCGCGAGCTCGACACCGTCACGCGGCTGAGCGAGCGACACCGTCACGCGCGCAGCGGTGCGAATAGCCGTTGACGGGCTGCTTCGGAGATGGCCACGACCGCTGGGTGCTTGAGCCGGCGCTCGACCGAGATCGCGTAAAAGCGCTCCTTCACCCCTTCGGCGCGACCGAGCAGCTGCACGCCGTATTGCCGGCGCACTTCACGCTGGACCGCCGTCGGCGCCGCGAACAGCCCGACGCCATCCGCTCCGAACGTCTTCAGCAACGCCGGATCTTCGAACTCGGCGACGACGCGCGGCCTCACCTTGTGACGCTCGAACCATTGGTTCAAAGAGCGCCGCAAGGGCAGGTTCTCCAACGGCAGCAACACGGGCGCCCCATCGAGTGACGCAGGGAAGCCTCGCTTGTGCGCGCTGACCAGCGCCTTCGTGCCGAAAAAGCTGACGTCGGTCTCCCCTAACCAATGATTGAAGCCGCGCACGCTGCTGCCGACCGGCAAGGGCGCATCGGAGAGCACGATATCCAGCGAGTGCGCCGCGAGGTCGGCAAGTAGCCGCTCGTAGGATTCTTCGTAACAAACCAGGCGCGTGGGCTGCGGCAGAATCAGCGCCGGTTCCAGCAGGCGGCGCACGATGAGCTTCGGCACCTCGTTCGCAATGCCCACGTCGAGCCTCAGCGGCTGCCCCGTGGCACGGTCCTTGACCGAGTCCACCAGCTCGCGCCCGAGCGAGAAAATCTCGTCGGCATAGCGGTACACGAGCCTGCCCATTTCCGTCAGCGCGAGCTTGCGTCCAACCTTGACGAATAACTTCTCCCCCAGGCTGTCCTCGAGGGCGTGGACCTGCGCGCTCAGCGTGGGGTGGGATAACCTGAGCACCTTACCGGCGGGCACCAGGCCGCCCTCGCGCGCGACCACCCAAAAGTACAAAAGATGGTGGTAGTTCAGCCACTCGAGCTGACGCCGATCTGTCGGTTCTACCGACATGTTTCTCGCAAATTTCGTCATGGTCTACAGGTCTCCGCGCGCGTACGAACTCTGACTAGCGCAAAAAGGAGCCCCCAGTGCCGTTCGAAACCGTCGGATCCCCCGTACTCTGGGGAGCCTTCATCATCCTCGTGCTCGCCATGCTCGCGATCGACCTGGGCATTTTTCACCGTCGCCCGCACGAGGTGAGCTTGAAGGAGGCTGGCGTCTGGAGCGGCGTCTGGGTCGGGCTGGCGCTCGCGTTCAACCTCGGAGTCTACCTCTGGTTCGGCCCCGAGCGCGCGCTCGAGTTCACGACGGGGTACTTGATCGAGAAGGCGCTCGCCGTCGACAACATCTTCGTGTTCGTCGTCATCTTCAGCACCTTCTCCACGCCGGCCAAGTACCAACACCGCGTGCTGTTCTGGGGTGTGCTCGGCGCGCTTGTGCTGCGCGCGATCTTCATCTTGCTCGGCGGCGCTTTCCTACAGCGCTTCCATTGGGCGATCTACGTCTTCGGCGGCGTGCTCGCGATTACCGGGGTGAAGCTACTCTTACAGCGCAACCAGGAGCTGCACCCCGAACGCAACCCGCTCTTGAAATGGTTCTCGAAGGTGCTGCCCGTCACGCACGAGGCAGCCGGGCCGCACTTCACCGTGCGCCGTGACGGGCGTCTGTTCGCGACACCGCTGCTGCTCGCGTTGGTCGCGCTAGAGTTCACGGACCTCATCTTCGCGCTGGACTCGATCCCGGCCATCTTCGCGATCACCACGGACCCGTTCATCGTCTTTACGTCCAACATCCTGGCCATCCTGGGGCTGCGCTCGATGTACTTCCTGCTCGCAGGGGCCATCACCAAGTTTACGTATCTGAAGGTCGGGCTCTCGTTCGTGCTGATCTTCGTGGGCGCCAAGATGCTGTTCGCGGAGGTCTACAAGCTGCCGATCTTGGCTTCTCTGGGTATCATCGCGGCGATGCTCGCCCTCTCGCTGGTGGCGTCGCTGCTCAAGCCGCCGGCGGCGAGCAAGGAACCTTCGGCGCCTCACCATGGCTAAGAGCCGCGCGGGCTCGCGACGCGCGGGGCCGTGACGCCGCTCAGAAAATGTGACCCGCGCCGAGGTACGCGGAGCGGGGCGTAGCGCGATCGGACCAAGCCGTATCGAAGCGCAGCACGAATGACTTGCCGGCGGCGAGCCGCAGGCCGAGGCCGGTGCCGAGCTTCAGCCCCAAACCGCTCCCGTCGAGCTCCGGGTGCGGCGGCAGCTCACTGAACACGCGGCCTCCGTCCAGAAAGCCCGTGACACCGAAGACGTTGTCTTTGCCGAACAGGTGAAAGTCGAAGAGCTCGGAGCGCAGCTCGAGGTTGCCGAACACCTTCGCGCGACCGTAGTAGCGCTGCGCGGGGATGCCGCGCACGCCGTTCGCGCCACCGATGGCGGAGGTCTGGTCGTAGCGCGGCAGCTCGTAAAAGGGCGCACCTCCCAGCAGCCAATCCCCGACGATGCGCCCCGCGAACGTCAGCCGGCGCGGGATGATCGGAGCGTAGAATTTGAGCGCCACATCGAGGCGCGCCCAGCGGTATGGGAAGCGACCGCCGGCGCCGGGAGCCAGATCGATGCGCGCGGTATGATAGTGCCCCCTGCGCGTGTTCACCTCATCATCACGCGTGTCCCACGACACGCCATAGGAGAACAGCGCGACGTCGTGGCGGGAGAGACCGCCGAGCAGCCGCCGCACCGTCTCACTGCCCTGCTCGAAGTCTTCGCGTAACCGCGAGTCTTCGGAGATCATGAAGGAGTTTCGCGTGTAGGAGAGGCCCCACAACAGGTGAAACGCCGACGCCAGACGATAGTCGAGCTCGACCAAGAGCGTGGGGTGCACGCGGCCATAGTGATAGCGAGGGTCAGCCACGGCGCCCTTCGGCTCGACCGACTCATTGCCGAGGCCGAAGTAGTTGAGCCGCGTCTCGCGCGTGTACGAGACCCTGAGCTGAAGGCCCAAGCGATCTTTGATGATGTGCGGCAGATCGAGCGACAGGTAGCTATCGACGTAGGACAGCTCGAGGCGATCGCTCCCCTTCACGAGCAGCGCCGTCGCTGACTGGATGCGCCAGAGATAAGGCTCATAGCCGCCGCCGACGCGCGCGTACGACGCCATGTAGCCGCCGCCGAAGCCCGCGTCGCTGTCCCCGCCCACGACCGGAACGGCCGTGAGCTCGTTCTTCAGCGGGCCGCCGCCGGGCGGCTGCGAAGCGTCGGCTAGCGCGCGCGCTGTCACGAGCTCTGCCACGAGCGAGAGCAGGAGCGCAGCCGAGACTCGAAATCGCGCGCCGCTCACGGGCGCTATTCGCGGAGCAGAGCAGCGTCCGTACGCGCCAGCGCCTGCTCGATCAGCGCGAGCAGCTCTCCGCTCACCGCGCGCGCGACCTCGCGCGCGCGCTGGGCGAACGCGGCGTCCACTTGCCCGCCGGGCGCGTTGAGCTGACGCGCTTGAAGCTCGGCGACCACGCTCTCTGCGCGCTGCTCGAGCTCCGGCAGCGCCGCGGCCTGCCCGGCAGCGGCGCCGAATTGCCTGGCCGCGCGGAGCAGCAAGATGATGCCCTCGACGAGCTCGTCGACGCCGTACTCGCCGCCGTGCGCGTCCACCGGCGTGGCGTCTTCCGCCGGCACGCCGCCCATCGGTGGCACGGCACCGGGGAGCTGTTCGATGGCTCGCGCGACGCCTGGGCTCGAGTTCGGCTGACTATTGTGCTGCATGTCGAGGATCACTTTCGGGCGGATACTGCCGGTTCACGCAAGAGCGGTGCCAGCCGGGCAGTCGCGTGAAATGCGCCTTTCAATGTGCGAGGCGTGCCAAGCCGTGGCGTTTTGCCGCACGCCGTGACGACAATGCGCGACGGCCTACTCGTAGACGTGAAACGCGAGCTCTTGCCAGCTGACGCCGCCGCGATTGTCCCGCACCACGACCCACAGCTGGTGCTCGCCGGCGCGCGCTGGTGCACGGAGCTCGTTCGCGGTGTCGCCCAGGCGCCCGCGCCGCGGATCGGCGAGGATCACGCTGTCGTTCTTCAGTTTGCCTGCGGTCAGGTAATAGCTCACGTAGATCTGCTCGCCGAGGACGTTGCCGGCGCTGTCCAAGTCCCCCGGATCCGGCTCGATGCTCTCTGGCCCGAGCGTCACGTCCAGCGACTCTGGCGGGCAGTCGTCGAGGTCCTGCTGCGCGCAGACGGGCATGGTGATGCCCTGTCCCGCATCCAGCGGCGCGCCAGCAAAGGTCAGCGCTTGGATCTCAGGGTTGGTGTTGCTGCGAGCCGCGAACGAATACACCGTGGCATACGCAAACACGAAATCATCGGCACCCAAGCGCTGCCCCGCCGCGTCGCGACACGCGAAGGGGACGGCGTCGGGGCTCCCGCCGGGCGGGGGCGGCTCGTATTGCACGTGCCCCGCGCACGCCATCGCGAACACCACCGTCAAGCCGTAGGGCTCCGCGCTGCTCTGGCGCGGGACGATGATGTCCTCGGGCAGCGTGAACGCGAAGTGATCGCCCGCGCTGAGCAGCGAGTCCAGCTCGCTGCCGCGCGGGTAACGCTCGGCGAAGCGAGCGAAGCAGGCGTAGTAGGCGTCACCCGTCGGGTTGAAGCAGGGCTCCGGCACGAAATAGAGCCGCATGGGCTCGCGCCGACTGGCCCTGCCATCGACCGCCAAGAGGCTCAGGTTCACGCGCGCGCCCGGCGGCGCGTACGGCCGATCCGCGGCGATGGCCAGGACGCGAACGCTCCTGACGTGGCTCTGCGGCTCGAACTCGGGCGGCGCACAGGCGGCCAGCAGCGCGAAGCTCAGCAAGGATAGCGGCTTGTTCATGGCAGCTCCGCGCGCACGCCGACGACCGGCAGAATCGGCAGACCATGGACGAACGCGCTCTGCGTAAAATTGTAGTTGTATGTGCGGTCTAGCGGGTTATCCGCGAAGTAGGCGTTTTGGATGTCGAGGAAGGTCGTGATTTTGAAGTAGCGGTAGCGCTTGACGCGCTCCAGGCGCAGGTCGAGCTGATGGAACGCCGGAAAGCGGCTGCCGTAGGGCGGAAAATCCGCGGCGGGCAGCTGACTGCCGGAGGTCGCGTTGTACGCCCCGGTGCTGAGCGGCGTGCGCAGCTCGCCGGAGCCGAAGCGAAAGCGAGCGCCGAGCTGCCAGCCGCGCCCGAGGTTGTAATTTCCGAGCAGGGTCAGCACGTGCGTCTGATCGTAGCGGTAGCGGCTGAGCGGCTCGTCCGGCAGATCACGCCGTTCACTGCGGGACAGCGTGTACGACAACCAACCGAAGAAGCGCCCGTCGGGCTTGTAGCGCAGCAGCCACTCCACACCGTACGCGGCGCCGCTGCCAGCGTTGCCCGCGCCCGGCACGACCAGGCGCTCGAACGTCTTGTGGAAGCCATCCACGGAGAGCTCGAGATTGCGGGAGAACTCTTGCTCGAGGCCGAGGTCGACGTGCAAGGAGCGCCTCGACGAGAGCTGCGCTTGACCGTAGCGCGCGTCGGTCTCCAGCACGTCGGGAGGTTGATGGAACAGCCCGACAGCACCTTTGAGCGTCGTCCGCGGGAACTTCGGCGTCAGCTCCTGCCACACATTGATGCGCGGTGACAAATCCCAGCGCTGGGTCGCGCTATCGTAATCGAGTCGCGCGCCGGGTACCACGCGTCCGCCGGCCCAGGGCTGCGCTTCGAGCTCGACGTACGCGCCGGGCCAAAACGCCGTGCTCGCGTTGCTGGCGCGAATCAGCGGCTGCCCGGGGCCGCCATCGGGGACGCCCGGCCGCGACGGCGGCGGCAACAACAAACTGAACGAGTACGGCTGGTATACGACGTCCGCGCCGATGTTGGCAGTCAGCCCGCGCGTGAGCCGCTGCGAGAGCTCGCCGCGCACGGAGAGCGGGTGCTGCGAGAGATCCGCCATGTTGGTGCCGAGGTGAAACGCCAGGTGATCGAGGCCGTACGCCGCGGTCACGCGCAGCTCGCTGGTGTCGGACCAGCGCGTCTCGAAGCGGGCCTGCACTCGCCAGAAGCTGGTGTGATAGCCGAGCGCGCCGGCCAACGCCGGGTTCGCTGCATTCGCGATCGGGTTGACCAGCTTGAAAGCGTCGTCGGAGCCGAAGAACAGCACGCGCAGCGAGGAGCGCGCGCCGAGCTCTTTGCGCACGCCGAGCTGATAGTCACCCCAGCGCGGCAGCGCGGTCTGCTCGCTGAGCAGCGGGGCGACCAGGACGTCGAGCCACGAGCGCTGTCCGGAGAGCAATACGCTGTAGCCCTTCCCGAGCGGGCCCTCGGCGAGCAGCCGAAAGCCGAGGAAGCTATTTTCAGCGAGCAGGTGGTAGCCGTCGCTCTTCGGCTCGCGCAAGCGCACGTCCACCACGCCGCCGAGACCGCGCCCGTACGCGGTGCTGTAGTTGCCGGGGAAGAAGTCGATGCGCTCGAGCAGCTCGCTCGGGAAGGCCGAGCTCAAGCCCCCGAAGTGGTAGATGAGCGGGACCTCGGTGCCGTCCACGAGGACCTTGGTGTCTTGCGGCGCCGAGCCGCGCACCACGAGGTTGCTGCTGAACGGCGGCGGACGCGCGACGCCCGGCAGATTTTGGATCGTGAGCAGCGCGTCGCCCATGGTGCCGGCGCTGTGCCGAACCTCCTCGCGGCTCAGCGTGCGCCTGCTGACCTCACGCGGCGGCCGCTCACCGCGCACCTCGACCTCGATCGGCGGCGGCTGCGAGGTGTCCGTCTCGATCGGCTCGAGCAGCAGCCGCGAGACGATGTGCGTGGCTTCACCCGGCTCGAGCGTCGCCTCACTCTCCTGCATGAGCATCCCCGCAGCGCTGACGCGCACGCGGGTGACCCCCGGCGGCAGGCCATCGATGTGCCAAGCGCCTTCCGCGTCCGTGGTGGTCACGTGCTCCACTCCCGCGGCGTCTCGCACCGTGACGTTGGCGTGCCTCACCGGCAAATCGCTGACGCGGCCAGCGACGCGGCCCGAGAGGAGCGGCGCAGGCGGCGTAAAGATGTAGCGGTACTTGATGCGCGCAGCGATGGGCCGGCCGTCGCGCGTCGCGGGCTCGAACTCGAGGGCCTGCGCGGCCGTCAGCGCTGCCTCGTCGAAGCCGTGACCGCGCGGCTCGAGCACGCTCGCGCGCCGCACCTTGCCGTCGACGTCGATCTCGAGCAGCAGCGAGACAGTGACCGTATCGGTGATGTGCTCGTTCAGCGCTCGCTCGGGGTAGCTCGCGTTCACCTCCGTCTTGGGTCGCGGCAAAGTGATGCTGGCCAGCTGCTCGGCGCGCACAGGGACGCTGAGCAACACGCCAGCGAGCGCCGCGAGCCAGGCGCAGCGAAGCGTGCGCGGAACGCGGAAAGGGCGCGACAGCAACCCTCGCACAGGACCAGCCAACCTCACGGGGCCGATCGCTCTAACATGTCCGACTCGGGCTGACGAACACGAACGCGCGCACGCGAGCACCCCGCCGCGCGCGCTTCAGCAGCGCCGCCGGGGGCTCCGCAAATCAAGCAGGATCCGGCGTTTTAGAAGGTTCCGACAGCGTTCAGACCGTAGCCGGCGTGCCCAACGGGACCGGGCAGCAGCACCACATTCGCGACGTCGTTGCGGACGAGCTCGGTCTTGCGCGCGGCGACGCCGATCAGCAGCATCGCCGCACCCCCTGCCTGAGTCAGCGTGTCGAGGATGAGATATGTACCAACCACACGATCGGCGGTGGTCTCGATACAAATGTCCTCGCTGCTCGTGTCACAAGTGTGCTCTTTGCGTAGCGCCAGGGTGAGCACGGGGCCCACGACGGGCACCACGAGCCAGCCGCTCTTGTTTTCGAAGTTGGCGGCGCTCGCCAACATCAAACCTAAGACATAAGGAACACCCAGGGTGATGCTGCCGCCGATCACGAGCCCTTTGCGCACGTGGTCTTCCGCGTGGTAGCCGACGGGAATCGGCGCGCCCGGACGATACGGCAGCCGAGCTGGCGAGCCCGCCGGCGGCAGCGCGTACACCTGCGCTGGCGCCGGCTGGGCCGCTGCTAGCGGCGCTGCGGGAGCTGCCGACGGAGCTGCGGCCGGCGACGGCGGCGCTGCTGTCGTCGCGGCGGGCGGCGCGGCCGCGTCGCTCGCGCGCGGCGCGGCCGTTTGCGCGTGCGCTGCGCTCGCCTGTCCGAGCGTTAGCAACGCACCGGCAAGAGCCAGCGCGCGAGTCGACGCAGGTCGTGGCATCGATTGTAAACGACGGTTTGAAATAAGGGTAAGCACAGCGCTAGCAGACCAGCTCTGACTCCAGCCTGCAAGCGAGCGTTGCATCACAGCACGAGCTCGGCGGGCGGCCGCGGGAAGCCGACTACAAACCCGATGGTATAGCGCGCGTTCAGCTCACTGAGCGCACAAAACCCGACCTCGGCGCCAGCCTGATAACGAAAGGCATCGACGCCGAAGGGACCAAAGTACTCGGCTCCTATCAGCGCGCTGGCGACGCGCTCAGCGACCGCAAACAGGGCCTTGGCTTCGTCGACGCGGAGCTCGCCGGCGCTGGCGAGGCGCACGCCGCGCGCAACTCCGTGGGGTGACACATCTTGCACGCAGATGCGGCCGAGCTCGTATTCGCCATCCTTGCGGATGAACCCGTGCAACGAGAGCTCCAGCAAAGGCGTGACCAAGGGCTCGACCACTAGACCATCGCGCGCGAGCGAGGCGTCGATCCACGACGCCTGCCGCGCGTCGCCGGCGCCGAACCAGCGCAGCTGACCACGCCCGGCGAACGCCAATGGCCGCTTGAGCAGCCACGCCCGCGGCGCGCTGTCGAGCACGCGCTCGAGCTCGGCGCGCGACGTCACGTAGCGTTGCTGCGGCAGCCCGGCGCCGAGCTCGACGGCGAAGCGGCGATGGTTCACGCGCTGCAAGACCGCGAGCGCGGGGTGCGGCTCCGGCGTCGCGCCCGCTCTGCGGAGCGCCGCGAGCGCTGACGGAGTCGGGCACCAGGCACGACCTGGAAGCGACTCTGCGCAGCGACGTTGGTCGGCGATTTCGACGTCGTCCGGAGCGAGCAACGCGCGCGCGAGGGCGCGATAGCGCTCGAGCTGCGCCGCGAGGCGCGCGCTCGGGAAATGCCCGGGGTTCGTGAGCTCGAGCTCAGCGTCGAGGTTGAGCAGCCAGGCCCAGGGGCGACGCGCGGCGCTCATCGCCAGCGCGCGGCGGCGGCGCCCTGCGGTCCGCTCGGCGCCGGAACGTGAGCCGCTAGCTGCTCGAGGAATGCCTGGGACATGCCGGCGCGCAGGCGCGCTTCCAGCGCCAAGGGCTCACCGCGCAGCAGCCACGGCGAGAGCGGCGCGGGCAGCGCCGCGACCCAATCCTCGTAACGCAGCCCGCCCGTCCAGCGCTTGAACCAGCGCGTCGCGAAGGCGACGTGCGCGCGCTCTTCGACCCCGATACGCTCTTGCGTCTCGGCCAGCGCCGCGTCGCCGACGGCGCGAAACTCTGCGCCGAAGTTGCGCGCGTGCTCCAGGTTCGCGGCCTCGAAGCCCATGCCCATCACCGCGACGAAGGCGAGCGGCGAGCCGCACGCCGGGACGCGCAGCCAGAACCAGTCGCGCACCGGAAAATCGCCGACCTCGGCGCCCAACGCGACGAGGTGCTCGCGATAGGAATTCAGGTGCCGAATCTCATCCAGACAGATGCCGAGCAGCCCTCTTCTGAACTCCAGCTCAGCCTCGGGGAAGCGCAGCAGCGCCCAACACATCAGCTCCGCCGCTTGCAGCTCGTGATGAAAGAAGGTGTGCACGAGCCGCGCGCGCTGGCGCGGGTCGCGCAACGCCTCACCTTTCACTGTTCGCTCGCGACGCTGCGCGGCGATGAGCTGCGGCGGCCGCCCTGGCGCCCTGATGTCGAGCGGCTCGCGCGCTTCACGAAAGTGAGCGGGTGGCGGCGGAGGTGCGAGCTTGAACGTCAGCTCGCGAGACTCGACATAGGCCGCGGCCCAAGCCTCGATATCGCTGAATTCCTGGGGGTGAAACGCGGCTTGATTCATCGCGCGGCGCGAACTTATGTAAGGCGCGTAAAAAACGCCATGACGGTGAAGCGCGACGGACACACCCGGGCAATCTGACGTGACGAACGATAGTGGGCCATGGTTGCGCTGCCACGCTCAGAGTACCCGAGTCCGCTCGACGATGCGGCGAAATTCGCCAATAGCATGCCGCCGTCCTATCGGCGCCTGTTCGACGGCGCCGAGCTGCACGCGCACGCTCGTATCGCCGCGAGCCGCGGCCTGCGCGCCGCGCAAGTCGGGATTTGGGCGACGCTGCCGCACGAGGTCGCAATCTGCGTCGTGAGCGCAAGCCGCTCGGGCCTGCTCTCGCTGATCGGTGACGCGCTGTCGAGTCAGGAGCTCGACGCGCACGCCGCGCAAATTCACGAGCGCAACGCGCCCGATGGCAGCCGAGAGACGATCGCGCTGCTCTGGTTGCGACGTCACGGCGGCTCCGCGCTGAGTCCGCTCCCGGACGTGGAAGACATCAACAACGTCGGCTATGTGCTATCGCAGCTGATCGAGGAGCAACAGCGCGCGGATGAGCTCAGCAGCGCGACGCGGCTGCGCGTGCAGCTCACACTGCAGCCGGTGCGCGTCTACTACGACACCCGCGCGCTGCGCAGCGGCGAGACCGTGCTGGTCGTCGACGCTCCCGATTGTCCCGGGCTGCTCTTGGCCGTGACGCGCGCGCTGTTCCGCCAACGCGCCGAAATCATCGCCTCCGAAGCGCGCACCGAGGACGGCGTCGCCAAGGACCGCTTCACGATCTGCGGCGCAGCGGGCAGCACGCTCACGCCCGATCGCCTGGCCGACGTGCAGCAGGGCGTCCTCTCGGCGGTGCGGCGGCTCGTGGCGCAGCAGCACCGCCTCGGCTGAGTAGAGCCGTCCGGATTGGGGCGCGCCGCCGCCCGCTCCGGCCGAGATTGACATCCAGAACGCCGATGCGAGACTGCGCCGGCCTCGGAGTCGACGCCTGTCACATCAAGCTGTATCGCGTGCTCGCGCGTCAATCGGACGCTGCACCCGCTGGCTCGGCGGAAACTGGGCGTCGCTCGTCTTTTTGCTGCTCGCCGTCGGCGTGTGCGCCTGGATCGCGACGGAGGCGTTCACGACGCGCATCGTCACCAACAGTCAGACGTCGGATTATTGGGAGCACGCGGCCACGCTGCGCGCCTTGCTCGACGATCCTTGGCACCCGCGAAACCCGCAGCTCGTCAGCCCGGCCAGCGCGCCGCGCTTCATCCCGACCTTCATCCTGTGCGCGCTGCTGGGCCGAGCCCTGGACTACGACGCGCTCGGCGCCATGAGCCTGTCGGCGTGCCTGAACCTGCTGCTGCTCATGGGCGGGATCTTCTGCTTCTTTCGCTCGTATTTCCGCGATGCGCGCGCCCCGCTCTACGGCTTGATCATCATGCTGGCGAGCTGGTGGGACGGTTTCCACTACTCGAACGTGTATCAGCTGAAGATCTTGTTCAGCACCGTGAGCTACCCGTCGACCGCGGCGCTAGGGTTGTCGCTGCTGACCTTCACCGTCGTGCTGCGAACGCTGCGCAGCGGGGCGAGCTGGGGCGGGCTTGCGCTCGTCAGCGGCTGTTGCGCGCTGGTCGTGATCACCCACCCGCTCACGGCGGTGTTGGGCATCGCCGGCGCGTTCCTGCTCACCCTCGACGAGCGCGACGCCACGCTCGAGCAGCGTGTGAAGACCGCGGCGGCCGTCACGCTCGGCTGCCTGCTCGCGCTCGCGTGGCCGTATTTTTCGCTCAAAGGGGTGCTGCTCGTCGGCGGGCACAACGAGATCGCCAGCGCCACGCAAGCCGCGGCGAGCAAAGCTCCCGAGCCGAGCGGTTTGTCTCACCCATTTTACCAAACGACTCCGCTGCTGCTGACGCTCGGGCTGGCGCTGGGCGGGCTGCCCCTGACGCTGTACCTGCTAGTGCGGCGCCGCTGGTTCATCGCGCTCGGCGCGTTGAGCATGTTGTTGCCCTTCGTGGTCAACGCCTACCGCCCATTGCCGCTCGGACACCGCTTCATCTTGCTCGCGATCTTCTACCTGCAGCTCGCGCTCGTCTGGCTGCTCCTGAAGCTGACGCGCGGCGCGCCGGAGGCGTCGCCAGCGCTCACGAGCGGGCGCCGCGCCTGGCTGTCGGGCGCGTTCGTCGCGGCGACGCTGCTCGGCTCAGCCATTTGGAACCTGCAGGCCGCCGAGCAGCACGTCGCGGCGCAGCGCAAGCGGCTCCGCGACGGCGAGAGCCTCAACATCCGCTACGCGCGCCGCGCGGCGGAGCTCGCTGGCCGCGACGCCGTCATCCTCGCGGACATTCGTAGCTCTTGGCCGCTGCCCGCCTTCGGACCCCGCATTCTGGCGCTGCTGCACCCGAACCCGCTGGTCCTCGACGCCGACGAGCGAGAGGCCGCAGTGACGCAGTTCGTGCGCGGCTCGGGCGGCGATCGCCACCGCAGCGAGCTGTTGAAACGCTACGGAGTCACGCACGTGCTCACCAACCGTGCGACGCGGCGCAGGCTGCACGCTTTCCTGGCTCCGCGCTCCGAGCCCCAGAGCCTGCCCGGCGGTTACTCCTTGTACCGCTTGAAGCGCCTGGACTAGCCGCCGCGAGCGGCTCACGGGAGCGCTCAGCGGGACAGGCTGAGCAGCGTGGAGCAGACGCGCTCGATTTGAGCGTCGGTCAAGCCCGAGCTCGAGGGCAAGTACAGCCCGCGCGCCGAAATATCCTCGGAGCTCGCGTACGAGCCGCTCACGTCGCAGCCGTAGTCGATCAGCGCCTGCTGCCGGTGCATGGGCACGAAGAAGCTGCGGGTGTCGATGCCCTTCTCCAGCAGCCGCTGCATGACCTCATCGCGCGTTGGGCCAAACTCGTCCTCGATCAGGATCGAGTACATCCAGAAGCTGTTCACTGCCCAGGGGCGCTCGGCCGGCGTCGTGATGCCGCGACGGCCGCGCAGCCGCTCGTTGTAGCGCGCGGCGTTGCTCTGGCGACGCGCGACGTAGTCCTCCACGCGCTCGAGCTGCGCGAGGCCGATCGCGGCCGAGGTGTTCGGCATGCGATAGTTGAAGCCGATGTCGGCGTGCACGTAGCGGCGCGGCCCCTGCATCGGAAAACACAGGTTCTTGAAGTAGCGCAGCTTCGCCGCGAGCGCGTCGTCGCTGGTGGTGACCATGCCGCCTTCGCCCGTGGTGATCACCTTGTTGGCGAAGAAGCTGAAGCAGCCGAGCTCCCCGATGGCGCCGCAGCGGCGCTGCTTGTAGCGCGAGCCGATGGCCTCCGCGGCGTCTTCGATCACGAGCAGCCGGTGGGCGCGCGCGAGCTCGAGGATCGGATCCATGTCGCACGGCAAGCCGTAAATGTGCACCGGCATGATCGCGCGCGTGCGCGGCGTGATCTTCGCCGCGATGGCCGCGACGTCCATGTTCCAGGTGTCACGCTCCGCGTCGACGAACACGGGCATGGCGCCGGTGTAACAAACCGCCGCCGCCGAGGCGATCATGGTGAACGTCGGCACGATCACCTCGTCCCCCTCACCGATGCCTGCGGCGAGCAGCGCGAGGTGCAGCGCCGCCGTGCCCGACGACACGGTGACCGCGTGGCGCACGCCCAGGTGCTCGGCGAACTTCCGCTCGAACTCGCCGACGGCAGAGCCGGAGGAGGAGATCCAGCCCTTGGACACGGCGTCGCTCACGTACTTGAGCTCGTTGCCGAGCAACAAGGGCTCGCACACCGGAATGAACTCAGCGTTGTCTTTCAAAACAGGACCTTGTCCACGCTATGGCCGTCGTACGGCCCCTGCTTCACTTCCACGATCTTGGTATCTTCCAAGATTTCGAAGCCGTGACCGCCGGAGGTCAACAGCACGACGTCACCGCTCGCCACCTCGGTGTCGGCCACGCGCTGGCGCTGCTCATCGTACAGCACGAGGCGCGCGCGGCCCTGGCTTATCAAGATCAGCTCTTGCACCTTGTCGACCTTGATCTCGCGCGGCAGGTGCATGTGGTTCTTGATCTGCTCCCCCGCCTTGTAGAAGTTCATGCCGAGCTGGAGCGGCTCGCTGGGCGCGGTCAGGAAGTTGTACTTATCCGGGCTCGACGCGTTCGCCCGAATCAGAATGGCAATCAGCGCCTCACCGGCGTGGAAGAACGAGACTCCGTTCATGATGATTTCGGCCTGGCAGAAATGGCCGCGGAGCTTAGCCGACCAGCCAGGCACGAGCAATGAGGGCAGCCCGCGAGGCGCTTTGTCGGCCGCGACTCGCGCGCGCCGCGTTCACTGCCGCAGCGCGAGCCGCTCGTCGGCCGAGCCCGGCTCGGCCAGGGTCAGGACGCCGCTGATGCCGCCGAGCGCCACGCGCAGCTCGTGATTGACCGCGCGGTATAGCTTGTGCTCGAGCGAGGCTCGCGTCATCTCGCGCAAGCGCCGCGAGATCGGCGCGTCCGCGGCGTTGCCGCGCACGCGCAGCGGCACCTGACACAACGCGCGACGTTCACGCGTGTCGCGGATCACGAGACGACCTTCTAGCTTACCCGCCGCCCACTCCGAGCGCGGCGCGTTGCGCCGGCGAAAGAGCTTGGGGTTCGAATACACCTCGATCAGCAGATCCGCGACGTAGCGCGGCCGCTCACCGCCTCGCGGCTTGCTCTGCAGCGCGAGCGACAGGTCGAGCGGCATGAGCTCGCGCCGATCGCGGCGCACGTCGTGGACGCGGATCTGTAGCGTGGTCTCCGCGGAGCCCCGCGGCAATACGTCGTCGGGGCAGCGCTCGCGCTCGCGCGAGCTCGGGATCACCGGGAAGTCGGCGACCGGCGCCAAATCCTGCTGCGCGGCTTTCGGCGCGGGCGGCGCTTGCGCCGCGACCACGGCGTCGCGCGCCTCGGCGCTCGCCGCCGGCCGCGAGCCGCAAGCGCAAGCGCTGAGCGCCACGGCGAGCAGCAAGCCGCGGCCGCCAACGCCATTTCCTGCTCCGAGCGCGCCTTGGTTCATGGACTCGTCGTGGCTAGCAGAGGTCCCGCTATGCGGACCAATTTGTTGCAGCCGGGGAGCGCGTGCCCTTCGCCGCCGCAGCGCCGCTCAGCGCAGCGCGCGCTCGACGGCGGCCAGCATGTCGCCAATGCCGGCGCGCACATCGAGCGCCGCGAGGGAGCTGAGCGGCGTGGCTTCGCGATTGACGATCACGAGCTTCGCGCCGTTCTGGCTCAGCGCCAAGCGCGGCAGCGCGTTGGCCGGAGACACCAGCAGCGACGACCCCAGCACGATGAACAGATCCGCGTCGCTGCTGACGCGGCACGCCTCCTCCAGCACGGCTTCGTCCAGAGGCTCACCGAACAGGACGACTCCGGGGCGCAGCTTGCCGCCGCAACGGGCGCAGAGCGGCGGTGTGACCTCCAGGAACGTCACCGCGTCCGCGGCGCTCGCGCAGCGCTGACAGCGGATGCGAGCCAGGGTCCCGTGCAGACACAACACCTCACGGTTGCCAGCCGCCTCATGATAACCGTCGACGTTTTGCGTGATCACGCGCTGGATGCGACCCTGCTCCTGCCAGCGCGCGAGCACGGAGTGCCCGGCGTTCGGAGCAAAGCTTGCCAACGCGCGCAGACGATAGCGATAGAACTCGAGAAACTCGCCATACTCGTGCTCGAGCGCGTGCGTGGACGCGAGCGCCTCGAAGCGCCGATTCTGCTTCCACAGCCCGCCCGCCGAACGAAAATCGGGAAGCCCCGACTCGGTGCTCATGCCGGCCCCCGTGAACACCACCGCTCGGCGCGCTGCGCTGAGAAGGTCGCCTAGCTGGCGGATGGCCTCGGGATCCGGCGTTTCCACGTGGCTCTGGCATAGCCCCATGCGGGCGGAGCTGCTAGAAGAGCCCCGCTCCACGGCATTCGTGCGAGCTCTGCAAGGATCTAGCCGATGATTTCGATTCAGGTTGGGAGGGCCGCGAACGTCGCCCTCGCCCTCTCACTCGCTCTGGTGTCGCTCTCCGCAACGGGCTGTAAGGCGCGCGCTCCGAAAGGCACTGCGCCGGCAGCGTCGGGCTCCGCCGCCGCAGCGAGCGGTCCTTGCGCGCAGTACGCGGAGAAGGTGTGCGCCAAGGCCGGCGCAGAGTCAGCCACCTGCTCGAGCTTCAAAGAGGCGACGGCCTTGATGTCGAACGCCGCGTGCCAGGCCGGCATCAAGGACATCAAGGTCTCGCTCTCGAAGCTCGGCGCGCTGCGCAGCGACTGCGACAAGCTGGTGAAGACTTTGTGCGACGCCGTCGGCGCGAAGACGAAGACGTGCACCATGGTCACGCAGCAGACGCAGTCGTTCCCGCCGCAGCGCTGCAAGATGATGCTGGAGCACCTGCCGGAGATCACGGCCGAGGTGAAGAAGATGGAGGCCAGCAATCAGCCGCTCGCGCCGGAGCTGCAGGCGGAGATGGTCAACGGCGCCGTGCCGGCGTTCGGGCCCGAAGCGGCCAAGGTGAAGATCGTGGAGTTCTCGGATTTCGAGTGCCCGTTCTGCTCGCGCGCGTCGGACGTGGTGCACAAGATCCGCGAGAAATACAGCGACAAGGTGCGCTTCGTGTTCCGCCAGTATCCGCTGCCCATGCACTCGCACGCGCGCGACGCGGCCCATGCCGCGCTGGCCGCGTTCGCGCAGGGCAAGTTCTGGGAGTATCACGATCAGCTGTTCAAGAATCAGCAGAACCTGGACCGCGCGGGCCTCGAAACACACGCGAAGAACGCCGGCCTCGACGTCGCGCAATTCAAGAAGGCCATCGAAGACAAGGCGATCGCAGAGCGGGTCGACGCCGACATGAAGCTCGGAGAGAAGGCCGCCGTACAGGGCACGCCGACCCTCTTCATCAACGGTCAGCGCGTCGAGAACCCGACGGACTTCACCGCTGTGGCGAGCATGATCGACGCCGCGCTCAACGGAACGCCCCCCGGCTGACACCACTGAATCAGGGCCATGACACGCCGTCTAAGCAACATGAGACTTTCTTGGCTTCGGCTGCTGATCGCGTGTCTGGCCCCGAGCGCCTGCGTGGTCACGACCGGACGGTCCACGATGGTCCAGCGCGCGGACCTCTACTACTACGGCGGTCCGCACTATTATCCCGCGAGTCTCGGCGGTGAGTGGTGCGCCATCGCCGAGCCGCACGCACATGACTTCCCGCCGGATCGTTTGGAGTATTACGCTTACGAGGGCGGTTACTACTACTACGCAGGTCCGCCCTCAGCGCCCTACACGCCGGGGACCGTACCCCCGGCGGTGCCCGTGCGCGTAACACGACACCCCGCCGAACCCCACGCCGCAAAGCCGCTCCCTCCGGGAGCGCCCCGGCCCCCTCACTACAGCACCGGCCGCTGGCCGGATCGGCAGACGCACCCGGCACCGCCCCGGCCCGTTCCGGTGAATCCGCAGGCACCAAGGGGCATCCAGCCGCACGCGCCCGCCGTACGTCCGCCCCCAGCCGCCAGCGCGCCCCCCGCTCAGCCAACCCCGCCGAACCAAACTCCTCCACGCGTCCCGCCCAGCCCGCGTCCTGCTCCCGCCGCGCCACCTCCGGCGGTGCATCCGCCCAGCCCGGCACCCGCCAAGCCCAGTGAGCCCGCCAAACCACAGCGCAGCCCGCTAGACCCCAATGATTTGCTGCGACAACGGCAGGAGCGTGAGCGGCTCGAGCGCGAGCAGCGGCAACGCGAGCAAGGTCAGCGCGCGCCGCGGCCATTGCCGGCGCCGGCCGCCGCGCGCTTACCAGCGCCCGCGCGCGCGCGTGCAGTGAGGCTCCCGCCGAAATAGCGAGCCGCGCGGGCGCGCTCGCTCAAAAACCCACGGCTACGCCGAGCTGCGCGAAGGGCGTGTACACCCCGCCGTCACCGAAGAGCTGCACGTCGGGGTTCTTGGTGGCGAACAGCGGCAGCGCGCCGAGCGCGAACACGTCGCAATCGAAATCGTACAAGCGGAAGAAGCGCGCGCCGAGCCGCAGCTCGAGCACGGCGCCCACCGTGTTGAGCCGATCCAGCGTGGCCGCGTCCTCGGGATCCAGCCGCCCTTCGAAGCGAAGCACGACGAGCCCCGCGCCGAGCCCGGCGTACCCGCTCGCAGCCGCGCGCGGTGAAAGCTCGTAATTGAGCCCGGCGTCGAGCCCGCCCAAGAGTCGCAGCGCGCGCTGCGAGCCCGCGACGCCGCTCCAAGAGCCCGCCAGCGAGCTGCGCGCCCAGACCTGCACTTGGTTCGCGCCGCGAGCGAGCTCGAAGCCGACGCCGGGCGCGAACGCACCGCCCGTGTCGGTGCGCACGACAGCCTCGAATAAGCTGATTCGATAGCTGTTGTGACCGTGAACGAGGGAATTGAGCGTGCGTTCGCCGCTGGACAGCCGGCTCGGGTCTTCCGCCAAGTACGCAGGGTCACTGTGGAGCGCGCGCGAAATGGCGTCCGTGAGCCGCGCTTCCAGCGCTGCGTCGTCGTTGACCGCGTAGCGAATCGGGATCTCGCCGTCGACGCGCCCCGGGTGGTAGCGCGTCGGCGCCACGTGGACCACCGTCCATACCTTCCCGGCATTCACCAGCGCCGGCG
>CBINHN010000010.1:0-144632 GCA_966250485.1 uncultured Sorangium sp. | reverse complement strand
TGCGTCCGTAGCGCGCGCTCTGGAAATCGCATGTCGCCGTCGGTTAGCGTAGCCCCATGCGAATCGCGGTAGTCGCGTTGCTAGCCTTGGCGTTTGGCTGCGGCGGCCGGGTGGAGGGAATGAGCTCGAGCGACGCTGGCGGAGCGGCGCCGACGAGTGGCGGCCCGGCCGCGGCAGAATCCGGGGCATCGTCGGACAGTGAAGCGCCCTGCGGGCCGTCTTGCACACTCGTCGTCGAGACAATCGAACAGGAAGACATCGAGTTCGATGACTGGGCGAGCCCTAGGTTCGAACGCCTTTGGGGCGCCTCGAGCGACGACATCTGGGGAGTTGGGACGATCGGTTCGAAGGGCGGCCCAATGCCCAAAGTCTGCCGGTTCAACGGCAAAAAGTGGACGTGCGATAGTCCGAGCGAGCCCGTGGGCTCCGTTTGGGGGCTTTCGTCTACCGAAGTCTTGGTGGGCGGATACGGCCTTCGCTTCTGGGACGGTTCGGCCTGGCAGACCTGGACTATGCCGGCGGAGCTCAGCGAGCTCGAGATCGGTCAAATCGCTGGTACGTCATTGAATGATCTTTGGCTCGTTTCCGAATGGGAAGCTCCGCTGCGGCATTTTGATGGCCGCCGTCTAAGGACTGGGGACCTGCCGTTCATCGTG
Source organism: uncultured Sorangium sp. (assembly GCA_966250485.1). Lineage (GTDB taxonomy): Bacteria > Myxococcota_A > Polyangia > Polyangiales > Polyangiaceae > PMG-095. Next base: position 143,976 of record CBINHN010000010.1, on the reverse strand, counting down.
CGCGAGGTTTCGGTGGAGGGTGTCCCGCGTGTCGCGTAGGAGTTGGCCGAGATCGCCGCGCCATTCGCTCAGCGCCGTTTTGGCCTGCGCGTCCAGGAACGGATAGTCGGTGTCGCTGGTGAGCACGGCTTTCATCTCGTCCACGAGTCGATCCACGAAGGCTTGCTCGAGGCTGCCGAGATCACGCCTGGACTCGGTCTGCACTTTGTAGAGCTGCGGAGTCGAGAATACAGCGTAGAGCTCGAGGAAGTTTTTCTTGCCGAACACCTTTTCGGCCTTCTGCCCCATGCTCAAGAGCCCACCGGCTTCGAAGAGGTAGCCCTCGCGTTTCATGTGCTCGACGAGCGCGAGGTATTCGTCCTTGCTGATCCCCTGAAAGTCAGGCACCCGTTCGAGCATGAGCCAGCAACGCTCGGCGCTAATCCCGCCGAACTGCTGCGTCATGGCCAGGAGCTGGTGTACGAGCACCGGCCAGCAGCGGCTCTCGACTTTTACGCTTTCGACCCAGCCTCGCGACGCAAGGAGCACGAGCGCGGTGTTTTGAACGACGTAGACGGTGTCTTCACACAGAAACGTCATGTTCGCGACGGTGCCCTCGCGCCGGCCGGTACGACCCATGCGCTGCAGGAACGACGACACCGTGCTCGGCGCGTTCGCCTGAAACGTGAGGTCGAGCCCGCCGACGTCGATGCCGAGCTCTAGCGTCGAGGTGGCCACGATGCAGGCGTTGGTACCCGTCGCGAAGCGCTGCTCCGCCGCGTGGCGCTCCTCTTTTGAAACCGAGCCGTGGTGAACGAAGACGTCGATGGAGTCGTCGCGCATCTGGTCCGCGACGGTCTCGGTCAGCGCACGGGACTGGCAGAAGAACAGGCTCTTCTTCCCCTTGCCCTCGCGAACGGCGGTGCGCCCGAAATCCGTGATGTCTTCCCGCAGGTAGATGGCGATGCGGCGCTCCGCCTTGGGTCTCGGCGGATCCACCAGCACCCCCTCCCGCTTCGATGTTCCGGCGAGCCAGCGCACGATCTGCTGAGGGTTCCCAACTGTGGCGCTCAAGCCGATGCGCTGCACGTCATGCTGGGACAAGTCGCGTAGGCGCTCGATGACGCTCAGCAGGTGTGCGCCGCGGTCCGTGCCCGCGAAGGCGTGGATCTCGTCGATGACGGCGTAGCGCAGATCTTTGAACAGCGTCTGCACCGGCACTCGCGGTGACATCAGCATCACCTCGAGCGACTCCGGCGTTGTCATCAAGAGCTCAGCGGGCTCGCGAATGAACGCGGTTTTCTGGCTCTGCTGCGCATCGCCGTGCCACACGAAGCGCCGCAAGCCGACCATCTCCGTGTATTTGCCGAGCCGCACCTCCTGATTGTTGAGCAGCGCCTTGATGGGCGCGATGTAGAGCGCGCCCACTCCCGACGGTGGCTCTCTCACCAGCTCGGCGATCACCGGGAACATCGAGGCCTCGGTCTTGCCGCCCGCGGTGGGCGCCAGCACGACGGCATTCTTGCCCTCGAGGATCGCCTCGCCCGCCAGTTCCTGCACCGGCCGCAGCGAGGTGAAGCCGAGCTCGTGCGCGATCGCGTGCTGCAGGCGTTCGGGGAAGCGCGAGAAGACGCTCATGGTCTACATGCTCACCGATGAACCACCAAATCCGTCGTCCGGCGGCGGCTCGTCGAGCTTGCGGCCCGCCATGACCGCCTCCTCTTCTGGCGTCAGCTCGGCGGGCTGGAACCCGAGCAGTTGATTGGCGTCCTGGTCAGGGTCGTCCGCCAAGAGGTCGAGAATGTTGACGAAGGTGCGCAGGACCAAATACTGATCCTGCTCGACGTCGTACTCGAGCGTCGAAAGCTTCAGCTCGAGCACGTCCGCCGCGCCGGATGGAGAAGGCAAGAGCGCGTGACGCCGGTCAGCGACGCGCATGTTGGCGCCCAGCGGCACGCTTTCCGTCGCAGCGTCTTGCAGCAAGAACCCGTGGTCGGAGGCGATCACGAAGCGCTCCACACCGGCTTGCCGGAGCAGCGACAGCGCTGATTTGAGGAGCAGGAGGGTGTTGTCGAAGGTCGCAGCGTGAGTCCCGGGCTGCGTAGGAACGACTCGATTTCTTCCGGCGTCGCCGAGCCGATGGCTGCGTCGCGGACCAGCGTCGCCAGGCCCTTTTCGAAAGACGGTGCCGGCCTTGTAGAGCTCGTAGACCGGTGCCTCTTTCACGCTCTCCTTGTTCAGCCCCGATAAGTGCACCAGCGCCTTTTCCGGATACAGCGCGTTGCCAAAGGGCTCGAGCGCCAATATCAACTCGAGGTAGCTGCCGCGAAAGGAGATCACCGGGTACTCGAAGCCGAAATCCTTTCGACTCAGCGCATCCACGAACGCTTCGTACTGCCGCTCCGCGTCGACCCACAGCACGAGCCCGCGATCGCGGACCTTCTTGGTCACCTCCTGAGCGAGGCGTGCGCTCGCGTTTTCCGCGACTACCGGCATGGCGCCTGCCCCTCGCGGTTCACGCGGCGACGTTGCGCCGCGATTGAGCTACAATCTGGTCCATGGCTGACGCGGCACACCGGCTCGGAACGCTCTGGGAGCGTTTGTGCGCGTTGCCGTCGAATCAGGTGGGTGAGATTGTAGACGGCGTGCTGTACGCTTCCCCGAGGCCGGCTGGACCGCACGCGCGGGTCACGTCGAAGTTGGGCGGACGGCTCGATGGTCCGTTCGACGCCGGAGAAGGCGGGCCCGGCGGATGGATAATCCTGGACGAACCGGAGCTGCATCTTGGCGACGCGGTGTTGGTGCCGGACTTGGCCGGGTGGCGTCGTGAGCGCATGCCCCACGTCCCCGAAGACTTGGTAGCGTTCGAGCTCGCTCCCGATTGGATTTGCGAAACCCTCTCCCCCACGACGGGAACGCTCCACCGCGTTCGCAAGATGCCGGTCTACGCGCGTGAGGGGGTGCAGTTTGCGTGGCTGCTCGAGCCCATTCAGCGCACGCTCGAGGTCTTTCAGCTGCACGGACAACACTGGCGCACCGTGGGTATGTATGAGGGCAACGTGAAGGTCCGCGCTGTGCCGTTCGATGCCATCGAGCTCGACTTGAGCAGCCTGTGGGCAGACATTCGCCGGCGAGAGCAACGCTAGCTCCTCAGTCTAGCGGCATCTCACTTCCTGGTTTTTCCAGCGCAAAGACATCGCGGTGCCGAAGTCGCGCTCACGCCGCCGCGGCGCCCAGCGTCGCCCCTGTCCGTCGGAGCCTTACCGTCAGCAAATCCAAAACATCCACCTTGGGCATCGCCGTAGCAGCCAACTCGCTGAGACCGGCCAGGTACAAGACCTCAGGAGTTGGCACTCGATCCGCCAACAGCTCCTGAAGGAGGAGCTGCGTTGCTTTGAGGTTCATCCTGAGCCCCTCGCTGGTCGCCTGGGCAATGCCAGCGTCGGCCGCGTCACGAGCTCGCGTCCAGCGAGATTTGCGCTCCTTTGCGGCCACCTTGCGGGCGAGCGTGAGCTCGGCGTGCGCGTACATCAGGCAGACTTCGGGTCCGGCGCGCTCTAGCCCGGCGCGCACGCCCGGCGAGGTGCTGCTCGGCCGCGGCGAGTGTAAGCGCCCACGCGGCGACCAGTAGACTCATCGCGCGGAACCGCGAATTGTCAGGCTCTAGCCAGCGCGCCCTTTCCAGCGCATCCCAGGCAGCCTTCTTGGCGTCGTCGGCTTCGGCCAATCTGTAGTCGAGCCAATGAAAAGCAGTGGCTCCCGGAAAGCGCTGCAACAGCGCTGCCAACTCTTTTCGGGCACGGATGCGGTCTGCCGGAGCGAGACCGACGAGACGAGCCGAGTCTCGAAGGGTCAACAGAATTGCAGAGGAACCCAACGTCTGCGCAAAGTCCCGCTGCAGCGCAGAATAGCGCGAAGTCAAGCGTTCGAGGATGGCATCTGCTTGCCGTCGCTCGAGCCCTGCGCGCGCGCGAAGCACGTCGCCCCAAGCTTCCGCAGCGCGCGGTGGGTCGAGCCCTTCGACCAGACCAGCAAACCTCCACCGTCGAGGTGAGCAGGGTGACCGGTGGGCAGACGGAGAGAGCCGCTATCGCGCAGCGTTCTTTACGCGCCGCCTCATGCAGGAGGACGCACGCGTCGAACACCGCGTCGCTCGTGCCTCGCGCGAGCAATGCCTTGGCGCGGAGCTTGAGCTTGCCGCTGCTCGCGAGATTCGCGCCGTACACGTCCTGCTCGACAGAGGTCATGGCTTCAGCTGCTCCATGATGCTGATCCAGGCGCTCCACGGCAAAACACCGCCGAAGCTTGAAAAGTGGCGCTTATGCGACTGGATTGACGTGCTCACGCAAATTCGATTGCTGTCACCCAATGTCAAGCACTTTGGCCATGCACTGCGTGAGTTTCGCAATCACGTTCATCCGGAAAAGGAGCTCGACTGGGGATTTTGCTCAGACGAGCATACCGCACGAATTTCGTTCCACGTTGTGGCGGCAGCGTTGACAGATCTGGCTCGCGCATCACAAGCTTCGCAGTTATCCGCGGCGCGAGGAGCCGCCTGAGCGCGACATCTCCTACGCCTGGGCTCGACTCTGGCGGCGTACCGCGGCGCAATCGTCTCAGTCAGCTCCGCTCCTGACTACTCCCCCGCCCCCACTTCCTCCCAACAGAAGTACCGCTTGCTCGCCAGCGCGAGCAACTCCCGATCCTCCTCACTGTCCCCATAGCGTACAGGGCAGCGTACTCCGTCAAAGGCTGCGAGCGGCTCGGCGATGCCACCGCGGAGGGCGCCGGTTCTATTGGCGTTGGGTGGTGTCGTCGCCGCCGGAGCACTCGCACATTGCACCGGATTTGGCAAGGAGCGAAGTTTCTCGAGCAGCGAGAAGCGCGGGAGCGCGGGAGCGCGTTCGCTGCGTCCGCGCAGCTTGAGCCCTCCCTACATGGAGCTACGGTGCGCCGCGTGACCTCCGCCACTATCCGCTTCGAGCCCATCGCGATGCAAATCGCGAAGCACGTGTCCGCCGCGACGTTGTTGCCGAACGGCGTCCTCGAGGAGGTACGCGACAACCGACAATCACAACCGGAGCCGAAGCTGCCTCCGAAAGTGGAGGAGTTTACCTTGCACTACTTCGCGCTCGCCCGGGCGGCGTGCTCGCTGCTGAGCGCGCCCTGGTTCAATCAGCTGAACCGCTTGATGGACGCTTTCGAGGAGGAATACATGCCGGGCGGGCCACCCCAGAGCCCGATTTACGACTCCTTCCACGTTCAGCACGTGCTCGGCGAGGTGCCGGTTGGGGCGGCGGATGAAACTCCCTACTCGGTGCTCGTCAAGCTCACTCTGAGCAGCGCCAGGCATGCTCGCTTCCACGCGCTGGCGCGCAGCCTCGCCGAGGCGCACTTGGATGTGTACGCGGTGACCGCTGCCAAGGGCCTGCGCGGAGAGCTGTCGCCCATCCGCGGCGGCAGCGCTTTCACGGTGAACGCCACGGCCCCTTTCTTCGAGCGCGGCGACTTGGTGCTCGCGCGCGTCTTACCGTTCGAGGGTGAGTACTACATCGCTGACTCCCCGTACCTCCTGAGAGAGCCGACGCAAGAGTGGCTCGCTTACTTCGAGCGCGTCGCCGCGACCGCGCAACAGCCAGCCGCGGACGCAGCGCGCACTCGACCGAAGGGGAAACTGTCCGCCAAGCAAGAGGCCAAGTGGCGCCAGCGTCAGCGGCTGAAGACGCAGTCCTCACAGCCCGATCTCCTGATCCGACATCACTTGAAGCGCGGGAACAGCGATCGCTTTTGGCTCGACTACGTCATGGATGCGTACACCGGTGAGCGCCGCGGGATCGTGTACCTCGCCGGCGTCCCGGATCGCCCGGAGTCGCTCCCTCACTCGCCGCACTACCGTCCACGGCAGGATGAGCCGCCCCTGCCGCGCATTCGTCGCTTGCTCCAGCAAGCCGCGACTGATGACGGCATGCGCGCGCGTGCGGAAGAAGAGCTCGAGCTCACCTTCAAAGAGTTCGAGCTCGACAAGGCGGAGCTCGACCCGAACGAGGAGCGACTGTTCATCGCGTACACGCTGTTCGGCGCGCGTTCAGCGAGCGGCGTCACCGCGCTCGAGGCCATCGAGAGCCGCTGCGCCGAGTCGCCCGAGCTGCGCGCGCTGCACCAGAGCTTGCGACGCGGCGGCTTCGCCGTGATGCGCCTCGATCGGATTCACCTCGACCAGGGCTTCGAGGTCTTCGAGCTGCGCTCCGGCAAAGAACTGTTCGTCAGCGAGCGCTCCGCCACGCGCCAGACAGCGCAGGGTGAGGTCCTCATCGGCTGGCTGTATGAAGAGGACGACGGCACATGGCGGCTCGAGGGTCACATCATGCAGGTTCCACTCTTGTTCGCGGGCGCCGCCGAACAGCTGGCAGAACAGCTGCGCGGCGGCGCCCGGCGCCAGGACTTCCGAAAGCCAGCCGGAACATTGCCGCTGCAACTGCTCGTCGGCCTACGCAAGCTCACCCACCTCGAAGCCGACGTCGTCACGCCGGCGCTCCGACAGCCGCGGAGCGAGTTGCCTGCGCCGCCAGAGCTGCCGCCCGAGCTCTCCGCTCAGCTGTGCGCGACCATCGTTCAACAGATCCGCGGCAACCTAGACAGCCCCATCCCCCAGTTCAACGGCAAGACCCTGCGCCAAGTCGCGCGCGGCAAGCGCACCCAGCCCGACGCCGTCAACTGGCTCCGCGAACAAGAGCGCCTACTCAAGAGCAACCCTCAATTCGCGGCGCTCGACATGCGCCCCCTCTGGGCCGAGCTCGGCCTGCGCTACCAGGGCCTCGACACCGACCCCGCGCAGTAGCCCCTACTATGACGTCAGGCGGACCAGCGCCGCGCGCAGCACGCTCTGTCAGCTCTTGCTCGCAAAGCGCCTTGCTCGCTTCACTGAGCGCTCGACGGGCCTCGCGCTCGCAAAAGCCCAGCTTGCGCAGCGCCGCGAAGGCTTTGGTGCTCTGCCGCGTTCTCGGAGACACTCTGACTTACGCGCTCGATTCCGCGGCAAAACGTCGCTTTGAGCGACGCTTTGCGCCTCAGAGCTGGCATTCACCCGCAACTCGTCAATCGCCAACACCTGACGATCAAAAAGTCGTCAAGCAGTAACATTGTTTAGCGTGTTGTTTCTCTCCGCTGGGTGCATGCCGCCACTGCGAGTGCTGCGATGCGCACCGAGTCGCGCGAAGCCAGGCCATCGCGCTCGCGCCGGCCCTATTCGCTCTGGCGCCCCCCAATTCCCACTACTGCTCCATATTCTTCCGCTCGATGCTCCACCCCGTATCCGCGCACAGCGTGCAAGACTCGCCGTAAAACCAAGGCCGTAGCGCGTCGTCGCCCATCAGATGCACGCGCATCCAGGCGGTGACGGCGGCGTATACGGGGCTCGGTTTATTTCCGAAGCTCATCCAGCTGCCATGATCGACGCTCAGATATTCGGCGTACATAGCGGGCAGCGTCGTGACGGCCTTGAGCGCGTTCTTGGCGCCGTCGCAGCCGACGATGTCGTCGAGGCCGCCGCAGAAGAGCATGGCGGGGCCGTGCAGGTTGCGCTGGACCTGCGCGCCCTCAATCGGGACATTCGTCGTGATACGGCTGTCACCGGCGGCCTGGCTCGTCGCCACCGCTCCCTGGGAGTGCCCCGTCGCGCCAATGTGCGTGGGATCCAGGTGATGATAGAGCGGACTCGCGGGATCTTCGTTTTGCTCCAGCACCCAGGTTACGCCCACCAGCATTGGCTTGGGATCGCCTTGCGCCACGTTCTTGCTGTTCGAGCCGATCACGACGAAGCCATGCGACGCGAATAGGCCGAGCAAGGATTTGTAAAGGCTCGGAGTAGCGCCGGTGCCGTTGCCCCACGTGATGATCGGATGACAAAGGCCATTCGGGCTCAGCTCTTTCGGTCTGAACAGCGTGAACTTCGGCACCACGCCGTCCTCCGCTGCGCCCGCCTCGGGCCCGACTTCGTTCTCTGTCACGATCGCGTACGGCCCCATCGTCATCGGATCAGCCGTTGGCCACTTGCCAATGGTGCAGTTGTCGCCGCTCGCGGTCGCGCCGCCCTGGCTCGTCGTGGCGCCGCCTTGTGAGCCGCCGCCCACTGTGCTGCCTGCGCTGCCCGCCTGCGCTCCGCCGCTCGCGCTACTGCTCACGCCGCCGCTCTGCGCGCCGCCCGTCGTCGCGCTCACCGCGCCACCGCTGCTCGTCGCGCCGCCGGAGAGAATCGGTGCGCTGCCACCCGAGCCCACAGGCTCCCCATTCGTGCCCGCTGCGGCACCACCGCTGCCTGCGACCTGACTCGCTCCACCCGTGGCGCCGCCGTCGCCGCTGGAGCTCCCGCACGCCGAGATCGTTATAGCGAGACATCCACCCAGAACGAGCACGCTGGAACTTTTCGTCGGCTTCGTCACGGCTACCTCCAACTTTGCAAAAATGGGCACGCCTCCGCAGTCGAGTGCACGCGCTCAAATCGGTTCACAAAATGGTGTCGCCTGCGCGCGCCGCAAGCGCGTTAACAATGCGTGCGTCGTTGAGAAGAGCGGGCGGGTTGCCCCGCGCCCTGCTCGGCGCCGCGCGGCGCTGGCACTCGCGCGTCCTCGGCCGCTGCACGTCTCAGTGACGGCGCTGCGCTCGATGCCTCCGGCCGCGCGCTCTCTGATGGCGGCGAGCTCGCGCTCATAAACGTGGGTATCTGGCAGCGATGGGAACAGTCGTCGCATCGCTGAAGTCCGCGCCGCGGTGAACGGCGCGCGCCGAGCCAGCGAGCTCGGCGCGCGAGACTCTGTATTTGCGCGCGGCGCCTAAACTAAAGCGCCGGTCCTAACGACGCTCGCCGCGGCGGCGCCGCAATAGGAGCAGCGCGGAGGCGAGCAGCCACGCGGAGGACCTGGGGCTCTGCCGCGCGCCGATGTGACAGGAGCAGCCGTCGTCCGAGCCCGCTACGCCGCCCTGCCCGGCGACCGCGGAGCCGCCGCTCCCTGCAACACGGCCTCCGCTCGCCGACGAGCTGCCGCCCGCGTTTGCTGCGCCGCCGCTCGTCGTCAAGCTACCGCCGCTCGCGAACGCGCCGCCGCTCGCGAGCGCGCCACCGCTCGCCACGCTGCTGCCGCCCGAGCTCGTCGCGCCGCTGTTCCCCGCGGCCGCGCCGCCCGCGCCAGCGCCGGAGTTGCCGCCGCCCAGCGTTCCGCCGCCGCCAGCGATGCCGCCGACGCCGCCGCCGCCCATCGCCGCGGTACCGCCCGCCGCGGCTCCTCCGTTGGCGCTCCCGGCGGCGCCGCCCGCGCCTCCGCCGCCGCCCGCGCCTCCGGTGCCGTCGCCGCTCGGTCCGGTGAACTTCCACCAGTTGAACTTGAAGAGCTCACCACTGCCGCCGCTGAACTTGAGGAAGAGGTCGTGCTTGCCGGTCGCGCCGCTCACCTCACACGTCTTCGTGGTCCAGGCGTCCGCGCCGGACACGTCGCAGCTGCCGAGCAGCATGCCGCTCTGACTGTCGAGGTGAAGCTCGATCTTCGCGCCGCTCACCGATTTGGAGACGCGCGCCTCGAAGGAGGTGACGCCGTCGAGAAAGTCGACGTCCTTCACCTTGATGTAGTCGCCGTTGTTGATCGACGTGACGTTCATGCCGCCGCCGGTGTCACTACATTTCTCCGTCTTGAGCCCGGCGGAGAAGGCGATGGTCTCGGCCTCGACCTGCTGAAATGGATTCAGCGTGGCGATGCCCTTGGGCCCCGCCGTCGTCATGGTCACCTTGGGAATGCTGCCGTCCGCACCATAGGTGAACTCCTCCACGCACACCGAGCGCTTGAAGTCGCTGCCGCCGGGCAACGCCGAGTTGTGATAAAAGAGGTACGAGTGCCCCTTGTAGTCGATGACTCCGGGGTGATTCGTGTATGTCTTGCCGGCGTCCATGACGTCGCCTTTGGCGGTCCATGGTCCCGTCGGGCCATTGCTCGTGGCGTAGCTGAGCTTCTCCGTGCTGCCGTTGGCAGCGTAGACCATGTAATAGCGTGACTCCCGCTTGTAGAACCAGGGCCCCTCCAAGAACCCGTCCAAAGCCACGGTCGTGATACTACCCGTGTAGCTGGTCATATCCGAGTTCAGCTTCACGTAGCGGAGCGAGCCGTTGCCCCAGTACATATAAGCCTGACCGTCATCGTCGATGAACACCGTCGGATCGATATCCCCTTTTCCCTGCTGGGCCAGCGGCTTACGGAGGGCATCCATGAATGGCCCCAAGGGACTATCAGCAACGCCGACACCGATCTTCGCACCGGTGTTGTTGTTCAGCGGCACGTACAGATAAAACTTGTTGTTGCGCGGAATCGCTTGGACCGCCCAAGCATTGTCAGTGAACCAGTTGAACGTCTTGCCGCCCGCCGGCGAGCCGTGATCGGTCCAATTGACCATGTCGACCGTGGAGTAGAGCCTCCAGTCGTTCATGGTGTAGAAATTATTGACCGTGTTGTCTTCGTCGTGGGACGTGTAGAGATACAAGCGGCCTTCGTGCACCATCGGCGCCGGATCGGCGGTGTAGAAGGTCTGCACGATGGGGTTATCGGCCCGGGACGGGGTGGGCAACAGCGTGACAATTCCCCACGACAGCAACGATAGGGCGATCTTGCCCCGGCTCCACTCGGTCTTCATGCGCTTGTCTTCCCGCGCTCGAAGCGGCAGCTGCACCCAGCAATAGTGCCGCTGAAACGCCTGAGCGCGGCGAGGACGTTAACCGATGACGTAGGGGGGCACAAGTGCCCCCTTCACATCCGCTCGGCTCCGTGTCGTCGCCGCCTCACCTACTCGCGGCGTAAGAGCAATGCGTGAAAAGTTACGTCTCATTATTGTACGCAAGATGCGAGCTGAGCAGCGCGCTGCTGAGCGCGCGAGCGCAGCTTCGACGCTCGCGGCAGAGCGCCTACATCTCACCTTCGTACGCGCTCGGCCGTTGTCTGCTGTTGCCCCTGCATGTCGATGAATTCCCTCGAAAGGAGCAATGAGTTTGAAGCGGCGCGCCAAGCCTGCGTCGCGCACCTGCTCGCTCTGCATCCGCTCTGTCATCGTCCCACCACGACGCGCGAGCGCTGCGCCGAGCCCGGAGACGCGCAGTGAGCCGCCGCAAGGTCATCGCGCTCATGCTCGGAAACGCCGGCCTGCGCGGCACTGACTACCAGGGTCTGCTGCGCGCGGGGGTGGAGCAGCGCTGCACGGAGGTGGGCATCGATCTCTGGGTGTACTCGGGACGCAGCGACTGGCACTCACACGGTCAAGAGGTCGGCCTGGTCTACGACTTGGTCACGCCGGAGCGCGTCGACGGCATCATCGTGGCGGCCACGGTACTGGAGTGCTTCGTCGATCTGCCGCAGACGCTGGCGACGATTCAGGAGCGTTGTCCGGTGCCCCTCTGCGCGGTCGGCTGCCGGCTGGAGGGCATTCCCAGCATCACGATCGACAATGGAATGGGCATGGCGCGCGTGGTGGAGCACCTGGTGCGTCACCACGGAAATCGCCGTTTTGCGTTCATCGCTGGACCAAAAGGACATGAAGAGTCCGAAGCGCGTATCCGAGCCACTCGAGAGGTGCTCGTACGCTTCGGGCTCGAGCTGCCGGAGGAAGCCATCGTCTACGGCAACTTCTCGCCGGAGGCCGGCGCCGTCGCGATGCGCGAGCTGCTCGAACGCCACCGCGACGGCATCGACGCTGTCGTCGCGGCCAACGACGACATGGCCGCCGGCGCCCTGGAGACCATCGTGAAACACGGCCGGCGCTGCCCAGAAGACATTGCCGTCGTCGGCTTCGACGACGCGCCGAGCTCTCGCGTGGCCGTGCCCTCGATGACCACGGTGAGCCAGCCGACATTTCAGGTGGGAGTCGCCGCTGCCGATTCGATCATGGCCATGTGGCGCGGCGAGACGTGTCCGGCGCTGCTGACGCTGCCCACCGAAGCCGTGCTGCGCCAATCGTGCGGTTGTGACCCGCTGCGCCAGCCCGGCGTCGCGATCTACAGCTCCGAAGCGCCGAGCGAGCCGCTGAAGCCACGAGAACAAATCGCGAATCTGCTGCGCGGCGTGCTCGGTGATCGGCAGCAGAGCGCCGCCTGGGCCGACCGCCTGTGGCGCGCGTTGGATGACGAACGCGCCGGGCGTGCTGGCGCGCTGCGCGAGGTGCTCGCGGCGCTGCTCGCGGCGGTGCGGCAACCAGACGCTCAGCTGTTCGAGCTGCAGCGCCTGATCGTCCACCTGCGCGCGGTTCGCGCCCAGGAGCTCTCCAGCCTCGAGCCGCACGAGGTGTACCAGCAAGCCCTGCTGCAGATCAGCCATGACATGCACCAGCGCGAGATGCGCCGGCTGCTGCACGATCATTTTCTGATCGAAGAGCTACGGATTAGCTGGAAGCGCGTCGCAACCTCGCTGAGCTTCGACTTACTGCGCGACAACCTGATCCACGATCTGCCGCGCTTTTCGGTGCGCAACGCGGTAGTGTCGATCTATCCGCCCGACGACCTGGAGAACCTGATCCCGCTGGTGTGCCTGGTCGACGGCGCGCCGGTGCTGCTCGACCCGGTGCCGTTCCCTTCTCGAAAGCTCAGACCGGACGGGATCCCCGGCGCCGCGCAGCGCTGCTCGATGGCCGTGATGCCGTTGGCCTTCGAATCAGAGCCGCTCGGTATCGCGATGCTCGATTTGCCAGTGAAGGAGGCCTATCAAGTGCTGCGCGAGCAGATGAGCAGCGCGATCAAGACGATCCGGCTTCACGAGACGCTCATGCAACAGCAAGAGCGCCTCAAGCTGCAAGCGCAAATCGAGAGTCAGGCGACCGCGGAACGGCTGAGGACCATGAGCCTCATCGCAGGCGGGGTGGCGCACGACTTGAACAACACGCTCGGTCCGCTCTTGGGATTGCCCGACGCCATTCGCGAAGATCTGAAGCAGCACTCGGGCCCGCCGCGCGAGCAACTGCTCACTGATCTCGACACCTTGCAGGAGGCCGCCCAGCGCGCAGCCCACACCATTCGCGATCTCTTGACCTTGGGTCGCACGCTCGACGTCCCCAAGCGGCTCTTGGACGCCAATCGCATCCTCGAGTACGGGCAGCGCAGCTTGATGCAGCTGGCCGAGCGGACCGACGGCGTGCGGCTGCGCCTCTTTCCGGCGCAGCAAGCCATGCTGGTGCAGGCCTCGCGCGATCACCTGCTGCGAGCCATCTCGAACCTGGTCGCCAACGCGGCCGACGCGATGGACGGTCCCGGAGAAATCGTGGTCCGCGTGCTCGGTCGCAAGCTCACCCAGCGGCTCGCCGGCATCGAGCCGGTGGAGCCCGGCGACTACGTGGTGATCGAAGTCGAGGACTCGGGCTGCGGTATCCCCAGCAAGCACCTGCCGCACGTGCTCGAACCCTTCTTCACCTCCAAGCAGCAGACGATGCGCGGCGGCACCGGCTTGGGCCTCTCCATCGTGCATCAGGTGGTGAGGGAGTGCGGCGGCTACGTGCAGGTCCAGAGCAGGCTCGCCGAAGGCACCACCTTCTCGCTGTACCTGCCGCGCGTCATCGACGGCGTGGCACCAGAGAGCCTGGCGCCGGCCGCCGCCGGCGGCGGCAACGAGCGCATCCTGGTGGTGGACGACGAACGAGTCCAGCTCAGAACCGCGCAGCGGATCCTCAGCAAGCTGGGCTATCGGGTGGAGACCGCGGACTCCGGAACCGCCGCGCTCGCGATTTTCGAGCGGCATTTGGCGGACGATCCCTTCGAGCTCGTCGTCCTCGACGTGATGATGCCCGGAGCGCTCAACGGGCCCGCGACGCTGGAACGAATGCGCCACCTGAGGCCGCGGCAGAAGGCGGTGTTCGCGACGGGATACGCCCCCAAGCAGCTAGCGCGCGAGACCCCCGACACGGCGACTCCCTGGCTAGCGAAGCCGTATACGGCCGCAGCGCTGGCGCGCGCCGTGCGGGACGCGCTCAGCGAATGCGGCTCGTACTCGCGCAGCTCCGCGACCTTCGCCATCAAGTTGGCGTAAGAGCCGCAGCGCGCTCGACGCCAAGGCGACCTCCGCCGGGCATTTTTGCGCCCTCCGCGCTAGCGAGCGGACTCAGAGCGTACTGACCGCCCAGCGGCCAGCGAGCGCGCGATGCGCTCGGCGAGCTCGCGCTGCTCCTCGCCCGTCCAGCGCGCCGTGAGGAGGATCTCGTCATCCGTGACGCTCACGCGGAGCTCGCCAAGTGGCGGCAATCGCGGCTCCTTCCCCAGCGCGAGCAGGACCTGCTCTCTCACGAACTCGCTCTCGTGGCCGATCGCGTTCGAGGCAGAATTGCTCTCGAGCTCAGTACCGCCCACGTGATCCACCACATCGGCTATTGCGTCTTCGGGGGTTGCCATTCGAAAACTCCGAAACGCATGTTGCAACTCCCGTTCCGAGCGCCGTCCGCTCGGCGGCAGACGTGCCCCATCTCCCCTCCGAGCGGCTCCAGGCCGGCGCTCAACGCCGACCGATTCACCCCCGGAGTTCAATAGCGATTGCTTGCGCCTCCCGGTAGGCTACGCCCGCCGCCGCTGAGCGATGCGTCGCTGCGCGCGATTGCTGACAGCAGGTTGGGATCGCGGTAGACGGCGGGCGGCTTGCCATCGCGAGCCGCTGTGCCCACTGGACGAGGACATGAGAACGGCTCGACGTGCTGCAACCCTCTGGGGTTCACTGTGCCTGTTGCTCGCTTGCACGCGCGGGGGTGATGATCATCGCAGCTCGACGCAAGCCGGCGCCGCCATGGAGTTTTGTCGCGATTTTTACGGGACGATTTGTCAACAGCTCTGGCGCTGTGGCTGCAGCGAAAAAGCCCTGGAGCGCTGCGAGCGTGAGCTCGAGGATTGCCCGCATCACAGCTTCTTCCAGGCCTTGGAGCAGGCCCTCGAACAGCGTCAGCTGCGTTACGACGGGCAGGCCGCGACGCGCATGCTCGCGCGGCTGCGCGACGACCCCGCGCTCTGTGAAGACCAGTTCGTGGCGCTCGGGTTCGACAGCTATAGCGGGCACACCTTCGGGGGTACGTTCCTTGGCACGCTGCCGCCGGGCGCCGAGTGCGGTGAAGCGGACGACAAATCGCGACCCGGCGTGAGCCTATGCCAGGAGGCGCACCTGTGCTTGACGGCGGCGGACGGTGTCACCCGCTGCGTCGCGGCGGCGGCCGAGGGCGCGCCCTGCCCGCTCGTCCCGAGCGACCCTGGCTCGAGCTGTTTCGAGCACAAAGCCGCCGACAGCGACGGCAACCTGACCAGCGCGCACGCCGACCTGAGCTGCGTCCCCGCTACGCCGCGCGCTGACATGGGGACCTGCCGGCGTGGCGCGCCGGACGGGAGCGCCTGTTCGAATGCCGCGCAGTGCGCGAGCGGGCTGTGTCGCAGCGACGAGACGGGGACGTCGGCCGCGTGCGCGCAGCCGCTGTCCAACGACGCAGAGTGCACTGACCCTGCGGAGTGTTCGAGCGGCCGCTGCAATTTTTTCGAAGACCCGCCGCGCTGCGCCGAGCGGCTGAGCGATGGTCTCGAGTGCCTCATCGACGAAGACTGCGCGAACGGAGCTTGCCGCTTCGCAGCGGACGCTGAGCTGGGGACGTGCGCTCACCCGGAGCCACCCGCGCGACTAACGCGCGGCGCTGCTTGTACAGAGACGAGCCAGTGCGCGAGCGGTGCGTGCGCGGACGGCGCGTGCCGGGCCCCGATTTGTACGCGCTATGCCCGGTGATCGCCGGCGGCCGGCGCGCTCGTGATCCATCCCGCGCGGCTTGAGCGTACCGCCAAATCCAGTTAGCATCCCGGCCATGCAGCTTGGGGCGGACAGCCTGACCTTCGTATGGCTGTTGAGCGTGACGCTCAGCGCGACCGGCTGCGGCGCTGATGACAACACCGCCGCCGCGACCGCGTCCGTGACGGATCCAGCTTGGGCGTTCAATGAAGAGTGGCTCGACTCCTGCCGGCGCTGGTGCGGGACGCAGGCGACGCTCTCCTCGGATTGCGTGGCAGGAGAAGCGCGGGTGCGCGGCGTTCGGCTCGGCGAG
Source organism: uncultured Sorangium sp. (assembly GCA_966250485.1). GTDB lineage: Bacteria > Myxococcota_A > Polyangia > Polyangiales > Polyangiaceae > PMG-095. The sequence goes on along the minus strand of CBINHN010000010.1, from coordinate 127,926 downwards.
CCGCTCCCGCCGGCAGCCCCGAAATCTTATGATCTCTCCTGCCTCGATGAGTGCATGAGCGCTCGCGGGCCAGAGACGCAGTGCTGGCAGCAATCGGCGCAAGCCAACGACTGCTATGCGGCGGATGCCGTGTTCATCTGCGATGGGCTCGGCGGCTGGGAGGTCATCGGGTGCGAGACGGCCGGGCTCGATCCAACACTCTGCAAGTCCCGGCGTGAAACGCCTGCCGACAGTAGTTTGCTGAGGGGGCGGCCAGTGAGAGGAGACGGGTGAGCATGCCCGCCGTCGGAGACTGCGTCGCCGGCCGCTACCGCCTCGAGAATCAACTCGGCGAAGGTGGGATGGGGAGCGTCTGGCGGGCGCGCCATCTCGAGCTGGACGCGCCCGTAGCGGTCAAGTTCCAGCACGCGCACCGCGCCGGCTCGAGCGGCGCTGCTGCGCGTTTTCGCAAGGAGGCACGCGCAGCCGCCAGGCTCGTGAGTCCAAACATCGTGAAGGTCATCGACTTCGGTATCGATGACGGCGTGCCGTACCTGGTGATGGAGCTGCTGCAGGGCGAGTCGCTGCGGGCACGCTTGGAGCGTGAGCCGATGCCCGCGCTGGAGCAGGTGCTGGACATCATCAGTCAAGCGGCGAGCGCACTGGACGCGGCGCACGCGGGCGGCATCATTCATCGCGATTTCAAGCCCAGCAATTTGTTCTTGGTCCCGAGCGGCGAGCGAGAAATTGTAAAGCTCTTGGATTTCGGCATCGCGAAATGGTTCGAGGGCGATCCCTCCAGCGAAGGCACGCTGACCGATGACGAGCTCGTGCTCGGCTCGGTTCCCTACATGAGTCCAGAGCAAGCGACCGGCCAGGTCCTCGATCCGCGCACGGACGTGTGGTCGCTCGCCGTCGTCGCTTACCAAATGCTGAGCGGCGTGAATCCGTTTCTCGGCGTGAGTATCGTGGACACGCTCTCGCGCATCTGCGCGGCTCGCTTCGAGCCGCTCGCCCTCGCGCGCTCGCCGAGCCATGCGCCGCTCGATCCCGTGTTTCAGCGCGCCTTCGAGCGGGCTCGCGAGCTGCGCTTCGAGACTGCCACTGAGTTTTCCTCTGCGCTCTCCTCGGCCGCAGGGGAGCTGCTCGCGGGCGAGCGCGAGCTTCCGCGTCCAGCTAGCGCCGCCGCTGCAGCGAGTGGCTGGGCCTTCGGGCGTGATGACGCCACTGTGAGCCTGCCGCTCGAGCCCGCGCGGGGCGGCGCGCGGAAGCGGCGCCCATCGCTCGGCATCGCCGCGCTGAGCGCGCTCGGTCTCGCCGCTGCGCTCGCCATGGCGCTGCGCAGCCCCCGCGTTTCGTCGCCAACGACGGCGCCCGCGACGACGCCAAAGGTGGTGTCCGCGCCGCTGCCGGCTAAGCCGCCAACGCCCGCGCCTGCCGCTGAACCTGCTGCGAGCGCCGCGGCGCAGGCTCCGCCCGCAGAACGCCCAGCGACCAGACCCAAACCGAAAGCCGCAGCCAAGCGACACGCCGCCGTCACTCCCACGCCCGAGCGCGCAGCAGTGAGTGCGGCTGGGGGAGCCAGCGCGGCGCCCGCTTCCGCGGCGCTCGCGACGACGGCGAGCGCGTCCTCTGCGCCCGCGCGCAGCGCAGCCGTTCGCGCGAGCGAAGCTGTCACGAGCAAGCGCGTTCATCCCGTGTTCGGCCTCGAGGTTCAGGCGCAGCGCTGAGATGATCGCCACACGCGCTGCCCTGCTCGCCCTCTTCCTCTCGTGGTCTCCGCTCACCGCGCACGCGCAGACCAGCCCCGACGAGCTGCGCCGCAACGCCGATGCCATCGCCAACGGCGAACGCGGGCTCGAGGCGTTCCGCGTCGGCGACTGGGCCGCTGCCTACACGGCATTTCAGGACGCCGAGACCCTCGCCCACTCGCCCGTGTTTCTGCTCTACATGGCCCGCGCGCGCGAACGGCAGGGCGCGTGGGCCGAGGCGCTCGACCTGTACTCGCGCATCACGCGCGAGCCGCCGAGTGAAGGCGCGCCCGAGTCATGGCGCGGCGCGGCCGAGCAGGCAGAGCAGGAAGCGGCCGCGCTGCGGGCGCGCCTCAAACAGAGAGCCGCTCGCCGCGCACAGCGCGCCGCGAAGGTCGCGGCGACGGACTCTGCGCGCTCGCGCGCGTCGCACAACGCGGCGCTCTCCGCGGGCGTCATCGGCATCGCTGGCCTCGCGCTGGGCGCCGCGGCGGGCGTCGTCGCGTGGCTCGAGCTCGACGCGCTGAAGTCTCGTTGCGGGCCGAACGGCTGCAGAGCAGAGGACAGGTCCAGGCTCGAGGAGGTCAAGACCTGGACGCGACTGTCCGATCTGGGCTTCGTGGTCGGCGGCACGGGCCTCGCGGCTTCCGCGTTCTTCATCTGGGTGATTCCGACGACGCCCACGGCAGGCAACGCGCCGGTCAACGTCGGCGCCTCCGCGCGTTTGAGGTTCTGATGGCCGAGCACACCACCGCGACGCTACAGCGCTCCCGAGCCGCCGGACCGCTCGGCGTCATCCTGAGGGTTACGAATCGGCCAGCGCGGCCGCGCGCGTTTCGGCTGGTGCAAGGCTCCTGCGTCTGCGGCGCTGCTCCCGACGCCGATCTCGTGATCTCGGACGAGACGGTGTCGCGCAAGCACGTCGAGCTGACGCTCGCCTCGGAGGGCGTCCGCGTCCGCGATCTCTCGAGCCACAACGGCACCTGGTACGTCGGTCAGCGGATCCAGGACGGCGTGCTCGGCGCCGGCAGCACGATTCGCCTGGGCCGGGCGGAGGTGCGCATCGAAGCCGATCGCCGCGAGCTGGAGCACGCGTCTAGCGCGGAGCTCGACGGCTACGGAGAGATCGTCGGCAGCTCACCGCCCATGCGGCGCCTGTACGCCGTGCTGCAGCGCATCGAGAGCTCGCTCGCGAACGTGCTCATCGAAGGCGAGTCCGGAACCGGCAAAGAGCTCATCGCGCGGGCGATTCACGAGCACTCGGCGGTCGCCTCGGGGCCGTTCGTGGCGCTGAATTGCGGCGCGCTCGAGCGAGCGCTCGTACGCAGCGAGCTCTTCGGTCACCGCCGCGGCGCCTTCACCGGCGCGCTCGAGAACCGCGAGGGCGCCTTCGAGGCCGCGCGCGGAGGCACGCTGTTCCTCGACGAAATCGCGGAGCTGCCCGCGGACGTACAGCCGCTCTTCCTGCGCGCGCTCGAGCTCGGCGTGGTCACGCGCGTGGGGGAGAACGTCGATCGTCCCGTCAATGCTCGCATCATCGCGGCCAGCAACCGCAGCTTGGAAGCCGAGATGCGCGCGCGCCGTTTCCGCGAAGATCTGTATTTTCGGCTGATGGTGGTCCCCGTCACGGCGCCGGCGCTGCGGGAGCGCGCGGACGACATTCCGAAGCTGGCCGCGCACTTCGCGCAAGCCTTCGGGCTGGAAGCGCTGCCCGAGCCTGTGCTGGCTGAGCTCTGCGCGCGCGCTTGGCCGGGCAACGTACGACAGCTGAAGAACGCGATTCAGAGCTACTCGGTGCTCGGCGCGTTGCCCGAGCGCTCGACGGCGCACGAAGCGGAGCTCGACGACTGGCTGCACCGCCTAGTAAACCTCGAGCTCCCCTACGCGGCGCAAAAAGACGCTTTGCTCAAGCGGTTCCTGCGCGTGTACCTCGAGGCCCTGCTCGCGCGCACCGGCGGGAACAAATCGCTGGCGGCGCGCATCTCTGGGCTCGAGCGCAGCTACCTGAACAAGGTGGCCAACCAGCTTCGCGACGGCGCAGCTGACGAGCCGGAGTAGCGGCCGCGCTGCGCGCGCGAGCGCGCCCTCAAAATCCCGGGATACAGCCGAGCTCACCCACGAGAGTGTCATTGGCATCGTCGAGAGCCAGCTGATCGTACTCGAACACGGCGCCGGCTTCGCGCTCGAGCCTGACGCACCAAACACTGCCCTCCGCGCGCCGCCGTGTGCCCGTCGTCGCGTCGAAGTCGGGCGCACCCAACGTGCCCTGCAGGGCGATCGTGGCGCGCGGCTTGCGGAGCTCGCTCAGCACGGCGGGGATCTCGGCCTCGCCCATCGCGAACGACTTCCCGCCGATCAGGCGCTGCATCCCCGCGGCCATACCGCGCGCGGAGGGCCCCGCCGGCTCCCCGCTGGCCGCGGCCGCGTAGAGTAGGAAATACGCAGCGTCGTAGAAGGGCGCCGTGTCGTCCAGGCGCGCGCGTCCGCGGTTGCGGCTCTCGAGCTCGCTCAGGTAGCGGTCATAGAGCTCCGTGTCACGCGCGAGGCGCGGAGCGACGCCCACGATGCGCGCGGCCAGATCCGGGTAACGCGCGAGCACGCCGCTGAGCACGAGCGAGCCGGCTTGATGGTGCGACAAGACGTAGAACGGCTTCGGCTGCCCGTCTTCGGCCTGCGCCCAGGCCCCCTCCAAGACTCGCAACACATTGCGGACGAAGCCGTCGCCTTCAACGGCGACGATGATGTGCGGTCGGAACGCGAAGAGGTCGATCAGGGCATCGACGTAGCTCTGACCGCCGTCGACCTGCGGCTCCGCCAGGATGTAGCGGCGGTAGAGCTCGCGCGCGCGCTGCGGCGTCCCCGCGCGCAGCGCGTTGTCCAGGTAGCTTATGATCTCGACGTCCTCCGCGTCGCGTGAGCCCAAGAGCGCGACGCGCAGCGCTCCGGGCTCGCTGTCGTCGAGCTCCGCGCTGAGGTGCTGCCGGACGCGCTCGAGCAGCGGTAGATACGTGAGCGCGAGGTCGCTCGGCGGCCCCTGCAGGTGCCACAGCAAGCCGTCGTCATCGATCGCCGCGAGCAGCGGAGTCGACGCGAACGGGCTCAACATGAACACCGGCACGCCGTTTGCGCGGTACGAGCGCTCGAAGCTGCGCTTCAGCTCAGCCGGGCGCAGCGGCGTCAGCAGCGCGCGCGCGCCGAGCGTGATGGTCAGGTGATCGAGCGTGCGATCCAGGTCACCATCGTCCGCCACCTCGCAGACCACGCCCACGGGCAGGTGCGTGACGCCGCCGATTTCGAGACCACCCTCCGCCGTGAACTGACTGACGACCAGGTCGTAGTTGAGGGTCACCGCAGAGTCTTGCTCGGCGGTGGAGCCAAAGGTCAGCGCCCCGAACAAGAAGGTGGGCACTGTTTCCCTCAGATTCGCCGCGCCAAGAACGCGATGGCAGCCACGCGCTGCCGTCGCCGTAGCCTGCGGCTGCTCGAGCAAGGCCACGCATTGACCGGCGCGACACAGCTTGGGCTCACCGTCTTGCGACGAGTTGCAGTCGACGGACGCCGCGCAGGGCCGCGCCGGCTCCTCGAAGCGGATCTGATCCGTACCGAGGACGCGACCACAGCCCGCCGCGATGAGCGCGAGCGAGAGAGCAGTGAGAACGGCGCGGGGTGCGAAGGGCAAGGCGAGCGCCGCTGGTTTAGCCTCGTCGCGGGCGCGAACGCTACCGCAGAGTTTGGCGCGGGGCGCTCGCGGCGCTCGCTGGCGCGGCCGAGGGCTCCGTCTGCGACGGAGCCCTCGCCGGCGCGCTGTCACAGCGCCATGGCCCGCATATCGTAGGCCGAACGGCTCTTGCGCGTGTGATAGCCGTCGTCCGAGTAGTAGAAGGTGACGTTGGTATCGCTAGGGTCGATGGACAACACGTCCGGGATACCGTCCCCGGTCATGTCGCTCACCACGCTGCGGCCGCGCTCGATGCCGAGAAGGGCGGTGTCGCTCACGCTGCTCGTCGACCCCGAGCAGCCGCTGGAGCTGGCCCGTTTCATGTGCAACACGCCGCGGCCGGCGCCATTGTCGACCTGGACCACCGCGAAATCACTGCGGCCGTCCTGGTTCACGTCGACGCCCGGCAGCGGAACGTCGGTCTGCCCGCCCCAGACGCAGCTTTGAATGGTCGCTGACGTCGCCGGATTCCAGAGCAGGCTCCAGCTGCCGTCATACGGGAAGTACACGGCGAATGCTTGACGTGACTTGCCGTTTCGCAGCGAGGTCATGCCGGCGAGAGGATACGCACCGGGCGCGTCGAGCGGGTCGCTCCCCTCACGGGGAATGTACGCGGCCGGGAATTGACGCACGATGCGCCCGCTGAACGACTTGCTGGAGAGCAGCAGCTCGAAGGCGGCGGTGTGCCGATTGTAAACGGCGAGATCGGTCTTCTCGTCGTCGTCATAGAGCCCGGGCAGCGGCACCGCGCTCCATGAGCCCAGCGCGACGTCCGTGTACGAGCTGCCAGCGGCGACCGAACGAAACGCGAAGTGACCGGTTCCGGTGCTCGGATCACGCCGATACACCGCGATCTCCGGCGTGCTCGGGTTGCCGTCGAAGTCGAGCCCCGGCAGCGGCACGCTGTCTCTCAACCCGAAGTCGAGCGCGCGGAGCGCGCTCGCGGCGACGCAGTCCATCGCGTCGAGGCTCGCGTAATAGCTGGAACGGCACCAGCGCCAGTAGCCGCGCCGATCGCTCGGGTCGTTGCGGTTGAGGCCACCGCCCGGCTGAAACACGGCGATGTCCGTCTTACCGTCGCCGTCGTAGTCCGCGAGCACCGGCGTGTCGCCCAGGCCGCCGAAGTCGATTTCCAGCGTGGTCCCGGTCCAGTTCCTGCTGCTGAGCCGCACGCTGAAGTGACCGCTGCCCGAGGGGCTGTCCGGCGGGATCCAGTAGGCAATGTCGCGTAGACCATCGGCGTCGAAGTCGAGCTGCTTCGCTAGGCTCCAGCCGTCCAACACGCCGAGTCGGGCGCGGTAGCTTTGCTGCGAATCCACTCCCCCGGGGTAGCCAGCGGGATACTCGTTCGCGTTCAGCCGGTGCGACCCTCTGATCGTGGACTCGCTGTTCAGATAGTCCCAGATCACCTCCGTCTGCGACTTGCTGAACGGCCGCGGCAGGAACGGTTCGTCGTCATAATAGAGCATCGAATTCAGGGCGTAGTCCCAGTCCGGGTGTGAAATGGGGAAGCTCAGCCCCTTCAAGGCGTCAGAGCCGCTCGTGTACGTGGTGACGGTGTTCGCGCGCGGCCCGCGGCCGGTGAGATCCACCGAAATCGCACCGCGGTCGTCGAGCTGGTGGTAGTTGCGACCCGCCGCCGGCCGCTGGGCAATGCCGCGCAGCTCGGCGTTCGGATAGTTCGCGATGAAGTCCTGAATCTCGCCTCTGCTCGAGAAGAACGTGTTTTCGGCGGGGGGCAGCAAGGAGCTGCCCGAGCCCGGCGCGTAAAACAAATCCCAGAAGTCCTCGGCTCGCCCGGAGAGCTCCTCGTCCCAAGCGTGCGTCATCCCCAGATAGTGACCCAGCTCGTGAGCCAAGAGATACGGCTTGCCCCCGCTGAGCCCGTTCGGGCCGCACCAGATACCCCGTCCCCACCATGGCCAATCACCGGCGCAACCCGCGCTCGAGTCGCCCTGGATAACGACGGTGATCTCATCCGGCTTTGCATACAGGTTGACGGCGATGCTGAGCCAATCGTGGCTTGGCTTGAAATTGCACGGCCAGCCGTTGGCCGGCAGGTCCGGATAGATGCTACGCAGCTCGTCGCGCACCTCACACCAGGTGAGCTGCGAGCTGTCCTCGTGCTTTCGCCAGAAATGCGGCGCCTCGATGTCGTCGTAGTTGCGCAACCAAAATTGAATCCCGACGCTGCGATACGCTTCATTCGCCGCCTGCACGTTCTGCAGCGCTTGCGTGTATGGGCTGTTGCCGTAGCAGCTCGCGCTGGTCGAGCCGGGCGACGTGCAGGACCGCAACCGCAGCGCGCGCACCGGAATCAGCCGGCGCGACCCGACCGTCGAGAACGCCTGTACCTTTTCGACCACGGGCTCGTCCCCGTCGACGGGCGCGCTCGAACAACCAGCGACGAGCAGCAGCATACTGCCCGCCATCAGCAGAGTTTGTCTCATGTTTAGCTCCCCGCGAGCGAAACGGCGCTCGCGCGAAGCGAGACTCCCACGCCGAGCGTCATCTCGACTACTGGCGACCTCACCACCCAACCTCGGGGACTCCAGTGCTCACCCTTTGCCGCCTGCATCTGCCGGAAAGAACCGGCTCGCCTCGTGATGCTCGATGTGGATAATGCGGTATGGCTCAGCGCGCTTCGCAGCGATCTCACACCGTCGTCCTCGGCACGGACTTTTCACCGGGCTCGAGGCTGGCGCAGGCTCGTGCGGCCCAGGTGGCGCTGCGCCGCGGCGCGACGCTGCACGTGGTGCACGCAGCGTCGCGCCTGCCGCGGGCGCTGCTCGAGCGCTTCTCGTCCGTGAAGGTCGGCAAGCTGCGCGAGGCGCTCGATGCGCTGGTGGAGGAGCTGCGCGCGAGCGGCATCGACGCCCACGCGCACCTCATGCACGCCGATCCGGTCGACGCCCTGACGCGGCAGGCGCGAGCGGTCGACGCTGACTTAGTCATCGTCGGTACGCGCGGCGGCTCCGCCCTGGACGCGATGCTCGGCTCGACCGCCGAGCGACTCATCAGCGCGGCGAGCCATCGCGTGCTGCTCGTCCGCCGCTCCCTCGCTCGCTATCGCAAGATCGTCATCGCGGCCAGCGAAGAGTCGCGCTTGCGTGAGCAGTTCGCCGCCGCGGCCTTCATTTCGAGCAGGCCGCCCAGCGTGCTACACGCGTTCGAGGCGCCCTTCGAGTCCGCGCTCATGTTGCACGGGGCGAGCGCCTATGAAGTCGGTCGCTATCGAGCGACCGCGCGACGCGAGGCCGAGGCGCGCATGCGCGCCGCGCTCGAGAAGGCCGGCTTCGAGGGCACAAAGTTGGTGCTCAGCCCGGGGAACCCTTTTCGACTGTTGGAGCGCTTCGACGCGGATTCCTTGCTCGTCCTGAGCCGCGGCCGCTCGCGGACGCGACACCTGCTGTTCGGAAGCGTCACGCGAGCGGTGGTCGCTTACGGCCGCTGCGATGTGCTGCTGGTCTGAAGCGGCGCAAATAGCTCCGTGGGCGGCGCTCACAGATCCCAATCGCCGGCGGCCTCCGGCTGGTAGCTCACGGACACGAGCTCAACGAGCCGGAAGCTGGGCCCCTCGCCCAGCTCGAGCCGCGCGCCTGTGCGCGCTCCGAGCAGCTGGGCGCCCAGCGCGGAGAGCACGGACACGCCCGCGGGCTCGCTGGAGCGCTGCGAGGGGTACACCAGCCGATATTCCCTGGGCGCTTCCCACGCGGGACACGCCAGCAAGACCTTGGAGTTCATGGTGACGACGTCCGGCGCCAAGCTCTCCGGTGGGACCACCGTGGCACTCTCGAGCTTCTCATCGAGTTGCTCGAGAACGGCCTTCGGCGTGCGACCCGCCGCAGCCGCGACGACCGGCATCAAGCGGGAGAAATCGACATTGGATACAGTGGTGTTCGTGGACATCTCGGCAAATTTCCTCTCTGGACGGGTTACGAGCGCGCGTCCTTCGCGGACATGAAGCGGAGCAGCGTGGGCCTACCAGCGTCTCGCCGAAGCTCCCCACGCGGGCGCGCTGAACACGCGCTGGCTGCCTCGCAGCAACGCGCGCACAGCGCCGTCCTCAGCGGGGGATGAAATGAACGCGGCTGACGCGCTTCTCTATGGTATCGCTGAGCCGTTGCGGATCGATCGCGAGCGTACGCAATGACGCCTCACGAGCCGCAACGCTTCAACCAACCATAATGAGTCGATTCTAGTGCCGAGCCCCACGCTGTCAACCCGCGGAGCCGCAGTGAGGCGCATGTGCATCATCGCGCTCTTCAGAGATCATGGCGATATCTCTCCGTCGCCGGGCGCGCCGGTGAGCTTCAGCCCGATGATGGCGATGACGAGCAGGGCCAGAAACATCGCCCGCGCGAGCGTCAATGGCTCGCGGAAGAGCAGCACGCCCAGGATCGCCGCGCCGCTCGCGCCGATACCAACCCACACCGCGTAGGCCGTCCCGATGGGAATGGTCCTGGCGGCGCCCGACAGCAACCAGAGGCTCGCGATGATCGCGGCGACCGTGAGCACACTCGCGACCGGCCGCGTAAACCCCTGCGTGTACTTGAGCCCGACGGCCCAGGCGACCTCCAATACACCCGCGATGATGAGCATCAACCAAGACATGGCGCACCAATAGAGCTCGTAGCTCGCATCAGGTGCGTCGTCTTGTCTTCACCGGGTACGGCGCGTCTCGTCCGGACCGCGCCGCGATGCGCGATGGTCTCAGCATAGTTCCGCGCCTCGCGAAGGCAAGCCTCGCGCCTTCGCGGCGCGCGTACCCTGCGTCACAGGCGTTTCATCCGGTGAGCTGAATGGTGCGCTCGACGCCGACCTGCTCCAGAAAGGCGCGGTCGTGACTCGCGATCACGAGCCCGCCCGGCCAACGACGCAGGGCCTCCGTGAGCGCTCGCAGGCCGACCAGATCCAGGCTGAAGGTCGGCTCATCCAGGATCAGCACTTCCATCGCCGGTGCGCGCGCGAACAAACTGATCAGCGCGGCCCGCGCGCGTTCCCCAGGACTGAGAGAGCGCAGCGGCCGTTGGCTCAGCGCCAACGGGAAGCGATGCGCGAGCAGCAGCTCCGTGACGGCCTGCCCGTCGAAGCCGAGGCCCTGCAGGTGCTCGTACAGCGACTCATCCAGGAGCCAGTTGCGCGCGCCCTGCGCGATGCTCCCCAACGCGGAGAGCTCGCAACGCGCAGTACCCGCCGTCGGCCGGCGCCGTCCCGCGATGATCTCGAGCAGCGTGGTCTTGCCCGCGCCGTTCGGCCCGGTGACGGCGATGCGCTCGCGACCCAAGCGCAAGTTGACGTTCGCGAACAGCGTACGCTCGCCCGCACGCTCGGATACGTCGACCAACACGGCGACCTCCCGCGCTGTCTCGCTAGGCAAGCGCGGCGCCTCGAGCTCGAGCGACAGACTGACGTCCAGCGCCCGGCGAGTGGACTTGGTGAAGCTTTGCAGGGCGCCGAGGCGTGCTTCGCGCAGCTTCGCTAGACGGCCGTGGCTCACCTGCGCCCAATCTCGCTTTTGATTGAGTAAAATACGCGGGGTCGCGCGGTCGAGCTCGTTGCAGCGGCCACGGCGCTTCTTGCGCTCCTTTCTGCGCGCGACGCGCAGCGTGTGCTCCTCGTACGCGGCGAGCCGCTGCAGGTTGCGCGCGTAGCGCCGCTCGCTCGCATAGTGCTCGCGCTCGAGGTGAGCGTCGAGCTCCGCGAGCGAGCCCTGGAAGTAGTGACACCCCGACTCGCTGACGACGAAGAAGTGCTCGAAGTCTGCCAGCAGTCGCCGATCGTGCGAGCAGAGCAACACGCAGCGCGACGCGCTTCGCAGCCAGCCGCGCAGCCACGTCACCGCGTCCTCGTCCAGGTGCTCACTGGGCTCGTCGAGCAATAGAATCTCCGCGCCGGAGGCGCGCGCCTGCAACAGGCGCTGCCTGCGTTGCTCGCCGAGGCTCTGCGCCGACGCCTCCCCCTCCTCGCATTGCGGCACGAAGTACGGCTTGCTGCGCAGCCAGACGCTCCCCGCGCTGGGGAGCACCTCGCCCGCGAGCAGGCCGAGCAGCGTCGACTTACCGACACCGTTGCGCCCGACCAGCGCGACGCGCTCGCTGCCGAGCGCGAGGTCGAGACCGTCGAACAGGCAGCGCCCGCTGGGCGTTGTGAGCGTCACGCCCTTGAGTCGAATTTGTTCAGGCATTTCTGCGTCCTTTCAAGCTCTGCCCGATGCCCGCAATGACGCTGCGCGGCCCCTGGATGCGCAGCTGCAAGCCGGCCTCGTCGGCGTCGCTCGCTAACACCCGACAGTTGGCGTAGATCCGCGACAGCACATCGCTCGCGCTGTACGGCACGAACGCGCTGAGCTCCGCTTGCTGGTTCCTTACGGCGGCGATGAGCTCGGCGGCGAGCCGGCCCACGGCGTCCGCGTCGCGCGTGCTCAGCATCGCCCAGGGATGACCCTCGCTCCACGCCGCGAGCTCTTCCGCGCTCGGCGCGGCCTCGAGCCGGTCGAGCTTGTTGAACACGTAGAAGCGCGGCACCTGCTCCGCGCCCAATTTTTCGAGCATGCCCAGGATGGTGCGCAGGTGCAGCTCGCGCTCCGGGTCCGACGCATCCACGACGATCAGCAGCAACGTCGCCTCGCTGATTTCCGCGAGCGTCGACTCGAAGCTCGCGAGCAGACGCTCGGGAAGCCGCCGAATGAAGCCGACGGTGTCGCTGATCACGACGTCCCCGCCGTGCCGCGTGAGGCAGCGCGAGGTGGTGTCCAGCGTCTCGAACGGCATATCCCGCGCCGACAGCTCGGCTGCCGTCAGCGCGTTCATCAGCGAGGTCTTGCCGGCGTTGGTGTAGCCGACGAGCACCACGCGCTGACAGCTCGCGCGCTGCTGGCGCTGCGTCCTGCTCCCGGCCTCGAGCTTGGTCAGCCTCTTTTGCAGCTCCGCCAGGCGGCTGTCCAGCTTGCGCGCCATCAGCTCGGAGGCCGTCTCACCCGGACCGCGCGCGTATTTGTTGCCACCCGTTTGCTGATCCATGTCCAGCCCTACCCCGCGGATGCGTGGCCTGAGGTACTGCAGCTGCGCCACCTCCACCTGAATCTTCGCGCGCCGCGTGCTCGCGTGGCGCAAAAAGACGTTCAGGATGATCGCCTCGCGATCGCAGATGGCGATGCCCGCGGCGTCCTCCAGGTTCCGCGTCTGCGAAGCGCTGAGCTCCGCGTCGAGCACCAACATCGTCGCGCCGCATTCCCGCGCGCGATCTGCGATTTCACGCGCCGTGCCCTGCCCGAGCAGGGTACGCGGGTCGGGCCTGCTCAAATGGCGCACCTCCTGTCCCACGACGCGCCCGCCCTGGTTCCGCACCAGTGACACGATCTCCGCGAGCTGCGCGGCGCGCGCGACGGGCTCGCGCTCGCTGCCGACCGAGACCACGTAGCAAGCCGCCGCGTCTAAGTTGGCGACCGCGCTCGTCGAGCGCGCGCTCCAACGGTCGACCAGCTTTTCGAGCTCGCCGTCGTCGGCGAGCGGAACCTCCGAGTGTTCGGAGACCGGCTTAGAATTGAACTTGAGCATACAAACTCCATGCTTCGAGCACGCCTATCGGGCGCTTCGCGCGCACTGGCGGCAGCGTGAGCTCGAGTAAAGACTGCGTAGCGGGCGTCTGCGACCGGCCGCTGGCCGACGCCACCACGCGACGGCGGCGGCGCCCAGCGAAGCCAGTAAGGCCGCAAACTGGCGTAAATAGTGGCGTTGGCGTTCGCTAAGACTCAACGAGCGCGACGACCGACAGCGCGATCACACGCTGCCTGAACGAGTTGCGCTCGACTCAGCGTCTCAGACGAACTTGTGCAGCCACATAGTGAGCCAATAACTAACACGGCCAGCAGCCTCGTCAAGGCCGCGCTGCGCAATGCGACGCTGACAATCGCTGCGCCCACTCAGCGAGCGCGCGAGAGCGAGGGGTCACCGATGTAGGCGCAGACGAGTCTCCTCGGCGAGCAGCGCTCGGCGGCTGCCTATCTCGCGTCGCGGGTCGCACCGTCGGCGTCGACCCGCGACGCTGCCTCAATCCCTATCCGCTGCGCTGTCGCAGCCCTACTACACCACGAGGACTTGCCCCTGCTGCTGACCCTCCACCGCCGCGACGTACGCGCGCGCGACCTCGGCTGCGGGCTTTCCGTGGCTGGGATCCTGCTTCATCGCGGAGAGCGTCTCGCTCACCCAAGGCGGGCTGACGACGTTGATGCGCAGCTTTTTCGGGAGGTCCAGCGCGGCGGCGCGCACGAACGCTTCGACGCCGGCGTTGGTCGGGGAAACGGCGCCGCTGCCCTTGCTCGGTTGGCTGGCGAGCACACCGCTGGTCAACGTGATCGAGCCGCCCTCGCGCAGGTTGCGCGCGGAGTGACGCGCGACGTTGATCTGTCCGAGCAGCTTGCTCCTGAACGAGTACAGGTAGTCGTCGGCTTCTAGCTCGGCGAGCGGCTTGAAGCGCGCGTTACCCGCGCAGCAAACGACAGCGTCCGCGTCGGGCACGGTCACGAACAGCGCGCAAATCGACGTCTCGTCTTCGATGTCGACGCGAACGTTGCCCTTGCGAGATGCGCGCACGACCTCGTGCTTCGACGCGAGCGCGTCGGCGACCGCTTTTCCAATGGTGCCCGTTGCTCCAATGACGATGATCTTCACGACGTCTCTCCTCGACTGGCGCCGAGGCTCGACTCCGCCTCGACGCGCCGCGCTGGTTGTTGACAGCCGGGAGTCTGCGCCTGACGTATCGACGCCGCCAGCGTTTTGATCTAGCCGAAGAGGGTGCAGCTGCTCCGTTATGCCAAGCTCGAGGTCCCAAAACGTCTCAGTGCGTCGTTCAAGAAGGTGTGCGCCGCCATCGAGCGTGACGATTTCTTCTCCTCCGACGTGAAGAAGCTCACGGGGACGCGCTTTCATCGAGCCAAGCTCGACTACGAGAACCGCCTGCTGCTAGAGTTCGTAGAGTACGCGGGGCATCGCGTGTGCCTGGCGCTGGAGCTCATCGAGCATCACGCCTACGACAAATCGCGGTTCCTGCGCGGAGCGCGGGTGCTCGAGGCGGATGAGATCGAAGCCCCGGCTGACACCGCGAGCGTCGCGCCGAGCAGCACGCGGCTCCGCTACCTCCATCCGAGCCGCGGTGAGTTCCAGTTTCTGGACAAGCCCATCTCGTTCGATGATCGACAGGACGAGCTGTTCCGCTTACCGCTGCCCATGGTGCTGGTCGGCTGCGCTGGCAGCGGGAAGACGGCGCTGACGCTGACCAAGCTGCGCGAGCTGCCGGGTAAAGTCCTCTACGTCACGCAATCGGCGTACCTGGCAGAGAGCGCGTCCAGCTTGTACTTTTCTCATGGCTATCGAAACCCCGAGCAGAGCGTCGACTTTTTGAGCTACAACGCGCTGCTCGCGAGCATCGAGGCGCCAGCGGGACGACCCGTAACGCTCAAAGATTTCGAGCCGTTCTTTCGACGCCACGAGCGCGCGCTCAAGTTCACGACCAGCCACCAGCTGTTCGAGGAGCTGCGCGGCGTGATCAGCGCGGCGCCGGGCGCGCCGCTCTCGCTCGAGGCCTATCTCGCGCTCGGGGTGCGCCAGTCGATCTACCCGTTCGAGCAGCGCCGCGAGGTTCACGGCTTCTTTCAGAAATATCTCGCGTTCTTGACGGAGGCGAAGCTCTACGACTCCAACCTCTGCGCGCACGCGCTGCGGCCACGCGCCGAGCCGACCTACGACGCCGTGGTCATCGACGAGGTTCAGGATCTGACGAACGCCGAGCTCAGCTTGGTGTTGGCCATGCTCAAGGTGCCGAGCGCGTTTCTGCTGTGCGGCGACGCGAATCAGATCGTGCACCCGAACTTCTTCTCGTGGTCCAGCCTGAAGAGTTTGTTCTACTCGGAGCCAGAGGCTGCGGTCAGCGCCGCCGTGCAAGTGCTCGAGGTGAACTACCGCAGCAGCTGCGCGGTCTGCGCGGTGGCCAACAACCTGCTCAAGATCAAGAACGCGCGCTTTGGCTCCATCGACCGCGAGAGCACCGCGCTGGTGCGCGCGGCCTCCGACAGCGCTGGAAAGCTGATCGGCTTGATCAAGAAGGACGCCGTGCTGCGCGAGCTCAACCAGCGGACGCGCGGCTCCGCACAGGTCGCGGTGCTGGTCCTGTCCGAAGGACAGAAGGCCGAGGCTCGCCAGAAGTTCTCGACGCCCTTGGTCTTCTCGGTGCACGAAGCGAAGGGCCTCGAGTACGACACGGTGATCCTCTATGACATCGTCTCGTCGGAGCGCGCGCGCTTCCGTGAGATAGCGAGCGGCGTGGACAGCGAAGCGCTGGCCGCCGAGGAGCTCACCTACCGACGCGCGAAAGACAAAGCGGACAAGACGCTCGAAATCTACAAATTCTTCGTCAACGCGCTGTACGTCGCGCTGACACGCGCCATCGAGACCGTTTACATCGTCGAGAGTGACGCCGCGCATCCGCTGCTCGGTCTGCTCCGCGTTCAGCTCGGCGAAGACGTGACGGCGATCAGCGCGATGTCTTCCTCGCTGGAAGATTGGCAGAAGGAGGCCCGCCGCCTCGAGCTCCAGGGCAAAACCGAGCAAGCCGACGCCATCCGCCAGCGCATCCTGCAGCACACGCCGGTACCCTGGCCGGTGCTCGACGCCGAAGCTCTGCGCCAAAATCACGAGCGCGCCTTCGCGCCCGGCAGCGTGTTCGGCAAGGCCAAGCAGCGGGTCTACGAGTTCGCTGCCTTCCATGGCCTGCGAACCCTCGCAGGCGAGCTGGCTTCGGCGGCAGGCTACCGCTCACCCAAGCCGTTCGAGCAAGTCGGCGCCTCGCTCAAAGAGCGCAGCCTCGGCCCGTACCTCACTGGCGACCTCGCGAAGATCAAGCTCGACGTTCGCCGCTACGGGCTCGAGCATCGCAACATGTTCGGCATGACGCCGCTGATGATGGCCGCCGCTACCGGCCAGCTCGAGCTCAGCGAGAGCTTGCTCGAGCAAGGCGCGCGCATCGACTCGGTCGACACGCTGGGGCGCATGCCCGTGCACTTCGCGCTGGCGCGCGCGTTCCGCGATCCAGACTTCGCGAGCAGCAAGCTCGGCCCGCTGTTCGAGTCATTGTGCCCGACCGCGCTGATCGTCGAAACGGACGGCAAGCAGCTCCGGCTGGGACGGGATCAAGGAGAGTTTCTGCTGCTCCTGTTCCTGGTGGCGCGCTTTCACGAGCTCTACGCCGGCATGCGCCGCTATCGTGGATTTTCGACGGCGCTCATCGACGAGGACGTGCTCGCGATGTTCCCGCGCAGCGTGGTGCCGGAAGAGCGTCGGCGGCGCGTCTATTGGAACGGGGTCCTAGCGCGGGCGGAGGTCGATTCTTCCTACCGCCCGGCGCGCCGGCTCTGGCGGCGGGAGCGCGCCGGCCACTACCTGCCGAGCAATGTTCGCGTTCAGACGCAAGCACCCGGTCAAGAGCCGCGCTTCGTCGCGCTCGACGAGCTGCTCGCGCTCGACCTGCTCGAGCCCAACGCAGCCCGCGCTGGCGGACCGGCGGAACACGGCATCGGGTTGGACCGCGACTCCCTGGGGTAACGAAACGAAACGAAACGATCCGCGGCATGCTCGAGCGCGCTGCCATAGCAAATGACTAGTTGCGGTCGACCGGTCGAAACGTGGCATTCGTGCAGGCGCGCGCGAGTCGCTCGCTATGAATGAGCGTGCATCGCAATTTGCGCGACGTGACGTCGATCCACGCCAGGGCTTTCGCTGACAACCCTGCTGCATTGCGCGACCCGTGATCCGATCGCGACTGACTCTGCGCATCAGAATTAAAATCATAATTCTTGGGGGCTGCCTCTAAACATCGCTAGCGAAGCGGACGATCACCGCGTCGAGCTGACGACAATCCGTGGAGGTACGAACATGACCATCGACGACGGTTCGTGTGATCGGCTGTTTTGTCACTCGGAGCTCGCGCAGACTGAAGCCATTCAGGACGCGCCAGCGAGCTCACCGCCCCGAGTCATCACGCGCTCTGGCTGCGTGGTCGCGCCTCCTCCGTCAGCAGTGAATGAAGCGCAGTTACAGCCCGCGCGCTGCGATGATGAGGATATCCCGCAGTCCTGGTTTCAGGAGCGACTCTGGCTGCATTACCAGCGTAACCCCGAAAATACGGGTTATAACCTGCCCTTCATGCTGCTCATCGAGGGCAAACTCGATGTCTCGACCCTGGAGCGGAGCCTCAGCGAGCTCGTCGCGCGACACGAGACGCTGCGCACTCTCTATGATGAGACGGAGGACGGCGAGCCGGTGCAGCGCGTGTTCGCGGCGGAGCCCGTGCACCTGCCGGTCAGCGCCGTCGATCGTGCGCAGATGCTGGAGCACCTGCGGCGCTGGCTCGAGCACCGCTTCGACCTGCGCCGCGGGCCGCTCTTCCGCACGAGCCTGCTGCGCTTGGCGGAAGAGCGCCACCTGCTGTTGTTCAACGTCCACCACATCGCGGCGGACGCCTGGTCGCTGAAGGCGGTCTTTCTTGGAGAGCTACAGCAGGCCTACGCGGCGTTCGAGCGCGGCCAGCGCCCGCAGCTGCCGCCGCTGCAGATCCAATACAAGGACTATGCCGCCCTGCAGCGCGCGCGCGACATGTCCGCTCATCTCGACTATTGGCGTCGAACCCTCGAGGGCTACGAAGATAGCCTCGAGCTGCCCACTGAGCAGCCCCGGCGCGCCAAGTCCTGCACGACGAGCGCCACCCTCGTGCACCGTTACCCGCCGGAGCTCGCGCGCGAGCTGGAGCGGGTTTCACGCCGGCACGGCTGCACCATGTTCATGACGCTGCTCGCCGCGCTGGGCGTGACGCTCAGCCGCTACGCGAACAAAGACGACCTCTGTATCGGCACTACGACCTCCAACCGAAGCGACGTGCGGCTCGAGCCGCTCATCGGCTTCTTCGTCAATATCCTGCCGTTGCGCTTGCACATCGACGAGCAGAGCAGCGTAGCCGCTCTGCTCAAAGACGTGCGCGCGCGGGTGCTCTCCGCCTTCGAACATCAGGAGCTCCCCTTCGAGCGAATCCTGCAACAGAGCGACGCCGCGCGCCGCAGCGGCGCCAATCCGCTGGTCCCCGTGATCATCCGGCATCAAAATTTCCCGCGCGCGACGCTGGACGCTGCGCCGTCGCAAGGCGTGAAGTTCCGCTCGTTTCCGGATCCGGACGCACCGGACCAGGACGCGCAGAAGCTGCTGGCCCGCGAGGACGTGCCCGCGCGCTGCGAAGTCGAGCTGTCGTACACCGGAGACGCCGACGAGCTCAGCGTGGAGGTCGTGTACGCCTCGGATTTGTACGATCGCGGCTTCATCGAACGGCTACTGGCGCATCATCAGCGCGTGCTCGAGGGTCTCCTCGCCGACGAGGAGCGCCGCGTGCGGGATGTACCGCTGCTGCCCGAGGGTGAGGTGCAGCAGCTGCTAGAAGGCCAGGCGCTCGCGCCGGTCAGCGAGCCGCCGCGTTGGACCTTCGTGCAGCGCTTCGACACGCAGCTCGAGCGGACGCCGGATGGGCTGGCGTGCTGGGACCAGCGGCACGGCGCCTGGACCTACCGTGAGCTCGCAGAGCACGCGAGCCAGCTGGCGCGAGCGCTCCGCGCGCGCGGGGTCGCACGGGGGGATTTGGTGGCGGTGTGTCTGGACCGAGGTGGCCCGCTGCTCGCCGCGCTGCTGGGTATTTGGAAGGCCGGCGCCGCCTACGTGCCGCTCGATCCGGCCTATCCAAGAGCCTACATCCGGCAAATTCTGGCGGACGCGTGCCCCAGCACCATCGTATGCGGCGCAGAGCAGGGTGAGCTGTTCGAGGCGAACGATGCGCGCTGCCTGAAGCTCGAGCAAGCCTTGAGCGCTGAATCGAGCTCGGCGGACACTACGCGGCCGCAGCCGGTGCAGGCGCAGGATCTTGCCTACGTGATGTACACGTCCGGGTCGACGGGTAAGCCCAAGGGGGTGCGCGTGCCGCATCGCCAACTCGCCAACTGGCTGAGCTCGCTCGAGGCTCTGCTGCCGTTCGAGCCTGACGAGGTCGTGGGCCAGAAGACGACGTTCGTCTTCGCCGTCGCCGTCAAGGAGCTGTTCGCCGGCCTGCTCAACGGCTGCCCGCAGGTGTTCATCGACAACGCTACGCTACGAGACACCCGCGCCTTCGTCTCCGCGTTGAGTCGCCATCGCGTCAGCCGCCTCAACATCGGCCCGTCACACCTCGCGGGTGTGCTCGAGCACCTGCGCGCCAGCGGCCAACGCTTGCCCGCGTTGAAGGTTTGCATCACGGCGGGCGAGCCGTTGCCGAAGGAGCTGGTAACGGCATTTCGTGAGCTGCTGCCCGACGCTCGCCTCCTCAACAACTACGGCTGCACCGAGCTGAACGACGTTTGCTACTACGACACGTCGAGCTTCGACGGGCAGCGAGATTTCGTGCCCATCGGCGCCCCGATCGCGAACACGAAGCTCTACGTGCTCGATCGCTACGGTAGGCTCGTGCCACGCGGCGTGCCCGGAGAGCTGCACGTAGCCAGCGCGAGCATGCCCGAGGGCTATCACGCGCTCGACGAGCTGACCGCTGCACGGTTCTTCCCCAACCCCTTCGGCGCGGCGCCGAGCGCGCGCCTCTACAACACGGGTGACGTCGTCAGGTCGCTGCCGGACGGGACCCTCGACTTCATTGGCCGCTGGGACTTTCAGGTCAAGGTGCGCGGCTACCGCGTGGACGTGCGCCAAGTCGAGAAGGTAATCGGGGATTTTCCAGGGATCCAGCGCCGCGCCGTGGTCAGCAAAGGCGACCGGCTGCTCGCGTTCATCACCAGCGAGCCGGGCGCGACGCCGCAGATCTCCGCGCTGCGCGCCTATCTGCGCGACGAGCTCCCGGCGTACATGGTGCCCGACGCCTTCGTGCTCTTGGAGCAGATGCCACAACTGCAAAATGGCAAGCTCGATCGTCGCGCGCTGCTGAACGCCGAAGGCGAGCTGCAACAGCGCCATGCCTACGAGCCGCCCTCCAGCCCCACCGAGCACACGCTGGCCGGCATTTGGTCGCACGTGGTCGACGTGCCGCGCGAGCGCATCGGTCGCCAGACGGACTTCTTCGACATCGGCGGGCACTCGCTCTCGGCCATGCGCGTCCTGGCCCGGCTCAAGGACGTGTTCGGTGTCGAGCTCGGCTTGTCGGAGCTCTTCGATGAGCCGCGGCTCGCGCCCATCGCCGCGGCGGTCGATCGCGAGCTCGCGCGGCGACCCGCGCGCGAGGCGCGGCCGTCCAGCCTGCCCCCGCGCTCTTCGAAGCCGCCAGCGGGCACGGGGCTGCTCGCGGACAAGGTCGCGCTGATCACCGGCGCTAGCCGCGGTATCGGCCTCGCCACCGCGCGCCTGCTCGCCGAGCATGGCGCGCGCGTCGCGATCAACTATCGGCACAGTGAAGCGCAAGCGCAGCGACTCAAGGAGCTCATCGAGGCGGAGGGCGGAACCGCGGAGGTATTTCAGGCCGATGTCACGCGCGCGGCAGATGTGGTGGCGCTGGTGGACGCCGTCCAGCGGCGCTTCGAGCGCATCGACGTGCTGGTCGCGAACGCCCACATCGACTTTCGTCACCGGCTCTTCGTCGACTATGAGTGGGACGATCTGGAGCGCAAAGTCACGAACGAGCTGCGCGCCATCTTCTATCCGTGTCAGGCGGTCGCGCCCGACATGCTGCGGCGCAAGAGCGGCAGCATCGTCGCCCTGTCGAGCACGCTGTCCAAGCGCGGCGACGAAGGCTTCGTCGGGCAAAGCACGGCCAAGGCCGCCCTCGACGCCTTCGTGCGCGCGCTCGCCGCCGAGCTCGGCCCCGGCGGCGTTCGCGTCAATACCGTCGCGCCCGGCGTTACTCTGACGGACGCCGCCTTGCCGATGGCGCCCGCGCGCAAGGCGAACATCGCGTCGCTCTGCCCGCTGCGCCGCAGCGGCGTGCCCGAAGACACGGCAGGCGCCGTCCTCTTCCTCGCGAGCGACCTGTCTCGCTTCATGACGGGCACGTACCTGCCGGTGGACGGCGGCTTCACCACGCTGTAGCGGGGGCGCGCGGGATCAAAACTTCGAACCAAGGAGAGAGGATGTCAGCCAAGCTGCTCGTCATCGACAACTACGACTCCTTCACGTTCAACCTCGTGCAGATGTTCCGCCGCTACGAGCTGGACATCTCCGTGTTTCGCGCCGACGCGCTCTCGGTAGAAGACGTGCGCTGCCAGCGGCCCGACTACGTGCTGGTGAGCCCGGGCCCGAAGCGCCCGAGCGCTGCCGGTATCTCGACCGAGCTCATCCGGCGCTGCCAGGCCGAGTTTCCGATTTTGGGGGTGTGCCTCGGCATGCAATGCTTGAATGAGGCGTTCGGCGGCAGCACCGTGCACGCGCCGGTTCCGATGCACGGCAAGACCAGCGTCGTCGAGCACGACGGAGCGGGTCTGTTCGCGGGGGTCGCGCGGCCGCTCACGGTCGCGCGCTATCACTCACTGGCCATCGCCGGCGTCAGCGAAGAGCTCGAGGTGAACGCGCGCTCGACGGATGGCGTAGCGATGGCGGTGCATCATGTTCGGCACCCGCTGTTCGGCGTCCAGTTCCACCCCGAGAGCTTCCTCACCGAGCACGGCTTCGCGTTGGTCGAGAATTTCCTCCGCTCTGGTCCGCTGAAAGGAAGGCTATCATGAAGACCGCCGACATCGCTGCCAGCCTGCGCTCACTGAGAACGGTCAGCGGCGTCTACTCCGAGCGGCTCGAGCTGCACGAGCCGTTCGTGGACGTCACGCGACGCTTCGCCGCCCTGCCGGGGACGGTGGCGCTCCTCAGCGGCGGTGACTTGGACTGCGCGCGACACCACATCCTCGGCGTCTATCCCTGGCTCTGGCTGAGCGGCGAGCGCACGCGGACGACGCTGCGACAAGATGAACGACGGCTCGAGCTGCGCGGCGATCCTTTCAGCGCGCTGCGCGGCGTGCTGCATCACTTCAACGTGCCCGACGCGGACGCTGCGCTGCCGCTCCGCAGCGGTCTGCTCGGCTACTTGGCCTACGACCTCAAGGACTGCCTGGAACGACTGCCGCGCACGTCGCTCGACGACCTCGGCCTGCCGCTGCTGTACCTCGTCGCGCCTTCGATCCTCCTAATTCAAGACCGAGTGACGCAGCAGACGACCTTGCTCGCGGTGCGCCTGGGCCCCGATGACGCCGAGTTTCGCGGGCACGTCGCGCGCTTCAAAGCGACGCTCGAAGCCCCCCTCGCGCCGCCCCGCGCGGCGGCGCCCGACGCCGCCGGCCGGTGCGTGTCGACGTTTTCGCGCGCGGAGTACCTGTCCGCGGTCGAGGCCATCCGTCGTTACATCGTCGACGGCGACGTGTACCAGGTGAACCTGTCGCAGCGCTTCCAGACGCCGTTCACAGGGGATCCGTTCGATTGCTTCGCGACCATGTACGCGGCCAACCCGGCGCCATTTTTCGCGTACATCAACGCGGGAGACCACCAAATCGTGTCGACCTCGCCGGAGCGCTTCATCCAGCTCAGAAATGGGACGGTAGAGACGCGCCCGATCAAAGGCACGCGCCCGCGAGGCCGCACGCCCGAGGAGGACGCGGCGCTGCGGCGCGAGCTGCAGGAGAGCACCAAAGAAGACGCCGAGCTGTCGATGATCGTCGACCTGCTCCGCAACGACATCGGCAAAGTTTGCAACCCCGGATCCGTGCGCGTGCTCGAGCACAAACGCCTGGAGACGTACCAGAACGTGCATCACCAAGTTTCGGTCGTGACCGGTGCGCTCGAGCGAGGCAAAGACGCCGTCGATCTGCTGCGCGCCACCTTTCCGGGCGGCTCCATCACCGGCTGCCCGAAAATACGAGCCATGGAAATCATCGACGAGCTCGAGCCGGTGCGCCGGCACCTTTACACGGGCAGCATCGGCTATCTGGCCTTCGAGGGGGCGATGGATTTGTCGATCGCCATCCGAACCGCGACGTTCACGGCTGGCAGAGCGGTGTTCTCCGTGGGCGGCGGCATCGTCATCGACTCCGAGCCTGCGAGCGAGTTCGAAGAGACGCTGCACAAGGGCCGCACGCTGCTGAACGTGTTGGATACGGCGAGCGAGCAACGACCGCCGCTCGCCAGCGGCTGGCACGACGGAGCCTTCGTCAGGCCGGCCCGTACGCTCGAGCCACCGCCCCTGGCGGTGCCCGCTACGTTGCGGGACGCCGGCTGATCGTCGCCGCTGGCGCGGACGCCTGCGGCGATGGTTGAGCGACGGAGGCGAGCAGCATCTCCAGGCCAGTCATGGTGTGCGGCTTGTCCAGGAAGGCCACGACGTTCGGCCGCTCGAGCAACGCGGAGGCGTCTTCTGCGTGAAACCCGCTGGTGATGGCCACGGGGATGTCGCTGCTCAAGGCGCGCAGTTGATCCAAGGTCTGTTCGGCGGACTGCTCTGGCATGGTCAAATCGAGCAGGATGAGATCGAACGCCTTCGGCTGCGCTTTCAGGATCTCGAGCGCCCGAACAGCGCTCTCCGCCGTGGCCACGCGATGGCCGAGCTCGCTCAGCATTCTAGCCGTCACCAAGCGCACCGCGGGCTCATCGTCGATGAGGAGAATGCTGCGCGCCGCCGGCTCCACCGCAGCGAGCGTGGGGCTGCTCGCCGGGCGAGGCATGGAGTCGTGCGCCACCGGGAGCAGGATGGCAAAGGTGGTGCCTTGCTCCGACGTTCGGTCGACACCGAGCCAGCCGCGGTGGGCGCGCACGATGCCGGCGGCGGCGGCCAGACCCATGCCACGTCCCGCGCCCTTCGTGGAAAAGAACGGCTCGAACAGCCGCTCCCGCGCCTCCGGCGGAACGCCGGAGCCCGTGTCGCTGACCGTCACTTTGACGAAGCTGCCCGGCGCTACGCCGTACTGGTCACAGCGCGGCGCCTCGAGCCGCACGACCTCGGTCTGGAGCGTCAGGACTCCGCGCTTACCGTCCATCGCGTCCAGCGCGTTGAGGATCAAATTGGTCATGACCTGGCGCAGCTGAAAGCGATCCGCGCCCACCGGCGGCAACGCCGCGCCGTGCTCGAGCACCAGCTGGGCCTTGGATTCGACGGTGGCATGCAGCAGGCGCAGCGCGGCCGAGAGCTCCGCGTTGATCTCCAGCTTCTCGATGGCGAGGCTGCGCCGGCCGGCGTACGCCAGCATCTGCTTGCTGAGCTGCGCCGCTTCTCCGGAAAACGCAATAATTTCGCTGAGACAGCGTGACAGCACGGGCGGCGCATCCTGCGGCAGCTTGAGCAGCGCGACCTCCGCGTTGCCGATCACGCCGCAGAGCAAGTTGTTGAAATCGTGGGCCACGCCGCCGGCCATCACGGCCAAGCTCTGCAGCGCGTGGCTGCGCTGCAGCTCTCGCTCCAGATCGTGCTGGCGGCGCTCGGTCACGACGTGATCGGTGAGATCGCGCACCACCCGCAGCGTCAGCTCCTCGCGCACCCCGCTGGGATCGAAGCGCGTCTCGGTGACCAGCAGCAGCCGGTTGGCGTCTTGCTCGAGGACGACCTCGTAGCTGCGGCGATCGCTCGCGTTGAGCGGCGTGGCGGCGAGCTTGCGCCGGCTCTCTTCGGTAAAAAACTCGGAGAACGCTCGCGTGGAGAGCTCGTCCCGAGTGACGCCGAGCGTCTCGGCGAGCGCGCGGTTCGCGAACACTCCGCGATCGTGCGCGTCGAACAAACCGACGCCCTCCCCCAGGCTCTCCACCAGAGCGCGCTGCATCGATTCACTGTGTCGCAACGACTCTTCGCTGCGCTTGCGCGCGTCGATCTCGCGGCGCAGCTCGGCGTTCAGCGCCAGGGCACGCCGCCGTGAATCCACCACCAGCCCAAGGCCACCGGCGACGACCAGCTTGGCGAGCAGCGCGATGGTGCCCGCCCGCGCCCCCGTCTCGGCGCTGGCGCCGAGCTGCTGGGCGAGCCGATAGTCGATCAGCGCCACGCTGATGAGCGCGATGAGCGCACCGCGCAGCCCGAGCCACGCCGCCGCGAGAATGCAGATGCCGAGACCGAGCAAAAAGGCAGGCGTACCGATCAGACCGTGCAGCGTGCCGAACGAACCCGCGTACCCGAGCACCAGCACGACCAGGATGGCGCAGCGCAACGCAGCGCGACGACGCTGGCCTTGCGGCGCGGCAGAGCGAAGGGCTCGCCCCCCATTGAGCGGTGCAAAAAAGCCGGCTATGTCCATTTCCCGCGGCTTGAACCGAGGCAGTAAACTAGCTCGCTCCCTCATAGGACGGCGCCGCCGCGCCAGCAAGCAAAGCACGGGTGCATACCGAACGCGCCACGGCCGCCTCGGACAAAAGCGTTACGCGCGGGCCACGGGAATCGGCGAGTTGGCAGATTGTCGACTCTCGCCGAGCCGGCACCGCCGAACATCGCCACCCCACCCGCTCCGCCGACCCCGGAGAGCTACGGGCGAAGGGCAGTGAGCCCTGGCGCGCCGGGCTAGGAGTTAGCGGATTTGCTCGACCGTCATGCCGAGCCGCTGCGCCGACAGCGCGAGCGTGCGCTGCCAAGCAGGGCGCGCGAAGCAGCGCTCGTAGTAGGCCCGCAAGCTCGGGAAGTCTTTCATCAGCTCACTCTTGCGGATGGTGCGGAGGACGCCGGCCATCATGATGTCCGCCACCGTAAAGTCGTCCAGGGCGATCCACTCGCGGCCCTCCAAGCGGCGCTCGACTTCACCCAGCCAGCGCCGCGCGAGGCTGTGCAGCGCCGTGTCGAGCTTCTCATCGGCGCCGTTGCCGAAGATCGCGACCACATCGAGGCATTGCAGCGTCGGCTCCACGGTGCTGGTGGCGGCGAAGCACCATTGCGTCACGCGCGTGCGCCCCTGGACGTCGCTCGGGATCAGCTTGCCGGCCTTCTCCGCGAGGTAGAGCACCACCGCGGCGGACTCCGCGACCACGAAGCCGTCGTCCTCGATCACCGGCACCTGACGAAATGGACTGATGCGCTGGTACGCTTCGCTGTCGAGGTCGCCGGCGGTCTGGTCGAGCGCGTGGATTCTGTACGGCAACCCGGTCTCTTCGAGGGCCCACTGTACTCTTAGATCTTTGGTCTCACCGTGGCCACCCGCGAAGATGTTCGAGAAAGCATACAGCGTTATCATTTCGCCTCCGATTTTCGGCCTACGTGCGCGTGACCGCGTTCTTACGTGAATTGCAGCTGGCTCGCCACTCGCTCGAGCCAGCCCCTGAGCGAGGGACATAAGGCGGTCAGCGCGACCGCCGGGATCCGCCCGCCGCGCTCGGGAACCAGCGCGCGCACCTCGCCAACTGTCAAATGGCGGCCGAGCAGCGTGAAAGAAATCGAGCCGCGACGCGACGCGACGAGGTGGACGAGCCGCTGTGCCTAAATACCACACTCGCCGAGCGCCGAGCAGTCGGACTGCTCGGCGTTCGAGCCGTGTTGTGTGCGCTCGCCTTCGTGTCCGCTAGCGGACCGCGGCCACTATGCGTTCGCCGCGACCGCGTCCGCGAGCCGGGCAAACTGCGGCCTGAAGCCGAGCTCGGCGCGGATGCGGGCAGTGTCGAGCAGCGCATCGAACGCGCGCGCGCGCTCGGGGTTGGAGCCGTCCGGCGCTGGAGCTCCCACGGAGGCGAACAAAGTCGCAAGGTCCGGCGCCTCATCATCGGCGACGTTGTAGATGCGATGCGCCGGCGACTGAGCGTCGAGCAGGCGCGCGACCGCTTGCGCGATGTCGACGTGGTGAGCGACCGACATTCGTTGGGACGGCGGGAAGGTGCGCATCATCGGGACGGCCTCCGCGATGTGCGGATCTCCGTCGCCATAGACGAAGGGCAGCCGCAACACGCGCACGTCCAGCCCGTCGAGCGCGAGCAAGAAGTGCTCGGCGGCGAGCTTGCTGATGGGATAGCCATCGAGCGGTGCGCACGGGTCGTCCTCGCGCGCAGGACGGTTGCCGTTGGGACCGTAAACGAGACCCGTGCTGCTGAAGATGAAGCGCTTGACGCGGGCCGCGCGCGCCGCGCTGGCGAGATGTCGCGTGCCCACGTCGTTGACCGTGTGGGCTTGCTCCGCTGTCGCGCCGCGAAAGAAGGCGGCGCAGTGAACCACCGCGTCCACCCCGCGCACCGCAGCCGCGAGCGAGTCTGGATCCAGGAGGTCGCCCACGGCGAGCTCGATGCGCTGTTCACGCAGGTTCGCGGCGCGTGTCGCATCCCTCACGAGCGCGCGCACGTCATCACCGCGCTGGGCCAGGCGCACGCTGAGTCGACTTCCTACCTTGCCGGTCGCGCCGGTAATTAGAATTTTCATGCATCGAAGCTAGGGACCGCCTGGGCTTCGCGATTGGAAAAAACGGACCGGCTTGCGCGGCCGGCGCCGTCGAGCTCAGAATTGCGTGGTGCAAGCAGCCGCCGTTCACCGCTCGAGCGTCGCCCCGAGCGCGCCGCGAGCATCCGCGGTCGCGGGCCTGTTCGTGGCTCACTGGGACGAGGACACGCCGGGCGTCGCGCTCCCGCATCCGGAGTTCCATCTCGTCGTCCGCTTCGGTCCCTCGGCCCGTCACGGTCTCGATGCGCACGTCTTCGGAGCGCGACAGCACGTACATCGCAAGCTACTGCGCGGTGGCCAGCAGTCCGTGTCGGCGCGCCTTCACCTGGGCACGACGCAGGCGCTGTTTGGCGTCACCGCTGGCGCCGTTGCAGGCCACATCGTGTCGCTCGACGAGCTGTGGGACGCCGGCACGACACGACACCTCTACGCTCGCCTCGCTGAAGCGCGCGACACCGTCGCTGCGGCGACCATCCTGGACAGCGTGCTCGCGGAACGGCTCGCGCGCGCGGAGAGCCACGACGCGCACGTGCGACTCGCGGCACGGGCGGCCGAGAAGCTGGCGAGCACCTCCGTCAGCTCAGCGGCGCTCGAGCTCGGCGTGAGCGAACGACACCTGCGCCGCGTATTCCGAGAAATGGTCGGCGTGAGCCCGAAGGAGTTCGCCAAGCTGACGCGCTTTCATCGCGCGCTCGCCACAGCGCGCGCTGGCGCCGAGACGAACTGGGCGACCATCGCCGCGGCAGCGGGCTACTACGACCAAGCCCATCTCATCGCCGAGTTCCGCGCGATCACGGGAGTGACACCGCGAGCGCTGCTCGCCGAGCTGCGCATGACCGCGTCCGTGGTCTGACGGCGGGCTACGGCGCGTTAAAGTAGTCCCCGCGAAGCTTTGTGAAGCGCTTCGCCCGGGCGTGCGCTTCCACCGGCGTGCGACAGATCGCGCGTAGCAAGAACGATGCTCGCCTCAATACGTGAGACGTCTGCCGGGCATTGCGGTTGGGAGTAGCATTTGGTGCGGAGTGTCCTTTTCAGTTGCTCAGGGGCGAGGATATTGCGGTCGAAGCCGCTGATTGCGCTCGGCGTTCTCTCGGCGTCGCTGGCCGCTTGCGGCGGTCGCTCGAGCCGCGACTGGGATGCGGCTGGGACCGCGGGCGATAGCGCCGTCGACGGAGCGAGCGGTCGCCCGGACGCAGACAACGCCGGCGCCGGCGGGAGCCCGGGCGAAGCCGGACAGCGCGCGCGTTCGGGCGGCGCTGGCGGAAAACCCACTCACACCGTCGGCGGCTCCCAGAGCGCGACGCGCGGTGGCTCACCAAACGCGAGCGGTGGCGGCCGCGCAGGCAGCGCCACCGCGGCAGGTGGCGCTCTACCAGCGGGCGACGGCGGTCGCAGCGACGGAGGAGCGCCGCCCGCCGCTGGCGCCGGAGGTGCAGCGCTCATCGACTTCACCGAGCCGCCCCCGAACTGCACGTTAGAAAACGAGCTGCTGAACGGCGAGCAGTGCAACTACATCTTCGTGTGCGAAGGAGGAACGCATTTCGCCGACTGCGAACGGCAGAGTGATGGCACCCAGCGCTGCCAGTGCGGCACGTTTGCTACGCCGACCGTACGCTTCATCGTCGAGGGGGTTGACGGGCTCGACGCGTGCGGCGCCACCGCGCGCGCCTGCAAAGACGAGCGGCTCGCCAGCGCTCCGCGCCAGTGCTCGGCGCCAGAGGCCGACGGCGAGGAAGACGAGAGCGCCGTTTGCTCGCGCCGTGCGATCTGCGGCCCGGAGCTGCAGCTCGCGCCCGGCGTCAGCGCTCGTCGCATCGACGACTTTGGTGTCCGCTGCGAGCGCGACGGAAACGCTCCGGGCGTGCTGAACCACTGTAGCTGCCTCGACCAAGGCGATTACCTGTCGGAAAATCCGGCGCTGGGCGAGGCCTGCGATGCGCTGCTCGAGGCCTGCGCTGCAGAGAAGCGGCCGGTGTTCTCTGGGCCCGAGCGCTGCATCGACACGCGCGTCGCGGCCAACACCGAAGATGGCTGCTGGATCTCGCGAGAGTGCGGCTCCGCTCGCGAGCTCGCAGGCCAAGTCATCCTGGAAAATGCGGAAGCAATGTCTTTGAACTGCTACCCCACCGACGAAGGCAGCGCTCAGTGCACCTGCAGCAGCCTAAATCGTGGCTGGTTTCAGTTCGACGTGCAGCTCGACGTCACCGATCTCGACGCCTGCACGAACATGATGGAGCTCTGCACCACGGATCCGGTGGCCGCGCCCGAGGGCACGGTCACGTGTTCTGCGTTCCGGCAGCTCAGCGAGGCGACGTCCTGCATCCGCCAGCTCTCCTGCACGCGGCCCCTGAAGCTCGGCGACGTCGACATCACCGGCGCGGCCGCGCTCGACGTCGTCTGCGACGTCGACGCCGAAGACAGCTGGCGCTGCTCCTGTGCTTCGGGCAACGTCAGTGAGACCCTCGAGCTCGGCAACGCGACCGATGG
Source organism: uncultured Sorangium sp. (assembly GCA_966250485.1). Taxonomy (GTDB): domain Bacteria; phylum Myxococcota_A; class Polyangia; order Polyangiales; family Polyangiaceae; genus PMG-095. Next base: position 97,617 of record CBINHN010000010.1, on the reverse strand, counting down.
CCAGGCGGCGTGCAACGCCGCGGCGGCGCGCTGCCAAACCATGGTCGACTTCAGCCGCGTCGGCGGCCGCTCCACGCCCCTGCCCTGATACGCGACCGGGCCCCTAACCCGTCGCTGCGCGCTTTGCCTTTCGCTTGGCGCGCTTGGCTCGCTTGGCGTCTGCCGCGCGCGCAGCGTCGGATACAGCGGCCTGGCGCTTGGAGCTGACGGGGCCGCGCGGCTCGCGACGCTCTCGGACGCGCGCTGGGCCGCGCTCGAAGGTGGGCGCCGGCTCGATCAGCACGCGGCGGTCGCGCGCATCGGGAACGCTGGCAGCCCGCGCGAAGTCGCGCGCGACATCGGCGGCGATCTCGACGAGCGAGTGCGTCGCCGCCACGTGAATGGCGCCGATGTCGCCGCTGCGCACGCCCCCGCGCCGGCACAGCATCGCGAGCAGGCGCCGCGCGTCGGCGCCGTGCGCCTCACCCCAGCTGACGCGGAAGGTCTCCCAGCGCCCGGGGGCGCTCGCGTTGCGCTCTTCGCGGCGAGCGGGCGCGCGCGCCGCGCGGCGCGCATCCAGCTGGACGGGGGTGAGCTCACGCGGAGCAGCCGCGGCAGGGCCGAGCGCCTGCGTGAGCAGCCGCGCCAGCGCTCGCGCGGCGTGGCCGCTGGCCAGAATGCGCTCTGCCAAGGCGAGGGAGGCCGCGGCCGGCGCTTCGCGCGGCCAGCTTTCGCCCGTGAGCTCGTCATACCAGCGCTGTGCGCGCTGCTCGCGGATCTGCGCGGCCGAGGGGATCGGCTCGACGCGGAATTTCACTCCAGCCCGGCGCAGCAAGGAGCTGGTTCGCGCGAACGCAGCCGGAGAGACCAGCACGGAGCTGATGCCCTTGCGCCCCGCGCGACCGGTGCGTCCGCTGCGGTGCGTGTAGCTCTCGGGATCGCTCGGCGGCTCGAGCTGCACGACGCGCGCGATGTCCTGCACGTCGATGCCGCGCGCGGCGACGTCCGTGGCCACCAGCGCGTCGAGCTCGCCGCGCTTGAACGCGGCGAGCGCGCGGTTACGCGCCGGTTGCTCCATTTCGCCCGACAGCGTCGCGACGCGAAAGCCGGCCGAAGCGAGCTCCTCACTCACGCTGGCTACGTCCGCGCGCGTGCGCGCGAAGATCAACATTTGCCCGCCCGGCTCCGCCAGCAGCAAATTGATCAGCGCGCTCACGCGCTCGCGCGGCAACACCGGATGCACGACGTGCTCGATGTCTTGATTGGCGCTACCGAGCGGCGTGCCTTGTACGTGCACCGGGTCGTGCTGCGCGCGGTCGGCGAGCGCCGCGACCTCGCGCGCGAAGGTGGCCGACACCAAGTGCGTGCGATGCCCTTCGGGAGCGAAGGCGAGGATGGCGTCGAGCTCCTCACGAAAGCCGAGATCCAGCATGCGATCCGCCTCGTCGAGCACCACCGCAGCCAGCTTTTCTGCAGAGAGCGAGCCACGCCGCAAATGATCGAGCAGCCGCCCCGGTGTCCCCACCACGACGCCCGGCCCCGACGCCAAGCTACGGTGCTCGTCGCGATAATTTGCGCCGCCCGTCACCGCCGCGACGCGTACCCGGCGCTCGGCATAGAGCCAGGCCAGCTCCGCCTCCACTTGCTTGGCGAGCTCACGCGTCGGGACCACCACGAGCGCCCGCGGCGCTGCCACCGCCGAGCGCGAGCTCGGCTGCAACAGGTCGCGCAGCGCCAGGCCGATGGCGACCGTCTTTCCAGAGCCCGTCTGCGAGCTGATGCGTAGATCGCGGTCGGCGAACGCCGGATCCAGCACGCTCACCTGCACCGGCGTGAGCTGCGAGTAGCCGCGCTTCTCGAGCGCGGCGGCGAGCTCCGGGCCCAATCGTTCCAGCACCTCGGCGGTCTTCATTCGTGCGGCGCTATATCACGCGCCCGGCGATCTTCAGGTCGCGCCCGCCGCCGCGTGACGTCACCCCGCGGATTGACCGCGGTTTTCCCCGCTGAATTTCGCGCCAGCGGCGGGCTAAACCTGCCGCTGGCGCTGACCGTTCACGGAAAGACCCGCCGCGAAAGCGCGCTCGCTCGGGCCGAGGTGCCCCAAAACGGGGCGTTCGCGCTGGCGTCAGGGAGCGGCCGCCAAGCGGATGATCTCGTCCTCGCCGAGCTGCACCGTCTTCATCAGGGACTGCGTCGCCTTGAACTCGACGGCGTCGCCGTCTTGGAGCTTGAAGAACTCTCCGACCTTCGCGTTCGCGAGCTTGGCGGAGACGTTCACGCGGCACTCGCTGAGCAGCGGCTTCATCTTGTCGACCGCGGTCTTCTCTGCGACGCGACCCACGAACCAGGTGCGGATATTGTCGCGGCAGCGGTAGTCGAGGTCGCCTGGGCTCTGGGTCGCGAGAAATACGCCGAGGCCCGCGGAGCGCGCCCGCTTGAGCAGGTCGAGCATCGGCTCCTTCGTGGCGGGCTTCGACTGGGCCGGGAGATAAATGTCCGCTTCGTCGAGGAAGACGACCGCCTGCAGCGCGCTGGAGGGCGAGCGGCTGGCCCAGCGCGAGAGCTCGCCGAGCAGCCGCGCGATCCAAAAATCAATGGCCGCGTTGTCGCCGAGAAACTTGGTGCTGATGATGGACAGCCGCGTGCGGCGCCGCTCCGGTTCGAAGCCGAACAGCAGCTCGGGTGACAGCGCTTCACCGTCGCCACGGAGCAGGTTCTCGTAGCGCAGGCGCAGGGTCTCTAGGTTCTCGACGAGCGCTCGGAAGTGTTTGGTGTCGAGCTTGCCAACGAGCGACACCAGCTCCGGATCTTCGTCATGGAGAACGGTGACCAGCTCAGCTATTCCCGCCTCACGACCCGCCTCGCCCGCGGGCGAGGAGCCCACGAGCTCGACCGCTTTACCCAAGATGCCGAGCCGCGTTTCGTCGGTTTTTGAGGATTTTCGGTAGCCCATCATCGCGCCCAGGGCCGACGCGGCATAGCGAGCCGCGATGCCGCGCTCGTGCGTCGGCAGCTCGAGCAGCCCGGTCGGCACGACCGGCAGCGTCAGCGAGCGGCCGCGCGGCTCGCCGGGCGTGAACACGCGCACGTCGACGCGCTCGCGCAGCTCTCGCTTGAGCGCGTTCGCTTCCTCATCCGCGGCGGCGGCGTCCCAGAACTGCCGCTGCGCGTAGGTGCAGAGGTCCCCCTTTCGATCGATCATCAACACCGGTACGCCGCGCGCGAGCAGGTTCTCCAGGATGGCGAGCGCGAGGGTCGTCTTACCGCTGCCGCTCGAGCCCAAGAACGCCGCGTGCGTGACGAACGCGCTCGTCGACGCGCTCACCGGGTGCGGAGCGAGGCCGCGAGTCTGGCCCACGGCGAAGCTCTGCGAAGCGACGCGGGGGGGCGTTACCTCGGCGCGCGGCTTCACCGCTTCGGCTACGCGCGCTTCGCCCTCGCCAGCGCGCGGCGGCGCCACGGCAGCGCTGGCCACGGGTCGCGCGGCCGCCGCAGCGGGCGGCTTGGACTGCCGCAGCTGGACGGCGTCGAGATCGAGCGCCGCGCGGATCGCGGTCACGCTCGAGAGCGGCTGCTCCCGGCGAAGCCAGGCGTCGAGCGCGGGCTGGTCACGGCGCTCTTCGCAGAAGGCGCGCAGCGCGGCCATGAAGCGCCAATCCGAGTCGGTGACGACGACACGCCGTCCGCCCATCTGGAGCAGCGCCTTGATCTGCTCGGTGATGCGCGTCTTTCCGGGCGGCGGGTACTCCGAGCTGCGCAGCGCCACGGGAATGGCGCCGCGCTCGCGCGCTCGCGCCGTGAGCGCCTCGATCTGCGTGCCGAGAGCGCCGCCGCGCGCCGTCTTCTCGCACAGGCCCAGCGCCAGTCGGGCCCAGGGCAGCGTGACCGCGATGTAGCCGCCTTCCGTCTGGATGGCCACGCTGGGGCTGGCCTCGTGCTCGCGCGCGACACCCTGCAACGCCCAGCTGAAGAGCTGGATCGTGGCCCGCTCGTCATCGGGCGGAGCGCTCGCGCTCGCGCGGGCGTCGTTCCAGGCGAGCGCCAGCTCGCGGACCACATCTTTCTCACCTGGCGGGGCTGGCTCGACGGGCGCGGTGACGCCATCGATGACGCGACCCGCCGCGATGCACGCCTCATGGTGAACGCGGCACCAATCCAAGATGTCGCGCGTGCGTTGGTTGACCTGCGCCGCGATCTCGTGCGGCTTGAACGGGTAGAGCGGATCGTCCTCGCGAACCAAGGTCTCCTGCTGCTCGAAGAGGTAGCTCAAGCGGCGGCCGATCAGCTCTTCGATTTCGGTCAGCGAGCGGCCCGCGGTGAGCCGAATCGGATCCGGATCCTTCTCCAGCCGTTCGAGCATGGGATTCGCGAGGGCGCCTCGCAGCTCCTTGTAGAAATCTTCCAGGCAGGCGACGACCACGACCGAGGTGGGGACGTGATCGGTGATGTGGCGCAGCGTATCCATCGCCAACCGGAAGCGATGAGCGGCGTCCTCGAGGTGGTAGACGTCCTCGAGCTGGTCCACCAGCAACACTAGAGCGCCGCCGTTGCTGAGCCAGACCAGGCGGCCGAGCTCGCTCAGCATGCGCGCAGGGCCCTCCTCGCCCTCGAACGGCGTGGCGTCGCCGATGAACGCTCGGTCGTAGGCGTTCATCGGCTCGCAGCGCAGGAACTTCAGAACTCGCGCGCGACGCGCCGGCTCGCGGCGCTGCAAGTAGAGCATCATGCGCAGCAAGTCGACGTGCGCCCTCTCGTAGGCCGGCGTCGCGAGCAGCAAATCCCCCGCGCGATTGACGCACTCGTGCAGCTCTTGCTCGGAGGCGCCCAGGTCGCGCAAGCGTTGCAGCTCGGCCGACGGCAGCGCGGCGCTGAGCGAGTCGGAGAGATACGTCAGCGCAGGATCCGAGAGCGCCTCACCCCAATAAGGCCGATCCCAAGAGTCGATCAGGTTCGATAACACGTAGCGCGCGTAGTTGCTGACGCCCGTCGACATCTGCAGGTAACCGACGAAGCCGAGATGCTCGCCGTGGACCTGGTTACGAAAGGCGCGCATCAGGTGCGTCTTGCCGCTGCCCGCTTCACCCTTGATGAGCAACATCTTACCGAAGCGGGCCTCCGACGCGCGATCGACGAGCCGCGTGAACGCGAGCCGTGCGTCGGCGTGAATCGTCTCCACGTCGAAGGGATCGACGTCGAACACCTCCGCCGTGTGCGAGACCGCGTGAAACACCTCGGCCGACTCCGGCGAGCAATACGCAACCTCGCGCGGATCGCGCGCCGGCTGCGGCGGCGGGATGAGCCGGGTCAGCTCGGCGAGCAGCGCTTGCTTCTGCTCCCGGGTGCCGGAGCCCACGCGATCGAACAGGTCGTCGACGGTTCGCGACAAGAGGTCGCGGTAGTGCTCGAGGTAGTGCTCGTCGCGCGCCGCAGTGGACGCGCGCTGGCAAATGGATAATCCGAGCCACGCCGTGCCGCGGCACTTGCCGCCGAACTGCTGGGTATCCGTCAGGTGGTGCTCGAGGAAATGCCGAATACCGTGGTGGTGCTCGAGGTCGATGGTGTCACGGTAGAAGCTGCGTACGCGCGACAGATACTTGTGCGTCTCGCGCACGAGCGGCTCCACGTAGGCCACCTCGGCGTCGGAGATCGCGCCGTCCTCACGAATGGCACGCTCGGCGACGCATAGCGCGTCGCTCAGCAAGGCCAGCCGCACGATGGCGCCGGGCGTCACCTGCTCGCTCGAGGGAATACGGGCGGCCAGGCGCGACAGGTCGGGGCCGAGCAGCGCGCTGGCGTTCTCGTCCGAGACCAGGCTCTCCAGCGTCGTCGCGAGTTGGTCGAGCGCTGCCGTGGAAAAACGAGCTTCGGCGTTCATGGCTGGTCCCCGGGGGTTTGGATGAAGTGGTAGGTCGCGTTCAGGTGTTGAATCTCCGAAGCGGCGACGTCCGCGGGGTCCATCGCCGAGATCAGGTCGGCGCGCGACAGCTTCAAATCGCCGCGCTGGTGCGCCTCGACGAGCAGACGCTTGAAGCCGGCCTCCCCGAGCGGCTGCACGTCGGGATCGCCGCGCAGCGTCTGCCACACCGAGCTGATGAACACCTTGTTATCGCCGAAATGCTTGGCGCTGGGCGCGCGCAGCGCGGCGCGGACCTTGCCGAGGACCGCGGTGCCTGGGGCCTCGGCGCGCGGCGGCGGCTCACTAGCGGCGGGCTGAGCAGGCTGGGCGCTGTCCAACCACCGGCTCGCCAGCGCTTGGAGCACGTCGGCGCGACGCCCGCTTCTTGCGCCGGTGAACTTGACCGCCAATTGACCGAGCAACTTCTCCTCGAGCACGCGCTCGGACAACTTGAACTCGCGCGCGAGCAACACCGCGCGCAGCTTCTTCACGCTCAGCGAGCCTGCTGGAATACCCAAAAACTTCGCGAGCCAGGCGTTGCCGAGCTGCGCGGGCGAGCGAGCCGCCTCGATGGGCAAACCCAGCTCGCTCGCGACGATGGCGAGCCCGGGATCATGCGCCTCCGGCTGCTCCCGGCTCGCGACCAAGCGCTGCAGGTGACGCTGCTTGAACTCCGTCCAATTCTTGGTGGCAGGGACGTCCTGCAACCCGAGCGCCGCGGCCAAACGCCGCCGGCCGGCCGCGCTGAGCAGCAGCTTGCTCGGCTCGAGCTCGCCGGCGTCTCGCAGCGCCGTCACGGCGCGCTCGAGCTCGGCGCGCCACTGTTGGCTCGTCAAGCGGTTCGCCACGAAGGGCGCCAACGTGCGCTCCAGATCCGAGCGCGAGGGCGGTGATTTCGTGCTCACGGATAGACGCGCGAGCACGAGCTCTTCCAAGCGGCGGCGTTCGATCATCATGACCTCCTGTGACGTTCCTCGAGCGCTCGATCGATCGTATCCAGCACGTGGTCGAGCTCCTTGTCGATGTCGTTGGCCAGGACGCGCAGCACCAAATAGCCGAGCTCCTGCAGGCGGACGTCCTTGCGCCGATCTCTGCGGTAGGCGTCCGCGTCGCGAAAGTGATGGTAGCCGTCGACCTCCAGCGCCACGCGCAACGACTCACACAAGAGGTCGACCTCGAGCTTGCCGGACGGGGCGGAGAGCTCCACGTTGAGCTGAAATAACCCGCGCGTCCGCGAGCGTCGCTCGAGCGCGCGATAGAGCGCCAGCTCCTGCTGCGAGCGCGCGAACGCCTTCGCATCGTATTGCAGGACTGGCACGGCTGGCGGCACGGGGCTCCGCGAAGGGTGCGGCCTCAGCGCGATGAGTCCCTCGGCCAGCGCCGTGTACAGCCGGGGTTCGGCGCTCGCGCGCAGCGCTGTCATGGCTCCGTCGTCCAGCGCCAGCGCCAGCTCGGTCGCGGGCGTCTGCTCCGTCACCGCGAAGAGCGCTTGCGCCAGCTCAGGGACGCGCGCGCTGGTGCGTGAGCGCACGAGCAACGCCGGTAGAGCGCCGCCCAACAGCTGCGCCGCGCGCGCGACCGCGCGCGGCGCAGCCCGCCGGAGCGTGGCAGAGGCGCCCGCGAGGCCCAAGGCGTGCCTCACCCATGCGTCCGGAACCCTCAAATGCTGCGCGGCGTGCGCAACGAGCACCTCGAGCTGAGACGGGCTGCGCCCGCGAACCAGGCTCGCGAGCTCCGCCCGCCCCACGCCCTCGAGCTCGCCAAGCGCGTCGCGCAGCGCCGCGGCCAGGTCACCCGCGAGGCTCGGCTCCTCCAGCCAATCGCGAAGGACTTCCTCCCACTCCCCCGCGACGATCGAGCGCGCGTTCATGCCGCGCTGCCAGCGGCTCCACACCCACTCGGCGACGCCGGGTGGTCCCACGAGCACGCTCACGGTCGGCACGCCTTGCTGCCTGCGCCGCCGATGCCGCCTCAATGGCGCAAGCCAACTCGCGCTGGGATCGTCTCCCATGAAATCCCGTACGATATCGAGACGCGCGGGTCCCAACAAGCGTCGGCGCGCGCTGCTCGTTCGCCAACAGCGCGCCTACACCTGGAGGTGACGACTTCTGCCGCACCCGATGTCGGCGGTCACGCGCCGCGCACCCCCTCCTCTTGAGCAGCAGGCACTACCTTCGCGATTTCACGCTTTTACGAGCCGTCAGAAAAAAGTCGCGCGGCCGCGAACAGTTTTTCGAGCGACCCCGGTCCTACGAGCAAAGGCCCAATCACCGGGCCCGGAGGTTAGTCGCATGAAGCTGTATTATTTTCCATGGTCCCCCAACTGTCAGAAGGTCGTCGCGCTCGCGCAGGAGCTCGGCGTGCCGCTCGAGCTGCAGCTGGTGGACGTATTCAAGGGCGAGTCGCGCACCGCAGAGATGTTGGCCAAAAACCCCAATGGCAAGGTGCCCGTGCTGGAGGATGGCGACTTCGTGCTGTGGGAGTCGAACGCCATGCTGAGCTATCTCGCGGCCAAAGCGCAGCGAACCGATCTCCTTCCGACCGGCGTGCGCGAGCGCGCCGAGGTCGATCGTTGGCTCGCGTGGCACAACGCGCACTTCAGCCCGGCCGTTGGTAAGGTGGCGTTCGAGCGCATCGTGAAGAAGCTCGCTCGTCTGGGCGCGCCGGACGAAGCCATGGTGCAGCGTGGCACGGAGGAGTTCGCCAGCGCCGCGCGCCTGTTGGACGAGTGGCTCAGCCACAGGGAATACCTGTGCGGCGCGCTGACCATCGCAGACTTCGCGGTTATTAGCTACGCGGTGCGGGCCGAAGACTGCGGTCTGGTCGTTGCGCCCTATCGCAACCTGGTGGCCTGGCGTGACCGCATGGTCGCGCGGCCCAGCTTGCGCCACACTCTGGCGGAGGCCAACGCCGCTGCATGAGTGACTTCGAGAAACTAGTGGAGCCGCACCGCGCGGAGCTGCGGCTCCACTGTTATCGAATGCTCGGCTCGTCCAGCGATGCCGAGGACATGGTGCAGGAGACGCTGGCGCGCGCGTTCCGAGCGCAACAAACGCTGCAGGACCGCGCCGCCGCGCGCGCCTGGCTGTACCGCATCGCGACCAACGTGTGTCTGAACGAGCTCGCCCAGCGACCGCGCCGCGCGCGCGGCTTCGAGCTCGGCCCGCCGCACGAGCCCGAGGTACCGCCGCCCGCGCGGACCGCCGACGCGGAGTGGCTCGAGCCCTGCCCCTCCTCCTGGATCGTGACCGAGGACGCCGCGGCGCAGTATTCCGAGAAGGAGAGCGTCGCGCTCGCGTTCGTGGCCGCATTACAAGTGCTGACCCCGCCGCAACGCGCGGTGCTCCTGCTGCGCGAGGTCGTCGGGCTCTCTGCCGAGGAGACCGCGTCCACGCTGAACGCCTCGCTCTCCGCCGTGAATAGCGCGCTGCATCGCGCACGCGTGACGCTCGCCGCGCGCGTCGGCCCGCGGGAGAGCTGGTCGCCGGATCTCAATCAGCCCGTCGATCGCGTGCTGCTCCAGCACTACCTGACGGCCTGGGAGAGCGGCGATCTCCAGGCCGTGATCGCGCTGCTGCACGAGGAAGCGGCCTTCTCCATGCCTCCGACGCCGATCTGGCTGGCGGGGCGCGCGGCGATCGCTCGCTTCTTAGGCAAGCGCTTTTGCGAGACGCTGGTCGCCGGGCTGTTCCGCGCGCTCCCCATCGAGGCCAACGCGCAACCGGGGCTCGCGTTCTACCGCGGTCAGGAGGACGGCCAAGCGCACCTCTTCGCGATTCACCTGGTGTCAGCGCGCGACGGGCGCATCGGCACCGTCGATCATTTCATGACCAAGTCCACGCTGGCCGTGTTTCGTGCTCAGGGATTGCCTGCCACGCTGCCATCGCTACGGAGCTGACGAGCGCTGCGCGGAGGTTCTAGTTGGTGAAAAGCTCAGCCTCGTCTGCCAAGCGGTAAAGATGTGCGGAGACCAGCGCCGCGTCCAGCGGCTTCTCGAACACCGTCGCGTCCACGCTGGCGGTGAAGGCCTCCGCCTCGGGGCCGAAGGTGCCGCCCGAAATGAACACCACTCGCCGCGAGAGCCCTGGCAGCTCGCTGCGGAGCTGCTCATAGAACTGAATCCCGGACATCTCCGGCATCATGATGTCGGTCAAAATCGCGTCGTAGCGCTCGCCTTTGCGCAGGCGCTCGAGCGCGGACTGCGCGCGCGTCTCGAGCGTAACGTCGTGCTCGCGCAAGTGCCGGGCCACGGCCCGCGCGACCAGCGGCTCATCGTCGATCACCAGCAGCCGCAAGCGCCGTTTGCGAGCAGCGAGCGCGGCAGCGGGCGCAGCGGGCTGCGGCGCGACGGCGGCCGCGCTCTCGGCGACGGGCACTTTGACGATGAACGTCGCGCCGACGCCCGGAGTGCTCTGCACGTCGATGCTGCCGCCAATCTCGGCCACGATGGCGAACGAGACCGATAGCCCCAGGCCCGAGCCTTCACCGACCATGCGCGTGGTGAAGAACGGCTCGAACAGGTGCGGCATCACGTCGGGGGCGATGCCCTCCCCCGAGTCGGACACTGCGAGCGCGATGAACGAGCCCTCCTGACGCAGGCTCAGCTGGATGCGGTGGCCCTCGACGTTGCCTTCGGGGATCGCCTGGCAGGCGTTCATCAGCAAATTGACGAGCACCTGCGTCAGGCGTCCGGCCTCGATCGCCGCTTCGGCGGTCGCCTCAGCGGTGACTTCGAGGCGAGCGCGGTGGCGGATCTGATTGCGCATCAGCGCCACCGCCGAATCGACCACCTTGTTCGGACGACAACAAGGCTGCCCTTGCTGGGGACGGCCTGAGAATACGCGCAAATCGCGCACGATCGCCGCCACCCGCGCCGCGCCGTCCATGGCCTGATCGGTGCACTCGCTGATGCGCGTGAGATCGCGCGTGTCCGCCAGCTGCGACTGGATCTCCTCCAAGTTGGAGAGCACGTAGGTGAGCGGATTATTGATCTCGTGAGCCACGCCCGCGGCGAGTCTACCCGTCGCGGCCAGGCGTTCCAGCACGCGCATGTGCGACTCCGTCTCTCGCCGCGCCAGCTCGGCTTGCTGTCGCTCCGTGACGTCCAGCGCGATGGCGGTCACACCGACGATGCAGCCCGATTCGTCACGCAGCGGGCCCCAGTGGCTGTCGAAGGCGGCCGGCCCTTGCTCGAAAGGGCCGGACACGACCTGGCCGGCTCTGGCCTGCACGAAGTACTTCAAGATGCACTCGTTGTCCGCGTAGAGGCTGAACAAGTTCGAGCCCACGATTTGTTCGGAGCGTTGCCCCAAGGACAGCAGACCGAGCCCCTCCGCCAGAGTGAAAACGCCCTCGTTGTCGAGCGCCCATTGCACGACGGGCACGTTGCGCACCACGCGGCGATGACGCTCTTCGCTGCTGCGCAGCTCCAGCGTCAGGCGCTCGCGCTCGGCCTCGGCGGCGCGCAGCGCGGTGACGTCGCGCGACATCGTCAGCCGGTGAGCCACGCCGCGGATGTTGACCACGCTGTTCGAGATCGAGAGCTCCAGGCGACGCTCGCCGTTGGTCGTCACCTTGACCAAGCCGTCCTGCGACATATCGAAATTTCCGCTGGGAAGCCCGTCGGAGTCGCGCTCGGCGCCCTCCAACGCGATGCCGAGCTCCGCGATGCTCTTACCCAGCGCGTCCCCTTCACTCACCTTGAACAGCTGCTCGAAGCCCTCGTTGATCGCCATCAACGCATTGTCGCTCACGCGCGTCAGGCACATCGGCTCGGGGCTGGTTCGGAACGCGAGCCGGAAGCGCTCCTCGCTCTCGCGCAGCTCCTTCTCGGCGGCGGTGCGCTGCTGCACCAGGCGGTTGAAGGCCGTGGACAGCACGCCGATTTCATCGTTGGACTGGATCGGTAGCAGCAGCACGTCGCTGGTTCCATCGGTGAGCGCTTCCACCTGCCGCTTCATACTCAAGAGCGGCCGCATCATGCGACGAGACAAAACGAGCACGATGCCGAGCAGCGCGGCCGCGCCCAGCGCGACGGCCAGCACCAGGTCGCGGCGCGCGGTCAGAAACGGCGCCTGCGCGACCGTCTTCGGATAGTGCACGGAGAGCACCCAGCGCGCCGACGGGATCTGACGGATCGCGGTGATCATCGGGCCGCGCGCCGTGCGCGTGTTCATCCAGCCCTCGAAGCCCTTGAGCCCGTGGTCGATCGCCACGTTCAAGCCCGGGGGTCCGCCGTACTTGAGCACGCGGTTGCGATCGCGGTGCAAGATCAGGATGCGATCTTGCGTCGTGAGAGAGAAGTAGCCCTCGGCGCCGAAGCGCGTGTTGCGATACGGCCCCAGATAGCGCGGGCCGAACAGATCACAGGCGCCGGGGAGGTAGCCACGAACCACGCCATCGCTGACGATCGGCACCGTCTGCGCGACGGCCGGATTGCCCGGCGTCGAGAACGCCTCGAACGGCGCCGAGACGAGCGAGTGGTGCGTGGGCTCGGGAAACGAGTAGCCCGGCTGCTGCAACAGCCGCTTTCGAACGGGTCCGACGCTCGCCATCACGCGGTGGGCGGCGTCGGTGACGAGCAGCCCCTCGCTGAAAGGGAGCAGCAGGTGGTCTTCTCGCTCGAGGGCGCGCCGCAGCGACGGCTCATCGAACGCGGAGACGTTCGCGATGCGGAGCGCAGCGGCGCGCAGCGACTCCTGCGCGTTGCGGACGGCGGCGTCGATCTCTTGGACCACCGGCGTGGAGAACTCCATCTCCTGGTTGCCGATCGTCATCTCCGAGAGCCGCTCGAACTGGTACGTGACGCCCAGCAGCAGCACCGTCGAAATCAGCGCGAATGGGCCGACCGCCAGCAACGCCAGCTTGAACGCGAGACCCAGGGATGGCCTCGCCCGAGGCTTGTGACGAACGTTAACCCCGAAGCGGTGCACAGTCTCGATTCAGAGAGCCAACGGCCGCAAGTCTGCCAGCCTTAGTAGGTGAACGTGGGCGAGAGTGGAAAATGCGCCCTCGCAGGGACCGTCATACCCCTCTCGGGGTGTTGGTCTCAAGGAGCAGTGGCGCGCCGTCACGAAACTCGTGGCGCTCTGACAAGAGGGAAAAATTGTCCCCACTTGACCAACGGGGATCTCGTTTAAAGCTCGGCCGGGAATGGTGGGACGCTGGCAGCTTGGGCAATCGATGCCCGGCCCGTCGGGAGGCGGAAAGATGCCGAGCGCCAAGGAGGAATTGTATGTTGTTGGCCGATGCGGTGGACGGCGACGGCACGGACACGGCGATCGAAGCTGCTCCTGCGGGGGTGGCGAAGGAGCAGCACGCGCTCGAAATCTCGTGGCTGAGCGCGGACGGGGGCCTGACCGAAACGAAGCTGTCCGGACGCAATTCGCTCTTGGTTGGGCGCGGAGCCGATTGCGACGTCGTACTCGAGGGCTCGCTGGTTTCGCGCCGGCACGCGCGCCTGAGTCACACCGCCGGCGCTTGGCGCCTACAAGACCTCGCCAGCCGCAATGGCTCGTTCTTGAATGGCGCCCCCGCAACGCATGACACACTGACGCCGGGCAGCGTGCTGCGCCTCGGCTCGTGGATCGGCGTGGTGCGTCCCGCCGCGCCCGCCGGCACCGCTCGCTTTGCGCCGCTCGGCGATGACTTGTTGGGCGGCCCGGAGCTGGCTCACGCGCTGCGTTGGGTGACGGTCGCCGCCGGAGCCGACATCCCTGTCGTATTGGAGGGTGAGACGGGTACGGGCAAGGAGCTCTTTGCGCGCGCCATTCACCGCCGAAGCGGGCGCCGCGGCCCATTGCTGGCCGTAAACTGCGCGGTGCTCCAGCCGGCGACCGCGGCCGCGGAGCTGTTCGGCTACCGCCGCGGAGCGTTCACCGGCGCAGTGGACGGACACAGCGGGCTCGTGCGCGCCGCCAACGGCGGCACGTTGTTCCTCGACGAGATCGCGGATCTGTCGCTCGACGTTCAGGCGCAGCTACTGCGCGTGGTCGAACAACGGGAGCTGACTCCGCTCGGAGAGTCGCGGGCGATACCCGTGGACGTTCGCTTCGTGGTCGCCACGCAGCGGCCGCTCGCCGAGTGGGTGTCGCTCGGTCGCCTGCGCGCCGATCTCCGCGCGCGCCTCGAGGGCATCCGCATCGAGCTGCCGCCGCTGCGGCGACGCTGGGGCGACGCACCGCTGCTATTTCTGCATCTCTTGGCCGCGCACTCCGCGAACCCGCCGCAACCGGACGCGCGCGTGCTGGAATGGCTCGCGCTGCGCGATTGGCCGCTGAATGTCAGAGAGCTGGTCGCGCTCGTGCGGCGCGTGCTCGCGACGTACCCGAGCTGCCGCGAGCTCACGCTCGACCAGATAGCCGGCTTGAGCGCCGACGCCGCGCCGCGCATCGAAGGGGCGGAGAGCACGTCACCAGCGCGCTCACGCCGCCCGCGCAATGATCGCCGCGCGTTCGGACCAGAGGCGCTGGCGGCGTTGCGAGTCGCGCTCGAGCGAAACAGCGGGAGCGTGACGCGCGCCGCGGCGGAGCTCGCCATCAGCCGTCAACGCGCGTACCGGATGTTGAAGAGCAGCGCGAAGCGTCCTCCCGCTTGAGCGGGTTCGCGGACTGTCCGCGGACAGTCCGCGAACGAAGCGGCGTCGAGCGAGCCCACGCTGGAGCATCGCGCGGTAAATCGGGCTGCAATGCGCGCGAAGCGCGCGCGGCGCGCGCCTCCGAAGCTCGGCACGGCCGTTGCTCTGCGCTCGCGCGCTCGACGGGGAGTCGGGACAATTCAAGGAGACCACTCATGCGAAACAAACCGATGATCCGCACGCTCGCCGCCCTCTCGACGTTGGGAGCGCTGTTGACTGGCGCGACCGCGCTCGCGACGAGCGCGGTCAATACCGTGTACAGCGTGCAGATCGAGTCCGGCACCCAATACGCGACCATCGTCGTGAACGGCGGCCCGCATTCCAGCGGCCGCCCGTCGTGTCACAGCACGTTCAACCCCAATCAGTGGGCGTTCGACATCAGCACGAATAAAGGCAAGGCCATGTTGACCATGGTGCAGACCGCCCTGCTCTCCGGAAAGCGCATCGGGGTCACTGGCTCCGGAAGCTGCATCAATGTCGCGGCCACTGGCACCTTGAATATCGAGGGCATCTCCTACATCAGCATCCTGGCTGACTGAGCAGAGGGAATCCCTGGATGTTCCATCGTCATTCGTCCAGGCGCAGAACGCGCCTCAGCGACGTACGTTGGCCGCTCGCCCTGTGCATAGCGAGCCTCGCCGTGGGCTGCGACGGAGCCCCCGACAACACGGACGAAGGAGAAGCCGATGAGGTGGTTCGCCGCAGCGAGGCGTTGACCGCACCCGGTACCGAGAGCGAGAGCCTCGCCTCCTACGCAGCGCGCTGCGATCTCGCCACCGGCATCCACGTCCCCGCGTTCAACTGTGACACGGGCACGGAGGTGCCCGGTCAGAGCAAGAACTCAGCCGGTAAGTGCGCCGAGCCGAACGTCCTCAACCAGGAGTGCGATCCGGGCAGCCGATTTCAGATCTTGCCTGGGCGCACCCCGGACGCGGTCGCCGTCGCGCACTGCCGCAAGAGAGGTGCTCCGCTGAACAACAGCATCTATCGGGATATCGCGGTCATTCAGTACAACAAAAGGAACGGCGCCGTTTGCTTCTATCAGGCGCTCGGCGCCGACCTGGACGGCGCTTCGGTGGCGGCTCCGTCCGCCGGTGAAAGCGCCTGGCGCTGGCAGACGCCGCGCCTCACGGAGAGCCAGGGTTGCACCGCGTGCCACGACAACGGTGCGCTGATTCGCTCGCGCTACCTCGCTCAGCTCTCGATTCTTCCCAGCACCGCCGACGGCTACGACAACCTCACCACGCCGGTGGCGTACGTCGGGACGGACTTCGGGACCAATCGCTCCTGGAGCATCAGCACCGCCTCCGCTAGCGGAGACACGGGGCTGAACTGCAACACGTGCCATCGCATGGCCGTGAGCAACAGCGGCAACTACGGCACAGCGGGTCACTACGGCATCGTCGCGACCGCTGCCACCCAAGCCAACAAGATCGCGCACACGCTGAGCCACCCGATCTGGATGCGTCCCGGGCAGGGTCTGTACGGCACGTGTAGCGTTCACAGCAGCACCAAGTGCAACCTGAACACGGATTGCCCGAGCGGCGAGACCTGCGTGTCCTCGGGGGCAGACGCTACCGCGCAACGTTATAAGGCGTGCGCCGACGGCTTCTGGCAGAACCAGTCCCCCGGCTTCGAGAATGGCACGCCGACCGCGGGGTGTTCGTTCACGCCGCTGGGCAAGCCCTGGGCGGGCTTCGCACCCGCGCAGCTCGCGTCACTGACCGGCTCGTACCTCGTGTTCTGATCGCGCGCTCCGCCGCCGCCGGGGTGGGACAAAGGCTCACCATAAACCGCCGTATTTCCTGGGCTCCTCCCCGGCGGCCGCGGATCCGAAAAATAAATCAGCAGCCCGCTGTCCATTCGGGGATGCTCCAGCGTCGTCCGAACAGACCCGCAATCAAGCGGGTCGTTCAGGAGGTCCCCAGGATGACGTTTCTTTTTTTGTATCGAAAGTCCACCGACCCGCGCGAGCAACCTTCCCCGGCCCAGATGCAGGCGGGCTACGAGCAGTGGAAGGCCTGGATGGGCAAGTACGCCAAGGAAATCCTCGAGCAGCCTCCCAAGCGCTCGGGGCCGAAGCCGGGCGGCGCTGTGGCGGTGTGCCGGGCCGGCGTCGTGACGGACGGACCGTACGTGGAGGGGAAAGAGGTGGTCGGCGGCTGGTCGTTCATCGAGGCCGAGTCGATGGCGCAGGCGCTCGAGATCGCCAAAGAAGTTCCCATGTTCCCGAGCGTCGAGATCATCGAGCTCACGACCTTTTGACATGACCGCGCCCGAGCTGCCGGAGCACTGGTTCCGACGCGAGCTCGGGCGCCTGGTCTCCATCCTCTCACGGCGCTTCGGGGTCCATCGCCTGGAGCTGTGCGAGGACGCGGCGCAGACGGCGCTCTTGCAGGCGACGCAATCGTGGTCGCTGAAGCTGCCGGACGATCCCGGCGCCTGGCTGTACCGCGTCGCGCACAACTACGTGCTCGACGAGCTGCGGCGTGAGAAGCGCGACGAGCGCTACCTGGCGGAGGTCGAGCGCGACTACGCCGAGCAAGAGGTGCAAGACGACGTGTTGCGGCTGCTGTTCGTGTGCGCCGATCCAGCGGTGCCGCCCGAGTCCCAGCTCGTGCTCGCGCTGAAGACCTTGTGTGGCTTCAGCATTCAGGAGATCGCGCTGCGCTTGTTTCAGAGCGACGACGCCGTGAACAAGCGGCTGCAGCGCGCCCGAGCGCGGCTGCGCGAGCGCGCGGAGCTGCATCGCATCGAGCCCGAGCGCGTGAACAGCGTGCTGCACATGCTGTATTTGCTGTTCAACGAGGGCTATAGCTCCGCGCAGCCGGACCGCGTGATCCGCCGCGAGCTGTGCGATGAAGCGCTGCGCTTGGCGCTGATGCTGAACGAAGATGCTGCCGGCGCGCTGCCCGAGACGGACGCGCTGATCGCGCTGATGTGCCTCCACGCGGCGAGGTTCGACTCTCGCGTGGACGGCGCGGGCGGGCTCTTGCTGCTGGAAGAGCAAGACCGTTCGCTGTGGGACCGCGAGCTCATCCAACGCGGGCTCGCCCATCTGACGCGCTCTGCGCGCGGCACGACCATCTCGCGCTATCACGCTGAGGCCGGCATCGCGGCGGAGCACTGCCTGGCGGGGTCCTACGCCGCGACGAACTGGGAGCAGATCGTTCGGCTCTATGACCTGCTCGAGCAGATCGCGCCGTCGCCGCTCAACATCTTGAACCGCGCCATCGCCCTCGCTGAGTGGCGTGGCGTGGACGCCGGGCTCGCCGCGCTGGAGTCGTTCGCGGCGCCGAGCTGGCTGCTCGGCTACTACCTGTGGGACGCCACGCTGGGCGAGCTCTACCGCCGGCGCGGCGATCGCGCTCGCGCGCTCACGCACACCCAGCGCGCCCTGGCGGCAGCGCCGACGAATCCGGAGAAGGCCGTGCTCGAGCGCCGCTTGGAACAGATCCGCAGCGCAGAAAAATGAGCCGGCGGCTGTCCATTCCAAACGTCTTCGGCGTCGTCCGATCGAACCGTGCACGGAGCACGGCTCGTACGGAGCTCAGCCATGAAGACCAAGATCGCCTTCAAGACCAAGAATGTCACTTACTGGCTCGTCACCGCGCTCTTTTGCGTGCAGATGGGCTTCACCGCGTACGCGCAGTTGCGCCTGCCTCAAGTAGCGGAGGCCTTCGCGCACCTCGGCTTCCCGGACTACTTTCGGGTGGAGCTCTCCTGGGCCAAGCTCGTCGGCGTAGCGCTGCTGCTGTTGCCGCTGCCGCGGCGGCTGAAGGAGTGGGCCTACGCCGGTTTTGCGATCGACCTTGCGTCCGCGCTCATCGCGCACCTCGCTGTCGGCGACGGCGCGCAGGCCTGGGGTTGGGCCGTGGCTACCGGCGTGCTGTGGGCGCTCTCGTATCTGCTTTTTTACCGCCGGCTCGGCCGTGGAGACTCTGGCGCGAGCGCGGCGCGGGCGCTGCCCTATGCGCAGGCGCGAGCGCGGGCCGCGTCGCCATCGTGAGCGAGCGGAATGCCGACCCTGTGTGACGATGCTACGTGACGAGCGCGGCATGCTGACCCTCTATGACTTCCTCCCTTCCGGCAATGGCTACCGGGTTCGCTTGGCGCTTCGCGAGCTCGACATTCCGTTCCACTATCGCCCGCTCGACATCACGAAAGGTGAGACGCGCACGCCCTGGTTCTTGTCGAAGAACCCGGCTGGTCAAATCCCCGTTTTGGAGCTCGAGGGCGGCACCTGCATCCCCGAGAGCAGCGCGATTTTGTTCTTCTTGGCTGAGGGCAGCCAGCTGTTGCCGGCCGACAAGCTCCAGCGCACGCGCGTGCTGCAGTGGCTCGCCTTCGAGCAGACCAACGTCGACGGTGTGATCTCGCGAGCGCGCTTCCGCCGGCTCTTTCCAGACGTCATCCCCACGCGGCCAGAAGAGTTCGAGGCCTGGCTGCGCGAAGGGGCGCGCACGCTGAGCGTCCTGAACGAGCATTTGCGCACGCGGAAGTTCCTGGTCGGAGATGCGCTGACCATTGCCGACCTCGCGCTGTATTCTTACGTGCACCGCGCCGAAGAGGGCGGGTTCGAGCTGCGCGAGCTCAGCGGGCTGCAAGCCTGGTTCGAGCGCATCGAGCGCCGACCACGGCACATCACCATCGACACCGTCCCCTCGCCGCCCTGACGGTTCTTCGTTGCGCGCAAATGCGTTGCACCTTCGCGCGGCGCTCGCTCGCGCGAATCAGCGCGGCGCGCCGTCCGCGATCCACTGCTCGATGGCCGCGATGTAGTACTCGGGTACGCACCACTCGTCGCTATCTTCGACGCACTTGAACTGCGGCATGCGCTCGATACCGCCGCAGGGGCCGCGCAGGTATTTGACGAGGGCGCTCTCCGCCGGATTGGCCTTGTCGATGAGCTTACCGCACTCCAACGTCCTGAAGCTCATCATGTAGCTGTAGAGCTCGTCGGCGGGTTTTCCGACCTGAAAGTGATTCCTGCCGCCGTTGTGACAGTTGGAGCCAGAGCACGGCACGCCCTCGAACATCACTCGCACGGTTTCGAAATTCGGTCCCGGCACCATCGAGGTGTCGACACCGCCGCCGACGGTCCATCCCAGCGGAATGCCGCCGCCTTGCGCGCTCCCTCCCGCCGCGCTCGTGCTGCCGCCGCTCGCCATGCCCGCGACGCCAGCGTTGGCCGGCCCGCTCTCGCCTCCGCTCGCGCCGCCGCCCGCAGGGCCGCCGCTGCTGCCAGCGCGACCTGCGCTTCCAGCGCCGCCAACGCTCGACAGAGCGCCGCCGCTAGCGGCGAGCGTGCTGCCGCCGCTAGCACCGCCGAGCGCGCTGGCAGCGCCGAGACCTCCGCTCGCGCCGCTCTGAGCGGTGCCGCCGCTGCCACTCGTTGCGCCGCCGCTGCGCGCGCCCGCTCCGCCCGCGCTGCTACTCGCTCCGCCACCGCCCGCGCCGCTCACGACCGAAGCAACGCCGCCCGGCTCTGCCCCACGCGAGCCCAGCGGAGCGCCCGTCGAGTTGCCGCACGCGATGAACCCGCAGCAGACGACTACGGCAGCGAACGTGAGTCGAGAAGCCATGCGCGCGCGTTGGCGAATAGCACGGCGCCGCGCCGGACTGAATCGCTGCCACAACGCGAAAAGTCGCTCACATCCGAAAATTTCAGCTCGTTGTCAGTCACGCGACTCAATCCGGACGCTTCGCGGCTGCGAGTCAGCCGACGCGAGCAGCGCGCGGCGTTTCTGGTGACTTCATCACAGCCCAACGCTGGCCAGCACTCCGACGCTCCATGCTTCGCCGCCCAACGCGCCGGCGAGCGGGACGCTCCCGTCCAAGCCCAGCATGACGTGCTCGCCAACTCGGAAATGCACGCCGGGCTCGAGCACGGCTTGCAGTCGTCGCTCGCGATCGCGCTTTAGCGTAGGTTCTCGAACGCGCAGCGCCTCCACGATGACGCCGGCCTCGAGCGACGCGCCGAACCAAGAGGCGAGCCACCACGCGGCTCCGAGCTCGAGAGACGGCAGCACTCCGAAGGTGTGAGTCTTCGTCTCCTGCGGCAAGCTCGCGTCCGAGAGGCGCAGCAAGAGCGGCGCTTCCACGCTAGCGACGAGCTCGAACGGGTAACGCGAATGTTCGATGCTCGCGCGCAGTCGTACGCCGGTGACACCAGGTGTCAGCAGCGCTGCGTCCTTGCCGCCGTTGAGCGCGCTGCCCAGCGCGAGCGCTCGGTTCTTCAAGAGACCCGCGCGCGGTCCATGCTGCGCCGTCGGCGCGAGGACGGCGACCAGAAATCCTAGGCGAGTCGCGGGCTCGACTTGCAGGGGATGCTCCAGGCCGAGCTCCAGGTTGCCCAGCGCTGTCTCTGCTACCTGCGCCCTGGCCGGAAAATCGAGCCGCACCACGCTGAGCGGGAGTCTCACTCGCAGCCACCCGAAGGACGGGAGCTGCGCGGCGGCGCCACCGCTCAACACCATACCGAAGCCAGAGACGCGGGGGAACGCGCTGGTGACGAACGGTGCCGTCACCAGCCCGGCGCGGTTCGTGAGCCACAGCGCGAGGCGCTGCTCGCCAGCGCGCGCGGGCCATTCGTGCTCGGCCGCTCGCGCGGTCCCGCTGAGCAGCATCAAGAGCGCCCAGGCGCTGAACCCCCTCATCACATCGCCTCGATCCAGCGGCGCAGCAGCGTCACCGCCGCGCTGTCCACGAGCTCGCTCGCGAGCGGCGGCATTTGCTTGAAGCGGCTGCGCCGCGCCATCAGCTCGAGCAGCCGGCTGTCGTCGGGCCGTCCAGGATTGAAGCCGACCTCCTTCGCCGTGCGGTACGTGTTCGTTTCCGAGACGCTGTCGCCGCCGTCGGCGCGCAAGAAAAAGTCGATGTCGCTCTCGGGATCGAAGCAACGCGCGCCGCTGCGCGCGGGCCGCGAGCCGTTGTGACAATGACTGCAGTTGGCGTGCAGGTAGCCGAGCGCGGCTTGCTCTGTCTCGTTGCCCGGCACTCGCGGCGTCCGCGCCGGCGCTCGCGAAATCAGCTTCGCGCGAATCAGCTCGTCGAGGTTCAAGGAATCAGCCTCCGCTGGCTGCGTGAGCTGCACGGCAGAGAAGCCGAGCACGAAGCTGCTGCGCCCGGCGTGGCAGGCGCTGCATTCGTTCGAGGCCGGCACGTCGTGCGGCGTCCCGAGCGCGTCGATGGCTCCATAGGGTGCCGCGATCGCGTCCCTGCCGTCGCCTTGCCAGAGATACGCGACGCCGATCCAACCGCGCTGCTGGCGCTGGAGCAGCCTCGTCTCCACGCGAACGCCGTCGCGCGTAAACTCTTTCCAGACCTTGGTTCCGACCGGAAACTGCCAGTCCTCCATGTCGCTCGTGTCGATTTGTGTGCCCGGTGGCAGCAAAATCCAGCGCCGTTTGCTGGCGCCGTCACTCCACAGCTCGAAGCGCGGCCGGTAGCTGCGGACGTCGGCCGCGATCGTCTCGGACGTCCCCGCAGCGAAGAGCCCCGTCTGGGACAGCCGCGCGGGCAGCTCACCGACGGCCGCGTCGTCGACCGGCTCGCATTTGCGATAAGGCTGGCAGCCGATTAGCAGCCAGCCGACTGAAATCACCACGCTGCCGCGCAGGAGCGCGCCGCAGCGGCACGACGTTGCAAACATCACGTCCTACGCCTAGCGCCGGGACGGCTAGCGTATTGGACAAATCTGACCCCCGGTAGCCGGATCCCGGTCCAGCGAGTCGCGCCAATCTAAGCGCTACGGCGTCCTGGGTAGGCGTGCACCGCGCGATCGAACTGCGTCTCTTCGCTGCGCGAGAGCAGATAGCTCGCAGGGCTCAGCCCCGAAAACGCGACGAAATCTCGGATCATATGGGACTGATCACAGTAGCCCGCCTCGATGGCGAGCGTGGCCCACGACGCGGGCTCCCCATTTCGCGCCAAGCGCTCTTTGACACCGTGAAAGCGTCGCAGTCGAGCGTAGAGCTTCGGCGTCAGCCCCACTTCGCGTTCGAACACCTCGACGAACCGACGGTGACTGAGCCCTACGGCGCTCGCGACTTGGCTGACGCGCACCTCTTCCCCGCCCTCGCGCAGGGCCGCCACCGCCGCGGCTACCGCAGGGTGTCCGACGCGCGCGCGGCGCAGCTTCGCGAGCAGCGCCGCTTCCAGCAAGCGCAGCCGCTCGCTCGGCGACCAGGCTGCCAACAGCTGCTCGCGCAGCTCGCGACCAGCGCCACCCCACAGATCCTCGAGCTCGACGTGAGCGTCGACGATCTCGGCAGCAGAGACGCCGAGAAATGGGAACGCGCCTCCAGGACGGAAGTGAGCGCCCATGACCGAGACGCGCTGCCGCGGGTCGACCAGGTAACTGCGGGTGTGCGCGCCGGACACGATAGCTCCAGACCGCGCACGCAGCGCTCCCGGATTCGCCGGATCGTGCGTCCTGATCGCGTCGCTCGCCAGGTTGACGATCAGATCGACCGCTCCGCCGCCCGGCAGCACTCGCTCCTGCGCGTGCAGCGGCGCGTCCGAGCAGTACCAGATGCGCGTGATGAACGCGTCGAGCGGCGGCGCTGGGGTTCGCCCGAAATACTGCATGCTCTTCAGCGTAGGACCGCGCTCGTGCCGCGTCCATTGGCCCTCCTTGCCACGCGACAACCGGCGCGTTTCAGACAATCCGCCGCGTCGCTCGGCGATGCGTCGCGCCCGCGCCGATGTTTGGAAGAGCGGTACTTCGAGGCGCTGACTGCGCGTCGTTCGCGATGCTTGGCTCGCTAACGGTGAGTCGGGCCGCTCGTGTACCGCGCAAAACCTGCGTTCGTCGAGGCAGCGCGGCCGTCTTGCGCTGCGTGGCTTTCGTGCACTCAGCGAAATGCGCCAGGTCATGTCGGCGTTGCATTCGTCACCAACTCATTTCGCGCTGTGCTACTGCTGGACGCAATCCGCTGCGCGTCACATCGCGGAGCGTGGCTGTCTCCCCTGTGAGGTGAGCAATGAAGCGTTATTGGGTCGCCTTTATCGCCGTCGTCGTGCTGTCTTTCGGTGTGCTCGCGTGGACGGGCGTTCGCATTTACCAGGAAGCGCCGCCGATTCCGCAGCGCGTCGTGGTTCAGGGCGGCGAGGTGCTGATCGATCGCGGCCAGGTTTCGCTCGGCCAAAACACCTGGCAAGCGATGGGCGGCATGCAGGTCGGCTCGGTGTGGGGACATGGCAGCTACGTCGCGCCCGATTGGACCGCGGACTGGCTGCACCGCGAGTCGGTCTTCATCCTCGACGAGTGGGCACGCAGCGAGCACGGCAGCGAGTACTCGGCGCTCGATCCTGCGCGGCAGGCGGCGTTGCGCGCGCGGCTCAGCGCGCTGCTGCGCACGAACACGTTCGACGCCGATACAGGGACCATCACCGTCGATCCGGTGCGCGCACGCGCCTTTCGCGCCAACGCCGCGCATTTCGCGGACGTGTTCACGCGCGGACGGCCCGACTACGCGATTCCGCCCGGCACGCAGTCCGATCCGGTCAAGCTCGAGGCGCTGGCAGCGTTCTTCTTTTGGACGGCCTGGGCTGCGTCCACGCAGCGTCCGGGCGACGAGGTCACCTACACCAACAATTGGCCGCATGAACCGCTGATCGGCAACACGGTCACGGGTGACGCGCTGGTCTGGACCGGCGCGAGCATCATCCTGCTGCTCGCTGGCATCGGCGCCATGGCCTGGTGGCACGCCTCGCAAGAACGCGAGCCGCTCCCGGAGCAGCTTCCAAGCCGCGATCCGCTGTTGGCAGCGCCGTCCACGCCTTCGCAGCGTGCCACCGTGAAATACTTCTGGACCGTCTCGGCGCTGATATTGGTGCAGATCCTGCTCGGCGTGGTGACCGCGCACTACGGCGTCGAAGGCGGCGGCTTTTACGGCCTTCCGCTCGCGAGCGTGCTGCCCTACTCGCTCACGCGCACCTGGCACACGCAGCTCGGCGTGCTCTGGATCGCGACGGCGTGGCTCGCTGCGGGGCTCTACATCGCGCCCGTCATCAGCGGCAAGGAGCCGCGCGGCCAGCGCCTCGGTGTCAACGTGTTGTTCGGCGCGTTGCTGCTCGTGGTGGTCGGCTCGATGGTGGGCCAATGGCTGAGCGTCATGCATCGCCTCACGGGTGAGGATGCTTGGTTCTATTTCGGCCACAGCGGTTATGAGTACATCGACCTCGGCCGCGCGTTTCAGCTCGCGCTCTTGGGCGGCTTGTTCTTTTGGTTGTACCTGGTCGCGCGCGCCATCTGGCCCGCCTTGCAACGTCGTGACGAGCAGCGACCGATCCTGATCCTGTTCGTCATCTCCGCGGTGGCGATCGCGGGCTTTTATTCAGCGGCGCTCGGCTACGGCAAGCACACGAACCTGGCCATCGCCGAGTATTGGCGCTGGTGGGTCGTCCACCTGTGGGTGGAAGGGTTCTTCGAGGTGTTCGCTACCGTCGTCATCGCGTTCCTGTTCGCGCGCCTGGCGCTGATTCGCGTGTCGACGGCCAATCGCGCGACGGTGCTCTCGGCCACGATCTTTTTATCGGGCGGCATCATCGGGACGCTGCACCACCTGTACTTCTCGGGCACGCCGACGTTCGTGCTGGCGCTCGGCGCGGTGTTCAGCGCGCTGGAGGTGGTCCCGCTCATCTTCGTCGGCTTCGAAGCGTGGGAAAATTTGCGGCTCTCCAAGGCCAAGCCGTGGGTTCGAAACTACAAGTGGCCGATCCTCTGCTTCGTCGCTGTTGCGTTCTGGAACCTGGTCGGAGCGGGCCTGTTCGGTTTCATGATCAACCCGCCCGTCGCGCTTTACTTCATGCAAGGTCTGAACACGACGCCGGTGCACGGCCACACCGCGCTCTTCGGAGTGTACGGGATGTTGGGCATCGGCCTGATGTTGTTCTGCCTGCGCGCGCTGAACCCGCATCGGCCCTGGCGTGAAGGGCTGATCAAACCCGGTTTCTGGCTCATCAACGTGGGACTGCTCGCGATGGTGGTGCTGAGCATTCTGCCCGTCGGGTTGCTGCAGACGCGAGCTTCAGTGGAGGTCGGCTATTGGTACGCGCGCAGCGCCGAGTTCCTGCAAACGGGCATCATGAATGACCTGCGCTGGATGCGCGTCGTCGGGGACACGCTGTTCGCGCTGGGCGCGCTGCTGCTCGTGCTGTTCGTCGCCGGCCTCGGAACGGGCATGTCGTATCGCGACCAGCCCACGAGCGGCTGCGCCCCCGACGAGCTCGACGCGGTACGCCCCGCGGAGTGAGCACCGGCTATTGGGGGACCCCGCCGGGGTGGAAGCATTTACCATAGCGTGCGTCGCGGCCGCCCGTGTAAAAGGGCCGCTGAGCCTGCTTTCCGAGCTCGGTTCAGCCGTCAGCGCACGCCCGCGCACGCCGAGCTCACGGTTGGCGCGCGCTCGAGCCCGAGAGGAACCATGCCCATCCCCATCGATCCCAACGGCGGACCGATCCGCGCGAAGCTCGCCATTCACAACGCGCATATCGGCGTCTACGCCGTCGACATCTGGAACGACAATGACTCGTCGGGTGGCCCGAGCGCGGGCGACACCTTCGTGCGGCGCGCCAAGGACTACCTAGACGCAGCGCCGGACACGGAGATTGGCGTGGCCAGCGCGCTCAACGGCAAGATCGTGCAGTTCATTTGGGTGGTGCGCAAAGAGCCCAGCGATAGCTCGGACTGCCGCGTAGAGTTGGATTTGACGCAGGGAGGGAAATCCCTGCCCGGCTTTCCGCAGTCGCTCAGCACGCCGTTTCGCGACGGCAAGCATCACGACATTTTCCAGGTTTGGTATTACCTCCATGCGTAACCCTCGCGGCAGTGACTCGCTCCTTCTCGTGCTCGCTTCACTTACGTGGGGGACACTGGCTCGAGCGCAGGCTCCGGACGGCGCAGAGGGAACGACGGTGGCTCCCGCACCGGTGCTCGAAGCTCCCGCAGCGCCGCCGAGGGCTCCAGCGCCCAGCGACGACGCGCCCGCTCCCGCGCCGCTGACGGGCCCCGGGCCCGGCGAGCTGCTGCCGGGCGCGACCTTGCCCGCGGCCGCTACGGACGCCCACGAAGCTGCGGACAGCAAAGAAGAAGCCATTTTCAATGCGTCGAAGCAGCGCATCGACGCGACGCTAGATGACCTGCTGGAGGTTCCCGAGACGCCCGCCGCGTTCACGCTCGGGTTGTCGCCCGACGTCGTGGCCCGGCCGAGCTCGCTCAAAGAGGTCGCGGGCGCGCTGAAGACGATCATCGGCGCTGATGGCAAGCTAGTTCCCGGAGCCGCGATCGAAGTCGCCCCATTTTATCGACTGGTCACGCGCGACGCGACGGCTGAAGACTGGGTGAAGGACGTGTATCGTCCGCTGCTCGGCGGCTTCCGTCTCTCGCTCGCCACGGCGTCGGATCCGCGGGCGAGCGATAGCGGCAACGCACCAACGCTGGTCGCGCTCGGTGCTCGCCTCGGCATCGACACGACGGACATTCGCTACCACGCAAACGCCGTGACAGAGCTGCGCCGGACGCTCGCCAGCTGCGCGCCAGCGCAAACGCTGCCCGGCGGAGCCGAAGGACAGGTCACACACCTGGAGCTCCAGCCCAATTGCGAGTTTGAAAAGCGGGAGAAGTCGCTCACGTCGGAGCTGTCGGGCATCCGCGCGGAGCTCGCCGGCACCGCGACGTTCGTAGACCGCCGCGAGGGCGACGCGCAGGCCGAGCTCCGCGCCTGGCGAGGCTGGGTCGCCGTCGAGGGCCGCACCTCCGCGAACTTTGGAGCCGGGCTCGCCGCAGACTATGAGCTCGTTCGCCAGCCGGGGCCGGACCTGCACAACGTGCGCGGCGGCGCTCGTCTCAACCTCGACACCACCGTGGTCGACGCTTCCCTCGGCGCCGCCTACGTCCGACGCTCCCGCGCGGAAGACGGTGACAATTGGCTCGAGCTCGGCGGCTCGGCCAGCGCGAAGCTCTCGTCGCTGGGCCTGCTCACCGTCGGCGTGCAGCTGTCGCGCTCACTCGAGGACGATCGCCGCGACCTGATCGCGTTGGTGGCGCTCTCAACGGCCAGCGGTGAGCCGCTGGTCAGTAAGTATTTCGATATGAAGCCGAAACCGCCGCCGCAATAATCCCGCCGCGAGCCCACTGGGCGAAATTCGACAGGCAATTTTCTAACCACATCAAAAAGAGCTCCGCTCACTCAAAAAGCGACAACGGCGCGAGCCGCGCGGCGCCATTGTACGGGGGTGATGAGAACCACTCGCCCATCGCGCTCGTTCGTGATTGCGACCTCTGCCGTGCTGCTGAGCTGGCTGGGCTCCCTCGGGTGCTCGTCGAAAACCGAGCCCGACGCCACTAGCGGCGGAAGAACGAGCGGCGGGAGCGCAGTCGCCAGCGCCGGTTCGGGCGGCAGCAGCGGCGGGACGCTCTCGAGTGTCGGGGGCAGCTCTACTCTCGGCGGCAGCTCCGCAGCGGGCGCTACGGGAGGCAGCCTCGCCACGATGGGC
Source organism: uncultured Sorangium sp. (assembly GCA_966250485.1). Lineage (GTDB taxonomy): Bacteria > Myxococcota_A > Polyangia > Polyangiales > Polyangiaceae > PMG-095. The sequence continues at coordinate 69,604 of CBINHN010000010.1, read as the reverse complement.
GGCGGCCGCAGCGCCAGCGGCGGCTCGAGCGCGGGGAGCACGGGCACTGCGGGAGGCGGAGCCGGTAACGGGAACGCCGGGAACAGCGGCAGCAGCGGCAGCGCCAGTCAGGGCGGCAGCGTCGCGGCGGGCGGGAGCGCGGCGACTGGCGGCGCAGCGGGCGGCGTTGCGTCCAGCGGCGGCGCAGGCGGCAGCGCATCCGCAGGCAGCGGCGGCACCTTCAATCCACCCTTCATTCTGGGCGCGGACATCTCGAGCGTGCAGGAGTCGAACAGCACGTTCCGCGACACGGACGGGCAGACGAAGAGCATCTTCGAGATCTTGAAGAATCACGGCTTCAACTACATCCGCCTAAAGACCTTCGTCGATCCGTCCGCCCCCTATGGTTACGCGTCGAAGGCGAACGGATGTCCTGGGCTCTCCGAGCCGTTCGGCGATCGCGACCACGTCGTGGCGTTCGGAAAGCAAGCCAAGGCCGCCGGCATGGGCTTCCTATTGAACTTCCACTACAGCGATGTGTGGGCGGATCCCGGCAATCAGATCATTCCCGCGGCGTGGCGTGACGCGAGCTCGCTCAGCGAGCTCGCCAGCCGTATGAAGGCCTATACGAAGGACGTCGTGACCACGGCCGTCGCCGCGGGGGCGCGGCCGGACATGGTGCAGGTCGGCAACGAAATCACCCCCGGCATGCTCGCGCACGTGCCCGGCTCAAACACGGACTGCTACGGCAACAACCCACAAGCCGCGCCCGCCGCGATCTCGGGTAGCACCGCGAACTGGGACAACCTCGCGACGTTGCTGAAAGCCGGCATCGAAGGCGTGCGCGAGGTCGATCCTGGCATCCAGATCATGTTGCACGTCGAGAACACCAAAGACCTGGCTGGCGTTCGTCACTGGGTGGATAGCGCGCTGATGCGAAACGTAAGCTTCGATGTGCTGGGCCTCTCCTGCTACGTCGCGTATCAAGGTCAGCCCTCGGTGTGGAAGAACACGTTCGAGGGGCTCGCCACCAGCTATCCGAAGCTGAAGTTCGCGATCGCCGAGTACAACCCGGAGCGCACGCAGGCGAATCGCATCATGAAGGGGCTCCCGGACGGACGCGGACTCGGGACGTTCATCTGGGAGCCCACGCGCAGCGGCGACTGGGGCGAGAGCCTCTTTACTTGGCAAGGCAACACCGCGACCGCGAACAGCGCCGACTTCGCCGAGTACGACAAGCTCCGCTCCGAGCTCGGCCTGTAGCTCGAAATTCGCCGCTCTTCAGCGCTTTGCGCCCGGGCGCAATCGAGCCCAGGCGCGCACGTTTCGAGGAGCAACCATCTGTCGCCGCCTTCGCGGCCCCATCCCTATGCTCGTCTTCGAGGTCATCATCGCGCTGTTGCTCGCGGGGGCTGGGCTCACGTCCCTCTCCCGCCGCCTCGGCACGCCGTTTCCCGCGCTGCTGGCGCTCGCCGGCGCGGCCCTGGCGCTCGTGCCGGGCACGCCGACCCTGGTCCTGGATCCGGAGCTCGCGCTCGCGCTGTTCCTCGCGCCCGTGCTGCTGGACTCCGGCTTCGATGCGTCGCAGCGCGATCTGCGCGCCAACTGGCGCAACGTCGCGGGCCTCGCGCTCGGCGCGGTCGCGCTCACCGTAGTCGCGGTAGCCGCCGTCACGCGCGCGCTGCTGCCGCACATGCCCTGGTCCGTCGCGATCGCGCTCGGCGCGATCGTGGCGCCGCCGGACGCGGCCGCGGCCACCGCGGTGCTCAAGCAGCTGCGACCGCCGCACCGCTTGCTCGTGATCCTCGAAGGCGAGAGCCTCTTCAACGACGCCAGCGCGCTCTTGATCTATCGTCTGGCGCTGGGGGTCGCGCTCGCAGGGGCGCCGCTCTCGCTCGCGGCCGCGATACCGCAGCTGTTCCTGGTGACCGCCGGCAGCGCGCTGCTCGGCTACGTGCTGTCACGCCTGCTCATGGCCGTGAACCAGCGCGTCGAAGACGTGGCCATCGCGGTCGTCCTGCAGTTCTGCGGCACGTTCGCGGTCTGGCTCATCGCGGAGCGACTGCACCTCTCCGGCATCCTGACCATGGTCGTGTTCGCCATGGCCACGTCCCGCCGCGCTGCGGATCTGATCTCCGCACGCCTGCGCGTGCCGTCGTACGCGGTGTGGGAGGTCGCCGTGTTCGTGTTGAACGTGCTCGCGTTCATCCTCGTCGGCTTTCAGCTGAAGGGGATCCTGGGTCGCATCGACGCGCGCACGGCGGCCGAGTACGCCGCCGTCGCCGCCGGGGTGTGCGCCACCACGATCGCCGCGCGCATCGCCTGGGTCTCGCTGGCGGCCGCGTACGGTCGTTGGCGCTGTCGCCCGCGCGCGGGCGCGCAGCCCAAAGAGGACGAGGCGATGGCGCTCTCGCCGCGCGCTGCCACGCTCGTCGGCTGGTGCGGCATGCGCGGAATCGTGACGCTCGCAGCGGCGCTGGCGCTGCCGACCGTGACGCGGGACGGCGTTGCGTTCCCCTACCGCGACCTCATCCTCTTCGTCGCGTTCTCGGTCACGCTCGGCACCTTGGTCATCCAGGGCATGACGCTGCGTCCGCTCATGAGCGTGCTGCGCCTGGAAGACGACGGCTCCGTCGAGCGCGAAGTGCAGCTCGCGCGCGTCGAGATCCTGCGCGCCGCCGTCGACGCCACGCGCGACCTCGCAGACCAAGAGCTCGCCGGGCTCCTGCTCCGCCGCTACGAGGTGCTGCTGCGCCGCGCAGAAGCAGAGCTCAACGAAGCGCCGCTGCGGCAAGCTCCGTCGACGAAGCGCGAGCAAGCCGTGGCCGATGACGAAGTGGCGCCAGTACGAGCGGCGCTCGCGGCGGAACGGCAGCGCCTGCTCGGCCTGCGCGCCGACGGCACCATCGGCGACCCCGCCTTCCAACAGCTCGAACAATCACTCGACTTCGAGGAGCTGTACCTGGAGGAAGTGGTGTTGGCGCTAGCCAACCCGAGCGAGTAAGCCCGCGCTGTGATCGCGCTCGAGGCGATGCGCTTCAATTCTCTACGACGGCGCGTGAAGCCTTGGGCTTCTCGGCGGCCTCACGCGCGCCCTTGCCGAAGCAGCGCGCCATGGCGTCATTCAGCTCGCCGCCGACGAGCGTGACCCAGCCGGCCAAGAATAGCCATAGCAGCAAGATCATGACGCCGCCGAGCTGGCCGTAGAGCACGCCGTATTTGCCCGAATGCGCCACGTAGCCTTTGACGAACAGCGACGTGAGGATCAGCCCCGCCGTGGCCAGCACGCTGCCCGGTGTACCGAACGAGAACGAGCGCTTCACGTTCGGCGCCCAGTGATAGATGAGGCTGAACGCGAGCGTGAGCGCCAGCGCGATCACCACCCAACGCAGCGCCGCGAAGGTCGTCAACAGCGCGTCACTGAAGCCGAAGCGCGCGCCGATGAAGTCTTGCAGCATGCCGCCACCCACCGCGAGCGCGAGCGCCGCGAGTAGCAACCCGCTGCACGAGAGCGTGAGCAGGAGCGCCGTCAGGCGAAGGCGAGCGAGCGAGCGAGCTTCCTCGACTTCATAGATGATATTGAGTTGGCGCATGATGCCGGTGAACCCGCTCGACGCGGACCACAGCGCGAACGCGAGCCCCAGCACCCAGAGACCGACGCCCGGTTGCGACTCGGCGGCCTTTACCGAGCGGCTGAAGACGTCGGCTGCCGTGTGCGGCAACGCCTGATGAATGAGATCCAAGACGGCCCGTTGCAGCCGTGGGGCGTTCACATAACGCAAGGCGCCAATGGCGAACATTGCCCCGGGGAACAGCGCGAGCGCCCAATAGAACGCCAGCGCAGCGGCGCCGTGACCCACGTGATCGTCGCTCATTTCCCGCCACAAGCGCTTCGAAAGCACTTTCAAGTCGAAGTCCGCGGGCAACATGCTCGCACCGTAGAGCAAAGATCGCGCCAGTCCCGTGTCAGGGCTTCGCAAACGTTTTGAACGCAATTGCCTCAGCGACGCGCGAGCGGCGCTCGCGTCGCGACGTCGGCGGGAACTTCGAGCGAGATGCGGCCGAGCGTGCCGTTGCGAAATTCCTGCAACAACACCAGCGCCGCTTTATCGAGATCGGGCGCGCCCCCTTTGAGCAGCAGCCCGCGCGCCCGCGCGACCAAATTGATGACCGCTGGCGCGTCCGCCGCCGCTGGCAGCTCTCCGTATCGCTTGCGGAGCAGCTCCGGATAGTTCGCGAGTAAATACTCCGCCAGCTCGCCGGCCACGACCGTCTCTTCATAAGCGTTGCGGCCGATGCTGTGGCTGATGGCGAGCTTCTGAGCGGCCACTTGCTCGATCGCCGGCCACAGCATGCCCGCTGTGTCAGTCAACCACATGGCTTTGCCGAGCTCGTGCAGCTGCGGCTGCTTGGTGATGGCGGGTTCGTCCCCGACCTTGGCGACGTGACGCTGGAGCAGGGCGTTCATCAAGGTCGATTTGCCGACGTTCGGGATGCCCAGGATCATCATGCGCAGCGGCTTCGACGCCGTGGCGCGACCGGGCGCGAGCTCGAGCGCCTGCTCGGGGACGCGCAGGGCGTCTCGCGGCTTTTTGCAGGAGATGGCGAGCGCGCGAACGCCAGGCTGCTGATTATAAAACTTCAGCCACTGTTCTGTCCGCGCGGGATCCGCGAGATCGGACTTGTTGAGGATCTTGAGCGCCGGACGCTGGCATTCGCGGCGCAGGCGCTCGACCAGAGGGTTACAGCTCGAATACGGGACGCGCGCGTCGAGCACCTCGATGACGACGTCGTTCTTGCGCAGGGCTTCCGCCGCCTGCTTGCGGGCGGTGAGCATGTGCCCGGGAAACCACTCAATCGTCATGAAGTCGTGGACTTTACACCTCGGGCTGCGCCCGCGCGACCCGAGTCGACGAACGCGGGCTGGAAAGAGGGCCAGCGACGCGCTAGAAGTGCGCGTTCGAATGCCCTCTCGACGCGCCGCGCTCGGCGATACGCACAACTTCGGGCGCCGCGTTTCGTTGCGCGGCCGTCGCGTCGTCAAACCGCGCGCGCTGTTGTGGGAGTGGGCGCTGCTCGGCGCTGACAGCCCCGTACGTCGCGCCCTCGATGAAATCGCCGCGAGCGAGGGCCTCGACGAGCTCTTCTCGTTCATCCCGCGGCTGCGCTTCTTTCCGCCGCAGCCGCGCGCGGGACACGCCGCCGTGGGCGGCGAGGTCGAACGCGTCGCGCTCGCTCCCTGGCGCTCGAGCGCCGCGGCGCGCCGTGAATTGGCGAGCATCGTGGGACGCTCCCTCGCGTTGTGGAGCTGGCTCGGCGTGAGCGACCTGCACTGGGAAAACCTGGTGCTGGGCTTGGATCGGCGCGGGCGTACGGTGTTCGGCCCGCTGGACATCGAGATGATTTTCGCGGTGCTCTCGCTGCCCACCGAGACCAAGCTGCTCCCCGACGCCGATCCGGAGTACGCGCAGAGCTGCCGTCATGCCAGCGGCGTGCGGCGCGTGCTGCCCTTTTTGGGCAAGCCGATCGCCGCGGAGTACCTGGCGCTCATGGCGCACGGCTACCGCAGCGTCCTCGACGTGCTGGACCGACACGCGAGCGCCCTCGCGCGCGTGTTCGCGGCCCTGCCCGCGCTGCACGAGACGCCGATTCGCATTTGCCTGCGCGGCACGGACGACTACGTGCGCGCTCGCTCCGAGCCGCTGTGGCCGCCGCTGCTCGCCGCCGAGCAGGAGCAGCTGGCGCGCGGCGACATCCCCTATTTCTTCCGCTTGTACGGCCGCCCCGGGATCCACTACTACGCCGACGAGAGGCTCCAGCGCTACGCGCGCTTGCCGAGCAAGGGGGACGTTCCCACGCTCGACCCCATCCTGCAGCTCTCGCGCGGGCTGCGCTCGCCGGCGCGGCAGAAATTGCGCGTCGAAGGGCTATTCACGTTGCTGGGCGCTTTCGATTTTCGTGGTCTGAGCGGCAGCCACGAGCACGCCGGGCTGCGGGTGACGTTCCGACCGCGCAGCATCGTGGTAAAGCTCGCAGACGGGGAAGAGCTGGAGACGCGCCGCGATCTGAGCGCCTTCGTCGCCAGCGTGTATCTGCCCTGCCGCTGCGGCGAGGTGCGCAGCGTCTTCGTGCCCGCCGTGACGCGCTGCCGGCCGGCGCTGGGCGTTCGGTGAATAAGGCGTGCATGCCGCCCGGCGACGAATAGGCTTGCCGCAGCATGCTCGGCTCTGCCTGTGACACCTGCCATCGTCCGACCGTCGCTTGCGTGTGCGACCGCATCACGGCGTACCCGACGCAGCGCCGCGTGCTCATCTTGCAACACCCGCAAGAGCGCGACGCGTTGCTCGGCTCGGCGCAAATCCTCGAGGCTAGCCTACCGCAGGCCAAGCTCGTCGTCGGCTTGAGCTGGCCCAACTTGGCCGCCGCGCTCGGCGAAGCAGCGGTGGATGCGCGGCGCTGGGCGGTGCTGTTTCCCGATCGCGAGTCGCTCGGCGATCGCGCCGAGACCCGCAGCGGAGCTCCGCTCGAGCCGGCGTCCTTGGCCGGCATCGTGGTGCTGGACGGGACCTGGTCGAAAGCCAAGACGCTATGGTGGCGTAATCCGTGGCTCAACAAATTGAACCGGCTCAGCTTGAAGCCGGAGAAGCCGTCGATCTATGGGCGCTTGCGCGCAGAGCCGCGCCGCGAGCTCGTCTCGACGCTGGAATCCGTAGCGGCGGCGCTGACTCTCTGCGGCGAAGCACCTGAAATTCAAGCCGGCCTCGAGCGCGTGTTCCGCACGCTGGTGCAGCGGGTGCGCGACGCCGAGCTGGTGCCCACGACCGCTCGCCGCGCGCGTCGAGCGGAGCCTGGCTCATCAGTAAAGCGCCCTTCCGAAGCGCAGACAGCGAGTCCGCGACTGCCCGCGGCGCCTACGCCTACTGCGCGACGCACGAAGCCGATACGATGAGACAGCGCCGAGCTCGATGCCGAGGCGGAAGGCGCTGCGCGCTGACAAGCGACGCCTCTTTGCAATCGGCGACGGATCATCACGCGGAAAGCCACTGCACGTCATCGATTCGATTACGCCAAAGAAGGGGCGCTGGGCGATGAACAACGTACTTAGATGGATCAGCAGCGTTTCGTTGAGCTTGTCGCTCGCTGCGTGCGGCTCGGACTCGTCCCCACTTTCGCCAGCGCGCGGGTCCGGCGGCAGCAGCGCGAGCTCAGCGGGTAACACCGCTGTCAACCCGAGCGGGGGCTCTCCGGCCGGCGGCAACGCTGCGAGCGGCGGCAGCGGCCTGTCCGGTGCCGCTGGAAGCGCGACCAGCAGCGGCGGCAGCAGCGCTGGCGCCGGAGCCGTGGGCGGAGCCATCAACGGCGGCGCACCGACCGCCGGAACGAGCGGCAGCAGCGAGACGAGCGGCGCTGCCGGCGAGAGCGGCGGAGGCGCAAGCGGCGCCGCTGCCGGCGGTAGCAATGGTGCAGGTGCAGGCGCCGGCGGTGGCATGGCAGCGGGCAGCGGCGGGCAAGACGCTGGCGCAGCTGGCGGACCCACCGGTCCCGAGCTGGTCACCTCAGGACCCAACGCTTACTGGGACACGCAGCAGAAATTGACGACGGTCGAGAGCACGACAGCCGACTTGAGCGTCGACGAGAACACCAAGTATCAGCGCTTCGACGGCTTCGGCGGCACCTTCAACGAGATGGGCTGGGACGCTCTCTCGGTGCTCGACCCCGCCGAGGTGACGCGCGCGCTCGAGCTGCTCTTCGATCGCAACAAGGGCGCGGGCTTCGTGTACGGACGCATCCCCATCGGCGCCAGTGACTACGCGATGAGCTGGTACACGCTGGCCGAGACCGCGGGTGACTATGCGATGGAACACTTCTCCATCGAGCGCGATCGGCAAAAGCTGATCCCGTACATCAAGGCGGCGCTAGAGATTCAGTCGAACATCCACCTGTGGGGCAGCCCGTGGATCCCGCCTGCCTGGATGAAGGAAGCCGACGGGAAGATGAAGAGCGATGCGCAGACGCAAGGCGCCTACGCCCTTTATCTCGCCAAGTTCGTGGAGGAGTACGCGAAGGAGGGTCTGAAAATCGAGGCTGTGCACCCGCAGAACGAGCCGGGCTACGCGAGCGTCAAGTGGTCGCAGAGCCTATTCATCGACTTCTTCAAGACCTACCTCGGTCCGACCTTCGAGGAGCGCAAAGTCCCGGCCCAAATCTGGTGCGGGACGATGTCGGCGCCCGAAGACGGCACCATCGCGACGACGCTGGCGGCCGACCCCGACGCCATGAAGTACGTCAAGGGCTTCGGGCTGCAGTGGAACTTACAGGGTACCGTCGCTGCTTTGGCGCCCAAAGGGCTCGTCTGGCAGACCGAGCACAAGTGCGGCAACTACAACTTCGAGACTCCGTATTGGGATCGCAGCCGCTACGACGCCAATAAGCCGCAAAACGACCACCTCTACGGCGAAGAGAGCTGGCAGCTCATCCGCGACTGGCTAGTCGCCGGAGTCAACGCGTACAGCGCGTGGAACATGGTGCTGGACACCGGCGGCAAGAGCCTCGGCAACTGGCCGCAAAACGCGCTGCTCGTGGTCGACCGCAGCGCGAAGAAATTGATCCTGACACCGGCTTACTACACCTTCCGGCACTACTCCCACTACATCGCGCCGGGCGCAACGCGCATCGCCGTGAGCGGCAGCATGGACGCCGTCGCCTTCAAGAACCCCGACGGCAGCATCGTCACGGAAGTGTACAACAAAGGGGACGCGGCGAAGCGGCTGACGATCGGCGTAGGCAACTCGTTCTATCAATTCGAGACCCCCGCCCACGGCTGGGCCACTCTGCGCGTCACGCCTTAGTTTAGAGCGGCGCGGCCGCACTTTATGGATCGTGGCCGCGCTCGCGCGTGCGCGGCCATTCTCCATTGCGCGTCGGCGAGCTCAGTCACAGTCCGAGACGCAGTCGTCGTAGTCGGTCTTGCAGGTCGCCTTGCAACCGTCGTCGTTGCAGCTACCAACGCACGTGGTCTGCGTGTCGTTGCACTCCGTGCGGCACACGTCCGCGTCGTTGTCCTGGCCGCCTTGGTCGACCTTCGGATCATCGACGTTCGCGGTGCAACCAATGATGGGCAGAGCCAGCGCAGCGCAGGCGAGAGACACCGAAATGAAACGGGAAATCATAGGCTTACTCCTTCCAATCGCGACTGTCGTCGCTCGCTGGATTGAAGAGCAAAGAGGATGCCACTCGACGCCGAAAGCGATGCTCGGCGGCACTTGTCCGCGAAATGAGAAGCGAGCGCGCATGGTCATGCGAGCGCCGAAGCTCGTTTGAATGGGGCGATCAAGGAAAATGTAGAGCTCCGCCACGCCGCTCACGCGCGCTTGTCGACGCCATTTCTGCGCGCGCGCGCAGCGTTGTCACACGCTTTTCTAGCTGTGCGGCGATCCTGATTTTCAGCGGCGGGAAGACGTGCTCTTTTGCGCTGAAGCCAACCGCTAGGAGCCAACCACCGCCGGAGGATGAATGTCGGGAGCCAGCGAACTGACCGGACCGGATCTCACTTTAGGAATTCTGGCGAGCGAGCTGACGGAAGACAAACCGCTGCTCGGCCACGCGCAAGGCGAAGCGGTCTTGCTGGCCCGCCGCGGACAAGAGGTCTTCGCGGTGGGCGCCACCTGCACACATTACGGCGGACCGCTCGCAGAAGGTTTGCTCGCCGGTGAGACCGTACGCTGCCCCTGGCACCACGCCTGTTTCAGCCTACGCACCGGCGAGGCGCTGGAGGCGCCGGCGCTGAACCCCATCCCCTGCTGGCAGCTGGAGACACGCGGAGACCGCTTGTACGTGCTCGGCAAAGCGCCAGAGCGTTCGATCCCCAAGCACGAAGGGCCACGTCACCTGTCATCGGTGGTGATCGTGGGCGGGGGCGCCGCGGCGCAGGCGGCAGCAGAAATGCTGCGGCGCGAGGGCTACAGCGGCAAGCTCACCCTGCTGAGCGCCGACGACGCGCCGCCCTGTGATCGGCCAAACCTCTCCAAGGACTATCTCGCGGGAAGCGCGCCGGAAGAGTGGATCCCGCTGCGGCCGCCGGAGTTCTATCGAGAGCAAGGGATCGGGCTGTTTCTATCGACGCGCGTCGCGCGCATTTCCGTGGCAGAGAAGCGGGTCGTCAGCGAAGACGGGCGCTCCTTCCCGTACGACGCGCTCTTGCTCGCGACGGGCGCGACGCCGGTCACGCTGGACATCCCGGGCAGCAAGCTGCCGCACCTTCACTACCTGCGCACGCTCGCGGATAGCCGCGCCATCATCGCGAAGCTGGGCTCCGCGAAGCGCGCCGTCGTGCTGGGGGCCAGCTTCATCGGGCTGGAGGTCGCCGCCGCGCTGCGCACGCGCGGCCTGGACGTGCACGTCGTCGCTCCTGACGCGCGGCCGCTCGAACGCGTGCTCGGCGCCGAGCTCGGTGACTTCATTCGCGCGCTGCATGAAGAGCACGGCGTCGTGTTTCATCTGGGCCAAACCGCGACTTCGATCGACCCCGAGCACGTCACGCTCACCAGCGGCGAGACCCTGCCCGCCGACATCGTGATCGCCGGCATCGGGGTACGGCCGGCGCTAACGTTGGCCGAAGCAGCGGGCTTGACGCTCGATCGTGGAGTCCTGGTCAACGAGCACTTGGAGACCAGCGTGGCTGGGATTTTCGCCGCGGGCGACATCGCGCGCTGGCCCGATCCGCACACCGGGGACAACATCCGCGTGGAGCACTGGGTGGTCGCGGAACGTCAGGGCCAGATCGCAGCGCGCAACATCTTGGGGCAAAAGCAACGCTGCGCGCTGGTGCCGTTCTTCTGGAGCCAGCACTACGACCTGGCGATCTCCTACGTCGGGCACGCGGAGAAGTGGGACCGCGTCGCGGTGCACGGCAACATCGCGCAGCGCGACGCGCGCGTCGAGCTGCTGCGCGGAGACAAGCGGCTAGCCGTCATCACCCTCGGTCGAGACCGCGAGAGCCTCGAGGCGGAGGTCGCCATCGAGCGGGCGAACGCCAACGCCTGAGCCGCATCACAGCAGCTTTCGCAGTAGCAGCAGGATAATCACGGCCAAAATGGCCGAGACGCCCCGCCAAAAGGCCGCTGGGTCGCGCTCGATGAGCGGCGGCTTGGCCTTGCTGACGAACGCACGGCTCGGGTGCCGCAGATCATAGACGAACGCGGAGAGCTCGGCGTAGCGCTTCGCAGGGTCGGGGTGCAACGCCTTGCGAAGCGCGTCGTCGATCCACGCCGGAATGTCGCGAGCTTTGTGCAGCACCGTTCGGTAGCTGAGCCGCGCCTGCGCCTGCTTGGTGCGGCACTTGGGGACTTCGGCGCCGTACGGCAGCCGCCCGGACAGCATTTGATAGGTGATCACGGCGAGCGAGAACAGGTCGGAGCGGCTCGAGCCGGCCTCACCGAGGAAATACTCCGGCGCCGTGTATTGCAGCGTGCCGAGCACCTCCGCGCCGGACGCGGCGCTGCTGAGCTCAGCCAGACCGGCGACGTGCACGGAGCCGAAATCGATGAGCTTCACCGTGCCGGACAGGTCGAGCATGATGTTATCCGGCCTGAGATCTTGGTGCACCATCTCGAGCTTGTGAAAGGCGTTCAGCCCGCGCGCGATCTGCTCCACGATTTGACGCACCGCCTCGAGGCTCGGCTCGGGATGATCGAGCATCCACTGCGTCAGGGTTTGACCTTCGATGTACTCGCTCACCAGGTACACGAAATTGCGCCGCCGCTTCTGGCGCAGCGGCGCGAGCACGTGCGGGTTGTCGATGCGCCGGGCGATCCACTCCTCCATCAGGAACCGCTCCAACAACGCGGCTTCGGCGCGCAGATCGATGGCGGGCGTCTTGATGATGACGCGCTCCTGCGTCTCGTCGTCGACGGCCAAGTAGACGTGACTGCGATGGCTGGCGTGCACCTCTCGCACGACGGTGTAGCCGTCGAAGCGCATCCTCGGCTCGAGCAGGGGCGGCAGCGGCAGCTCCGACAGCTCCAGCAAAAGCTCCGCGGCGTTCTGACTCGATAAGGCCTCGACGCGCACGAGCTGCACGGTGAGGTTGTCCGGGCTGCCGTTCTCGTACGCGGCCGCCACTATTCTTTTCGCTGCTAGGTTTAGGTCAGCGCTGTGACGGCGCAGCAGCTCGAGCATCTGCTCGTCGCTGACGTGCTCGAAGACGCCGTCGGTGCAGAGCAAGAAGGTGCTGCCCACCTCGAGCGGCAGCGCTCTGTACTCGAGCTCCAAATGCGCCGCGGCGCCGAGCGCCCGGCTGAGATAGCTCTCCTCGGCGGAGCGCCGCTCGCGGTGATCGTTCGTGAGCCGCTCGAGCGCGCCGTCACTCACCCGGTACACGCGCGTATCACCGATATGGAAGATGTGCGCCAGCGCGGCCTTCAGCACCAGCGCGCTGAACGTGCAGACGTAGCCGCGGTCGAGTTCATAGCGAAAGGGGCTGCGGCGTGTCTGCGAGTGCAGCCAGGAGTTGGTGGCGCTCATCACCCGCTCCACCGAGGTCTTCACCGACCACGCCTCCGAGGTGCAGTAGTAGTCCTCGAAGAAGCCGGTGACGGCGGCTTCACTCGCCTCCCCGCTCACGGTGCTGCTGCTGATGCCATCGGCCACCGCGAAGCAGAGGCCCTTCAGGCTCGCGAGCGGCTCCTTGGGCAGGAGCGCTCCGTGAAAGTCTTGATTCGTCTCCTTGCGGCCCTTCTCGGAGTGCTGGCCGAGCGAGACTCGGAGCGGCGGAGGCGTCATCGGCTGCCGAACTCTGCCATCAGCGCCAGGCGAGCGCGGTGGGGCTCGAGCAGCGTCGAGCCCCCGCGCGCTCGGCGCTCAACCCTGGGCGCTCTCTGCCAGACGCGCCGTGGCCGGAAGGGCGACCACCTTGCGCTTGGGAGCAGTACGGACATGCGTGCTGTACAGGGTCAAACCCGTAAACGCGATGCCGCCGACCATGTTGCCGAGCACGGTCGGAATCTCGTTCCAGAAGAAGTAGTCGGCGATGGAGAACTGGCCGCCCATGATCAGCGCGGAGGGGAACAAGAACATGTTCACGACCGAGTGCTCGAAGGTCATGTAAAAGAACACCAGGATCGGCATCCACATGGCGATCACCTTGCCGCTCACGTGGGTCGAAATCATCGCGCCGACCACGCCGGTGGACACCATCCAGTTGCAGAGCATGCCGCGCACGAAGATCGTGAGCCAGCCGCCGAGGCCGTACGCCGCGTAGCCCACGGTGCGGGCCTTGCCGATTTCTGCGATCTTGTGGCCGACCGGGCCGGGATCCGTGGAAAAGCCGTAGGTGAAGACGAAGGCCATCATCACCGCGACCAGCAGCGCGCCGCTGAAATTGCCGATGAAGACCAAGCCCCAGTTGCGCAGCACGCCGCCCAGCGTCACGCCGGGCCGCTTGTCGATCAGCGCCAGCGGGCTCAGCACGAACACGCCGGTGAGCAGGTCGAAGCCGAGCAGGTACAACATGCAAAAGCCCACGGGGAACAACAAGGCGCCCAGGAGCGGCGCGCCGGTTTGCACGGTCACGGCCACGGCGAAGACGGCCGCGAGCGACAGCAAGGCGCCCGCCATGAAGCCGCGAACGACCGTGTCGCGCGTCGACATGAAGATCTTGGATTCACCCGCGTCGACCATCTTGGTGACGAATTCACTCGGAAGGAGGTAGGCCATCGGGCTTCAGCGTTCCTTTCAACGGATTGGTTCTCGCGGACGCCAGCGTCCAGCGGCTGGCGAAGCGCAAAGGGGCGGCTAGCTCCGCCGCCCTCTGTTGCGAATCGTTATCTGTGACCATGTAGCGGCCACGTTTCTCAGCCGTTTCTTTCGCGGCAAATACGGTATTTCGTCGCCGGCGGTTCGCGCGGCGCGACTACTCGCTGGTTGCCTCAGCAGCGACCGTGTAGCACTCGCTCAGTCCAGACAAGGGACGCCGCGCGGAATGGCAGACATCACGCAGACGGGGAAGAAATTGCGCGCGTCCCCGCTGGCCGAGTAGAAATTCCCGTTGATGACTCCATACGCCCACTCGCCGGGCGTCCCGCAATCTGCGCAGCTGGAGCTAGTGTGCATGGTCAGGCAGATGGTCACCTCGGCGCGGCAGAAGTCTCCGCTGCCGCCGTGCGGCCCGCTGTGCGCCTTGCACGACTCACACTCTCCCGAGCTGAAGCCGCAGCTCGCGGCGAGGCAGACGGGATCGGCGAGCGGACAGCTGCCGCCTGGCGCCGTGTCTTCACAGCCGGCGGCCAAAGAGCGCGCCTCGTCGATGGTCGGTAAGCGCCAGTCGGCCAAGCCGTGCACGCTCAGGCTCTCGCAGAAGGCAGCGGCTTCGGCCCGATTCATGAGCCCGTCCGTCGTGCGCACGAGCCAACCGAGACCGGTCTCGACATCGACGGCGAAGCCCGTAGCCTCGCTGCCGTATTGAACCCAGCCGCGGTTCGGGCCGAGGTCCGCGAAGTGAGCGCAGCCACCATAAACGGCGCTCTCGAAGTCGATAGTGTCGGCGTTCGCGTCGGCGCAGCCGGGGTTTTCGATGCGATCCGTACAGCCGTTGGCTTCCCCGCCAGCGCCACCCGCTGCGCCGCCGCTCGCGCCGCCACCGCCGTCGGCGCCTGCCGTACCCGCGCTACCAGCGTCGGAGCCCCCGCTGTTTCCTGCGCCGCCGGAGGCGCCACCAGCGCCAGCCAGCTCCGGCGCCGCGCCCGCGCCGAGCATGCCGCTCACGCCGCCCATGGCTTCCGGCTGACCTCCGCTGCCGCCTTCGACGTTCGAAGCGCCACCGACCCCGCCCTCCCCGCCATCCTCAACGCCTGCCGCCGCCGCGCCGGATGCGCCCGCGATGCCGTTGCCGCCGCTGGCGCTACTGCCGCCGCTCGTGGCGCTACTGCCGCCGCTAGCGCGAGCTCCACCGCTCGTGGCGGCGGTGCCGCCGCTGCCGTTGTCCCCTTGTTCGTCATCCGAACCACAGCTCGCGCTGGCCAAGAACACGAACAGCGTGGACGCGAGTAGCACCGCAGAGCTTCGCATCCGATCGATAGTAGAGAGCGTAAACAACCGCCGCAATTCGATTCGCCGCGCGACGATCGGCGACACCTGGCGCGGCTCGCCACCTTGTCTGGTCAGCGCATGAGACGTGCTCCGAGCCACGCCGCGAGCGCACAGTAGGCGGCGTAAACTGGGCTGAACCCGCGACCTCCGCGCACCTCCGCGCCGGCGCGAAAGAACTGATACGGCACCCTGCTCGTTGCGTTCTCGGGCCCGGCTCGCGACTCAGTCATTTCCGCGGGCCGCTATCGGAAGCTCCGGAGTCGTGAGCACACGAGCGCGTACGACGTCGTGCTAGCTTATCCGAATGCGACAGCACAGCACTTCTTTGAAATATTGGGCCGCGCTGGTCTTGGGCTTGGTCGGTTGCTCCGAGAAAGTCGAGTCGTCCGACATCAAGACATCGGGCATTTATCCCGAGTTCCTCGTGACCGCGACCGGTAACGGCTCTTCCAAGATAGAAGTTTGGCTGAAGGTCGGTGGCAACAACTCCAATACGTTTCTCGAGCTGACCGGTCCCGACGAGCTGACCGTCACCGTCGATGGCAAGATGACAGCGATCAGCGAGCACAGCGGCAACAAGTACACCGCGACGATTCCGACTGACGAAGGCGGCACGGAGTTCTCTTTCGCTTTCATGCGCGGCGGCGACGGGGACGCCCCCGTTTCGACGGTCACTCTGCCAGAGCCGTTCAGCTTGGACGTGCTCACTGAAGAAGCCATCCGCGAGCAGGACGACGTCGAGCTCGCGTGGGATCCGCCAGGCAGCTCGGGTGACGTGGACTACGAGCTCGACGGGGATTGCATTTTTCGCAAGACGGGAGCGGCACCGGACAACGTCGGCGAGTACACGATTCGAGCGAGCGACATCGACGGCCTCAGCACACACGAGATGGATCCCTGCACGGTCGACGTGGCCGTCACGCGCGCGCGGGGCGGCAGCCTGGACAGCGCGTTCACTGAGGGCGGCGAAATCTCGGCGCGCCAGGTCCGGCACGACAGCTTCACGTCGCTGCCCACGCCGATGCCGTAACCAGCGCGTTGGAGCCGACGCGCCGAGCTCTTTTTGCTAGAGTGCGGCGGAATTGACGGACGGCCGCGGTGGCCGTTCGTCGCTGAGCAACGAGCAGACTCGGCAAAGCGGCGCTAATTGGGCCGCTGGCCTTCACTTTGCAGAGAACCGCGGGCCTTCAATGCACGCAAATCTGGCTGGAATCGGCGCTGCGGCCCGCCCGGCGCCGTTCCGGGAGCAGGGACTTCGCGGCCGCACCCGACGGGCCATCGCCCCGCTGATGATGATGCTGCTGGGGCTGGCCGGCTGTGGTCGCGCCAACCAGGCGGCACCGGCTGAACGGCCGCCGGTCGAGGTCGGCGTCGTCGTCTTGAGCGAGCACAACGTGGTGCTGACCACCGAGCTCGTTGGGCGCACGTCCGCGTACGAGACGTCCGAAGTACGACCTCAGGTCAGCGGCATCATCCGCGCGCGCCTGTTCGAGGAGGGACAGCTCGTCAAGAAGGGCCAAACGCTCTACTCCATCGACGCTCGACTGCACCAGGCGGCCGTGGCTCAAGCGCGCGCCAACCTCAGCAGCGCCGAAGCCGCGCAAGAAGCCGCGAAGGCGAAGGGAGAGCGCTACGCCATGCTGGCCAAAGAAGGAGTCGTGAGCGAGCAGGACTTCGCGGACGCTCGCGCGAACGCGCGCCAGTCCGCGGCAGCGGTGGAGCAAGCGCGCGCGGCGTTGCAGACCGCGCTGATCAACCTGCGCTACACGGAAGTTCCAGCCCCCATCTCGGGGCGCATCGGGCGCTCGCTCGCCACCACCGGTGCGCTGGTGACCGCCAATCAGCCGCAACCGCTGGCCACCATTCAACGGCTCGATCCCATCTTCGTCGACCTGCAGCAGTCCACCGCGCAGCTCTTGGCGCTGCGCCGCTCCCTCAGCGACGGCGGGGTGAAAGTCGACGCGACAGAGGTCCGGCTCAAGCTGGACGACGGCAGCGAGTACGGCAAGACCGGCACGCTGGAGTTCGCGGAGGTCACCGTCGATCCCAGCACCAGCACCGTGACGTTGCGCGCTCGCTTCGAAAACCCCGACTCGCTGCTGTTACCCGGCATGTACGTGCGCGCCGTGGTGCCTCAGGCGCGACGCACCGCGGCGATCCTCGCGCCGCAGCCGGGCGTCTCGCGCGACCCCAAGGGAAACGCCACCGCGCTAGTCGTCGGCCCCAATGAGCGCGTCGAGGAGCGCGCGCTTCGCGTCGGGCAGGTCATCGAAGACCAATGGCTGGTGGAGGACGGGCTGCGCGCGGGTGATCGCCTCATCGTCGAGGGCACCGACAAAGTCAAACCTGGTCAGCAGGTGCGCGCCGTACCTGTGACCAGCCAGGCCGAGCGCGCGGGCTCGAACGGGACTCACAAAGGCTAAGCCGTGTTCTCGCGCTTCTTCATCGAGCGCCCGATCTTTGCCTGGGTGATCGCGATCGTGATCATGCTGGCGGGCGCCGGCTCCATCTTCTTCTTGCCCGTGGAGCAGTATCCGGACATCGCGCCCACGGTCGTGAACATCAGAGCCAACTACCCGGGCGCGTCCGCGGAGACGCTGCAGACCAGCGTCACGCAGGTCATCGAGCAGCAGCTCACCGGCATCGACGGCCTGCTGTATTTCTCCTCGAACTCGAGCTCGCAGGGCTCGGCATCGATCAGCGCGACCTTCGCCAAGGGCACGGATCCGGACATCGCGCAGGTGCAGGTCCAGAACAAAGTCCAGCAAGCGATGTCGCGCCTGCCGCAAGCCGTGCAGCAGCAGGGCGTGATCGTCACCAAGTCGAACCCCGACTTTTTGTTGATCGTCGCCATTTACGACAAGAGCGATCGCAGCACGAGCGGCGACATCTCGGATCTGATGGCCTCCAAGCTGCAGGATCCGATCGGACGCATCGCCGGCGTGGGAGACATGCGCGTCTTCGGCACCCAGTACGCCATGCGCATCTGGCTCGATCCCTTCAAGCTGGCGGGCTACGGCTTGATGCCGTCGGACGTGCGCGCCGCGATCTTGGCGCAAAACGTGCAGGTCGCGGCCGGGCAGATCGGCGCTCAGCCGGCGCCCGAGGGGCAAATGCTGAACGCGACGGTCACCGCCAAGTCGCGCTTGCAGACGCCCGAGCAGTTTCGCGACATCATCTTGAGGGCGAGGCCGGACGGCTCCAAGGTGCTGCTCTCCGACGTGGCGCGCGTCGAGCTCGGCAATGAGGACTACAGCACCACCATGCGCGTCAACGGCCACCCCGGCTCGGGCATGGCCGTCATGCTCGCGCCGGGCGCTGACGCGCTGAAGACAGCGCGCGCCGTCAAGGCGGAGGTCGAGCGGCGCGCGCAGAGCTTCCCGCCCGGCTATGAGTACGCCTTCCCGCGTGACAGCACGGCGTTCATTCGCCTCTCGATCGAGGAAGTGGTCAAGACGCTGTTCGAGGCGATCGTGCTGGTCGTGATCGTCATGTTCGTGTTCTTGCAGAGCTGGCGCGCCACGTTGATCCCCGCCATCGCCGTGCCGGTGGTGTTGCTCGGCACCTTCGGGGTGCTCGCGGCGTTGGGCTTCTCGATCAATACGCTGACGCTATTCGGCTTGGTGCTCGCGATCGGCTTGTTAGTGGACGACGCCATCGTGGTGGTCGAAAACGTCGAGCGCGTGATGGCGGAGCAGCCCGAGCTGGGCGCGCGACAAGCGACGATCCAGTCCATGGGGGAGATTCAGACCGCGCTCATCGCGATCGCGCTGGTCCTCTCTGCCGTGTTCCTGCCGATGGCGTTCTTCGGCGGCTCCACCGGCGTGATTTACCGGCAGTTCTCGGTGACGATCGTCACTTCGATGCTGCTCTCGGTGGTGGTCGCGCTGGTGCTGACCCCTGCCCTCACCGCCAAGCTGCTGCGGCCGCCGCAGGCGGGCGGCGGGCACGCCGGCGCACGCCGCGGCATCGCGACGCGGCTGCGCGACGGCTTCAATCGCGTCTTCGAGCGCGCGACCGGCGCCTATGTGCGCGCGGTCTCGGCGCTGTTCCGGCGCCGCCTGTGGATGACGCTCGGCTACGTGGCGAGCGTCGCGCTGCTGCTGTGGCTGTTCCTGCGCCTGCCGACCAGCTTCCTGCCCGCGGAGGACGATGGCTCGGCCATGGTGCAATACACGCTGCCGGCGGGAGCGACGCAGAACCGCTCGGCCAAGGTGGCGAACGCCATCGAGCAGTACCTGCTCGGCCCGGAGAAGAAGAACGTCGACGTGCTCTTCAACGTCACGGGCTTCGGCTTCAGCGGCTCCGGACAAAACACCGGCATGGGCTTCATCGCTCTCGCGCCCTGGGACCAGCGCCAAGGCGCGCAGAACTCGTCGGCGGCCATCGCGCGGCGCGCGACGATGACGCTCAGCAGCGTGCGCGACGCGCAAATCTTCGCGCTGACGCCGCCCCCAATCCGCGGCATGGGCCAGTCCAGCGGCTTCACCGTCGAGCTCTTGAACAGCGGGTCACTGACGCGCGAGGAGTTCACGGAGCGGCGCGACCAACTGCTGCGCGAAGCGCGCGCCGATCCGGTGCTCGCCGCCGTCCGACCGAGCGAGCTGCAGGACACGCCTACGATTCACATCGACGTGGACGAGGCGAAGGTCGGCGCGCTCGGAATCACGCAGGAGGCCGTCTACGACACGCTGTCTTCTGCCTGGGGCAGCGTGTACGTCAATGACTTCGTGGATCGCGGCCGCGTCAAGCGCGTCTTCATGCAGGGCGACGCGCGGTACCGCTCGGATCCCAGCGACATCGGGAAGTGGTTCGTGCGCACCTCGACGGGCGCGATGGCGCCGTTCTCGGCGTTCGCGCGCTTCTCCTGGCAGAATGCGCCCGCCGTGCTGGCGCGCTTCAACGGCCTGCCGTCGTACGAGATTCAAGGCCAAGCCGCGCCCGGTAAGAGCTCGGGCGAGGCCATGGAACGCATCGCGGCGTTGGCCAGCAAGCTGCCCGGCACGAGCGTCGCGTGGAGCGGACTCTCGTATCAGGAGCGGCTCTCGGGAGGACAGGCGCCGCTGCTGTACAGCCTCTCGTTGCTCGTCGTCTTTTTGTGCCTGGCGGCGCTGTACGAGAGCTGGTCCGTCCCGTTCGCGGTCATGCTGGTGATCCCGCTCGGCGTGCTCGGCGCGGTGCTCGCCGTGATGCTGCGTGGCCTGCAAAACGACGTCTTCTTCCAAGTCGGTCTTTTGACCACCATGGGACTATCGGCGAAGAACGCGATCTTGATCGTCGAGTTCGCCGAACAAGCCGAACGGCAAGGGCAGAGCCCGCGTGACGCCGCGCTGGCGGCGGCGCGGCTGCGCTTGCGACCGATCTTGATGACGTCGTTCGCTTTCGTGTTCGGCGTCGCCCCGCTCGCGGTGTCGAGCGGAGCGGGCGCGGCGAGCCGCGTCGAGATTGGCACCACCGTCATGGGCGGGATGCTGGCCGCGACGGTGCTCGCCATCTTCTATGTGCCGCTGCTCTTCGTGCTGCTCCGCACGCTGTTTCGTTCCCACGCGACGCCCAGCGACGCTGCCAGCGCACAGCCCGCGCCAGCTCCCGGCGAGTAGCGTTCCGCGAGCGCGCCGCGACGGCAACACCGCGATGAAACGCGGCGATTTCCATGAAAGAACGGCAGGGCACGTGGCTTGCTGAAACGCTCCGTGACGCGCCGGGGAGCGCGTCAAAAGGAGTGGACCATGCGACGTGTTATTGGAACAGCAGTGTTAGTTTCGTTGTCGAGCCTCGGCGGCTGCGCGGTTCAGGCGGGCGCAGACGGCGAAGCCGTGGGCGCGAGTGAGGACGCGATCACGTTCACCGACGTCGCCGACGTGGGCGACCTCGTGCTCAGCGACGGCGACCCACCACCGCCCACGCCCGCGGCCACGCTGGTCCTCTATTCCGAGGCCGGCTTCTGGGGCGACACGCTAGTCCAGAACGCGACGCCGGCGACGAACAACGAGGCCGTGAACCTGATCAAATCATCGCAAATCGACGCTGCCAACCTGAGCGGCCGCATCAGCTCCTTCCGCCTGCTGTGCGGCACGCGCGACGCCTACGTGGTGTTGTTCGGCGCGATCAACAACGGCGCGACGCTCCATGACTGGAGCGAGTTCAGCAAAGGCCACGCCTTCAGCTGCAAAGCGAACCAGACGCTGTCCGTCAACCTGCACCAGCAGGCGCCGGAGCTCGCCGATCGCGTCGCCTCGATCTACCTCGTGTCCCACGCGCGACAGGCGCTGCAGGTGCCGTTCTCCTCGTTCGTGGCCTCGAACTGGAACCAGGGCTTGACGAGTCTTCCGGACGGCGCCAGCGCCGATGGCGGCGCGCAGCTCAAGCTGGACGGAGATACCTCGTTCACCCTGCGCCAGTTCCTGCGCGTCGACGCCTGGCAATGCGAAGAGCGCGGCGCCATCTTCGGCTTGCGCGCGATCATGAACCAAGACCGCACGTTCACGGTGTCGGTGATCGAGGTCTACGTCGACACCGGCTGGGGCGACGCCTGGGGTTGCCGCAGCAAGATGACGACGGCGGTGCGCAACGGCGCGCAGGACGCGGCGAAGCGTCTGGCCACCGGTCTGCACGATCTCTCGCAGCTCGCCGGACAACACCCGCGCTACTACTTCGTCCCTGGCTTCACCATGCGCGAGTTCGACCTCGTCGGTGGCGGAGATCCCCCCTTGCCGCCGCTGGTTCGGACTCCCAAAGTGGCGACGACGTTTTCGCGCTAAGCGGGGACGTCTGCTGGGCTGACACACTCGACGGCGTCGAGTGTGTCAGCGCCTCCCTGCGCTACGACTACGCCGGAGCCTCACTACGGATGCGGCGTAACCGCGAAGCAATAGAAGCCGCCGTAGCCGCCATAGGCACCCACCACGCGCGGCAGATCTCCCATCGGGAACGACTCCGTCGTGGTGCCGCCGGGAGCGCAGCCGCCCTCGTTCCACACGGACATCCAGTTGATGCCGCTACCTTGCCGCGGCCAGCTGTGGCCCACGCGCGGACAGCCCTTGGGCTCTTTGCTGGTCCAATCCCAACACGTGGCTTTCTCGATCGTCCACTCTTCGCCGCTGCAGCCCGTGCTGCCCTGTCCCGACGGGCCCTGCATGTAGAGCTTGCCGTCGGTGCCGGTGCCCGTGAGGGTCTCGTGATTGTCGACGTTGCCGGTCCCGTCTGGATTCCGGCTCGGCACGCCATCTTCAGTCGAAACGTCCATGGCGAAGAACGAGTCGCCGGAGGGACGATCCTTCAACAGGTCAGCGACGGAATTCCCGAACAGACGCCCGTTGCGGTCGTACCAAGGCCCGGTCCCGATGCGGTCGATCGCGTTTTCCTTGCTGGTGCTCAAAAATGCGTGCCAGACCTTGTTCTTTTGGCAAGGAGAGACGCCTTCGGCGACCTTCTGACAAATGCTGTCGGCGCCGGTGATGCCGCCCAAATCTCCACCGAAGCCGTCAGGGTTACCCGACAGCTTGATCAGCGCCTTCTGGCTGACCAGGAAGAAGCTGAACTTCTCTTCGTTCATCGTCGGGCAAGCATCGCCTCCGGAGCTGCCCGCGGTGCCGCCGGCGCCGCTCGACGCTGCGCCGCTGCTCCCCGATGTGCCGCCGGCGCCGCTCGACGCCGCGCCACCGCTCGCCGTTGCGCCGCCGCTCGTCGCGGCGCCGGAGGCGCCGCTGTGCCCGGAGGCGCCGCTCTGCCCTGCTCCGCCGCTGGTCGCCGCTCCGCCCGACGTGACCATCCCGCCGCTGCCGGTGCTCGTCGATCCGCCCGAGCTCGTGCCACCGCTCGTCACCGTCGTGCCGCCGGACGCTGGCGCTCCCCCAGACGTAGTCGTGCTCGTGCCACCGCTGCCCGGGTTCGCCCGGGGCTCCGGATTCGATCCCGAGCTACTGCAAGCGCTTCCGCTGAGCGCGCCGAGCGCTGCGCAGAACCAGGCCACGGAGGACAAAGACGGAGAGAAGGAGTGGAAGGTCTTCATGCGGTCTTGGTATTGTCACACTAGCGACGCACTGGCAGGCGCCAAACCCTGGGATTTGCAGCGCACGGTGCCGCATTGCCCCGCAGCATCGTCGTTAATTCCTCCGCCGAGCGATCAATGGCTAAAGTGAGACGCTTCTTGCGCGTGGCCGAGATCGAAAGCGCGCTGCCATGCATTAGAGCCGCATGCCCCATCGCGCGACAATCACTCCCGTCCTGGTCGGCGCCGTGTTCCTGCAGCTCGCCACGAGCGCGTGCAGCGCGTCAAGCGGCAACGGCGACGCGAGCTTCGGCGGCTCCATGGCCAATACCAGTGGTGGCGCGAGCACGAGCGGCGGCTCCACAGCGACGCAGGGCGGCAATCCCAGTCCTGCGGGTGGCGAGAGTCGCGGCGGTCAGCCCTCGGCGGGCGCCGGCGGGGTGACGAGCAGCGGCGGCGCAGCTGGCGGGAACGCGAGCGCTGGGCAGCCGAGCGGCGAAGCGGGGGACGCCGGACGCCAGAGCGGGGGCACATCGAGCGCGAGCGGCGGCACGACGAGCGGCGGTGGGACGAGCTCCAACGGCGGCTCTCAGAGCAGCGCTGGGACGAACGCGAACGGGGGCGCGGCTCTGGGGGGGAACGGCGGCGCTGCCTCGGCCGGCGCTGGCGCACCCGAGACGAAGCCGCAGGGGTACGGCCAGGGCACCACCGGCGGCGGCGACGGGCCGAGTCAGCGCGCGGCATCGCTCGCGGAGATGCAGGCGCTCATCGACGACTACTCGGGCAGCGGCGGGCTCGTCATCGAGTACACCGGTCACTTCGATTTCGAGACGATCAGCGATCCGTGCACGCAGCACAAGCTGCCCGCGCAGACGCTCCAGATCAAACGCAAGGGGGACATCAGCATCCTGGGAGCTGACGGCTCCAGCGCGAATTTCGGCATTCACATCGCGTCCACGGCGAGCAACGTCATCGTGCGCAACATGACGATCGGGCTCACTCCAGGCGCGGACGCCTCGGACATCATTTCGATCGAAGGCATGAGCGACGGCGCGCCGACGAAGATCTGGATCGACCACAACGAATTTTTCACGTCCATGGCCGAGTGTGACGGCGCCGGCGACACCGAGTTCGACGGTATGATCGACATCAAGAAGGGCGCCGACGCCGTGACCGTGTCGTACAACTACTTGCACGATCACCATAAGGTCAGCCTGAACGGCTCGAGCGATAGTGACACCGCGGTGCGGCACATCACGTTTCATCACAACCTGTTCGAGCACGTCGGCTCGCGCGTACCGCTGCAACGCGGCGGCTACTCGCACCTGTTCAACAACTACTTCTTGGACGTGCAGGTCTCCGGCATCAACGTGCGCATGAACGGCTATTCGCTAGTCGAAGGCAACTACTTCGAGCGCGTGAAGAACCCCGTCACCTCTCGCGACAGCGATGAGATCGGCTTTTGGGAGTTGCGCGCAAACAACCTAGCGTCGCGGAGCGACGTGGCAGCCGGCAATGCGTTCGGCATCACCTGGGACAGCGGCGACGACGGCACCGTGAACGCGACCGACTGGAAGAGCAGCAAGCCGTTCCCGGTGCCGCTCGACTACGCCTATGAGGCGGACTCCTTCGCGTGTGTCCGCGCCGGGCTGCGAGCCGTGGTCGGCCCCGGCAAGGGACTGAAGACGTTGAAGTGCCAGTGAGCGCGCGCGGCTCACCGCCGCGCTAGCGCAGCTCGCTGCGCTAGCGCGGCGCGGCTTCGACGCGTTCACAGCCGAACTCGACGTTCAGCTCGAGCGCCGGGTCGCGCTGCACCGCCGCGCACGTCGCGTCACACAGCACGATCGCTCGCGGCGCGAGCGCGTCGTCGAAGCGCCAGGCGTCCTCGCTGACGCACGACGCGTCGTAGCCGAGACGAGTCACGGCGCCCGCGCGCGAGTACGTCACGTTGACGCGCTGGGGATCCAGCGGCGCGCCCTGCGGATGCTCCGGAATGGGCGCCTGGCACGCCGTCGAGCGGCCGCGGATCGAGTCGATCGCCGCCGTGAGGTCGTGCGCTGTCTTTTCGGGGTCTCCGGTCGCGACGAGCATGGCGCTGTCAGTGCGCCCGGCTTGCGCCAGGCGATTCAGGTTGCTCACGGTGTCCGGGCCGCCCGCGGGGTTGGCCACGCCGATCACGTACGTCGGGAACGTCGCGGCCACGGCCTCGATCGCCGCCGCGACGGTCTCGATCTCGTCCTCGTCGTCGTCACAATCCTGGGGATAGCCGTCGGTGAGCAGAACGACCGCATATTTGCTGTTCGCGTCTTCGCTGGCCTGCTCCTGCAGGAACGCAAAGGTGCCCTCTAGCACCGCGAGGGTCGGCGTCCCGCCGCGCCACTCGCTGGCCTTCATCGGAGTGACGGCGTCGATGGCGCTGGCGAAGCTCTCCGAGGGTAAGTCGGTCATCGCCACATCGGGCCGCAGGTACGAGTCGGCCTCGCAGCGCTCGTCCGCCGCGGGAAAAAACGTGAGCGATGCCCGCAAGTGCGTCGAGCTCGCGTCAGCGAAGAAGGCCTTGCTGGCGCGCACTACCGGCTGCCACTTCAACGTCGGATCGTGGTACGGCTTGTCGAGCTTTCCCATACTGCCGGAGACGTCGAAAGCGAACGCGAGGGACACCGTCTGCAGCTCCGTTCGAGCGAACGTCGCGGAGCACGTCTCGGCGCTTCCCGCGCTCCCTGCGCTCCCGCTGGCGGAGGGCAGCGTCAGGTTCGTTCCACCGACGCCGCCGATGGCGCTGGCGCCGCCGTTCGCCGCGATCTGAGCTGCGCCTCCCATCGCGCCGGCGCTCCCGGCCGCCGTTGCGCCAGCGCTCGGCGCCGCGATCAGCGGGGGTGGTTCCGGAGCCGACTGACTGCACGCTAGCAGCAGCATCCCGAGCCAGCGGCTGCGGGCGTCCGGCAACGTCGCCATAGCATTCGCGAACGATCGAGGATTTGCCCGTAGGCCGCGCCTGGTCATGTTCGTCCCCGTTGATGCAGGGACGAACGATTTCGATCACGGCGCGGCGCGCAGCCGCCAGGGCGGCGTTCATGCGGCGCCCTGGGCGGTCGATTGGGCTGTGAGTTAGTGCCCGCTGTGCCCGCTGTGAGTCCCCGAGCCCATGCCCACGTTCACCATACCCATCATGCCCGCGTCCGCGTGGTCGAGGATGTGACAATGAAACATCCACGTGCCTTCGCGGTCATCGAAGTGGACGGCGAAGCGCCTGGTCCCCTTGACGGCCACGTTCAACGTATCCTTCCATTCCAGCGGCCGCACCGGCGCGCCCTGTTCATCGAGCGGCTGGAAGAAGAAGCCGTGCAAATGGAACGGGTGTGCAAACTCCATCTGCGGGTTGTTCGTGATGGTCCACACTTGAGTCTCGCCAGGGTTGGCCTGCAACGGCTCCGCTTCCCACGATGGCACACCGTTGATTCCGAGCACGAGATCGTCGACCGTGTCGCTCACCTGCATGAGCTCCAGGGTCACCTCCTTGGCGCCCACGGTGGAGATGGGCTCGATGACGCGCGAAGTGGTCGGCAACGTCTCGGGCGGAACCTGCGGATTGTCCGTGAAATGCAGGTAAAAAATCGGCTCGTCGGGGCGATTGAAGGTCGAGCCGAAGCCTCTGTCGAAGGCCACCCAGCGCACGGCGACTTCGCTGCCGGGAGCGCCCTGCGGCACGATCAAGACGTCAGCGCGTTCGGCCGGCGGCACCACGATCATCTCGGAGTCGATGGGCGCTTCCATCAAGCCGCCATCACCGCCGATGCGCCGAAAGCTGTGGCCGGCGACCGCGAGCTGGTAATAGCGGCTGCGCGACGTGTTCACGATGCGCCAGCGCTCGAGCAGCCCCGAGCGCACTTGCAGCTTCGGCCGGACCTTGCCGTTCACGAGCAGCACGTCGCCCTCGCGGCCGAACAGCGTCGCTAGTCCGCCGCTGATGTCCGCCGGCGCGAGCACACCATTCTCGTCCACGCTGGCGTCGCTCAGCACGAGCAAGACTTCGTCGCCCAGCGGCGGCTCGCTGGGATCGTCCACCAGCAACGGCCCATATAACCCATCACCGACCTGCTTCGCGGAGTTGACGTGCGGGTGATACCAGTAGAACGAGGCGTCCGGGACCACGAAGTCGTAGTCGAAGGTTTGTCCCGGCTCGACCGCGGGTTGCGTCACGCCCGGCACGCCGTCCATGTTGTTGGGCAAGCGGATGCCATGCCAGTGGATCGTCGTCTCTTCGGGCAGGTCATTCTTGAAGTGCACGATCACGCGATCCCCCGCTTTGGCGCGAATCAGCGGGCCCGGGATGGAACCGTTGTAGGTCCACATCTCAGTCATGGTGCCGGGATAGACCTCGGTGCTCGCGAGCACGCCATGGATCTCCGTCTCGAACACGTTGGGATCGGGGTTCAGATCCACCGCGTCCGGCAACCGGAGGGCGCGATCCCAATCCGGCACTTGGCGCGCCGTGCCACCGCCTCCGGAGCCCGCAGCGCCGAGCCCAGCCACGCCAGCGGAGCCAGCGGCGGTGAGGCCTCCCTGCGCCGTGCTCGCTCCGCCGCTCGTCGCTGCTCCGCCGCTGTCACTTCCGCCGCTACCCGCGCCCGCGAGCGGCTTGCCCGTCGAGCCACAACCAGCCGCGCCGCCGAGCAGCGCCAGAACAGCAACGGAACGGACCAGCGCTCTACTCGAGGGAGTTGCGTTCTGCATAGCAGCCGCGAAGGTACCATTTCGGGGCAACTTCGCCGTCCTCTCTGCCCCAGCGCATGACGCGAGTCAGCTACGGCATGCTACGCGCAGAAGAAGCGCGCGCTCCGTGGGCGCGCCGGCATTCGTCGTGGCACGATACGTCGACCGCGCATTCACGGGCTTAGCTCGGTCCGTCCGGGCTCGCGGCGGCGGCTCTTCGCGAGCGCTGCCGCCAGCGCCGCAGCCACAGCTCGAGTTGGTCCAGGTCGATGGGCTTGACGAGGTGCTCTTCGAAGCCTGCTTCACGCGTGCGACGGCGGTCACTCTCCTGGCCATAGCCGGTCACCGCCACGAGCCCGATGTTGCTGGTCGGCGCCGCGGCCCTCAACGCCTGAGCCACCTCGAAGCCGTCCATGACGGGCAGCCCCAGATCGACGAGCGCAACGTCGGGCCGAAACTGCGCTGCCGCCTCCAGCGCGCCCGGTCCGTCGAAGACGACGCGCGTGGTGTGCCCCAGCGTGCGCAGTGACTCCCCGAGCAGCTCGGCGGCGTCCGTGTTGTCGTCCACGATCAAGATGCGGAGCCCGACGGCGCGCTCCTCCGGATTAGTGACTCCGACGGGCGTCGTGCGCAGCGTGCTGTCGCGCTGCTCCGCGAGCGGGATCTCGAGGGTGAACTCCGACCCGCGGCCCTTCCCTTCGCTGTGAGCGTAGACCCGGCCGCCGTGCGCCTCGATCAAGCTCTTGACGATGGCGAGGCCGAGGCCGAGGCCGCCCTGCGAGCGGTCCAGCTCCTGACGCTCCTGCGAAAAGAGCTGAAACACGCGGGGCAGCGTCTCCGGGTCGATGCCGCGACCGTTGTCCTTGACGCGCACGCGCAGCAGCTCACCGTCCGGCTGCGCGACGACGCGGATCTGGCCGCCCGGATCGCTGTACTTCGCCGCGTTCGTGAGCAAATTGCCGAGCACTTGCGCGAGCCGTGAGCCGTCCCCTTCGACGATCAGCCCGCGCGGGACGTCGACGGACAGCACGTGCCGGCGATCGTCGATCGCGGGGCTCGTCATTTCGATGGCGCGCGCGACGATTTCGGCGAAATCCAGGCGCTCGCGCTTCAGCTGCACCTTGCCGCGCGCGATGCGCGAGACGTCCAGCAGATCGTCGACCAAGGTCATCAGGTGCTTCACCTGGCGCGCGATCACCGTGCGCTCGCGGTCCGCGCCGGTCACGCCGCGCAGCTGCATCAGCTGCAGCGCGGTGACGATGGGCGCCAGCGGATTGCGCAGCTCGTGCCCGAGCATGGCCAAGAACTCGTCCTTGGCGCGGTTAGCGGACTCCGCTTGCCGCTGCGCGATGGTGAGCGCCGTCACGTCCACCGCGACCACGGTGATGCCGCGCGCGCGGCCCTGCTCGTCGAGCAGCGGCTGGTACGTGAAGTCGAAGAAGGTCTCCTCCGGCGCCGCGCCGCGTCGCCGGAGCAACACGCGCACCGAGCGGCCGACGTGCGCCTTCGCCGACCGATAGACCTCGTCCAACAGCTCGAAGATGCCTTGGCCGGCGAGCTCCGGCAGCGCTACCCGGATCGGCTTGCCGAGCAACGGGCGGCCGCCGGCCAGCTCCAAGTAGCGCTCATTCGCGAAGTGGTAGACGTGCTCGGGGCCGCGCAGGATGGCGACGCCCACGGGCGCATGGGCGAACACGTCGGCGAGCTGTAGCGCGTTCGCTTCTTCGAGGGAGCGCAGCTTGGCGCGCACCAGCTGCGCGTCCACGCGCGCCAGCAGCTCTCGCGCCGAGAACGGCTTCACCAAGTAGTCGTCCGCGCCGGCCTGCAGCCCGTCCACGCGCGCCTCTTCGCCAGCGCGCGCGGAGAGCAAGATCACCGGCACCGTGCGCGTCTCGTCGCGGCCGCGCAGCGCGGCGATGAGCTGAAACCCGTCGAGCCCCGGCATCATCACGTCACTGATCACGACGTCCGGACGCTCTCGCAGCGCCGCCGCGAGCCCCTCGTCCCCGCGGCTCACGGTCTGCACACGGAAACGCGGCAGCAGCACGCGTCGCAGGTAATCGCGCATGTCGGAGTTGTCGTCGACGACGAGGACACGCGCGGTCGAGCGCGCCGACGCCGGAAACTCGGAGTACGCGGCGCCGGAATCGGGGAACCAGCGCAGCGCCTCCTCGACGAACTGTGTCGCCGCTGGCAGCGCCTTCGCCGGCGGCTCGTCCGAGCTGGCGAGCGCCAGGCGATCGAGCGGCAAATGCTCGCTGCCGAGCGGGATGCGCACCGTAAACTCGCTGCCTCGACCGGGCTCGCTGCTGGCGTGGATGGTCCCGCCGTGCATCGTCACGAGCTCGCGCACCAGCGCGAGCCCGATACCGGAGCCCTCCAGCGTGCGCGCCGCCGCGCTCTCGATGCGCTGAAAGCGCTCGAAGATGCGCGCCAGATCCTGCTCGGCGATGCCGATGCCGGTGTCGCGCACGCGCAGCTCGGCGGAGCCGTCTCGCTCCTCGAGCTGCACCGTGATCGAGCCCTCGAACGTGAACTTGAACGCGTTCGAGACCAGGTTGAGCACGATCTTTTCCCACATCTCGGGGTCGACGTGCACGCCGCCCGAGATGGGCCGGCAGTCTACCTTCAGCTCCAACCCTGCTCGCTCCGTTGCCGAGCGGAAAGCGCTGGCCAGGTCGGCGGTGAGCGCCGCGAGGTCGATGGGGACGAAGCGCGCTTGCTGGCGCCCGGCCTCCAGCCGGGAGAACTCGAGCAGCGTGTTGACCAGCTTCAAGAGCCGCAGCTGATTGCGATACACCGTGTCGAGGTCATCACCGCGCAGCGCGTGCTCCGGCGACGCCACGGCCTCCTCCGTGGGCCCCAACATCAAGGTGAGCGGCGTGCGAAACTCATGGCTCACGTTGCTGAAGAACGCCGTCTTCGCGCGATCGAGCCGCGCCAGCTCGTCGGCGCGCGCCTGCGCTTGCTCCAGCATCTGCGCGCCGGCCATCGCGGTTCCGATCTGAGAGGCGACCAGCGTGATGAAGTCCCGATAAGCGGCGTCCAACATCAAGCGCGCGCTCGTCGCCGCGATCAAAAAGCCGGTCGGCTCGGCCACGCCCGGCGCCGTGATCGGCAGCGCCAACACTTTGCCGACCTCCGCCGCGACACCGGGCAGCTCCAGGCACTCGGGCTCGCCCGAGCGCATGGCGCGCGCGAAGGCGTCGCTCTGCAGATCGATCGTGTCAGCCAGCGCCGGCGGCGGCGGCACCGCCCCCGAGCTCGCGGCGAGGCGCGCGGTGTTTCCGTCTGCGGCGACCAGGTACAGCCGCGCGAACGGCAGATCCGCTCCGTTGCGCTCCAGGATCCCGCCCGCGATGGCGCACGCTTCGAGCAACGTCTTTGCCTGCCGCGTCTCGGCGGCGAGCGCCTGGGTCGTCTTCAAGCGGCGCTCGCTGAGCACGCGCTGCGTGGTCTCCGTGACCGTAACCAGCACCCCGCCCACGCTGCCGCCCTCTTCGCGAATCGGGCTGTAAGAGAAGATGAAATAGCACTCTTCCCTGAAGCCATGGCGGTCGAGCGGCAGAAGAAAATCGACCAAGGTGGTGGCCTGGCCGGCGAGCACGCCGTCGAACATCGGACCGATGATGTTCCAAATCTCGGCGAAGGTTTCGCGCGTACTGATGCCCATCGCCTGCGGGTGCTTCGTCGAGCCCAGGATGGGCCGATAGCCATCGTTGTAAAACTGCGTGAAGTCCGGGCCCCACGCGATGTACATTGGAAAGCCAGTTTCGAGCAGGATGCTCAGCGCGGTACGGAGGCTCTGGGGCCAGCCCTCGACCGGGCCCACCGCCGTCTTCGACCAGTCGATGGAGCGCATCAGCGCGCCCATTTCGCCGCCACCTGCCAGCACGGAGCTCGCCGTACCTCCGCCACTCGCGCGATCGCCTGGCTGCATGCGGCTCGTCTTTGCATCGGTCTCCGCAGACAGCAAGCGGGCACGAGCGGCCCCCGAACGCCACACCCTGGGCCCCTCGCCAAAGGCGAAGAATCCGCTACTGGGAGGCGTCGCCCTGGCGCACGCGAAACGCCGGATCGCGGACTAGCGCGATGATCACCTCTTTTAGCGAGGCGTCGTGACTCACGGCGGCCAAGGAGTCGAGCAGCGGCCGGTCTTCAGCGACGATGTCACGTTGCAGCGCGTAGCCGGCCATTTTCTTCGCGTAGCAAACGTGCGCCTGCGTCCCCTCCGCGAGCACGTGCATGAGCTCGGCGGCGTCTTGGAAGGAGCGCTCCCCGTCCTCGAAGGGGAAGCTGCCCGATGAGTCGATCGGCAGTCCGTTGTCGGTGCCGCGCAGTCGCCCCATGCCGTCGAGCTCCTCGAAGGCGAAGCCCAGAGGGTCGATGTACGCCTTGTGACACGCGCCGGCGCAGCTCGCGGTAAACTCGGTCACTTGCTGGCGATTGGTTTGTCCGGTCGGCGGCCGAGACATGAAGGGGGGCGTCGACGCTGGCACGGACAAGCTGGCGCACAGCACCTGTTTCAACAGCGCGACGCCGCGAGCGATGGAGTTCGGCTGCTCACCGAGCGCCCACAGCATCGAGAAGGGCACCTGCATGAAATAGCCGCTCCGCTCCGGCCCGAGCTCGCGCTCCTCGAGCTGACTCGGCGCGGGCTGAACGCCATAGAATGGCGCCAGCCCCGGTCCCACGAAGCCGCGGGTCGAGGTCAGGATCGTCGCCAGACCGCCGCCGCTCTGGAACACGTCGTCGAAGAAGCGATAGGAGGCTTCACTGAGCTCCGGGTTGAGCGCCGGCGTCCAGCCCGGTACGCCTTCTTTCTTCAGGCTCAGGTAGCGGTCCAGCTCGTAGAGCTGCCCGTGAAAGTCCCGCATCACCTCTAGCGCCGCCGGCTGCTCGAGCATCTCGCGAGCCGCCGCTTCCAGGCCATCAGCGCTGTCGAGCGCGCCCGCGCCGGCGGCCGTCAGCAGCGCATCGCTCGGCGTCGTGCCCAACAACCAGAACGACAACTTCGAGGCGACCTCGAAGCCAGAGAGCGGCTCGCCCGCGGGCCCGAGCTCACTCCGATACAGAAAATTCGGCGAGTTTAGCATGGCGCGGATCACGAGCGCGGCGCCGTTCGCGAAGTCCTCGCCGTAGATCTCGTTGCCGCGCAGGAACATGGCGACGTAGCGAGCTTCCTCCGCGCTCGTCAGCGGTCGACGAAAGGCGCGCAAGCCCAGCGTGCGCACGAAGCCCTCCGGATCCGTTCCGGGGTACAGCGCCGTCAGCGCGGCGGCCGAGCTGGTCGCCGCGCGCGCCGCGGCTTCGGCCGCGAGCTCGAAGCCAGCAGCAGCGGCCTCGTCGACGTACAGCACCAGCTCGTTGTTGAGAAACTCCGTGACTCCGCTGGCCGGCGGCGGCAGCACGCCCGTGACGTCCGGCGGCGCTTCGAGCCGCAGGATGTCCGTCACGGCGTGCGTCCACTGCGCGTTGGTGAGCCGCTGCAAGCGCGTGTAGATGGGCGCGCCTTCGAGTCCGACGGCTGACGGCTCGACGTCGGAGCGAGCGCCACCCGCCGCAGCGCCACCGGCCCCGGGACGCGATTCACCGCCACCAGTGGCTCGCGGCGCTCCCGCCGCGCCGCTGGACGCCGTCCGGCCCGCGTCCGAGCTACCGCTGCCCCCGGGTCCGCCGCCGCTGGCGTCGCTCACAGCGCCGATGTCCGACTGGACGCGGGCGCACGAGGCCAGCGCGATGAGCCCCACTGCGATGCCACACGTGTTCCGCTTCATTCGTCCGCTAGCCACCACAGCCTAATCAGTGGTCCCCAACTGCGGTAGCCATCACGAAAAAAGCGAGAGCTGAGCACATTAGTTGCGAGCGGAAGGTTACTGCCGGCTCGTTCGCGCAGCGACCCGCAAGAAAGCAGTTGGTGCGCGCCGCGCGGCCTGCCAAGCTCGCCGGACTTGCACAGATTTTCTCGCTTCATCGCGGTCAGCGTCGTGACCTGGCTGCTCCTTTTCGCACGCCCCGCGACGGCCACTGAGCTCGCCGGGGCAGAGTTGGTGGTCGAACGAGCGGGGGAAGCCTGGGACTGCCCGGACGCGGACAGCCTGGTTCGATCGGTGCTGGCTCTGTGGATGGCGCCAGAGCGCATCCGAGCTCACATGCACCTCAACGTGCATTTCGCGCGCACGCGGACCGGCTATAGCGCCGAGATCCAGAGCACCGGCGCGAAATCCGGCGTCCGCCGGCTCGAGACCACGGCGACCACCTGCGCGTCGCTGGGTGACGCGGTCAGCGTCACGCTGGCCGTGCTGCTCGATTTGGTTCCGGTGGCTCGTAGCAGCGAGGGCGGAGCGGCCGGGGTCCATCGCGAGCGCGCGCTGCCGCCGGGCGCACCGTTCCACCTCGCAGCGTCGATCCGAGCCGGCGGCAGCTACGGGCTGCTCGGGCCTGCAGCGTCAGCCTTATTTTCCGCGTCCGTGCTGCTGAGCCGAGAAATATTCGGCGTGAACGCTCAGGTGTTCTGGGCTACGCCGCGCAGCTTCTCCTACGACCGCGGCTTCGTGGACGTCGCGTTGTGGGGCGGCGGACTCGACGGGTGCCTGCTCCCAGGAACTCGCGAAGCGCGGCGGGCTACCTGGCGCCCGTGCGGCGGCGTGCGCTTGGCAGCCATCTCCGGCGCCGGCTCGGGCTACGAGCGGAACGCAGCCGCCAAGCAGGTCTGGTTCGCGCTCGCGGCGTCGCTGCAGCTCGAGCTGCCGCTCAGCCGCCGCGTGCACCTCGTGGCCGGTCCTTCATTGCTCGTGCCGCTGCGCGAGCACGTCTTCCGCATCGACGGGCGGGGCGCTGCGTTCGAGAGCTTGCCGTTGGCGGGCGTCTTCGAGCTCGGGCCGGAGCTCGCGATTTGGTGATGGCCGCGGCCGGGTGCTGCCACGAAACGAGAGAGCGATCCGGGCCTGATCCTGAAGGGCAGAGCGCGGACGGGAGATGACGTTCGAAGAAGTTTACAACCACGAATTCGATTTCGTCTGGCGAACGTTGCGACGCTTGGGGGTCCCGGCCAGCGACCTGCCCGACGCGGCCCAGGAGGTCTTCATCGTGGTGCATCGCAGGCTTTCCGAGTTCGAAGGGCGCGCCAAAGTGACGACGTGGTTGTTTCGCATCGCGTTCGGCGTGGCGCGTGATCGGCGGCGTCGCGCCCACGTGCGGCGTGAAGTGCTGACCAGCCAAGAGCTGGACGAAGCGCCCGATCCCCGGGACGACGCTACCTCCACGCTGGAACGCCGCGACGACCTCGCGCTGTTCGACGCGGCGCTCGCCGGCGTGGAGCTGGAGCAGCGCGCGGTGTTCACCCTCTTCGAGCTCGAAGGCCTGAGCGGCCAGGCCATCGCCGAGCTGCTCGAGATTCCGCTCGGCACCGCCTATTCGCGCCTGCGCCTCGCGCGCGCCGCGTTTCGCAGCAACCTCAAGCGCCTCGCGGCACGCAACCGCGGACCGCGCGCAGCACTCGATAAGGGCTCATGACTGATCCGCGGCGCTGGCTAGAAATGGAGGAGGGCGTCTCGGCGCTGGAGCGGCGCGTGCTCGACGCTGGCGTGCGAATGACGGCACCGCCGGGCGCCAAAGAGCAGCTCTGGGCGCAGCTGGCGCCGCAGCTGGGGGTCAGCGCTGGCGCCGGAGCATCGGCCGCGAAGAGCGCGCTGGCAATGACCGCCATCAAAGCGACAGCGGTGGGCACCGTGTTGGGCGCGACGGCGCTCGGCGGCGCGCTGTGGCTCGCGCGCGCGCCCAGCGCCCCGCCCAGCACGGCGCCGGCGCGCAGCGCGCCGGCGCGCTCCGTCCCGGTTCCGCGCCCGCGCGGCGCCACGCGCTCGACGGTGCCGCCGCTAGAGACGCCAGCCGCGGCAGCTCGACAGGCAGCGGCACCCAGAGCGCGCCCGCCAGCGCCGGCGCACAGCGCGCCAGAGAGCGCGCCCGCGGCCGCGGCCCCCGCCGCGGCTGCGCCTCAGCCGTCGCGCGCCGCGTTCCCGGAGCCTGCTTCGGAGGTCGCGCCGCTGCGCGCTGCTCCCGCGACCAGCGCGGACGAAGATCGCATTCGCCTCGAGAGCCAGCGCCTGGCAGAGGCGCGCGGACTGCTGCGCGCTGGCAATCCCGCGGCCGCGCGCGCCGTGCTGCGGGAGCTGGCCCGCGCGTTTCCGAACGGCATCCTGATCCAAGAGCGGGAGGCGTTGAGCGTGCAGGCGTTGCTCGCCTCGGGTGAGCGCGCGCTCGCCGCCCAGCGCGCGCGCGAGTTTCTGCGGCGCTATCCGCATAGCCCGTACGTCGCGGACGTGAGCCGCGCCTTGCCGTAGGCGCGCGCCAACGGCGCGCGCTCTGCTCAGCCGGAGTTCGTGCCCGGCAACCCATAGACGAGCGGCAGCGGGCGCTCGAGCACGTCGACCTCCAGCGTGTCGCTCTGCAGCAGATTCTGAGCTTCGAGCACCTCGAACATGACGGCGGCGATGTTGGCGTGGTGCGTGATCTGCGCGAGCGCGGCGCCCACGATGCGCGGCCGCGTCGCCGCGGCCTTGGCGAACTCGACCGCGGCCTGGCGCTCCGCCGTCGAGCAGATGACGTTGACGCGGTTGGTGCCGTCCTGCTGGATCGCCGCCGTCACTTGCCGCAAGCGGTTCACGACCTTCTGCTCGATCTGCGAGATCATGCCGCGATCGCGGAAGTGCACCTTGCGGATGTAGACGCTGCCCACGTCGTAGCCCCACTCGCGTGATTTGGCCGAGGCCTCCGCGCGCACGGCGGCGCTCATGCCGTGGCGGTTCTCCAGCATGTCCGCGAGCTTCATGTTGCTCAGACAACGCACGGTCGCGTTCGAGATGTTGGCGCGCAGCGAGCCGGCAGGATCGGTATTTTTATATAGGTAAGCCAGCGGCTCGCTGACCATCATCTCACACCAAACGCCGATGCCCATGGGCGCGCCCTCTTCGGAGTTCACGGGCAGGCTGCGCAAGTACGTCTGATCCAGGCGCAGATCGACCAGCAGCTTCTTGCCGAACACGGGCACCAGCATCGCGAAGGGGCCCATCTTGAGCCACGGACAATGCAAGCCGGGCTCGTCGATCACGAGCCGCACCTTGCCGAACAGCTCGAAGACCACGCATTTGCGCTCCTCGACCACCACGTAGAGCGCGAACCAGCGCGCCATGGCCAGCCAAAACGGGACGAACACGAAGGAGCCCAGGAACCCCACCGCCAGGCCGATCAGCACGTCGTTCATCGCTGCGCCTCCGGCTTCTCGCTGAGCACGAGCTTGCGCGCACGGCGATAGAGCGGCAGCTTCGCGTTCTTCACGTAAGCCTCCAGCGCGCGCGGCCCGCCCGTGCCGGCGAGCTCGAGCAGCTGCTCGGAGAGCGCCAACAGCGGCTCCACCTCCGCTTGCGCTTGCAGCGTCTCGATCTCCACCGCGCGGCGCGACTGAACGATGCGCTGATCCGCGGCCGCCTGCGCCAGGCTGATTTCGCTCGAGACGTGGTTGTGCGCCGTGTTGATCGCCGCCAGCGCGGAGTCCACGTCCGCGGGCGGGTCGATGCCGGTGATCAGCGCGGCGTCCAAGCGAATGCCGTAACGCGCTTCGGCGCCGGCGCACTCGACGTCCATGCGCTCGTTCAGATCCCGCAGGTTCTTGCGCAGATCGTTGATCGAGATGCCTTGCACGGCGCCGCCCACGTCGGACAGGCCGGGGTCCAGCGCCGAGCCCGGCGCCTCGAAGTTCGCGATCCTGTCGCGCAAGATGGAGATGAAGTAGCCCATGATGTGCGCGACCGGACGCTTCACGCCGAACAGGAACGCATACAGGTTCCGCTCCGACACCGTGTAGCGCAGCTGACCGCTGAGGCCGGTGTTGAGCTGGTCCTTGGTGACCGCCTCGAGCATCGTGCCGCCGTAGTTCGCGCTGGCGTCCTCCGGATCGTAGGCGATCGACACCGTGGCCGTCGCGATCGAGGCGCGGTGCAGCGTCTGCCAAGGGAGCTTCCAATAGAAGCCCGGGCCCACGACGCGCACCTGTGGGTACACGTAGCGCTCGCGTTCCTCCGGCTTCAATGTGTGCGAGACGGGATCGTCGAGCGTCGTGCGAGTATTGAGGCGCTGCGCGCGGCCGAAGGTGCACAGCACCGCGCGCTCGTTGGGACCGATGGTGTAAAACCCGCCGAGGCCGTAGCGGGCGAAGAACCAGAGCAAAAATCCCACCAAGAACCCAAAGACGAGCGCCATCGATTCATCGTAGAGCGGCTGCCAGGAGCGCCGCAATGCGCGACGGCGCCACCGCGCTCGCCCGCGGGTGGGTGGCAAGCGGTGCGACAGCGACGTCGCGCCTGGCCACCGTCAGCGCGACCTGCGTGTCGCACTGGCAGCGTTCGCGGCCCGGCGCGGACGCGCGATCAGCGGCAGGAGAACGGCGGCTCGTTCAGCCGCTCCGTCGTCTCGCACACGATCACACCGGGCTTGCACGCGCGAACCACCGTGCTGCCGCAGTAAGGGTTGATGCCTGCGCCCGACCGCTGATTCATCTCGTAACCGCTTGCGTCTCCGCACAGCAGGAGCTGCAATGCACCGCAATCCTTCGCGGCCAGCGTCAAGCTCGGATTGGGCTCTTCCTCTCCGGAGCAGTCGTAGTCGAAGGAGTCGGTCGCGTCGGGTTTTTGGTAGGGAACGCCGAAGAATTTCTGTTGACCGGGGTGCACGTCGTCACGAGTGTCGTCGCAATCGCCGCTCATTGCTGCCCAACGCCCTTGCGGAGCGGCACACGCGGAAACCGCCATGCCGGCGCCGTAACCATCCCCATCTTCGTCCGGGTACCAAAGCACCTCCATTTCACAGGACGCACCCCCTGCGCCGCCCTCTCCAGCGCCCGCGCTCGCGGAGCCGGCCGTCCCGCCGTCTCCAATGCCTCCGACACCTCCCGTGCCCCTATCGGCACCTGCCATGCCCCCATCGGCGCTGGGAGGCTCACCTCCGGTCCCACTCGGCGTCGTATCGCTCCCGCCCGCGCCGCCGGTCGTCGCGTCAGCACCCGCAGCACCCCCGGGCGTTGGGTCAACGCGAGAACCGCCGGAGCTCATGTCGGGGCCAGACCCAGACGCGCCGCCAAAGGTGGATCCTCCCCCGGACTTAACGCCGCCGATGCCGGCCGCTCCGCCGCGATTCTGTTCATCGGTGCTCGGCGGTGGATCACCGATGATAAGCTGGCAGGCGAGCGCCGTAGTCCCAGTCGCAAGAAAGAGCGCCGCGCGCCGTATTCGGCGAGCGCAACGCGACCCGATAATCTCTTGATCATGTATCATTCGAGAGCCCGAACATGCTGAGCAAAGCCGGCATTGAGTGTACGATGCTGGCGTTGCTGGGGCTGTGGAGCCAGCTCGCCCTCGCGACGCCAGACGGTGACACGACTCGCGCGGCGGAGCTATTCGAGCAAGGAGTACGCCAGTTTGCCAGCGCAGATTACGAGGCAGCCGCCAAGGCGTTCTTGGGCGCGGATGAGCTCGCGCCGAACTCGCGCGCGTTGCTGAACGGACTGACCGCTGCGCGCCGCGCGGGGTTGCACCTCCTCGTCGCGCGAGCCGCGCAGCGGGCCCTGGGCCGCTCCGACATCGACGCGAGCGGCGCGGCGCTGGCGCGCGAGGCGCTCGCCGAATCCGCGCATCACCTCACGAAGGTCAACGTGACCTGCGCGCCTTCACCGTGCACCGTCACGCTCGACGGCGCGCAGATCGCGCTCGGCGCCCAGTACGTGCTGCCGGGGATCCATGATTTCGCAGCGTCGGGGGCCACCGGCGCGCCCGTCAGCGAGCACCTCAACACCGTCGCCGGCGCCTCCTACCGTGTCACGCTGACGCTCAAGCCGCCGGTGCGCGAGGCCCCGCCGCCGACGCGCGCCACGGCGAGCGAGAGACGCCCGAAGCCGTTCGCGCCCGCCGTCTTCTTCGCCGGAGCGGCGGGAACGGCAGCGCTCGTCGGAGTGACGATCTGGTCCGGCCTCGACACGTTGTCGGCCAAGTCGAGCGCGACGCACGCGACCTGGGATCACGTCGAGAGCTCGGCCTTGCGCACCGATCTCCTGCTCGCCGGCGCCGTCCTGCTCGGTGGCGCCACCGCCGCTGCGGGCATCTGGGGCACGGAGTGGGGCTCCAGCGGCGCCTCCGCGAGCGCCACGTTGCTGCCCGGCGGCGGCGCGGTCGTCGCGCAGGGGCGTTTTTAGCGATGCGCATCGGCTCCTATCAGGTGCTGCTCGAGCTCGCCAGCGGCGGGATGGGCAAGGTCTATCTCGCGCGAACGCTCGGGCCGGGCGGCGTGGAGCGGCTGGTCGCGATCAAGCGCGCGCACGAGCACCTGCGGCGCGCGTCCGACGTCATTTCGGACCGCTTCCTCGATGAGGCGCGCATCGCCGCGCACGTCCACCACTCGAACGTCGTCGGCATGCACCAGGCCGGCTGCGACGAAGACGGCTATTACCTGGTGCTCGACTACGTCGAGGGGGAATCGCTCAACGGGCTGCTCAGGGCGGCGGAGGATCGCGGCCAGCGCGTGCCGCCGCAGATCGTGCTGCGTATCTTGTGTGATGCGCTCACCGGCCTGCACGCGGCGCACGAGGCATGCGACGCGCAAGGCCGCTCGCTCGGCATTTTGCACCGCGACGTCTCGACGCAGAACCTGTTGGTGGGCCGCGATGGCGTCACGCGCCTCACCGACTTCGGCGTCGCCAAGAGCGCGCTGAGCCGCGTCGTCACGGACGAGAACTACGTGCAGGGCAAGCTCGGCTACATGTCCCCCGAGTACCTGCGCCGCGAGCCCGTGAGTCGCGCCATGGACATATACGCCATGGGCGTGACCGCATGGACCGCGCTCGCGGGAGAGGCGCCGTGGTCGGGCGCGGCCGAAGCGCAGCTGCTTCATTCGATCTTGCTGCAAGGCGTGCCGTCGCTCACGACGCAAGCGCCGGAGCTCGGAGCACGGCTCGCCGCGGTGATCGATCGCGCGTGCCATTTGGATCCCGCTCAGCGCTTCCAAACCGCGCGCGAGATGCTGGATGCGCTGGAAGAGGCCGCCGATACC
Source organism: uncultured Sorangium sp. (assembly GCA_966250485.1). Taxonomy (GTDB): domain Bacteria; phylum Myxococcota_A; class Polyangia; order Polyangiales; family Polyangiaceae; genus PMG-095. The sequence continues at coordinate 28,743 of CBINHN010000010.1, read as the reverse complement.
ATCGGCGGCCTCGCGCGCCACGTCGAGGTCGCCGAGTTCGTGGAAGCCTTGGTCGGACCCGAGCTGGCCAAGCGCTGGCAGCTGATCCAATCGCGCCGTGACGCGCTCGACGCGAGCGACGCGGGGCGGCCTGCAGAATCAGCCGACGACGTACCGCGCGCCGAGCGCGCCGCGGGTTCCGCGTCGGACACCGGAGCGCCCACCGAGTTCGCGCGGCGCGCCTCGAAGGAGCGCCGCCGTTCGTGGCTGGCCCTCACCGTCGCGCTGGTCACGGTGGCGCTGGTGGTGAGCGTCATCGCCCTGCACGAGCGCGCGGCTCCCAGCGCGGCCCCGCTCACGGAGGACGTCCCCGCCGCTCCGCGGGCTGCGCCCGCGTCGACCTCGCAGCAGGTCGCAGCAGCGCCGCTCGCTCCCATCGTCGTGCCGGTGCCTTCGCTCGCGCCGGAGACGGTCGCCCCGCCCATCGTGGCCGCACCCAGCGCGCCGCCGCGGCGTTCGAAGGCGCGCCCCGCCGCCGGGCGCCGCAGCCCGCGCGCGCAGCACACCTCGGACGCACCTCAGGCTGCGCCGTTCTCGAGCGTCAACCCCTACCGCTGAGCGGGCTCGGGCGCGCCAGGACGTTCACCGCTCGTCTTCATCGCCGTCGCCGCCGCGCAAACCGAGCCGCGCCATCAAGCGCTGCATGAACCTGCGGTTCACACCGGCGAGCTCCGCGGCGCGCGTCACGTTCCCGCCGGTCCGCTGCAGCATCGCGCGCACGTAGATGCTCTCGAAGTTCTCGGTCCAGGCCTGGCGCGCGTCCTTGAGCGGCAGCTCCAGCGGTACGATCTTGGCGAGCTCGGCGTCGGGGATGTTACTTGCCGGCGCGCGGGCGCCCAAGCGACGGCTCCGTCACGAAGCCGAGCGTCACGCTGCGCTCGATGAAGTTGCGCAGCTCGCGCACGTTGCCCGGCCAAGCGCGCGTCGACAGCATGTCGATGAAATCCTGCGGCAGCGACGCCCCCGCGCCCGCGAAGCGCGAGTAGAAATGGCGCGCCAAGAGCGCGATGTCCTCGCGCCGCGCGCGCAGCGGCGGCAGCTTCACCTCGACCACCGCCAGGCGGTAATATAGATCTTCGCGGAAGGTGCCCGCGTTCGCGGCGGCGGCGAGCGAGCGGTTGGTCGCCGCGACGATGCGCACGTCCACCGGGCGCTCGGTGTTCCCGCCTACTCTACGGATGGAGCGCGTCTCGATCGCGCGCAACAGCTTCGCTTGCACCGAAATCGGCATCTCCCCGATCTCGTCGAGGAACAGCGTGCCGCCGTGCGCCTCCTCGAACACGCCCTTGCGGTCGCCGACCGCGCCGCTGAACGCGCCGCGCACGTGCCCGAACAGCTCGCTCTCTACGAGATTTTCAGGAATAGCGCCGCAATCCACGGGCACGAAGGGTCGCGCAGAGCGCGCGGACGCGGCGTGCAGCGAGCGCGCGACGACGTCCTTGCCCGTGCCCGTCTCGCCTTCGATCAGCAGCGTGGCCGACGTTCCGGCGATGCGCTCGAGCACGGCGTACACGCGGCGCATCGGCAGGCTCGCGCCCACGAGCTCGCCGAACGAGGTGCGATCCGAGATCGCGACGAACGCGGCGCCGCCTGCGGCTTCGATGCGGAACGCGCTGTTGCCGACGCGCACCGTAGCGCCGGGCTTCACCTCGCCTTCGCGCAGGCGCACGCCCTCTACGAAAGTGCCGTTGGTGCTGCCGCAGTCCTTGACGACGACTGCGTCCGAGTGCGCGCGCAGCTCACAATGAACGCGCGACACCGTCGCGTCGCTGAGCGCCAGGTGGTTGCCGGGGGCGCTGCCGACGCGCGCCACGCCACCTTCGACGTGCACGCGAACACCGCGCGCAGGTCCGTCGACGACCACCAAATCGAAGGACAAGACGCGTAGACCGCGCACGTCGGCGCGAATGCGCCTCGTGGCGTCTTCGGCCGGGGATCTCACGAAGCGACCTCTCGCGCAGCGCGCGTCGGCGCCGCGACGCGCGCGTCGCGCCCGCGACCGCTGACTCGTGACGAGCGTGTCGCGCGGAGCGCGACGAAAGCGCGGATCGCTGCGTCTTTTCCGGCGTCGGCGCCGCGGGGCGCATTGGATCGGGAGTTGCTCATGTCCGTGCGGCGCGACGAGCGAGCGAGAGCGCGACGTCGCGAGAAGAAGGAGAGTGAGATGCGGCGAGTTTACTCGGGATGGAGCGTACTTGCACTGATCCTCGCGCCCGCCAGCACGACGGCGCGCTCGGGCAGCCGCGCAGGGTCCACGGCCGGGAAAACACCGACACCGGCTCCCGCGCGGCCGCGCTTCATCGCGAACACACCCGCTCTCGACTCGGGAGCCGACGCGCGAGGAGCCCGCTCGTGACCGAGTCTACGTCTGCGCTGCCGAGAGAGCGCCGCTCGTCTGCCGAATCCGGCGTCATGGAGGCCGTGCCCAGCTCGGGGTTGCGCACGCCGGAGGCCGCGCCAGCGCGCGAGCCGCAGCCAGATACCACCCCGCTGCTCGAGCAGCTCGCTAGCGCCGACGACTCGGAGCGCTCGATCCTCTTGCTCGAGCTCATCTCTCGCCACGCGCTGGGCGTCACTCAGGGGGATGGCTCGCGCTTCGACCTGGAAGCGACGTGGCGCCAACTCGGCATCTACAAGGACGCTGCGCGCGAGCTCTGCGCGCGCTTGTCGAGCGAGCTCGGACAGCCGCTGCCCGTGACGCTGCTGTTCGACTACCCCACCCCGAGCGCGCTGACACGCCATTTGAAGGCCGAGCTCGTCGGCTCGCAACGCGACTGCGAGCGACCACCGCCGGAGCGCTGCGCGCTGCCCGACGATCCCATCGTGATCGTGGGCATGGGCTGCCGCTATCCCGGCGGGGTTCGCTCGCCCGCGGATTTATGGAGCCTGGTTCGGGACGAGCGCGACGCGGTCTCGGTGCTGCCCACGAATCGCGGCTGGGACCTCGATGCAATCTATGATCCCGAGCCGGGCCGGCCAGGCAAGACCTACACGAGAGAGGGCGGATTTCTACACGACGCCGACGAGTTCGACGCCGCCTTCTTCGGCATCGGACCGCGCGAGGCGAGCGCGCTGGATCCACAACAGCGGCTGCTGCTCGAGGTGTCCTGGGAAGCGCTGGAGCGAGCGGCGATCGACCCGGTGTCGCTGCGAGGCAGCCGCACGGGAGTGTACGTCGGCATCGCTTATCAAGATTACGGACCCAACTGGCATGAGTCGCCGGCCGAGCTCAGCGGGCAGCTGCTGATGGGCAGCTTGACCAGCGCGGCGTCGGGGCGCATCGCGTACAGCCTGGGGCTGGAGGGGCCGGCGCTGACCGTCGATACGGCTTGCTCCTCATCCTTGGTGGCGCTCCACCTGGGATGCCAAGCGCTGCGCGCTGGCGAGTGCTCCCTGGCGCTCGCGGGCGGAGCGACGGTGATGGCGACGCCCGGCGTGTTCCTCGAGTTCTCGGCGAAGCGCGGGCTGTCGGCGAGCGGCCGCTGCAAATCGTTCTCCGCTGACGCGGACGGCACGGGCTGGGGCGAAGGCGCCGGGGTGCTGGTCTTGGAGCGGCTCTCGGACGCGCGCCGCAACGAGCACCCGGTGCTCGCCGTGGTGCGCGGCACGGCGCTCAACCAGGACGGCGCGAGCAACGGTCTGACCGCGCCGAATGGGCCGGCCCAGCGCCGAGTGATTCGCCAGGCGCTGGCCAACGCGGGACTATCGCCCGCTGACGTGGACGCGGTAGATGCTCACGGCACGGGCACCAGCCTGGGCGATCCGATCGAAGCGCAGGCGCTGCTCGCGACCTACGGTCAGGGGCGCTCGCTCGACGCGCCGCTCGCGCTCGGCTCGCTCAAATCAAACATCGGGCACACGCAGGCCGCTGCCGCGGTCGGGAGCATCATCAAAATGGTGATGGCCATGCAGCACGGTACGCTGCCGCGGACGCTGCACTTGGCCGCGCCCTCGCCGCACGTCGACTGGTCGTCGGGAGCCGTGTCGCTGCTCGACCGCGCGCGACCCTGGACGCGCCAGGGTCGTCCCCGCCGCTGCGGCGTCTCCGCCTTCGGCGTGAGCGGCACCAACGGCCACGTCATCCTCGAGGAGCCGCCAGAGCCCGAGACGGCGCGTTCGAGCTCGGAGAGCGGCTCGGTCCCGATCCGCGCGCTGGCCAACGACGCGGCGCAGGAGCCGGCGCCGTTGCCGCAGCTCCCCTGCGTGTTGTCCGCGAAGAGCGTGACGGCGCTGCGAGCGCAAGCCGCGAAGCTCGCGCTGGATTGGCGAGCGCACCCGGATTGGGAGCTGCCGGACGTGGGCGCGGCGCTCAGCCGGCGCGCCAGCTTCAAGCGCCGCGCCGTGCTGTTCGCGGCGGACCGCCAGGACGCGCTGGCTGCGCTGAGCGCGCTCGCCGAAGGGCACAGCGTGGCGGGGGCCGTCTCGGGGGCGTCGCAGCGCGGCGCCAAGCTCGCGTTTCTGTTCAGCGGCCAGGGCAGTCAGCGCGCGGGCATGGGCCACGCGCTGTACGAGTCGTTCCCCGAGTTTGCTCGCGCGTTCGACGAAATCTGCGCGCACTTCGCGGCGCTCTCGTTCGAGTCGCTGCGCGGCGTCGTGTTCGCGCCAGAGGGCTCGGCGACCGCCGCATTGCTGGACCAGACGCAGTACACGCAGCTGGCGCTGTTCGCGCTCGAGGTGGCGCTGTTCCGGTTGCTGAAGGCGTGGGGGGTGAAGCCGGATTTCTTGCTCGGGCATTCCATCGGGGAGCTGTGCGCGGCCCACGTGGCCGGGGTGATGTCACTGCCGGATGCCTGCAAGCTCGTCGCCGCACGAGCGCGGCTGATGCAGGCGTGCCGGCCCGGCGGGGCCATGGTGGCGATTCAAGCAGATGAAGAGGAAATTCGATGTTCGCTCGCCGAGTTTGCCGGTGAGCTCGACATCGCCGCCATCAACGGGCCGCTCTCGACGGTGGTCGCAGGTCACGGCGCCGCGGCGGTGGTGCTGGCAGAGCGCTGGCGCGCGCGCGGGCGCAAGGTGAAGCGACTGCGCGTGAGCCACGCCTTCCACTCGCCGCACATGGACGACATGCTCGTCGAGTTTCGGCGCGTCGCCGAGTCGCTCGTGTTCTCGCCGCCGGAGCTGCCCATCGTCTCGAACCTCACCGGCAAGCTCGCCAGCGGCGACACGCTGACAACCCCGGACTACTGGGTGCGGCACGCGCGGTACACAGTGCGCTTTCTAGACGGAATGCGGACGCTGCAAGACAAAGGAGCGACCGCCTTCCTCGAGCTCGGGCCCGACTCCGTGCTCACCGCCTTGGCCCAGGGTTGCCTGAGTGAAGACCACGCGCAAGAGGCGGTGTTCGCGGCAGCGCAACGCCCCGGTCGGCCTCAGGTGGAGAGCGTGATCTCCGGGCTCGCGCAGCTGTACGTACGCGGCGTCGACGTGCGCTGGGGCGCCGCCTTTCGCGGCCGGCAAGCTCGGCACGTAGAGCTCCCGACTTATGCCTTCGAACATCAGCGTTATTGGCTCGCCCCGCGGCACAGCGAGGCGGACCCGGCCTCGTCGAGCGTCGCCGAGGCGACGCCGGGCGGGGAAATCGCACATTATCGCGTGACGTGGCGGCCCGCGCCGGACGCCATCCACACGCTCAGCGGGACCTGGCTGGTGTTCGCGCCGGAGACGCAAGAGCGTGATTTCGGGCTGCTCTCCTGGCTCAGCTCCGGCCTGGCGGCGCGCGGCGCGCGCGTGCGTCTGATCACCGTCGCCGGTGACGCCGATCGCGCGGCTCTCGCGCGAGAGCTCGAGAAAGTCGCGGACCTGACGCCGGCCGGAGTGCTGTCGCTGTTTGCCTTGGACGAGAGCGCGCACGCGCGTCACCCGGCGCTGTCACGCGGTCTCGCCCACACGGTGGCGCTGGCGCAAGCGCTGGCGGACAGGGCCGTGGCCGCGCCGCTCTGGTGCGTGACCCAGGGCGCGGTGTCGCTCGACGACGAAGCGGACGTTCGTTACCCGCTTCAAGCGATGGTGTGGGGTCTGGGCCGCGTGCTCGGGCTGGAGCAGCCCCGGCGCTGGGGTGGCCTCGTCGATCTGCCGCTCGTCCTCGATGAGCGGGCGCTGCGCAACCTCTGCGCCGTGCTCGCCGCTCGCGAAGGGGAAGATCAGTGCGCCGTTCGTCGCAGCGGCGTCTTCGTGCGCCGCTTGTTGCGCTGTGACGAGGCCGAAATCGCTCAGCGTCCCTGGCAGCCGCGCGGCACGACGCTCATTACCGGCGGCACCGGCGCCATTGGAGCGCACGCAGCGCGTTGGCTGGCGCGGCATGGCGCCGAGCACCTCGTGCTCGTGAGTCGGCGCGGAGCGCAGGCGCCCGGCGCCGCCGAGCTGTGCGCCGAGCTCAGCGCGCTGGGCGCGACGGTTCGCGTCGCGGCGTGCGACATCGCGGCTCGCGCCAGTGTCGTTCAGCTGCTCGCGTCGCTGGACGGCGCGCCGCCGCTCAGCGCCGTCGTCCACGCTGCGGGCGTGAGCGGTCGTTTTGCGCCGCTCACTGAGGTAACCCTCGACGAGCTCGACGCCGTGGTCTCCGGCAAGGTGGCGGGCGCGATGCACCTCCATGAGCTGCTCGCCGAGCGCCCGCTAGACGCGTTCGTCATGATGTCGTCGATCGCGGGCGTCTGGGGCAGCGGTGGCCAAAGCGCGTACGCGGCCGGAAACGCCTTCCTGGACGCGCTGGCACGACACCGGCGAGCTCGCGGCTTGGCCGGCTCGGCCGTCGCTTGGGGCCCTTGGGCGGAGGATGGTATGGCCGCGGACGCGGCGGTGGCCGAGCAGCTGCGGCGCTCAGGGTTGCTCACCCTGGATCCCGAGCCAGCGACGGAAGCGCTGTGGCGTACGGTCGCGAGCGGCGAAGCCAACGCCACCATCGCGCGCGTGGAGTGGGAGCGCTTTCTTTCCACCTTCGCCTCCGCGCGACCCACGCATCTGTTCGACCAGCTCCCCGAGGCGACGCCACGCGCGGCGCAAGCTGCGGACGCAAACCCGCACGCGGCGTGGCGGCAGCGGGTGCGGGCCCTACCGCCGCCCGAGCGCAGCGCGGCCGTGGCTGAGCTCGTCTGCGCCGAGTCGGCGAAGATTTTGGGACACAGCTCGCCCGCCGAGCTCGACCCGGACGCTCACTTCCTCGACCTGGGCTTCGATTCCTTGGCCTCGGTCGAGCTTCGCAAACGGCTCGTAGCGATCACCGGTCTGCGTCTGCCGCCCGCGGTGGTGTTCGATCATCCCAGCGCGAAAGCGTTGGCCGCGCAGCTCGCCGACCAGCTCGCGCTCACCGAGCCCGAGCCGAGCGCGGCGAACCCGCGCGGCGCGCACGTGGCAAAGGTAGCTCTGACGCCAACCGCGGCGCACGACGGCGCGATCCGTTTTCTGTATCGCTCCGCGTGTGATCGCGGCCTGCTCGACGAAGGCGTGGAGCTGCTGCAGGCAGCGGCCAAGCTGCGACCCGTGTTCCGCACGGCCGCCGAGCTCGGTCGCGACCTGGCGCCGGTTCCGCTCGCGCAAGGGCCGGCGACGCCGGCCGTGCTCTGCTTTCCGCCGTTCGTCGCGCCCAGCGGTCCTCACAACTACGCGCGGCTCGGCCTGCACCTCGAGGGGTTATTGGAGGTCCGCTCCTTCGCGCTGCCGGGCTTCAGCGAAGGCGATCCCGTCCCCGAGTCGCGCGAGCTGATCCTGGAGCTCTTGGCAGAGGCGGCGACGCGCGCTCTGCCCGAGCAGCCGCTGGCGTTGCTCGGCTACTCCTCGGGCGGCTGGTTCGCGCACGCCGTCGCCGAACGACTCGAAGCCCGAGGACTCCGCCCGCGCGCCGTCGTGCTCCTGGACTCACTCTCGCTCAAGGGTGAACGCTGGGAGAAAGTGCGCGCGCCTCTGCGCAACATGGCCATGAACGAGCGCTCCTTCGCCCTGGCCACGGACGACCAGCTCACGGCCATGGCCGCCTACCTGCGCATCTTCGACGGCTGGAAACCAAACCCGATCGCGACGCCCATCGTCGTGGTGCGTGCCCGCGACTGCATCCCGGAGTGGGAGGGCGAGCGGCTCACGGACGACTTCTGGCGTGGCTCCTGGGATCTACCGCACGAAATCTTGGAGGTGCCCGGCGACCACTTCACGCTCGTGAACCAAGACGCGCACACCACGGCGCAAGCGCTGTACGAGTGGCTCTCGCGATGAAGCTCGTGATCATCACCGCGGGCACGCTGGGCGATACCGCGCCGTACATCGGCCTCGGCGCGCGGCTGAAGGCAGCGGGGCACGACGTCGCGATCGCGGCGCAACGCGCCTTCGACGCGCAGATCAGCGAAGCAGGGCTAGAGTTTCGTCAAATGCCGGGCGACGTGCGCGCCCTGCTCGCCTCCGAGAACGGGCAACGCCTGCACCGCGCCCGCTCCTGGCTCGAGGCGCTGCCGGCCGCCGTGCGATTGGCGCAAGAGCTCTTCTCGGAGCTGGCCGACGGCATCGTGGAGGCCGCGCGTGGTGCGGAGCTCTTACTTTTGCATCGCTTGGTTCTGATGCACGGCCACCTGGTGGCAGACGCCATGAACATCCCGTTCTTGACCCTGGAGCTATTCCCGAGCGGCTTGGTCCCCACCGCGGAGTTCTTGCCGGCGGGACTCGGCGCAGCGTCACTCGGGCGCAGCGGAAACCGTTTCGTATACGCGCTGCTGCGCAGGCTCGCCGGGCGCTCCCCGCAACACACGGCGTTTCTCTACGACTTTCAGCGAAAATTCGGGCTCCCGCGCGTCGCACCGGGCGATCTGTACCGGCGCATGGAGCGCGAACGCAGGCCCATTTATCATGCCTTCAGCTCCCTGGTCGTTCCGCGCCCGAAGGACTGGCCCGAGCCGGCGCAGGTCGTCGGCTATTTGTGGCCGCCCTCCCCTGCGTCGTTTCGCGCCCCCGACCGACTCACGGACTTTCTGAGCTCGGGGAGCCCGCCGGTGTTCATCGGCTTCGGCAGCTTGGTCCCGCCCGAAGCCGAGCGGCTCACGCAGCTGCTGACGCGGGCGTGCCGGCTGGCCCGCGTGCGCGCCGTCATCCAAACGGGTTGGGGCGCAGCGCCGGCGCCGGCGCGCAGCGACGACGTGCTCGCGATCGGCAGCGTCCCACACGAGTGGCTGTTTCCGCGCATGGCCGCGGTCGTCCACGCAGCGGGTGCCGGCGTCACCGCGGCCGGTCTGCGCGCGGGAGTTCCCGCCGTCCCCGTCCCGGCCATGAACGATCAAGCGTTTTGGGCCGATCGCCTGCTGCGGCTCGGAGTCAGCCCAGGCGCGCTGCGCTTCCAGCGCTTGTCCGCGCGCGCGCTGGCCGCGCTGATCCACCAAGCAGTATCCGAACCGGCGCACCGGCGGCGCGCGCGCGAGGTCTCGCGCGCGCTGCAACGCGAGGACGGCGCGGGACGCATCGTCGAAGCCGTGGCTGAGACGGCGATGACGGCGGCCTGGCCCTGACGGCTCCGCATCGCGCTGCCCAGTGAGCGTCGTCCAGCAGCGCGACAAGCGCATTTGGGCAATGCTATGCTCCGCGTGGCGAGGTTGCGATGTGGCGGCGAGTGCGGTGTGGACTGACGGTGGTGGCGCTGACGGCGACCGCGGCGCCGCTAGCACAGGCTTTTTGTCGGACATCCAGCTGCGAGCTCGGGGAGGAGGAACGGCTCATGCAGTCGCTCCCCCAATGCGCGCGGGACGCTCACCAATGCGTCACGGAAGGCGCTCCCTTGCACTGGGCTAGCCCCTGCCTTCAGTACGCGGTGCAACGGGACGGCTCAGAGGCGGAAAACATCGACGCGCAGACGCTGCAGCAGGCGGTAGAGCAAGCGTTCGCGCTGTGGGCCGGAGCGCAGTGTCCGGATGGTGGCACACCACGCTTCCAGGCCCAGTTCCAAGGCTTCGTGGGCTGTGCGAGGCGCGAGGCGGTCTGCGGCGGCGCAGAAGCCAACGTGAACGTCATCATGTTCCAGGACGATGCCTGGCCCGGCAAGTCGAGCGAGATCGCGTTGACCGTCCCCACCGGCGGTACCCGCTCCGGGCTCGTGGTCGACGCGGATATGGAGCTCAACTCGCGCAACTTCGATTTCACGCTCGCCGACGATGAGCCCGGAGCGCTCCAGCTGTCGACCGTGCTCGCCCACGAGGTCGGCCATTTCCTCGGCCTGGGACACAGCGATGCGCCCGCGGCGCTGATGTCGACCACCTACGAGAACATCGAGCATGGCGCGGAGCTGCTCACCAGCGATGATATCGCCGCGATCTGTAGCGTTTACCCGCCGGGCGCCGCGCTCAGCTGCCCGCCGCCACCGCCGCCCGCCTACGATGAGTGCAGCCTCGAGCCGGGGACTCAGCCGCCCTGCCAGCTCGCGTCGATGACGCACGATCAGCGCGGCGGCTGCAGCATCGCGCCTCCGAGCGCGGGCCAGCGCCGCGGCAGCGTGGCCGCTCTAGCTTTCACGTTCCTGCTCGCCTGGCGCCGACGCTCGCGTCAGCGCGTCGCCGGCAAACGGCGAGCAGAAGCGCAGCGATGAGCGCCAGCCGCAAATAGATTTCATTGTCGTGCGCAGCGCCACGCACGACGCCGCAGCTACAGCCGGCGCTGTCCGCCACCGGAGGCTGCGCAGCCGGCGCCTCGCTGATCGGCGCTGGGCAGGGGTGGCTGCTGCGCCAGACCTCGAACTCTGCACGCAGCGCCGGCAACGGGCTTTGCGCTCCGGACGTCGGCACGCTCAGCGCAAGGTATTCCCCGAGCGGCAACGCGGGAGACTCCACTTGCAAAAACGCGGAGTCCGACGGAATACCCGCGTTCGTACAGCGACGGTCGCCCTCTCCGTCGAGCGCTCCCGCTTCCAGGGCGCCCAGCAAGCGCTCCGCGAGATCACAGCCGCTCGCTTCGAAGCGCGCCGCCGCGCGCTCCACGACTGACGGCGAGGTGAGCAAATTGCCCTGAACGCTGTACGCGAACGCGCCGACCTGCCCCTGCAGCGAGGTCGCGACCGCGTCCGCTAACGGCCCAGTAAACGCGGCGGTGTCACCGAGCACGTCGACGAGCGCGTACTGACGTTGACGCGAATCCGCGTCGAACGCGGGGTCGAGCAGCGCCGCCAGGACAGCCGGGGGGTTCTCGCCAGCGCGCAAGAGCTCCACGGCTTCGTCCCGCGCGCGGCTCAGATAGTGCGCTTGCGCGTGCACCACACCGACGCCCGGGACCGCGCCGTAGATGACGCGCACGTCACTGCCGCCCAGACACGAGGTCCCCGCGCCACCCACTTCGCGCGTAAGCGTGTCCGCTGCCACGATCGAGTAAGTGGCCTGAGCGCGGGTGGCGAGCACGAGCACGGCGCAGCTCGTCGCCCGGGATAACACGCGCCTCATCGGCTACGGCGCGGGCGGCGCGGTGAACCCGCCGAGGTCCATTCCAAAGCTCTTTTCCACGGAGGCAACCTGCTCGACGGCGTCATCGAAGCCGTCCTTGGCGAAAGCTTTGTGCTCGATGTCTTCGAAACGCTCGCCCATCTCGGCAAATTCTTTGGGCGAGAGCGTCTTCTTCCACGCCGGAAATACCACTGTGTCTTCGAAGGCGGCGTGCGCCTCGTACATGCGCGCGAACGACTCGAGCATAGTCGCCAACGCCTGGGCGTCGCGCGCGTTGCTCGCTTTACCGGTGAGCGCGAGGACGCGCTCGGTGAGCTCGCGCCCGCGCTGATGCTGAGCGATCAACGTGTTTACTGCGGCGACGAGCGGCCCGCCGCGCTTCGTGAGTTGCGGGAACAGCAGCGCCTCTTCGAGCTGCTTCTCGTGATAGTCCTCTCCGAAGCTGCGGAGCAGCTTCGCGGCGCGTTGCAGCGCGTCCGCCGGGACGTCGCCGGGCTTGGTGCGCAAGCGCGTCGCTGCCTCTCGATAGACGATGAGCACACGCCGAATCACGCCATGCTCGCGCATCAGATCTTCAGTGGCGCTGACCTGCTCTTCGGCTCCAGATGGCTCAGCCGTGCCCTGTGTCGCTGAAGGCAGCGCTCGCGCGGCATGGGTCGCGGGCTGCTGCGCGACGCTCGCCTCCTTGCGACACGCGGCGAGCAACACGCCAGCGCCGGCGATGGCTAGAAACGCTCTGCGATCCTCAGGTTGATTCATTGTTACGCCTTTTGCTGGCGCGTGCTGGGCACGCTTGACGAGAGCGCAGCATGGCGCGCGCGGGCTGCCTCGTAAAGCTGCTGCGCCGCGAGTCGCATATCGCGGCGCGATAATGCTGGCACGAGTCTCGCTAACCGGCGGCCCATGGGCACTCTGACGGATCTGCGCGAGCAAAACCTCTCGAATGCAGCGGCGTCCTCTCCTGACGCGCAACAGCAGACACTAGATCGCTATCGACGCATGGTGCGGACTGCCCCACGTGAGACGCTCGAGCGAGCTCACGCGCAGTCCTTCGCAGAGCTCACGGCCGACGAACGTCGCCGCCTCGGTCGAGAGTTGCTGAACGCGGCCTCCGCGACGCCAGCGTTGCTCGACGGTTCGCTGAACGACGAGCCTTCTACGCTGGCGCGCATTGCAACGCGGTTGGAACGCCAGCAGCCCGGCGCGCTCGAGCGCGTTTTGAGCAACATTCGCGTTTTAGACCAGAACCTGCTCGCCGACGTCAGCGCGCGACTCGCAGAGCGCGCGGGCGCAGAAGCGGAGGAGGCCGCGCCACCATCCGCGGATGGCGCCGACTTCAGTGAAGAGTTCGGTCAAGGTCCCGATCGCAAAGGCATCACCGGCGGCAGCGGCTTTCAAAACGATAAATTCGATCCCTTCGTTTGAGCGGCTGAAACCGCGCCAGCTCAACTGAAACCTTCCAGCGCTCGAGCCCCAGACAGCGAGCGCAAGCGTGATATACGGCTCCCCCGTAGCTCGTCCGTGTTACGAAGAGGAGTCCATGCGTTCGTCGCTCGCCCAGCTCTCGTCACTCTTCGCTCTTACCTTGGCCTGCGCGGGCAGCCCCGCGAGCTCCGGTCCTCTCGAGCAAGGCACCGGCGGCGGCGCGGTGCCGCTCGGAACGGGCGGGCTCTCCGCGCCCAGCCAGGGCGGCGGGGACAACGGCGGCGCCGGACAGAGCGGCGCGACGGCACAGAGTGGTAACGGCGGCTCGCCCAGCGGCGGCGGCGCATCGCCCAGCAGCGGCGGTTCACCCGCGGGCGGCGCCGCGACAGGCGAAAGCAGCGGAGGGACAGCAGGTGGCGCCACGGCGAGCGGCGGTGGTGAGAACCGCGGCGGAGCGAACAACGGCGGCGCCGTCGGCGCTGGCTCCGGGTCGGGCGGCGCCGCGAGCGCGGGCGCCGCGACGGGTGGCGCACCAGCGCAGAGCATGCCCCCGGACTGGCCGCTCGTGAACGGAATTCAGTGGGCCGACAGCGCAGGGAATCCCATCCAGGCTCACGGCGGCGGCGTGATTCGAGTCGACGGTTATTACTATTGGTTTGGGGAGAATCGGAATCCCGACGGCACCTTCTACGCCGTGTCCGCCTATCGCTCGCAGGATCTCGTGCGCTGGGAGTTCGTGGCTCACGTCTTGCGTGAGAGCTTGAGCCGCGAGCTCGACCCCGCCAACATCGAGCGCCCCAAGGTCGTCTACAACGCCTCCACCAAGCAGTACGTCATGTGGATGCACTGGGAAAACGGCTCGAACTATGGAGAGGCGCGCGCCGCGGTCGCGAGCTCGAGCAGCATCACCGGCGACTACACCTATCACGGCAGCTTTCGACCGCTGGCCGACAGCGGCGTGATGGATCACGGAAAGCCCGGCTACATGTCTCGCGACTGTACTCTGTTCGTCGATGACGACGGCAAGGCTTATTTCATCTCCGCGTCCAACGAGAACTACGATCTGAACCTCTACCAGCTGACGCCCGACTATTTGAAGATCGAGCGCCTCGTCGCGGTGCTGTTCAAGGGCGGGCATCGCGAGGCACCCGCGCTCTTCAAGCGTGAGGGTGTGTATTTTTTGCTGACGTCGGGAGCCACCGGCTGGGACCCGAATCAAGCCCAGTACGCCACCTCGAAGTCGCTCGCGAGCGGTTGGTCTTCGCTGAGCAACGTGGGCGACGGCACCACGTTCCACTCCCAGTCGACCTTCGTGCTTCCGGTGCAGGGTAGCGGCGCAACAGGCTACCTCTACCTCGGCGATCGCTGGGCCGGCGCCTGGGGCGGTCGTGTGAACGATTCAACGTATGTCTGGCAGCCGATCACTTTTGCCTCAGCCACCTCCATGAGCATGAGCTGGAAGAACACGCTGGTCATCGACGCGACCGCGGGCTCGGTGACGGGTCAAACCAACAACTTTCACTTCCTCAACGTGAAGAGCGGCAAGGCGCTCGATGTCGCCGGCGGCTCGGGCGAAAACGGCGCCAAAATCGTGCAAAACCCCGAGAGCAGCGCGGAGAGCCAAGCCTGGAGCCTGAACTACGATGGCGCGGGCTACTTCCACGTCACGAACGCGAAGAGCGGAAAGATCTTGGACGTGCTCGATGAATCGACCGCCGACGGCGCGGGGCTCGCGCAATGGGAAAATCACGACGGCGACAACCAAGCGTGGTCGCTCGTCGACGTCGGCAATGGCCGCTTCAAGCTCAAGAACAAGAAGAGCAACAAGTTCGTCGGCGTCGTGGACGCCTCGACGGCAGATGGTGCAGCCACCGAGCAGCGCGCGGCCGGCGCCGGCGAAGAGCAACAATGGAAGCTAGTTGTGGCAAAGTGAGACGTTGACCTCGCAGGCCATCACACCTACGGTGCGCGCGCAGGCCGCTGGCTGGCCGCGGAGAATCGCACGATGGGAAAGCTGAATTTCAATTCGTCAGGTCATCTGAAGAACGGCGTTCGCGCTCTGTTGCTCGCCGGCGCGTGTCTCACGGTCGTCGCCTGCGGCGGCGCGCAACCCGCGGCGGAAGCGCCGCAGCCGCCCGAAGCAATGCCGGAGCCCGCGCCCACGCCCGCGCCGAGCGAAGCAGCACCAGCGCCGGCTGCTGCGGAGGCCACGCCCCCGCAAGAGGCGGCGCCGGCTCCGAAAGAGGTCTCGGTCAAGCTGCAGCCGAAGAGCGGCTCGAAATTGAGCGGCGAGGTAACGCTCTCGGAGACGCCGGAAGGCGTGAAGGTGGCGCTCCACATCGAAAACGTGAAGCCCGGCGATCACGGCGCGCACATCCACGAAAAGGGCGACTGCAGCTCGGCTGATGGCGCCAGCGCTGGCGGCCACTTCAACCCCGCGTCGCATCCGCACGCGCTGCCCGCGAGCACACCTCGACATCTCGGTGATCTCGGGAACATCACCGTGGGCAGCGACGGCAAGGGCTCGCTCGAGTTCGTCGCGCCCGGCGCGAACCTGAAAGACGGTGACCCGAGCTCCTTCCTCGGCCGCGCCCTGATCGTGCACGAGAAGAAGGACGACGGCGGTCAACCCAGCGGCAATGCCGGCGGCCGCATCGGTTGCGCCGAAATCAAGTGAGCGAATGGCGACTCCGCGGACTCCGCTGCTGTCGTTGGCGCTGCTGGCCGTGCTCGGCTGCGCCAACACCGCGCCGCCCGACGCGCCCTCGGCGCCAGCGTCCAGCTCAGCACCTCCTGACAGCAGCGCGCCACCCCCTTCGAAGGCGGGGCCCAGCGGCGCGCTCTGTGGTGGTATCGCCGGGTTCGGCTGCGCCGCCAACCTGTACTGTGCATTCCCGGTGGAGGCCCACTGCGGCGCGGCCGATCAATCCGGCGTCTGCACGCCGATCCCCGAGGCCTGCAGCGAGCAGTACAGCCCGGTTTGTGGCTGCAACGACAAGACCTACCCCAACGCGTGCGCCGCGGCGCGCGACGGCGTTTCCGTCGCGCTCGCTGGCCCCTGCGCCACTTCGGCTGCGAGTGAGCTCGGCGAAGGGCAAACCTGCGGCACGCGCGGCGTAGCCGGGGAGTGCGGCGCGGGGCTGTATTGCAAATACAAGAGCGACTGCGGCGCGACCGACAGCGGCGGCACCTGCACGCGACGTCCCGAGATGTGCACGAAAATCTACCGACCCGTCTGCGGCTGTGACGGCAAGACCTACGGCAGCGAGTGCGTCGCGGCGGGCGCGGGCGTCAGCGTGCAGCGCGAGGGCGAATGCAAATGACGCTCGTCACTCGCGCGGCTCTAAGCTCGCGATCAGCCGCTGCCCGCCGCAGCGCTCAACCGTGCGCCCCAGACCGCGACACTCAATGAGAGCGCGACCGCACCGGCCGCGAACACGCTCTCGGAGTTGAGCTCGAACAGGGCGTGTCCCAGCAGGTGTTGCCGATGAGCGAGCGGCAGCACGAGGAAAGAGCGGCCCGCGTCGTCCGCGTGCAGCAGCTCAGGGGGCAGCAGCATCCGGGGCTCAAACGCGTTGCTGTCGCCCCAGCGCCGCCCGGAGCGACGGTCATAGCCCGTCAGCACGCGCGCGGCGCGCGGACCGCCCTCGCTCTGATGTAGCGCGACGATACAGCAGTCGATATCCAGGCGCGGCAGGTCGCGATGAATCGTCGCCGCGAGCTCTTGTAAATCAAAGGCGGAGCTCAGATTGCTGCAGGCTTGGTTCAGCGCCCGGCCGCGGCGCGCCAGCAACAAGTGCTCGCGCATGAGGTCGCGTTGCGCGGTGCGCCGCACGGCCACTCGCGCCTGGTGAAAGGAGTGCTCGAGCCGCTCTCGAACGCCCAGATCGGGACCCAGCGACGGCAGCACCTTCTCGCGCAGCACGTTGATGAGCTCGTCACACAGCTCGAGGTCCACTCTGCGACAAGACACCTTCTCCGCGATGTCTTGCAGCACAACCGGGAAGCTCGCAGGCTGGGCGCCGCGCGCGTCGGCCACGAGCGCGTTGAACAGCCTATTTTGCCAATCTTTACCCGCCGCGCCGAACGAGCCGCGCGCCGCCCGCATCATGCTGTCCAGGATGCGCTGCCGGCGCACCATCAGCGCAGCCTCGAAGCTCAGCTGTTGCTCCGGTGGTCGGGAGTGCGTGGTCTCGGGCACCGGCCCCTGACAGCCGCACGAGCGCCGCAGCACGAGCTCCGTGGGCAGCCGCACGACGCCAGGTTTCCCAGCGAACTGCAGCGCATCCAAGATGGAGCGCAGCGCTTCACGGCCTTGCTTGTCGAGCGGCTGCTTCAGCGTCGTCAGCGGTGGTCGCGTCAGGCGTGCATCCTCGACGTCGTCGAAGCCGAGCACCTTGATCTGATCGGGTACGGCGATGCCTCGCTCTTCCAGGCCGGCGAGCACGCCTGCGGCCATGGCGTCGTTGGACGCGACGATGGCCTCCACGCCGTCCAAGCGCGAACCGTACTGCGCGGCGAGGTCCTGCACCGCTTGTCGTCCGCTGCTCAGCGTGAAGTCGCCGCCGAGCACGAGCTTCGGCTCGAAGGCGATCGCGTTTTGAGTCAGCGCGCTGCGATAGGCCGAGACCCTGCTCTCCGCTTCCGGATTCGCGAGCGGGCCGCGGACGAACGCCACCCGGCGCACACCGTGCTCGCGCATCAGATGCACGATGCCCTCACGCATGCCGACTTCGTTGTCGACGAGCAGCGAGGTATGGCCCGGGAGCTCGACCCCGATGCTGCACAGCGGCAGGGACTGATAGCGCTGGCAGTACTCGCTCAAGCCCGCTTGTCCGACCTGGTGCGTCAGCGTGCTCGAGAGCAGCAGCAAACCGTCGACGTTGTGCCTGCCGCACAGCTCGTAAACGCGATGGCGCGCCACCGCGATCGCGGGGTCTGCGGGCAGCGAGCCCCCCACGAAGCAGAGCAGGTTGACCGCGGCGCTGCTGGCCGCGCCGCGTAACCCCTCCAAGAGCTCCCCCTGATACGGGCTCGACACCCAATCCACGAGCACCCCAATAGTCGGCGTCTTACGATTCTGCGCTCGATACAACGTGTTCTCCGGCTCGCGGATCGCTCCGCACTGCGAATGCGTTCGACGCGCTCGAACTCAGCGACCGCGCATCGTCATCACTTTAGTGATGGTCAGCGCTGCTGGTAAATGCTTTACGCGCAGAGTCCGACTTTATGGTGCGAGCGTATCGCCAATGTCGGTGTGTGTTCACCCGGCCGTTGGGCTCCAGCTCGCGCCGGGTTCTCCAGACCGCGTCCGCTGCTCACGGAATGGGCACCACCAGCGTCGTCACTGAATAGGGTGACAGGCTGACGCTGAGGGCGTAGTCCTCGATCGTGATGCTCGGCAGGGCCGCCAGGTCCTCGCTGCGCGAGGTGCGATGAACCTCCGCCATGGCGCCGACGGCCGGCAGCGCGCTGAGGTCGATGGTGAAGGCCTTGGTCGCGGACTTGTCGCCGTTGCGCGCGACGATGGTGAGCGAGTGACCGTCGGCCGCGAGCGCGGCGACCATGTCCGCGTCGTCCACGTCGACGAACACCGCTCCGGGCCGGATGTAGCGGCTGAAGCCCGCGTGCATGTAGAAGCGCTTCACCTTCGAGAACGTCTGTTGCGCGTCGTTCAAGGCGACGCTGGCCCAAGCGCGCGCCGGATCGCCAACTTGCCAGTCGACCCAGGCCTCCGGCTGCAGCTCTCGCAGATCCGTGATGATGCGACCGGCCATGAACAGCGCCGCGTCGATGTCCTCTGCCAAGCTCTGGTTGAGCGGTCCGGACTCCGACTGCCAGAGCCGCTTGCCCTTGCTGGTCGCCAGCATGCGCATCTCCTTGCGCCGGCTGCCCGCATAGGAGTGCGTATTCAGCTGGCTGATCGCGCTGAGCGTGCCGGCGCCGAACGCGCGCAGGTTGTTGTAGGCCTCGTCCATGCTGTTCTCATCGGACGCGCTCACGCTGGTCTCGCTCAGGCCCTTTTCCATGAGCTTGGCGGCGACGGCTTTGATAATCGTTTCTTGGTTGGACGGCGAGAAGTGGCAGCCCTCCTGGCTGCCGTTGGACTTCCACCAGTTCGCGTTCGGCTCATTCAGCGGCTCGAGCGTGCGAAACGTGATCCCGAGCTCGTCCCGGTAGTGTTTGACCACCTCCGTCAGATAATCCGCGAAGGCGTCGTAGGCGTCGTCCTTGAGGTTGTTGGAGCCGTCACTGCTGCCCGACGCGCAGCCGCTCTTCGTCATCCAATAGGGTGGCGAGTTCGAGAACGCCTCCAGAATGACGTGCGTGCCGCGCTCCACGATGCGCTGCAAGACGGCGCGCTGATTCGCGTCTGCGTCCCACGTCCAGGTGCCCGCGCTGGGCTGAAAGCCGGGCATCTCGCGGTGCTCGCCCATGTGCTCGTGCGCCGGGTTTTCGCCGCCGCCGATGTTGTAGCGAAACACGTTGTAGCCAAGGCCGCTGATGGGATCGACCACCGCGTCCACCACCGCGTCGCGAGCCGTCGCGCTCCAGCCGCCGACGTTGTTGGCCCACCAACACAAGCTCGTGCCCCAGCCTTCGAACGTCTGATGGCGCGCGGCGCTGTTCACTTTGACCAGCGTCGTGCCAGGGGCGGCGGTGACCACCGGTCGTGCTCCGCCCGTGCCCAGCACCCCGCCCGCTCCGGCGCTCATCGAGGCACCGGCCGCGCCGCCGTTCGCGTCGCCTCCCGCGCTAGCTCCGGCTCGACCGCCGCTCATATGGGACGCGGCGCCGCCCGTCATGACCGTACCCCTGCCAGCCGCGCCAGCGCTGCTGCCGCCGCTCGAAGCACCGCCGCGGACCGCGCCGCCCGCAACGGCGCCGGAGCTGCCGCCGCTCGCGCTGCTGCCCGTCCCTGCGCTCGGCGGCTGTCCGCCGCTCGCCGTCTCACGACCGCCGCCGCCGCCAGAGCCCGAGCCCTGCGGCGCGGGCGTGTCGCCGCTGCACGCGACGAGCAACATCGAAAGCGCGGCTCCCAACACTCGAGGCAGCTGAGTCATGCGTCCGAGCAGGGATAGCACTAGTCCACCGCGCGGGAGATGGAACGTACGCACCGCGCCCTTCTGCACAAGCGAATCGTTGCTCTCGCCGCGGCTCAGCCCAGCTGGCCTGTCCACGTCTCGTAACGGCGGCCAGCTCGCTCGCCGTCCACGTAGAAGACGACGTAGGTCATCACGTGGAACTTGGAAAATTCGAGCGCGTCTGGCTGGCGGATGCAGCGCTGATGAACGCAGCGCCAGGTGCCGGTGTTGAAATACACCTGCTCCCGCATGCCGCCGGCCACCGGCACCAAATCGAGCGACACTGTCTCGGGTTGGTGAGTGTGACCATAAGCGACGAAGTCTGCTTCACCGCGCAGCAAGGCGTCTTCGCGCAGCGCGAACGGCGCCAGCGTCTCCACTCGGCTCAGCCGATTGACGCGATCCGAAACGCTGGCGAGCATTCGCAGCGACAGCGTGCCGCTCAAGCGCAGCGCGACGTGGAGCATGTCCACCTTGTCCCAACCCCAGATATCCAGGCTGCGCACGAACGGCACGTCCAGAAAGCTCTCTACTTTCTGATGCCAGACCTCCATGATTCGCTCCTGCGCGTCGTGGCGCAGCTTGGAACGCCGGAGCACGCCCTGAATCCAGCTCGGGATCGCGAGCAGCGGGCGGACGTTGTCGATCTCGCGCAACGCCAACATGTCGGGGTGCGTAGGCGCGAGCCCCAGGGCTTGCTGCGCGTCGAGCGGGAAGCGGTTCAACAGCTCGATGACGATGCAATCACCCAAGGAGGAGAAATTACGGCCGCTTTTCGCTTCGTAGTTCATCTCGTCGTGGAGGTCACCGTGTTGCGGATAGAGCCGATGCGCGCGGATCCGCTGCTCGAGCTCCGGCGCCGCCTCGGACAACAGGTGCGGGAACGGCTTGCGCCAATCATTGCTCAGCCCGAACGCCGTCACGACGGCCTGCCGCGCGCGATCGAAGGCGGGGCCCTCCACGTGATAAAACCAGTCGTGGTTGCCCACGAAATAATGGATCCCGAGCGGAATTTCGAGCGAACTCCCGCTCGGATCGCTGATCGTTACTTTGCCGTCGAGCCGCCGCAGGTGCGCGAGCGCTGCCTCGTTCTGCGCCAAAATGCCGAGCGTGATCTGCTCCACGAGCTCGCCGATGCGCTCGTTGCCGGACCATGGCCGGAGCGAGCCGGACGACAGCCAGCGCTCGGAGCGGATCACATCCAAGACGTCGCCGAGCAGCAACAAGTCACAGCGCTCGATGGGGACGAAGCTGCCGTCGCGGCGCCAACAAGCGTCTTCTACGGAACCTTGCAGGTTCTCGACGAAGCTCCGGAACGCGCCGGCGTCGATGGTTTCGCCCGAGGATCCGTCGGTGAGATGAATATCGCTGATCACGACCAGCATGCAGCTTCCTTTTTTCGCTCGGTAGGTGGAGCGCGCCGGGCAAGCGTTGCGAATCGCCCGGCGCTCACTCGATAGTAAAAAATTCGTCGCGCCCGATGCGACCTATCATCGCACCATTGCCGTCAGCTCGGTACGCGAGTTGCCATGCGAACCTTTTAGCGCATCCGCGCGCGCGGCGGCTCGCTCGCGCGCGGACGCTGCGCGACGGCGCCGTGTGGGCGACTCAACCTGCGGTGCGACGCGGCGCGCGCTCGCGCGCGGGGCTCGGCTGCCAGGAAGGGCTCTCGCGCGCGATGTGCTCGGCCATGAAATCGATGAACAGGCGTGTGCGCGCCGGCAGTAGTCGCGCCGCCGGATAAACCAGCGACACGGGCCGCGGCGGTACCTCGTACTCGGCGAGCAGGACGCTGAGCGCGCCGTTCGCCAGGTGAGCGGCCACCTGATACGCGAAGAAGTTGCCGATGCCCAGGCCGGCGGCGCAGACCTCCGCCGCGGCCGCGACCTGGTTCACGCTCAAATTGCCTTTGACCGGCAGCGTCCAGGTCTTGCCCTTCACGCGGAAGGTCCAGCTGCGCCCGGCGCCGGGCCGCAAGCGGATGCAATTGTGCTCGAGCAGCTGCAGCGGCCGCTCGGGGACGCCGCGTCGCGCGAGGTAGCTCGGCGCCGCCACCGTCAGCCGACGCATGCGCCCGACATCCCGCGCGATCAGCGAAGAGTCGGCGAGCCTCCCGATGCGCACCGCGACGTCGACCTCCTCCTCGACGAGGTTGATCACGCGATCTGCGAGCTTTACTTCGACGCTGACCTGCGGATAGCGGCTCACGAACGCGGCGATGCCTCTGACGACGTGCCGCTGCCCGAACAGCACCGGCGCGGTGACGCGCAGCTTGCCCACCGGCTGACTCTGCTCGGCGCGCGCCTCGGCCTCGGCCTCGACGATCAGCGCCTGCGCCTCACGGCAACGCTCGAGGTAGCGCCGGCCCGCGTCGGTCAGCGACAAGCGCCGCGTGGTGCGGTTGACGAGCCGCACGCCGAGCTCCGCTTCCAACGCGGCGAGCAGCCGCACGGTGGTGGGCAGCGAGCTCTCCAGCGCGCGGGAAGCCGCGGTCAGGCTGCCCGCGTCCGCGATCGCCACGAAGGCCTGCATGGCGCGGAGCTTATCCATGACTTCGCATTATTCCAGAATCTGGAGTAGTCAAATACCATTATTGCATCTTCCGAGAGCGGCGTCAGAGCTGCACAGTCGGCGGCGAAGGAAAGAACTAGCCATGAATCGAGCCTCGCCAGAAATACGCCTGCGCCTGCACCGCTTCGCCCTCTCCGGACACTGTCATCGCGTGGAGCTCTTGCTGTCCTTGCTCGAGCTCGACGTGGAAAAGGTGGACGTGGATCTGGTGGGTCGAGAGCACAAGTCGCCGCGCTTTCTCGCGCTGAACCCGTTCGGTCAAGTGCCGGTCCTGGAGGACAACGGGCTCGTGCTCAGCGACTCCAACGCCATCCTCGTGTACTTGGATGCGCGCTACGGGGGCGCTCGTTTCAGCCCGGCGGGCCCGCGAGGCGCCGCCGGGTTGCAGCGCTGGTTTTCGGTGGCGGCCGGGCCGCTCGCCTTCGGCCCCGCCGCGGCGCGCGGCTATCACTTGTTCAAGGGCGCCGTGGACTTGGCCAGCGCGCAGCAGCGCGCTCACTCGCTGCTGCGCGTGATGAACGCCCTGCTCGCAGAGCAGCCGTATTTGCTCGGAGCCGCGCTCACCCTGGCTGACATCGCCAACTATGCCTACGTCGCGCGCGCGCCAGAGGGTCACGTGCTGCTCGACGAGTATCCCCACGTGCGGGCCTGGCTGGCGCGCATCGAAGCGACGCCGCGCTTCATCCCAATGGCGACGGGGGCGCCGTGATAAGCCGCGGGCTGCCGGCGCTCGAGCCGCCCGACGCCGCCTTTCACGCGGGGGAGGTGGCGCTGCAGCGCGCCGCCGGCGTCAGCGAGCGCTTGGCACGCTTGGGCTCACAGGTGATCCGGGCGCACCTGCCCGAGCAGCATCGTGACTTCTTCCCGCTGCTCCCGTTCGTCGTCGTTGGCTCGCTGGACGCGGCGGGACAGCCGTGGGCGAGCCTGCTGTGCGGCCCGCCCGGCTTCATCACGTCAGCGGACGAGCGCACGCTGCAGCTGCGCGCTCGTCCGCTGCGCGGCAGCGCGCTGGCGCACAACCTGAAGCCAGGCGCCGCGCTGGCGCTGCTCGGCATTCAGCCGCACACCAAGCGACGAAACCGCGCGAACGGCAGGGTCAGCCACAGCGACGCCGCTGGCTTCACCCTGCGCGTGCTGCAGAGCTTCGGCAACTGCGCGAAGTACATCCGCCCGCGTGAGGCGCACTTCACCGGCAGCCGCGACGAGCAGCCAGTGCTCGAGAGTGAGCGGCTCGACTCGGCGATGCGCCAGCTGATGGAGCGCGCGGACACCTTCTTCATCGCCAGCGCGCACCCGCGAGCGGACGCGGGCGAGCGACGCGCGCACGGCGTGGACGTCTCGCACCGCGGCGGGCCGCCCGGCTTCGTCGCCTTCAGCGATGACGCGACCTTCTCCATCCCGGATTTCCGCGGCAACAACTTCTTCAACACCTTGGGCAATCTGCGCTTGAACCCCAGCGCGGGGCTCTTGTTCTTGGACTTCGAGCGCGGGGATGTGCTGGAGCTCGCGGTCGGCGCGGAGTGCGTCGCGGGCCTCCATCCGCTGCGGACCGCGGCCGACACCGGGCGCATCATCCGCTTTCACGTGCGCCAGGCCCGTCTTTCGCGAGCCGCTTCCGAGCTCAGCTTCAGCCCGCTGCTACCGGATGCCGAGGACGCTACTACTAGCCTTCGGTGACGCGCTTGCGCTAACCTAGCGAGCTGCCTGCACGTGGCTGCGGGCAAAAGAGGCCCCGTGAAGCTGGTGTATGGATTGTCGGTGGTGGTTGCGGGTGTGGCTCTGCTCGGCGTGCGGACGGCGGCGGCCTGCGGCGGAGGTGGCGTGACGAGCAGCCGCGGCGTCGTCATGAGCGCCCAGCGCATCTTGGTGTCAGCGCGCAGCGCGGGGACTACGGACATCGTGATGCAAGTGGGAGTGCCGCAAACGACGTCGGACTATGGCGTGCTCGTGCCCGTCCCGAGCGAGCCGACCATCGACAGTGAGCCGGTGCCAGCTGCGGAGCTCGACGAGCTCGACGAGCTCACCGCGCCACAGATTTTCGTGAACAGCGGCTCGAGCGGCGGCTCCGGTTGCGGCTGCGGCGCCGCGAGCGCGCCCGACAGCACCAAAGGCAGCCCGCGGAGTGTGTCGGTGAGCGCTCCGGTGAACATCGGTCCGGTCGTGGCCGTTTCACTGACCGGCGACGACGCCGGCGTGATCCAAGCCTGGCTCGATGACAACGGCTTTCAGCTGCCCGGGGCCGATGCGGCGACGCTCACGACCTTCGTCGGCCCCGGCAAATACTTTCTCGCCATCCGTCGCAGCGAGCGGGCCGCGACGAACGGGCCTACGAGCGTGGGCATCCACTACACGTTGCAAGGCGATCATCGCCAGTTGTCGCTGAGCTTCGCGCGCATCGGCGCCGCGCCGACGGTCGCGTTTACGGTGTTCATCGCCGCTCGCCAGCCGCTGGCGCCCTCTTCACCCTTCGTGGGGCTCACGCTGGACGACCTCGACGCGGCGGCGCTGCGAGCTCGAGACTACCCGAGGGCGTTAGAAGACGCGGTCGCCCTGCGCGAATCCAAAGCGTTCTTGCTCGAGGGCGTCACGCCGAAGGACAGCATCCGCTCCTTGCCGACGCTGGCCGCGCTGCTCGACGACGGCGCGGTCGTCACGCGCGCGACGACGATCCTCGCGCGCGACGCGCTCGACGCCGATGCGTTTTTTACCACGCCCGTCACGCGCGACATTCCCAACGTACGCTACGCCAGCGCTCCCACGCCACGCGCCGTGTACGCCGGCTTGGGTCCGCTAGGCGTGTTGCTGCTCGCCGGCTTGCGTCGCCGGACGCGGCGCGCGTCCTAGCCGGCGCAGCATTTCGGAGCTAAAAATGCCGGCGATCCAAATTTCATCCGAGCAGCGCGCGCACGCGCGACTACCGCTGGCGTTGTTGGCAGCGCTGCTCGTCATCTGCGTCGCGACGCTGTGGTCGCCTCCAGCGGGCCGGGAGAGCTGGATTTTGGAGGTCGGCCCCGGGCTACTGCTGGTGCTCGTGCTCGCGGTGCTCTACCCGCGCTTGCCGCTCTCCCACTTCGTGTACGTGGGCACCTTCCTGCACGTTCTCATCCTGATTTATGGCGGCTACTACACCTACGCCGCGACCCCGCTCGGGAACTGGGCGAAGGAAACTTTTCACCTCTCGCGCAACCACTATGATCGCGTCGGTCACCTCGCGCTCGGCGTATTCCCGTCGTTCTTGACCAAGGAGATCTTGCTGCGAAAGACGCCGCTGCGTCCCGGAGGCTGGACCTTCTTTCTCACCTGCTCGGTCGTGCTCGCGTTCGCCGCGTTTTGGGAGCTGCTCGAGTGGTGGGTGACGCTGTTGGTAGCGGGGGACGTCGGTGAAGCGTTCTTGGGCTCGCAAGGTGACGTTTGGGACGCGCAATGGGACATGCTGCTCGCGCTCATCGGGGCGCTCGCGGCGCTGCCCTTGCTCGGCGCTGCGCACACCCGCTCGCTGTCCAAGGTGCCCTGGCCCGCGACGGCTCGAGGAGACGCTGCGACGACCTCGCCCGCATTTGGCCCGCCCCAGTCGTTCGGCTAGGCTTGGCCATGCGCTTCCGCTGTTCGAACCTAGCGCGCGCCGCTGCGAGCGCAGTCTTCGTGATGCTGGTGAGCACGTTGCTCGCGGGCTCGGTGTCCGCGGCGGGAAGCGCGCGGCAGCCGAGCGGCGTCGCGACCCGGCTGGCGACGCTCTCGCCCGCTCAGTGCCGGAGCGAGCTCGCGCGCAGGAAGCTCGCCGTTCAACGGACGAGCAAAGGCTACGCCGGCGTGGCCACCGCGCTGCGAATCTCCGGCCCGCTGCGGGGCGTGCGCTTCAAGGCGCCCGGAAAACGCAGCGTCTATGGTGTGCTCGATTGTCGCTTGGCGCTCGCCCTCGACGAGCTCGCGGCCCTGCTCGCGGACGCGGGCGTGACGGAGGTTCACGTGGACAACTTCTATCGCCCCCACGCGCACTTGCCAGGGCGGCGCGACAAACCGAGCCAACACTCCTACGGCCTGGCCGCGGACATCGACGGCTTCACGTTGCAGGACGGCAGGCGCCTGATCGTCGAGCGCGACTGGAGCCCGAAGCTCGGTGAGCCGCCCTGCGACGAGGGGGTGCAGGACGGGACCGCCGAGCCCGCGTTGTTGCGCAAGCTCGTGTGCGATGTGCTGGCGCGCGGGCTGTTTCATCACGTGCTCACGCCGAACACCAACGCCGCGCACCGCAGCCATTTGCATTTCGACATCGCGCGCAGCACCCCGCATCGCGCGCGCTCCGCGCCGCGAAAGCGCGCGGGGAAGCGCGCGGGGAAGCGATGAGCTCCGCTATGACGTGCTCTTCCTGAAAGAGCCGCTGACAGCCGCCGCGGCGCTCGAGAGTGTGCCCGCGAAGCCCGGCGTGGACGAGGTGCACGCGGGACCGGGCGTCCTGTACTTCTCAAGGCTGCTCAGCAAAGCGACCCAGAGCCGCTTGCGATATATCGTCGCTCAGCCCATCTACCAGAGCGTCACGATTCGCAATTTCAATACGACGCGGAAGCTCCGTGAGCTGTTGGAGGCGCGCGCACGCTAGCCACTGCAGCGCGGAGGAGCGCGATTGCCACGCTGCGCGCGATTGTCACTCTACACAGGCGCAAGATTTCGATTGATGCGCGAATCACCGAGCGCGACCCGCGACAGTGAGATCGCGAGTCGCAAATGCTCACCAGAAAGCGCAGCAGCTCGTGCCGGAGCCGCGCTGGACACGATGGACATTTCAGGGGAGGCTACGCGGCGGACGCCATGCGGACTTCCCTCTCGCTGCTCGCGCTTCCCATCGCTTTGTTCGTCGCCTGCAGTGACAACGCGGGTCCGGGCTCCGGCTCTGGCGCGGGCGGCTCCAACACCGGCGGCTTCACGTCCGCTGGCTCGATGAGCGGCGGCGCGTCGAGTAGCAGCGGCGGCACGTCGAGTAGCAATGGCGGCGCGCTCAGCGATCCATCGAGCAGCGGCGGCACCACGCCCGCTACGTCAGGCGGCGTCGCTGGCGCGGCGGGGGGTCACAGCGGCTCCGCGGGCGCGCCAAGCAGCGGCGCGGACGGCAGCTCCGCAAGCAGCGGCGCGAGCAATCCCAGCGGCGGCAACGGCGGCGACGGCGGTTTCGCGCCGAACGGCGGCAGCGGCGGCGCGAGCAGCAGCGGCGGCAGCGGCGGGGGCGGCGGAGCCGGTGGTGGAGGGGACGCGAACGGGGAGGGCTGTACGCGCGAGCTCTTGAAGAGCGCCGTCGCTGGCTATTTCAAAGCGCTCGCCGCGCACGATCCGTCGACGCTACCGCTCGCCGACAACGTGAAGTTCACCGAAAATGGCAAGGCCCTGAAGCTCGGTGAAGAGGGCCTTTGGAAGACCGCCGGCGCGTTCAAGTACGCGCACAGCGCGCTCGATACGGAGACGTGTAGCTCGGCGAGCCAGGCGGTCGTGCCGGACGGCACGACCGATATCCCGGTCGCGCTGCGGCTCAAGTTTGAGAATCAAAAAATAGTCGAGATCGAGACCATCGCGGTGCGTCCCGGCGACTACAAGGTGTCCGGTCAAAACTTCGCGTCGAACACCGAGGCGCTGATCGCCAGCGGCGGCAGCGTGAAGTGGGAAGAGCCGGTGCCGGCCGATCAGCGCAATACGCGCGCCGAGCTCACGGGCTGGATGAACAAGTACTTTCGGATGTTCCCGCGCGGCGTGTGCAACACCGTCAGCAACTGCAAGCGCATCGAGAATGGTGGAGGGTCGTTCGGCTGTGACCAGGGGGCGAGTTGCGCCTCGGGCCAGCCGAGCGCCAACGACGCCGAGCTCGACCCTCGCCTCATCTTGGCGGACGTGGAGACGGGCGTGGGCGTGGGATTCACCATGTTCCAGGGCAACACCGACATGCACATGTTCAAGATGTATGGCGGTAAAGTGTACGGCGTGAGCGCCGTACTGGGCGCCGCCGGCAGCTCCGGCTGGGACTGAGCGCGGCCGAGACCAGCGCCGCGACTCGCCCGCCGAGCACGGACTGCACTGCGTCGCATCGCGAGCGCTGAGCGGCGTTGCTCGGCCTCGCGCGGCGTTGCGCAGCGTTGCTCGGCCTCGCGCGGCGTTGCGCAGCGTTGCTCGGCCTCGCGCGGCGTTGCGCGGGCTCGCGCGGCGTTGCGCAGCGTTGCTCGGCCTCGCGCGGCGTTGCGCGGACTCGT
>CBINHN010000009.1:0-155501 GCA_966250485.1 uncultured Sorangium sp. | reverse complement strand
GAGCCGGCATTGCTAGAGCCGGCATTGCCAGAGCCCGCGTTGCCGGAGCCTCCTTTGCTGGTGGTACCGGCGGTCATCCCGGACATGTCACCGCCAGCTCCGCCGCCGGCGGTCGCGCCTCCGCTGCCGCCGCTCGTACCGCCGCCTCCAGAGCTGCTCACCGTGCCGCCGCTCGCAGGCGCTCCACCGCTTTGCAGCGAGCCGCCGCTCGCGTTCGTCAGGCCGCCCGTCGCGGTTTGGCCCCCCATCGCGGGCGCTCCGCCGCTCACGAGCGTCCCGGAGCCTCCAGAAGAGCGCGCTCCGCCGGAACCGCTCGGAGCGTCCTCGCCGCCCGAACAGCCCAGGCTCCCAGCGGTCATGCCCAAGATCATGGCGAGCAAGGTCTTGATTGGCAGCGGCTCTTTCGTCATCGATCCGTCTCCTCAGTGCGCGCAGCAGGGTGCTCGCGTCGCGCAGTCGCTCGCACTTCGTAGGAACGGTTCAAAAAAGATCAATACTGGCGCAGCGCATTTATTCAGCCGCGCGACACCTCGCGAAACGCGGAGGAGCGAGGCCGAGGTGACGCAGCGATGAAGCCGAGCTCGCTTTTTTTGTGCTCGATAGGCGAATGCTCGGCGTCCCTGCCCGCGACTCATGAGTGTGTCAATCGTGTGTTGGAGCGGCCGCGCACAGCGAAGAGCGCGAGTCGAGTCGCGACGACGAATCGCTGCGCAAACCGCTGTTGCGCTGAGCGACACTCTTTCGTTCGAGATCGCTTGTGCGCGACGAACATTGCAATTGCGGCTCGCTTGAGCTCGTGCTCGCGGCGCCGGGTTCGACGCGCATTTTCGCGTCGAGGTCGCGGCGACCGTCGCCGATGCTCTGACAATGTGCGCATGGTGTGCACCGCGCACGCCAGACCCCGCGGCCGCTTCGCGTCCGCCTATTTGCAGCGCGGGCAAGGCGAACCCGAGCTCACTTGCTCTGCGCTAGCGTCGGCCAGTGTTAGGATGATTGACCTGCCCACGCGCAAACGATGACGACCCCGCGCGACCGCTCTCCGTCGCCTCCTGACGCCGCCTCGCGTCCCGCGACTCCCTCGGCTCGCTCGCTACGAAGCGCGCCCAGCCCGAGCGCGGCCGAACGCCGCTCGCTGCCCGCCCCGAGCGGGACAGAGCTGTGGGCCGGGAAAATCCGCGTGCTCGGCGAGCTCGGCAGCGGGGCGATGGCCAAGGTGCTGCGCGGCTACGACACGAAGCTTCGCCGTGAGGTCGCGCTCAAGGTCACGCGGCTGCCCCGCACGGAGCTGCCGCGCGACGAGCTCGCGCGTTTCGCAGAGGAAGCGCAGATCACGGCGCAGCTCGAGCATCCGAACGTCGTTCCGGTGCACGACCTCGGCACGGCGCCCGACGGGCACGGCTACTTTTCGATGAAGCTGATCCCCGGTCGCTCGCTCGAGACCATCCTCGAGCAGCGCCGCGCGAACGACCCGGCGACCCTCGCGCAGTTCGGCTTGCGCCGCCTGCTCGACGTGTTCCTGCAGGTCTGTCAGGCCATCGACTACGCCCACGCGCGCGGCGTGGTGCACCGCGATCTCAAGCCCGCCAACATCATGGTCGGCGATTTCGGCGAAGTGCTGGTGATGGATTGGGGCGTGGCGAAGCTGATGGAGCCCACCGCCGCGCGACCAGCGACGGTCACCACCAGCACCGAAGAAGGCAGCATCCCGGACGTCGAGATCGTCGAAGCCCCCAAACTCTCGGCGCGTCCCGGCGTCACGTCCGTGCGCACGGCCGCCAAAGCTTGGCAAACGCAGTACGGCACGGTGATCGGCACCCCCGAGTACATGTCGCCCGAGCAGGCGCAGGGCCTGCCTGTCGACGGCCGCGCCGACATCTACGCGCTGGGGGTGATTCTCTATGAAATCTTGTGCGGGCAGGTACCGTTCGAGCACGAGGATCCGCACGAGACCTTGAAGAGCGTGGTGTCCGAGGCGCCGACGCCGCCGAGTCAGATCCAGCCCGGGACCCCGGCGGCGCTCGAAGCACTGACGCTGCGCGTGCTGGCCAAAGATCCCGCCGAGCGCACGCTGACCATCCCGCAGATCCGCGTCCACGTTCAGAACTACATCGAGGGTATCGCGCGCCAGTACGAGCGCGATTCGCTGGTCGGTAGCATCGCGTCGAGCGGCGGAGCCTTGGTGCTCTTCGCGTTCCTGGTCTGGTATCTCACGGGACAATCGATCGCCAAGGTGCTCGCGCTCGGCCCGCCCGCGGTCGTCAACGCCGTGGGTTGGTTCTTGCTGGTGCTGGCCGTCCGCTATCCGTTGTGGGCGACCTCCACGCTGCTGCGCCTGGGCCGACAAGCGTCCGATCCGTTCCGGCCACCTTCGACGCAGGAGCTGTTCGTGTCCGGCTTCCTCGCCCACCGCACCTTCTCGGCCGCGCTCGCCCCGCTGTTTCAGCTGGTGTTCATCGTGGAGCTGGTGGTGCTCGCGATCTTGCAGGCGAGCCGCAGCGCGCTCGGCTCGGCCGAGCTCGTGCGTCAGGTGTCGAGCCAGATGCGCGCCGAGTGGTCGGAGGCGCTGATCGTGATCCTGGTGTTCCAGTTCGCGTATTTGTTTCTTCTGACGACGGAGATCCGCTTCGCGAGGCGTATCGATCGCTATGAGCTCCTCGCCGTGCGGCCGCGCTGGGAGTCGGTCTGGCCCGTGTTTCTGATCGTCGTGTTGCTCTCCACGGTGATCACGACCGAAGTGCTCGACTGGGCCATCGGCTCGCCCGGCGTCGATTTGGGCACCTGGCTCCGCGAAGAGCTGGCGCCACCTTCCCTGGATTTGGTCGAGATCGCGAAGACGCTGGTGTTTCAGGGTACGTTCCTGCTCGCGCTGTCGGTGGCGACGCTGCTGGCAGCCTTTTCATTTCCGGAGATCCTGGCGGCGCTGCGCGCGCCCAATCAGCCCGCTGACGAAGCTTCCGTAGCCAGCCGCGGCCAGTACTTCCTGCGCTCAATAGCGACATTTCGCTCCGCGCGCGCCATCTGGCTGTACGGCGGCGCCATGATCGGCAGCCTCACCGCCATGCGCATGCTCTCCGAGTCGACGGAGCACCCGCTGCTGGTGCGGATTCTATATATCCTCGGCCCGTCGCTGCTCGGCTTCCTCGGCTATTCGATGCTGCGGCGGCGCACCCAGCGTTACTTGTCGCAAGAGCCGCCGCTCGAGCGCATGGTGCTGCTGCGCGTGCGCCAAGCGCGTGAAGCGCAGCACCACGCCAACCTGGCGCAGCTCGAGCAGGCGTCCTGGCGCGCGCGCTGGACGCAATTGGCCGCGCCGATCCTCGGTCTCACCGGCTACGTTGCCTGGATCTGGAGCGGCATGCGCTACGGCTCGATGAGCGAGCTGCCCATCCCGCTCACGACCAAGGACTGGCTCTTGATCTTACCTTACGTGTTGCTGTTCCCGGTGCTGCTGCTGCGCGACGCGGTCCAACGCCGGCGGCTGCGGCGCGTGCTGAGCAAAGCGAGCTCCGGCTCCGCGGAGAAGAGCCCTCGCTCCTCGGGCCGCACGAGCGTCGAGCCGCCCGTGGGCGAGTGAACGCGCAGCGCGGTCCTAGCTCTCGAAGACCCTGGCAGGGCTGGGCGGGCGCGTGCGCCGTGCGACTGAGGCGAGCAACATCTCCAGGCTGGTCATCGTGTGAGGCTTGTCCAAGAACGCGACGACGTTCGGCAGCTGCAGCAGCGTCGAGGCATCCTCCGCCTGAAATCCGCTGGTGATGACCACCGGGATGTTGCCGCGAACCGTACGCAGCTGAGCCAGCGTCTGCTCGCCGGATTGCTCGGGCATGGTCAAATCGAGGACGATCAGGTCGATGGCATCCGGCTGCTGCAGGAGCAGCTCGAGCCCACGTCGCCCGCTGTCCGCGGTGACCACTTGGTGGCCGAGCTCGCTCAGCATCCTGCCCGTCACCAGGCGCACCGCCGGCTCGTCGTCGATCAGCAGGATGCTGCGCGATGGAGACGCTGCGTCCAGCGCTGCTTGGCTGTTGGAGCAGCGTGGCGTCGACTCCTGCGCGACCGGCAACAAGATGCCGAAGGTCGTCCCGCGCGTCGAGGTCTCGTCCACGCCGAGCCAACCGCGATGCGCGCGCACGATGCCGGCCGCGGCGGCGAGTCCCATCCCGCGCCCCGGTCCTTTCGTGGAGAAGAACGGCTCGAAGAGGCGCTCGTGGACCTCGGGGTGAATGCCGCCGCCGGTGTCGCTCACCGTGATCTTCACGTATTCGCCGGCGGCGACGCCGTAGCGCTCATTGGCGGGCGCCTCGAGCCGAACGTGCGCGGTGCGCAGCGCCAACGTGCCGCGCTTTCCTTCCATCGCGTCCAACGCATTGAGGATCAGATTGGTCGCGACTTGGCGCAGCTGAAAACGATCCGCGCCCACCAGCGGCAGTCCCTCGCCGAGCTCGAGGACCAAGCGCGCCTTCGACTCCACCGTGGCGTGGAGCAGACGCAGCGCCGCCGAGAGCTCCGTGTTCAGCTCCAACGCTTGGATCGCGAGGCTGCGGCGGCCGGCGTAGGCCAGCATCTGTTTGCTCAGCTGCGCGGCTTCTCCCGCGAAGGCGATGATTTCGCCGAGACAGCGCGGCAGCTCGGGCGGCGCGGCGTTCGGGACCTTCAGCAGCGCAACCTCGGCGTTGCCGATCACGCCGCAGAGCAGGTTGTTGAAGTCGTGCGCCACGCCTCCCGCCATCACCGCCAAGCTCTGCAAGGCCTGGCTGCGCTGCAGCTCGCGCTCGAGATCGCGTTGCCGTCGCTCCGTCACGACGCGCTCGGTCAGATCGCGAACGACCCTCAGCGTCAGCTGATCGTGCGCGCCGTCCGGAGCGAAATGCGTTTCACTGACGAGCAGCAACGTG
This sequence comes from uncultured Sorangium sp., assembly GCA_966250485.1. Lineage (GTDB taxonomy): Bacteria > Myxococcota_A > Polyangia > Polyangiales > Polyangiaceae > PMG-095. The sequence goes on along the minus strand of CBINHN010000009.1, from coordinate 150,609 downwards.
TTCGCGTCGTGCTCGAGGACGACCTCATAGGAGCGGCGCTCTCCGCTGCGCGGCGTCCTGCCGGCCAGCGCGCGCCCTTCTTCGCTCAAGAACTCGCTGAACGTCTTCGACGTCAGCTCGCCGCGCTGTGCGCCCAACGTCGCTGCCAGCGCTTGATTGGCGAACACCACACGATCGTGAGCGTCGAACAGGCCGACCCCCTCCCCCAGGCTCTCGATCAGCGCGCGGAGCATGCCTTCGCTGTGCCGCAGCGATTGCTCGCTGCGCTCGCGCGCGGCGATCTCACGGCGCAGCTGCTCGTTCAACCAGAGCGCGCGCCGCCGCGAGTCCACGATCAAGCCGAGACCGCCGGCCAGCACCAACTTCACCAGCAACGCGATGACGCCCGCGACGCGGCCAGTCTCGAGGCTGGCAGGCAGCTCGAGAGCCAGAGCGCGGTCGATGACCGCGAGGCTCGCGATCATCACCAGCGCGCCACGCAGGCCGAGCCACGCGGCCGCCAGCAGGCAGATGCCCAGCCCGGGCAGAAAGGCCGCGTCCCCGATCAGCGCATGTAGCGCGCCGAACGCCGCGATGTACGCGAGCGTCAGGCCGGCAAGGACGCAGACCCGCACAGCGACGCGAGGCTGCTTGCGCTGCGGCAACGCTAGCGCGGAAGTAGCTGTGAATGGCGCTGCGGAGCAGCTCGCCACGTCGGTTGCCTTCGGTTGAACCGACGCACCCGGGCCGCTCGAGCCGAACATGACGCCCCCTCATAAGCCGTCAGGGAGCTGCTATCAAGGGCGCTTCGTCACGAGCCGCGCCGGCGATTCAACGAGCCGCGAGCGCGCCGAGCGCGCGGCGAACGAGCACGCGCTCCAACTCTTCCGGTGGATAGCGGCACTTCGCGCGAGCCAAAGCAGCGTTAGGACCCGTTGCGCGTCAAGGGGCACGCGGCGTCTCGAGCACTAGCGACGAGCGAGCGGAGAAGCGCCTTGCGAGCGCAGGTGCTCCTCGGCAAATGTGGGTCGACGGGCGGCGTTATCCTCCCTAGCGCCTTACAAATCGTGGCGAACTTGTGATCGCAGGCGAAAAGCCGCGCCATCCGGCGTGCTGTGGCGGGCGCCACGCGCGTCGACAGCGCAGACATTCGCGAGAGCGCGTGATAGCTGTTCCACTTGGTTTGAGACGCCAGCAGTTCCTCACCAAGCCGTCCGCTCTTCTGCATTCGCGCCTGCCCCGTGCCCTCGCCGTATTCGGTCTGGTGCTTGCGTCGGGCAATGCCGAGGCGCAATCCAGCTCCGGCAGCGCGGCGCAGGCGCTCTTCGAGCAAGCCCGCAGCTTGATGGCCAAGGGACGCGCGGCCGAAGCTTGCCCCAAGCTCGAAGAGAGCCAGCGGCTCGATCCCGCGATCGGCACGATGCTCAACTTGGCTCGTTGCTATGAGCTCGTCGGGCGTCTGGCGTCCTCGTGGAACGCCTATCTGGAAGCCGCGTCGGCCGCGCACGGCGCCGGCAACGCGGCGCGAGAACGTGAGGCGCGGCACCGCGCCGAAGCGCTGCGCCCCAAGTTGTCCAGCATCGTGATCGAGGTCGCGCCCGAGACGCAGAAGCTCGCTGGTCTGCAGATCACTCGCGACGGCGAGCTCGTCGGCCAACCGCAATGGGGAGTTCCCATCCCCGCCGACGCCGGCGAGCACACGATCGTGGCGAGCGCGCCCGCGCGCAATGAGTGGCGCACGGTGCTGATGGTGAACACCGGCGCCAGCGTCGCCAACATCGTGGTGCCGGAGCTGACGCCGGCCGCGCCCAGCGCGCCCGTGGCGCCAGCAGCGGCTCCGGCGGCCGCCCAGCCCGCAGCGAGCAGCGACGCGAGCGTAGAGCACGCGCCTGGGCTCGGGACGCAAAAGACGCTCGCGCTCGTCTCCGGCGGAGTCGGAGTCGTTGCGCTCGGCGTGGCCGGAGTGTTCGGGCTCAAGAGCGCCGCCAAGCACAGCGAGGCGGCGGAGACTTGCGTCGGCTCCCAGTGCAAGGAGCAACGCGGCGTGGACGCTGGTGAGGCCGCGTACGCCGCGGGCAACGTGGCGACCGTGTTCACGATCGTCGGCGTCGTCGGGCTGGGCGCCGGTGTCGCCCTCTGGTTCACGGCGCCGCGCTCGAACACGCCGCGCATTCAAGCGCGGCTCGGGCTCGGCAGCGCTCGGCTCGAGGGAGCGTGGTGATGCGTCGCTCGAAGCCCGCGCTGGCGCTCGCGCTATTTTTCTGCTTCCTCGCCTGCAACGCCATCATCGGCAACGAGTCGAGCTACACGCTCGTCCCCGATCGCACCTGCTTGCTACCGAGCCAGTGCCCAAAGGGACAGGTCTGCTTGTTCAAGACCTGCAGCCCGCCCTGCGAGGCCGACGTGGACTGCGTCAATCCCAACGCTCGCTGCTTGAAGACGGAAGCCGGGACAGCGTGCGTGGTGTCCGGCACCGCGAGCTGCTCGGCGAGCGAGCCTTGCCCACGCGGCAGCGTCTGTCGCGACGGCGCGTGCCGCAACGAATGCAGCGCGACGAGCTGCCTCACCGATCAGCGCTGCGCGGGCGGCATCTGCGTGAGCACGGATCCGAAGCGCGATCCCGGCGCCGTTGAGGCGGCCGGCGGCGGCGGCGCGGGCGGCGCTGCGGGCGCCGATGCAGGCGGCACTGCGGGCGGCGGCGCCAGCGGCGGAGGCGGCGGGCACGACGCGGGCGCGGGTGGGCGCGAGGCGAACAGCGGCGGAAGCGCCGGGGACGCGAGCGGCGGAGCGGCGGCCGGTGCGGCGGGCAGCGCCGGCGCGGGTGGCGGCCCCTGCGTACCGAGCGGCGCCGAACAATGCTTCAACGGTGTGGACGACGATTGCAACGGCGACGTCGACTGCGCCGACAGCGCCTGCGACGGTCCCGCCATGTGCGCTCCCGTTCCGCAAGGAGCGACGCTCGGTACGTTTGCGATGATGGGCACGCAATGTCCCGCGGGATATTCGCCGCTCACCTTGAATCGCGGGCTAACGGCGTCCGTTCTGTGCGAAGGTTGCTCCTGCACCCCTGACAGCACCCGCTGCGAGACTGGCGTCTACGGTCACGGCGCAAACGCTTGCCCAGGTCTTTACAGCGGCGTGCTCTCCAACGTGTTCAGCACCGACTGCGGTGGCGTGCCTGCGGACGCCAACCTCTACTACTTCGGGATCCGCGGCTTCACGACCTGCACGCCCAGCGGAACGCCGGTGCTGCCGCCGGCAACCTGGGATGAGACGAGCACGTTCTGCCAAGCCACCAAGGTGGGCGGCGGCTGCGCGGCAGGCTCACGCTGCGTGCCGAGACTCACGGGCGAGCTCTGCGCGCGGACTCCAGGCGAGACGAGCTGCGCCCCGGACTACCCGACGTCCACGGGAGAGACTTGGTTTACCGGCCTCGACGATCAGCGACAATGCGGCGAGTGCAATTGCTCGTTCGGCGACGCAAACTGTACGGGCGCCGTGGTTCGCGTCTTCGCCTCGTCCGACTGCAGCGGCGCGAACATCGTCGACATCAACGCTTCGCAGCAGGGCGAGGCGTGCGGGCTACCTTTCATCCCGCACTCCGCTCGCATCATCGGCAACGCGACAGCGCCGAGCTGCCCACCCAGCTCCTACGCGAACGGCGAAGCCACCGGGAAAAACCCGCAAACCGTGTGCTGTCGCTGACTCACCGTCCGCACAGTCGCACGCTGTCGGCAGTGTTACCGTCTGCGCGGCCGATTTCAAAAAGTTGCTCGGCTCCGCTATGTTCCCGCGCGCCGCCTACTCTTCCCTCGCATGAGCCTTCACGTCGAACCTCGCTGCATGACCCCCTGCGCCGAACGCGCACCCGCAGGGGCGCCCGGCTCACTCTGCGCTCGACCTGCCTCGCGCCGTGAGGCGCTGGTGTGTCTGCTCGCTGTCGCGACGTCGGTCTTGAACGACGGCTGCGTGCATCAATCCCCGGATAAAGGAGCCTCGAAGATGAACACGAATCGCGCTGCCGCACTCAAATCCGGACACGCGCCGGTAAACGGCCTCAAAATGTATTACGAGATTCACGGCGCCGCGCAGGGCACTCCGCTCGTGCTGCTGCACGGCGGCGGCTCCAGCATCGACGTCACGTACGGTCGGCTGTTGCCGTTGCTCGCTCGGCATCGCACCGTGATCGCCGTGGACGAGCAAGCACACGGCCGCACCACGGACCGGCCTGGCAACATCCGCTTCGCGAGCTCCGCGGATGACGTCGCCGCGTTGTTGCCACAGCTCGGCGTCAGGCAGGCGGACGTCATGGGCTTCAGCAACGGCGCGAGCGTGGCGCTGCAGCTCGCGATCCGTCATTCAGCGCTGGTGAGAAAGCTCGTCTTCGCCTCCTCGATGACCAAGAAGAGCGGCGCCGCGCCGCAATTTTGGCAGTTCATCGAGAAGGCGAGCTTCGCGGACATGCCGCAGGTGCTGAAGGACGCCTATCTGAAGCTAGAGCCCGACCCGGCGAAGCTCCGCAACATGCACGACAAGGACCTCGAGCGCATGCAGCACTTCGTGGAGACGAGCGACGACGAGGTCCGCTCCGTGCAAGCGCAGACGCTGGTGCTGCTCGGGGATCGCGATGTACCGACCCCCGAGCATGGCGTGGAGCTGAGCCATTTGTTCCCACACGCGCGGCTGCTGATATTGCCCGGTGGACACGGCGACTACCTCGGCGATCTCATCGCTTCGCCCCATGGCTCGAGCTATCCGCAGCTGACCGCGGGCCTGCTCGAGCAGTTCTTGGACGCGGAGAGCCAGTAGCCGCGCTGCGGGACCGCTGCTCGTACTAGCCGCGGCGAGCCGCCTCGATGGCCGCGACGTCGATCTTCTTCATGTTCATCATCGCGGCGAAGGCGCGCTTGGCTTCGGCGCCGCCAGCCGTCAGGGCGTCGGTGAGCGCGCGCGGCGTGATTTGCCAGGAGAGGCCCCAGCGATCCTTGCACCATCCGCAGGCGCTCTCCTCGCCGCCGTTGCCGACGATGGCGTTCCAATAGCGGTCGGTCTCCTCTTGGTCGTCGGTGGCAATTTGAAAGGAGAACGCCTCGCTGTGCTTGAACTGCGGACCGCCGTTGAGACCGAGGCAGGGCACTCCGCACACCGTAAATTCGACGGTCAGCGCATCACCCTGCTTTCCGCCCGGGAAATCCCCGGGCGCTTTATGCACCGCGGTCACCTTGCTATTGGGAAAGGTGGCCGCGTAAAAGCGCGCCGCTTCTTCGGCGTCCTTGTCGAACCAGAGGCAGATGGTGTTCTTGGCTGTCATCGCTCGAGAGTCTAGCCCTCCGCGGAGCTCGTGTGCCAAGAAGAGCGCTGAGGGACGAACGTGGCCCATCACAACCCCTGGATCCAACACCGCACGCCGGGCGCCTCCGCTAGCTTGCGACTCTTTTGCTTTCATCACGCCGGCGGGGCGGCCAACGTGTTCCGAGACTGGCAGCGCCGAGTACCGAGCAACGTCGAGGTGTGCCCCGTGCAATTGCCGGGTCATTCCACACGCTGGCGTGAACCGCTCGCGACCAGCCTTGACGAGCTGACGAGCGCGGCGACCGAGGGGCTGCTGCCCGAGCTCACGCGGCCGTTCGCGTTCTTCGGCCACAGCCTAGGCGCGCTGCTCGCGTTTCGCATCGCGAGCGAGCTCGCGCGCCGCGGGCTAGCAGGGCCCGAGCGCTTGTTCGTCGCAGCGCGCAGGGCGCCCGCGTTGTCGCCCAAGCTGCACTACATTTCGGATCTCTCCGACGCGGAGTTCGCGCGTGAGATGCAGCTCCGTTACGGGGCCATTCCTGACGAGCTCATGAATGATCCAGAGACACTCGCGCTGCTCGTCCCGCCGCTCCGCGCCGACTTCAGAATGCACGAGACGTACGTGCATCGGCCGCAGCCACCGCTCGCCTGCGGCATCTCCGTCTACGGCGCGACGAAGGATCCCACCGTGCGCGCCGAAGAGCTCGACGGCTGGGCCAAGGAGACCAGGGCGGCATTTTCGCTCCAGCTGTTCGAGGGTGATCACTTCTTCATCCACGTGAAGGGCGCGCCGTTCGAGCGAGCCTTCCACGATGAGCTGGCCGCCCTCGCGCGGCCGGTCGACGGCCAAGGTAGGGCTCCGTAGCGCGCGCTGCCTTGGCCGTTCGCGTGCGCGCCACGCGACTATTCGGAGTCGGGCTGGCGCTCGGGCGCAGCGTCGCGAAACGCGGGCAGCGCCAGACAGCTGGCTTCGATCGCCAGCAGCGTCGGATAGGCAGACAGCTCACAATCGAAGCGCCGCGCGTTGAACAGCTGCGGGATCAAGCAGCAGTCCGCGAGCCCCGGAGTGTCACCATGGCAGAAGCGACCCGCCGGGCGGCGCGCCAGCTCCGCTTCGAGCGCCGCGAAGCCGAGCTGGATCCAATGCCGATACCAGCGCGTCTTTACCTCGCCGCTGACGGCGAGCTCGGAGCTCAAATACTGCAATACGCGCAGGTTGTTCAGCGGGTGAATGTCGCACGCCACGGTGAGCGCCAGTGCGCGCACGCGCGCGCGCTCGGCGGGCTCGCGCGGCAGCAACGGCGGCTCAGGGTGCGTCTCCTCCAAGTACTCGATGATCGCGAGCGACTCGCTGATGCGGCGCTCGCCGTCCTCGAGCAGCGGCACGAGCGAGAGCGGATTGAGCTCGCGAAAGGCGGGGGAGAACTGCTCGCCGCCAGCGCGGCTCAGGTGCACCGAGTGGTACTCGTACGGCAGCCCCTTGAGATTGAGGGCGATGCGGACTCGATACGACGCGGAGCTTCTGAAATAGTTGTAGAGCCTCATCGCTCGAGCCCCGCGCCAGCGCTGCGCGCCCCGATGCGAATCGAGAGCTCGCCGACGCCCTCGACGCTGCCGTTCAGTTGGTCCCCGGGCTTGACGGGGCCTACCCCGGCGGGCGTGCCCGTGTAGAGCAAATCACCCGGCCTCAATACGAACAGCTTCGAGAGCTCGACGATGAGCTCCGCCACCGGCCAGAGCAGCTGCTTCAAATCCGAGCGCTGCCGCACCTCACCATTGACGGACAGCTGAATGGCTCCGGCGTCAGGGTGGCCGATGTCGGCGGCGCGACGCAGCGCGCTGATCGGCGCGGATTCATCGAAGCCCTTGCCCACGTCCCATGGCCGGCCCTTGTCACGCGCGGCAAGCTGGAGATCGCGCCGCGTCATGTCGAGGCCCACGGCGTAGCCATACACGTGCTCGAGCGCCGTTTCGCGGCTGATCGCGACGCCCTCTTTGCCGATGGCCACCACCAGCTCGATCTCGTGATGCAGGTTCTGGGTGGCGAGCGAGTACGCGATCGTCGCGCCGTTCGCTACGATCGCGTCCGCCGGCTTCGCGAAAAAGAACGGCGGCTCGCGCTCCGGCTCGAACCCCATCTCGCGCGCGTGCTCGGCGTAGTTGCGCCCGACGCAGTAGATGCGACGCACCGGGAAGCTCAGCTCACTGCCGGCTACAGGGACGCACGGAACGGCGGGCGGCGGAAACGCATACTTCATGACAATCCTCCTCGAGCTGACGCTCACTCAAAAGATCCAATAGCGCCCGTTCACGACGGCGAGCGGCCAGTGACCGCCTGCGAAGAGCGCGTGCTTCAAAAAGAATGAGTGCGACGCCGTTTCACCCGCGAGCTCGGCCAAGCTCGCCAGATACAGGGCTTCAGCCAAGGCGCCGGCTGCGGCGCGGATCAGCCCCGCGTCCGAGCAGCCAACCCGAGCTGCCTGCACCGCAGCGGCGCCGTGCGTCGCGGAGATGCATTGTTCGACGTTCGACGACAGTGAGCGCACGAGCTGCTCACCGCCGTGAGCGGAAGCCGCCTTCGCGCGCAGGCGTTCCCTCTCGCGCTGCTCGCTGTCCCACCAGCTTCGGTCCCAGTCTGGATGCCGGATGATGCGGCCGGCGCTGTCGAAATCCGGGACGCCCTCGATCGGAACTTCCCCCTCTAGGCCGAGCCCGCGCAGGTACGCACAGGCTTGCTCGCGCTCGGCGGCGGCGAGCGGCTCCCCCACCATGAAGAACCAATCGCTCATGGCGCCGCGTCCTCACGCCAGAGCCCGAGCGCTTTTTGCACTGGGCGATCGGAGAAGCTGAACAGCACCGCGTCTTCGTCCGCCTCATGAGCGACGCGACACCACGAGGGCACCACGAAGATGTCCTTCGGCTCCCAAGCGAAGACCTGCTCGCCGACGCGGCTTCGCCCGCGGCCCTCCACCACGCAATAGATGGTGCCGTCCGTGCAGCGGTAGCCTTGGCCGCGAAAACCCTTCGGCAAGAGCTGCAGATAGGCCGCGATGGTGGGCATCGGGTAGCCGCCCGTGAGCGGATTACTGTACTGCATCTTGATGCCATGCCGCGCGCTGAGCTCCCCTTGCGCGCGCAGCGCTTCCAACGCCGCGCGGCTTCGCGTGTACGGATACGAGAGCAGCGGTGTCGCGCTAGCAGCCGCGCTGTGCTCGTACGGCAACAGATTGTGCCCGTAGCGCAGCAGCGCATCACCCTCGGGCCGCGTCAGCGGCTGGGACGCCTCCGCGTAGCGCTCCGAAAAGCCGGCGTCGAAGAACGCCACCATGGGGATGTCGAGACCGTCCAACCACACCACGGGCTCGTCGCCAGGATTTCCGTGATCGTGAAAGGTCCACGAGCGCGTCACGATGAAATCACCGGGGTGCATCACGGTGCGCTCGCCGTCCACCGCGGTGTACGCGCCGCTGCCCTCGATCACGAAGCGCAACGCGGACTGCGTGTGGCGGTGGCTCGGCGCGATTTCGCCGGGCAAAATGAGCTGGAGGCCGGCGTAAAGCGAGCGCGTGATCGAAGACGCGCCGCGCAGGCCAGGATTTTCCATGACCAGGACGCGGCGCTCGGCCTGCTCGGCGCTGATCAGCCGTCCCGCCTCCATCAGGTGTGGCCGCACGCTGCCGTAGCGCCAGAGCGCCGGCACGCACGGCGAGCTCGGTTGCTTCGGCACCAGCAGCGCGAGCGACTCCCAGAGCGGCGTCAGGTTCTCGTCCGAGATCCTGCGATAGAACTCCAGACGCTCGGGCGTGGGCGGCGTGGGGCCCATGTTCATGCCTCCAGGCTCAGGCGAGCGCCGCGTCGAGCGTCGGAAACGTGAGCTCGAGCCCTTCGACCACCGCGCGGCCGCGCGCCAGAAAATCGTCGCGCATCTGCTCGTTGGTGCGCTCTTTCAAGCCGTACTTGCGGTAGGTCTCGTTGTTCTTCGAGTTTGCCGCGCCGAAGAACTTCGGCAAATACGGCGCGTAGTCGTCGATCGCTTGCTGCACGTCGCGGCGCCCGGCCTCGGTCGTGCAAAGCTCGGAGCAGAAGTCCTTACCGAACGCGGCGTGGAACTTCTCTTCGGGCATGGTGATGCGTCCGATGTTCCGCAGCGGCACGAAGCTGCAGTGCAGCAGATCTTCGACCTGCAGAATCTCCGCCAGATCGGCCAGCATCTTGATGACGCAGAACTCCGGCCAGGTCTTGAGCGGAAAACCGAAAATGCTGAGAGGGCGCTTCGTGCTCGGATCGGTCGCCGTCGGCGGGATGCCGAGCTCGTCCGCCAGGCCTTTGAAGCGCACGTGGTGATGATACTCCTCCATCGCGATGCGGCAGCTCAGCCACTTCGCGTAGGGCGTGGGCGCCAGCGCGATGGCAGGCTCGTCGAAGACCTGCGCTCCATAGAGCTCGTTCACGGTATGGCTCACGACGATCTTCGAGATGGCCTCGCGGTACTCCGCGGGCTCGTTCGCCAGATCCGCCACCGTCTTCACATCATGATACGCATTTGCCATCTCGGGACTCCTGATACGTTCGTTCGAAGTTGCGGGTCGTGGTCGGCTCCAGTCCGCGCCACACGCTAGACGATGGGCTCGGTGTTGAAGGCTTCCAGGTCGGTGGTCAGCTCGCTGAGCTTGCCAGCGAAGTGCTCACGAACGAGCGCCGCTAGACCCTTGGCGTCAGCGCCGCCTTCGGGCACGAGCAGTCGCTCCAGCGGTCGCGGCTGAGAAAACAAGAATACTTCTCGCCCGCGCACCGTGAACAGCTGCCCGCTGATGTCCTGCGCTTCGGCGCTGCACAGAAACGCGACGAACTCTCCGACGAAATGCGGCGCGACCTTCAGCGCTCGCTCCTTGTACTGCGCTTGCGCGGGGTTCGCGGGGTAGATCGCCTCCGTCACGCGGGTGGCCGCGAACGGCGCGACCGCGTTGCAGGTCACCCCCGAGCGCGCCATGTCCATGGCGACGACGCGAGTCAAGCCGAGCAGGCCGGCCTTCGCGGCGGCATAGGCGGATTGACCAAAGTTGCCGTAAAGCCCCGCCGAAGAGCTGATATTGACGACGCGGCCCGGCGCGCGACCGGACTTGACCTGCTCACGCAAGTGCGGCGTGGCCGCCGCCAACACGTAGAACGCGGCGCTCAGGTTGTTGCGCAGCACGGCGTCCCAGTTCGCCGGGTTGCCTTTGAAGACCAGGCTGTCGCGCAAAATGGCGGCGTTGTTGACGATGAGATCGATGGCGCCGAAGTGGCTCACCGCGAGCGCGACGGCGGCCGCGGCGTTCTCCGGAGTCGCGATGTCGGCTGTGAAAGCGACCGCGCGCTGCCCCAGCTCTCGCGCCACCTTTTCCGCGACCTCCGCGGCGGGTGCCTCGCCGTTGATCGCGACGCCGCTGTCGGCGACGACCACGCTCGCGCCCAGCGCGTGGAGCTGACGGCTGATAGCGAGGCCGATCCCTCGCGCGCCGCCGGTGACCAGCGCGACGCGCCCGCTCAATGAACTGTCTCGTGTGCTGTCCGACATGACTCAGCCTCGCTGCTCACCGTAGGTTGAAGGCGTCCTCTGCCTCGCTGTAGAAGGCGTCGGCGTGGATGTCACGCGTCGCTTGCCCCATCCTGACGAGCTCACGCTGCACGCTCTCCACCATCGCGGGCGGACCCGCGACGTAAGATTTGAAGCCTGGCAGCTCGACGAAGTCCTGCGCCACCGCCTGCGCCAGGGTCCCGGTGCGCCGAGGCGTCGGCGCGCTCGGCTGTGAGAGCACGATGTGCAGGGAAAAATTCGGATTTTGCTGCGCGAGCTGCGTCAAGCGAGCCTCCAGGTAGACGTCTCGTTCGTCCCTCACGCCGAAGTAACAGTGAATCGTGCGCGCGGGATCCTCGCGCAGCGCGGTCTCGATGATGGAGATGATCGGCGCCATCCCGCTCCCGCCAGCGATCGCCAGGATCGGTCCGAGGTGATTCTCCCGCAAGCACGCGTTGCCGAGCGGCCCCGAGACGGTGACCTCCGCGCCGACCCGAAGACTCATGAACGCATAACCGCTGGCTTGTCCGCGCGGCACCTGACGCACAAAGAATTCGAGCGTTTGCTGGTCCGGCCGGTTCGCCATCGAGTAGCTGCGCTCCGGGATGCCCGGACCGAACTTCAGGCGCGCGTGCTGGCCGGCGGAGAATCCGAACGGGCCGCCCGCCTCGATGGCCAGCTCCAGACCGCGGATGTCGTGCGTCAGCTCTTTGATGGCCGTGACGCGACAACGTAGGTAGCGAGACGGATGCAGCACGATGTCGTCCGCGGCGAGCGGTCGCACCGTGCAGTCCCCCCACACCTGAGTGCGGCAAGCGAGGATTAGGCCACGGGAACGCTCCTCCTCACTGAGGGCATACTCCGAAGAGGGCAGCTCGAGAACGTCGCCCTCGATCAGCTCACATTTGCAGGCGCCGCAGTTGCCCGACTGGCAGTTGTGCGAGAACGGGACCCCCGCCTGCAGCAGGCTCTCCAAGATGGTCTCGCCCGCGAGCGCCGGCGCGCTCTGCGGCGGCTCCGACAGCACACGAATGCGGGAGCTCACGAGACACTCCCGTGCTTGGAGGCCACGCTCTCGCTCGGCGCTGGCCCGGGCCGTGAGGACATTTGCTCCGCCGGTGCTGCGCTGGCAGCAGAGCCCGAGCGCGCGCGAAGTCTCGCGAAGATGCCGGCCATCAAAGATACTAGACCACCGGGCAAAAACAGCACCGCGCTGATGAGCAAGACCGCGTATACGGCGTACGAGAGGATGACCGGGGCGCTGCTCGGCATCCCGCTGATGGTGGCCACGCGGCTCAGGCCGTGAACGAGCAGGAATACGACCGCGCTGCCCGTCAGCGCTCCGGACAGCTTTCCAACGCCGCCCACCGCGGCCATCACGATGTACTCGATGGAGAGCATCACCGGGAACGAGCCGGGGGCCAGGTAACCCATGTAGAAGGCGTAAATGCCGCCCGCGAGCCCCGCGAACGCCGCGGACAGCGCGAACACGGCGAGCTTGTAGTGCGCGACCGGCACGCCCGAGGACGCTGCCGCCACCTCACTCGAGGACAGCGCGCGCAGCGCGCGGCCCGGCCGCGAGGCGAGGATGTTGCGAGCGATGGCGACGACCAGCAACAGCGCGCAAGAGCTGAGACAGGCATAGCTGCGCAACGACGTGAAGGCGACGTCCGCCACGCTGAGCCGCGGAATTCCTTGCAGCCCGACATCGCCGCCCGTGATGGAGAGCTCGCTGATGAGCGACAGCAGGATCAGATGTAGCGCTAGCGTCGCGAACGCCAAGTGGTGACCGCGCAGCAGGAGCAACGGGACGCCGACCACCACCGCAAGGGCCGCCGCAGCCAGCGGCGCAAACAGCAAGCCGAACCACGTCGGGGCGCCGTGCGTCGCGAGCAGGCCGGCCGCGTAAGCACCCGCGGCGTAGAAAGCGCCGTGGCCGAGCGAGACCTGACCGGCGTGGCCCATCAGCAGTGAAATCCCGACCGTGACGCAGGCGGTGAGCGCCAGCAGCACGTACACGGCGAGCGCGCTCTCATCCAGCAAAGCGGACGCCGCGAGTCCGACGCCGGCCACCGCCACGATCGCGGCCGAGTCCGCGTTGATGCGCCTCATTCTTCCACCGCGTGCAGCGCTTCCCGGCGCGCCGCCTGCGCCACCAGAATGGCGAGCGTGAGCAGCAGCGCCAGCGAGCTCTGGTACGAAGCCTTGGCGTAGCCGGCGACCATCGCTTCAGCGACGCCGAGCAGCAATCCGCCGGCCAGCGCGAGCACCGGCCGCGTCAGACCGGCGAGGATCGCGGAGGCGAAGCCGTTCACGAAGAGCAACACATCACTGTCGTACGAGATCGGCTGGAGCGGCGTCAGCAGCACGCCGGCTGCTCCGCCGAGCGCCCCGCCCAGCGCGAAGCCGTACAGACCCATGCGCAACACGCCGATGCCCTGCAGCGCCGCGGCGTACGGGTTGGACGCGCACGCGCTCAACGCCTTGCCCACGTATGTACGCTCGAAGAACAGCTCCAGCGCGGCGAACACGAGTAACGTCACGAACGTGATGAGCACGTACTGCTTCGGCACGTCCACAGCGCCGAGCTCGAGGACGCCGCTCAGCCCGGCGAACGAGCGCGGCTGATCGCCCCAGGTCAGGACCTCCACCGCGTAGCCGAACACTCCGACGCCGAGCGTCGCGATCAACGAAGCCTGCGGGCTGATCCCGCGCCTGCCGATCGCGACGTAGCCAGTCAGCGCTCCCAGCAGCGCCGCCGCGACGATGGCCAGCAGCTCGGCCAACCCGTGCGGCAGCCCTGCGCCGAGCAAGCTGGACGCGCAGAAGCCGGCGAAGACGGCGAACATGCCTTGCGCCAGGTTCACCACGCGCGTGACGCGATAAATGATGATGAGACCACTCGCGATCAGCGCGAAGCCGCAGCCGACGCAGATGCCGTGCAAGAGGTACGAAAAGAACGCGCTCACTGGGCTCCTTCCAGCGAAGCGCCCAGGTAAGCGCTCACCACGAACGGAGAGTCAGCGAGCTCTGCCGACGTGCCTTGCGCGACGACGCGGCCGGTCTCGAGCACGTAGGCTCTGTCGCACAGCGCGAGCGCGACGCGCGCGCTCTGCTCCACGAGCAGCAGCGTGAGCCCGCGCTCCGCGTTGAGCTCTGCCAAGCGCCGCGCGAGCTGCTGCACGATGATGGGCGCCAAGCCGAGCGACATCTCGTCGATCGCGAGCACGTCGGGCCGCGCCATCAGCCCGCGACCGATGGCGACCATTTGTTGCTGGCCGCCGGACAAGGTGCCCGCTCGCTGCCGCCGCAGCCGGCCGAGCTCGGGCAAAAGCTCATAGATCCAGGCGGGGTCGCGCTCGCGCACGCGGAACGCGCCGAGGCGTAAATTATCGTCGACGCTCAGCTCCGGAAAGAGCTGTCGCCCTTCTGGCACGTGCGCGAAGCGACCGCTGAAGCGGATGCTGCCGCCAGCTTTGGGGACCATCCCAGAGAGCGCGTTCAGCAACGTGGATTTGCCCGCGCCGTTGGCGCCGATCAGGGCCACCTTTTCACCGGCGCCGACGCTCAGCGAGACGCCGTCGAGCGCGGTCGCGGCGCCGTAGCGGACGCACAAGTCCTCGACGGCGATCACGACGCCGCCGCCTCCCCGAGGTAAGCCGCGAGCACGGCCGGATCCCGGCGAATCGTGCCCGGGTCGCCCTCGGCGATGATCCGGCCCAGGTCCAGCACCGTGATCTTGTCCGACAGGCTCGTGACCAGCGCTACATCATGCTCCACGAGCAGCACGGTGAGGCCCCGCGCGCGCACCTCACGAATCAAGCGCGCCAGCTGAGCGCGTTCCGGCGCCCGTAGACCTGCGGCCGGCTCGTCCAGCAGCAGCACGCGGGGATTCGCGGCGAGCGCGCGCGCCAGCTGCAACGTGCGCTGCTGGCCGAGCGGCAGCGACTCTGCCGCTCGATCCGCTACGGCGCCGAGGCCAACCCGCTCGAGCAGCGCGTCGGCCTGCTCACGGAGCTCCCGCTCCTCGCGTCGGCAGCGTGACAGCCGCAGCGCCGCCGCGAGGAAGCCGTGTCGCGTCCGGCCGTGCGCGCCGACCATCACGTTCTCTCGCACGCTCATGCGTCGAAAGATGCGATCGCCCTGATAGACGATCGCGATGCCGCGCTGCGCTCGCTGGTCCGGACGCAAGTGGTCAATCGCTTCGGCGCCGAGGCTGATACGGCCCGCCGACGCTCGCAGGTGGCCGGCGATCAGATGAAACAGCGTCGATTTTCCGGCCCCATTGGGGCCGATGACGCCGCGGAGCTCACCCGCCTCGACGCGAAAGGTCACGTCCTGCACGGCGTAGACTCCGCCGAACTGCCGGCTGAGCCCGGCGACGTGAAGCAGCTCGCCCGTCACTGCTCGGCGACCGTGCGCGTGAGCTTCTCTTTGGCCCAATCGGTCGGGACCAACTTGCCCTCTCGCACGACGTTCACGGAGATGTAGTCGCGAGTCAAACCGGAGTGGTCGCTCGGCGTGTATTTGTATTTTCCGTTCGGCGTCAGCACGCTGAGATTGTCGAGCGCTTGCTGGATCTTGGGGCGCTCCAGGCTGCCGGCCTTTTTGATCGCCTCGAACAGCAGGAGACAAGCGCTGTAGCCGTCCTGCGCGAACTGCGGCGGCGGATAGCCGTGCTTCTTCTTGTACGGCGCCGCCATCTGCTCGATGATCTGTTTCTGGGGGCCATCAGGCAAATACTCGCCCACGACCCCGATCGCGCTCAGCACCGTGACGCCCTCACCCGCGGGTCCGACGGGGTCGATCCACAGCTTGCTAGCCTGCGCGGGGGTCATGAACAGCGGAATCTTCACGCCGGCCGCGGCGTATTGCTTGGTCACGGTGACGCCCGCGGGGCCCGTGCCCCAGAACAGAAACGCCTGCGCCCCGGAGCCCTTGAGGTGCGTAAAGATGGGGCTGAAATCATTGGTCGCGGTCTCGAACACCTCGTCGCGCACGATCTGCACGCCGTACTTCGCGGCCAGAGCCTTGGTCGTGTTGTAACCCGAGATGGCGTAGGCGCCCTTCGTGTCGTGCGCCACGGCGATCTTGCCGATCTTCTGCGCCTGCATGTATTCGAGGTAGCGCTCGGCCATGGCGTTGGCCAAGGCCGGGATGACGAACACGTACGGCTTGATCGGGATCACCTGCTCTTCAGCCGGCGTGAGCGACAGATACGGCATGCCGTCACTCTGCGCCAAGGGCAGCGTCGCGAGCGCCGAGTTCGAGAACACTGAGCCGATCACGGCCACGACGTTCTGCGCCTTGAGATCGTTGTAGGCCAGCACCGACTTGTCCGGCAGCGTCTGATCGTCGCGCGTGATGATCTCGACCTTCTTGCCCAGCAGCCCGCCGTTGGCGTTGAGCTGCTCGACGGCCAGGTCGACCGCCTTCTTGTCCTCACTGCCGAGCGCGGAGTATTTGCCGGTCAGCGACGCGATGAGCCCGACGCGGATCGTCTCCGACTTCGCCGTCGCTGCGGCGTTCGCCTCGCGATGGAGCTCCTTTTCCTGCTGCGGCTCGGAGCTCTTCCGGCACGCCGCGGCCAGGATCAAAATGGCAAGGCTTGCGAACGCTCGGCGGGTACTTTCCATCGGCATCTCCAGTTCCTTGATGAGCAGCTAACTCTCGAACGCGCGTGCGCCGCGAGCCCTCGTGGCCGCGGCGCACGCGACGCTCACGGATCGGCGAGGGTGACGCCGAGGTAAGCCATATTGCTGGCCTGGCGCCGCCCGGGGGTGGTGGCCGTGGGCGCCAGATAAGTTTCTCCGCGGCGGTAGCCCAACTGGAAGCGAGCGAACCAGCCAGCGACGTTATAGCTCAACTGCGCGTCGAGCAGCGAAGATGGATCTGCGCCGGGCGCGTTGTCGAGGCCGCGTTGATAGCGAACGGTGGCGCGCACTTTTCCGATGCCGATGGGCTGCGGCAGCATGTAACCGACCGACGCCAGCCAGAAGTCCTTCCAGCGTTGGAAGTCACCGTCGTAGTGGTAGTAAGCGCCAACCACGGAGAGCGTGCCCGAGTCCCCGATGTTCTTCTCCACGGTCACGTCCGCAGTGACGTTGCTGTAGTTATCCGTCAGCGGGACAGTGGGCGGCGTCGTGACAGGGACGTTCTGGACCGAACCTTGCTTTTGATACTGACCGCCGATACCGAGAGAGACGAGATCGCGCGTCCCGAAGTACGTCGTACGGTGGTAAAATGCAGGCTCACCATTCAGCAAGCTGACTTGCAGGCGCCCGCTGAGCAGCGGGTTCAGCGTCGGGTCGTAGAGGTTGAAGGCGCCGAGATAGTATTTGACGTGTCCCTTGAGCGGCGCGCCCCAGACGGTCACGCCCACGTCGCGCCCGACGGCCCCCGCCTTGGGCAGCGCCGGCGCCCCGATCAGCGGGAAAAATCCCGGGAAGAAGAACTCGTCCATGCCCCACGGGCCGCTCGGCGCGAAACGATCCGCGACGACCAGCATACGCCCCACATAGACGTTGAACTCCGGCAGCGGCTCGATGCGAGCGATCACGTCGAGCGGCTGCACGTTGACGGTCCCCGGGGACCCAGGCGTGCCGGGATAGTTGAGCGTTACGCTCACTTGCCACTTGAGGTAACGGTGGATTTGACCCGACGTGAGGAGGTCGGCCGTTAGCACCTCACTGATGTCATCCATCTTCTCCGGGTCGCTCGCGCTCTGCAGCTTGAGCCCGGCCTGAAGCCGGCCACCGAAATCGATGTTGGGAATCGCAGGAGGAAACGCCGGAGGGATTGGCCTGGTCGGTGCCTCGCCGTCGGGGATCGCTGACGGCGGCGGCGGTCCAGGCGGCGGAGGAGCAGCAGGCGGCGGCGGGGCCGCTGCCGCTGGAGCCGCCGCTGTGGGCTCCGCGGGCGCGCTCGCCTCCGGTGCGGGCGCGGGCTCTTCAGCCGCGGGCGGCGGTGGGCCCTCGCCGGCGCCGGGCTCCGCTGCCACGGGCGGCTCTTGCGGTGGAGTCGTTGCTTGCGCGCTCGCGCCCGTCACCCAAGCGCACGCGCCGAGGATGGTGCTGGCCGCCAGAAACCACGTATGCCGAACCGATCTCGCGCCTCGACTCATCTTTATTCTCCTGAGAGCCACTCGTGCCCCGAGCACTTTGGTGACCCTTGTTCCGCCCAGCTCCACGCCAGCAGCACAGCCGTCGGCGATCAGTCGACAAGTACTATAGTATACTCTGACCGATCAACCTATAATAATCTTCCCGCTCGACTGCCGCGCACGCCGCCGCAGCGTTCCCTGTTACACTTGTTGGACTCGCAACAATCGCGAGGAAATTGGAAAGTTCCACCAGCGTCGACTCAGGCAAGCACCTGGACAGTCACATCTACTATAGTATATATCCCACTCGAGCGCGTCACTCGCGCTCGCGCGGCCGTAACGGCGTGAGCAGCAAGCGTGAATCAAGCGGCATGCACCTCTGACCCCGTGTTCGCGGCCCCCGCGGTCGAGCTGACGCGTCGCGAGCACGACCAGCTCCTGCGCTCTCGTCATGCGCTCGGCGCCTACGCCCGCTGTAGCGGTGAGTACCTAGAGGAGTGGGCGCGCCGCTCACCGGAGCGTCCTTTCCTCTTGGAGCGGCATGGCGCAGGCTGGCGCGGGCTGAGCTACGGCGAAATGCGGAAGCAGGTGCGGCGCGTGGCGGCGGGCCTCTTGCGCCGCGAGCTCTCCAGCGAGCGCCCGGTGGCGATCCTCTCGGAAAATAGCGTGGAGCACGCCGTGTTGACGTTGGCGTGCCTGCACATCGGCGTCCCCGTGGTCCCCATCTCGCCGGCGTACTCATTGCTGTCGAAAGATTTCGGCAAGCTGCGCAGCATCGTGCGCACGGTGCGGCCGGGGCTCATCTACGTGAGCGAGGTCGCGCGCTTCGCGGCCGCGCTCGACGCGCTGCGCGATGACTGCGCTGCCCTGGTCGTCAGCGGCGCTCACGCGCCGAGCCCGCGAGCTTTACCCTTCGACGCGCTGACGAGCGAGCGTGACGATGACACGGTGGAGCGCGCGTTCGCCGCGGTCACGCCGGACACCCTGGCCAAGGTGATGTTCACCTCGGGCTCCACGAGCGAACCCAAGGGCGTGATCAACACGCAGCGCATGCTGTGCTCGAATCAGCAGGCCATCGCGCAAATATGGCCGTTCCTCGGCCACCCGCCGGTGCTGCTCGACTGGTTGCCCTGGCACCACACGTTCGGCGGCAATCACAACTTCAACATGGTGCTGCGCAACGGCGGCACGCTGTACATCGATCGCGGCCGGCCGCTGCCCGGGCTGTTCCAAGAGACGCTCACGAATCTGCAGGACGTGGCGCCTACGTTGTCGCTCAACGTGCCACGCGCTTACGACCTGCTCGTCACGGCGCTGCGCGCCGACGCCACGCTGCGCAGCCGCTTCTTCAGCCGGCTGGAGCTGATCTTCTACGCGGGCGCCGCGCTGCCGCAGCACTTGTGGGAGGCCCTTCAAGGCCTGGCTCGGGAGACGCTCGGACGCGATGTGCCGATGGTGTCGTCCTGGGGCCTGACCGAGACCGCGCCGACGGCGACGGTCGGTCATTTTCAACCGGACCGCGCGGGCATCATCGGCCTGCCGCTGCCGGGCAGCGAGCTGAAGCTAGTGCCGAACGGAGACAAGACAGAGGTGCGCGTCCGCGGTCCCAACGTGACGCCGGGCTACTATCGGCGCGCCGACCTCTCGGCGAGCTGCTTCGACGAAGAGGGCTTCTTCAAGACCGGCGACGCCGTGCGCCTGGTGGACGCCGAGCATCCCGAGCGCGGCCTGCTGTTCGATGGCCGCATCGGCGAGGATTTCAAGCTCAGCACGGCCACCTGGGTGAACGTGGGCGCGCTGCGCTTGGAGGCGATCAGCGCGTTGGCTCCCGTAGCGCAAGACGTCGTGGTCACCGGCCATGACCGAGACGAGATCGGGCTCTTGATTTTCCCGAACCTGGCCGGCTGCCGCACCCTGCTCGGCGCGCTCGCCAGCGACGCGCCGCCGAGCACGTTGCTCGCAGACGCCGCGGTGCGGCGCCGCGTAGAGCAGGGCCTCGCCGCGCTGACCCGCGCGGGCACCGGCTCGTCCACGTGCGCGCGCCGGGCGCTGCTGCTGCTCGAGCCCGCGTCGATCGACGCCGGAGAAATCACTGACAAAGGCTACATCAACCAGCGCGCCGTGTTGCAGCGCCGCGCGGCGCTCGTCGAGACGCTCTATGCGGAGCCGCCCCACCCCAGCGTGATTTTGGCGCCGGGCAACGACACGCGCGGCGCTCGAGGCGCAGGTTGAAACAGCGAGCACCACGCGGCGCTGACGAAATCGGAGTCCCCCATGTACGAATCGCTCGAACGTAACGCGCTCATCGCACGCTACGAGGACATTTGGCTGCTCGGCGGCGTGCGCACGCCGTTCGCCGACTATATGAGCGTGCTCAGCGGCGTGTCGCCGACGGATCTCGGAATTTTCGCGGCGCGCGCGCTGTTTCAACGCCTGCAAGTGCCGAGCGCGGACGTCGGCGCCGTGATCGCGGGCAACGTCGCGCAGTCGAGCTTCGACGCGTTTTACCTGCCACGCCACATCGGCCTGTACTCGGGCGTCCCGCTCGGTGTGCCGTCCTTGCTCGTCCATCGGCTGTGCGGAACCGGCTTCGAGACGATCTTGAACGCCGCCGATCAAATCGCGCTCGGCAGGGCCAAGCTCGCGCTGTGCGTGGGCAGTGAGTCCATGTCGCGCAACCCCGTGGCCGCGTACACGCATCGCAGCGGCTTTCGTATGGGGCAGGTCGAGTTCAAGGACTTCCTGTGGGA
Organism: uncultured Sorangium sp.; assembly: GCA_966250485.1. Classification (GTDB taxonomy): domain Bacteria; phylum Myxococcota_A; class Polyangia; order Polyangiales; family Polyangiaceae; genus PMG-095. The sequence continues at coordinate 129,932 of CBINHN010000009.1, read as the reverse complement.
AGCCACGCTGGACACCGCGTCCAACACGCGCATGGGCGAGACCGCCGAGAACCTGGCGCGCCTCTACGCCATTTCACGCGAAGAGGTCGATCGCTTCGCGGCGCAGAGCTTCGAGCGCGCGGTGCGCTCCTGGGACGAGGGCTACTATGAGGACGAGGTCGCGCCGGTGACCGCTCAGCAGTGGTCGCTGGAAGGCTACCAGCCGCGCGGCATCGCGCTGCCGCGCAAGGTCGAGCGCTTCGCGCGCGACGAGCACGTGCGACCGAGCCCGCTCGAGGTCTTGCAAAAGCTGCGGCCGGCGTTCGGCAAGGACGGCGTACAGACCGGCGGCAACAGCTCGGCCATCGTCGACGGCGCCGCCGCGGCCCTGGTCGCCTCTGGAGAGTACGTCCGCGCTCACGGCCTGAAGCCGCTGGCGCGCGTGCTCGCTGGCGCCGTCGTCGGGGTTCCGCCGGAGGTCATGGGCATCGGCCCTGCGCCGGCCATCCGCGGCTTACTGCGGCAGGTCGGCCTGGAGCAGCAGAGCGTCGCGTGTTTCGAGATCAACGAGGCCTTCGCCGCTCAATACCTGGCGGTTGAAAAGGAGCTCGCGCTCGATCGCGAGCGCGTCAACGCTCACGGCGGGGCCATCGCCATCGGACATCCCCTCGCCGCGTCTGGGGTGCGGCTGACCGTCACCGCCGCGCGCCAGCTTCGCCGCGCCAAGGGCGAGTTCGCGATCGCCTCCGCCTGCGCCGGCGGCGGCCAAGGCGTCGGTATCCTGCTGCAGCACGCGGCGTAGTCAACGTATCAACTAGCGAGAACAAGCCATGCAACTCAACGCATCGACCTTCATCGTCACGGGCGGCAGCTCGGGGCTCGGCGCCGCCACCGTCAAGTGGTTCCACGCGCGAGGCGCCCGCATCGTGATCGCCGACGTCAACGCCGAGCTCGGTCAGCGGCTCGCCGAGGAGCTCGGCGCCGGCTGCGCCTTCTGCAAGACCGACGTGAGCAGCGAGGCCGACGCCAGCGCCGCCGTGGAGCGCGCGCGCGAACGCTTCGGCGCGTTGCACGGGCTCGTGAACTGCGCGGGCATCGGCCCAGCAGAGCGCGTGAACGGAAAGAAGGGCCCGCACCGGCTGGAGACGTTCTCGAAGGTCATCCAGATCAACCTGGTCGGCGCCTTCAACATGATCCGGCTGGCGGCCGCGGCGATGGCGAGCAACCCCCCCAACGCTGCCGGTGAGCGCGGCGTCATCATCAACACGGCCTCGGTCGCCGTGTGGGATGGTCAAATCGGTCAGGCCGCCTACGCGGCCTCGAAGGGCGGCATCGTCGCGATGACGCTGCCCATCGCGCGCGAGCTGGCCAGCAGCGGAATCCGCGTGTGCACCATCGCCCCCGGCATCTTCCACACGCCGATGCTGGCGGGGCTCCCGCCCGAGGTTCAGGAGTCCCTCGCCAAGAGCGTGCCGTTTCCGCCGCGTCTCGGCCGCCCCGAGGAGTACGCCGCGCTGGCGCAGCAAATCGTGGAGAACGAAATGCTCAACGGCGAGTCGATCCGATTGGACGGCGCGCTCCGCATGGCGCCGCGCTGAGCTCACCATGTCGAACCTAGTCACGGTCACGCGGCACGAGAACGTCGCGCTCATCGCGCTGAACAACCCGCCCGTCAACGCGCTATCGCACGCGGTGCGCAGCGCGTTGCTGCCCGCGCTCGAGGAGCTGTTCGCGGCTCCCGACGTGAGCGCCATCGTCATCGTCTGCGAGGGCCGCACCTTCATCGCGGGCGCCGATATCCGCGAGTTCGGCAAGCCGCCGCTGGCGCCGGATCTGCCGGAGCTCGTCGAGCTCCTCGATGGCGCGCCCAAGGCCAGCATCGCCGTGATCCACGGCACGGCGCTCGGCGGCGGGCTGGAGCTCGCGCTGGCGTGTCATTTTCGCATTGCGGTCAGCTCTGCCAAGCTCGGGTTGCCAGAGGTGACGCTCGGGATTTTGCCGGGCGCGGGCGGTACGCAGCGCTTGCCGCGCCTGATCGGCGTGCGAGCGGCGCTCGACATGATCGTGTCGGGCACGCCGATTTCGGCGGCACAGGCTCAGCGCCTCGGGCTCATCGACGAGGTCGTCGCGGAGGACGTGAAGGAGGCAGGACTGGCGTTCGCGCGCCGTGTGCTCGCGGAGGGCCGCCCGCTGCGCCGCGTGAGCGCGCTCAGCGCGAAGCTCGACGACCCGGCGCTGCTCGGCGAGTACCAGCGCGGCATCGCCGAGCGCTGCCGCGGCTTTCTAGCGCCATTTCGCTGCATCGAAGCGGTCGCCGCGGCGGTCGAGCTGCCCTTCGCCGACGGCTTGCAGCGCGAGCGCGAGCTGTTCCGCGAGCTGATGGCGTCGCCCGAGTCCAAGGCGCAGCGGCACCTCTTCTTCGGCGAGCGCGAGGTGGCCAAGGTGCCCGGGCTGGCGGAGGATACGTCGGCGCGTCCCATCAAATCGGTGGCCATCGCCGGCGCGGACCCCGCTTTCACGAGCGCGCTGGCGCGCTGCTTCAGCGACGCGCGTATTGCTGTCACGCTGCTCGCGCGGGACTCGAGCGAGCTCGAGCGCTGCGTCGCAGCAATCCAGCAGGGCTACGCCGCGGCGATCGCGCGCGGTAGCATCAGACAAGAAGACGCGGACGCGCGCCTGAAGCTGCTCCGGCCGAGCCTCTCGTTCGATGACGCGCGGAGCGCCGACCTGCTCATCGAAGCCGCGGAGGAGGAGTTGGACGCGAAGCGAGCGTTGCTCGCACAGCTCGACAGTGTGGCCAAACCCAACGCGCTGCTCGCGACCACCAGCGCGTTCCTGGAGCTCGACTCACTAGCCGCTGCGACGAGCCGACCGGCGGACGTGGTGGGGATGCACTTCGCGCGCCCCGTCGAGCGCGTGAAGCTGCTCGAGAACGTGCGCGGCCGGCTCACCGCCGCAGACGCCTACGCCACCGTCATGAAGCTCGGCCGCAGCCTGGGCAAGCTCGCCGTACCGGTGCGCGCGCCAGTGGCCAGCCGCCTGCTCGCGCAACGCTCTCGAGAGGCGCTGCTGCTGCTCGATGAGGGCGCGCTGCCCGAAGCGCTCGAGCAAGCGTTGCTGGAGTTCGGGTTCGCGCCGGGGAGCTTCTCTGCGCAGGAGCTGCTGCGCTTGCGCGCGACGCTCCTCGAAGGAGCCGCGCCGAGCGCGAGCAACCTAGCGCGGCTCGGCGGCTACACGAAGCCGCGCGGCGCCAGCAAGCGCAGCATCCCGGCGCAGGAAATCAATGAGCGCTGCCTGCTCAGCATCGTCAACGAGGCGGCGCGCGCGCTCGACGAGGGCGTCATCGCGCGTCCGCTCGACGTCGACATGATCTGGGTGCACGGCTACGGCTTCCCGGTGTATCGCGGCGGCCCCCTGTTCTTCGCCGATCAGCTCGGGCTCGCGCACGTCTACCAGCGCATCCAACACTACCGCGAGCAGGTCGGCGACGAACACTGGACGCCGGCGCCGCTCATCGAGCGCTTGGCCGCCAGCGGGGGTTCGTTCTACGCGCCGCGCTGATCGAGCATTTCAACGATGGCCACGCACCGTACGAATTTGGAGCGGCTCTTTGCGCCGGCGTCTGTCGCGGTGGTCGGCGCCTCCGCGGCGCCGGAGAAGGCCGGTTATCAAGCCCTGCTCGCGCTCTCCAGCTTCCGCGGCGAGGTCTTCGCGATCAACCCGAAGGCGGACAGCATTTGTGGCCGCAAGACGTTCCCGTCGCTGCGCGCGCTGTCACGACCGGTGGACCTGGTGCTCTTCGCGGTGCCGGCGGCAGCGTGCGTCGAGGCCGTGGACGAGGCCATCGCGGGGCAGTGCGGCGGCGGCTTGATCGTGAGCGGCGGCTTCTCGGAGGCCGGCACCGAGGGGGCGGCGCTCGAGGCCCGGCTCGAGCGCGCCTGCCAGGAGTCAGGCTTTCGGCTGCTGGGACCGAACACGGCGGGCTTCGTCAACAAAGAGCTGTCTCTCACGGCGAGCTTCCTGCCCTCCGCGGCGCACATCCCGGCGGGCCACATCGCTGTCATCGCGCAGAGCGCCGGTATCAACCTCACCGTGAGCTTTTTGCTCGCCAAGCTCGGCTATGGCGTCTCGTGCGCCGTCGGCCTCGGCAACTCGGTCGACATCGACGCGGCGGACGTGCTCGAGTTCGTCGCGGCTCAGCCGGCGACGCGGGCCATCGCGCTGCACCTCGAAGGCGTCAGCGAGGGCCGCCGCTTGTACGAGACCGTGCGCCGCGTGTCGCAGCTCAAGCCGCTCGTGGTGTTCACGGTGGGCCGCACGGACATCGCCGAATTCGCGCGCTCGCACACGGGCAACCTGCTCGGCTCCTACGCGCTGCGCTGCAGCGCGCTGGAGCAAGCCGGCGCCGTGCTCGTGCAGTCGAGCGAAGAGCTGGCGCAGGCCGCTGCGGTGCTCTCGTTGCATCGTCTGCCAGCCAAGCTCGAGCCGGGCATCGGGGTGCTCACCGCGCAAGCCGGCGCGGGCCTCGCCATGTTGGACCTGCTCAAATCGCGGGGCATCCGCGTACCGGAGCTCACGCCCGCGACCACGCAGCGCATCGCTGAGCGGCTGCCGCCGATGACCTACCAGAAGAACCCGGTCGACACGGCGCGCCCGGGGCCGAGCTTTCCGCAGGTGCTCACCGCGCTGGCGCAGGACGCCAACGTCGACGCGGTGATCAGCTACGCGCTGAGCGAGCCCGCCGCGCTCGACCCCGCGGAGACGTTGCCCGCCGTGCAGCGCGCCGTCTCGAAGCCCATCCTGTTCGGTACCATGGGGCCACGCGACGAGCTGAGCGAAACCTGCCGAGCGCTGCGCGCGCAGGGCTTCTACGTCGCCGAGTCTCCGGAGGAGCTGGCGCGCGCGGCGAGCGTGCTGGCGCGCGACGCGACGTTACGAGCGCGGGTCGCGCGCGCAGAGCGCCACGACGCCTCGCCAACGGCGCGCGTGCCGGAGCACGTGGACGAGCACACCGCGAAGCTGACGCTGGAGGCGCTCGGTATTGCCGCGCCTCAGCGGCTCGTCTGCGCTTCTCACGAAGCTGCCCATGAGGCGCTGCGCCGGCTGCCAAAGCCGGTGGTCGCCAAGATCCTCGCCGCGGAGATCGAGCACAAGACCGAGCTCGGCGGCGTGCAGCTGAACATCAACGACGCCGCCGCGCTGGACGAGGCGTTGGCCAAGCTCGACCGCATCCCCCTCACCGCGCCGCGCCGGTACCTGCTCGAACAGATGGCACCTCCGGGGCTCGAGCTGATCGTCTCGGCGTCGCGAGACGCGAGCTTCGGCGCCACGGTGCTGGTGGGCCTCGGCGGCGTGTTCGCTGAGGCGCTGCGCGACAGCGCCAGCCGCTTGGCGCCGCTCACGCTGGCGGACGCGCGAGAGATGCTGGGAGAGCTGCGCGGCGCGCCGCTGCTCGCTGGCTTTCGCGGCGGCCCGCCGCTCGATTGCGAAGCGGTCGCGCGCTGCGTGGTCGCGCTGGGCGACTTCCTGTGCGAAAAACCGAGCGTGCGCGAGCTCGAGATCAACCCGCTGCGCGTCTATGCCAGCGGCGTCATCGCGCTCGATGCGCTCCTGCTGCAGGCGCCAGCGGGCACGTGAGCCCCCGCGCGCGGGCGCTCTACGGGGACGCGCCGCGCAGGTCACCCGGCAATAGCGCCAGCAAGCCGCGCACGATCTGCTCGACGTTCTTGCCGCTGGTGTCGAACGCCGCCGGCGCCAGCTCGTACAGGTGGCGCCGCGCCTCCAACGTGCGCTCGATGTTCTCGATCGCCTCGTGGCGAAGCTCCGGGCTGGCGATGCGCGCGTCGTGCTGCGCGAGCACGCGCTCGAACATCACCTCCGGGCTAGCCTTGAGCCAAATCGTGAAGAACGAGCTCAACAGCAGCTCGTACGTCGCCGTCTCCGCGACGATGCCGCCCGCCGTCGCCAGCACCACTCGCGGTTGGTTGACGATGATGCGCTCCAAGCAGCGTCGCTCGATCACGCGATAGCCGTGCTGCCCGTAGACCGTAAAGATCTCGCTGACGGCCAGGCCCGCCTCCTTTTCGATCTCGCGGTTGAGCTCCACGAACGGCGCCGAGAGCCGCTCCGCGAGCAGCGGGCCGAGCGTCGATTTCCCGACGCCGCGGATGCCGACGAGCGCGACGCGCTGCGCGCGATCGTGGTTGTCGAACAGCTGCCGGCGGATCAGCGCGAGCCGCTCCGGGCTCTGCCGCTTCAGGAACTCCACGATCATCGTAAAATCGGCGTTGGGGGCCTGCTCCAGCGCCAGGAAGCTCTCGATGGGCAGGTTCAGCGCCTGGGACAAGCGCTGCAAAAGGCCCAGGGAGATGTTGCCGGTGCCGCTCTCGACGCGGGCCAGGTACGCGAGCGAAATGCCAGACTCCTGCGCGAGCGCCTTGCGCGTCATGAAGCGCCGCGCGCGCGCGTCGCGCACGCGCTGCGCCAACACCTGATGCAGATCGCTGCGGCGCGCGCCGGCCTCCGGCTGCTTGGCACCTGGCGCGCTCGGGCGCTGCCTGCGCTTCGTAGCGGGCGCGCCGCGGAGCGAGGCGACGCGAGGGGTCTTCTTCTTGGGCGAGGCCGGCATCGGTGGCCGCATCGTACCGGCCGTTGCAGGCGCTGTCTGCTCCGAGCTCGCGCTCGCTGGCGTCCCCAGCCGACGCAACGAGCCGGCCCGAGCGCCATCCACGCGGGAGGCGGAGCGGCTGACCGGGCCGCCCGCTCGCCAGCGTCGGCGCCGCTCTTATTGCTTGATCCCGAGGTAGTCGAGCAGCCAGGTCATGGCCGGCCGCAGGTTGCCGCTGCTCGACATGATGCCCGTGTTCGCCTTCCAGGTGGAGCCCGATATATAACCCCACAGGGTAATGCCCTTCACGTTCTCGTTCGTGTAGAACATGGTGAACTGGCTCTGCATCACGGACTTCTGTTGATTGTCGTCCGCGAGGTCGATGTCGTATTCACTGATATACACGGGCAAGCCCGTCTCGCGCGCGATCTTGTCGATGTAGCCCTGCACCGTGCTGGTCGACATCTTGTACGCGTCGTGCGCCTGCGCGCCCACCGCGTGGATCGGCGCGCCGGCGCTCTTGATCTTGTTCACGATCTCGATGGTGTGCGCGTTGTCGTTGGCGTACTCGATGTTGTTGTAGTCGTTCAGGATCAGGATCGAGTTCGGGCAGTATTGATGCGCCCACTTGAAGGCCTGCGCGATCCAGTCGTAGCCGCTCGAGCCCGAACCGCCCAGCGCGGCGATGTACGGCGGCGTGGTGTGCGGCGGCGGCTCGTTGACCACGTCGATCATCGGCGTATCCGGGTAGCGCTCGCAGTACGCGCGGATCCACTCCTCGACCTCTTCACGCTGCTCGGCCTGCGACAAGCCGTTCAGCCAGCTCGGCTGCTGCGTGCCCCAGATGAAGTTGTGCTGTTTGAACTGGATGCCGCGCTGCTTCGCGTAGTCGTACATCTTGTCGAGCGTGCTCCAGTTCATCTGGTCGCGCGTGCGCTCGATGCTGCCCCACTTGCCGGCGTTCTCGGGGCTGAACTGATTCCAGTACTTCACGAAATCGCTTCGTACTTGTCCGCGCGTATCGATGTTCCCGACGAACTTCTTACCGACCGGCGGCGCCTTCTCCGTCACCGGCGCGCCGCCGGTGGCCTGACCTCCGCCGGCTCCGGCGTTGCCGCTGGTGCCGCCGCGGTTGGACAGACCGCCCTGGCCGTCAGAACCGGCCGCTCCGGCGCCGCCGCCGAGTCCCCCGCTGCCGCCGCTGCTCATGCCCGCGCTGCCTGCGCTGGTCCCGCCCGTCGCCGCTCCAGCCGCGCCGCCCGTCGCGACGCTCCCGCCCGTCGCGACGCTCCCGCCGCTCGCGACCGGCGCGCCGCCGGTGTTGGCGCTACCCGCGAAGCCGCCGCTCGCACCGCCTAAACCGCTGGGGTTACTTCCGCCCTGACTCGGGGCACCCGCGCCGGCGCCGCCCGTGTTGACGCCGCCGCTTCCCGGCATGTCGCCATCCGGCAGCTGCTCGGCGGTGGCGCACGAGACCGAGACGCTGGCCGCCGCGAGCAGCGCGACGACACGATAACGAGTACGCGAAGACGAGTGTTCTCTCGACATGATCAATGAGCCGCGCGACCTGAGATACGGCACGCCGGTGACACCTGTCGCCCTGCGCGCTCGAATGAGCAGGCCGCTAAACAGGCAGTGGCTTCCTTGAGCTAGAACCGTCGGCTGGCATGGGAAATGTCAGCGCTCGCCGCGCGATGCCGCGCGACGCCGCGAAGCGCATAGCCCGGCGCGAAATCTACACTGCGGCTGCGCCGCGAGGCTGCTCGCGCGCACTCACGCAAACGCTCGCGCACGCCAAAGCGACGCTCGACGGGAATATATCCGAGGGGTGATTCGAAAGTCACCTTCCCTAACGAGCGTCACGCCGCGCGGGTGACGCTACGAGACCGCGTGAGCTCGCGCGCCGGCGCGGCTCAGGGCTCGTAAGCCCGCTGCATGCGCTCGCGCAGGTCCGAGCCGAAAAAGGCGCGCGGTGAGCAGCCGAGCTCGGCGCGAAATACTCGATGGCACTGCGAGTAGGAGCCGAATCCAGCGGCGCTGGCCGCGCTCTTCAGCTCACGCTCGCCGTCGTCCATCGAGCGGATCATGCGCAGCAGGCGCAGGCGAGCGCGGTATTGGACGAGCGTCGTGCCGATGTCGCTGTGGAAGTAGCGGCTGAGCGCGCACGGGCTGCCGCGCACCGCTCTCGCCAGCGCGTCGCGTTCCAGTTGCGGTTGCTCCACCAAGATCGTCAGCGCGCGGCGCGTGAGCACGTGCAAGCCGCCGCGCAGCTGCGCCGCGTGGCGTTGCCTCAGCCACACCATTTGCTCCCAGAGCTCGGCCGCCAGCTGCTCTTTGCCGAGCTGGTCCACAATCGCGCTGGCGCGCGCGATCACGGCCTTCAACTCTTCCGCCGGCAGCCGCACGTGGGCGGGCACGGCCACGCTGTGCCGCTCCGCGCGCAACACCTCGGCCGACAACTTGGGCGACAACCCGATCGCGAACAAATACAGATCGGGTGACGCTTCGAGCAGCGCGTGATCCTGACCCGCCGGAAAGGCCAGCAGCTCACCCGCCTGCGCGCGCACGACCGCATCCCCAATTCCGAACTTGGCGGAACCCGATACGATCAGGTTCAGCTCCGGCTCGTCATGGAAGTGTCGCGGCCGGCGGCCGCCGAACTCGGGAGAGAATTTCCACACGTGCGCGGCGGTGTGCCCGCCTTCCGGCAGGAAGCGCTGGTACACGGCTCGCGTCATCGCGCTGAATGTACCTTCGCGCCTCAGGGGGGTCCAGGCGCCGGGTCGACGCGAGCCGGTCGAAGCGGAGAGCGTCGCCGGTTCCGGTTCTGACACAAAATGCGAGGTTCGCGCGGCGGCGGCGCTTGAAGGAGTTGGCCGCTTGGTTCAAACGAAGTGCGTGCGACACTTTCAGATAGCTACTCTCTGCTCTCTCATTTCCCTCGCCTCCGTTGCGATCCCGGCGAGCGCCCAGGCCGCCGTCAGCAGCGCCGAGCTCTACAGCGGCACGTCCTACCGATACGGGCGCTTCGAAGCGCGCGTCCGCTTCGCAGCCGGCGACGGCGTCGTGAGCTCCTTCTTCTTATGGAAGGACGGCTCCGAGGTCAGCGGTACATTCTGGAACGAGCTGGACTTCGAGAAGGTCGGCGCGGATTGTCACCTGGAGACGAACGCCTTCTTCGGTAGCCCGGCGCAGCCTCACCCGCAGAAGCAAGCGGTGAGCGCGGATCTCTGCGCGGACTTCCACACCTATGCCTACGAGTGGACGCCGGAGTACATCGCGTGGTTCGTGGATGACATGGAGGTCCGGCGCGAGACGGGCGCGACGGCGACGGCGTTTGCCGACAACGCCACCGCCGGCATGCAAATCCGCTTCAACATCTGGCCGGGCGACGCCTCGTTCGGCGGGAACTTCAGCCCAGCGATCTTGCCGGTGCAGCAGTACATCGATTGGGTGCAGTACTCGTCGTATGCGGATGGCAAGTTCACGCTCGAGTGGCGCGACGACTTCGACGCGAGCTCCTTGTCCAGCCAATGGCTCACGGGCAACTGGGGGTCACCGAAGAACCTGTCGACGCACGCACCCGCCAATGTGGCGCTGCAAGAAGGCTCCGCAGTGCTGTCGCTCACCACGGATGGCGCGAGCGGCGGTGGCTCGGGAGGCGCTGTCGGGACCTCGGGCGGCAGCGCCACCAGCGGCTCGGGCAACAGCAGCGGCCCCTCCGACAGTGATGGTTGCGCGCTGCGGGCGCCCCGTACGGCGTCCTCGGCCTACGGCGTCATCGCGCTGGGCTTCGCCGCGGCGCTCGTTCAGCGCCGCCGGCGCAACCGCTCCGCTCGCTGAGCGCACGGCGTATGAGAGACTCGCAACCCTCGATCGCGAGGGTTGCGCGCGCTTCGCCCTCTCCGCGCTGAGGGCAAGCGCAGCCGGCGCGTCAGAAGGGGCAGTCCGTCGGCTGCGACGTGAAGTTGGGGTTGTCGGCGACTTGGAACCAGTCGACGAACCAGAGGCAACCATCACGCGCAGGACCCGCGGGGATCTTCATGCAGTTCTGACGCACGCAGTCCTTCTTCGCCGCGTGTGAGCCGCTGCAGTTCGTCAAGAAGCCGCCGTACTGCGCGCCGAGGTCATTAGTGCCCCACTGCCGGCTGCAGGCGTTGAACTGGCCGACGCCACCGCCCGGGATCATCAAATCGAACTGGTTGCCCGCGACGTCGCCGCCGGTGTTGCTCACCTTGACGATCATCTGCTTGCCCTTCAGCAGCTGGGATCCCGGATCGGCCGCGTTGTGGTGGCCTTCACCCGTGAACTGGATACGGTAGCAGCCGCCGCAGTTGGGGTTGGCCTTCGCGATGTAGCCGTACGAAAGGCAATCGGAGACGGCCTTCGGCGCCTCGTCGTAGCACGCAAAGGAGCCGCCGCCGGAGCAGGCGCTGGTCGTGTTGCCCGTCCTCGACGTGCCGTTCTGGTCGCAGCGATGACCATCGAACTGAGCGCAATGGGGCTGACAGCAATCCCAGTAGCGCGTCGCGAAGCCGTCGCCGCCGTTGACCTTGGGCAGGCTCGAGCAGTCCACGGTGCTCCCCGAGCCCGCCGATCCGCTGGCACCGCCGGAGCCACCGCCGCCGTTGTTTTCCGGCACGCAGCGACCGCAGCTCACGTCGCAGTATTGGGAGAACCAGTCAGCAGTACACTCTTTGGTCTCGGTCGCCCACTCCTTGCAGGTCGCGCCCGGCCACTCGGGGTCGGGAGGCGGCTCCACGTCCATACAGGGCTTGCCGCCAGCACCGCTGCCGCCGGCCCCGGCACCGCCGCTGCCACCAGCGCCGCCGCCGGCGGGCACGCAACGACCACAGCTCACGTCGCAGTATTGAGAGAACCACGCCGCTGTGCACTCCGTGGTCTCGGTCGCCCAGTTCTTACACGTCGCGCCAGGCCAATCCGGATCCGGAGGCGGCTCTACGTCCATGCACGGCTTGCCGCCGGTGGCCATCCCTGAGGAGCCCCCGAGCGCGACGGCTCCCCCACCGCCGCCAGTGCCGCCGCCGAGGACGGCGCCCCCCGCGCCACTGCTGCTGGTGAAGCCGCCCGCGGTACCGGTTCCACCGACGGTGCTGCTGGTACCGCCCGCGCCCGTCACGGCGCTGCCGCCGCTGCTGTTTGCGCCGCTGCTGCCGAGCACGCCCCCGGAGCCGGCCCGCGGGGCCGTCCCGTTACCAGACACGGCGCCCGTGCCCAGCGCGTTGCCTGTGTCTTCGTGACAGCCGCCGATGGCTGCAGAGAGAGCGACGGCGGATACCGCGATGACGCAGCCGCGCAGGCGGCGAGAGGTGGAGGAACGAGACATCTTCTGCATGTTTCCGGTCAGGGTTGGGCGGCCGCGCGGACCGCGAAACTCATACGGGGCAACTGCTTCGGGGCCGCACGTGTTTGCCCGGCCTCGGCATAAGGTAGCCAAGAGCTCGGTCGGCGCTCCTACAAATACCCATCCGCATCGCTAAAAGTGGTTTACTCATGCCGTCGCGCTGCATTTTTTCGCGTAGCCTATTCTCGAACGCGAAGCGCATCGCGGATGAGCTTTTCGTACCCGCTCAGCGCGTCAGGCTGGCAGCGCGACAGCGATGAACGCTGCGCGACGTAACACCTGGGCGTTAGCGTCGATGCCGTGCGAGGACGGGCCAGGCGATGCTGGGATCTCCCGGCTTCTCGCGGCCGCCTTGCTTGGTGCACAAAATCACCTCGGCGCCGCCATCGCAACCTGAGTAGCCCGAACAACCGTCAGCATCCGGGGGTGACGCCGGGCCGACGCAATGGTTGATCTCCCCCCATTTTTCGAAGCTGCCCTGCGCGCCCAAGAACGTGAGCGGCATTCCCGGCACGAGTGACGATGGGCCGCCGGCATAGGGCACGCGCGCGTCGGCGGTGCCGCGGAAAGCGATCACACTGATCGGGCGCGCTGGCGTGCAATCGTCCGCGTTCTCCTCGAGCAGGTCGAAAGCGGCGGGCGCCACCGCGGCGAACAAATCGGCGGCGTGACAGCCCAGGTAGTGCGCCATACCGCCGCCCGTGAGCACGCCGACCGCGTAGATGCGAGCGCTGTCGATGCACGCCAGCCCGCGTACTTGCTCGACGAGCGCGCGCGTGAAGGCCACGTCGTCGACGTTCGCGACGCAGCAAGGGCCGACATTCCAAGCAGCGCCAGCTGGGCCGTCCAACCCATCGGGGAACGCCATGATCACGCCTTCGGGATCGAGCACCGCAGGATACGGCGAGCTCATGCGCTCACTCGTGCCGGACTCCCCCATGCCGTGAAAGTCCACCACGAGAGCGGAGCTCGTGCGGCCGTCGTACGCGGGCGGAACGTGCAAGAGGTAACGCCGCGTCGTGCCGCCGACGGTCACCGTTCGCGAGCTGTCGCCTGGCGCCAAGCTCGGTGTCGGGCAGCTCGGCGAGCCTGCGCTCCCGGCGCCGCCGCCGTTCCCGCTGCTCGCGGCATTTCCGGCATTTCCGGCATTTCCGCCGCTGACGGCGCTCCCGCCGCTGCCCGCGCTGCCCGCGTTTGCGCTGCCGCCTTGGCCGTCGCCGTGGCTCCCGGCATCGCCACCGCCGTCCGTGCTCGTGGGGCCGGTGATGGGATAGACGTCGGCCCGCGCGCAGCCAACACACTCCAACACCGCTCTCATGATAGCGAGTTGCACCCCAGCGCGGACGAGCTTCATAGCCAAGCACCCGCCGTCAGCGTCAGCCGCAAGTTCGGACGTCCCGTGGTCGCGACCAGCGTGTCCACGGAATGAATCGCCACGTAGGGCTCCGCGAGCTGCGCGTGCGCAGCCAGCGTCACGTACGCGTCGCCCACGACGCGGAGCCGCGCCCCGACGCTCGCTTCCAGCAAGAACGCCCAACGTTCTAGCGTATGGCCAACCTGCGGTGAGGTCGCGCTTCCGTCCAGACCCGTGCGCAGGGCGCCGAGTGAGAGCGCGGCGATAGCGCGACTGCGCGGACTCCCAGCGAGGTTGGCGCACAGCCCGAGCAAAGCAAACTGCTGTGCCACTTCGACGCTGCCCGCCGGCGCGGGGACGTGCGGCCGAGTACCGAGCCCGGCCGCGGTCGCCTCGAGCGTCAGCCCCGACGGCAGGGCCAAGTCGAAGCGCACCAGCGGCAGAACCGCGGGGCCCACTCCATCCAAGCTCGTCAGCGCGGTCGCCCCCGCGGAGAGACCGAGGCGCAGCGCAGAGGGCGGCGGCTCGCTCGCCGCTGCCGAGCTTTCGCTCGCAGCGGCAGGCGGCGGCGCTTCAGGCGGCACGCTCAAGTCCATCGCGATGAGGCTCGAGCGCAGCACCTCTATCGAACGAATCGCGAGCGTCGCGGCCGCGTTCTCCGCGTCGGGATCCAAGGCGACGCGGGTCGCGCGCAGGCGATGCGGAGCGCGTTCCCAAACCCAAACTTCGACCGCGAGCGGAGCATCGTCCCCGATCACGTCGATGAAGGCGTCGATGCCGCGCTCGGTCGCGACTTGCTCGAGCCACGCGCGCGTCGCCTGCGCGCTGCCCGCGCTGAGCGGCGGCCGCTCGGCGCGGGTGACGCTGAGACCGACGGCGAGCAGCTCACCCTTGAGCCGGAACAGCGCCTCACTCAAAGCAGGCGCGTCGCCGGCCGGCTCGAAGATGGCGACGCTCGCGGCTCGCGCGCGGCCCACCCAGAGCACCACGCTCATGATGAGCCAGAGGTAGCTCAGCCTGCGCATGACACCGCGCTCAAGGGAAGCGCTGCAGAGCTCGCGCGGCCTCAGCATAGCTTCCCTTCGGAAAGCGCCTGAGATACTCATCCGCGATCACGCGCGCGGCGTCCGGCCCGCGCGCGTCCTTCACCAAGACCATCTTACGTCCTAGCGCTTCGGCCGCGTAGGTGCCCGCCGGTGCGCGGGCCAGGTACTCGTCGTAGCGCTCGATAGCGCGCGCTTTACCATCTCCTCGCGACTCCTCGACGCGGCCGAGCAAGAAGATCGCGTCGGCCGTGCGCGGCGAGCTCGGAAAGCGCTCACGCTGCGCGAGGAGCGCCGCGCGCGCGAGATCCGTGCGCCGCCGGTAGCGCGCCGCGTCGGCCAGGGCGAACAGGTCGTCGCTCGAGAGTCGCCGCAAGCTCGCCTGTACGCCCTCGCGCTCCACCTCGGCGAGGATGCGGTCCCACTCACCGTCAGCCAGCGCCTTACGCCAGCGCCGTTCTCCCGCGCGCGAGCTCGCGGAAGGCGCGCTCGGGGTGGATGCTGCCGGCGCGCTGGCCGGCGCCGCCGCGCTCGTCACTGGCGCCGCGCTCGCCGACGCCGCGGCGGAGGGCTCCGCGGGCTCGGAGCGCCGCTCGCCGCCCTCGGTGATCAGCGTCTCACCGCGCGGCAAGTTGACGCTCAGGTTTTGCCCGGGGCGCAACACGAGCGCGTCGCCCAAAACCGGACCGCTCACGGCGACGCGCCCTTCGCGCAAGACGACCGCGAAGCGCTCGCTGTTCGGCTCCCAGTTCACCGTGAAGTCGGTGCCTTGCACCGTCACGAGGAAGGGGCCGGCCTCGATGCGCCAATGACGCTCGACGTTGCGCGTGATGCGGAACGAGGCCGCGCCATGGTCCAGCACGAAGCGCGCGCCCTCCGCGCCGACCGCGAGCAGCCGTCCCCGCGTGCCCGGGGTGAGCGCGAACTGGCTGCCCTCGCTGAAGTAGAGCCGAATGCCGGAGCGGCCCACCTCCGACAGATAGCCGCTCTCCGAGAGCTTGCCGCCGTCGATGCGGGCCACGGAGACCGGCTGAGTCGCGCCGCGCGAGCGCAGCAGCAGATACGGCGCCAGCGCGGCGAGCAGCAGCGTGGTCGCCAGCGCCGCGACGAGCAGCGTTCGCCGGCGCGCTGCGCGGGGACGCTCACGGTTTCGCGCGAGCCGCGCCTGCAGCGCGTTCAGGCCGCGCTGCAGCTCGGCGGGGCTCGGCGCTTTGACGGAGGAGCGCAAGAGCTCGGCGATCGTGGCGAGTCGCGTGGATTCGAAGCGATCGGAGCGCGTCATTGCAACGTCCCCCGCAGTTTACGGTCCAGCAAATCGACCAGTTTAGGGTCACAGTCGATCCAACGCGACAAGCGCTCGGTGGCGTGCGAGAGCGAGCGCTTCACCGTGGAGGTCGAGATGCCCATGCTCTCGGCGATCTCCTCGACTGTCATCGACTCCACACGGCGCAAGACGAACACGAGGCGGTCTCGCGGCGAGAGCCGATCGAGCAGCGCGTAGAGCTTGACCAGAAGATCGCGCGCTTCGAGATCCGGTATCGAGTAGCGAACGTCCTCCAGCGTGTCGGGGCCGCGAAATGACAACCAGCCGCGCAGCTGCCGACGACGGAGCTGCGATTTGAGCGTCCGCACAGCGCAAGAGTACACGAAGCTGCGCAGGCTCTCCGGGTCGCGAAGGCTCTTCGCGGCACCAACCAAGCGGGTGAAGGTGACTTGCGCCAAGTCCTCGGCGTCGCTCTTGGAACCGAGCGCGCGCTCGGCCATGCTCAACACCATCGGCGCGAAGCGGTGCCACGCCTCGGTGACGGCCCACTCTTCGCCCGCGGACAGACCATGCGCGAGCTCGGCGTCGCTCACGTGGCCGCGGGCGCGATCGACGACGAGCGTCAGGGAGGCGCGGGTGGGGCTCGGCATGGGGAAATCCAGACGCCAGGCGCGGCGAAGGGCCGCCTACGGCAGGTTCTTGGACTTGACCTCCCAAACGCTGTGACCGCGGCGGCTGGCCGGCGAAACTCCCCCAATCGCCGTGAAAGCACGCCTGGTCGGGGGTTGTCCTGCTCTCATTGCGCGGTCCTGGGTCGCTTCGACGTCGAGCAGTCGCCGAGTTCCTCGAGAATTGGTCCAATAAAGCGCCCCGGCTGCCGCGCTCGTGCCGCGCTGGAGATGGCGCCGCGTATCCGATTCATGACGCAGGGCAGTGGCGCGACGGTCCCACGACCATCGCCGGGCATCGAACGACCGGTCGATTCTGCTCAGATCGGAAAAGCACAGAATCGCACACCGCGCTGGAAACCGCGCTCCGCGACGCGTCGTTCAGAGCAAGCTCGCGGCGCGGAGCAAGAAGTTACCAAAGAACCGCGCTTGCATTGGCGGACTACGAAGCTGATTATGAGCGGCTAAGCGAGATACTGAATTGTGAATGTTGCGGTGTCCGCAACACCGCACGCGCGCGCACTACGAAGGCAAGCTGATGCTCTCCATCCTCGACCACCGGCTCCAGGGCGTGCCGCTCGAAGCCATCGAGAACCGGTCGTCATGAGCATCGCGCTCGACGTCGCGATCGGGGTGGTCTTTCTATACCTGCTGCTGGCTCTGATCGTCACCACCGTTCAGGAGCTGCTCGCGAGCGTGTTTCGCTTTCGCGCCAAGCACCTGTTCCATGCCATCGCCGGCATGTTGGGTGACAATGGCTCGGCGGAAGGCGCGCGCTTGGCGCAAGCCTTGTATGAGCACCCGCTGGTGCGCAATCTGGCGAAGCAACCGCTCGGCATCAAGGATGGCAAGCTGGCGCGCTTCGGCAAAGGGCTGCCCTCCTACATTCCGAGCAGGACCTTCGTCATCGCGCTGCTCGACGTGCTGCGGCAAGAACGCACCACGACCGAAGCGATGGGTGCCACGCGGCTGCTGGCGCAGGCCGACGAGCTCATCGGCACGCTCCCGCCGGGCAACATGAAGCAAGCGCTCGAGCTCCTGGTAAGCGACGCTCGGGACGCGAGCGCCAGCCTCGACGAACGCGCGAAGCTCGTGAGCGATCGGCTCGAGACCTGGTTCAACGATCGCATGGCGCGCGCGTCCGGTTGGTACAAGCGCAACGCGCAGATGTGGTCACTCGCGCTCGCAGCCGTCGTGACGCTGGCGGCCAACGCGGACTCCATCCACGTCGTGAACCGCCTCTGGAATGACGCGACGCTGCGCGCCGCCGTCGTCACCAGCGCGCAGGGCTTCGCTGACTCGCAGAGCCCTCCGGCCACTGCCGCGAAGTTGGCGGCCACCGGCTCCGCGGGCAGCCCCGACGCCAGCGACGCGAGCAACAGCGCGCGAGAGCTCGAGGCACGCGCGTTGCGCCAGGCGAGCGACATCGAGAATGCAGGCCTGCCCATCGGCTGGAAATGGGAGCTCGAGTCGCCGTCACTGCTGCCCTGCGCGCGGCTCGAAAGCGACCAAGACCGAAATCACGGCGCGGGCGCGAGCAGCGACGCAAGACCCCAGTGCTGGCAGCCCATGACGCGCGACTATGTGTTCCTGGGCGCGGGCTGGCTCATCACGACGCTCGCCGTCAGCCTGGGCGCCGCTTTCTGGTTCGACGTGCTCAGCAAAGCGCTGCAGCTGCGCGGCAGCGGCCCGCGGGTGTCCGTAGCGAGCGGCAGAATCGAGTCCGAGTAGCAAGTGCTCGCCCGCTCATTTTCGCGCGGGCCGTTCGAGCCTCAATTGCACAGCTGGGGGCCGAAGAAGCGGCGCCACAGCTGGGAGGGCTCCGCGTCCCAAAACACGGCGTAGCCGTCGCTGCCGCCAGCGACGGCTACCGTCGAGTTCGCTGTCGCGCTGAGGCTCACGATGGGACCTGGTACGCAGCTCGGCGACACGAGCTGTATACGCACGTCGCCGCTCGAGGCGATGAGATAGCCGGCGTCGGTGCCGATGATCGCCGCCGGAACGAAGCTGTCGTCGCCGATCGCGCGCGCCGCGCATTGCGTGCTGCCGTCGCTCTTGAAGCTGGCGAAGGTCGGCAACATGCCTTCGCGCCTAGCCGCGACCGCGAAGCCACCCGGCGCCGCGCCGAAGACGGGGCTCGTGCCGGCGAGGGCCGGCCCCGCTGATACGCCCGCGAGCGTGCTGCTGCGCAGCTCCGCTCTGGGCCCCGAATCTGCCTGATAGCCGAGCACGAAGCCGCTCTCGGTGGCGATGATGACGCCGTTCGACACGGCGCCCGACAAGTGCGTCAACGGGCTCAAGGTGCCGCTCGCCGTCAGCGTGCGGTACTCGAGGTTGCAGCCGCGATAGCAGGTGTTGAAGAGCATGCCCCAATTGCCGGCACCGACGCGGGCCAACGAGTACGTGTTGCCGGAGACAGCCGGGCTGCCATTGACCTCGCGCGCGCTGCCCGGGCGGCCCTCGGCGCTCACGTCCAGGTAGAGCACCCTCAGGTTTTCGTCCGACGTTTGGTAGATGGTCCCGAAGCGATCTGCTCCCCAAGCGATGGCCGTCGCTCTCGTCGCGCCGTCCTCGGCCGAGTTGATCGAGATGGGGCCCACTAGCGGCTTGCCGGCTTGATCGATGGTTTGGAAGCGCAGATCGCCGTCCACACCGTTGGCGTCGCCGGCCCATAGCAAGCCGTAGACGCGCAGATCTTGAGACCAGGTGATGCTGGGCCGCTTCAGGCCCGTCACCGTTCCCCCGACCGGCTCGTTCTGACCGGAGAGCGACAGGCCATCCGCCAGATCCGCCTTTCCGTCACAGTCATTGTCGAGCCCATCACAAATCTCGGCGGCGCCCGGGTGTACGCTCGCGCGCGTGTCGTCGCAATCAGTCCCGGGATCCTGCGTGCAGAGCTTACTGCCGTAGCCATCCGAGTCGACGTCCGCGGCGTGAACCACGCAGCTCGCGACGCCGTCGCTGACCTCGCAGCGCGACGTGCACTGCGCGCTCGGCGCGCTGCACGACGTGCTCGCCCAGCGTCCCGCGCTGTTGCACGTCTCGACGGCGTCTTCGCTCTCGGAGCAACGCGTGATGGCGGGCGCTCGTGGCGCGCTGCACGAGCCCCAGGCCCGCTTCGCCGGCTCGCAGCTGCGAGTGCCGCAGTCGTTGCAAGCTTGCGTCTCATCGGCGATGCAGGGGCAGCCCTCGTTCGCCACGCCGTTGCAATTGGCGTCATCACCGTCGATGGCGCAGCTGTCCTGCGCTTGCGGGCGGACGCCGCCCGTGCACGCACCCCACACACCTTTGCTGCACGTCTGCGTACCCAGCTCGCAGTTTCCCGTATCTTCACCGCAGGCGCGCGTGTCGCCGTCCGAGCAACGACAGCCCTCGTTGGGGACGCCGTTGCAGCTCTCGTCGGCGCCGGGCTCGCAGCTATCCGACTCTTGTGGCGCGACGGCGCCGATGCACGCCCCCCACGTCCGATCGCGGCCGCAGGTGCGAACGCCGAAGCGACAGCTGCCGAGCAGCTCATCGGGCGGCTCGGGCAACGGCTCGCCATCCTCGGTCTCCCAACACAACGTCGTCTGGCTCGGCATGCAGGATTCGTCCGCAGCGCCGCCAGCCCCCCCGTCCGCGCCGCCGCCTGCCCCCGCGTCGGAGCCGCCTTCGCCGGCCGCGCCGCTCGCAGCCGAACCGCCCGTTGCGCCGGAGCTCGCGGGCTCCGCGGCGAACTCCCGCTTTTCCGAGCAAGCGAGCACGAGGCAGAGCACCGCCACTGTCTCCGGCGCGCGGAGGAACCCCTTCAAAACCGAGCCCAAGCCCACACCGAGCAATCCCATAGCGTCTCGCACCAACCCAACTAAAGGAAAAGTCATCAGAAGCAAAGCGCGGACGGTAGCGCCAAAACTTCGCGTCGCAACGAGCTCGCGCCAGCGGCGCCGTTCTCGCACGCAAGTCTCAAAGCGAAACCCATGGAGCCACCGGCTGGTGGGTCCAACCTCCAGGGTGCGCGCGCGCACGCTGCGCGCAGTGTTTGCCGCCGCGAAACGTCGATGCTGCTCGACGCTGCGGGGCTGCCGCTGTTACCTGCGTCGTCCTCGCAGGGAGAACTTCAATGAGCCCAATTGGCCAATTTCGTGGCTCGGACCGCAGCCGTGCGCGCGGCGCTGCTCTGCCTCGGCGCGCTCACGCACGCCTGCGGCAGCGATGATCCACGAGTGAAATCGACACCTGAACCGCAACCGATCCCCGGCCGCGAGGCGCTCGATTCGACCCCCTGCGACACACAGCATCGCAGCAGTCAACTCTCGCGGCTCGAGCTCGCGGCGTGTCTGCGACAGACGACGCCCGGCGAGCTTCCGACGGAGCCGCTGCAGCAGCGCCCCTGAGCCTACGGCTGCGTCGCCAGGATCGCCGGAGATGGGTTGCCGTTGTAGACCGCCGGGCAGCGCGGCTTCTTTACGTCAGCGGGGCAGTTCAAGCTCTGATATTCGCTGAGCGACTTGGCCGGCGCAGCATAACCCGCGGGGATGGCGAGGCCGCTCTGCTTCGAAAAGTATGCGAGACAGGCGTCGCGCCACCAGCGCGCCTCGTAGTGCTGGATCTGGAGGAAATCCGCGACCTCCTTGAAGCGCTGTGCGTCGATGCGCTGCTCGACGCCGCTCCAAGCCTGCCGCATGGTCTGAACCTCGTCGACGCCCTGGCTATAGCGGTGAACGAGCTCCTCCCACAGCGTCCGCCCCGACGCGAGCTTGTCCTTCCACGCGACGCGGTGAAAGAACAGCAGAAACTGCTCGGGGATCTTGCTGCGGTCGCCGAAGATCTGCGCCACGTTCGCGGCGTACTGCGAGACCGCGTTGCTGCCGCTGCTGGTGCGGTCGAAGCCGATCCCGCTGCTGTCTGCCTTGTGGTAATAATAAGGGTTCCACTCCGGGGTGGAGAGGTTGTTGACCCAGGGCGCCGGCCCGTAGTGATGATCCGTGCCCATGATGTGCGCGAGGCCGAGCGGCGTCATGTAGTTCACCACCGCCTCTCGCGAGCGCATCATCATGTCCACGACCGGCGTAACCACCTGCGGATCGTTCGAGAACGTTTGCCGCACCCACTCCTCCGCGATCGCCGCGGAGGACAGGGTCGGATCCCAAGCCATGCGCCCGAACACGTACCAGTTCGCTTGATTGAAGTGCGAGCCGGTCCAGTTCGCGTCGCTCCCGATGTTACTCACCCCGGCGATAGCGCTCACCGTGTGCCCATCGAGCTCGCCGTCGACCACCTTGGCCACCGTGCCACCGCTGGCGTTCACGTTGGAGCGCAGCACCTCTTCGAAGAGCGGGCCCAGGTAGGCCAGATGGGTGTCCTCTCCCAAGTACTCTTTCGTGATCTGCAGCTCGAGCGCGAGAGCCGTCTTGGGCATGGCGCCGAACAGCTGATGAAAGGGCTCGCGCGGCTGGAAGTCGAGCGGACCGTTCTTCACCTGGATGAGCACGTTGGACTTGAACTTGCCGTCGAGCGGGTGAAATTCGTCGTACGCCTGACGGATGCGATCCATGGAGCCCGTGGTCGAGTACACGAAGGCGCGCCACATCACGAGGCCGCGGTCGCCGAGGGCGTCGGCCAAGGTGTTTGCACCATCGACGTGCGTGCGCTGATACTCCTGCGGCCCCGGCTGGCCCTCGGAGTTCGCCTTGACGACGAAGCCACCGAAATCCGGGATCAGCGTGTAGATCTCGTTGGCCTTGTCTTGCCACCATTTCTTGACGCCGCTATCGAGCGGATCGGCCGTGGCGAGCCCGCCGATTTCCTTGGGAGCGCTGAAGCGAGCGGTGAGATAGACCTTGATGCCATAGGGACGCAGCGTGTCGGCGATGGCCTTGACCTTGGCGAGATAGTCCGGCTTCAACACCTGCGCGTTGGCGTTCACGTTGGTGAGCACGGTGCCGTTGATGCCGAGCGAGGCGTTCGCCCGTGCGTAGTCTTTGTACCGGGGCGACACCGTCGCGGGCAGCTCGTTCCATTTCCAGATCGAGCTTCCCGCGTAGCCGCGCTCGACCGAGCCGTCGAGGTTGTCCCAGTGGTTCAAAATACGATTTTTGATCTTCGGCGCGCCGCTGAGCGCCAAGCCGGCGAGCGGTTGATGCATCTGCAGGTGACGCAGGAAGGCGAACACGCCATAGAGCACGCCGATCTCGCTGTTGCCGCCGATCGCGATGATGGCCTTGCCGCTCGCGGTCGTGCTGGCCTCCACGAGATAGCCTTCGTTGCCCAGCGCGGCGAGCTTCGCGGCGAGCGGCAGATCCTTGATCTCGGCCGATGTCGCGGTGCCGATGACGACGCTGCCCGAGTCCACGGCTGCGCTGGTCATCAGCTTTTGGCCGGTGAGGCCGCTCAGGCCGCGCACCAGCTCGTCCTTTGCGACATCGAGCGTCGCCGAGCTCGCGCCCACGACGCTCTTGAGTGCGGTCTTATATTCTTCGAGGCGCACGGCGAGCGCGACGGTGGGATAGCGCAGCCAGAGCGCGGCGCCGTTTTCATCCGCGGGACGCGGGTTCGGCAGCGGATACTCGAGCTGCGGAGTACCGCCAGCGCCGCCGTTGGGCGTGCCGGCCATCGCGCTCGAGCCGCCATTGCTGGTCCCGCTCGAGCCGGCAGCGCCGCCACCAGCGACGGCCGCGCTGCCCGCGCCGCTCCCCGCGCTACCCCCTTGCGAGCCGGAGGCGCCGCCCTGCGCGGCGGACACGCCGCCTTGCGCAGTCGACGCGCCGCCCTGCGCCGCGGACACGCCGCCTTGCGCAGTCGACGCGCCGCCTTGCGCAGCGGTGTTGCCAGCCGTATTCGAGCTTCCGCCGGTCGCGGTTGCAGGAGGCGAGTCGGAGGAGCAGGCGCTCATCAGGCTCGCGCTGAAGAGCGCGCCGAGGAGGATGCTCTTCCTATGCTCGTGGTTCAGAAAGCGAGAAAACGTGATCACGGCGGCGTGCTCTCCTGCTTGCAGCTTGGGCTCGGGGCGTGCAGCGAAACTTGCGCCATGCGCTAGCGAAGAACCACGCATTTCTCGCGCGGAGTCACGCAAAGTGAGCGCCCGCGCACGCCCCGGGGCAGCGGCTTGCGCCCGGCTTGGATCAGTGCACTTCGGCCAGAAACGGCCGGGCAGCGGCCGCGGCCCATGACACCGCCACCCGAACAGCTCGAGGCGCCGCTCGTCTCCTCCACCGAGGCTCGCCTCGACGTTGGAGCCGGGAGTCACCGAGCATCTCGCAGTCAGACGAGTTGCTGACTCGAAAACAGTTACACCTCCGCCGCGCGCCCCGAAATGGCCCAAAGTGCCGGAGTTTTGACGCGGCGCGGACCCTTGCCACCCGGGCAGCGTTCGGGAAGGATATTCCGGTGCTGAAGGAGGCGAGCTCGGTCGGCGTTGGCGCTGCCGCTGAAGAGCCGCTGCCGGTCACGGGAGCCCCCTCTCGCTGGCTCGCGGGGGTGGTGCTGGCGTCGTGCGCCTATTTCGCTGCCGCCCGCGTCGGCACCGCCCTGCACTTACCCTCGAATCACATCGCCATCGCCTGGCCCGCGAGCGGCGTCGCGCTCGCGGCGTTCCACCTCATCGAGCGCCGGCGCTGGTGGTTGCTGGCGCTGGGAGTCGGCGCGGCCAACATGGCCGCGAACGCCGCCGTCGGAGCCCGGCTGACGCCCTCGGCGCTGGCCACGCTCGCCGACTTGTTGGAAGCCGCGGGCGGCGCGCTCGTGCTCGAGCGCTTCGACGACCGGCGCGTGGACATGACGAGCCGGCGACACATCGCCGCGCTGTGCTTGATTGTCATCGCGGTCACGCCGCTGTGCGCGCTGCTGGGCACGGCCGTGCCCAGCAGCGACGCGCCGTTTCTCGAGCGTTGGCGGCAATGGACGATCGTCGACGGTGTGGGGATCATCTTCGTCGCGCCGGCTATCCTCGCGGTCGCAGGTTGGCTCGAGCGCGGGCGCCGCCTCTCGACGCGCAGCGGCGTGGAGCTCACGCTGCTGCTCGCCGCTACGATGCTCACCACCTGGCTGGCCATCTCCTCGGATATCAGCGCGCCGGCCTCGGCCTGGACCTCCCGCTATCTCGTCTTTCCCTGGTTGGCCTGGAGCGCGCTGCGCGCCGGACCGGCAGGCGCCGCGCTCACCGCGTTCGGGATGTCCGCGGCGGCGATCACCACGGCCATCGCGTCGACCGGAGTGCTGGCCCAGGACAACGCGGCGAGCACCGTGCTCGCGCTGCAGCTGTTCATCAGCATCGCCACGCTCACCACGCTGGGCATCTCGTCCCTGGAGGAACACCGCCGGCGCGCGCACAAAGCCCTGTTGCGCGCGAACCGCGAGCTCGCCGCGCGCAGCGCCGCGCTGGAGAGCGAGGTGCGCCGGCGCAGCGAAAGCGAAGCGCGCGTAGCCGGCTTGAAGGACGACCTGAGCGACGTGATCGACTCCATGCCGCTGGCGCTCATCGCTGTCGACCAGCGCGACATGGTCAGCCAGTGGAACCGTCGCGCCGAGGTGGTGGTCGGCGTCGACGCCACGCAAGCCTTGGGTCGCTCCGCGGGCGAGGTGCTCGCACCGTTCTGGCCCGCGGTGGAAGCGTCACGCGGCGGAGAGCGCGGCGCCGCTGCGGTGCGCAGCGAGCGACTTTATCTCGACCGCGAGGGCGGCCGGCACGCCTACGACGTCACCTTTTATCCGCTGGCTCGCGGCTACCTCCAAGGCGGCGTAGTGATGATCGGAGACGTCACGGAGCAGGAGCGGCTCCAGGAGGTGATCCTGCAGACCGAGAAGATGATCTCGCTCGGAGGGTTGGCGGCCGGGATGGCGCATGAAATCAACAACCCGCTCGGTATCGTGGCGCAAGCCGCGCAGAACGTGCAGCGCCGCACGTCGCCGGATCTGCCAGCCAATCGCCAAGCGGCGGAGGCGGCAGGCATTTCGCTCGGCGGGCTGCAGCGCTACCTCGCGGCGCGCGGAGTCCATCAGTTCATCGAAGACATTCGCGCCGCCGCGGTCCGCGCCGGCATCATCGTCGCCAACATGCTCGAGTTCAGCCGCCGCAGCCCCTCGGCCAAAGTCGCCCTCGACCTGGGAGAGGTGTTGGATCGCTCGCTGGCCTTGGCGGGCAGTGACTTCGATTTGCGCAAGCACTACGATTTTCGCAGCATCCAGCTCGTGCGGCGCTACGCGGACTCGCTGCCGCCGGTGCGAGGCGTGCTCATCGAGCTCGAGCAGGTGTTTTTGAACTTGATCAAGAACGCAGCCCAGGCCTTGGCCGCGGGCGCACAGGGCGCGCCGCGCATTACGCTGACGACGACGCAGGAGGGCGGATACGCCGTCGTGGTCGTGGAGGACAACGGTCCGGGCATGGACGAGCCCACGCGACGGCGCGTGTTCGAGCCGTTCTTCACGACCAAGGAGCCGGGCGTGGGCACCGGGCTCGGCTTGTCCGTCTCGTTCTCGATCATAACCGGCAACCACAAGGGCACCATCTCGGTGCGCTCGAGCAAGGGCGGCGGAACGGCGTTTACGGTTCGCCTGCCGTTCGCGGCGGAGGCCGCGGCGTGAGCGCGGCGCTACCGCTGCGAGTCCTGCTGGTGGAGGACGACGTCGCGTTTCGTCGCAGCGTCAGCGCGTACCTCGAGGACAGCGGATTTTTCGTGCTCGAAGCCGAAGATGGGCTGGCCGCGCTGCAGCTGCTCAGCCAGCAGACTCCGGACCTCATCATCAGTGATCTGCGCATGCCGCGCATGAGCGGCCTGGAGTTGCTCGACGCAGTGAAGGCGCGCGCGACGAAGATACCCGTGATCATGATCAGCGGCACCGCGGACAAGGTGCTGCTCGCGGAGACCACGCAGCTCGGAGCGAGCGGCTATCTCACCAAGCCGATCGCGGATCTCGCGAACCTGGAGGCGCTGGCGCGCTCCGTGCTCGCGGAGGCCGCAGGATGAGCGAGCGCATTCTGCTCGTCGACGACGAAGAGGCGATCCGCCGCAATTTTCGCGCGCTGCTCGAGGACGCCGGCTACGTAGTGCGAGAGAGCGCGAACGGCGTGGATGCGCTGGCCGAGTTCCTCCGTGAAACGCCAGAGCTTGTGCTCACCGACCTGCGTATGCAATCCGGCAAAGACGGGCTCGACCTCGTCGCGGCCATCCACGACCGCGACGACGGAGTACCGGTGATCGTGGTCTCCGGCTCCGGCACGCTGCAGGACGCCATCGACGCCATCCGCCTGGGCGCGTGGGACTACTTGGTCAAGCCGGTGCAGCTCAGCGAAGAGCTGCTCGTCGCCATCGCACGCAACCTCGAGCGCGCGCGGCTCCTGCGAGAGAATCGCCGCTACCGCGCGCGGCTCGAGGACATGGTCGCCGAGCGCACGGCGTCGCTGCTCGTCGCGCAGCGCGAAAACCAAGCGCTGCAGAGCCGGCTGATGCAAGCGCAGAAGCTGGAGTGCTTGGGGTTGCTGGCCGGCGGCATCGCGCACGACTTCAACAACTTGCTGACGGTCGTCGGCAGCAACTTCTCGGAGATAAAACCCGCCCTGCCCGCAGAGCAGCGAGATGCCGGCGAGATGATCGAGCACGCGCTGAGCCAAGCCGCCGACCTCACACGACAGATCTTCGTGTTCGCCGGGCGCGCGCCAGGGGACCCCAGGTCGTGCGACCTGAGCGCCTTGGTGCGCGACATGGAGAAGCTCCTGCGCTCCGCGGTGACGACGGCGTGCACGCTCGACCTGCGGCTGAGCGCGGTGCCGCCGATCTGGGCCGACCCCGTTCAGGTCCAGCAGATTTTAATGAACCTCGCGCTCAACGCGGCCGAGGCCATGGGTCATCGCGGTGTCATCACCCTGCGCTGCGAAGTGCGCGAGCTGACCAACGAAGCGAGCGAGTTCGCGTATCTCACTGGGCCGCCGCGGCCGAGCCGCTACGTCACCTTGCTCGTCCAAGACGAAGGCCCGGGCATGGACGAAGCCACCCTGGGGCGCATCGGCGACCCGTTCTTCACGACCAAGGAGAGCGGCCACGGGCTCGGCTTGACCACCGTCATCGGCATCGTGCGCGGCATGGGCGGCGCGCTGGGCGTGCACAGCAGCGTGGGCCGAGGCACGCGCTTTCTAGCCGCATTTCCCACGGCTCCCGTGGCTCAGGACGCACCACCGCGCTCGATCCTCGCGCGCGGACGCTCAGCGACAGATCACTAGCGTTCACTGCGCGCTCACGCTCATCAGCTCGCGACTGCCCGAGCCATGCGCACGCCTTTAGCAATGCGTGTGCCACCGCGCTGGCCGCGGAGGACGCCGTTTTGCCACGCGGATATGGGATTTTAACGCTGGAGAGCGCATCGAAAACCTGCTTGCCGCGCCGTTTACGCGCTAGAGGACTCGCGATGGCGAGAACGTTGCTGCGCCCCGCCCTGACGCTTGCGACAGCGTGGCTGGTGAGCTGCGCCAACGGCCGCTTGTCGGACGCACCGCCGCTGACGGACGAGGGAGTGGCCGGCGAGACGGCGACACCCGGCGGAGCGGCGAGCTCCGGCGGCGCGGCCACGGCAGCTGGCGGAGCCGCGAACGCTGGAGCTCCCGGCGGCTCGGGCGCGCCGAACGGCACCATCGGCGGCAACGCCGCGCAGGATCCGCTGGGCGCCGGCTCGGGCGCGCCCAACGTGCCCAGTGACCCGATGCCGAACGGCTACTACATCGCGGGCAGCTGGCACGGCCGCGCCTGGGCCAAGACCACTGGAACCGGTTCCAGAATCATGCCCGCGAGCTTCGCCGACGTCGCGCTCGGCTCGCCGTACTGCGGCGCGGGCAGCGTCGTCGCGCTGCCGGACTACAGCGGGACGGCGACGATCGGCGTGAACTTGAACCAGGGCGTCGAGCCCGACGCCCCCGCGGAGACGCTCGTCCCCGGCGAGGACGGCGTGCTGGTCAGCGTGAGCAATCGCGGCGGCTCGGCGCTGCGCGTCGAGCTGCGCGGGCCCAACGCCGACAACGACGAGAGCCAGCGCTGGTGCGCGCCGATTTCGGGCTCCGGTGGCTTCATCGCGTGGAGCAGCTTCAACACCGCCTGTTGGGATGACTCCGGCTCGGCCTACGGCCGCGAGCCGATCGTCTCCGCCTCCATCTTGGTGCCGGGCGACGACGAGGACGTGGTCAGCTACGACGTGTGCTTGAACAGCATCGCCGAGGCGAACAGCGGCGCGACCAACCCGGGGTCGAATGATCCCGGTTCGAATCCGGGTGCTGCCGGAGCCGGCAACGCGGGCGGCGCCGCGACGGGGGCGGGTGGCGCGCCGAGCGCGGGTGGCGCTGGCGGGAGCGGCGGCAAAGCGATCATGAGCAGCGGAACCCTCAGCGAGCGTTACGATTGGCAGCCGGTCCTACACGACGGCAAGAACTACATCGTTCAGAACAACGTCTGGGGCGCCGGAGCCAGTCAAACCATCACCTTCAACGAGACCTCGTTCAAGGTCACGGCGCAATCGGGCACGAACGGCACGTCGGGCGCGCCCGTCTCCTACCCCTCGTCCTTCATCGGCTCGAACTACGAGCGCACGACCAGCGGCAGCAACCTGCCGAAGCTCGTCAGCGCGCTGACCAGCGTGCAGACCAGCTGGAGCAACAACGCCGGCGGCGCCATCGCCGGCACGTACAACGCCTCCTATGACGTCTGGTTCAGCACCAACGCGGACGGCGATCCGGAGGCGCCGTCGGGCGGCTATTTGATGGTTTGGTTCTACGACCCAGCCGACGCGCAGCCGATCGGCAGCGTCGTCGCGCCGGGCGTTACCGTCCCCGGCGTGAGCGGCAGCTGGGACATTTGGCTGGGCAACAACGGCAACGTGCCCTGCATCTCTTATGTACGCACGCAGCCGATCCAGTCGCTGACGTTCGACCTCAACGCCTTCATTCAGCACGCGGTCGGCCGCGGCACGATCAAGAGCGAGTGGTACCTCAGCAACGTGTTCGCCGGCTTCGAAATCTGGAGCGGCGGCGTCGGCCTGGAGAGCAGCGGTTTCTACGCCATCGTGAACTGACGCCGGCTCGCGGCGGTTGCTTTTTCGCGAAAATGCGCTTACCTGCCGCTGCCCATGCCGGTGCTGGAGCGCGGCGGCTCGCCGCAGAGCGATGCGGTCGCAACCCCCGCGTTCGACGGCGCCGCCGGGTGCGCGACCGCGAGCGGCCTCGCTGAGCAGGCAGCGCACTACCTGTCGCAGGCGCTGCGGCTGCTCAATGAGCCGCGCG
This sequence comes from uncultured Sorangium sp., assembly GCA_966250485.1. Lineage (GTDB taxonomy): Bacteria > Myxococcota_A > Polyangia > Polyangiales > Polyangiaceae > PMG-095. The sequence continues at coordinate 100,418 of CBINHN010000009.1, read as the reverse complement.
GCGGGCAGCGCCGGGCGCAACACCGAGAGTTACACGAGCTCGCCATCGCTCGCGCGAGCCGCGCCTTGCTCGCGCTCGCCGAGGCGCAGCGCGCTCACGGCGAGGAGGCGCGCGCAGCCGCGGCGCTGCGCCGTACGAGCGCGGCAGCCCGCTCCACGTTGGCGCAGGCTCACGCGGCGAAAGCCGAAGACGCGCTACACGGCGCCGGCCAGCTCTCGTTGAGCGCGCAGCGCGCCCCCACGCGCGTCGCTTGCGACGACGGTTGGCGGCGCGTCGCCGCGCTCACGGCTCGCGCAGAGGACTCGGCGCAGCGCGCCGCGGAGCTCGCGGCGACGTTCCTGCACGAAGGGCCGTCAGCCCCGGCTCGCAAAGCGCAAGCCGCGGCGCGCCGCGCACAGCACGCCGCGCTCGCCGCGCGCCGCATCACCGAAGCGCGCAACGACGCATATACGTTTCACACCAGCAGCGCGTTCTCGTTCGGTGAGGGCTGGTACCTCGCTGCCGCCGCCGTGCTCGCCGGCGTCAGCATTCAAATCGAGCCGGGCAGCGGAGCCGCGGCCGCCGAGCGTTTTTTGCACGACGCCGGTCTGGCCAGCCAAATCTTGCCGTATCGCTCGCGGCCGCGGGCAATGAAGCACACGACGGAGCTCATCGCGCGCGCCTTCCGCGCCGACGCGAGCAGCGCGCAGCGGCGGCTTCGCGCCGCGTTCTTGGGCGATGCGCCGCTCGAGCGCGCGGTGCGCGAGTGGATCGAGCAGCGCGTGCAGGCGCTCTCGCCTTCGCCGGCGCACAAGGTGCTGCTCTGGATCCGCGCCGGCGTGCACCACGCCAACCGCAACACGCGCTATCCGGAGCTCGTGGAGCTGACGCGGCGCACGCTGCAAGCAGGCCTCGTGCCGATCCTGATCGGAGACGCGCTGCGTGACGGACCGCCGCCGCCTGGTGCGCTGGACATGATTCTATTTTGGAGAGACCCGATCTTTCGAGGGCTCGAGATGCGCCGCCGGCAACTGCAATTCTTCGAGCACCTTCGCGCGCGGCACGGGCTAATCGGGCAAGTCGGCGTCACCACCGCGGGCATGGACGGGCCGGCGCTCATGGGGCTGCCCACGCTGTACCTCACTGATGCACCCAACGTGCGCATGGGCGAGTGGGTGGGCGCCGTGCCGGGCTACGAAGAGGTCGTGCGTGAGGGAGATTATCTCGAGCGCATCAGCCAGACGCTGTCCGCCTGGCTGCGCGCCGAAACGCCGAGCGGCGCGCCGAGGTCTCGACCCTAGTCAGCGAGCCGAGACCCGCTTCAGCGCGCTCCGCTCTCATCCGCTCACTGCAACGTCGGAGTCATCCAGTCGATCACGCCCGCCGGATCGAGCTGGAAGCTGCTCTTCGTCGGCTTGACCGCGACGTTGGAGGTGTCCGCGCTCTGTCCCTTGAGGAACTTGTCCACGAACAGCTTCACGTTGCTCGTCTGGCTCGAGGCTGCCTGACAATGCGTGTGGTTGCTGGTGAAATCGAAGCCGATGCGATCTGGGACACCGAGCGCTTTCCAGACCTCCTTGGCGGCCATGATGGATTTGTAGCCGGACTCGTCACCCAACCAGTCGTAGTCGCCGTTGCCCAGGGCGATCACCGCGCGCGGCGCGATCATGGCAATCAGCTCGTGATGGTCGTGCGGTAAGCTGTAGGGATCCAGGTTCTTCATGCTGGACATGAACCAGCTGTAGTTGGTGTTATCGATCTTCTCGATGTCCGTCTTGGTGCGTGTCGTGAAATCCTGAGACGTACGCCAGGCGTTGATGCCGCCGCCGCCGGACTCCTGCGCGATGGTCAACGCCACGCGCTCATCGAACGCGCCGCCGAACAGCGCCATCTTTCCGGCGTAGGAGCAGCCGTGGACCGCGATCTTGGTCATATCGATGCCGAGTGAGTCCTTGACCTGCTCGAGACCGTCAATCAGGCGGCTGATCCCCCACGACCAAGCGGAGTAATTGCCGATCTTGCCCCAAAGCGATGGATACACCTTGTAGAAAGGATCGCTCTGCATCTGGTTGCTGTTTTGCCCGTATTTTACGACCTGGTCGTGCATGAACGGGACCTGCACGCAGCCGCTGACCAGGCTCGACGTGCCGTTCATGCCGATCACCACGCATTTCGCGCCGGTGCCGGTCACGTTGGAGCTGAGCGTGATGGAGCCGGCGTCGGTGGTGACGACGACGCTCAGCTTGCCGCCGGAGTAAGTGGCCTCGACCTTCGGCGGCGCTGGCTTCGGTCCGATTTCGTACTTCTCGATGTCGGCCTTGATCTCGTTCCTGCGACACTCCCACTGAGACTTCATGCTGATGCGCGTCCCATCGTGCATGGCGAAGGGATCGGGCAGCTTGTTGTTCTTCTTCGTGCCGGCGGCCGACGCCATACAGTCCGCTCCGCTGTTCTCTGCGCTCGGAGTGCCGACCGGCGCGCTGCCTCCAGCTCCGGCGGCGGCGCCCCCGGCACCGGCACCGGCAACGGGACCGTTGCCGCCCGAATTGCCGCTGCCCGCGCTGCCTCCGGCTGGAATACCGCTTCCACCGCCGGCTCCGCCCGTTCCGCTGCCCCCAGCTCCGGCTCCGCTGAGACCGGCGCTGCCGCCGCTGCTCGAAACGCTGCCGCCGGCGCTAGCGCCGCCGCTCGTCACTGCTCCGCCGCTGGATGGACTGCCGCCGGAGGTGAGTCCTCCGCTGTTGACCGCGCCGCCGGTACTTCCGCCGGCGGCGGTTGCGCCGCCCTGACCTGGCGTTCCTCCCGACGACTCGGGAGGTCCGCTGCTACTGCTGCAAGCGGCAACGGAGAGGCTGGTCAAGAGCGGAAGCAGAGCTGCGAGGCGGAGGGAGATTTTGCTAGTCATAGGAGCCTTGTCGTTGCTAGAGAACGCACACCGTCCCCAGCGAAGTGTTCGCGACGCTCCCTAACCGGCTCACCTCCGGCGCTGCGGTTTGGTGCCTACTGGCGCTACCGCAGCTAGCGATAGCGGAAAGCACACGTCCGACACCGGCACAGGAGCAGCGTCCAGCGACGCACATGGTGCCACAGCCGGCGCGATAAGTCCTGCCCTACCTCCGCGCCTGCAACGTGATTTTCGCGAGCAGGAACAGGCACGGCTTCGAGTCTCGACGCTGTGAAGAGAGTTTTCTTCTCATAACGTCTCGCGCGTCGGGCAGCCGCGCGCGCCGCTCCGCTGAACGCATTCGTGAGCGCGGGTGCGCGCGGGTGAGCTCGCCCGTCGAGACGGGGCTTTTGCTGAGAGCATGCTAACTTCCGCGGTCCCCGTTATGCACGAAGCCCTCCCCGCGGTAGCCGCGGTATCCCTGCCCACGACAGACGCAACGCCCATTCGAGTTGGCGATCCGCGTTCGGCCCCGAGCCCCTGGTATGCGCGCTGGGCCGCGCGCTACTTGAACGACGCTCGCGACGTTACATTCGTCGGCCTGATCTTAGAAGCAATACTGCTCGCGGGGGCGGGGGTGGCGCTGTGGCTCTCGCCCGCGCCGCTGCTCTGGGCCGCGCCCATTTACTGGCTGGGCGCGGGCGCGTGGGCGCTCGACCGTTTCACGCTGATGCTGCATTGCACCTCGCACCGCCCACTGTTCCGGCCGCGGCACCGCGCGTTCAACCACGTGATCCCCTGGTTCTTGGGGCCGTTCTTCGGGCACGCGCCGAACAGCTACTTCGCGCATCACCTGGGCATGCACCACCGCGAAGAGAACCTGCCCGAGGATCTCAGCACCACCCTGCACTACCGGCGGGATCGCTTCGATCACTGGCTCAGGTACTGTCTACGGTTCTTGGCGTTCGGGTTGCTCGAGCTCTCGCTCTACTTCTACCGCAAGCGGCGCTTCAAGCTGCTGGCGCGGGTCTGGCTCGGTGAAGGCGTGTACTGGTCGCTCATCTTCGGGCTGCTCTACCTGCACCCGGCGCGCACGCTGGTGGTCTTCGTGGTGCCGCTGCTGGCGATCCGCACGCTGATGATGATGGGCAATTGGGGACAACACGCGTTCGTGTGCGCGCAGCACCCGGAGGACGCCTATCGCGCGAGCATCACCTGCATCAACACCCGCTACAACCGGCGCTGCTTCAACGACGGCTACCACGTGCTGCACCACCTGCAGCCGCGTTGTCACTGGAGCGATCACCCTGCCGAGTTCGAGCGCACGCTGGCGGAGTACGGCAAGCACGACTCCATCGTGTTCGACGGCATCGACTTCTTTCAGGTGTGGCTGCTGCTGATGCTGCGCCGCTGGTCGACGCTGGCCAGCCACTTCGTGGCGCTGCCCGGCGCGCCGAGCCGCTCCCCGGCGCAGGTCATCGAGCTGCTTAAATCGCGCGTGATGCCCATCGCCGCGAGCGCCTGATCAGCGGGCACGCCCTGTACGCGGCGGCGCCGTCGGCTATCCTGTGCCGCCATGACGACCGTGAAAGGCAGCTGTTTGTGCGGGGGTATCGAGTTCGAGCTGACGGCGCCGCCGCGCGGCGTGACACAGTGTCACTGCAGCCGTTGTCGCAAGACGCGCGGCACGGGGCACGCCACGAACCTGCTGGCGCCCATCGACGCCCTGCGCTTCGTGCGCGGAGAGGAGCTGCTCAGCAAGTATCAGCTGCCGAGCGCGAAGAACTTCGCGCACTGGTTCTGCAGCGTGTGCGGCTCGACGATGCCGCGCTTCGTCCCGGCGCGCGGCATCAGCGTCATCCCCATGGGCGCCTTCGACGCCGATCCCGGCGCTCGCCCCGACCGGCACATCCACGTCGCCTCGAAGGCGGCGTGGGAGACGATCTGCGATGAGCTGCCGCAGTTCGACGCCGGTCCGCCCTCCTTGTGACGGATCCACTGCGAGCTCTCACAATCGAGCAGCGCGTCTTCAACCGGAGTGAGAGGGGCGCGGCGACGAAGCCGCGCAGCGCAGCGCAAAAGCGCGCTCGATCGCCGCTTGCAAATGCTCTGGCCGCTCCTCCCCGACGATGCGCGCGCTCTCGGCGCCGTCCGCCGAGATGAACACGAAGGTCGGCGTACCGAGGACGTGATAGCGAGCCGCGAGCGCCCGCCCTTCAGCGCTGGCCACGTCGACGCGCTGAATGCGCGCGCCGAAGCCGTCGCAGGCGCGCTCCGCGTCCGCGATCAGCGGCGCCATGCGCCGGCAGATCGGGCAGTGATCCGAGACGAACTCGATCATGCGCGCGCCCTCGATTTCGTGGACCTCTGCGCTCACGGCGTCGACCTCGGGCAGCGCGCAAATGTGGTTCGTGGCGGCGTCGCAGCTGCTCGACGCGAGCTGTGCGTCCGCCGCGCCGCTCGCCGACGCTGCCACCGGCGCGGGGTGCGACGACCACGGACGCGCGCTCCAGAACATCCAGACACCGACGGCGAGCATCAGCGCGCCCGTCGCGCGCTCCAAATGACGCACCCGACCACGGACACGCCGCAAGAGCTGAAGCGCCGAGGGCGCAAAGGCAGCGACGACGATCAGCGGCGTCGAGACGCCGGCGGCATAGACGGCCAAGTAAGCCGCTCCCTGCAGTCGCGACGTGCCCTCGGTCGCGACGAAGCTCAGCACCGACGCCAAGATCGGACCAATGCACGGCGACCAGCCGAGCGCGAAGGCGCCCCCGAAGAAGAACGCGCTCCCCAGCCCTGCCGCGACCTTTACCCGGGCGAGGCCCGGGCGAGCGTCGCGATCGACGAAGGGCAGCCGCAGCGTGCCTAGGGCTCGCAACCCAAACAGCACCATGAGCAGGCCACTCGTGAGCAGCAGCGCGTTGCGATGCTCCACCAGCAGCGCACCGAGCGCGCTCGCCGCCGCGCCCAGCACGACGAACACCGAGGAGAGCCCCGCCGCGAAGGCGAGCGCCGCGGCGATGGGACGGCGCGTCGGCTGCACCGTTACGGAGCCGCCGAGCACGCTCAGGTAAACAGGCACGAGCGGCAGCACACAGGGAGACGCGAAGGTCAGCAGACCGGCGCCGAAAATCGCAAAAATGGAGAGATGCAGCACGAGAGCTCGATGACGAGGGGTTACGTCAGCTTACGATGGGCGGGCGGACCTGGTTACCCCGCTGGCGCGTTTTTGCCTTTGCGCCCCAGCGCTGAGCGAGCTGCGCGCGGCTCGAGGGCGCCAAATCGAGCTGATTTCACCCGAAAGCTGCTTTTCGCGTCGGTCCCGGGGTCGTGAGGGCACGCAGCACCGGCACTCTGCTGCTTCCAACAACCACCCGCCCGCTTCGCAGTTGCCATTGACGGCAACGCCACCGATGTAACTATGCCGGCAATGAAGTCGTGGCTGCGGCTCGCTTTGATTTCTTCAATAGCCGGCGTCGCGGCGCTGGGAGTGGCGGCGAAGGCGCTGCACCTGCCGAGTCGGTTGCGAAACCATTTCGGGTCATCTTCTTTCACTAGCCTGCACACGGCGGAAGCGAAGCCCACGGAGTCCGCCCCGCTGCCGCCGGTGAGCAAAGACTTCGAGATCCAGCAGCTGATCTTCAGCGGTGGACTGAAGAACGACTGGCAAGACTACGGCTGGGCGGATCGCAAGATCTCCGGGCCGGGGCCGGCTCAGGTCAACTTCTCCAACTACGGGGGCTGGATCATCCATCACGAGCCGCAGTCCGCCGAGTTCGGCGCGCTGGTCTTTCTCATGAAGGCGCCCAAGGGGCTGGGCGACTTTCTCGAGGTTCAGCTGTTCTCCGATGTGACGCAGCTCGAGCCCATCCCGCTCAGCTCGCGCTACTTGTTCCCGGCCGCGGATGGCTGGACGCAGGTCGTCGTCCCTTGGTACGAGCTGAACCCGTACAGCCAACAGTTCGACGGGGTCCGGCTGAGAGCGTACCGCGCCGTCTCCAACGCGCAGCTGCAGCTCGACAAAATCGCGCTCACCAAGCCGAAGCCCGGCGCTGCGCCGGTGCGCACCTTCCCTAGCAAAGAAGGGGTGGTCACCATCAAATGCTCGGCTCCCAACACGCCGATCAGCCCCTTGATTTACGGCGTCGCCAGCAAGGTGGCGCCCGAAGACATGCGCGCCACCAGCTATCGCTTCGGCGGCAACCCGACCTCGCGCTTCAACTGGAGCATCGGCAACGTCTGGAACACAGCGGACGACTGGTACTACCGCAACGTGACGCTGCCCACGAGCTGGACGGATCTGTTGGAGGTGGTCAATAAACGCGGCGCGGATCTCACCATCACGCTGCCGATGCTCGGTTGGGTCGCCAAGGACGGCAGCTCCTATTCGTTTCCCGTCTCCGTCTATGGCCCGCAACAGGGCGTCGATCCCGAACACCCCGACATGGGCAACGGCATCGCGCGCGGCGGTAAACCGATCAAACCCGGTGATCCACGCCGCACGAGCGTCCCGGCGCCGCCCGAGCAGGTCGGCAAATGGGTGGAGATGATCCTGGCCGAGTCGCAGAAGCGCGGCCGCCCCGTGCACTCGTACATCCTCGACAACGAGCCGAATTTGTGGAGCACCACGCACCGAGACGTGCACCCGGAGCCGCTCGGCTACGACGAGCTCTTGGAGCGAACGATCCAGTACGGCACCGCCGTGCGCAAGGCGGATCCGCAGGCCATCATCGCGGGCCCCGCAGAGTGGGGCTGGAGCAACTATTTCTGGTCGGCGAAAGACGCGGCAGCTGGCTTCTCTGCCAAGCCCGATCGCCGCGCGCACGGGGACACACCGCTGCTCGATTGGTACCTGCAAAAGCTGAACGAGCACGAGAAGAAGACCGGCGTACGCATCCTCGACGTCGTCGATCTGCACTTTTACCCACAAGCGAAGGGCCTGTACTCGTCCGGTGACGGCGGCGCGACGACGCTGGAGGCGAGCCAGCTGAGGATCCGCTCTACGCGCGGGCTGTGGGATCGCAACTACCTGGACGAGTCCTGGATTCAGGACCGCATCTATCTCTTGCCGCGCCTCAAGGAGATCATCGCGCGCACGTATCCCGGCCGACAAATCTCGATCGGCGAGTGGAACTTCGGCGCCGAGGGCCACATCAGCGGCGGTCTCGCCACGGCGGAGGCGCTGGGGCGCTTCGCCGAGTACGGCATTCGCTCGGCGTACTTCTGGACGACCCCGAAGAAGGGAACGCCGACGTACTGGGCGTTCCGTGCCTACCGCAACTTCGACGGCAAGGGCGCTGGTTTTCAGGAGCGCTTCGTCCCTGCTACGGCGCCCAAGGACGTCTCGGTGTTCGCCTCGCGCGACGCGCAAGGCAAGCGCGTCGTCGCGGTCGTTTTGGTGCTCTCCAACACGCACGCGGCCAAGCTGAGCTTCGACGCAACGACGTGCGGCAAGGTCGAGTCGTGGCGGACGCTGATCTATAGCGGCAGACCCGAGGGCTTCGTGGCCTCCAAGAGCGGCACGCAGGGACCGATCACGGATACGGTGAACCCCTTCTCGATCGCGGTGCTCGATATCACCACGAGCCCCGCCCCCGCCGCCAAGTGAGCGGCGGCCGCTAGTCGCCAGATTCGCTACTGCCCGGCCCCGCGTGAGGCCGCGAGGTGCGACCTCACTGCGCTCGCCCGCGTCTACGGCTCGTCGCTCGAGCTCGGGTTCAGGCACCAGGTTTGGTAGAAGATGCCCTCGACGGTACCCGCGACGCGTCCGCCCTCCCTGCGCTCGGCTTGGTCGAAATGGATGGCGCCGTCGCCGACGAATCCCAGCGAGCCGAGGTTGTCGGCGTCCGTCCACCCGATCACGCCAAACGTCTCCAAGGCGTGCAACGGCTGCACCCCGGGCTGCACGAGCTCCGCCGGCATGAAGAGCAGAAACAGCAGGCCCTTGTCGCTGCTCAAGGGAGAATACATCGTGAACACCGCTTGAGCCGGGTTGTCTTCGGCCTCACCAATGGCACCGTCGAAGTCCAGCGTCGTGGCCTCACCGTCGAGCTCCAACGAACCCGTGAGCATTGCGTCCGCGTTCCATTTGCCTTCGAACTGCGCGTGCAACGGGCGGCTCGCGACGCAGCTCAGCGGCGTCATCGGCGGCGGTTGAATCTCGTCGATCGGCTTGGGCGGCTGGGCCAGGGCCTCGCGCACGAGCGCTCCGTGCTCCTGCAAGAAATCGCGATGCGCGGCCAGCGCGTCGGCGTTCGCGTCGGGAGCCAGCGCAGCGATGGCGCTCGCGCGCTCCAACAACGTCGGCTCGTCCCACAACGCGTCGGTCAGCTCTGCGAGCCGGCTGCGAAACAGCTCGCGTTGCTCGGGGATGGCGTAGAGCCGGCGGCTGAGCTTGGCCCCGACGTACGTCGAGGGATCGTACAGCTCCGACGCTGCGAAGGGTCGTTGCCCCGTGAAGGCTTGATCGACGCCCCAGGGCAGGAACACGAAGCGGTCCGTGTCGGGGTCGTGATAAAGGTAGTAGTTATTGGCGGACTCGGCGTAGCCGTCCCAGTGCCCGAGCAAGGTCTCGACCGCCCAGAAATCGCGGAACTCCGCGACGTCGAGCAGCGGCTCGAGCGCCGCCATCAGCGCGTCGTCGTCCTCATTCAGCGCGTCGACCAAGGCGCGCAGATCACTGCGGTCGTTCTCGGCGGCTTTGTTCTTGGCCTCGATGTGCTCCCACGTCGCTTCGTCGAAATCCGCGAGCGTCCCTTCGTAGAGCCTGCCGTCGCCGTCGGAGAAATGGCGACGCAGCATCGGCTCGCGGACGGGCTCCACGTTGCTGTACGTGCCGAGATCCTTGCCGTTCACGGTCACGTGAGCGAGGCCGCAGCGCGACGCGGGGATGCCCGCGCGTGAGAACAGCTCGAACGCCATGCACTCGCGGACGTGGGAGGGATCTTGCACGTCTGCGTTCAGCGTCAGGCGGCGCAAGCCACGGCTCAAATCCTCACCGCGCTTGAAGTCGAGCCGCAGCGAAGGGCGCAGCGCGGACAGCGAGCCGATGAAGCCCTTCTTCTTGATCTCGACGTTCTGGTAGGCGACGCCAGCGACGGTGACCGTCGCGAAGTAGGCGCCGTACTCATAGTCTTCCACCACACCGCGGTTCAGCGCTCCTGGCGAGCGACCTTCATAACGCAGCGAGTCCCAATCGCTGCTCGCGAGCTCGATACGGATCTCCGTGCGTTGCTTCAGCTGGTAAACGCTCTCCGGAGGGCCTTCGTCCAATGGGGCGAGCGGTGGCGGAGTGTTGTCGCGTGCGGAGTCTTCACCCGAGCAGCCGAACAGCGCGAGTGATAGGACGATAAGTGAGGTGAGGGGGCGCATTGCCTAGCAGAATGTCCGCATCAGCGAGAACTGATCCCGCTACGGGCGCAGAGCGTCGCCGCGCGTGAGAGTCGGGCGAAACCCGCCACTTTGCGCGTGATCGCCCCAGCGCGCGTGCTACGACGCGCTCGTGAACAGCGAGCCGAACGACACAGCGCCAACGCCCTTCGAACGGCTCGGCGGAGAAGCGGCGGTGCGCGAGCTAGTCGAGCGATTCTACGACGCGATGGAAGCGCACGAGCCGAAGCTCGCAGCGTTGCATCGCCTCGAAGCGGGCCGCGTGAGTCGCGACTCCCGTGATCGCTTCGCGCTCTTCCTAATCGGCTGGCTCGGCGGACCACAACATTACATGGAGCGTCACGGCCATCCGCGGCTCCGCCTGCGCCACGCCCGCGTGCCGGTGAATACCGACATGCGCGACGCTTGGCTGCGCAGCATGCAACGCGCGCTGGATGCGGTGCCGCTCGAGCTCGAGCTGCGTCGGTTCTTGGAGACTCAATTCGCGAAGGTCGCGGACTTCCTGCGCAATGAAGCGGATTGAGGTCCCAAGGTGTGGCGCCATCGAGGAGCGCTCGCGCTCACGGTCCAGTATTCTTGAAATTGTGATCCATCAGCGCTGCTCATTTGGAGCCGTGTTGACAGAGCCGGCAATCGATTGAATGAAGCGCCTCCTCAGTCGTCGAAGCCAACGACCGGGAGCCCAAGCAGGAGTGATGCACAGCAGAGGTGTCCGAGATTCGTGACGCAGGACCTGACCTCGATTCGCGTCCCCGTCTCTGGCTCTCGAGCCGGGGGCGGGAGGGCGCCGCGCGCTGACAGCTCGAACGCCGCGCGGCCTGGCGCTCGCGATGCGAGCATCGACGCGCTGCGCGGCATGGCGATCTTCTCGATGATCGCGGCCAATATGGCGGCCTATTCGCTGCGCGATCCACATCCCTTTTGGTTCCGACTCTACGGCAGCTTCGCCGCGCCCGCCTTCATCCTGCTGTCGGGGATGATGGTGGCGTACACGAGTCTGCTCAAGCGCTCGCCCTTCAAGCACTACCTGCGGCAAGGGCTCGGCCTCCTCGCGGTCGCGGCGTTGCTGGACGTGCTGTGCTGGCAGATCGAGCCCTTCGCCACGTTCGACGTGCTGTACTTGATCGGTCTCTCGATCCCGTGCGGTCGCTTGTTTTTGGCGCTCGGACCGCGCACGCAGCTGGCCGTCATCAGCGCGCTGCTGGTGCTCACGCCGCTGCTGCGCGAATACATCGGGTACGCGCGGCCAGATCCCGACACGGCTCCCAGCGCGCTGCTGCGCTGGCCCGCCTTGCACCAGCTGCTCATCGGCGGCTGGTTCCCGTTGTTCCCGTGGCTCGGGGTGTTTCTCATCGGCTGCCGTGCCGGCTCGCTGCGCGCGCAACGCGGGATCCCTGCTGCGCGCACGTTCCTGCCCTTGGGCGCTGTTTTGTTCGGCAGCGGCGTGGTCAGCTGGGTGTTGCTGCGGCCCTCATTGCGGCCTCGCTCAGGCTATACCGAGCTGTTCTATCCGCCGACCCTGCCCTATCTCTGCTCCGCGCTGGGCGCGATCTTCTTGCTGCTCGCGGCGCTGCCCCGGCTGCGGCCGAACTGGGCGTTGCGCGTGTTCAGCGCGTACGGACGCAAATCGCTGCTCCTCTATGTGGTGCACACGGCGCTGATCGCGTTCGTATTCAAGGTGTTTTGGCCGGACGCCGCGTGGCCGCTGTTTCTGCTCCTCTACGTGACGCACACCGCGACTCTGGGGCTCATTATTTACGTGCTGGGGCGCATGAAGCAGCGCGGTCCGGGGGGCACGCAGCGCGGCGGTCCAACGAGCGCTGACGCGCTGCACGCGGCCGCGCAACGCGCGCAATCCACCAGCGCGTCATAGCGACGGGCTCGCGCGACAGCCCTTTAGAGCCGGTAGCTGCGCCGTAGCGTCACTGATTATTTCCGGCCAGCTTCGAAACGACCCACCCGCCGCGCCAGAAATGCGAGCCGCGAGCGCCGTCTAACGGGACGAGGCGCGACCTTGCTGATATAGGCAACCACGCTTCTCAAAGGAGTTTGCCGACATGTTTGATGCAGTGACCGCGGCGCCGTCTCGCGCCTCGATCCCGACGCACCGGGTTGCAATGGGTCTGATATTGGCGCTCGCGTCGCTCGCGGGCTGCAGCCATCGGTCGGCTACGGACGATATGAGCGCGGCGGGCAGCGGCGGTTCCGGCGCCACGGGCGCGGGCAGCGGGGGCCTGAGCGCTGGCGGCGCGGCGGGCAGCGGCTCGCTGAGCGGCGGCATGACGTTCATGACGGGCGGCGGCGGAGCCGGCGCGGTCGCCGGTGCTAGCGGCGGCGCCTCGCTCGCGGGCTCCGGCGGCGCGGCTGGTTCCATCGGCGCGTTCGGCGGCACGTCGGGAGCGGCCGGCCAGGGCCAAGGCGGCACGATAGGTCAGGCCGGCGACGGAGGCGCGAGCGGCGGCAGCAAACCCACGATCCCGGCGACGTGCGAGGGCGAGCTCCCGAAGGGCTCCGTCGACGGCGCGAAGTACACGGTGACCGTGGACGGCGCGAGCAAGCGCGGGGAGCTGCCCCACTTCTGGACCACCTACGGCATCGGCCACTACGCGGCGTTCTTGCAGCAAGAGAGCGGCTGGGGCGAGACGCTGAAGGCCCACGTGCTCGACGGCATCCAAAACCTGGGCTTGAACAGCATCCGCGCTCACGGCCTGTTCCACGACGACATCGGCATCTACAACGAGTCGAACGGCACGCGCACTTACGACTTCACGCGCTCCGATCAGATCTTCGATTTTCTGGTGCAGAACAAGGTCGCGCCGATCGTGGAGCTGGCCTCCATGCCCGCGGCGTTGGCGAAGGATCCCAGCCAGACCTACTTCCTCTGGAAGATGGGCATCTCGCCGCCGAAGGACTTCGTGCTCTGGCAAGAGCTCGTGTTCAAGTTCGTGGAGCACAGCGTTCAGCGCTACGGCGCGGAGACGGTCAGCAAGTGGTACTTCGAGGTCTGGAACGAGCCCGAGTGCTGCAACGGCCAGTTCTGGAAGGGCACCATCGACGACTATCTCCGCCTCTATGACTACGCGGTCGCGGGCGTGCTCGCGGCGCTGCCGGGCGCGAAGGTGGGCGGTCCGGTCGTCAGCCAGCCGGAGGAGCTCAACGAGCGGACCGAGACGGGCAAGAAATTCCTCCAGCACGTCACCACGGACAACTACGTGAACCCGGGCACCAAGGGCCAGGTCGACGTGTTGATGTATCACGCCTGGAGCTTCATCACGGGCTCGGTGGACGGCTACTTCAGGGGTCTCGAGCTGCTCAACAGCTTCAACCTGAACAACGTGCCGATCGCGATCACCGAGTTTGGGCCGACCTGGCAGTTCAATCTGCAAGACGAGCCGCAAGAGATGGGCCAGGGCGCGGCCTTCGTCGCGCAGACCTACTCGGACATCGCGCAGCGCTGTGCTCGCGACAACAAGCGCTTCCCGCTCACGTACGCCTGGTGGACGCTCTCGGACATCTTCAAGGAAGACAACTACCGCGACGGTGATCCCTTCATCGGCGCGATGGGCCTGATCAGCCGTGAGAACATCCACAAGCCCGCCTACAACGCCTACAAGTTCCTGGCGCAGATGGGCAACGTGCAGCTCTCGCTCACGGCCAACAACGCTCCGGGCGTGGGCGGCATGGCCGCGCAAGACCCGAGCGGCGGCGTTCAGGTGCTCATCTACAACGCTCAAAGCCCGGGCATGGGACCGATCGACGACAAGTACTACGCGACCACGGAAGCGCAGGACATCGCGGTCACTATTTCAGGGCTGCAAGCGGAGCTGCCCTACGACGTCACCGCCTACCGCGTGGATGAGACGCACGGCAACGCTTACGCGGTTTGGCAGAAGCAGGGCCGTCCCGCGATGTCGGCGATGAACGACTCACAGTGGAGCGCTCTGCGCGACGCCATGGACTCCAAGCCGGAGCCGCTGGCGCAGTCGCAGTGCGGCACCGCCTTCAGCGGCAAGTTCGCCCTGGCCTCTCCCGGCGTGCTGTTCATCAACATCAAGCCGACGCCCGGCAAGCCGGCGCCCTGAGCGCGCGTCGTGACTGGCGCTACCCCGCCGCGGTCTCACGCGGCGGGGCGCTCGGCCGCACGGAGAGCTTGACGAAGGGCAGGTTCGGTCGCTTCGCCAGCGCAGCCTGCACGGCGCGAACCAGCGCGTCCGCGGTGTAGGGCTTCGAGAGCCAATCGAGCCCGCGCGCCACCGCGAGCTTCACGCGCTCGGTCGGCGCATGGCCGCTGGCGACGATGGCCTTTTGCCCAGGAAACAGCTTATGGAGCTGCTCGAACAGCTCGTAGCCGTCCTGCTCCTCGTTCAAGGCCATATCGAGGATCACCAGATCGTACGGGCTCTGCCCGGACGCCTTGGCGCGCTCGAACAGCCGGAACGCTTCACGTCCGCTGCTCAGCGAATCGACGCGATAACCGTGATGCGAGAGGATGCGCCGCGCGGTGCGCAGCTGCACCGGCTCGTCGTCCACGATCAGCACCGTCGCGGAGCCGTTGGCCGCGACCGCGTGCGGCTCCTGACGCACGGCGGGCTCTCTGCTGGAGGGAAAGTACAGCGTAAACGTGGTCCCCGCGCCCGGCGCGCTCGACACGTCTACGAAGCCCGCGTGTTCCTTCACCACGCCGTGCACGATCGCGAGGCCCAAGCCGGTACCGCTGCGGTCGCCCACCGACTTCTTACTGAAAAAGGGCTCGAAGATGCGCAGCATCTCGTTGGCAGGGATGCCGCTGCCGTCGTCGGAGACGGTGACCACCGCGTAGTCGCCAGCGTCGATAGCTTCATAGCCGGACATCGGCTCGGCGAGGTGCGCGCCGAAGGTCTTGACGCTCACCCTGCCGCCGCCCGTCGCCTCGATGGCGTTCTTGATCAAGTTCGTGACGGCGCGCGCGACGTGCGCTTCCGAGGCGTGGATGACGAGCGGCTCCGGCCATAGCTCCACGCTCACCTGCGCGCTCGGGTTCTCGTTGGCCATGAAGCGCAGCGCGTCCGGCGTGAGACAGCTGGAGACCACCGCGTTCAAATCGAGCGGCTCTCGCGGTGTATGGCCCTGCCGGCCGAGCGTGAGCAGATCCTTGATCGTCTGCGACGCGCGCAGCGAGGCGGTCTTGATGCTCAATAGATCGTCGCGGATGTCGCACTCCGTGGAGGCCGCCTCGCGCGTGGACAGCTCGCGCAGGATGATGTCTGGCAGCGCCACCAAGGGTCCGAGCGCGTTGTTGAGGTCGTGCGCTACGCCGCCCGCGAGCACGCTCAGCGACTGCATGCGCTTGGCCGTGGCGAGCCGTTCCTGCACGCTGCGCTCGTGCTGCATCGTCTTGGTTACGACCTCCTGGTGCAGGTCGACGTTGCGCAGGGCGGTGGCGATTTCGTCGCGCAGCACGTGGTAGCCAGCGCCGTCGCCGAGATACTCGAACACCGCGACGCCCAGCGATTTTGCGTCGAACACCAGCGGGAACAGCAACCAGGTGTGACGCCGCTCGCCGCCGCGCGCTCCGGCCGGCAGCAGCTCCTCGGCTGGGAAGCGGCGCACCAGCGGCTCCACCGGGACCCCGTCTCGCAAGCACACGAACGGCTCGAGCTCGCGCCGATTCTCGTCTGCATAGCGGGACACGAACACGGTGCGCACACCGGACGCCGGCAGCGCCTTCTCGAGCACGTCCTTGAGCGTGACGAGGTCGAAGGCCACGGAGACCTGCTCGCTGGTCAGCAGCAGCCGCAGGTAGTTCTCGTCGAGCGCGGTGCGGTGCTGCACCTGCGCGGTGGTGCTGGCCACGGTGATCATCGCGAGCGCGTCGTGCCACAGATCCTCGAGCTTGTTGCCCGAGCCGCGCGGCAGCTCGCGCCGCAAGAAGCTGATCGCGCTCTGCAGCGCGCGGTAGGCCTCGATGTCGTCGCCCGTTCGCTCCAAAATGTGCTCGATCGCGCTGAGAAACGCGGTCTCTTCGCCCGCGAGCTCCCGCTCCAGCGCGGCGAGCAGCTCGCCGGCCTCCTCCGGACCGTGCAGGCGGCCCGCGCGCAGCAGGCCGCTGAGCGCGTGCTCGAGGCTGAGGCGCTGGCCACGCAAAGTCTCCTCGGCGCTCGCGCCCGGCGCGCTGGTGCGGACCGAATGCGCGCTCTCGCGGCGAGGGTTGCAGCCGCACGACTCGCGCACCACGAACTCGGTGGGCAACAGCGTGAGCTCCGGCACCGCGCGGCCCGCGCACTGCTCGAGCACGACCTGCATCGCCGCGTCCACTATCGCCTCGAACGGCTGGGCCACCGTCGTGAGCGGCGGGTTGCCCAGCCGCGCGACCGTGAGATCGTCGAAGCCCGTGACGGGCACCTCTTTCGGAACGCGGTGGCCGTGGCGGCGCAGCGCGTCGATCGCGCCGAGCGCCATGGCGTCGTTGGCCGCGACCACCGCGTCCACGCGCCCACAGCGGGCCAGGATGGCTTCCATGGCCGAGCAGCCCGCGCCGTTCATGAAATAGCCCGACTCCACCAGCGCAGGATCGTACGGGATGCCGTGGCGCGCGAGGACGTCGCGGTAGACTTGCAGCCGCAGCTCGGCTTCTGGGTTCATCGGAGTGCCAGCGACGAACGCGATGCGGCGGTGACCGTGGTGCACCAGCATGTGCTCGAGCGACGCTTCCATGCCGGGCCGGTTGTCTACCAAGATGCTCGGTACGCCCGGCAGCTCGACGCCGACGCTGCACAGCGGCTTTCCCTTATAGCGCTCCACGAAGCGCGACATGCCCTGCGCGCCGCAGTGCGCCGCGAGCAGCGTCGAGACGACGATGACCGCGTCGAACGAGTCGCTGCGCATCAAATCGAAGATTTGATTGTGCGCGCGCAAGGAAGCTTGCGGCTCGTCGACGGCGCGCCCGAAGACGACGAACAAGTCCAGATCCAGCTCGCGGCACTTCGCGTCGAACGTATTTCGCAGCTGCCCTTCGTAGCCACCGCTGAAAAAGTTCATGAAATCGAGCAACAGCGCGATTGTGCCGCGGCGTGACGCGCCGGGACGACCGAAGCCGTGCGAAGCGGGGGCTCGGCTGGGCGCCGGGACGACCAAGGAGTGCATGCTGATCGTCCAAACGACGGGCTGGCCCAGAGATTCAGCGCGTGACGCTGCGATTACAGCGCGACGCGCAGCAAGGGTCGTGGCTCGGCGCTCATGCGGGGTGAAATGCCGCTCGGCGCCGCTGTCGTGCTGAGTCGCAGCTGTCGTCCTCTGCCTGACAAGGTGGCCGCTGCGGAGCTCCGAGCCACGCGCGCTGCGCGGATCCCAGAGCGGGCAAGGCGCCACACGATGGCGCGCTCGCGCGCTCTAAGAGCTCACCAGCTGAGCGTGGCCCGATGGAGCGTCGGCCGTGAGCCCTCACTGAGGGTGAAATAGCTGCCGTTGTCGCTCGCGAAGGCGATGGCCTCACCTTGCCGCTCGCTCGCTACGTTGACCGGACAGGGCGTCTCGGCGAACGCCTCGGCCAGCGTCGTGCCCTGCGCTCGCGGCCACAGGAAAGCGTCGCTATAAGTGCGGAGCAAGATCGCCGAGCCATCCTTGCTGATGTCTCCGCCCGTCGCCAACGGGCTGCCCGCGAGCGCGCCGCTGCCGAACCGAAGCGTAGCGACCGCCTCGAGCGTCTGCGTCGTCGTGGTGCTCAACGGCGGGCGAGCGACGTACAATCCGGAGCTGCCGGAGTCGTGCTTGGTGAGCACGAACAGCTCGCCCGCCACCGGATCCAGCAGCAGCGTCTCCGCGTTGTGCGCGCCGTCGGGGTAGCGCAGGCGCAGCGTCTCCGCAGTGACGCTCACCGCGCGATTGGCTGCGCCCACGTCGAGCGCGGGCTCGGCGAAGCGATACACGCGGATGTCGCTACGTGACCTCGCGTTGTCGCCGATATCACCTACGTACACGTAGCTGACGCCAGTGGTCGGCCCGGGACCGACAGCGATGTCCTCCCAGTCGACGGACCGCGCGGCGGACACGCGGATCGTCGCGGCCAGGCCGCCGTCGGCGCGCAGCGCGTAGACGCGCGCCGAGCCACCCGAGTCATTGTGTGAATAAAACAGCCCCGGGTTCCTGGCGCTGCCCACTAGACCCGATGCTTCGTCGAGCGAGCGCGACGAGACGCGGCCGCTGTTCGTCACCGCGCCCGGGGTGGGACAACTCATTAACGACTCGTGTCCGGCAGCAGACGACTCCTGTTCAGCGACGGGAGGGCCGTTCCCGCACGCGACCATGAGGAGCGCCAGAGCCGAGCTCGCACGGATGGTTTTGCTGTTGAGCATGTCGCGCAGCGTGCAGCCACCGTGCCGAGCCCCACGAGCTCACGGGCCTACCGACTGCTCCCAGAACGTGACGCGTCCTGCGCGATTCGCCACGACAGAGACGCCACCGTCTTGAGAGATCACGATGGCCACGCCGTTCGGGTGCTCAGCGGCGAAACGGTACGCCGCGCGGTGGCGAGTCCCGACGTTTTCGATGTCATACGTTTCGCTCAGGTGCCCTTCGCTCTCCAGCGCGCGCGACACCGGCTCCGGAGTGGGCAGCTCCGCAGACACTTCGGCGCCAAAGCCGACGAGCCGGAAGCGTTTGTCGAGCACGACGGCGCCGTCGATCGCGGCCAGATTGGCCACCACGCGAGCAAACTCGAAGATCGCTTGCTCCAGCTTCTCGAGGCGCGGGCTCGCGTTCGAGGCAAAGTCCGACCAACCTGCGGAGGCGCTCGCCGTCCCTGCCGCCACCTGGTCCAAGATCTCTAAAAGCAGGCTGCGATAGCGCTGCGCGGGCTCGTCCTGCTCGAAGCGATACTTCAAGCGCAAGCCGGCGAGCGCCGCGCCCGAGTCGGGCGGGTGATCGGTCACCAAGATCATGCCGCCGTGCCGCGCGCCGCGAACGAGCTGGATCACTCGCCTTAGCATGTGCTGCCCCACGCGACCGATCAGCGCGAGATCGACGGACGTCGGTGAGCTCTGCTGCGCTTGCAGCGCGTCGTGCTGAGCGCGCACTTCCTCGCGCTCACGCGCGAACATGGCCGGCAACCACTCGGACTCGAACACGTCGATGGTGGCGTCGACGAGCGCGCCGTGCTCGATGGCGCCCACCAGCTTGCCCGCGCAGCGCACGGCGAGCTGCCCCGGGCCTGTCACGTGAATGATGGGATCGTAGCTCCAGTTCGGGACGACGTTGCGACCGCCCCAGGTCGGAGCGAGCCACGCCGGGCCGGAGTGCGCGAGCCCCCAGATCCGCAATTTATCCTGCTCCACGTGCGCAGCGATCAGCGACGTCTCGAACGGCGCGGCCGGCGCGAGTCGTCGCAGCTCGACCTCGTGCAGCGCGCGGCTGCGCAGGAACTTGAGGCGCAGCACCCCCTCATTGGGAGCTCCCGCCTCCGGCAGCCCGGAAAACGGCGTCAGCAACAGACGAAAGCGGCTCGGTCGCGCCTCCTCCAACATCAACGACGCCTGAAACGCCGCGGACAGCGCCTCTGCCAGCAGCCTCGAGGGCAAGCGCGCGCTCAGGCCCGGCAGCGGCCAGTGGGCCTCCACATAGCGCGCCAGATCGTCCGGATAGGCGTGGGCGTGTCCCATCGCTCCAGTATGCACGCAGCGAGCGCCTTCAGCCTAGCGGCCGCGCGGGCATGCTCGGAGACCGTCCGGTGATGATCGCTCGCACGGCGCGCACGAGCTCGCCCGGCAAGAACGGCTTAGCGAGAAAGTGGGTGCCGGGATCGAGCGCGCCCGAGAGCAGCTTCTCGTCGTCCGTGTAGCCCGACACGAACAAGACCTTGAGCCCCGGTCGCGTCTTGCGCAGCTCCGCCGCGAGCTCGCTGCCGCTGCGCTCGGGCATGACCAAATCCGTGATCAGTAGGTCAATCGCGCTGTCGTGAGCGCGCGCCACCTCGAGCGCGTGATTGCCGTTGCGCGCCTCCAGCACGTTGTAGGAACGGATCTTCAGCACGTCTACGAGCAGCTCGCGCACGCCGTCGTCATCGTCACAAATCAGCAGCGTCTCGAAGGAGCACGCCGGCTCGCGCGCCTCCTCTCTCGGGCGGGGCGCTGGCGCGGACTCCTTCGCCTGCGCGGGCGGCAACAGCACGCTGAAGCGGCTGCCCGCGCCGGGCTGACTCTCGACGTGAATGGCTCCACCGCTCTGGCGCACGATGCCATCCACCGTCGCCAGCCCCAGCCCAGTGCCGCGCCCCACCTCCTTGGTCGTGAAGAAGGGCTCGAAGATGCGCGGCAAGATGCGCTCGGGAATGCCGGCGCCGGTGTCCTGCACGATCAGCGCGACATAGTCTCCCGCCGGCAGGTTCACGTCAGCAGCGGCTCCGATGCTGACGTCGCGCGTCTCCAGCACCAGGTGCCCGCCGTGCGGCATGGCATCGCGCGCGTTGATCGCCAAGTTCAACACCACCTGCTCGATTTGTCCTGGGTCACAGAACACCGGCCGCCGCGCGCCCAAGCGCGTCACGAGCTGGATGTGATCGCCGATCAGCCGCTCCAGCATGCGCCGCATGCCGTCGACGCCCTCGTTCAAATCGAACGCTCGCGGTTTCAAGACCTGACGGCGGCTGTAGGCCAGGAGCTGGCGCGTCAAATCCGCCGCACGCTGCGCGCTGGTGATGACCTGCTCGGCTTGCTGTGCTTCCGGGCTGCCGCTCGGCAGTCGGTTCTTGAGCACCTCGGCGTAACCCATGATGATGACGAGGCGGTTGTTGAAGTCGTGCGCGACGCCGCCCGCGAGGCGTCCGAGCGACTCCATCTTCTGAGCCTGTCTCAGCTGGACCTCGAGTCGTTCACGCGCCTCGACGAGCATCCGCTGTTCGTGGATGTCCACGAAATAGACGAGGATGTGCGCTAGCCGCCCCTCAGCGTCACGCAGCGCGACCACCGTCACGCGCGCCCAGCGGATCTTACCGTCGCCGCGGACGCAGCGGCGATCCGACTCGAAGCGCGAGATGGTGCCCTTGGCCAGGCGCTCGAACTCGCGGTGTTCCCGCTCGTAGTCCTCGGGGTGTGTGACCTGGATCCAACGTTCGTGAGGATCGGCCGAAACGATCTCCTCCGGCGTGTAACCGAGCAAGGCCGCGTGCGCGGGGTTAGAAAATACGTACTCACCGCTCTCGTGGGAAGCGCACATGATACCGACAGGTGCCGACATCACCGCCGAGCGATAGAGCTCGGCTCTCGCGATTTCCGCGCGCAGGGACTCCCGCTCAGCCGACAAGCGAAGCACCTCGGCTTCTAGCTCTTGAACGCGATGAGACAGTCGCTCTTTTTCAGCGAGCAAACTGAGAGGATCAATGTAGTGCCGATCCGGGGGCTGAGCTGACTCCACGCTGCTTTACTTTCTTCGGGCGAACCGTTATCATCTCGAGTTCTGCGATTGTTCGAACTAGGAGGGACGCATGACATACGGGATGCACGGGTTGATAGCGCTCGCTTTGTTCTTCATCCCCACGGCTGTGAAGGCCGCAACGATTACGACGGTCAAGGATTTCGACCCTGCCATGGGTCAGTTGCCGGAATCCATCGCGCTGGACGGCGCCGGCAATGCATACGTGTCGATGTCTAGCATCGTCGCCAAGGTCACCCCAACCGGAGAAGTGAGCACCTTGGCGGAGTTACCGGTCCCCGAGGGCACGTTCACGACCGGCGTGAAATTCGGTCCGGATGGCCTGCTTTACGTCGGCTCTGGCGCTCTCGATCCGAATACCGCTCTCGCGGGAGTATGGCGAATCTCGCCGAGCACCGGCGCAACGGAGCCGGTCGCGCTGCTCGATCCCGACGGTTTTCCGAATGATCTCGCCTTCGACGATGACGGGACGATATACGTCACCGATTCCTTTCTAGGCCAGCTTTGGAAAATCGATGTTTCGGGCCAAGCAAGCGTGTGGCTCAGTGATGACCTGCTCCGGGGAGACGCGGACAACAACGCGCTAGGGCATGAATTCGGCGCGGACGGCATCGCCTTCGATCGCCCGAAGCGTAACCTGTTGATTTCCAATCTCGATTTCGGCGAGATCCTGCGCGTCCCGCTGCTGCACGACGGTAACCCCGGGGTGATAAGCGTGGTCGCTTCCGACCCGCGCCTGCGCGGCGCCGACGGCCTCGCGTTCGACGCAACCGGAACCCTCTATGTCGCCGTGAATGCCCAGGATCGCCTGGCTACTGTCGATCGCCACGGCACCGTCCGCGTCATCGCGGAAGGCGGCGTGCTCGATGGCCCCTCCAGCTTGGCCTTTGGTGTGCGTCACTGCGACCGGAACAAGTTGTTCCTGACGAACTTCGCCATCAGTCGCGCCAGCGGCGTTCAGCCTGGTGAGCCGCATCCTGCGATTCTGTCACTACAAGTCCCTCATAGAGGCTTGCGGCTACCCTAAAAACGATTGAAAAGGCTGCTCGACTCGGAGGCGCGGGCGTTCGTCGTTCGCGCTGGGTGCGAGAAATGGCTCGCAGGGAGAACGAAAATGCCGATCGTCGAGTTCAACCGTCCG
The DNA here is from genome assembly GCA_966250485.1 of uncultured Sorangium sp. Taxonomy (GTDB): domain Bacteria; phylum Myxococcota_A; class Polyangia; order Polyangiales; family Polyangiaceae; genus PMG-095. The sequence goes on along the minus strand of CBINHN010000009.1, from coordinate 77,622 downwards.
GATGGAGGCCGCTGCAGCGGCTATCGAGCAGAGCCCGTCAGTAAACGTGGTGGCGGAGGCCTCGTGATTCTTCATGAGCTCTGGGGCCTCTCGCCGACCATGGAGCGAATCGCGGACGAATTTGCGGGCGAGGGTTATCGAACGTTGGTGCCCGATCTTTTCCAGGGCCGGCGCGCGCACGACGTGAACGAGGGCTTCGCGCTGATGGGCGGCGTCGACGTGGCCGACGCGGTGGCGCAGAACATCCGCGGAGCGGTTCAGCTCCTCGAGCAAGAGGGCTGTTCCGTCGCGGTGCTCGGCTTTTGCTTCGGCGGCTTGCTCGCGCTCGTCGCGGCGGCGCGCATTCCCGAGCTCGCCGCCGCGGTGTGCTGCTACGGCATCCCTTCGCCGGACGTCGAAGATCCCGCCAACATCTCGATTCCTCTACTCTGTCATTTCGCCAGCGAGGACGAATGGTGCACACCGGCGAAGGTAGATCAGCTGGAGCGCCGTCTGCGTGAAGGCGGCGTCAACTTCGAGCTCTATCGCTATGACGCACGGCACGCCTTCATGAATCGCGACGGCAAGACCTTCTCTGCTGCCGCAACCGAGCTCGCCATGCTCCGCACCAGAGAGTTCCTTGCACGAACCTTGCGAACCTAGGCGCTAGGGCGGACGCCTCAGGTCGTCGGGAAGGGCTCGCGCGTCGCGTCGGCGACATTGGATTCGTCGGTTCCGTCGGCGAACTCCGTGCTGGCCGAGGTCTGGACGAAGGGCCCGCCGAGCTCCTCAGGAACGATCTCCTCGAGCTCCGTTGCGAGCTGATCCTCACCCATGGTCATCGCCTCGACCGCGGCTTCGCCGAGCTCTTCCGCCCAATCATCGCCGCTCTGCGGCCCGGCGAAGAACGCGACATCGGGCCCACCGTCTCGACTCGAGCGTGCCATGTCGAGCAGCCGCTCGGCGTGGGCCGGATCCATGTGTCCCGCGCCGTCATGGCGAGGCGCAGCCGAGTTGGAGGCCTTCTTGGATTTCGGCGATGAGCTCATTGGTTCCTCACGACGTGGAGATTCGAGGCGCACGTCCCGCGCGATGCGGCGCCCGGCTGCGGGCGTGTGAAGGAAAGCTGCCTCTTCCGAGGCCGCTTGACCATGACGCGACGCAGGCATTTGCTCGAATTTGAGCCGCGTCAGCGCCGCCGCCGACTCGCGAAGACGCTGGACCACCGCACGCGCTGCCCCTCTCAAGGGCAAGTTGCGAGACGAGCGGCGCGGACGGCGGCTTCACTGGAAGCCGAGCGCGTCGGCGCTGGCTCGATTCTTGATTGTCTGAGCAGCGGCAGCAGCCAAGAAAGCGCAGGGATCGATGCTCTACGATGCAGCTTCGCCACGCTCGCACAACGGCGACCAGCCTCGGCCCATCCGGGGCCCGACGGAAGATCCGGCCCCCGCCGGGGATCCGGCGCCGTCTGCGGATCCCTCCCCCGTTCCGGATCCCCGCCCTCCCGCCGGTCCCAAAGGCCCGCCCCCCGTCCCCGGCGTGATCCCGTCACGGCCGCCAACCGGGTTCTAACCGTTGACGCCGTGGCAGGCGGTGGCGCGTGTGAAGCAGAGCGAAGACGCCGACTAGCAGCGCGCCACTGCGGGGGGACACCTCATTCGCTGACGGAGCGCGCGCTGTTCGAAGCGCGGGCGACGTAGACCGTCTTGCTGTTCACGAAGGCACGAATACCCGGTACGCCGAGCTCGCGCCCGTAGCCGCTTTGTTTCACGCCGCCGAAGGGCAAGCGCGGATCCGATGCAACCATGGCGTTGATGAAGGTCTGTCCAGCGTCGAGCTCGTCGATGAAGCGCCGCTGCTCGGCCGCGTCGCGCGTCCACGCGCTGCTGCCGAGACCGAAGGGACTGACGTTTGCCAGCTCGATGGCCGCGGCAATATCGTCGACGCGAAACAGCAACGCCACGGGGCCAAAGACCTCTTCATGGAACGCGGGCGCCGCCTGCGGGATCGCAGCCAGCACACCGGGGCGAAACCAGAAACCAGGGCCCTCCAAGCGAGTGGCACCCGTAAGTCGCCGCGCGCCGGCCTGCACGCTGCGTTCGACTTGTGCGACGACGTCGTCGCGCACGGAGGCCAGCGCCAGAGGGCCGACCTCCGTCTCGGCCTCCATCGGGTCGCCCACCCGCAGCGCTTCGAAAGCGGCCACCAATTGCTGCTCGAAGCGCTCGTACACGTCGCGGTGTACGATGAAGCGCTTGGCGTTGATGCACGACTGGCCGTTGTTGAGGATCCGCGCGGCGACCGCCGTCTTCACGGCTTGCTCCAGGTCGGCAGAAGGCATGACGATGAAGGCGTCACTGCCGCCCAACTCGAGCACGCTGGGCTTGATCAGCTTGCCCGCGCACGCCGCGACCGCCGCGCCCGCAGCCGTGCTCCCGGTCAGCGTCGCTGCCACGACGCGCGGATCCTCGAGCACGCGAGCGACCGTATCGGCGCCGATGAGCAGCGTCTGAAAGACGCCCTCGGGGAACCCCGCGCGACGAAACACGTCTTCGATCGCCAACGCCGAGCGCGGCACGTTCGAGGCATGCTTGAGCAAGCCCACGTTGCCCGCCATGAGCGCCGGGGCCGCGAAGCGAAACACCTGCCAAAACGGGAAGTTCCAGGGCATCACCGCGAGCACGGGTCCGAGCGGCAGGTAACGAACGAAGCTCGCTTCCGCCTCGGTGGCGACGGCTTCGTCGGCGAGAATGCGCTCGGCGTGCGCAGCATAGTGACGACAAACGCTGGCGCACTTCTTGGCCTCGGCGACCGCGGAGACCAGGGTCTTGCCCATCTCTTCCGTCATCAAGCGGCCGAGCGCGTCCGCCTCGCTCTCGAGCAGCTCGCCGGCGCGGCGCATGAGCTTCGCGCGCTCCGAGAACGGCACGCCGCGCCACGCCTTGAACGCGCGCGCCGAGAGCGCGAGCTTCGCCTCGATGGCGGTCTCAGTGAGCGGGGAGAACGCTTGCTGGAGCTTCCCGTTGCGCGGATCGATGCTGGCGATGCTCATGGGCCTCCTTAATGCAGAGTCCGTGCCGCTCCTGTCAGCGGCTGTGGAGCTCGGTCAACAGCTGGCTAGCACGCTCGCTGACCCGAGGCCCGCCCTGCCCCCGCGGCGAACTCCAGCTCGGAGCTGCGTCGGGTTAGCCCGCGACGCTACGTCCCGCGCGTCGCAACCGTTACTTCCGCTGCGGTGAGCTGATGGCCCACGTCACGCCGAATGGATCGCTGAGCTGTCCGTACTTGTCGCCCCAGAAGGCGACCTCGAACGGCAGCTTCTGCTCGCAGCCAGCCTCGATCGCGCGCCTCCACCACAGGTCACCGTCAGCCACCACCAGCTGCAGCGTGTAGCTCGGCGAGCGCTGCATGGGCGGACGCCCGAACTCCGGGAGGTTGTCGGACAACATCAGCGCGCCGCCGTTGATCTCGAGGTGACAGTGCATCCGCCGCTTGCCGTCTTCGGCGGGCATGCGCATGACCTCGCGTGCGGCGAAGGCCTTTTGATAAAAGAGCGCAGCCGGCCGACATCGAACCGTCGCCGCTCGGCGGCTCTTCATTCGCGATCTGCGCGCGGATGGTCTCGCCCAGCTCCGCCCGCTGCTCGGGGTCGGGCACGGTCGTGTTGTCGGCGCTCACGACCTGCAAATCTCATGGTGCTCCTCACTCGACGAGCTGCGGCTCCGGCACGAAATCGCGCTCGCGGTACTCGAAGTAGTCGAAGTCTGCCGGCTCAGCGCTGCCCGACATGTCATGGCAGGCCATGCCCACGAACGCGCCGGTGAAATTCGGGGTCCCTGGCGCGCCAGCCTCGTCCGCGAGGATGCTGGCGTCGAACGGCTCGGGGAACCAGCGCCAGGGCTCGTTGCCGACACGGAACCCGAAATACAGACGCTCGTAGTCGATCTCGACGCGCAGCTCGATGGGCTCGCCGGCGGGGACCGCGACCGCCTCCGACAGCGCGTCGGCCTGCAGCTGATCGGAGCGGCAGGTCATCACCCGCACGTGTTTGCCCAACGCTTCATCGTGCGAGACGTAGAGATAATGAAACTTGCTAGCGCCGTAATAGCAGATCAAACCGGCGAGCTGCTGGAAGTGCCGCGGGCTGAAGTCCATGCGCGTGCGCGCGCTGAAGCAGTGCGCTTGCTGCCGCCGCGCGACGAGGGCCTGCTCGAACACGCTGCCCGGCGTCTCGCGGCCGTACAAGCGGAGGTGACCGGGGCGCGCGCTGAGGCTGAACAAGCGCCCGGGAAAGGGTGAGCGGAGCCACTGAAACTCGCTGGGCAGCTCCGCCTCATCGAAATCGCGGCGCGCCGGCGGCGGCGGGAACGGCGACGCTCCGCGCGCTGGCAAGAAGACCCTACTCTGCGGCAAGCCGCTGCGGTCCGCGGTGTAGAGCCAGCCATCCTCGGCCCACACCATGCGCTGGATCGCCGTCTCGCGGCCGAGCGTGCAGCGTCCGCGGTTCGGCAGCGGGCGGCCGCAGAGATACACCATGTACGTCTCACCCTGCGGCGTCTCCACCAGCGAAGCGTGCCCGGCGCGCTGCAACGCCAGATCCGGGCGCGTGCGCGAGGACAGGATGGTGACGTCGGGGTGCAGCTCGTACGGACCCGTCAGCTCACGCGAGCGCGCCATGGTGACGGCGTGGCCGAAGCCTGTGCCGCCCTCCGCGGTCAGCAGGTAGAAGTAGCCGTTGCGCTGGTAGAGGTGCGGAGCCTCGGTGAAGCCGAGGCGCGTCCCTTTGAAGATGAGCTGGCGCTCGCCGACGAGCTTCTGCTGCGCGCTCGAGTACTCCTGCAGCACGATGCCGGCGAAGCGGGATTTTCCAGGGCGGTGGTCCCACAGCATGTTGAGCAGGTACTTCCGCCCATCTTGCGCGTGGAAGAGCGAAGGGTCGAAGCCGCTGCTGTTGAGCGCGACGGGGTCCGACCATTCACCGTCGATGCGCGGGCTCGTCACCACGTAGTTGTGGAAATCCCGCAGTGAGGTGCCCTCCGCGCCCGCCTGCGTGGCGCGCCCAAAGCGCTTCACGTCCGTGTAGACGAGGTAGAACGAGCCGTCGGCGTAGCTCAGGCACGGCGCCCACACACCGCAGGAGTCAGGCTCTCCCCGCATGTCGAGCTGACTCTGCCGCCGCAGCGGCCGAGTCAGCAGGCGCCAGTTGACGAGATCCCGCGAGTGGTGGATCTGCACGCCGGGGTACCACTCGAAGGTGGACGTCGCGACGTAGTAGTCGTCCCCCACTCGCACGATCGACGGATCGGGGTTGAAGCCGCGCAGGATCGGGTTGCGAAGCTCGAGCGTTTCGACCGCCATGTTCCTCGGCTCCTTCGCCTGCGCGGTTTGCGGATGGCGCTCAGACCGTGCCGCGACGTGCCTCGAGCTCTGCGCGGATTTGGCGCATACGCTCCGCGTCCAAGGGATAGAACTTCACGAGCACCATCGCGATGAGCAGCGCGGTGACCGGGATACCCGCGAACAGCAGGCGGATGCCCATGATCGCGTCCGGCGTCTGGTTGCCGCCGAGCTTCGCGTCGAAGCCGGTGAGCTCGAGCAGCGGGCCGCCGATCAGCATGCTCAGCATCATGCCGACCTTGAGCACCCAGGAGAAGGTCGCGGTGTACGCGCTCTCGCGGCGCTGACCGCTGTACAGCTCGTCATAGTCGCAAACGTCCGCTTGCATGGAGGGCAACACGACCCACAGACCCGTCGCCGAGAAGCCGTTCAAGCCCGTGCACACCAGGCTGAGCCAGGGCGCCTCCGGCGTGTAGAGCCAAAAGCTGGAGCCGAACGCGACCAGGCCGATCATGAGCGTGGTCATCAGCGTCTTCTGCTTGCCGAACCGCTTGGCCAAGAAGCTCGCGCCGAAGATGCCGGCAAAGCCCGCCACCATATAGGTCACACCGCCCCAGCCCTTGATCGTGCCAGCGAGCGCCATATCGCCGCGGTACACGTGATAGGTGAGCGCGTAGAAGCCCAGCGTTCCAACCAGGCCGGTGGGCACCGCGTAGACGAGGCCAGTGCCGAGCACGTAGAGAAACGGCTTGCAGCGCGCGGCGTCAGCGAACATGCGGATGAAGCTGGCCTTCTCCTGCGTCTGCACCTTGTCGTAGTAGCGCTCCTTGACGAAGAAGAAGTTCATGATGCCGGACAGCGCCATCCAGCCGCCGGCGAGCGCCGCCCACCACATGGCGCCCCTCGCGATGTCGCCGTTGAACACGCCGAGCGTCGCGAACGCGAGCCCCCAGTCGAGCATCATACCGGCCGTCTTCTGGACGAAGCCGCGGTAGGCCATCACCGCGGTGCGCTCGTTGTAGTCCGGCGTAAGCTCCGCCCCCAGGCTCTGATACGGCGTGTTGTACGCCGCGATGATGGGCGAAAACAGGATACTCGACGCCAACATGTAGATGAACACGTTGTCGACGCTCCAGTCCTTGCGCGCCAGGAACAAGCAGGGCATGCCGATGGCGGAGGCGATGGAGCCCAGCAGAATGTAGGGGCGGCGTCGGCCCCAGCGGCTGCGGGTGTTGTCCGAAGCCCAGCCGAAGAACAGCCCCGTGCAGGCGTCGACCAACAACATCACCGCGCGCACGATGCCGACGCGCGTCGGCGAGACGCCGAGGAACACGTTGAACACGGGATCGACGAGGCCGTTGTACAGCCAGTGACCGAAGATGTCGGTCGTGCCACCCAAGGCGTACGCGACCTTCGTCACCGGACTGAGGTGGTCCTCCTTCAAAACCGGGGCAGGCGGGGCGGTGCCGTTGGGCGCCGATGCCGGCGAGCCCTGGGCGTTAGACCCGGCGATGCTGAAGGATTCTGCCATAGCGTGTCGACCTCTCGTGCTCGAATGTGGCGGTAAGCGGGGGAAACCCCGCACGAGTCATATCAGGCCGTGACTCGTCTGAAACGGCGAAAGCGCCGCGCTCTGCCACTCGCATCACTCGCACGCGCGGTCAACTCACGTCGCGCAGCCGGACGCTATTTTTTCACTTAGAACGAGCAGACCGCCGCCATCGTGATCCCATGCGGGCCCGGAACCGCTCCCAGCTACAGCCGCGCGCGCGCCGCGCTCGGCTTCAGCTCGAGCTTGGGAGCGTGGTGACGGGCCCGTTGCGTCCAGCCGATGGGCGTCAGGACCGCGCCGCCGACCAAGGCGAAAAGGCCAATCGGACCGAGGGTTTGATAGCCCCAACGAGCATGGCGCTCCCGGCCGTCTTGGTCGTCGTCGCCTCGTCGATGGCGACGATCACCCAGCGCTTCGCGTTCGCGGCGTCGATCGAGGCAGCTCACGCGCTTTTCCGGGTCGGGCCGCTGCGGCGCGTGGCTTCGCTTCTCGCGCTATGCTCGCCGCACGTGACCGACGCTCTCGCGGAGTTCTCGCTGCCAGTCCGAAGTTGGTTCGAACGCAGCTTCCGCGCCCCCACCCCCGCGCAGACGCTCGGCTGGAAGCCGATTCGAGAGGGTCGCTCGACGCTGCTGCTAGCGCCGACCGGCTCGGGCAAGACCCTCGCGGCGTTCCTCTCCAGCCTCGACCGCTTGATGTGCGGCCCGGAGCGGACGGGGCTGCGCGTGCTCTATGTCTCGCCGCTGAAGGCGCTGGCCGTGGACGTCGAGCGCAACCTGCGCGCGCCGATCGCGGGCATCCGCGCGACCGCGGCCGAGCTCGGCATGAGCGTGCGCGAACCGCAGGTCGCCGTGCGCTCCGGCGACACCCCGGCGCGCGAGCGCAGCCGCTTCCAGCGCGCCGGCGGTGATCTGCTGATCACCACGCCAGAGTCGCTGTATCTGATGCTCACCTCGCAGGTCGCCCGCCATTTCGCGACGCTCGAGACGGTGATCATCGACGAGATCCACGCGCTGCTGCCGACCAAGCGCGGCGCGCACCTCTTCCTCTCGCTGGAGCGGCTGGAGCTCTTACGCGCGCAGGACCAGCCACCCTTGCAGCGTATCGGATTGTCCGCCACCCAGCGGCCGCTCGACGAGGCCGCGCGCTTGCTCGGCGGCTGCGAGCTCGACGCCAACGGGGACGGCTTGCGGCCGCGGGCGGTGGAGGTGGTCGACGCGCGCATGCCGCCGCGGCTGCACGTCGAGGTGCGCGCGGCGCGGGCCGACTCGGCGCCGCCGACGGCGGAGCCCGCGAGCGCTGCCACGCGCTCGGTGTGGCCGGAGATCTACGCGCCGCTGCTCGAGCTCATCCAGCAGCATCGCTCCACGCTGGTGTTCGTCAATAGCCGCAGGCTGGCCGAGCGCATCGCCCAGAGCCTAAACGACCTGTGCGGCAGCGAAATCGTGCTCGCCCATCACGGCTCGCTCGCCAAAGATCGGCGCACCTTCGTCGAAGATCAGCTCAAGCTCGGCAAGCTGAAGGCCTTGGTCGCGACCTCGTCGCTCGAGCTCGGCATCGACATGGGCGCGATCGATCTGGTGGTGCAGATCGAGTCGCCGCCCTCGGTCGCCTCTGGCTTGCAGCGCATCGGCCGGGCTGGGCACGGCGTCGGCGAGCTGTCCCGCGGCGTGATCTTTCCCAAGCACCGCGGCGACCTACCGGCCGCGGCCGTGGTGACACGCGGCATGCACGACGCGGCCGTGGAGGCCACGCATTACCCGCGCAACCCGCTCGACGTGCTGGCCCAACAGATCGTGGCGACCGTGGTCACGGCGCCGGTTCACGTGGACGCGCTGTACGCCCTGTGTCGCCGCGCAGCGCCGTTCGCGGAGCTGCCGCGCGGCGCGTTCGAGAGCGTGCTCGATTTGCTCGCGGGCCGCTATCCCTCCGATGAATTCGCGGAGCTCCGCCCGCGCATCACCTGGGATCGTCTGAGCGGCGAGATCAGCGCGCGCGGCGGCGCCCGGCGCATCGCGATCGTCAACGGCGGAACGATCCCGGATCGCGGAATGTACGGCGCGTTCCTGTCCGGCGCGGAGAAGCCGGTGCGCGTCGGCGAGCTCGAGGAAGAAATGGTGTTCGAGTCGCGCGCCGGTGAGGTGTTCCTGCTCGGCGCGAGCTCCTGGCGCATCGACGAGATCACGCACGACCGCGTGCTGGTGAGCCCCGCCCCTGGCGAGCCCGGCAAGATGCCCTTCTGGCGTGGCGACGGCGTGGGGCGCCCGCTCGAGCTCGGCCGCCAGATCGGCGCCCTGCTACGCGAGCTCGCGGCCAGCAGCGCGCCCGAGGCCAAGCAGCGCCTGCAGGCGCAGCACGGCTTCGACGAAACGGCGAGCCAGAGCCTGCTCGAATACCTGAACGAGCAGCAGGAGGCGACGCGCGTCGTGCCCAGCGATCGCACCATCGTCATCGAGCGCTTCAAGGACGAGCTCGGGGATTTTCGCGTCTGCATCCTGACGCCCTTCGGAAAGCGCGTGCACGCGCCGTGGGCCATGGCGCTGACGGAGCGCTTCCGCGCGGCGAGCGGCGCGGAGCTCGACGCGGTGTGGTCCGACGACGGCATCGCGCTCCGGCTACCCGAGAGCGATGAACCTTTCGAGCCCGACAGCTTCGTGATCGAGCCGGAGGAGCTCGAGGGCCTGGTCGTGCAGGGACTCGGCAAGAGCTCGTTGTTTGCCGCGCATTTCCGCGAAAATGCCGGCCGCGCGCTGCTCTTGCCGCGCCGCTACCCCGGCCAGCGCACGCCGCTGTGGGCGCAACGCCGGCGCGCCGCGGATCTGCTGCGCGTGGCGGCGCAGTACCCCTCCTTCCCGCTGTTGCTCGAGACCTATCGCGAGTGCTTGCGCGACGTCTTCGATCTGCCGGCGCTGCTCGAGCTGTTCGCGGCGATCCGCCGGCGCGACATCCAGCTCGTCCCCATCGAGTCGCGCTCGCCGTCGCCGTTCTCGGCCACGCTGTTGTTCTCGTACGTCGGCAATTTTTTGTACGACGGGGACGCGCCGTTGGCAGAGCGCCGCGCGCAGGCGCTCACCTTGAACCACGCCGAGCTGCGCGAGCTGCTGGGTGAAGCCGAGCTGCGCGAGCTGTTCGACCGCGACGTCATCGCGGACGTCGAGCGCGACCTCTCGAAGCGCGGCGAGCCGTACATCAAATCGGCCGATCAGATCCATGACCTGCTCTTGTCGCTCGGCGACCAGAGCGAAGCCGACATTTTGGCGCGCGCCCTCGAGCCGCAGCAGGCTCGCGCCTTCATCCGCGAGCTCGTCGCCGCGCGCCGCATCGCCGAGGCCCGCATCGCCGGCGAGGCGCGCTTCTTCGCCTGCGAAGACGCGGGCAAGCTGCGCGACGCGGTGGGCGTCATCCCGCCCCCGGGGCTGCCCGGCGTATTTCTCGAGCCTCAGCCGCACGCCTTGAACGAGGTCTTGGCCCGCTACGCGCGCACGCACGTGCCGTTCACGTCCGACGCGCCGGCTCGTCGCTTCGGGCTGGGTCGCAACGTCGTCGAGCTGGCGCTCGCTGCGCTCGAGCGCGCCGGACGCGTCGTGCGCGGCGAGTTCCTGCCCGGCGGCCACGAGCGCGAGTGGTGCGACAAGAACGTGCTGCGCCAGATCAAGCAGAAGAGCTTGGCCAAGCTGCGCCGCGCGATCGAGCCGGCGGAGCCGGAGGCCTACGCGCGGCTCGTGCTCGCCTGGCAAGGCGCGCGCGAGCCCTCCCGCTCGAGCTCCGCTCTCGAGCGTGCGCTGGAGCAGCTGCAAGGCGTGCCGCTCGCCGCGTCGGTGCTGATGCGCGAGGTGCTGCCCGCGCGCGTGCGCGACTTCATGAGCTCCGATTTGGACGAGCTGTTGGCCGCCGGCGAATACAAGTGGGTGGGCGTGGAGGCGTCCGGCTCATACGACGGAAAGCTCGCGCTCTACCGCAGCGATACGCTGCGGTTGTTGGCCCCGCCGCCGCGCCGCGCCGAGGGCGAGCTGTGCCAGAAGCTGCGCGCCGAGCTCGAGCGCGGCGGCGCGCTGTTCTTCAGCGATCTGGTGCGCGCCATCGGCGGCTTTCCGCGTGATTTGTTGAACGCGCTGTGGTCGCTGGTCTGGGCCGGCGAGGTCACGAACGACACGCTGGCGCCGTTTCGCTCGCTGCAAACCGCGAGCAAGCCGCGCGGACGCCCCAGCGCGGCGCGGCTGCGGCGAGCGCAGCTGCCGGGCAGTGAAGGTCGCTGGTCGTGCGTACGACGTGAGCCCGCGCCGAGCGAGGCCGAGCGGCAGAGCGCGCTCAGCGCGCTCTTGCTCGACCGCTACGGCATCCTCAGCCGTGAAATCGTCAACGCCGACGGGCTCACCACGTTCTCCGATGTGTACCCGGTGCTGAAGGCGCTCGAAGACGCCGGCAAGGTGCGCCGCGGCTATTTCGTAGCGGGCCTCGGCGGCGCGCAGTTCGCGCGGCCCGGCGCCGACGAGCGCCTGCGCGCCAAGGCAGACGCCGCACAGAAGGCCGTGGTGCTCGCGGCCACCGATCCGGCGAACGCTTACGGCTCCGCGTTGCCCTGGCCCGAGGCCGAGCCACGACCGCAGCGCAGCAGCGGCGCCCAGGTGGTGCTCCATGCCGGCAAGCTGCTCGCGTACCTGGGGCGCAACGATCGCGCGCTGACCACGTTCCTGAGCGACGAGGAGCCACAGCGTTCGCAGCAGGTCGCAGCGCTCACTCGCGCGCTCGCCGAGCTGGTCGCGCCCGCCCGGCGCCCCGCGCTGTTGCTGGCCACCATCGACAAGCAGAGCGCGGCCAGCTCGCCGCTGGCTCGAGCCTTTTTGGCGGCGGGCTTTACGCCGTCTGCGGCGGGCCTCGCGCTGCGACGCGGCGCGCGCACCTTCGAAGAGCCGGAAGACGACGGCTCCGCGGAGAGCCTGGACGACGCCTGAGGGCGACAACATTTGGCAGCTCGCCAAGCGGCTCCAGGGCGCCCTCGCGGCCAGCGCACATCGTGCGCGACGAGCGCGCCGGCTAGCTCTTCTGGTTGGCCTCCAGCCAGGCGAGGTATTCCTCGCTCACGTTGCCGGTCACGTACTCGCCGGTGAAGCAGCACATCTCGAGCTCCTGGACCTGCGAGCCTTCGACGATGGCGGCGCGCATGTCCTCGATCTCTTGGTAGATGAGGTAATCCGCGCCGAGCTCGCCGGCGATCTCGGGGATGCGGCGGCCATGGGCGATGAGCTCCTGTCGTGAAGGCATGTTGATGCCGTACACGTGCGGGTAGCGCACCGGCGGCGCCGCGGAGCAAAACGTAACTTTTCGCGCGCCCGCCGCCCGCGCCATCTCCACGATCTCGCGCGAGGTGGTCCCGCGCACGATCGAGTCGTCCACGATCAGCACGTTCTTGCCCTTGAACTCGCGACCCAGCGCGTTGAGCTTCTGCTTCACGGAGCGCTTACGCAGCGCCTGGCCCGGCATGATGAAGGTGCGACCGACGTAGCGATTCTTGAAGAAGCCTTCGCGGTACTCGATGCCGAGCGACTGCGCCACCTGCATCGCCGCCGGACGCGAGGAGTCAGGGATCGGCATCACCACGTCGATGTCACCCCGCGGCGTGTAGCGCGCGATGGTGCTGGCCAGGCGGTTTCCGAGGCGCAGCCGGGCTTCGTACACGGAAATGCCGGACATCACCGAGTCGGGGCGCGCGAGGTACACGTACTCGAAGGCGCAGGGCACCAGCCGCGGGCTCTTGGCGCACTGCTGGGAGACCATCTCACCCCCATGCGTGATGAAGACGGCCTCGCCCGGCGCGACGTCGCGCATCAGCACATAGCCGCCGCTCTCGAGCACCAGCGACTCCGAGGCCACGGCCCACTCGGTGGTGCCGTTCTCGGCCACGCGCTTGCCGAAGCTGAGCGGACGGATCCCGAACGGATCGCGAAACGCCAGCAGACCATGGCCGGCGATCAGCGCGATCACCGCGTAGGAGCCCTGAACGCGCTCGTGCAGCCGCGCGACGCTGGCGAACAGCTGATCCGGATGCAGCTCGCGCTCACTCACCGAGGCTTCCAGCTCGTTGGCGAGGACGTTGAGCAGAATTTCGGTGTCGGAGTTGGTGTTCAGGTGCCGGCGATCGCGTCGGTACAAATCGCGGCTGAGGTCGCGCGTGTTGGTCAGGTTGCCGTTGTGCACCAGGATGATGCCGTACGGCGCGTTGACGTAGAACGGCTGCGCCTCCATCTCCGCGTTGGCGCTGCCTTGCGTGGCGTAGCGCACGTGACCGAGGCCGAAGTTCCCGCGCAAGCTGCGCATGTCGCGCGTGCGGAAGGCCTCCCGCACCTGGCCCTTGGCCTTGTGCAGGTGGAAGCGGTCGCCCTCGGCCGTCGCGATGCCGGTCGAGTCCTGACCGCGGTGCTGGAGCAGAGACAGACTGTCGTAGAGGGCCTGGTTCACCGGAGAGGAGGAGACGAGGCCGACGATGCCGCACATTGTGCCGGCGATTCTGTCACGCCCCGAGCCGAACTCCAGCGCGCCACGACAAATCGATAGGGCCGCGGAGATTCCGCCGCGCGCGCGAGGCTCAGCGCCAAATTTCAGCGGCGCAGCCCTGGAACGCTCAGATTTGGCCGCCTCTCAAGCGCTGCTTGAGCTTGGCCATGCGTTCGAAGGGATCGCGTCGCACACGCGCGAGCCGCGCCGCCAGGTTACGTACATTGTATTGATCGGGCTTGAGCTTGGGCGTGAGCTCGTCCCACTCGAGCGGCACCGCGACCGGCGCGTTCTCTCGCGCGCGGGTGGAATACGGCGCGATGAAGGTCGCGCCGCGCCCGTTGCGCAGGTAGTCGATGAAGATCTTGCCGCGGCGCAGCGCCTTGGTGGGCATCGCGACGTACTTCTGCGGTGCTTCGCGCACCAGCGCCTGCGCGACGCGACCGGTGAAGTCCTTGACGGTGTCCCAGTCGAGCTCCGGCTCGATCGGGATGCACACGTGCAGCCCTTTGCCGCCCGTGGTCTTGACGAAGCTCTCCAGCTTGGCTTGCTCGAACAGCACGCGCAGCCGCTCGGCGCAGCTGATCACGGCGGCGATGTCCAGCCCGGGATCCGGGTCCAGATCGAACACGAGCAGATCCGCGTGCTCGAAATCATCGGCGCGCGAGCCCCAGGTGTGAATTTCGAGCGCCCCCAGCTGGACCAGCGCGAACAACCCGCGCTCGTCGTCGAGCACGCTGTACGGCGACTTGCCCTCGTTCTCGCGGATCGAGATGGAGCGCAGCTCCGCGGGCGTCCCGGGCCGCGGGTGCTTCTGAAAGAAGCCGTGCTTCTCCCGCCCGTTGGGGTAGCGCACGATGGTGAGCGGGCGGTTGGCGACGTGCGGCAACATGCGCTCCTGCACCATCTCGTAGTAGTCGAGCAGCTCTCGCTTGCTGATCCCGCACTCGGGATACATGACTTTTTCCGGGTTCGTCAGCGGGTAGCTCGCTGCGTGACTCGCCGTTCGGGCGCGCTTCGCCTGCTTCGCGCGCGGCGCCCGCTTCGCCGCGGGCTCCTCTGCCGTGGCCGCGCCGTCCTGCTCGACGCATTCGCTCGTCAGCCAGTCCTTTCCCCGGCCGGCGCGATACGGCGCGCTCGCCCGCTTCGAGAGCACGCGGCGTACGCCGAGGCGCGCCGCGGCCTGCGCGAACTCGTCGCCCCGACCCAGCACGTGCGCGCTGAGCCGAACCTGCTTCGACGGCGCCCCCGCCGCCAGCAGCTCCGTCAGCGCCGCTTTGCGCTCCAGCAGCGCGACGCGCTGCAGATTGACGCCGTCGACGTACAAGACGTCGAAGACATAGTAGACTAGCGCGTCAGCTCTGCCGCGCTCGAGCGCGCGCTGGAGCGCCTGAGGATCGCTCACGCCGTGCTGATCGAGCGCGACCAGCACGCCGTCGAGCAACGCGCGCTCGAGCGAGAGCTCGGACAGCGCGCTCGCCAGGGCCGGCAAGCGCTCACTCCAATCGGCGCCATCAACGGTCAGCAGCGCGACCTGGCCGCGCTCGATGCGGGCGATTAGTCGCTCGCCTTCGAACTCGAGCTCGTGGAGCCAGTCGGCACCCGCGGGCGCCTGCGCGGCAGCGCTCGCCAGCTGGGGCTTCAGCGACTTCGGCAGCTTGCCGCGGCGAGCCCCCGCGAGCTCCAGCAACGCGGAGGCCGGGCGCCGCTCGCCGGACGCGCTCGCGGCGTCGCGTGAGCGCTTGCCGTGCGCTGCGCGCGATTTCTTCGGCTGCTCACCGGCTGCGATGGCCTCGATGCTGCGACCCGTGAGCACGCTGTCGGGCGACTCGAGCACGGGCTCGGCGCCGGTCTCGTCCGCGAACTCGTCGTGAGCCTTGAACAGCAGCCAGTTGCGGCCCTCTGCGCTGCGCTGGCCCGTGCGCACCAGGTGCCAGGCGCCGCGCAACTTCTCACCCTTGAGAGTGAAATGCAGGTGCCCCTTGGCGTAGGCCTTCCGCGCGTCGCCCTCCGGCGCCCAGCTGCCGCGGTCCCACACCATCACCGCGCCGCCGCCGTACTGCCCCTTCGGAATCGTGCCCTCGAAGCCGCCGTACTCGAGCGGGTGAGGCTCCGTCTCCACGGCCAGGCGCTTGACCTTGGGATCCAAGCTCGGCCCCTTCGGCACCGCCCAGCTGAGCAACACACCGTCGAGCTCCAAGCGGAAATCGTAATGCAGGCGGCGAGCCGCGTGCTTTTGGATCACGTAGCTCGTACCGCTGCCGCTCGCTTCACCGCCGCGCGGCTCCGCGGTCTCGGCGAAGTTGCGCATTTTTCGGTATTTCGCGAGCGTGGGCATGGTCGCTCACTATTTTGCACGCTTTGCCGCGCGCGCAGCGCGCGATTCGTCGCCACTGGTGAGCTGAGGAGTGAGGCGAGAGCGCGACCGCGGGCGCTCTGCTATGCGTGGGCTGTGGCAACCCTGAGCCCCGCGGCGATCACGGCGCTCGCGCCGGACGCTGCCGCGGTCCGCGCCGCCCAGCAGCTCGCCAGGCCCGCGGCCTGGAAGTCGCTCGGCCACAGCGGACGGGCGTTCTGGGGGGAGTGTCGCGGCAGCGCGCTGTACCGCACGCAGGTCGCCGTTCTGGACCTGGCCACGAGCTGCACCTGCCCGAGTCGCAAGTTTCCGTGCAAGCACGCGCTCGCGCTGCTGCTACTCGTCGCTGCAGGGTCGGAGCAGATCCCAGCGAGTCCCGACGGCACGGAGCCGGAGTGGGTCGCCAGCTGGCTCGCCAAGCGCGGGCTCGCGCAGCACGGCGAGCCAGGCGCGCGCGCGGGCAAGCCCGTCGACCGCGAAGCGCAAGAGAAGCGCGCGGCCAAGCGCCACGCGAACGTGCTCGCCGGTATCGAGCAGCTCGAGGTCTGGATGGCCGATCTAGTGCGGCACGGGCTCGCGCGGCTGACCAGTGAGTCGCCGTCGTTCTGGGACGCGCAAGCACGGCGGCTGGTCGACGCGCAAGCGCCAGGGCTGGCGAGCCGCCTGCGCGCCATCGGCGCGCGCGTCGGGGTCGGCGAGCATTGGGGAGAGCGAGTGCTGGCCGGGCTCGGCCGTTTGGCGTGGCTGACCCACGCCTATCGCCGACTCGACCAGCTGACACCCGAGCTTCGCCACGACGTGCGGCGCTTGGTCGGCTACACCCTGGATCGCAACGACGTGCTCGCGCACGCCGACCTCGTGAGCGACGAGTGGGTGGTGGTCAGCGCCAGCATCGTCGAAGACGAGCGCTATCGCCTGCAACGAAGCTGGCTCGTCGGCAATGACAGCGGACGGCGCGCCTTCGTGCTGGAGACCGCCGCCGGCAACGCGCGCTTCCTGGAGGTGTTCGTCGCGGGCAGCGCGTTCCGCGGCACGCTGGCGTTCTGGCCTGGAAATCGCCCCGAACGAGCGCTGATCGCCGAGCGCGCGAGCGCACCGGAGCTCGGCCGCGTCCCGGCGCACGCGCGTTCCATCGCTGCCGCGCTGGATGAGTTCGCGGACCAGCTCGCGCGCGAGCCGTGGCTCACGCGCACGCTGTCGCTGCTGGCCGACGTGCGCATCGTGCGCCGCGCGGGCGACGCTCGCGAGCGCGGCCGCGCGTTCTACGCCGTCGACGCCAGCGGCCAGGCGCTCCCGCTGCGCGGCTACGATCACGACGTGCTGTGGGCCTTGAGCGGCGGACATCCGTTGCTGCTCGTCGCCGAGTGGGACGGCTTCGCGCTGGAGCCGCTGACCGCGTTCTCGGACGGCCGCTGTGTATCGCTGCACGAATACGCCGATGAGGTGGACGCGTGAACGACCTCCTGCGCGCGGCGATGCTCGGAACGCGCCAGCACGGCGGGCCACTGCCGCAGAGCGGCACCGAAATCGATCCGCTCATCGCCCAGCTCGCGCTCGAGCGCGACCGCGAGCGCGCGCTGCTGCTCAGCGCCGGCGGCGCCGATTTTCTACGGCGCGCGGGCGCGACAGCGCTGGCGCTGCCGGAAGATGTCGCGCTCGTGGCGGCGCCGGCCGAGAGCCAGCGCCGCGCCTCGCCGCGCTTGGGCGCGCTGCTCACCACGCTCTTTCGCGACAACTCGAGCGAGCTCTTGCGCGAGGCGCTGGAGCTGATGGCGGCGGCCAAGCTGCGCCTGCCGGAAGAGCTGCTGCCGCTCGCGCTAGGCGAGCGCGACCTCGAGGTTCGCCGCGCATTGAGGCCCGTGCTCGGCGAGCGCGGGCGCTTCTTGGCCGAGCTCGCTGCCCGACCGGACTGGGCCTGGGCGCGCGCCACGGAGAGCGCGCCCGGCGTGCTGCCCGAAGATGCCGAGCGTCGCTGGGAGGAGGGCGACCTCCTCGAACGCGAGTGGCTGTTCGCGCTCGGCCGCAGCGTGGCGCCGGAGCGCGCGCGCGCCTGGCTGGCGACGACGTTCAAGAGCGACCGCCCCGAGCAACGCAAGCGCTGGCTGGAGGCGCTGGAGCGCCGGCTGATGCCGGAGGACGCGACGCTGCTCGAGGCGGCGCTCGACGATCGCAGCTCGCTCGTGCGGCTCACGGCGGCGCGCATTCTGTGGCGGCTACCCGAGAGCAGCCCCGCGCGCGCGATCCGCGCGATCGCGCGGCGCTATGTGACCTTGCAGCCGCTGCGCGCCGAGCTACCGCCCGAGAGCTTCGCCCCAGCGCTGGAGAAGCTCGGCATCGTGGAGACGCCGCCGCGCGGCGTGGGCGCGCGGCAGTTTTGGCTGGCGCAGCTGGTCTCTGCCTGTCCCCCGGATGAGCTGCGCTCGTCGTCGCCGGACGCGCCAGCGCAAATCTTGGCCCGCGTCCAGCGCCATGAGCTCGCTGATGCGTTGCTCGAAGGCCTCACCAGCGGCGCGCTGCGCTTCGAGGCGCGAGCCTGGTTCGCGCCGCTGTGGGACCAGTGGAGCCGCCGTGAAGAACAGACCCCGCTGTTGGAGCGCGAGCCCGTGAAGCAGCTCAGCCTACGCCTCGACGCCCCGGTGCTGGAGCAACGCCTCGTCACGTGCCTGCGCGAGCAACGACGGCTCGAGCTGCTCGAGCTGCTGCCGCGACCGTGGCCGACGGCGCTCGCTCAGGCTTTCTTGCGGCCGGCTCGTGGGCGCCCCTTTTGGCTGGCGCCGGTGTTGTCGCTCGCGGCGCGCCGCCTGCCGCTGTCGCTGATCCACGATTTTACCTTACCGGCGCCGAGCAGCGAAGAGCCCCGCTACCTCGCCGCAGCCTTCGACGAGTTCGCGCTGCTGCTCGATTTCAGACGGCGCCTAGTAGAGGAGACAAAACAGTGAGCTCGAACGATCCGGTAGAGACGAAGCTCGACGCCGCGCAGCGCGCGCACGCAGAGCAGGAGTACGCAGCGGAGCTCGCGGAGCTCGCCAAAGCAGAGCGGCGACCGCGACCGCCGGGCTGGAGGCTGTCCCCCTGGTCGGTGCGCACCTACTTGCTCGGGGGCACGCTGGAGAACGGCTTCGAGGTCACCCCCAAATACATCGGCAACGCGCGCCTGATGGAGATCGCGATCGCGACGCTGGCGACGGATCGCGCGCTCTTGCTGTACGGAGTGCCCGGGACCGCGAAGAGCTGGGTCAGCGAGCATTTGGCGGCGGCCATTTCGGGTCAATCGACGCTGTTGATTCAAGGTACGGCGGGCACCGACGAGAGCTCGCTGCGCTACGGCTGGAACTACGCGGAGCTGCTGGCCAAGGGGCCCTCGCCCAGCGCGCTGGTCGAGAGCCCGTTATTTCGCGCCATGCGGGTGGGCCAGCTCGCGCGCATCGAGGAGCTCACGCGCATGGCGAGCGAGGTGCAGGACACGCTGATCACCATCCTCTCCGAGAAAATGCTGCCCATTCCGGAGCTCGGCAGCGAGCTGCAAGCGCAGCGCGGGTTCAACGTGATCGCCACCGCGAACAACCGCGACCGCGGCGTGAACGAGCTCTCGAGCGCCTTGCTGCGCCGCTTCAACATCGTCGTGCTGCCGGTGCCGGACAGCTTGGAGGCCGAGGTGAGCATCGTAGAGCGGCGCGTGGCCGCGCTCGGTCGCGCCCTGGCGCTGCCCGCGGAGCAGCCGGCGCTCGAGGAAATTCGACGCGTGGTCACGGTCTTTCGCGAGCTCCGTGAAGGCAAGACGCTGGACGGCAAGACCAAGCTCAAGACGCCGAGCGGCACGCTGTCGACCGCGGAGGCGATCAGCGTCGTCACCAACGGGCTGGCGATGGCGGCCTTCTATGGCGACGGCGAGCTGAAAGCCAGCGATCTCTCCTCCAGCCTGCTCGGCGCGGTGATCAAAGATCCCGTGAAGGACCGCCTGATTTGGCAAGAGTACCTGCAGACAGTGGTGAAGGAGCGCGAGGGCTGGAAGGATCTGTACCGCGCGAGCCGCGACGCCTTTTGAGTCCACGATGGGCTATCGCCTCTTCGGCATTCGTCACCACGGTCCCGGCTGCGCGCGCAGCTTGCGGGCCGCGTTCGCGGCGTACGAGCCCGATTGCGTGCTCGTCGAGGGCCCGCCGGACGCCGAGCCCGAGCTCGCGACGCTGGCTGACGATGGTCTGCGGCCGCCGGTCGCGCTGCTGGTCTACGGCAACGAGGAGCCGCAAAATGCGGTGTTTTATCCCTTCGCGCTGTTCTCTCCGGAGTGGCAGGCCTTGAAGTACGCCGTCGCGCGCGGGCTCCCAGCGCGCTTCATCGATCTGCCGGTGGCTCAGCGCATGGCGCTCGACGCAGAGCGGCGCCGCGCGCGCCAGGCGCGCGCGGCCGAGCCAGCGAGCGACGCTGAGCCGGCCGACCACGGCGCCGCCGGAGGCGCGCGCGAGCAAGCCGAAGCGCAACCAACGCAGGACGAAGAGGACGACCCCGCGGACGCGGCGCAGCGCTGGCTGGACGACGATCCGATCGCGCTCTTGAGCGAAGCCGCTGGCTTCGACGATCCCGAGCGCTTCTGGGACATGCAGGTCGAGCAGCGCGAACGAGCAGAGGGCCTGTTCGAAGCGATCCAGGAAGCCATGACCGCGCTGCGGGCGGCGGGGCGCCAGCGCAGCGCCCGCGCGCGACGCTATGAGGAGCTGCGCGAGGCGAACATGCGCGCCGGCATCCGCAAGGCCGAGAGAGAAGGCTTCCAGCGCATCGCGGTGGTGTGCGGCGCCTGGCACACGCCCGCGCTGGCCGAGCTCGGCGGCAGCGCCGGCGCGAAGCGCGACCAACAGCGGCTCAAAGGGCTCCCGAAGCTGCGCGTCACCAGCGCTTGGATCCCCTGGACGCACTCGCGGCTGGCGTTCCGCAGCGGCTACGGGGCTGGCGTCGAGTCACCGGGTTGGTACGCCCACGTCTTCGAGCAGGGAACGCGCGCGCCGCTCACCTGGGCCGTGCGGGCCGCGCGCCTGCTGCGCGACGAAGACGTCGACGCCTCGTCCGCGAACGCGATCGAGACCGTTCGCTTGGCGGAGGCGCTGGCCGTGCTGCGCGAGCTGCCGACGCCCGGGCTCGCGGAGCTGCGCGAAGCGGTGTTGGCCGCGCTGTGCTCTGGAGACGCGCTGCGCCTGGCGCTGGTGCGCGAGCGCTTGGAGATCGGTGAGGCGCTCGGCCGCGTGCCGGAGACGGCCTCGCAGGTCCCGCTCCAGCGCGACTTCGAGCAGCACATCAAGCGGCTGCGGCTGCGGCTCGACACCGCGCAGCAGCTCGTCGAGCTCGATCTGCGCAAGGAGCGCGATCTCGAGCGCAGCCAGCTGCTGCGCCGCCTGGCGTTGCTGGAGATTGAGTGGGGTGAGCTGCTCGAGAGCGGCCAGGGCAGCGGAACCTTTCGCGAGAGCTGGCAGCTGGTCTGGGATCCCGAGTACGTCGTCGCGCTCGTCTCTGCCAACCTGTACGGTAATACGGTCGCGCTCGCGTCCGCACGCAAGCTCGCCGAGCGGGCCCGCGAGGCCGACCTCGCCGAGCTCGCGGCGCTGCTCGAGGCGGCGCTGCTCGCCGGCTTGCCGGAAGCGCTCGCGGACCTGCTCGTGGAGCTCGACGCCCGCGCGGCGCACGCCAGCGACATCGGCCTCATGCTGTCGGCGACCGAGCCGCTCGCGCGCGTGATCCGCTACGGCGACGTGCGCGGCACCGCGCAGAGCGCGCTCGCGCCCGTGTTCCGCGCGTTGCTCGAGCGCGCCGGCGTTGGGCTCGTCCCCGCGGCGGCGCAGCTGGACGACGACGCAGCGGCCGCGCTGCTCAACGCCGTAGAGCGAGCACATGGCGCGTGCCTCTTGCTCGACGACGCGCCGCTGCGCGACGACTGGCTCACGGCGCTGCGCGCGCTGCTCGATTCGGACGCGGCGCATCCGCGGCTACGCGGGCGCGCCTGCCGCATGCTCTTGGATCAGCAGCGACTGACGCGCGAGGAGCTCGCGCAGCAGACAGCGCTGGCGCTCAGCCCGGGCGTCGAGGCGGGAGCCGCGGCGCGCTTTCTGGAAGGGCTCGTGACGGGTGAGGCCGCGTTCGTGATACACCGCGACGAGCTCGTCTCGGTGTTGGATGCGTGGCTGTCGCGGCTGCCGCGGGACGTGTTTCAATCCGAGCTGCCGATCTTGCGCCGGGCCTTCTCGAGCTTTGCCGCGCCCGAGCGACGCGCGCTCGGACGAAAGTTGCAACAGCTGAGCGGCGTGGGTCCGCGCGCCGTGGAAGTGAGCGTCGCGTACGACCACACGCGAGCGAGCCGCGTGCTGCCGCTGCTAGCGCACCTGCTTGGGGTCGAACATGGCTGATTCTCGCGAAGAACGCTGGCGGCTGGTGCTGGGACGCGCCGCTGAGGAAGAGCTCGCGGTCGACCTCGCTGAACACGAGCTCGGGATGGATCGCACGCTCGAGGCGCTCTACGACGGTAACCGCAGGGGCGGATTGGGCGCGTCGAGCCCCAACGTCGCGCGCTGGCTCGGCGACATCAGGAGTTACTTTCCGGCCTCCGTCGTCAAGGTGATGCAGCAAGACGCGCTCGATCGCCTGAACCTGCGCCAGATGTTGCTGGAGCCGGAGATGCTCGCGCAGGTCGAGCCCGACGTGAAGCTCGTCGCCTCGCTGCTCGCGCTAAAGAGCGTGATCCCGGCGCGCACCCGGGAAACCGCGCGCGGCGTAGTGCGCCGCGTCGTGGAGGAGCTCGAGCGGCGCCTGCGCAGCCCGCTGTGGCGAGCCGTGCGCGGCGCGCTGCAGCGCGCGTTGCGTACGCGGCGCCCGCGCGCGACCGACATCGACTGGGACCGCACCATCCGTAAGAACCTGCGGCACTACCAGCCCGCGCTCGGGGCGCTGGTCGCCGAGCAGCTCGTCGGCTTCGATCGCCGTCGCTCCGCGCTGCGCGACGTGGTGCTGTGCGTCGATCAGAGCGGCTCGATGGCGACGTCGCTGGTGTACGCCAGCGTGTTCGCGGCCGTGCTCGCCAGCATGCGCAGCGTGACCACGCGCTTCGTGGTGTTCGACACGGCCGTCGCCGACCTCAGCGCGGAGCTAGCGGATCCGGTAGATTTGTTGTTCGGCGCTCAGCTCGGCGGCGGCACCGACATCAACTTGGCCCTCGGCTACTGCGAGGAGATCATCACGCGCCCGGAGCAGACGATCTTGGTGCTGCTCAGCGATTTATTCGAGAACGGCGACGCGACGCAGATGCTCTCACGCGCCGCAGCGCTGGCGAGCCGCGGCGTCAACCTGGTGTGCCTGCTCGCGCTCAACGACGAGGGCGCGCCGAGCTACGAGCACGGCAACGCGCACGCGCTCGCTGCGCTCGGCATCCCTGCCTTCGCGTGCACCCCGGATCTATTCCCCGAGCTGATGTCAGCGGCCATTCAGCGCCAAGATCTGGGGCTCTGGGCCGCGCGCCACGACATCCTCGCGGCGCGCTGACGGGTCCGCGCCTTGGCGATCATCGCCACCAATCCGAAAGGCCCTGAACATCCCGAGCTCAGACTCTGCCCGACGCCCTTTCTCGGATGCGATGAACGCGAGACTGAATCGGCCAAAGGGCCGCAATTAACCCAGCTGCGCTAGCGGAGGCGCTTCTGCCGCGAGTGGGCAGCAACGTCTGCGAGCGCGCACGAGCTCGCCCGTTTTCTGGCCTGCGAGCGCGGTCCGCTTCCTGCACGCCGGCTTTCATGCGCATTCGTCATTTGATTTCGACCACGCCGAGCTCGGCTCGAGCACGCTCGGGCTGCGCCCGTATCAGACGATGATGGAGCAGGCTCGCGGCTCCTGCATCCAAGAGCTGCGAGCCCTTCGTCGCTCGCAGCGCGACATGCGTCTGCGCGCACGACGTCACCGATTCGCGCTCGAGCGGAGGCTCGCCTGAACGAGCGAGCCGCCCGAAGCCTCCCACGTCTCGGACGAGCTGCCGTCGCTCGAAGGAAAGAACACCGCGCTGGCTCGTGCCCAGCGGTCCGAGCAGCAGACAACCCGTGGGGTTGGGATGAGTAAACCGGGCAATCCCTGACAATTACGCCTCACCCGTGGCCATGGCGCCGCCTCTCCTTCTTAAATTATAAGGAATACGTGCCACCTTCCCGCGATCCGCACGACCAGGCTCTCGCGACCACGCGCGACTCACTTTACGGTAGGGAGGAGCGGTTCCGCGTTCTGGTAGAGCAGGTCAGCGAGTACGCCATTTTCTTGTTGGACCCCACTGGACACGTAGCGACGTGGAATCGCGGGGCCGAGCGCATCAAAGGCTATCGCGCCGACGAGATCATCGGCCAGCACTTCTCGAAATTCTACCCCGCCGAAGACAAGTGGAAATGCCAGCCAGAGCTCGAGCTCGCGACGCGCGATGGCCGCGTCGAGGACGAGGGCTGGCGCTTGCGCAAGGACGGCAGCCGCTTCTGGGCCAACGTGGTCATCACCTGCCTGCGCGACCCGCAGGGCGCCGTGATCGGCTTCGCCAAGGTCACGCGCGACATGAGCGAGCGCAAGCGCGCCGAGGAGGCGCTGCGCCAGAGCGAAGAGCGCTTCCGCCTCATCGTCGACAACGTGAAGGACTACGCCATCTTCATGCTCGACCTGAACGGCGTGGTCGCGACTTGGAACGCCGGCGCCGAGCGCATCAACGGCTACCGCCCCGAAGAGATCATCGGGCAGCACTTCTCCAAGTTCTACCCGGCAGAGGATATCAGCGCGGGCAAGTGCGAGATGGAGCTCGAGCGCGCGCTCGCGGATGGCCGCTTCGAAGACGAGGGCTGGCGCGTGCGCAAGGACGGCAGCCGCTTCTGGGCCAACGTCATCATCACCTGCCTGCGTGATCCCAGCGGCCAGGCCGTGGGGTTCGGGAAAGTCACGCGCGACCTCTCCGAGCGTAAGGAGGCCGAAGAGCAGCGGCTGCGTTTGGGCCAGCTCGCGCGTGAGCGCATGCACCTGCTGGCGGAGCTCTCGGAGGCGCTCGCCGGCGCGCTGTCGATCGAGCAGGTCGGGCGTGTCGTCGCGGAGAAAGGTACGGAGCTCGCGCAAGCCGATACCTGCACGCTGCACCTGCTGGACGAGAACGGGAGCAGACTCGTGCTCTTGGCGCAGCACGGCTGCAACCCGGCGTTGCTCGAGCGCATCCGCAGCGTCTCACGCGAGTCCGGCAATCCCACGTTCGCGATCGGCGTGGGCGAAGCGCCGGCCGCGTGGGTCGAGACGACAGAGCAGTACGAGGCGTTTTGGCCGGAGCTGGCCCGTACGCCGGTCGAGGGACCTCGGGCGCGCGCGTTCTGGTGCATGCCGCTCGTCGCCGAAGGGCGCACCATCGGGGCGCTGGGCGTGGGCTTCCACGAGCCTCGCTCGTTCGAGAGCGAAGAGCGCGAGTTCGTGGTGACCTTCGCGCGGCAATGCGCGCAAGCGCTGGCGCGCGCGCGCCGGCTCGACGCGGAGCGCGCGGCGGCGGCGCTCGCCGAGCGGCTGCGCGCCTCTTTGGCCACCACGTTGCGCAGCATCGGCGACGCCTTGATCGCCACCGATGCGTACGGCGCCATCACGCTGATGAACGGCGTGGCTGAGTCGCTCACCGGCTGGACCGAAGCCGAGGCGCGCGGCAAGCCGCTGCCGGAAGTGTTCCGCATCATCAACGAGCACACCCGCGCGACGGTCGTGAACCCCGTGAACAAGGTGCTCGAGACGGGCGGCGTCGTCGGCCTGGCGAACCACACGCTGCTCATCACGCGCGATGGCCGCGAGATCCCCATCGACGACAGCGGCGCGCCGATTCGCGGAGAGCGCGACGCGATCGAAGGCGTGGTGCTGGTGTTCCGCGACGTCAGCGAGCGCAAGCGCGACGAGTCGCGGCGCGGCTTTCTGGCCGACGCTACCAGCGCGCTCGCCGAGTCGCTCGACTACGAGCTCACTGTGTCACGCGTCGCGGAGCTCGCGGTGCCGCGCCTCGCCGATTGGTGCGCGGTGGACGTCGTGGCCGAGGGCGAGCAGCGGCCGAAGCGCCTGGCGGTCGCGCACGTGGACCCCGCGAAGGTCGAGCTCGCGCGGGAGCTCGAGCGCAAGTACCCGTCGCGGTTGAGCGGTGGGCACGGGGTCGCCAACGTGCTGCGCAGCGGGCAGGCCGAGCTGTATCCGCACATCCCGGATGAGGTGTTGGAGTCGCTTTGCGTCAACGCCGAGCACCTGCGCCTCGCGCGAGCGCTGGGCCTGCGCTCCGCGATGATCGTGCCGCTCTCCGCGCGCGGACGCGTCGTCGGCGCGATGAGCTTCGTGTTCGCGGAGTCGAACCGCGCCTACAACGAAGAGGACCTACCCTTCGCGCAGGAGCTCGCGCAGCGCTGCGCCAACGCCATCGAGAACGCGCGCGCCTACCGCGCGGAGCAGCAAGCGCGCCGCTCGGCCGACGTGGCCAACCGCGCCAAAGACGAGTTTCTGGCGGTCGTCAGCCACGAGCTGCGCACGCCGCTCAACGCGATCATGGGTTGGGCCAAGATGCTGACGACGCGCGACCTCGACGAGTGGCGGGTCAAGGGCGCGCTGGAGACCATCGAGCGCAACGCCGTCGCGATGGCGCAGCTGATCGAAGATCTGCTCGACATGTCGCGCGTAATTAGCGGAAAGCTCCGCATCGAGGTGCAGCAGGTCGAGCTCGCGCGCGTCGTAGAGGCGGCGGTCGATTCGGTGCGTCCCGCGGCCCTGGCCAAGGGCATCGAGCTCGCCCCCGTGCTGGACACCAGCGTGCCCCCCATCATGGGCGACCCCACGCGCTTGCAGCAGATCGTCTGGAACTTGCTCAGCAACGCCGTAAAGTTCTCCTCCAAGGGCGGACGCGTCGACGTCGTGCTGCGCAAGACCGGCTCGTCGCTGGAGATGATCGTGGCGGACAACGGCCGCGGCATCGCGCCCGAGTTCTTGCCGAACGTGTTCGAGCCGTTCCGCCAAGAAGACGCCAGCCCTTCTCGCTCGCGCGGCGGGCTCGGCCTCGGCCTCGCCATCACGCGCCAGCTCGTCGAGCTGCACGGCGGGCAGATTTCGGCGCACAGCGAGGGCGAGGGGCGCGGCGCGCGGTTCTCCGTGCTGCTGCCGATCTCGGCGGTGATGCCCGCTCAGGAGCGCGCGGAGCGCGGCGGGCGCCGGTTCCGCACGGAGTCGCGCTTCGACTCGCCCGAGCACGTCCGCGGGCTGCGCGTGCTGGTGGTGGACGACGACGATGACGCGCGGCGGCTCGTGGCCAGCATCCTCGAAGAGTGCGGCTGCCTGGTGATCACGGCCAGCAACGTCGAGGAGGCGTTCCGCAAATTCACCGAGATCCTGCCGGACCTCTTGCTCTCGGACATCGGCATGCCGGGCGAAGACGGCTACGACTTGATCCGCAAAGTTCGCGCGCTGCCGCGCAACGCCGGCGGCGACGTCCCCGCCGCCGCGCTCACCGCCTACGCTCGTCCAGAGGATCGCCGCGCCATGCTGAACGCCGGCTATTCCATCCACTTGCCGAAGCCGGTCGAGCCCGCCGAGCTCGTCGCCGTCGTCGCCACGCTGAGCCGCTTCATAGCGCGCCAGGATCGGCCGGCGCAGTGACGGAGCGCAGGCGCTCGGCCCGGCCCTGACTTCACTTGGTGCCGAAGAGACGGTCGCCGGCGTCGCCGAGCCCCGGCAGGATGTAGCCGTGCTCGTCCAGGCGTTCGTCGATCGCGGCCGTGTACACGGGCACCTCCGGGTGCGCGTCGCGGAAATTCGCGAGTCCCTCCGGCGCGGCGAGCAGACACACGAACTTGATCGAGCGCGGCGCCGCCGTCTTCACGCGATCGACGGCGGCCACGGCGCTGTTACCGGTCGCCAGCATCGGGTCCACCACGATGACGTCGCGGTCCGACATTTCGCCGGGTAGCTTGAAGTAGTACTCGACGGCGCCCAGCGTGTGCGGATCGCGGTATAGGCCGATTTGTCCGATGCGGGCCGAAGGCAAGATACGCAGCATGCCTTCGACCATGCCGGTACCGGCGCGCAGGATGTTGAGCAGCACCACCTTCTTGCCGTCGATCAGCGGCGCGCGCATGGACGCCAGCGGCGTCTCGATCTGCTGGTAGACGAGCGGCAGATCGCGCGTCACCTCGTACACCAGCAACATGCTGATCTCCGCGAGCAGCATGCGAAAATTGCTGGTGCTGCGCTCCTTCTGGCGCAGCAGCGTGAGCTTGTGCTGGATCAGCGGGTGCGTGACCACGGTGACATTTCCGCCGGAGGGAGGTGACTGAGTCGTCATTAGAATACCGTACCATCGCTGATTAGCTTCACGGGCGGGCTTCCGTCGGCGCGCAACTCGCGAGCGATGACGCGTCCCGCGCGCCAGCTGCCGCCTTCGAGCACGCGCGCGAGCGGCAGCTGCTCGCGGCTGAGGCCCAGGCGCTGCCGCATCGCCTGCGCCACGCGATCCAGCAGCGAGACCGTGAGCGCGCGCCACTCGATCACGAAATCCGAGCTCACGGCGTGCCGCTCGTCCAAATCCCGCTCGCGCAGCGGCCGCAGAACGCCGCCGTCGACGAACAGCCCGCCGTTGCGATACTCCGCGAGCCCGGTGAGCGCGTCGATGTCGTCGATCACGACGCCGCGCGCCTCCAGCGCCTCGAACAGGGAGTAGCTGAGCCACTGTGACAGCTTGTGAAAAGGGATCAGCCCGAGCTCGGAGTGACGCCAGACGTCGCCCAGGCTCTTGCCCGCGAGCCGCTCGCGGCCCAGCCAGATCTCGCTGAACGCGTCGAGCACAGCGCCCAACACCGCGCTGGCCGCCAGATGCCCATCGCGCGCGCGGCGCGCGAGCGTCACCCCGAAATTGCCGAGCCGCGGCTCGCGCATGCCGAAGTACTCGGCGTCGCGAGCCACCACGCCGCCCAAGCGCCGCAACAGCTCCGCGCGCCCTTCGCCGCCGGTCAGCGGATTCGCTTCACTGATCTGAAACGCGCGCCGCAACGACTCCCCATCGAAGGCGCTCAAGCCGCGCGCGTCCGCCTGCAGCGCGCCCGGCGCGCTGGACAGGGCGCCGCTGGTGAACAGCTCGTAGCTGGCGACCGCCAGTCCTTCGGAGCGCGAGTAGCTGCCGCCGTTCGCGTCCCGGAAGCGCCAAGCCTCCCCTGCTCCCGCGTCGAGTAGCACGCTGCAAATGATCAGCTCGACGCGCGCCGCCAGCTGCGCGTCGGGGCCGAGGCTCGAGATGCGCCGCTCGAAGCTGCGATTGCGCGCCACGCCGCCGACGTCGAAATGCCGTAAGCGCCCGTGGTACGGGATGAGCGCGAGATGCGGGTAACTCTCGCGCGTGACCTCGATGACGCGAGTCGTTACGTCTTCGAGCCGACTCCAGTCGATGCGCCAGTGGCGCGACGCGCCGGCCTCCACGTACGCCAGCACGGCGCTGGCTCGCTCACGGATCGCCGCGGGCGTGTTCAGGTAGCGGTACTCGGCGTCGCTCGCCGCGCCCAAGGGCTCCGTCACCGCTTAGGCCTCGAGGCTCCGGCCCTTCGCCTTCGCGAGCTCGTTGCCGTCCGGCACCGCTCCCTCGGTGAAGTAGCCGGCCGCCATCTTGGCATCCATCTCGACGCGTGCGTCCGCCGGGATCAGCTCGTCCGGGATGGGCACCCGCTCCACGATCTTGATGCCAGCGCGCACCACGGCGTCGTACTTCATGTTGCTCATCGACACGAAGCGATCGATCTTGGTGATGCCGAGCCAGTGCAGCGCGTCGGGCATGAGCTCCTGAAAGCGCATGTCTTGGACGCCGGCCACGCACTCGGTGCGAGCGAAATACTGCTCGGCGCGATCGCCGCCGACTTGTCGCTTACGCGCGTTGTAGACCAAGAACTTGGTGACCTCGCCGAGGGCGCGACCTTCCTTGCGGTTATAGACGATGACACCGGAGCCCCCGCGCTGCGCCATGCGCACGCACTCCTCGATGCCGTGCGTGAGGTACGGGCGGCAGGTGCAGATATCGGAGCCGAACACGTCGGAGCCGTTGCACTCGTCGTGCACGCGCACGGCGAGCGGCCGCGAAGGATCGGCGACGCTCGAGACGTCACCGAACATGTAAATGGTGGCGCCGCCGATCGGCGGCAAGAACACGTGCAGATCGCGGCGCGTGACGAGCTCCGGAAACATGCCGGCGGTGTGCTCGAACAGCGTGTGCCTCAGCTCGGTCTCGGAGCAGCCGAAGCGCGCCGCGACGCCGGGCAAGTACCACACCGGCTCGAGCGCGGCTTTGACCACGACGACGGCCCCGCCCGGCTTCAACACCTCGCCGTCCACCTGCAGCCGCCCGGCCTCGACCGCGTCGGCGAGCTCCGGCATGCGGATGTGCGCGCGGGTCACGGCGATCGTCGGGCGAATGTCGTAGCCGGCGGCAAAGTACTCCTCGAACACGCTGCTCACGACCGCGCCGAAGGGATCCAACGAAACGATCTTGCTGGGCTCGAACCACTGCGGAAAAGGGCCGAGCGCGTTGGTCGGCGCGGTGTTGGTGAGGTCGGGCTTGCGCAGCGGATCCAGCGCGCCGGCCGCGACCGCCACCGCGCGGTACAGCGAGTACGAGCCCGCGTGCGTGCCGATGACGTTGCGTTGCGCGCGGTTCGTCACCGTGCCGATGATGGGCCCGCGCGTCATGGCGTCGGCGGCGCCCCAGTTGATCGGGATCGGCTTGGGGCCGTGACCACCCGGATGCGAGGTGAGCACGATGGCTTTGGGACGCTTGTGCTTGGATTTTACGCCGGTCACGAGACTTCTACTTTCAAGACATCCAGTTGGTATCCTGCGATACGACCCATTTAGTGGTGATCTTCTTCAAATTGCTCCACAGCTCGACGCCGCCCGGCCCAGTCATATCCCCCTGGCCGAATTTCGACGCCTTGGTGCCGCCGAACGAGAACGGATCGCGCGGCACCGGCACGCCGATATTGACTCCGATCATCCCGCTGCTCGCGCGCTCCGCGACGTAGCTGGCCACCGCGCCGCTCTGAGTGAAGACGCTGGTCGCGTTGCCGTAGGGGCTCGCCTTCTCCAGCGCGAGCGCCTCGTCCAAGGTGCTCACGCGAATCACCGCGAGCAGCGGGCCGAACAGCTCGCGCTCGGCGCAGTCCATACCCGGCCGTACCTCGTCGAGGACGCTCGGCCCGAGCCAGTTGCCGGCCGCGAGCTCGCTCGGCGGCCGCGCGTCGCGGCCGTCCAGCGCCAGGCGCGCGCCTTCGCTCACGGCGCGCTCGATCGCCCCCTGGAGCCGCTCTTTCGCGGCAGCGTCAATCAGCGCGCCCATGTCGCGGCCGAGCGCGATGCCGCGCGCGCGCTCTACGATTTTATCCACCACGCGGCTCGCGCTGCCCACCACCACCAGCACGCTGGCAGCCATACAGCGCTGCCCGGCGCAGCCCGTGAAGGAGTCGACCACGGCCTTGACCGTCATCGCGTCGTCGGCGTCGGGCGCTACGATCAGGTGATTCTTCGCGCCGCCCAGGCACAACGCGCG
The DNA here is from genome assembly GCA_966250485.1 of uncultured Sorangium sp. Lineage (GTDB taxonomy): Bacteria > Myxococcota_A > Polyangia > Polyangiales > Polyangiaceae > PMG-095. Next base: position 46,329 of record CBINHN010000009.1, on the reverse strand, counting down.
CTTACCGAGCGCGGTCGCGCGCGCATGCACGGCGCTGGCTACCGGTGAAGAGCCGACGAAGCCCACCGCGTGCACCTCGGGATGCTCGACCAGCGCTTCCACCGTGGCGCGCTCTCCGTGAAGGACGGAGAACAGCCCCGGAGCGTAGCCGGCTTCCAGCATCAGCTCGCCGAATCGGCACGCGGTGAGCGGCACCTTCTCCGAAGGTTTGAGGATGAAGGCGTTGCCCAAGGTGATCGCGATTGGAAACATCCACAGCGGCACCATGGCTGGGAAGTTGAAGGGGGTGATCCCCGCCACGACACCGAGCGGCTCGCGCCGGTACTCGCAGGTGACACCGCGCGAGACCTCGAGCGCGCCGCCGCGATCCAGGTTCGGCAAGCTGAGCGCGAAATCCACGACCTCGAGGCCGCGGAGCAGGCCGGCCAGGGCCTCCGCCTTCGTCTTGCCACTCTCATTGGAGATGGTCTCGGCCAGCTCCTGCGCGCATTTTTGCGTGAGCTCGCGGAAGCGCGCGAGCGGTATCACCCGCTCTTTGATGGGCGTCGCCGCCCAAGCGGCGAGCGGCGCGCTGGCGCCGGCGACGCAGCGCGCGACGTCGGCCGGCGTGGAGACGCCCACGCTGCCGAGGAGCTGTCCGCTCCACGGACTCCGCACCTCCAAAGTTCGCTCGCCCGTCGCAGCCTGCCAGGCACCGGCGATCAGATTGTGACAGCTACGCAGCTCACCGCGGTCCAAGGTTCCCAAGTCATGGAATTTTGCCCGCTCCGTTCCCGACTGTAAAGGCGCGCTCCGGAGCGGCCTCGAAACGCGCAGAATGCGCTGATTGCGCACCTTCTGCGCAAGAGTCGGCACCTGACACAGCTCTGCGCCGTGGCGCGCGTCAATCCGTCGTCCAATCGAGCTCGACCGACACGGCGAGGTGATCCGAGAGCGGCCGTTGCCGTGCATCCACGAAGCGGCGATCGAGCCGCCATTGTCGCGGCGTCCAGCGCAGCGCGGGTGTGCTTCGAAACAGAATGCGGTCGATGCGACGCGGCTCGGGGCAGCTCAGCGCCGCGCAGGAGTCCTGGAGCCCTGCCTCGCGCGCCAGCCGCTGCAGCAGCGCCCGCTGTGAAGCGGGAATGTTGGTGTCACCGGCGAGCAGCAGCGCACGACCGCGCGAGCGCGCACGCAGCGCCTCGAGGAGCTGCTCCACTTGAGCCTCTCGCGCGGCGGCGTCCGCCGCGCTGCCGCCGGCGTCGAGGTGGACGTTGTACACATCCACCGTCACCCCGGGGGCGAGACGCAGCCGCGCAAAGCTGAAACCCTTCGGGGTCAAGCAGTCGAAGAAAGAGTCCACGATGCCGTTGCACGCGCGCCACGCCGAGCGCTCATGCTCAGAGAAGGGGTGCACGGCGAACAGACTCAGTCCGTCACCAAAGTCCATGCGCCGGCCGCGCACGAACGGTGCGGTGGCGTACGGAAAACGAACCTCGCTGCGCAGCTCGCTGGCGTACGCGAAGTCTTCCTGGATGAAGGCCAGGTCGTAGCCGTTCAGCAGCCGGCCGATCAGCGGCATATTGCGGCTGGGATGCTGCGTGGACACGCCATCGGGCAAGCCGGCGACGTTGTACGTCACCGCGCGCAAGCGCCCACTCGCTGCGTGCGCCGCGCCCCCCGACCACAACGCGACCAGGACCGAGAGCAGCCCTAGCCATGCCCGGCGCGAACGTCTGCGCATGCTGAGCGCGTAGCACGCAGCGCCGCTCGGCGCCCGCCGTCGCTCAGTCGGGCGCGCGAACGAGCACCGCGAACGACTCGGCCGGCAGCATCAGCTCGTTGTCTTCGATCGCGACGCCGGAGCTGGCGTGAACCAGCTCGACGGCGAAAGGATCTCGCCGGCTCGCGAAGGGCAGCCGCACGCGCTCATTGCCGAAATTTATCGCGACGCGACTATTTTCGCGGTCGAGGAGCAGCACCGAGCTGCGCTCGTCGGTGTGCACCCACACCTCCGCGGGCGCGAGCTCCGGGCGCTCACGGCGCAGCCGGATCAACGCGCGGTACGTCTCGAGCACCGCGCGGTGCTCATCCCGCTCCTGCTCACTGAAATCCAGGCGACTCAGCGCGAAGGTCTCGGGCGCTTGCGGATCGGGGACCGACTCTGCGGGCCAACCGAAGGCCGCGAACTCGCGCCGCCGTCCCGCGCTGACCGCGTTGCCGAGCTCGGGGTTCTGATGATCGGTGAAGTACTGAAAGGGAGCGCGCGCGTTCCACTCCTCACCTTGAAACAACATGGGAATGGCGGGCCCGAGCAGCACGGCGGCGGCTCCCAGCAGCGCGCGCCGCGGCGACACCAGGTGCCCGATGCGCTCGCCCAGCGCGCGATTTCCCACCTGATCGTGGTTCTGGAGGCACACCACCAGCCGCCTGGGCGAGACGTCACCGAGCGGCGCGCCATGCGCCCGCTGCCGAAAGCGGCTGTAGCGTCCGTCGTACACGAAGCCGCACTCGATGGCGCGGCCGAGATCCTTCAGCCCGGAGAAGTCCCCGTGGATGCCGCTCTGCTCGCCGGTGAGCGTCACGTGCAGCGCATGGTGAAAATCATCGCTCCACTGCGCGTCGAGGCCGTAGCCGCCGCTCTCGCGCGGGCGCACGATGCGCGGATCGTTGAGATCGCTCTCCGCGATCAAGCACAGCGGCTTGCGTAGACGGTGCGCCAGATCCTCCGTCTCCTCCGCGAGCTGCTGCAGGAAATGCCGCGCCGAACGATCATAGAAGGCGTGCACGGCGTCGAGCCGTAACCCGTCGCAGTGAAACTCCTCCAGCCACTGCAGCGCGCTGTCGATCAAGAAGCGACGCACGAAATCGGAGTGCGGGCCGTCCAGGTTCACGGCCGCGCCCCACGGCGTATGAAACGTGTCCGTCAGGTACGGACCGAAGTGGGACAGGTAGTTGCCGTCGGGCCCAAAGTGGTTGTAGACGACGTCGAGCAGCACCGCGAGGCCGTGCGCGTGGCAGGCGTTGACCAGCCGCTTTAGCGCGAGCGGACCGCCGTAGCCGCTGTGGGCGGCGAACGGGTAAACGCCGTCGTAACCCCAGCCGCGCCGCCCCGGAAACTCCGAGATCGGCATCAGCTCGACGTGCGTGACGCCCAGCTCACGGAGATAGGGCAGCCGCGGGATGACGCCATCGAAGGTGCCGTCCTCCGCGAAGGTACCGACGTGGAGCTCGTAAATCACGCCCGAGGCCAGCGGCGGCGCACGGAACTCCGCGTCGCTGAAATCGAAGTGGCGCTCCAGCACGCGCGATGGGCCGTGCACTCCGTGCGGCTGCCAGCGCGAGCGCGGATCCGGCAGCGGCGCGCGACCGTCCAGCGAAAATCGATACTCGCTGCCCGCGGGCAGCGCCGGACCTTCGAAGCGAGCGTGAGCAGCGCGCTTCAGCTCGATGCGGCGCTCGGCCGTGACGAGCTCGACTCGTTCAGCGTTCGGCGCCCAAACCCATATCTTTTCCATGAGCACTCGCCCGTGTTTCAGGCAGCTTCGATGTCGGGCACGTGAGGCTCGTATAACAAGCGCTCGTCGACCTCCCACCAGCCGGGCGCCACCTGGCCATCCTCACCGCGCGCCAGGCCGCGCACGAACTCCGCCAGCGCGGTCGGCGCCAGCTCCCCAGCGCTGGAGTCGAACACGCCCGCTTCGTAGCTGCACGCGCCTCGCGTCACCAGCCGATCCCAGCCGTAGGCGCCGAGCAACGCCCAGACGGTCACCGCGCGAACGTCGGCGCCGAGCTCCCTCGCGCTGCGCGCCGCGTTCCAGACGTACGCCAGCCAGCTGATCTGCTGTTCCGGCGTGCTGCCGAGGTGCGCCTCGGTGATCGCGACCGGTCGCCCATAGCGCAGGTGCGCCTCCGCCAGCAGCGGCGTGGGGCCCACCAAGCCGTCGGCGCAGACGCGCACGGCTTCGACGTCGGCGTAGGCGTCGCGTCCGTTGCCGCCCACGAGCTGACGCGGATAGAGCTCCACGCGGCTGTCCAAGAAGCGCTCGCTGGTAACGTAGTAGTTGAGGCCGATGAGCTCGGGCGCGCAGGGCGACTCCAGGAAGAAGTCGAGCTCTCCCTCGCTGGCGCCGGCGTACGACAGGTAGCCGTACAGCGGATGCTGGCGGTTCACGCGGCCCGCCAACAGGTCGAAGCTCAACCAGCGGCGCTCGTTGTCGAACTGAGCTTGGTACGCGACCGCGGGCGTGCTGCGCGTGAAGCCCATGTCATCGGTCTGCACCAGCTCGGCCTCCGGGATCACTTCACGGATCGCCGCCATGGCCAGCACGATGGCCTTGCACTGCGTGAGCAGCGCGCGCACGAACGTGCGGTCGTCTTGCCCGTGCGGATACCAGTGGCCGTACAGCCCGCTGAAGCGCGCGGTGGTGAGCGGCTCGTTCACCGGCGTGAAGCGCCGCACGTCCGGGAAGCGCTCCGCCAGCGCCCGCGCGTAGCGCGCCAGCTTGTCCGGAAAGCGCGGATCGACGAGCGAGGTGTGCAGCGGCCCGCTGCCGTGGTGCACCGCGCCGATGATGGGCTCGACGCCCAGCTCGCGCAGCCGCGCGAGCCGCTGCTCGGCCCAGCTGAAGTCGAAGACGCCCGGCTGGCGCTCGCTGCGCTCCCACAGCACGGGATACCGCAGCGTACGCAGGCCGAGCGCGGCGATGGCGTCCAAATCGTCGAGCCGCCCCGCGTGACCCGAGTACTCGAGCTGATCGCAGAAGCGATCAGCGACCCGGTTCACGGTGCACTCAATACCGCCCCAGAGCTGCAACGATCCGTGGTTGTGAGCCATTCGTGCCCTCCATGCCATTGCTGCTGCTCGAGCCGTTGACCCGCGTCAGGTTCGCGTGCGGCGCGCGTTCCCGGACGCGCTTGTAGAGCGTGAGCGACTGAGCGACGACCTGATCCATATTGTAATACTTGTAAGTCGCCAGGCGTCCCACGAAATGCACGCGGGGAGTGGCGTCGGCCAGTGACTTGTAGCGAGCGTAGAGCTCGTCGTTCTCCGGCTTCGGCACCGGATAATACGGGTCCCCCTCCGCGCGCGGATACTCGTACACGATGCTGGTGCACTCGTGCTTTTGACCGCTGAGGTGCTTGAACTCCGTGATGCGCGTATAGGCGTTGTCGTTCGGGTAGTTCACGGTGCCAACGGGCTGGAACTGTTCGCGCTGCAGCGTCTCGTGCTTGAACTCCAGCGAGCGATAAGGGAGCCTGCCGAGCTTGTAGTCGAAGAACTCGTCCACCGGACCGCTGTAGATCATCTCACGATACGGCACCACGCCGGCGATCTCGCGATAATCGGTGTTGAGCATCACCTTGATGTTCTTGTGGCTCAGCATGCGCTCGAACATGCGCGTGTAGCCGCGCAGCGGCATGGCCTGATAGGTGTCCGTGAAGTAGCGCGCGTCGCGGTTGGTGCGCGTCGGGATGCGCGCGGCGACGGAGGCCGCGAGCTCCGAGGGATCCATGTCCCACTGCTTGCGCGTGTAGCCGCGGAAGAACTTCTCGTATAGCTCACGGCCCACTTTGTTGACGACCACGTCCTCCGAGGTCTTCACCGGGTTACGCTTCTCGGCGACGCGCTCGAAGAAGGCCTCGGCCTCCGACGAGGTCAGGTTCATGCCGTACAAGATGTTGATGGTATCCAGGTTGATCGGCAGCGGCACGAGCTGCCCATCCACGCTGGCGAGCACGCGGTGCTGATACGGCCGCCACTCCGTGAAGCGCCCGAGATAGTCGAAGATCTCCCGCGAGTTGGTGTGGAAGATGTGAGGACCGTATTTGTGAACCAGGATACCGGCGTCGTCGTAGCAGTCATAGGCATTGCCGCCGATGTGAGGCCGCTTATCGATCACCAGGACCTTCTTGTCCCAGTCGCTCGCCAAGCGCTCGGCGATGACGCTACCAGCGAAACCAGCACCCACGATCAGGTAGTCGAACACGCTATTGTCCTCCGAGGGCCAGGCTCGCCGCCTGTTCCTTCATAGAAACGTCGCTGTGTCGCCCGGAAGCAGCGCGGCCGCTGCGGCTGGCTGCCTCTACGAGCCCGCGCATCTCACGCCAGGTCTTGTCCCATGACAGCCGCGACAAGAAGGCGTCGGCGCGCTCCAACCGCTCCGCCGCCGACTCGGCCAGCGCGGCCTCACAAGCCGCGACGAAGTCCGCCACGCTGTCGGCGATGCGCGCCAAGCCGAGCGCCTGGTACGGCCGCACCACGTCGCGGATCGCGGTCGAGACCACCGGCTTGCCGGCGGCCAGGTACTCCGGCGTCTTGGTCGGGCTGATGAACTCGGTGGCCTCGTTGCGCGCGAAGGGCAGCAGCGCAACGTCCCAACCCGCGATGTAGTCGGGCAGCTCTTGATAGCTCTTGCCGCCCAGATAATGAATGTTGGCGGCGCGCGGTAACTCCGACTCTTCAATCTTCACGACCGGGCCCAAGATCACGAGTTGCCAGTCCGGCCGCGCGGCGGCCACGCCCGCGAGCAGCTCGACATCCATGCGCTCGTCGATCACGCCGAAGAAGCCGAGCCGCGGCCGTGGCAGGCCGCGCTGGTCCTCCGGCTCCTGCAGCGCTGCGCGCGCGCGGGCGAAATGGGCGACGTCCACGCTGCTCGGGAACGCGTGAACGTTGGCGTGCTCGCGCTGCTTGGCCTCGAACAGCGACTGACCGCCGGTGAACACGACATCTGCCTGCGCGAACAACTCACGCTCACGCGCGGTCAACACGGGCGGCGCGTTCTTGAAGGCGGAGAGCTGATCCATGCAGTCATAGACGACGGCGAGCGGTGACAGCCCCGCGGCCAGCGGCAGCGCCATGGGCGTGTAATACCAGAGCACGTAGTCTCGAAGCTGCTCTCGCTCGCTGAGCTCGCGCAGCAGCGCGGCCTGAACCGCCTCCGCGTCCTGCTCGTCGTCACGCGCGAGGTGCGGCACGACGACGTGAACGCCTTCTTTGCTGAGCGTCAGCTCCAGTCGATTCGGGCCGGCGTCGAAGAGCGGCTCCTCGACGAAGAACACGCGGCGCTCCCGCGCGCAGCGGCTCAATAGATGCTGCGGGCGTTGAAAGACAAAAGACCAGCGGAGATGCGAAAAGCAAATCAGATCGTACTTATCTTGCACTTTGAACGCTCGTTTCTCGTGGCGAACGCCGCGCCACGCGGCGATACATGCAACCGGGTGCGACCATAAGCACTTTTCGTGCCTACAAATACACCGTCAAAGGATTGCTGTAGCGGCGAGTGCCAACTCGACTTGGCCAACCAAATCAGCACACGTGGGGCGACCTTCACGACCCACAGCGCTGGACGCGTGCGTGCGCAGCATGCCGCGCACGCACGCGAAGGCGCGAAAAAAATCGGCAACAATGCGTGGTGTCGGTGTTCATCCCGACGCTGCGGCGCGCTTCGCGCGCGTGGTACGTTGCGTGCATTCTGGCGGCGCGCTGCGACGTTGCGAGCCGCCGCGAGATGACGGCGCTGCTGCTTCGCTAACTCGACTCGAGCTCATGCCACGTCGGCACTTTTCGCAACTTGGGCTGAAGGCGTCTGGACCACCTCCACCACCGGAAGACAGCGTCGATCCGCTGGGCTATCCGCGGCCGCAGTTCCGTCGGCGAGAATGGTTCAGCCTGAACGGCACTTGGCAGTTCGCGCTCGACGCCGAAGGCGAGTGGAGCAGCCCCAGCCAGGTCAAATACGATCGCGAGATCCGCGTGCCGTTCCCGCCGGAGACGCAGCGAAGCGGCATCGGCGATACCTCGCTCTACCGCGCCTGTTGGTACCGGCGTCGCTTCGACGCGCCGGGCCTGGGCAGCGACGAGCGCTTGATCCTGCATTTCGGCGCGGTCGACTATCGAGCGACGGTGTGGCTCGACGGCTGTCTGGCCGCGCGCCACGAAGGTGGCTACACCCCGTTCGAAGTGGACATCACGGACTTGATGCAACCGGGCTCCGAGCAGCACGAGCTGGTCGTCCACGCCCTGGACGAGCCCTTGGATTTGGCCAAGCCGCGCGGCAAACAAGATTGGCAGCTGAACCCGCACTCGATTTGGTACCCTCGCACTACGGGGATCTGGCAAACAGTGTGGCTCGAGCGCGTGCCCGCGCTGCGGCTGCAGAGCTTGCAGTGGACACCGAACCTCGAGCGCTGGGAGATCTCCGTAGACGTCAAGGTTCACGGCCGCATCAACCAGAAGCTGTTCGTCGGCGTTCGCCTCAAAGTCGATGATTTGGTCTTGGCGCACGACCGCTACGCGGTGGTCGCCGGAGAGGTGCACCGCCGCATCGCGCTCTCCGACCCCGGCATCGACGACTTTCGCAACGAGCTGTTGTGGAGCCCGGAGCGCCCCAAGCTGCTCGAGGCCGAGGTCGAGCTGCTCGACGCCGCGGGTCAGCTCATCGACTTCGTCGCGAGCTACACCGCGCTGCGCACGTTCACGGTTCAGGGTGACCGCTTCCTGCTCAACGGCCGGCCCTATCCGCTGCGCCTGGTATTGGATCAGGGCTACTGGGAGGACAGCGGCTCGACGCCACCCGACGACGACGCCGTCCGGCGTGACGTCGAGCTCGCGCGCGCCATGGGCTTCAACGGCGTGCGCAAACATCAAAAGATCGAGGTGCCCCGCTACCTGTACTGGGCCGATCATTTGGGGCTGCTGGTGTGGGAGGAGATGCCCAGCGCCTATCGCTTCACGAAGGACTCGGTGGAGCGGTTGTCTCGCCAGTGGCTCGAGGTCCTGCGCCGGGATTTGAGCCACCCTTGCATCATGGCGTGGGTCCCCTTCAACGAGTCGTGGGGCGTGCCGAACCTGCCCGACAGCGCCACCGAGCGCAATTGGGTGCGCGCGCTGTACTACCTCACGAAGACGCAGGACCCGACGCGCCCGGTGATAGGCAATGACGGCTGGGAGAGCGTCGCGACGGACATCATCGGCATCCACGACTACGACGCGAACCCCGAGCGCATCGAGCGCCGCTATTGGACGCACGAGGTGCTGCCCAAGCTCCTGAAGCGCGAGCGGCCCGGCGGGCGCACGCTGGTGCTCGAGGGTGACTCCGCGCGCGAGCACCCCATCGTGCTCTCCGAGTTCGGCGGCATCGCGTTCAGCGACGAGCCGGGCTCGTGGGGCTATTCGCGCAGCGAGAGCGAGGCTGCGTTCTCGAAGCAGCTCACTGCCCTGCTCACGGTCGTCCGCTCACTCGAGCTCTTGGCGGGCTACTGTTACACCCAGTTCGCGGACACCTTCCAGGAAGCGAACGGCCTTTTACGCGCCGATCGCACGCCCAAAATTCCCATCACACAAATCGCCGCGGCCAACCGCGCACCCGGTCCGCGCGACGCCCCCGGCGAAGCGCCGACTCCCGACGTGGAGGAGCCGCCCGAAACGCGGCGCTAAACTCCATGCCTTACTTGGCACTCTAAACCGTTCGTCGCTCCAGGAGCGCACCCCGATGAGCCTCTCCGCTCGCTATCGCAAGTCAGCCCAGCTCCTGGAGCGGGCGCAACGAGTGATCCCCGGAGCTCATCACCTCTCGGGCCGCCCGCTGCTCACCGTCGAAGACTCCCCCATGTACATGGCGCGCGCGCGCGGCGCGCGCTGCTGGGACGTCGACGGCAACGAGTACGTCGACTACATCGGCGCGTACGGGCCGTTCCTGCTCGGCTACGCCAATGAAGCGGTGGACGCCGCGGCCTTGGAGCAGCTGCGTCGAGGCGCCCTGATTTCGCTCAATCACCCGCTGCACGTCGAGTTCGCGGAGAAGCTGGCCGCGCGCCTGCCCGGCGCCGAGATGGCCGTCTTCTGCAAGACCGGCTCGGAGGCGACCACCGCCGCGCTGCGCATCGCGCGCGCCGCGACAGGGCGGCGCCGCGTCATCCGCTGCGGCTATCACGGCTGGCACGACTGGTGTCTGCCGCGCGCCGCCTACGTCCCAGACGGCCTGGACGAGCAAGTCCCCGAGCTGAACCCCAACGACCTCGACGCGTTCGAGGTTGCGCTGCGCTCCGGCAACCCGGTCGCCGCGGTGATCGTCGCGCCCGAGATGATCTTGCCAACGGACGCCGAGGTGTTCCGCCGCTTGCTGGCGAGCGCGCACGAACACGGCGCCGTGTTCGTGCTGGACGAGGTCAAGACGGGGCTGCGCATCAAGCCAGGCTCATTCCAGCAATACGTCGGCGTCGTGCCCGACCTCACCACGCTCAGCAAGGCGCTCGGGAACGGCTGGCCCGTCGCCGCGGTGGTCGGCAAGCGCGACGTGATGCAGGCCGGCGCGGGGCTACACCTATCCGCGACGTATCACGGCGACACCGCGGCGATGGCGGCCGCGCTGGCCACGCTCGCGATCGTCGATGAGCAGCCCGTCGCCGAGAGCGTATGGCACCTGGGACAGCGCCTGATCGATGGTTTGAACGAGGCCGCGGCTCGCCATGGGATACCGGCGGTCGCGTTCGGCGAACCGCTGCCGCCCATGCCGTTCTTGAAATTCACCGCTGCCGACCCCACGCTCAATGACGCGCTGCGGACGGCGTTCTATCGCGAGGTATTCCGGTTGGGAGTCTTGCTTCACCCGCGCCACCTCTGGTTCGTGAGCTACGCGCACACGGAGTCGGACATCACACGCACGCTGGAGGTGGCCGACGCCGGGTTCGCCGCGGCCGCCCGCGTGCTGGACGGAGCTGCCGCGTGAACCCGTCGCTTGCGGAGCGGCTGCCGCGCGAGTTCACGGCGCGCTTCGGGCGCAGCCCGCGGCTCTTCTCGGCGCCCGGGCGCGTCAATCTGCTCGGTGAGCACACCGACTACAACGACGGCTTCGTGTTGCCGATGGCCATCGCTCGGCGCACCTACGTCGCCGGCGCCGCACGCTCGGATGGGCGCCTGCGCGTTCGTTCGCTGAACAACGACGAAGAGGTGGAGCTCGACCTGGAGCGGCCTTCACCGAAACGCCAGGGGCACTGGCTCGACTACGTTCAAGGCACAGCCCAGTCGTTGCGCGCGCGGGGCTTCCCGCTCGCCGGCGCCGACCTGTTGCTGTTCAGCGACGTGCCGCTCGGCGCCGGGCTGTCGTCCTCCGCGGCGCTCGAAATGTCGGTCGGCTACGCGCTGCTCTCGTTGTCCGGCGTCGTCGCGCCGAGCCGCGTCGAGCTCGCGCTGGCCGGACAAGCCGCGGAGCACGAGTACGTCGGGACCTTGTGCGGCATCATGGATCAATACGTCACGGCGCTGGCGCCAGCAGGCTCCGCGCTGCTGATCGACTGCCGTTCGCTGGAGAGCCGCGCGGTGCCGCTCGAGCTCGGCAGCGCGTGCATCCTCATCTGCGACACGCGCGTCAAACACGAGCTCGCGGGCTCCGCGTACAACGCGCGTCGCGCCGAGTGCCGCCAGGGCGCTGAGCTCTTCAGCCGAGCGTTGCCGGGGGTTCGCAGCCTCCGGGACGTGAGCGCAGCAGAGCTCGGACGCGTCGAGCTACCGGAGCTCATCGCGCGGCGCTGCCGCCACGTGGTGACGGAGAATGAACGCACGCTGCGCGCTGCCGCGGCGCTCGAAGCCGGACGCCTCGCAGAGGTCGGCGCGCTGATGCTCGCATCGCACACCTCATTGCGGGACGACTACGAGGTGAGCTGCGCGGAGCTCGACGCCGCAGTAGACGTGGCGCAGACCGTGCCCGGCGTCTACGGCGCGCGCATGACCGGCGGCGGCTTCGGAGGCTGCACGGTTACGTTACTCGAGAACAGCGCCGTGGACGCCGTCGGACGCGCCATCGAGCGCCATTTCGCAGAGCGCTTCACGACCACGCCGAGTCTGTTCGCCTCACAGGCGTGCGCCGGTGTCCGCGAAGAAGCGCTGACCTAGCGCGCGTCGCCGCGGGTCGTCTCGCGCCGCACGCGAGCAGCGCCGCGGCCGCTCACTTTCATGGGTGACGCAGCTGGAGCCTGGTCAAACTTTCCGTTCGGCCTGTGCAGAACGCTAGTACTGGCCAGGGTGCGTGCGGCGGCTATGCTGCGCGGGTCCGAGGCAAGATGAAGAAGAGCGCACTTATCGTATTCGTTTGTTCTCTGCCCGTTTGGTCGGCCGTCAGCACGGGCTGCTCCAGCGATAACTCCGGAGCTGACGGGCCCGCGCGCAGCAACGTGAGCGGCGGTCAGGGCAACGCCTCGGGAGGCAGCAGCGGTGGCAGCGTCCAGATGGGCACGACGGGTGGCACCATCGGCAGCGGCGGCGGCTCGGCGCAAGGCGGCATGACCACCGGCAGCGGCGGGAGCGCTGGCCACTCCGGAAGCGCGGGCGCTACGGGCCTCGGAGGCGCTGCGACGACCGTCTGCGCGAGCGGGGCCGCGGGTACTGCTGGCACGGCCGGCAGCGCGGGCGCGGGCGGCGCCGGCGGCGGCGCGGGCGCGGCGACGGGTGGCGCGCCGGGCGGCGCGGGCGGCAGCAGTGGCGCTGGCGGCAGCGCGGGCGCCACCACGGGCGGCAAGAGCGGCGGCGGTTGGCAGTGTCCGCCGGCCAGCATGTTTACGGGCAGCCCCATCCCGAGCGGCGCGTCGCCGACCCGCATCGCGGGCGCGCCGCCCACGGACGACTTCAACATGAACAACTTCACGAACGTCGAGGGCCCGGTCTGGCTCGGGGATGCCCTGTACTTCGGTGAATACAAGACGACCGACATCCCGCCCGCGCGCATCTTCCGCATCGGAGCGAACGACGCCGTCTCGCTGTTCATCGCCGACTCCGGCTCGAACGGCTTGGCCATCGATCCCAACGGCAACCTCGCGACCGCGAACCACGGCGTCGGCGGCATCGTCAGCTACAACCTGAGCGACAAGAAGCCCACCACGCTGATCGCCCAGTACATGGGCAAGCGCTTCAACTCGCCGAACGATCTCGCGTTCCGCAGCGATGGCACGCTGTATTTCAGCGATCCCTCGTATCAGAACAACGCGCGACCGCAGAACGCGACGCACGTCTATCAAGTGTTGCCCGGTGCCAGCGAAGCCACGCCGATCACCGACTACAACAGCAACCCCAACGGCGTGACGCTATCGATCGACGAAAAGGCGCTGTTCGTGAGCGGCGGCTCCGGGCTCAAGAAGTACACCATCGACGGCAGCGGCGTCGTGTCGATGACCGGGACGCCGTTCGGCGGCTCGGAAACGACCGGAAACACGGACGGCATGACGGTCGATTGCGCCGGCAACCTGTACGTGCCGATCGCCGGCAGCACCAAGGTGGTCGTGCTCGATCCGAACGGAGCTCCGGTGGCAAACTCGCCGATCACGATCAGCGGCAACGGTCCGAGCGGCGTCACGAACGTCGCCTTCGGCGGACCGGATCACAAGACCCTCTACATCACCGGCCAAGGCTCGAGCGGGCAGCAGGGCGTGTTCAAAGTGAACCTGAACTTCCCCGGCATGCCGTACTGAGCCGGGCGTTCGGCGAGCTTCACGCAGCGCGGCAAGCCGCTTCGCGGGGAGGCCGCGTGCGCTGACGCTGGACGAGCGCCGCGGCCTGGGCGCCGAGCGGCGCGCAGCAGTGGGCGCGCTGCGAAACAGGTGCTATGCGAGGCGCGTCGGTCGCGAGCTCGGCCGGACAGCGCCCGCGCGATCGGGCGTTACTGCAATCCGAGCCGAGTTTCTGTATAAGCCGACCCCCGAGCCCCCGGGGCGTCACGAAAACCAAAGGAACCAAGAAATGATCAAGGTCGGTATCAATGGCTTCGGCCGCATCGGTCGTATGGTTTTCCGCGCTGCCGTTCAACGCGGCGACGTGGAAGTAGTCGCGATCAACGATCTTTTGGACGTCGACTACCTCGCCTACATGCTGAAGTTCGATTCGGTGCACGGCCGGTTCAAGGGCAGCATCGAGGTCAAGGACGGCAAGCTGGTGGTCAACGGCAAGTCGATCCGCTGCACGGCGGAGACCGACCCCACCAAGCTGAACTGGGGCGCCGTCGGCGCCGACACCGTCGTCGAGTCGACCGGCATCTTCCTCGACAAGGCCGGCGCGGAGAAGCACCTGGCCGCGGGCGCGAAGAAGGTCGTCATGTCCGCTCCCTCCAAGGACGACACGCGCATGTTCGTCATGGGCGTGAACGACGACACCTACAAGGGTGAGGCCATCGTCTCCAACGCCTCCTGCACCACCAACTGTCTCGCGCCGATCGCGAAGGTGCTGAACGACAACTTCGGCATCAAGCGCGGTCTGATGACGACGGTGCACGCCGCCACCGCGACCCAGAAGACGGTCGACGGCCCCTCGAAGAAGGACTGGCGCGGCGGGCGCGGCATCCTCGAGAACATCATCCCCTCCTCCACCGGCGCGGCCAAGGCCGTGGGCAAGGTGATCCCGGAGCTGAACGGCAAGCTCACCGGCATGGCCTTCCGCGTGCCCACCTCGGACGTCTCCGTCGTGGACCTCACCTGCGAGCTCGTGAAGGAAGCCTCCTACGACGACATCTGCAAGGCGATGAAGGCCGCCTCCGAAGGCAAGATGAAGGGCATCCTCGGCTACACGGACGAGAAGGTGGTCTCGACCGATTTCGTCGGTGAGACCTGCACCTCGGTGTTCGACGCCGAAGCTGGCATCCAGCTCGACAAGACCTTCGTCAAGGTGGTCGCCTGGTACGACAACGAGTGGGGCTACTCGAACAAGGTGCTCGACCTCGTGAAGCGCATCTCCGGCTGAGCGGAGACGCTGGCTTCAGCGAGCAACGCGAGTGAGGCGGAGCCGGGCCGCGGCCGGGTTCCGCCTCTCTTTCATTTCAGGTCTACGCCGTCGAAGAAATCGACCACGCCTGACTCGATGTCGTACTCGGCGCCGACGACGCGCAGGCCCTGATTCAGGCGCAGCTCTTCCAATAGGCGCGAGCCGTGCCGCAGGTGGTCGGCAGACGCGGACACGTTGGCGCGCATGGCCGTCCGCAGCAGCTTGCTGCGCTCACCGGCCAGCTCGGTGCTGACCAGCGGCTTGACGACCGGCACGATGCGATCGGTGATGGACAGCAGGTTGCGCGAACGCGGCGCCCCGTCCTCCTGGAGCGCGTCCACGGCGGCCGAGATGGCGCCGCAGTGAGTGTGGCCCATCACGACCACCAGGCGCGTCCCGAAGCGCTCGGCCGCGAACTCCACGCTGCCCACTTGAGACGGCGCGACGATGTTGCCGGCCACGCGGATGACGAACAAATCCCCCATGCCCTGATCGAAGATGGCCTCCGCTGGCGCCCGTGAGTCCGAGCAGCCGAGGATGATAGCGACGGGCTCCTGCGGTGTGCGCGGGTCGGCGCGGCGGATTTGGCTCGCCATCGCCTCGATGCTCCTCACATTGGCGACGAAACGAGCGTTACCCTCGCGCAGGCGCGAGAGTGCATCCAGAGCATTGAGCATGGCCATGGCCCGTCCTACCGCAGCTCGGCGCGCTGCGGAAGCGAGATCAGTAGCAGGATGTCCCACACTGCGCGCGCAGCGAGCGCAAGGGGCGGGCGCAGGCGTAAACGAAAAAGGGGACGGCCGTATGATATGGCTCAAGAGCTCCGCTCTCGTCCATGGATCCAGAAGACCCCCTCAGTAGTCAGACCACTGTCGACCGTCAGCCGAGGGGGCGGCGACCGGTAGCGCAGCTCGTCATCGTGAAGGGGCCGGGTCACGGGCAGCGCTTCAACGTGGAAGACGTCGTGGACATTGGCCGTTCGCCGGACTCCTCGATCTTCATCGATCACGAGCAGGCGTCGCGGGCGCACGCGCGCGTCTGGCGAGAGCCGTCAGGCGCCTTCGTGCTGGAGGATCTGGGCAGCCGCAACGGCAC
Organism: uncultured Sorangium sp.; assembly: GCA_966250485.1. Taxonomy (GTDB): domain Bacteria; phylum Myxococcota_A; class Polyangia; order Polyangiales; family Polyangiaceae; genus PMG-095. The sequence continues at coordinate 30,509 of CBINHN010000009.1, read as the reverse complement.
GTTCGTGAACGGCATGCGCGTGCAACGCCGCAGCCTGGCGTACGGTGACCGCATCAGCATCGGCGCGGCGGTGGAGCTGGAGTTCTCCGTCACCCACGGGGTAGATGGTCAGCTCGCGCAACGGCAACGCTTCGAGGCCATCGGACGTCTGGGCGTCGGCATGGCGCACGATCTTCATAGCGTCGTCTCGGCGGTCGACTCCGGCGCCGCGTTCCTGCGCGGCCTGCCCGGCAATCGGCGCCTGGACGACGCCGAGGTTCAGGAGTGCCTCTCTGATTTGGCGCTGGCCGCTGCGCGCACCGCGACCTTCGCGCGCACGCTGATGGACTTCGCGCGCGGGCAGCCGAGCCAGCGCGAAGTGATCGACCTCTCCGACCTGTGCGGCGAGGTGATGAGCATGATTCAGACGACGATCGGCCCCGAGGTGCAGGTGCGCACCGATTTCGCGCCGCTCTTGCTGGTGAACGGCAACCGCGCCGAGCTGCTGCAGGTGGTGCTGAACCTGTGTTTGAACGCGCGGGACGCGATGCCCAACGGCGGCACCTTGGGCCTGCGCACGGCCATCGCGCCGCGACCGCACGCGGGCGAGACACGCTTCGCGTCGCGGCGCGCGTGTCTCAGCATTTCGGACACCGGCGTCGGCATGGGTGAAGACACGAAGCGCTGCCTGTTCGAGCCGTTCTTCACGACCAAGACCGACGGCGTCGGCTACGGCCTGGGCCTGGCGACGGCGATGGAGATCGTGTCGCGGCACGGCGGCACCATCGAAGTTAATAGCTCGCTCGGGCACGGCGCGCGCTTCAACGTCCTTCTGCCCGCGCTCGATCCAGGCGCGCTACCACAGACGCGCACGGCCAACGAGCGCTTGGTGACCAACCTGCGCTTGGCGCGCGTCTTGGTCGTGGACGACGACGGCATCATCCGCCGCATGCTCGCGCGCTTGCTGCGCCGCGCCGGCTTCGAGGTGAGCGAGGTGGGCAGCGCGGCAGAAGCGCTGCGTCAGACCAGCGCCTCGCCGGTCGACCTCGTGATCATCGACTCTCGCGTGGCCGGACGCCAAGTTCAGGCCTTCCACTACGCGCTGCTCGCCGCGAGGGCCGACATCAAGACCATCGTCGTGTGCCGGCAAGTGAACGCGGAGCTGCAAGCCGCGGCGCGTGAGCGCCGCGACTTCTGCGTGCTCCGCAAGCCCTTCACGTTCGATCAGCTCGTCGAAATCATCGACCGCATGCTGCAAGAGTCGGACGATATCGAGTCAGGGCCGCAGGCCCGCTAAGGGCTCCCGCGCGCGCTCGCGTCGCGCGCTCGCTGCAGCAATATGTCGCGCTCGCGCGCGTTCTTGGTGATCGCCGCGGCGCGCTCGAACTCGGCGCGCGCCGCTTCGTACTCGCCGAGCTTCAACAGCAAATCACCGCGCACGCTCGGGAGGTAATGGTAGCTCTTGAGCGAAGGCTCCGCCGCGAGCGCGTCGACCAGCTCGAGCCCCGCGGCGGGCCCGAACGCCATGCCCACGGCTACCGCGCGGTTCAGCTCCACGATCGGCGAGGGCATGATCTCGACCAGCGCGCGATACAGCCCGGCGATGCGAATCCAGTCGGTCTCTTCGGCCGTGCGCGCGCGGGCGTGACACGCCGCGATGGCCGCCTGCAGCACGTACGGCCCAGGGGCGTCCGTGAGCCGCTCCGCGCGCGCGAGCGCCTCGAGCCCGCGCCGGATCAGCACTTGGTCCCAGCGCGCACGGTTCTGGTCCATGAGCAGAATCGGCTCACCCGTTGGCCCGCTGCGCGCCCGCGCGCGCGACGCCTGAATTTCCATCAGTGACACCAGGCCGTGCACCTCGGCTTGCGCGGGGGTCAGCTCGGCCAGCACGCGACCGAGCCTCAGCGCGTCGTTGCACAGCTCGGGCCGCATCCAATCGTCGCCGGCCGTCGCGGAGTAGCCTTCATTGAAGATCAGGTACAGCACCTCGAGCACCGAGGACAGACGCGCCTCGAGCTCCGCGCCGCGCGGCACCTCGAACGGCACGCGCTCTTCGGCCAGCGTCTTCTTCGCGCGCACGATGCGCTGAGCGATGGTGGGCTCGGGCGCCAGGAACGCGCGCGCGATCTCCTCCGTGGACAGGCCGCCGAGCAGCCGCAGCGTGAGCGCGACGCGGCCCTCCGTCGATAGCACCGGGTGACACGAGATCAGCACCAGCCGCAGCAGGTCGTCGCCGACGTCCTCATCCAGCGCCGCGCCGAAGTCGGCGGCATCCAGCTCGCGCTCCGCCTCCGCGTCGCGCCCGAGCTCTTCCTGCTTTCGCTCGAAGCGCTTCTGACGACGCAAATCGTCGAGCGCGCGGTGTTTGGCCGTGGCCATCAACCAGGCGCCCGGGTTGTCCGGAATGCCCGACTGCGGCCAGGTCTCCAGCGCCGCCAAGAGCGCGTCCTGGGCCAGCTCCTCTGCGCGCCCGACGTCGCGCAGCAGGCGCGTCAGGCGCGCGATGAGCTTGGCCGACTCGATGCGATAGACGGCGTTTATCGCGCTATGCGTGGCAGCGACGGGATCGGTCACCCGCCGATCTGAGCATCTGCCACGCCCCGCGCAACCCGCGGCCACTTCGGCGCAGGGGGGCGACCGGACGCCGGGCGGCGACGGCAGCCTATATTCGCTGTGGGAGAGCGCGGCACCGTCGCTGGGCTGGCGCCGCTCTGTCGAACTCGGCAACGTGATGATAGCGTTTGCTCCACCATGACCGCCAGAGCATCACTGCGCGCCGCCATCGTTCTGCTCTGCACGCTGCTTCTGCCTATGGCCGTGGCGTGTGCCGCAAGCAAAGCCGGTGAAGGCAGCGGCAGCGGCGGGATGGGCACGGGCGGAACACCGGGCGGGCGCGCTGGAAACGACGTTGGCGACCACGCTGGGGGCACGTCGAGCGACGCCGGAAACGCCGGAGCTCCGTCGTTGCCCAAGGAAGCCATCGGCGACCAGATCTTCGACGAAACCCAGGTTCGCTCTTACTACCTGACCTTCTCCGACGACGAATACGCCAAGTTGACGGACCTCTCGACACTTTTACTGAACCCCGCGACGGTCAACGAGGATCGCTACGTGCAAGCCTCGCTGCGGGTCGATGATACCGAGCTACCGTCGATAGCCGTGCGATTCAAAGGCCAGTTCTCGATCTGGGGCTGCCTGGACTACCGAACCGGGACGCGGAGGGTGCGCGTCGAGCCGTTCTTCGGCAACATCGACGTGTGTCAACGCTTCTCACTGAAGCTCGACTTCGATCGATACGAAAAAGACGCGCGTCTGGATGGGCTGAAGAAGCTGAACCTGCACGCCATGTCCGCGGATCCGAGCAAGCTGCGCGAGCGGCTGGGCTACTCACTGTATCGCGACATGGGTGTGCTCGCGCCCCGCGCGGTGCACGCGCGCGTGTACATCAACGGCGAGTACCACGGCTTGTTCGCCGCGGTGGAAGAGGTCGACGGCAGGTTTACCGCCAATCGCTTCCCGAGCAGCGGCGACGGCAATGTTTACAAGGAGCTCTGGCCGTCCGCGTACGCAACCGAGGATGACGCCAAGGACGCGCTCAGGAGCAACGACGATCCCGACACGCTGGACGTGTCAGACTTCTTGGCGTTCAAGGACGCCGTGGGAGCAGCCACGGACACTGACTTCGCCGCGACGCTGGCGCCGTACATCGACTTCGACTACCTGGCGCGCTACATCGTCGTAAACCGAGCGATCAACGACTTCGATGGCGCGCTGGCCTTTTATTATGGTTGGGGGCCGCCGCCCGCCAATCACAACTTCTATTGGTACCACGACAGCGAGAGCGGGCAGTTCCAGCTCATCCCCTGGGACCTAGATAAGACCTTCTGGTATCCGGAGCCGAATTTCTGGTCCGACAACGCTCCCAACGGGCAGAACGTCACCCCGAACTGGAACGTGGTCACCAATGACTGTGATGGCTACACCGTGTGGTTCGACAGCCTGGGCCAGCCATACAAAATGATGGCCATCGACTGCGACCCGCTGCTGCGGCTGCTGCGCGCACAGGTTTACGAGCAGCAGAAGGCCATCACTGAAGCTTTCATTGCCGGGCCTTTCTCGGAAGCGAGCGTGGGCCAAAAATTCGAGACCTGGCGCGCACAAATCGCGGATGCCATCCACGACGATCCGCTCGTCGATGACGCGCACTGGGAGAGCTCGGTGGCCGAGCTGCTCGCGGAGCTACCCAAGTTCCGGAGCAACGTGAGCTTGGTGATGAGCGGGCTCATCCCAGAAGAGCAATGACGCGGGGTTCCCGACCGACGCGCAACGCAGCGCGCCGAGCGGCCCCCCCCGCGTGCTCGCCTTATTTGCACGTCATGTTGGTGCGGCCGCGCAAGGAGGCCGTGCCGAGCAGCGTGCTGGAGTCGAGTCCATTGAGCTGCGCGCGCACCATCGCCGGATCCGTCGTCGAGGTGGGCGAGAACGTCGCGGAGCTCAGCGCGTAGAGCATGAACTCGTAGACGTTGCAGGGCGCGCCCGGACCGATGTAGCCGAACTTGGTAGCAGCATCGGTGCCTTTGCCGCATTGCTGTGAGCCGGCGGGAATCGCGGGCATCGCCGTGGTGCGGTCGATGTTGGCGGGCAGCATGCTGGTCGTCGCTGGGATATTCCAAATGACCCAATGCGTGGAGCCGCCCGAGAGATCCTGAAGCACGACGGCGAAGCTCTTGGTCCCCGCCGGAGCGCCAGTCCAATCCAGCTCCGGCGACGTGCCCGCACCCGAGCGGGTGATTTCCTTCGGAAGATCCGCGCACGACGAGGTCATGTCCGGGTCGCAGCCCGCCATATTCATCCAGCTCGGCGAGGTTATCTCGAAGGCGCCGCTGCTGGAGCCGCCGGCGTTCGTGCCTGCGCTGGACGCGCCGCCGGCTCCGGCTTTGCCGCCGTCGGCGCCAGCCGCGGCGTTGCCGCCGGTGCCGGCGCTCGCGCCGCCAGCGCCTCCGCTGCTGTTCATGCCGCCGCTGACGCTGGCACCGCCGCTAGCGAGCGCGCCGCCCGCAGCTGCCGCCGGGACCCCGCCCGTTGTCGCGCCAGCGCCGCTGCTGGAGCCTCCCGTTGCCGCGCCCGCGCCGCTGATCGCGCCGCCGGTTGCGCCTCCGCTGGTTGCGCTGCCGCCCGCGGCCGCGCCGCCCGTCGCGGTTCCTCCAGAAGCGCTTCCCGGGCCACCGTTGCCGGCGGGCTCGGAGCTGCAGGCCGCGGCGACCGCGAGTGATGCCAGAGCAAAGCCGTAAGCAAACCGAATGAACGGCGACGTCGCTGCGCGCATGAGCGCAGCGTTGCGCTGAGACGCGCGAAAATCCAGGCTAGAGTGTCAAATCGCTAGAGCGTCTATGACAACTCCGTGACTAGCGACGTGATCATCGCGTCACACTCAAATTCTCGACACACACTGAACGCCGCACTCGGTCACTCAACCCACGCCAGTCATCGAAGTCGGGCTGATCCGCTACGGCTCTCGAGCCTCGAGCCGTAGCGGCGCGAGCGTCAATCAGCCGTCCGAGCAAGCTGGGCAGTTGTCCAACGTGCAATTCGCTACGGCTCCGATCACCTGCTGAGCGCCGGGGAACTGCTCGAAACAGGAGTCGATGCAGTCGCCGTCGAGACAGTCACCGATACAGTCGACCAAGTTCACGCAGTCACTGTTGCTGCCGCAGGCCTGGTACTCATCACAACAGTTCTTCTTCCCGCAGCTATCGCAGGCGTCGTCGTCGGCGCTGGGCGCGCAGATGTTGATCTCGTCTCCGCCTCCGTCACCTCCGCCGTCTCCCCCGCCGCCAGCTTCGGTGCGTACACAGCTGGACCAGGCGCTGAGCTGCGACTTGCAGGAGTCGGCCATCGGCACGCCATCGTCGTCACAGTGAAACGTCGCGCTCGCGAAACAGGACTTCAGGGAATCGAGCTTGGACGTGCAGCTCGCGGGTGTCGCGGCGATGTCGTCTTCGCACGCGGCGATACAATCTGGATCCGCGTTCTCACACTGGGGCGCCGTGATGCGCTTGCAGATGGCCGCGCATGAGGTGCTCGGCTTCTTGTCGTCCGAGCCGCTGCTGCAGCCGGCGATGAGCGAAGCAAGACCTACCGTGACGATGAAGAAGGAACGATAGCCAAACGACATTGATGAGCTCCGTTTCGAGTTGACGAACGGGCCCATTGCAGGAGCCAGGCCAGCCACCGAAGCCGGCGTTTTCCGGCGTTTTCCGCCTAAAGATCGCCAGCGTTCAATGACAGCGAGGGCACGATCGTCCGAGCGCCGCGGACAACTGTCCACGGCGCCCGGACGCGCCGCCTCACGCCAACCCGGCGAAGCCGCTGTTGTCGCGAGCGCTGTCGCTCAGCGGTTTGCCGGCGCTCGGCGCCGCGGCGGCGTTCGGGCCCGGCGTGAGCGCGACCTCGAGCACATCGCTCAGGTTGTGAGCGAGGTGAAACTCGAGCTCGCCACGGACGGCTTCCGGTACATCATCCAGATCGGCCTCGTTCTCGCGCGGCAGGATGACGTGCTTGATGCCGGCTCGGTGAGCGCCGAGCACTTTCTCTTTCACACCGCCGATCGGGAGCACGCGACCGCGCAGCGTAATTTCTCCGGTCATCGCCACGTCCCGGCGCACCGCCCGACCGGTCATGGCCGAAGCCAGGGCCGTCGCGATGGTGACGCCCGCACTGGGCCCGTCCTTGGGGATGGCTCCGGCGGGCACGTGGATGTGCGCCTCGATCGAGCCGAGGTTCGACGACGGGATGCCCAGCTCGCGCGCGTGGGTGGCCGCGTAGGTCAGCGCTGCCCGCGCGCTCTCTTTCATCACATCGCCGAGCTGTCCGGTCAGGATCAACGCGACATTGCCCCAACCTTCAACCTCGGAGCCCGCGTCGGGTTTGGCGCGACCTTCGAGCTTTCGCACCGCCGCCTCCACGAACATGATGTCGCCGCCCACCGGCGTGTAATACATGCCGGTCGCCACGCCGACCTCATCCTGCTCACTCGCGCGTTCCGGATGCACCTTGGGGCGGCCGAGCAGCTTGCGCACCTCGCCCGCGTCGATGGTCAGCTCCGCGGGCTGACCCGACGCCAGACTGCGCGCGAGCTTCCTCGCGAGCGCGCCGACCTGGCGTTCGAGCTGCCGAACGCCGCTCTCCCGCGTGTAATTGCTGATGATCGCGCGTAGGCCATCATCTTTGAAGACGGGCTTCGGCTCGAGCTTTGCCAGGCCGGTCTCCTCGAGCTGGCGCGGTACGATGTAGCGCCGTCCGATCTCGAGCTTCTCGGCCTCGGTGTAGCCGGAGAAATTGACGACCTCCATGCGGTCGAGCAACGCCGGCGGGATGGTGTGCGCGACGTTCGCCGTCGCGATGAACATGACCTCACTCAGGTCGAACGCCACGTTCAGGTAGTGATCGGTAAACTCGCTGTTCTGCGCGGGGTCGAGCACCTCGAGCAGCGCGCTCGCCGGGTCACCGTGGAAGGACGCACCGAGCTTGTCCACCTCGTCCAGCAAGAACACGGGGTTCTTGGTGCCGGCCTGCTTCAAGCCGGCGATGATGCGGCCCGGCATCGCGCCCACATAGGTGCGGCGATGACCGCGGATGTCTGCCTCGTCGTGCACGCCGCCGAGCGCGATGCGGACGTACTTTCGCCCCAGCGCTCGCGCGATGCTGCGCGCGATGCTGGTCTTGCCTACGCCGGGGGGCCCGACGAAGAGTAAAATCGACCCCTTGGCGCCTCGCGACTTGGTGTTGACGATGCTGCCCGTGGTGAGCGGTGGCTTGCCGTCGCTCGCGTCAGAGCTCGCGCTCTCCGTGCCGGAGCTCGCGCTGGCCGCGGCTTCAGCGTCGGCCTGACGCGCCCTCAGCTCGAGCACGCTCAGGTACTCGAGCACGCGGTCCTTGACGTCTCCCAGACCGTAGTGGTCTTCGTCGAGCACGCGCTCGGCGAACGGCAGATCCAGCTTGTCCTGCGAGCGCTGGTTCCACGGCAGCTCGGACATCCACTGCAAATGATTGCGAATGACCTGCGCCTCCATCGACTCCGCACCGACGCGCTCGAGCCGGCCGAGCTCGCGCTGCACCTCAGCGCGCGCTTGCTCGGGGAGCTCGAGCTTCTCCAGCTTCTCGCGCAGCGCTTGGATTTCGTTCTCCTGGTCGCCGTCGCCGAGCTCTTTGTGAATCGCCTTGAGCTGCTCGCGCAGGTACATCTCGCGTTGCCGCGCGCCGAGCTCCTCGTTCACGCTGGCGCGGATGCGCTCCTGTGCGTTCAGCTGCTCGGCGTGACGCTGCAGGTGAACGAGCAGCTTGCGCAGCCGCTCTTCCACGCCGAGCGTCTCCAGCAGGGCTTGCTTCTCGGGGATGCCGAGCTCAAGGTGCGTCGCGACCAAGTCCGCGAACTCGCCAGCGCTGTTCACGGCCGCGAGGACCTGGACCAGCACCTCCTCCGGCAAGCCACGCTGCTTACCGAAGGCGATCGAGCGCTCGCGCACCTCTTTGTGCAGCGCGATGAACGTCGCGTCTTGCTCGTTCAACGGCGGCATCTGCGCCACGGGACGCACGAGCGCATGCAGCGCGCCGCGCTCGGTACGGTAGTCGAGCGCCATGGCACGCTCGCTGGGCGTCAGCAGCAGCTGCAGCCCGCCCAGCCCGCGTTGCACCTCGCCGATGTGCGCGATGACGCCCATGCTGTAGAGCTTGTCGGGCGAGCTCGCGTCGACGTCCTGGCGCTCGGTGACCGCAAAGACCACACGGTCCGCCTTGAGCGCTTCCTCCACGGCGCGCAGCGACCCTGAACGCCCAACAGCGATGGGGAGAGTAGTACCTGGAAACGCGACCGTGCTGCGCAACGGCAGCACCGGCAATTGACGACGTTCGGTCATAACGTCTTCTATGTGCACTCGAAACGGCCGCCGCCAGGCCCCCCAACCTACCCAAGTGGCTAGAGCCGGTCCGGGCGAGCGACGAGCACTTTGGAGAGGAACGCTGGGGTGACGCTCTCCACGCGAAAGCCCGCCGCGGCGAGCTCCTCTTCGAGCGGCTGCCGCAGGTACTCCAAAAAGAACGGCTCATTCATGGTGTGCCCGAAGTTCTCGAGAAAGACCTCGAGCTCGGGCGAATCCGTGAGCTGAGCGGCGTCCTCGATGACGAGCAGACCGCCGGGTTGGATAACGCGGCGCATCTCCGCGAGCGCGTTGCGCCGAGCGCGCTGGGGCAGCTCGTGAAAGAGGAAGACGCTGGTCAGGATCTCGAAGCTCTGCGCGGAGAGCTCGAGCGCCTCGGCGTTGCCGGTCGTCAAAGACACCTGCGGCAAGAGCCGCCGGGCGCGCTCGACGTAGTACGGGCTGAGATCGACGCCGCTCAGCTGGAGCGCCGGGTGCGCCAGCGCAAGCTGATGCAAGAGGCGGCCGGTGCCGCAGCCCACGTCGAGCAAGCGCGCGTCCGCGGGCGCCGCTCGCAAGAACTCGCTGATCGGAGCGATGACCTGGCGGCGCATGGCGTCCCCGGTGCCGAGGAATAAGAACTCCACGCCGAGGTCGTACAAGCGCGCCGAGCGCTCGCTCAGGTAGCCGTCGGTCTGCCAATGAAAATTTCTGCGGAAATAGTCGGGATATTTCGACAAATCGACGTCGGCCGGCAAATCCCGCACGAGCCCCTGCTCTCGACGCCGTACCATGCGCGAAATCTCCAGCGCGAGCTGCGGAAGATCACGCAGGTATTCGCCGAGCGGAAGGCTGAACAATAACTCTTCCGGATATAGCCCGGCGCGCACGTTGGCGACATCTCGCGCGAGGAGCCGCTCGAAGCGGCGCCGCAGCTGGAACAAGTCCCTGCGCGACGGGCGATCCCGCGGCGGCACGAAGCGGCGCAGGCTGACGTGAGCGGCCAGCAAGGAGAGACGAAGCAGCGTCTGCTGTGCCCGGTAGGCGGCGCGGGTGATCGGAATGGGAGCCGACATCACGTCTTTCATCTGAGGCCGCGCGAAGCCATTGTAAAGCGTGGCGCTCACGCGCGCGGCGGGGCAGCGGTGCTAGGCTCGGCGGCGATGATTCTGCGCAAGATCCCCACCTATTTTCTGCGAGGCGCGCTGGTGAGCATCCCGCTCGCGCTCACTCTGTACATTATCCTGTGGCTGCTGCAGACCATCGACCGGCTGTTGCCGATCGGAATCCCAGGTCTCGGCTTGCTGCTCACGCTGGCGCTGATCACCGCTGTCGGGTTCCTGACGTCGAACGTCGTCGGCCGCCGCGTCCTCGAACAAACGGACCGCTTCTTGAAGCACGTACCGCTCGTGAAGCTCGTCTACACCTCGATCAAGGATCTCGTCTCCGCTTTCGTGGGAGAGAATCGTAGCTTCGAGCGCGCGGTAGCCGTGCGCCTGTCGGCGAGCAGCTCCCACCGCCTGCTCGGCTTCGTCACTCGGCAGGACCTGCGCGTGCTCGGTTTGACGAACCACGTCGCGGTCTACTTCCCACAGTCCTACAACTTCGCCGGTAACTTGGTGTTGGTGCCGGCCGACCTCGTGGAGCCGCTCGACGTACCGAGTGGTGAAATGATGACGTTCATCGTGTCGGGCGGCGTCTCCGGCCTCGGCGTGGGGCAGTCGCTGCTACCCCCCGCCACGCTGCTGCCGCCGACATCGGTTCCGCAACGTTGACGAGCAGAACGATTTCACGGGCCCTGCCCGCGCGCGCTGCGGCGCAATCAATGGGGAATCAGCGCTGCGCGACCTTGGGCGGTGCGCCCCGCGGGACGCACCGCCCAGACACTCCGCCGCGCTCAGTGGGTGCTTTGCGCCGAACGTCCGGCGATGGTGAGCTTGCCGCTCTGCGCGCGAATCTCGCTGTCCAGCCGTACCAGCTCGGAGATCGGCAGATTGGCGCTGGGCAAGCTGATCTCGACCTGCGGCGCTGGGCCGCTCTCCACGGTTAGCCCGGCGAGCGGCTTCCCGGGCGCCATGCCGTCCCTGCCTCCGCTGCCCGTAAACGCGCCGCCGCCGGAGCTGCCGCCGCCGACGCCGGGGAACCCCGAGAAGCCGCCGCCGCCACCGACCCCGCCACCCGAGCAGGGATCGGGGATCACGGTGATGCCGAGTAGGCTCGCCATGGTGTTGAGGCGCGACGGCAAGAACACTTGCTTTATCGCGTCCGAGGTTTGAAAGCACGCCGTGGCACGCGAGCTCCCGCAGTCGCTCGTCGTAAACTCTTGAATGTGCGGGAAGTCGAAGGAGAACGGCGCGACCACGCCGCGGCCCAGGTTCGAGCCGGACGCCTCGCTGTGACAACCGATGCACGAGCCAGCGAACTGCGCGCGCGCAGCGATGTCCTGACCGGTGAGGCCGGTGCCCACCAGCTTCTCATCCAGCGTCTTGCGGAAGCCGTCGGAGAGCTGGAACGGGTACGCCTGGCTGAAATCGTTGCGGCTCTCGGCGTCGCGACACTTCTGATCCACCACGAACGACATCTGGTTCATGTCGTCAGTGAGTAGACCCTCCATCGCAGACAAGAAGTTCTCCCGGCACTCTTCCCCTTGCGGTAGTCCGCTGTTCTCGTTCCACAGCGCTCCATTGGGCGCTTCAGCGGTGGGGAAAGGGATGGCCTTGAGCTGGTCGCCGTCCAGCGAGAGCTTGAATTCACGGAGCGTCCACGGAGCGCTGTCGAATTGGTTGGTGCGGATCTGACCGCTGCCTACGGTGAGGTTCTCGGCGGTGTAGAACGGCCCGAAGCCCTCCTTCATCAACCCCGGATCTCCCTTCAGGAACGCCCCAATCAAGCGCTGACCGCGAGCGACAGGATCTTCGATTGAGTTCTGATCCAGCCAGAACTGAGCGAGCGGCAAGCAGCCCTTCACGCCGAGCTCCGGGTTCGGGTTGGGAACCACGGCTTCGACGATCATGAACGCGCGCCCCTGCGAAGGGTTCGCGAACACCATGCGCTGCTGCCCGCAATTGGCGCCGTTCGCCGGCGTGAAGTCGATGCGGTTGACGATCGCCGTCAAAAAGAAGTTGTCGATGTCGTTCACGTGTCGGGCTTCTGCCCGGTCGCAGTCGATGCGATAGCCGTTCAGGGTCGGTATCCCATCGGTCACTTCGTCGCCGCAATGCACGGCGTCGGGGAGCGAAGCTTGCTCGGCGCTGGCGTAGCTGTCGAAGATCTGTTGATAGAGCCTCAGGCCGTCGCCGTTGTGACCGCCGTTGGTGGCCAGCGCGTTGAAGACGTCGCGCAGACCGATGCCGCCGAGCGCTGCCGTCTCGTTCTCCATCAGCACGCGCTCCACGCGAGTGACGTCCGGCGGTGAATCGCACTGCGGCTCGGCTTCGAACACGTCGATGGAGACGTTCAGCCGGCCTTGCCTGAAGTCGAGGACCTCCCCGCCGATCTGGAACCTATAGTTCACGAAGGAGTCGCTGCGCGAGAAGACCGAGAAGAACTGCGTCGCGCTACTGACCAGCTGCGCGTCCACGAACACACCGACGTCTCCCGGCGTGCCTCCGAAGCTCGGCGCGCCACCGCTGACCGGGAAGCCGCCAAAACTCGCAGCTCCGCCCTCTTCTATCACGCCGCCAGCGCCGGCCTCCGGGGGCTCACCCGCGCTGCCAATGTCTGGAGGCGGCAGCGGACGCCCCGGTTTTCCGGCCACGCCCACCGCACCGCCTGCCGGATTCATGCCCCCCGCGCTGAAGCCGCCGACGGGGACGGCGCCGGCGAAGCCGCCGCCCGGCTTACCACCGGGAGTGAAGCCGCCGGCTCCACCGGAGCCTCCGCTGCCGCCGCCTCCCGAGACGCGCTCCATGAACCAGCCGGGTTGCAGAGTAATGGTGTAGTCACCCGTGTTCAGCACGGTCGTGAGCAGGAACTGGCTCGCGTTGTCCTCACTAAAAAGGAAGAACGACTCACCACTGGCGATGTTCGTGATTTGAAAGAACGCGTTCCTCAGCCGATAGACGTTCCCCGACGGCGCAGTCGCTTGCAGCGGTAGCTGCAGCGTACCGGTGGCCGCTGTGTCGGCCACGTTGTGCCGCGAGTCCGATGAGCAAGCGACGAGCTCGGCCAAGCCGAGCCCGACAAGAAGAGCAACTCTCGAAAACGTACGCATGGATTTCATCGGCAACCTCCAGAATTCGCGCGGAGCGCGCCGCGAACGCGACACTCCCCGCGCACCTCGACTACTCTGGCGGATTAAGAAAGCCGGCTCGGGCGCGTGGAGCGCGCACCGATACGACTGAACTTTCCCCGCACTCCGAGCCAGAACCCAACCCACGACCGTGCTTACGGACAGCACTGGCCGTAACACCCGTGAGCCCGCGTAAAATCCCGGCGATTTACGCGAAACTCAGCCTAGCGGAAGCAGCCACACGCTGCATCCACTGGTGCTCTATCGACTAGACAGGTTCTCTTTCCTCGAACGACACCTCAACCCAAACAACAACCGAACTTACCCATAGCTCATAGACAGGATTCAATCAACAAGTTTGCCACCACGAACACATCCCACCTCGCGAATGTCGCGTTAACACTCCGACGATCACATCATCTTCTAATTTCGATCTCATGAGCGAAGCTCGCCGCTCCGTGTGGATATCCAAATTCGTCCGAGAGCAGCGAGCCGCCAACGAGCACGCAAGCTTCTCAACCGGAGCATCGGGGTTCGCGCGCCAAGCAAAATATTTGCGCGCTGCGCACGGGCTCGCGGCGAGCCGCGAAGCACTGCTCGTGGCACATACGAGAGCCCGCCTCCTCGAAGCTCGACCCTTCCGCATGACACCAGCGCCCGACCAGCGTCTTTACTCGCGCGCCTCCGCGCTCTGCAGCGGCCTTCTCGCCGCGTCGCTCATCTTTGCGGGTTGCGGCGGCGAACGTCCCGCAGCTCAAGGCCTCGGGGGCGCAGCGCCCGATTCCCCCGGCGGAAACCGCACCCTGCACGGCGGCAGCGCTGGCAGCGGAGCAGCGGGCTCCGCGGGGATGACCGCCATGGGCGGAGACGATGCCGGGGCGGGCGGCAGCGCAAACAATCCAGCCGGCGGCGCCGCGAGCGGCGCTGCAGTCGCGGCCGATGGCGGACGCAGCAGCAACGGCGGCGCGAGTGGCGGCGGTGGCGAGCGAGTCAGCGGCGGCGTCGGAGCGAGCGGCAGCGGCGCGCTGAGCGGTGGCGCAGCCGGCGCCGCTGCCGCCTCGAGCGGCGCGGGCGGCAGCGCAGGAAGCGCGGGAAGCACGGACTGCTCGGCCGCGGAGAACTATGATGCGCTCGTGCTCTGCGACCACCCTGTGGGCTATTGGGCGCTCAGTGAGCACAGCGGTAGCGAGCCGGACCTCAGCGGCAAGGGCCACGCTGGCGTCTATCAGGGCGGCGCCGCCCGCGCAGCGGAGTTGCCCAATCGTGACGCGGCCACGGCATTCAACGGCTCGAATCAGTATCTCACGATTCCATCACACCCCTCCTTTTCGATTCCGACCACCGGCAACCTGACCTGGGAAGCTTGGATTCGCCCCGATGTGCTGCAGTTCCCGCACGACAGCGGCGGCTACGTGGACTGGATGGGCAAATGCCACGAGTACTCGCCCAGCTGTGAGTGGGAAGCGCGCCTGTACAACAGCGAGAACGACCAGGACCGCTGCAACCGTTTTTCAGCTTACGTCTTCAATCCCAAGGCCGGGCTCGGCTCGGGCGCTGACTTTCAGCCGACCTGCGGCCTGATCCGCGCTGGCGCGTGGTACCACGTGGTGGGCGAGTACACGCTCGAGAGCCAGCCAGCGGACTGCAAGGACACGGCGCAGTACCCAGGCTCAATCGATATTTGGGTCAACGGCGTGAAATGGAACCACTCGCGTCATGGTCAGACCGGCTGCTTCAGCCAGTATCAAGTGATCCCTATGGCGAACGACAGCCCCGTGAACGTCGGCACCATGGCCGAGGACGCCTGGTTCCAAGGCGCCATCGGCAAGCTCGCCATCTACGACTATCTGCTCACGCAAGCCGAGATCACCAGCCGCTACCGCGCCATGACCGGCCAGGAGCCGAGCGGCAGCTGCGCCGACAGCTGCACGCTCTGATCGCGACGCGCGCTGAACGCGCAGCGCCTCAGCCCGCCGCGCGCTGCTCTGCTTTGTCGACGCCCTTGCGGCGCGGCCTCACGCGAGTACCGTCGGCGTAATCTTCGACGACGAAGCCGATGCCCTCGAGCTCGACGCGCAGCGCGTCGGCGCGCGCGTAGTCTCGCTGGGCGCGGGCGATGTTCCGGCGCTCCACCAGCCGCATCACGGGCGGCGTGAACGCGCCGCGCTCCGCGCTGTTCAGCAGCGCCGCGGCCTCCAGCACGTCGAGCGCCAGCACTGAATCCATGTAGCTCAACAGCCCGCGCTTCTCGCCCGCCGAGAGCTCGGGGTGGGACAGCGTCGTCCACAGCGCCGCGAGCGCCCGCGGCGTATCCAGATCTTCCTCGATGGCCGCGTCGAAGCGACGGCGCAGCTGCGCGGCGAAGCCGCGCTGCGCCGGCAGCGCGCGAGCTTCGGGGAGCGCCGCCACGCGCGCGAGCAAGCGACGATACGCTTGCGCGGCCGAAGCCAGGGCGTTCCAGCTAAATTCCAGCTTTTCGCGGTAGTGAGCCGCGAGCAGGAAGAAGCGCGCGACGCGCGGCGACAGCCCGCGCTCCAGCACGTCATCGAGCGTCACGTCGTTGTCGAAGCGCGGCTCCATGCGGCGCAGCTCGCCGGACACCCGCGCGCGTCCGCCCTCGAGCTCTGCGCGGCGCGCGCCGCTGCGCGCCACGAGCGGAGCGACGTGCAGCCAATGCCCGACGCGCCGCGGCTCAGTGAGGTTCTCGAGCTGCGCGCGCTCGTTCTCGTGATGCGCGTGGATGTGCTCGACGGTTCCGGTATGAAGGTCGATGCCGTCCTGCAGATACAGGGACGCCATCGTCGCGCACTCGCTGTGCCAACCGGGGAAGCCGCGGCCCCAGGGGCTCTGCCACGGCTCACGGCGCGAGCTCGGCGTCGCGTACTTCCACAGCGCGAAATCGCTGGGGCGACGTTTGTCTTCCGCTACGGGCGCGCACAGCGTCGGCGCGCGCGCAGGATCCTGCGCGCGCAGGAAGCGCCCATAGGCCGGATCTTTGCTGGTGTCGAAGTAGAGGCCATCCGCCGCGCGGTAAGCGAGGCCCGCCGCCTCGAGCTCGCGGAGCAACGAGATCAGCGGCTGCACGTGCTCGGAGGCCTTGGCCCACAGCGTCGGCGGCTCGCTGCCGAGCAGCAAGAGATCACGCTGAAACAACGAGCTGTACGCCTGCGCGGTGCCCTCGATGTCGCGGCCGCTGCGGCGCGCCGCGCGTTCGACGCGGTCTTCGCCGTGATCGCCGTCGTCCGTCAGGTGACCGACGTCCGTGATGTTGATCACGTGCCGCACGTCCAGGCCGCTGCTACGCAGGTAGCGCACCAGCACGTCCACCACCGCGTAGTGCCGCAAGTCGCCGAGGTGCTTGCGCGCGTGAACCGTTGGTCCACAAGAATAGATCCCAGCGCGACCGGGATGACGGAAGCCGAGCTCCACGCGGGCGGCGCGAGCGGTGTCATGCAGCACGATGGCCATGGGAACGCCTCCTAGCCTAGGCGCCCAAGACATAGCGCGAGACCAGAGTCTTGTAAAGTGGACAGAGGGTAAGCAAGCGCGGCCGCTGCGGCCGCCACCCCCCGGCCGCAAGGGTTCCCGGCGGTTGCACGAGCTCAGGCCAAGCGTCGGCGCAGATAATTCAACACGTCGATGCGCGTGATCAGGCCGAGGAAGCGCTCCCCGTCGCACACGATCACGACCAAGCCGCGATCGAGCAGCGGGTGCAAGGAGTCGACCGAGGCGCTGCGCTCGACGGTGATCAGCTTGCTCGTCATGTATTCGCGAACGGGGCGGCGGAAGGCCGCCTGATCCGCGTGAATGGCGACCAGCAAATCCGACTCGTCCAAGATGCCGACGATCTTGTCGTCCTGCAGCACGGGGAGCTGCGAGACGTCGTAGAGCTTCATCCGCGAGTAAGCGACGAGCAGCATGTCATCTGGCGCCACCGCCACGACGGTGCCGCGCTCGGGCGTGCGCGCGATGAGATCACGCAAATCGCCGTAGCCGGGGCCGCGCAGGAAGCCCTGGTCGCGCATCCAATAGTCGTTGAACATCTTGGACAGGTACTTGTTGCCGCTGTCGCACACGAACGTGACGACGCGCTTCGGGCTGCTCTGCGCGCGACAGTAGCGCACCGCCGCGGCCACCAAGAGCCCCGAGGACGAGCCCGCCAGAATACCCTCGTCGCGCAGCAACGCCCGCGCGGTCATGAAGCTCTCTTCGTCAGAGATCGTAATCGCCTCGCTCACGCGGCTGAGATCACAAATCGGCGGAATGAAGTCTTCACCCACCCCTTCCACGAGCCAAGAGCCGGCTTGACCGATGGTCTTGGTCTTCACGTAGCCGGCCAGGACGGAGCCGACGGGATCGGCCAAGACGAGCTTCACCTTCGGCTGCGCGCGCGCGAAATAGCGGCTGATGCCCGTGAGCGTGCCACCCGAGCCGACGCCGCAAACGATGGCGTCCAGCTTGCCGTCGAGCTGGCGGTGAATCTCCGGCCCCGTGCTGGTCTCGTGCGCGAGCGGGTTCGCCGGGTTGCCGAACTGATTGATGTAGTAGCCGCCGGCTTCGCGCGCGATGCGCTCCGCCATGTCCTGGTAATACTCCGGGTGGCCCTTGCCCACGTCCGAGCGCGTCAGGTGGATCTCGGCGCCCATCGCGCGCAGATGGAAGATCTTTTCCTGGCTCATCTTGTCCGGGATGACCAGGATCAAGCGGTAACCCTTGCGCGCCGCCACGAGCGCGAGCCCGAGCCCGGTGTTGCCCGCCGTGGCCTCCACCAGCGTAGCGCCGGGCCGGAGCGCGCCGCTCTTCTCGGCGGCCTCGATCATGGACAAACCGATGCGATCTTTGATCGAGCCGCCGGGGTTTTGATTTTCGAGCTTAACGAACAGCTCGCAAGGGCCGGTGTCGAAGCGTTGCAGCTTGACCAACGGCGTATTGCCGATCAGCCCCAACACTCCTGCTTCTGCGTTCGACTGTCGCATCATATCAGCCCTCCGGAGCGGAAAATGCAGCCTCGAGATCGTCCCATAGGTCCTCGACGTGTTCGAGGCCCACTGACAAGCGAACCAAGCCGTCGCTGATGCCGAGCGCGGCGCGCACGTCGGCGGGGATCGACGCGTGCGTCATCAGCGCCGGATGCTCCGCCAGCGACTCGACCCCGCCGAGGCTCTCGGCCAACGCGAACACGCGCAGC
Organism: uncultured Sorangium sp.; assembly: GCA_966250485.1. GTDB lineage: Bacteria > Myxococcota_A > Polyangia > Polyangiales > Polyangiaceae > PMG-095. The sequence continues at coordinate 12,196 of CBINHN010000009.1, read as the reverse complement.
GCGCTCAAGAATCGCCGCGACGCCGCCAGCCCGGCCTTGAGCTCGAACGAAATGATGCCGCCGCCGCCGTGCATCTGACGGCGCGCCAGCGCGTGCTGCGGGTGGCTGGCGAGCCCCGGATAGATGACGCGCGACACGGCGGCGTGCTGGGACAAGCGCTGCGCGAGCTCGAGCGCGCTCGCGCCGTGACGCTCCATGCGCACGGGCAGCGTCTTCAGCCCGCGCAACACCAGGTAGCAATCGAAGGGGCTCGGAACGCTGCCCATCGCGTTCTGCAGGAAGCGTAAGCGCTCCGCGAGCTCCGCGTCGCTGGTCACGATGGCGCCGCCGACCACGTCCGAGTGTCCGTTCAAATACTTGGTCGTGGAGTGCACCACCACGTCCGCGCCCAGCGCGAGCGGCTGCTGCAGCACCGGAGAAGCGAAGGTGTTGTCGACCACGAAGCGCACCTTGCGCGCGCGCGCATGGGCGGCCAGCTCGGCGATGTCAGCCAGCTTCAACAAGGGATTGCTGGGCGACTCCAGCCATACCAGCCGCGTGCTCGGCTTGAGCGCCGCATCGAGCGCCGCGGCGTCGGTGGGATCGAAGAAGTCGCTCTCGATACCCAGCGGCTTCAGCACCCGTTGAAGCAGGCGATAGGTGCCGCCGTAGACGTCGTCGCTGCACGCGACGCGCTCGCCCGGTTTCAAGGTGTTGAGCAGCGTGGTGGCCGCGGCGCAGCCGCTCGCGAAGGCGAAGCCGTACGTCCCACCCTCCAACGCCGCGATGCAGCTCTCCAGCGCCGCGCGCGTGGGGTTGCCGCTGCGCGAATAGTCGAAGCGCAGCGGCTTGCCGGGCTCCGGCTGCGCGAACGTGCTCGACAGCACGATGGGCGGCATGACCGCGCCGTGAACCGGATCAGGTTCTTGCCCCGCGTGAATGGCCAGCGTATCCAGGCGGTGTTGCGGCGAGGGCGTCATGCCTCAAGTTTAGGACCCGCGAATGGCAAAGTCATGCTGCGCCGGCCGATCCGCTCGACCCGGCAGCAGGCTGACACGCGTGCGCGGCGTCAGCTCCTGGCGCGCGAATAGTGGATGACGTCGATGCAGCGCGTCTCGCGCGTGTTGCGGTTCTCGTAGACGTGCTCCACGTCGGCGCGGAAGTACACCGAATCCCCGGCCCCAAGGTCGTACGTCTGACCGGCGACCACCAGACGCAGCGCCCCCGTGAGCACTATCAGGGTCTCGGTCGTGCCGCGCGCGTGCGCTTCACTCTTGTGTACCGCTTTTGGTAACAAGCGGAGCTCGTAGACCTCGGTGTCGGTGCTCGCCCCACCTGGCGACAACAGCCGGCTCTCCGTGCGAGCGTCCGCGCTACGCAGCGGCGGCGCGTCACCCGCGCGCAGCACGATGACGCTCTCGTCGCGTCCCAGGTTCAGCAAATCGTTGAAGGGGATCTCCAGACCGACGGCGATCTTCCAGAGCACGGCCAGCGTGGGGTTGGTGCGCCCGCCTTCGATTTGCGAGAGCGCCGCGCGGCTGACTCCGCTGCGCGCCGACAGATCGTCGAGTGAGAGCTGCCGCTCTTTGCGAAACGCGCGCAGGCTATCGGCGACACGGCGGGCCAAATCGGCGGCGCCGACTTCGTCGCCAGCTTCCGGGTTGGTGCGCGGACGCACGCGCGCCCCTTGCGCGCTGCCTCGCCGCTTCTCCTCGGCGGGCTCTGCTCGCTCGTCCTCTGCCTTGACGCTCCTTCTTCGCTGCGCTGACGCCATCGGCGCCCGTCTTATCACGGAGCGCTCCAGCCAGAGAAGAATTCGGCCCTACGGCAGGGCTGCCGGCGGGCGCACTGAAGCCGCAGGAATATTGCTCGGGCTCGAGCCGGCAGTGCCCGGCAGGAACACGCGCACGCGACGCGGCGAGACGTGCACGGTGTCCCCCGCCTGCAAGCCGAGCTCGGCGAAGCGCTCAGCCGTGAGCTCTGCGGTGATCAAGGTGTCGCTCTCCAGAATCTTGAGCTCGATCTTGGCGCGCGCTCCGGTGGGGTTCACGTGCACGACCTTCGCGGCGAGGCTCGCTGCTCCGTTCTGACGGCGCTCGATGCTGAGCTCGTGAGGCCGAATGTAGACCTCGGCCGCGCGCGCTTCGTCGTAGGGGTAGTCGGGATAGGACAGCTCGAGGCCAGGGACGACCGCTTTGCCGGCCTCCACGCGGCCGTGGAACACGTTCACGTTGCCGAGGAAGTCCATCACGAAGACGTTCGCCGGGTGCTCGAACACCTCTAGCGGGCTGCCCACCTGCTCGATCCTGCCGTGGTTCATGACCACGACCCGATCGGCGACCTCGAACGCCTCTTCCTGATCGTGCGTCACGAACACGCTGGTGACCTGGATCTCCTCGTGCAGGCGGCGCAGCCATTGGCGAAGCTCCTGCCGCACTTTGGCGTCCAGCGCACCGAACGGCTCGTCGAGCAACAGCACGTTGGGCCGCGCCGCGAGCGCGCGCGCCAGGGCCACGCGCTGCCGCTGTCCGCCGGAGAGCTGAGCGGGATAGCGCGAACCGAAGCCGTCCAGTCGAATCAGCTGCAGCAGCTCCTCGACGCGCTGGCGCCGCTCAGCAGGCTTCACGCCGCGCACGCGCAAGCCGTAGCCGATGTTGTCGGCGATCGTCATGTGCCGGAACAACGCGTAGTGCTGAAAGACGAAGCCCATCTTGCGATCACGCGCGGAGTGGTCGGTGATGTCTTCCCCGTTGTGCAGCACGCTGCCGCGCTCGGCGACCTCCAGCCCGGCGATGATGCGCAGCAGCGTGGTCTTGCCGGAGCCGGAGGGCCCCAGCAGCGCCACCAACGAGCCGCTCGGGATCTCGAGGCTCACGTCGCGCAGAGCTTGGAAGCTCCCGAAGCGCTTGGAAACGTCCTTCACGGAAATGCTCATCACTCGGCTCCAGCGGCAGAAGGCTCGGGCGGCGGCTCGCGCAGCGCGACGCGCGTCTCGAGCTTGGCTTTGAGGAACAACGTGCCGATCGCGACGAGGGTGAGCAAGGACGCCACCGCGAACGAGCCCGGCAGGTTGTACTCTTGAAACAATTTCTCGATGCGCAGCGGCATCGTGTCGGTCTGGCCGGCGATGTGTCCGGACACCACGTACACGGCGCCGAACTCCCCCATCGCGCGCGCGTTGCACAAAATCACGCCGTACAAGAGCCCCCACTTCACGTTGGGCAAGGTCACGTGCCAGAACATTTGCCAGCCGTTCGCGCCCAAGCTCAAGGCGGCGAGCTCCTCCTCCGGGCCGATGGCGTCCATGATGGGGATGAGCTCACGCGCGACGAACGGGAAGGTCACGAACGACGTGGCGAGCACTAGACCCGGCGTCGCGAAGATGATCTTCAGGCTCTGCCCGCTGGGCCACAGCTCCAGCCGCTGCTGCAGCACGACCAGTAGCGCGAACGCGGCGAGCGCGAGCGGCGGCAACACCAAGCCGGGCCTGTGCCAGAACCAGTGCCGAGCGCGTGAGCTCGGCCGAAGCGAGAAGTACGCGGCGAGCAGCAGCGCCAGCAGCACGAGCGACAGCACGTAGGGCATCACCGCGTAGCCATCGCGGCGCAGCGACGCGCCGAAGTAGCCCTGCAGGCCGAAAATGAGCACGAACATCAGGCCGGCCACCACCGGTGAAACCGAGAACGGCAGATCGATCAGCGCGGTGAGCAGCGTGCGACCGGGGAAATGAAAGCGCGCGATGACCCACGCCGCCGCGATGCCGAACAGCACGTTCGCGAGCAGCGCGATGGGCACTACCGTGAGCGTGAGCAAGATGGCGTGGCGCGTGTCGGGATCGTCGAGCAGGTTCTTGAAGTAGAGCGGGACGCCGCCAGCGAAGGCCTCCACGAACACGTTCACGACGGGCACTACGACGAGCAAGAGCACGACGCTGAGCGCGGCGCCCGTGAGCAGCCAGCGCAACCAGCGGGGATCTTCCTGGCCCAGGCGCTGAGCGGGAGCGACCGCGTGGCGGCGTTCAACGTGCATAGCGCCGGCTCCAGCTCTCGAGCAGGTTGATCAGCACCAGCATGCTGAACGAGATGAGCAACAGCACCACGGCTATCGCCGTCGCCTCGCTGTACGCGAACTCCTCCAACCGGGCCACGATCAGGATGGGAGCGATCTCCGTCTTGTAGGGCATGTTCCCGGAGACGAACACCACCGAGCCGTACTCACCAATCGAGCGCGCGAACGCCAACGCGAAGCCGGTGATCAGGGCCGGATACAGGCTGGGCAAGATCACCCTGCGGAACGTCTGCAAGCGCGTGGCTCCGAGTGATGCCGACGCCTCCTCCGCCTCTGGATCGAAGTCTTCCAACACTGGCTGCAGCGTGCGCACCACGAAGGGCAGCCCCACGAACACCAGCACCAGCACGATGCCGAGGCGCGTGTACGCGGCGTTGATGCCGAGCGGGACCAGGTAGCGGCCCAGCCAGCCGTTCTTCACGTACAGGCTGGCGTACACCAGACCGCCGACCGCGGTGGGCAGCGCGAGGGGCAGATCGACGAGCGAGTCGACCAAGCGCTTGCCCGGAAATGAATAGCGCACCAGCACCCAGGCGAGCAGCGACCCCAACAGCACGTTGACGCCCGCGGCCAAGAAGGAGCTCCCGAACGTCAGCAGATAGGCCGCGCGAGCCCGCTCCGTCCACACCGCGGCCCAGAACTGCTCCCAGGAGAGCGAGCTCGCCTTGAGGAAGCAAGCCGCGATGGGCAGCAACACGAGCGCGGTCAGGTACGTGACCGAGTAACCGAGCGTCAGCGAGAAGCCGGGTAGGACCCGGCTGTTGGCGGCGGACATGACTCACTTCTTCGGCTTGTAGATCGTGTCGAACACGCCGCCTTCGGCGATGAACTGCTTGTGCGCGTCGGGGAAGTCCTTCGCGATCTCCGTCACCGCGAACAGCCGCAGCTCGGGGAACGTCGCGGCGTGCTGCTTCAAAACGGCCTCGTTGGTGGGGCGGTAAAAGTGCTTGGCGAACACCTGCTGCGCCTCCTCGCTGTAGGCGTAGCGCAGGTACGCTTCGGCGACCTTTCGCGTGTGCTTGCGCTCGACGGTCGCGTCGACGAGCGTGACGTGCGGCTCCGCGCGAATGCTGATCGGCGGATACACCACGTCGAGCTCGCCCTTGGCCTCGCGCACCTCGAGCTGCGCCTCGTTCTCCCACGCCAGCTGCACGTCGCCGATCTTCTTCTGAGCGAAGGTGGTGGTCGCCCCGCGCGCGCCAGAGTCCAGCACCGGCACGTGTTTGTAGAGCTCGGTCACGTACTTCACGGCGTCGTCGCGCGAGCCGCCACGCAGCACGACCGAGCCCCACGCGCTGAAGAACGACAGGTAACCGTTGCCCGAGGTCTTCGGATTGGGGGTGATCACCTCGACCCCCGGCTTCACCAGATCCGACCAATCTTTGATGCCCTTGGGGTTGCCCTTGCGCACGACGAAGACGATCGTCGACGTATACGGCAAGGAACGATTGGGCAACCGCTCCAGCCAGTTCTGCTGAATCAGCCCCTTCTTACTGATGGCGTCGGTGTCCAAGAACGAGGCCAAGGTGACGACGTCCGCCTCCAAGCCGTCGATGACGGCGCGCGCCTGGGTGCTGGAGCCGCCATGCGATTGCTTGATGGTGACCTTCGTCTGGGTCTCCTTCTCGTAGCTGGCGCTGAACTTCTCGTTGTATTCGCGCCAGAGCTCGCGCGTGGGATCGTAGGAGACGTTCAACAGCGCCACGGCCTGCGCGCTCTCTTCGCCCTTCTCGCTCGCGCTGGCAGCCGTGGCTGCGGCCGTCTCCTTCGACTGGTTGCAGCCGAGCAGCGCCGCCGCAGCGCACAAGCAGAACGAGATGAATTGCAAACGTTTCATTGGCATCTCCGTGTCCAAAACAACGCGGTCAACGGCCGCGCCCGCCGACGCCGTCTTCCGTCCCCGAGCTCGGAGCCGCTGGCGCCAGCGGTAAGGTTCGTGAGTCGGGCTGGGGCCGCCGAATCAGATCGCGCAGCGACACCACCTCCAAGACCTGCCAGGCAGAGCGGTCGGCTGCGCTCAGCGCGTCGCGCAGCGGACAGCGCGCGACGCCGCACTCAGCACAGGGCTCCGCACCCGAGTTGAGGCAGTCCAGCGATAGGAATAGCGGCCCGTCCAGGATACCGATCACCCGCGCGAGGCTGATGTCCTCCGGCTCGGAAGCCAGCGCATAGCCGCCGGAGGGGCCGCGCAAGCCCTGGAGCACTCCATGGCGCCGCAAAATGCCGAGGATCAGAGTCAGGTAAGCTCTCGGAATCAATTCAGAATTTGACAGTTCCGCGAGGGAGTACAGCCGACCCGGCTCGCGGGCCATGGTGGCCAGCGCTTTTAGGGCATAGGTGCTCTTTCGCGTGATCATAAACCTACTCAACCGATGGGATAAATCGGATATCAGCGGGCTCGCGTGAAGTCAATGGGCCGAGCTGCTTTTTCCGGGCTAAGGCGCGACGCGAAAGCGATAGGAGCGCCAGGACTGTCCGCCGCGGGCATCGCTCAAGACGACCCAAAGGCGCGCCTCCGCCTCGCTGAGGGGCGCCGTCCAGGTGTTATCGGAGAAGCTCGCGAGGTCGGCCTCGTCGCGCGCTGTGCGCGGCGACTCCAGCTCGCCGCCCGTCGCGAACCAGGAGAGCACCAGGCTCTCCCGACGCGTCGACACGGCGCGCGATTGCGGATCGAACCAGGCGTAAAACTCCGCGCCGGTGCAGCCGCGCGGCTTGCTGCAGTCGCTCACGCAGCTCGCGCGATCTTCGCCAGCGCCACAAATGCCATCGCCACACGTGCTCGCTTCACTGCATTCGCTCCAGCTGGCGCGCAGCGTGAGGCGCTCACCGGGCGCTACGCGCGTCGGCGCTGTGTCCGCGGCTCGGTGCTCGGGCGTGAGCTCGGTGCTGTCGTCCCCGCGCAGCACGCTCAGCGCGCTCAGCTCCGGGTTTTGGTTTACGCGGTAGCTGCGCGTAAATTCTAGAGCCTGCGCTTGCGTGACCGCGGGCAGCGCGCAGCTCAGCCGTACGGAGCCGACCGCGAGCTCTCGCGCAGCGTCGAGCTTGGCCGTGACTGGCTGGAAGTACCCGCCGGTGGGATCCGCGTCCACGGCGCGACCTGCCGCTTCGCCATCTTTCGGCTCCGGGCGGCTCGGGCCGAACAAGCGACACGCCTCCAGAGGCAGCCTCGCGCTCACCGACTCCCCAGCGCCGAGCGCCACGAGCGCTTCCGTGTCGCTCGCCGGGTCGTCCAAGCAAGCCGGGCTCACCGGGCCGAGCTCGGTCAGCGGCTTGCGAGCCAAGCACAGCCCGAAGCGCGGAAAGGCCGGCGCCGCAGCGACGTTGGGGTCGACGACGAGCGCCCGCAGCTGCACCGCTTCGTCCGGCTTCGCCTCCGCGGGCTCGCTTTGTACCGCGACGATGCGCCGCGCGAGAACCAGCGCTGGCTCGTCGTGGAAGTCGGGGACGCAGCCGGCTGCGAGCGGGATCAGAGTCAAAAGGAGGCGGAGGCGAGCCATGTCAAAAATCCCACTTGGCGCCGAGCACCGGCAGAATCGGCAAGCCGCGGATGGTCCGTCGCTCGGAGTAATCGGAGTTGTAGGCGAGCTCCTCGGCGTTCTCGCGGTTGGTGACGTTCTGCACGTCGAGGTAGAGCTCGAGCTCGGTTTCGGCGAGCTTCAAGCGCTTGGAGACGCGCACGTCGAGCTGGGCGAAGCTCGGAATCCGCACGCCGTTGTGCGCGCCGAGGATCGGCTGATAGAGGCCGCTGCGGGTGTATCGATACGCGCCCACCACCGCCGTCCGCGGGTAGCCCGAGGCGCAGCGGAAGCGCGCGCCGACGTCGAACCCCTTAGCGAGCGCGTAGGAGGCCAGCGCGGTGAGCACGTGCGTCTGATCGAAGTCGAACAGCCGCCAATCCCGAGCGCCGGCGTCGCGCCGCTCGCTGCGCAGCAGGGTGTAGGCGACCCAGCCGAAGAACCCGGACTTCGACTCGCGGCGCAGCAGGAACTGCGCGCCATACGAGCGGCCCTGGCCCTCGTTGACGAGCGCCTCGGCCGCGAGCGGCGCCGAGCTCGCGTTGCGCACCACGAGCTCGCGCGAGCGCGAGTAAAACACCGTGGTCTCGAGGTTCAGGCGCTCGAACAGACGAAAGCTCCCGCCTCCCAACCAGTGCGTCGCTGCGCTCGCGCCCAGCGTCGGATTGCCGAAGATCGCCGATAGCTCCTCGGGCAGCGCGGCCTGGTGATAGCGCCCGTACGCCGCCTTCAAGCTCACGCGCGGCGACAGCGCGTAGCGCAGCGCGACGCGCGGCTCGAGCTCCGTGTTGGCGAGGAACGCGCCCACGCGCGGCAATGCCCCCGCGGGCGGGGTGCGGCGACTGACGCTGCTCACGAAGTTCTCCAGGCGCAGGCCCGGCACGACGTGCAGCGCGTCGCCCAGCAGCGCGAAATCTGCCTCCACGTACGGCGCGCCGCTCAGCTGCAGCACGCGCCAGTCGTCGACGTTCGATTGATCCGACGGCGGCTGGCCGAAAACCCGCGCGTCCCCTTCCCGCGCGGGAGTGGTGATCGAGCCCACGCGGCGGACCGCGGCGTCGCTGACGGCCAGGTCCAAGCCCGCGGTCACGCTCAAGAACGGCGCCGTTCGCGCGCGGTGACTGGCGCGCAAGCCGTACTCGCTGCTGCGCACCTCGAGCTCGCTGGGCGCGCCGCCGAAGCGACTCGACAGCCGTGAGTGGTTCCGCCCCAGCCAGGGCAGCAGCGCGGTCTCGGCGCCGTCCGCGTGACGGCGATGATAAGCGAGCGCTAGCCGGTCGAAGTACAGCTCTTTCGTCTCGCGCTTCGCGTTGCTGGGGTCACCGGCGTTCGCGGTGCGCGACACCGAATCGGACGACAACAAGCCGCCGAGCTCGAGCCACTCGTCGTCACTCGCGCGATAGCGGACGCGCGCTTGCGCGTCGTAGTAGTGCGGGATGGGGAAGAACTCACCGAGGTTCTCGTCGCTGACGCGCTCGAGCAGCCATGCGAGATGGCTGCGCCGAACCGCGGCGGCCGCGCTGAATTTGCCGCCGACCGGGCCGTTCACCGCTGCCGCTGCGTCCAGCACGTCCAAGCCGATGCTGCCGCGCGCTCGCTCCGCGTTGGGCTCCCGGGTCTCGACGCTGACGAGGCCGCCCAGCCCGCGCCCATACGCGACGCCGTAGCCGCCGGGGATGAGCTCCACGTTCTTCACGAGATCGGTGTGGACCGTCGAGCGCAGACCGCCGAAATGATAGAGCAGCGGCACGCGCACGCCGTCGACGTAGACGCGCGTGTCTTCGGGCGACGCGCCCCAGACCACGACCTCGCCCGAGCCTGCCGCAGCGCGCGCGACGCCGGGCATGTTCTCGACGATCTTCAGCACGTCGCCTTGCGTGCCCGCGACGCGCTTGGCGTCCGTCGCCTCGACCTTGGTCGACGCCACCAGCCGTGGCGGCGCCGGCGCCCAGATCACGATTTCGAGGTCGTCGCCAGAGCCGTCTGCGGACGCCGCTGGAAGCTCGACGTCATAGCTGACGACCACGGCGGCACCGGCGTCGAAGCGCTGTTCGGTCTGCACCGGCGTGAGCGCCGCGCCGGACAGCGTAACCATGTGCGGCCCGCTCGCGACGTCGTCGATTTCGAAATGACCGCGCTCATCGGTGACGGCGTGCCGCCCATCGTCGAGCTCCACTTTCACGCCGGAGAGCGGCTGCCCGCTGCCGCGCAGCCGCACGAGGCCGCTGAACCTGGCGTTGACCGCGGCCGGCGCCGGCGCGGGCTCGAGCGAGAACTCATAGCGATAATTGATGCGAATCGGCGCCGCCACGCCGTCTACTTCTGCCGGCTCGAACGCGAACTCGCGCGCGGCCGCGAGCGCCGCTTCATCGAAGGCGCTGCCCGCGGACTCCAACACCTGCGCGTCAGTCACCCGGCCCGTGCTGGAGATGGCGAGCTCCAACACCACGGCCGCCGTACGCCCCTCGAGCTTCTCTCGCTCGGGATAGGGCGCCTCGACGAACGTCACCAGCTTGGGAGGTTTGGTGAGGCGCGGCGCCGGCTGCTCGGGCGCCCTGGCGGCGGGCTCGGTCGACTGAGCGCGCGCGCTCGGCAGCGCCCAGCCCAGTAGCCCCGCGCTGAACGCGAGGCGATGGTAGGCGCGGCGAACGCGCGGGCGAAAGCGGAGGAGTGATGTCACGGGCAGTTTGGGGTTCAGCGGCTCGCTCACGACCTGGAAAAACGCATCGCCACCGTGAACGTCGCGGGCACCGCCTTGCCGCAGCGCAGGGCAGGCTCGAACGTCGCGCGGCGCGCGGCAGCGAGCGCCGCTTCATCCAGCCCGTGGCCGAGACCGGCCAGCAGACGAACGTCCACCACCTCTCCGCGCTCATCCACGCTGATCGCGACGCGCACCCTGCCCTCGACGCCAGCAGCGACGGCGTCCGGCGTGTACGCGGGCTGCGGTAGGCGCTTCGGCTTGGGCTTGACCGCGCCCTCGGCGCAGGCCTGGGGCGCCGGCCGCAACTTGGCGACGTGCCGGCTCGCCGCAGCCGTGCCGCGCTCCGGCGCCACCGGCAACGCCGCAAGCGGCGCCGCGCCGGGCAGCGCGATGCCTCCGCTCTCCACGCCGCCCGCGAGCGACACGCCGAAGTCGGGCAGCGCGCTGAGCGGCGCACTGGCCTGGGCGTCTGGCGGCGGCGCGGTCGCGGGAGCGGGCGCAGGCCGCGGATTTCGCGCGCGCTTCGGCGCTGGCGGTTCCGGCGGCGGCGGCGGCGCTGGCTCCGCGGCCCTCGGCTTCGGAACGTCGGCGAGCGCGATGGCCGTGGCCATGCGCGCTTCACGGACGTGAATGGCGCCGATGGCGACGGCCAGCCCGCCGTGCACGGCCACGCTCAAGCCGAATAAGGTGCCGCGCTTTGCCATCGGACTACCGCGTGCGCTCGACGTTGATGGCGAACTTGGAGATGCCCTCGAGCTTGGCCAGATCGATGACGCCGACCACGTCGCGATGAACCGCTCCGCCGTCGGCGCTCACCACCAGGTTCACGTCCTTGCTCTCGCTGCGCGCCTTGCGGAAGCGGCTCGGCAGCTCCGCGCGCGTCACCGGCTCGTCGTTGTAGAGCAGCGCTCCGTCTTTGGCGATCGTGACGACGTGGGTGCGCGAGACGGACTCGTCGGACGTCGCCGTCTTGGGCAGCTCGACCTTGAGCGCCTGCGACACGATGTACGTCGCCGAGACCATCATGATGATGAGCAACACCAAGGTCACGTCGACGAGCGGCGTGACGTTGATCCCCACGATGCCGCCACGCCGCCCGCGCGCGGCTTGAACAGAGGCCATTTACGTCTCCTCTCCTCGCTTCACGCGGACTCGGCGACCATCGAAGCCGGCCGCGCTGAGTCGTCTTCCGCCACGCTGCGGCCGGGCACCACCGGCGCGCCCGCCGCGCCGCGCTCGTTGACCTTGACGAACGCGGTGATCAGCTTGGTCAGCGCCACCACGGCGCTCTCGATCTCGCCGATACGTTTCTGGATCAAGTTGTACGCGACGACCGCCGGCAGCGCGACGAACAAACCCACGCCGGTCGCGACCAGCGCCTCCGCGATGCCGCTCATGACGCTGCCCATGGCGTTGGCGTTGCCGCCGGAGTCGCTCAAGGCGTGGAACGCGATGATGACGCCGAGCACCGTGCCGAGCAGGCCGACGAACGGCGCGTTGTTTCCCAACGTACCGAACAGGTTCGTGCCGCGCTCGAGCTCCTTGCGCGCCAACGCGAGCTCCGCGTCCACCGCATCGTTGATGGCCTCCGCTCCGCCATGACGCCAGCGCAGCCCTTCCAGCGCCACGCGCGCTTCGATGGCGCGGGAGGACTCGAGCAGCCGCTCCGCCCCCGCGAGATCTGCGTCCCGCAAGCGCTCGCGCAGGTCCCGCTGCAGCGCGTCAGCGTCGACGCGGCGACGGCGGAAGAACAGCCAGCGCTCCACCATCGTCGAGAAGGAGAGCACCGACAGCCCGAGCAGCAGGTAGAGGACCCATTCGCTACCGAGTAGCGCCAGCCGTAACAGACGTTCGATCAGCATTTCGCGTTCTCCGTGAGTTCAATCGGCGTTGAAGCTGGTGATGAACAGGCCGAGCCGCGCTCCGCCGTTAG
>CBINHN010000008.1:0-156009 GCA_966250485.1 uncultured Sorangium sp. | reverse complement strand
CAGGCAGCGTTTACCCAGCGCTCACAGCGCGTCGGGAGCGACCCTCGCCCCCGACGCCCAGCGGGCAGCGCGGCGACGGCCGCCTAATGCCGTCTCTCACGGCCGCACATCCGCCCAGAGCCGTATCCCCCCGGTCATGCCTTCGACATTCGTAAATAGCCGCACATTGCCCCCCAATTCGAGCCGCAGATGCTCAGCGTTCCCACCCCCGAGGTGCAGAATGTCGTAGTTGAAGATGGGCGCGAGCTGCTCCAGCATTTCGCGGACACGCTCGCTCCACTCCTTCTTTCCGAGCCGGCGGAGCTCCGCGTCGCAGATGCGCTCCTCGTACGTCTTGCCCTTCTTGAACGGGTGATGTCCAAGCTCGAGGTTCGGGACCAAGTGCCCGTTCACGAACAGCGCTGAGCCCAGGCCGGTGCCGAGCGTCAGCACCAGCTCCACGCCGCGTCCGACGATCACCCCGTAGCCCTGGAGATCCGCGTCGTTGATGACCTGCACGGGGACGCCGGTGATGCGCTCCAGCTCTTTCTTCAAGTCGACGTAGCGCCAAGCGTCGTCGTTCAGGTTGGGCGCGGTTTGGACGACGCCCTGCAGCACGACGCCCGGGAACCCCACGCTCACGCGATCGAAGCGCGGCTGCGCCTTGATCATCTGCGCGAGCACCTCGAGCATGGGCTTGGGCGTGCGAGGCTCCGGTGTGAGCGAACGTGCGCGCGCGGTGAGCGGCGCCCCGTTGCCGTCGAGCACGATCATCTTCATGCCCGTCCCGCCGATGTCGATGCTGAGCGTGCGCGGCGTGTCAGGATTCGGCTGTGGCGCTCGCTTGGCGCGCAACAACGCCTGCGCGCGGAGCACGCGGCGACCATGGCGGGTGGGGTCCTTGTGGGTGCGCGGTGAAGGCATCCGAACCGTCTCATATCATCCGATCTAGAATGGAGTCGTCACGCAAAAATCCCGGCGCCCACGGGCAAACCGTGAGGCTCTTCGACGTAGAGAGCTCGTAGCGGTTGCCTTCGCCGGGAAAGGCGGCTGAAATGTGAAATTCATGCCCGCTGGGCTGCGTTGGTCGATAGTGTTGGCTCTGCTCGCGAGTTGCTGCGCGCCGCGCGAGCCGCATCGGCGCGCCGAGCCGAGGCCCGCGAGCTCAGCGGCGCAGCCGGCCCCGCCGCCACCGCCCATTTTGCACGACGCCTGCGCGGAGCGCCGCCGAGAGCTCAGCGAGCAGCCCGCGTTGCCCGGAGCGCCGAAGCTCGCGGCCGTACGCGGCGAGATCCTCGCGCGCGTACGCTCCGAGCCGGTTTTGTTCTTCGAGCCGCCCGTGGCGGCGCCCGTCAGCAAGAGCGCACGGGCGCTGCGAGCGCGCTTGGTGAGCGACCCTGCGCCGTGGAGCGCGTTCGCGGAGGTGCGGCGGCGCTTGCGGCGCAGCCCGAGCGAGCTGCGACAGGTCCTGCTCAGCGACGGTTACCTGTACGCCGATGACCCGGCGCTCGCCGTGCTGCTCGGCACCGGCGTGCGTTTGCGGCAGTTGTTCTCGGAGCCCGAGCTCGCCGTTACGCGCGGGGAACGCACGCTGACCGCGGTTCGGCGCGGCGACGATTATTTCTGGCTCGATGGTCCCGAGCGCGGCGCGCGCGCGCGGCTGTGGCTCTTCGACCGCGTCGCGCCAGCCGGTGTGGACCTGGGCCCGCCGAAGCACTGGGCCCTCGGTGAGCTGGGCATGGAGCTTGGCACCAGCTTCATCGAGATCGAGCGCTTGACGCGCGCGGGCGTGCTGGCGCGCTTGCACTACGGCGCCCTGGCGGCGAGCGAAGCCGTGCTGCGCGTCGACGATGGGCGGCTGCGTCTCGAATGTGAGACCCTGCCGCCCGCGCTGCGCGCGGAGGTGATGCAGCGCCGCGAACGAGCCGAGCGGCGCCTGAGCGTGCTGGCCGAGCTCCGTCGTCGTATCGCCGAGCAGGTCGAAGAAGGATTGCCGTTCGACGAGCCGCGCACCGAGGAAGGGCAGCAAGACGGGAAGCTGCGCCCCGAGTGGCGCACGGCGTACCTGCAAGGGGCCTCGAAGTTCACGTTCAACGGGGACGAGTATCCGGTGTTCGACAGCTTGGGGCGGCCGCGCTTGCCGCAGGTGTGCGCCGACTTCGTGGTCGATACCTGGGAGCGCATGGGCGGCACGCGCTGGCTGCATCAGCGCGAGGGGCGCCGCCGCAGCGTGGGGCGTATCGATTTCAGCACGCTGGGCATCGAGAACCGGCGCAGCGTAGAGCAGCTGATCGAGTTCGCCCGCGCGCGCCCCGAGTGGTTCGAGCTGCTGGAAATTCCCGAGGCCCGGCGCGTGCCGTTCTCCGGCCGCCGTCGCTTCTTCGAGCGCCTGCTGGCGCTGCGCGATGAGTTTCGCGCGGGGGACGTAGTGGCCATTCTGGGGCCGCGTGATGACGAGCGGCTGCACTACCACTCGTTTTTCATCGTGGCGGAAGACCCCCTGAGCGGGATGCCGACGCTGCTCGCGGCGAACGCAGGGCGGCCGCGCGTGCGAAGCTGGGAAGCCGAGCTCGAGAGCGCCCCGAAACGCGCGATCGTGGCACGGATCCGCCCGCGCCTGGCTTGGCTCGAGAGCCTGACCGGAGGGGCTCCTTTGGCAACCCTGGAATGAGCGCGGATTTGCTTGGCAGAGCGGCGGGCTTGAGCGAAGGTGCGCTCCAAAACATCGTGAGTCCCGGAGGCCCCGTGAGCCAAGAACGCAATCAAAAGTCGGTCCGAGTCGCGCTGCTCGGTTGCGGCGTGGTCGGCGGCGGCGTGATTCGCCTGCTGAACGAGAACCGAAGCTACCTCGAGCTGCGCGTGGGCGCGCCCATCGAAATCGCGCACGTCTTGGTGCGTGATGCGAACAAAGAACGGGTCCCGGAGTGCCGGTCGGAGTGGTTGACGACCGATCCCGACAAGCTGTTCAAGGACGAACGACTCGATCTCGTCATCGAGGTCATGGGTGGCGAGCACCCAGCCAAGACCTACATCGATCGCGCGATCGCCGCCGGAAAGGGCGTCGTCAGCGCGAACAAGCTGCTCATCGCCAAGCACGGGCCCGCGTTGATCGCCGCGGCCATCGCGCGGCGCGTGGACCTCGCCTTCGAAGCGTCCGTGGGCGGCGGCATTCCGATCATTCGCACCTTGCGTGAAGCGCTGGCCAGCGACTCGGTCGCGAGCGTCCACGCGATCTTGAACGGCACCTGCAACTACATCCTGACGCGCATGCGCCAGGAGCGGCTCGGCTTCGCGGAGGCGCTCGCCGAAGCGCAAAAGCTCGGCTACGCCGAGGCCGATCCCACGCTCGACGTGGACGGCCACGACGCCGCGCAGAAGCTGATCGTCGCCAGCATGCTGGCGTTCGACGCCGAGGTCGACGCGGCGAGCATGCTCGTCGAGGGCATTCGCAGCATCGATCAGTTCGATTTCCGCTTCGCCGACCGCTTCGGCTACACGTTGAAGCACCTCGGCATCGGCCACGACCGCGGCGATCGCCTGGAGCTGCGCGTTCACCCGGCGCTGATCCGCAAAGACAGCGTGCTCGCCAACGTAGACGGCGTGTTGAACGGCATCTTTTTGCTGGGGCGCGCGCTCGGACCGTGTCTGCTCGTCGGTCGCGGCGCCGGTGATATGCCCACGGCCGTGAGCGTGGTGGCGGACATCGTGGACGTCGCCCGCTCGCGCCTGGAGGGCGAGCCAGGGCTCTTGACCCGCAGCATTCAGCTCTCGAAGCGCGCGCTGCTGCCGCGCGACGAGCTGGAGACGCGCTATTACCTGCGCTTCGACGTGGGCGATCATCCCGGCGTCGTCGGCAGCATCGCCTCCGCGCTCGGCAAAGAGCAGGTCTCCATCGAGCAGATGGTGCAAGAAGGGCAGGGCAACGGCGGCGACTCGCTCATCCCGGTGTGCCTGACCACGCACCGCAGTCGAGAAGGCGCCGTGCGGCGCGCGCTCGCGGCGATCGCGGTCGAGCCGTACTTGAAGGCGCCGCCGCGGCTGATTCGTATCGAGGACGTGTGAAGTCGGAGGCGCCGCTCGGCGTCTTCGACTCTGGTCTCGGCGGCCTCACCGTCGTGCGCGCGCTGGGCCGCGCGCTGCCGGGCGAGGACATCGTGTACCTGGGGGACACGGCGCGCGTGCCGTACGGGACGCGCTCCAAAGAGACGGTGATCCGCTACGCGCGCGGCTGCGCGCGGGTGTTGCTCGCGCGCGGCATCAAGGCGCTCGTCGTCGCGTGCAACACGGTGAGCGCCGTGGCCATCGACTTGTTGCGCGCAGAGCTCGACTTGCCCGTGCTCGGCGTCGTTGAGCCGGGCGCGCGCACGGCCGTGCAGGCGCTCGAAGCGTCCACCGCGCCGAGCTCGCTGCGCATCGGCGTGCTCGGCACGCTGGGCACCATCGCGTCTGGCGCGTACCCGCGCGCGGTCAGTCAGCTGAGCACGCGCTATGAAGTGATCGCGGAGCCCGCGCCGCTGCTCGTGCCGCTCGTGGAAGAGGGCTGGCTCGAGGGTGAAGTGCCGCGGCTGGTGGTGCGTCGCTACCTCGCTCCGCTGATCGACTCGGGTGTCTCGGTGATCGTGCTCGGCTGCACGCACTACCCGCTGCTGGCTCCGTTGATTCGCGAACAGGCCGAGGCGCTCGCTGGCCATCCCATCCCCATCGTGGACAGCGCCGAAGCGACCGCTGACGCGGTGCGCGAATGGATCACGGAAGAACGGATCTTACCGAACGCAGCAGGCAGCGGCGCGTTGCAGCTGCTGGTCACCGATCGCCCGCAGAGCTTCGCCGCTGCGGCGGGCCGTTTTCTAGGCCCTCAGCTAGTACCCGACATCGAGTTGGTGGACCTCACTCCAGGGTAGCGACGCCGCGCGTCGTCGAGCGCGCCGGGCCGTGCTGCAGTGGTCGTGTGTGATGCTCTCCCGGCTGACCGGTCCAAGTGCGCCGGACTGTTGCAACGAAGCACGATATGGGCGATATGGCCGCGGTGATTCCCATCGACTTGACGGGTCGCCGGGCGCTCGTAGCCGGCGTTGCTGAAGAGACCGGATTCGGCTTTGCTATCGCCAAGAGCTTGGCGGAAGCCGGAGCGAAAGTTTGCGTCGGCACCTGGCCGCCAGCGCTCGGAATCTTCGAGACGCTGCTTCGTCGCGGCAAGCTCGACGACGCGCGGCGACTCTCCGACGGCAAGCTGCTCGAGTTCGAGCGCGTGTATCCGCTGGACGCCGCGTACGACTCCCTCGCCGACGTGCCCGAGTCAGTGCGCGAGAGCAAGCGCTACGCGGGCCGCGGTGATTTCACCGTGGATGGCGTCGCGCAGAAGATGCTGACCGAGTTCGGCGATCGTCCGCTCGACATCGTGGTTCATTCGCTGGCGAACGGTCCCGAGGTGCATCTGCCGCTTATCGAGACGAGCCGCGCCGGCTACCTGGCGGCCGTGAGCGTGAGCGCGTATTCGCTCATCTCCATGGTGCGCCGCTTCTCCCCGCTGATGCGCCCGGGCGGCTCGTTCTTGTCGCTCACGTATCTGGCTAGCGAGCGCGTGATTCACGGCTACGGCGGCGGCATGAACTCGGCGAAGGCCGCGCTCGAGAGCGACACGCGCGTGCTCGCCTACGAGGCGGGTCGCAAGTACGGCGTGCGGATCAACACGATTTCTGCTGGGCCCTACGCGTCGCGCGCGGCCAGCGTGACCGGCATCATCGATGAGGTCATCGAGTACTACGCGAAGAACGCGCCGCTGCCGGAGAAGCTGGCTCCCGCGGAGGTGGCCAGCGTGGCCACGTTCCTGTCGAGCCCTCTGGCGAGCGGGATAACGGGTACGACGGTGTACGTGGATAAGGGCTATCACGCGATGGGCAAGGGGCTGTAAGCCTCGCTTCGCGGCCAAAGCGCGCGTCATTCGTTTGAGCTCGCGGCCGAGCGCCGCTACGCTCTAAGCCGTTCGCGGCGAGGAGCATGGATCAGAGCGTGGAGAGGGACGAGCTGTTCGCTCGACGTCGCGTCGGCGAGCTCGTCGGACCGTATCGCCTGGAGCAGGTGCTCGGCGTGGGCGGCATGGCCGCGGTCTACCTGGGGCGCGCGCACGACGGCTCGGTCGCGGCGATAAAGCTGCTACATCCGGCGATGAGCGTTCGCCCCGACGTGCGCGAGCGCTTCTACCGCGAAGGATACGTCGCCAATAGCATCCAACACCCGGGCGTCGTGCGCGTGCTGTCTCACGGTGAAGCGCAGCACGCGTATCTGGCGATGGAGCTGCTCAGCGGGGAGACGCTGAGCGAGCGCGCGCGCCGTCTCGGTCAGCTGCCGCTGCCGGAGCTGCTCGCGCTGGCCGAGCAGGTGCTGGACGTGCTCTGCGTCGCTCACGAGCGCGGCATCGTGCACCGCGATCTCAAGCCCGATAACCTGTTCGTCACGAGCGCGAACACCATCAAAATCTTGGACTTCGGTCTGGCGCGCTTGTCCGAGTCGGCGCCCTCCGAGCACCGCACGCGCACGGGCGTCGCGCTCGGCACGCTGCCGTACATGGCTCCAGAGCAAGCGCTCGGGCGGCTCTCCGAGATCGACGGACGCGTGGATTTGTTCGCGCTGGGCGCGACCCTGTTCAGGATCCTGACGGGCCGCCGCGTTCACGAGGGCAACAGCGAGGCCGAGCTGCTGATCGCGATGGCCTCCAAGCCCGCGCCGCCGCTCGCGAGCGTGCGCCCGGATCTGCCGAGCGAGCTCTGCCGCGTGGTGGACCTGGCGCTCGCCTTCTCCCGGGACGCGCGTTACCCCGATGCGCGCACCATGCTGGGTGATGTGCGAGCGCTGCGTCAGGGCGCGCCGCCGCCGTACGCGAGCGCGCGCTTCTCGCAACGCGAACAGAAGACGCGCGCGGATCTGGCGCTCGACGGCGCGCCGCTCTCGTTCGGACCGAAGGGGACGGTGCCCATCGCCATTCACCGTGGAGCGCCGCTCGGGCAAACGGTTCCGTCTGCGACGGCCACACCGCCCTTCGCGGCGGGAGCCGCAGCACCCGACTTGGCAGCGCAACCCGCGGCGTTCGCCGCGACGGTGCTGGTCGCGTCACCGACGCCGCCAGCCAGCGCAGCTGCCGCTTTCTCTGCCGCGGCGTACGGTCACACGCCGGCGAACGCGGCGCTCGGGGCGACGTACCCGGCTGCGGGAGCCGCTGCCCAGCTGGCACAGACTCCAGCGGCCGCGTTCGCGGGGAGCACGGCGCTGCCGCCCAGCGCGCCGCTCGCGCAGGACAGCGCGAGCACGCGCCGGGGGCTGCTCATCGCGCTCGGCCTGATCGGCGTCTGCGTCATGTGCGGTGTCGTCGCGGCGATTTTCTGGGCGCTGCGAGCGCGCAGCGCGCCGACGGCCGCCGAGCAGGCGAGCGCCGCGTCGGGAGCCGACAGCGCCGTAGCCGCCGCGGCGTCGCCGCCCAAGGCAGCGAGCTCGGCGGCGCTAGCGCCGGCCCTGCCGGCAGCCACGTCCAGCGCGCCGGCGACCGCGGCGCGCGGCGCGGCGGCGTCACCACCCCGCCCGACGAGCTCTACGCGCCCCGCGCGCGGCCGCGGCAAGCGACGTTAGCGCGACGAACGCCGGCGTCCTGCTGTGCGCGGCTGAACGGCCTGCGAGAGCCCCGCGCGCCGCAAAGAGCCGCGGCTCGCACTCCTGACTAGTGAGCGACGCCGAGCCACAACAGGCCGAGCATCACGCAGCCGAGGGCGATGCGGTACCAGCCGAAGGCCGTGAACGTGTGCGAGCGCACATAGCCGAGAAACCACTTCACGGCGATGAAGGAGACCACCAAAGACGTGGCGCTGGCCACGATGACGGCCGTCCAATCCTCCGCTGGCGCTCCAGCGCGCAGCGCCTTGGCGAGCTTCAGCACGCCCGCCGCTAGGATCGTCGGTACGCCGAGGATGAACGAGAACTCGGTGGCGGCGCGGCGGTTCGAGGCGCACAGCAAGGCGAGCAATATCGTGGCGCCGGAGCGCGATGAACCCGGGAACACCGCCGCGATGAGCTGACCCACGCCCATGGCGACGGCCGCGCTCCAGCTGATGACGTCGCCGAGCGCTCGTCCGCGCAGCCAGCGCTCGAACGCCAGAAACAGGACGCCCCCGCAGAGCAGCGCCAACGCGACGGGCAGCGCAGCTTCGGGCAGCTTGTAGTTCAGGCGCTCCAGCACGAGACCGCCGGCCGCGGTGATGCCGAATGCGGCCGCCAGCTTGAACAGATAGTCGCGCGCTATCGGATCGTGCGGCGCCGCGAGCAGGCTGCGCAGACGCTGCGAGAAGAGCGGGATTACGGCCACCACCGCGGCGCATTGGATGACCAGATTGAACAGGTCCGATTGCCGCGGCAGCCACTGCTCGGCGAGCAGCAGGTGACCGGTGGACGAGACGGGGATGAACTCCGTCAAACCTTCGATGATGCCGAGAACGATACTGACTAGCCAGTTGGGCAACGCTCACCTCACTTCGCGGCCGGCCGGAGCGAGACGCGGTAGCGTTGCCACGCGCCCGTGCGCCAGCGCCGGTAGCTCACCACCCCGCGCACGATCTCGTCGCACGCGAAGGCCAGCCAAATACCAGTTAGACCATAGCCGAGCACGCGCCCGAAGATGAAGCAGAGCGGAACGCCCAAGAGCCACATCAACGAGATGCCCGCCACCGCCGTGTAGCGCGCGTCACCGGACGAGCGCAGGGCGCCGCCCGCGACGATGTTCACCGCGCGACCCGGCTCCACCAGCATGCCCATTAGAAACAGCGGCGAGGCCAGCTCGACGACGCGCGGGTTGGAGGTCAACGTCGCGAGCAGCGGCCGGTGCACGAGCACCAAGATCCCGCTCCAGACCAAGTTGCCGAGCACCGAGAAGGCCAGCCCGCGCCGCATCTCGGCGCTGGCGCCCGCGAAATCCCCGGCGCCGACGGCGTGCCCGATCATGATCTGCGCGCCGATACCGAAGGCGATGGCCCACAGGATGGTGGTGACCATGAAGAAGTTGATGACGTAAGTGCGCGCCGCGAGCGCCGCCGCGCCCCACGAGATGATGAGCGTGTTTACCGTCATCTGGGCGCACTGATAGGAGATCGGCTCCAGCGCTGAGGGCAGCCCGATGGACAGCACCTTGCGCAGGCGCTGCTGGAAGAGCGCGCGCGACGGGCGACGTGGAAAGCGCACGCCCAGGCGCAGGTGCACCACGCACACCGTGAACGTCAGCCCGAGCGCCGTCGAGAACACCGTGACGGTAGCGACCGCGCTGACCGACTGCGGCACGCCGAGCCAGCCGCGCAGCAGCGCGTAGTTGAGGCTGATGTTGCAGGCGTTCGTGAGCAGGGCTTCGGCGAAGACCCACTTCGTCTGCCGCCGCGAGTTGAGGATGTTGCCGTACGCGATCTGTACGGCCTTCACGATCTGTCCGCCGCCGACGATCGCCAGGAACGCGCCGGCCTGTGCGGCGATTCCCCCAGCCAGCCCGAGCCAGCGCGGCAGCGCGCCGTGCAGCAGAAAAAACGCGGCGCTGGCCAAGGCGCCGACCAGCAAATTGAACGTCAACAGCGCGAGGTAGGTGAGCGGTAGCTCGTCGTGCCGGCGCGCGCCCGCGAGCTGCGCGGCCACGCTGGCGCCGGCTTGGCCCACGGCCGAGAACACCACCAGCGTCGCGCCCAGCAGCGGCAGCATCGCGCCCGCGGCCGCCGCGGCGTCATCCGAGATGCGCGCGAGGAAGAAGGAGTCGGTGAACGTCAGCGACAGGCTCAGGGCCAGGCTGAACAACAGCGGCCAGGTCACGCCCCAGAGCGTCTGTGCGCCGTCGCTGACCCCCGCGGCGCTGGGCGCCTGCAACGGCAGCGCTTCCGCGACGACCTCGAGCTCGCCGCGATCCGTGCTGGGCGGTGACATCGGCGTCAACCCGGCGTGCGCGAGGCGAGGCGCCGGCGCGCTGTCACGACAGCGGCTCGCTGCCCGGCTCGCTCGCGCACTGATACAGGACGGCCATGCGCACCGCGACGCCCGCTTCGACCTGATTCAGGATCACGCTCTGCGGCCCGTCGGCGACGTCCTCGCTGATTTCGAGGCCGCGGTTCATCGGGCCCGGGTGCATGACGATCGCGTCGGGCTTGGCCAGCGCCAGCCGGTGAGCGTTGAGGCCGAAGGTGCGCGCGTACTCGCGCAAGCTGGGCAGCAACGCGGCGTTGAGGCGCTCCTTTTGGATACGCAGCACCATCACCACGTCGGCGCCTTCGAGCGCGGGTTCGATGCGATCGAAGACGCGCACGCCCAGCGCTTCACTGCGGTGCGGCAGCAAGGTGCGCGGCCCCGCAAAGCGGACCTCCGCGCCGAGCAGGCGCAGCAGCAGCGCGTTCGAGCGCGCCACCCGGCTGTGCTGGATGTCGCCGCAGATCACCACCGTGCGGCCGCGCAGATCCGGCCCTTTGTGGCGGCGGATCGTGAAGGCGTCGAGCAGCGCTTGCGTCGGGTGCTGGTGCATGCCGTCACCGGCGTTGACCACCGCGCTGCGCGTGCTCCTGGCGATGTAGTGCGGCGCGCCGGACACGGAGTGGCGCAGCACGATGACGTCCGCGTGCATGGCGTCGAGCGTGGCGACGGTGTCGCGCAAACTCTCGCCTTTGCTGGTCGACGATGAAGAGCCACCGATGTTCACGACGTCGGCGCTGAGCCGCTTGCCGGCGAGCTCGAACGAGGTGCGCGTGCGCGTGGAGGCCTCGAAGAAGACGTTGATGATGGTCTTGCCGCGCAGGGTGGGCACCTTCCGCACCGGCCGCCGCGAGACCTCGTAAAAGGCCTCCGCCGTGGAGAGCAGCTGCAACGCGCTGGTCTCGTCGAGATCCTCGATGCCGAGCAGGTGACGCAGGCCGTTACTCATGGCTTGGCTTTCTGCACCGCGGGAGGTGGCATCGTGGGAACCGTGCTGGGCTGCACGACGGCTCGCAGGCGCCCCTCGCTCTCCAGCAAATCAACGCGATCGCTGCTGGCGACGGTCGCGACTTTCCCCACGTAGTCGGCTTGGATCGGCAGCTCGCGACCGCCGCGATCGACCAGCGCGCAGAGCTCGATGCGCCGCGGGCGGCCGTAGTCGAGCAGCGCGTCGAGCGCCGCGCGCACGGTGCGGCCGGTGAACAGCACGTCATCGACGAGCACGACGTGGCTGCCCTCGAGCGCCACCGGGATGGAGCTTGGCCCGATTCGCGGATTGGGTAGCCGGGTGGCGGCGTCGTCCCGGTAGAACGTCACGTCCACCGTACCGAGCGGCACCTTGCGGTGCTCGAGCTCGGCGAGCCAACCGGCGATGCGCTCGGCGAGCGGCACGCCGCCGCGGCGGATGCCCACTAACACCAAGTCACTCGCTCCGCGCGTGCGCTCGGCGATCTCCCCGGCGATGCGGCGAAGGCTTCGGTCTACGCTATCGGCATCGAGCAGCTCGTGCATCGGGCGCCGGGGCGTATAGCACGGCGCCGCCGGCCATGGAGCGGCTCAGTTGAGCCAGCGCCCGTTGCCGCTCTGACCCGGCTCGTCGTCGTCTTTTTCGCTCTTGCCGCCGCTGATCACGCGCAGCCCGGAGCCGTGGACGCGGCGTTTTCGCGCCTGGCCTTCACGCCTGGCCTCCGCGTCGAGCTGCGCGAGGCGGAGCTTCAGATACAGCCGCCGCAGCGGCGACGGTGTGCCGCCGAACAGCCACCCCGCCAGCAGGCCGCCGAAGGGCGAGATCAGCCCGGTCGAGCCCTGGGCCGCGATCACCACGTACATCAAGCTGAACGCCACGGAGACCAGCACCAGCATGTTGGGCGTGACCGGCAAGATGAAGAATAGCCGCACGACCTGGCCGCGCGCGTTGAGCGCCCACGCCATCACGATGGCTTCCACGAGCGGCATCGCGCCGTACCAGAAGCCGTTCTCGGCGGCGACGCGCAGGGCGAGCGAGCGCGGCAGCACGAGCTCGGCGACCAGCTGCGTGCCATAGGCGAACACGGACGAGAACAATAGGAACCAGGCGAAGCGCGCGCTGCCCCAGCGGCTCTCCAGGGTCGGCGACAGGAAATACAGGCCGAGCAGCGCGCCCAACACGTGACCGATGGTGCCCACCGGTTGATGCAGCCAGGGCGCCGTGAACAAACGCCAGACCTCACCGTGGATGATGCGGTCGGTGTTGCCGCACAGCGCAAAGAACAGATCCTCCGAGGCGCCCGCCCAATTCAGCGCGATGGCGAACGCGAGCCAAATGGCGAACACGCCGATCAGGACCACGCGCAACACGGGGCCAGGACGCGGGAACGAGACCTGGAGGGGAGACTCGCGGTAGCTCACCCGCTCTAGGGTTGCGCGTCCGCGCTGCCAAAGCAAACGCCGCGAGCGCGGGGCCCGCGAATGGCTGAGTCGTGCTGCGCCGGCGCTCGGCGCCCGGCTCAGGGCTCGCCTGCCGCCGCACACGCGGCGGCGACGACGAGCCCGGGCTCCACTTCGGCGCTGCAGCGCAACTGCACGGGGTCCGCTCCGCGCAGCCGCACAGTGGCTTCTAGCGTGTGCTCGCCCGGAGTCAGATCCGCGAAGTGGCGGATCCCCGCGCAGTCTTTGCTGGTGAGCAGCAGCGCGGGTCCTGTGCCGTCCAGCGTCAGCGCTATGCTGTCGAGATTCGAGTCGCAGCGGAGCGTGGCGGCGGCGAGGAGCTCTTTCACGCTAAGGCTCAGCGCGCCGGTGCTCGACAGCGGTTGGCATTGTGCGTCCACGCTCACGCCCGCAGCCGGCCGCGCCAAGCACAGCGTGCCGAGGCTCGCCGCGCTGGCGTCGCTCGAAAACGCCAGCACCTCGAAGGTCGTAAACTCGTCGGCGGTGAGCCCCTCGAGCGTGACTTCTTCATCGCAAGCGCCGCTGGCGAGCTCTTCGCCGGCGCGGCGCACCACGAAGCGTTGGACCTGGTCGGGTCCGTCACCGCAGGCGACGTCGCCCAGCGCGGCGGAGATGCTGAGGCGCACGGCCGTGGGCAGCGTCTCATCGGGGCCGCTCCAGGGGCCGCAAGCCGTCACTCGTCGCGTGACCTGCGACTCGGCTCGTGTGCGACGGCACATGGCTTTCCAGCGGGGCGCCACGGGCTCGCCGCTGTCCGGATCGAGCTGGATCGGTAAGCCGGGCGCGAGCGGGACCAGATCCGAGCGATCATAACCCTCGATGATCCCTTCATAGAGGTGCCCCGGCGCGATCCAACCGAACGCGACGCCGCGGTTGCACGGCACCAACGCCGAGCTCGGCAGCGCGAACGGCGTCGGCGCCGCTGGCGCGCCGCCGCCGCCGGCGCTGCCTCCGCTACCGGCACTGTCACCGCCGCCGGCGCTGCCACCCACGCCTTCCGCGACACCGACGTCCGTCAGGGTGGCGACGTAAGCTTGGAACGCGCCGGGAGCAGCGACGCACGCGGGCGCGCCGAGAAACTCCTCGGGGGAGACCTCGACGATCGTCGGATGCGGCGTCACGGTGGAGGAGGATGGCGACGAGCTGCAGCCGCTAGTCACCGCCATCAGCAGAAGCGCGGCGCGCGCAAGGTCGGAATCCAGTCTCACGGGCGGCACCCTTAACCCATCGCGACGGGCTCGCCAAGCGGCCGCTACTCGTCGCTAGCGCCGGCGGCGCCGCCACCGCCGTCCGCTGTCTGCTCGCCGCTGCCGCCGCTCGCGGGGGCTCCGCCGCTCGTCTCAGCGCTTTCTCCGCCGCTGCCGCCGCTATTTCCGCTGCCGCCGCTCTCGTCGACGGGCTCGGAAGACAAGAAACTGCAGGCGCTCAGGCGCTCCGGCGCCAGGATCAGCTCGCAAGCCGTCTCTGGCGTGAGCGCGCCAGCGCAGACGCTGGCGTCTTCAGGGCCGTCCTTGGCGCATTCTCCAGCAGCTTCGATCGCGCTGACGCAGCCGTTCAGGGCCACCTTTCCGGGTGACTCGACGGGTAGTCCGTGCAGGCACTGATCGCGATAAAAGCGCTCGCAGCGCGCCACGTCCGCGACGACGCCGCAGCTCGCCGCTGCGCGGCAGCGCGCCTTCTCGATGCTGCGGCAATCGCTCACGCCCTTCGCATCGGTGCCGCAGCTCGCGGCCGCGAGCGCGCCGACGAAGGCCACCAAGAAGAATGCGCTGCGCGCGAAAGTCATGCAGCCGCTCGGTTAGCACGGACCTCGCCGTGAGGTGAATCTTCCGGCCAACGTGGGGCGTCGCGGAGCCGTGGCCGATGGTTGCACGGGCGCCCCTTGGCGAGTGACACTGAGCGGGTGCCGCGCGCGATGATCCTTGCTGCCGGCTTCGGAACGCGGCTTCGTCCGTTGACGGACGAGCTGCCGAAGCCGCTTCTCCCGGTCGGTGATCGCAGCTTGCTGGAGCATGGCCTAGCCGCGTTCGCCGGCTCGGGCCTCGGTGAGCCCGTGGTCGTGAACGTGCATCACTTGGCCCATGAGTTCAGCGCGCGCCTGCCGGAATGGGGTCGGCGAGTAGAGCTCGTGGTCGAGCCAGAGATCCGCGGGACCGCGGGAGGTATCGCCGGTGCGCGGCCGTACCTCGGCCCGGCGCCGGTGGCGGTGCTGATCGGCGACGTCATTCTGGAGACGGTTCCGCCGAGCTTCGCGCAACGCGCGGGACCGGACGAGCTCGTCCTTGCCGTAGCCCCACGCCCGGCAGGGCAGGGCAGCGTGGGACTGGGCCCTGACGGCGAGGTCGTGCGCTTGCGCGGTGAGCGCTTCGCTGAGGAGCAGCGCGGGGGCGACTACGTGGGGCTCGCCGCGCTGGGGGCCAACGTGCTGGCGGAGCTGCCGGAGCGGGGCTGCCTCGTCGCGGACTACGCGCTGCCGCGGCTGCGGCGCGGTGGGCGCGTGAGCAGCGCGCCGTTCACGGGACGCGCGCTGTTCCCGGGCGATGATCTGCGCGGCTATCTCGCGGCGAACCTGAGCTGGCTAAAGGAACGCAACCTCTCGAGCTACGCCGGAGCGGGCGCGCGCGTCAGTGCCGGCGTGTCTTTGCAGCAGTCGCTCGTGGGGAAGGGGGCGCGCGTCGTTGGCGCTGGCTCCGTTCGCCACTGCGTGGTGCTCCCCGGCGCAGAGGCCGTCGCTCCGCTCGAGCGGAGCATCGTTACGCCCGGCGGCCTCGTTGTTCCGGTCGAATTAGATCTATAAAAACCATTATAAATTCATGTTTTGCGATTGATTGTTGAAGTAAATTAT
The DNA here is from genome assembly GCA_966250485.1 of uncultured Sorangium sp. GTDB lineage: Bacteria > Myxococcota_A > Polyangia > Polyangiales > Polyangiaceae > PMG-095. The sequence goes on along the minus strand of CBINHN010000008.1, from coordinate 140,783 downwards.
AGGGTATGGCGCGCGGCGCAGTGCCAGCTGCGGCGGCGCTATCACCGCATCTGGTAGGAAAGCGCGGCCATGACCTGGATAAGCGAGCGGATTTCGCTCCCGGCCGACCCGCTCGAGCTCGTGCGACGACTCTCCGCCCGGCGCGGTGTGGCGCTGGTTCGCGTCCCCGAGCGCGGCGTGACGTTCATCGGCTGTGATCCGGTAGAGCGCTCGACCGCCCTCGATCCCGAGCCGGCGCTCGCTCGCGCGCCCTGCTCGCACGGCGACGTGCCGCGCTGGCTCGGGCTGTTGCCCTACGACGCGCTGCGAACGCTGGCTCGCGAAGCGTCTGCCGGCGACGCCAGGGAGGCCGGGCTGATCGCCGAGCCGCTGTGGTTCCGCTACGCCGCGATCGTGACGGTGGGGCGCGAGGTGCATGTGTCGGGCGAGAGCGCAGCGGCCGTTCGTGAGCTGAGCCGCGCGCTCCGCGCTCCAGCGCGAGCCGCGGCGGCGTCGCTCGCGTTCCGCGCTGCGCCAGAGCCCGAGGCGCTCCACCTCGAGCGCATCCGGCGCGCGCTCGCGGCCATCGCGCGTGGCGAGATCTACGAGGTGAATTTGGCGCGCCGGTTCGAGCTGCGCGTCAAGGGCGCGCCCTGGGAGCTGCTCGCGCGCGTCGAGAGCGCGGGCCGGCAGCCGCACGCGTTCGTGCTGCGCGCGGACGAGCTGGACGTGATGGCGGCGTCACCGGAGCTGTGCTTGCGCCTCGACGCCGAGCACAACGTCAGCACCGCGCCGATCAAGGGCACTCGGCCGCGACACGCCGACCCTGAGCGCGACCGCGCGCTGGCGGAGGAGCTGGACCACGATCCCAAGGAGCGCGCGGAGCTCACGATGATCGTGGACGTCGAGCGCAACGACCTCGGGCGCGTCGCCGAGCTCGGCAGCGTTCAGGTGTCTACCGCGCCACACGTCGCGTCGTTTCCCGGAGTGCATCATCGCCTCGCGGTGGTGTCCGGCCGGCTCGCGCAGCACACCTCGCGGCTCGAGCTGCTCAGCGCGATGCTGCCGAGCGGCAGCGTGACGGGCGCACCGAAGCGGCGCGCGATGCAGCTCATCGCGGAGCTCGAGCCATGCCGCCGCGGGCTCTATACGGGAGTGGTCGGCTTCGTTCGTCGCGACGGCGGCATGGAGCTCAAGATGGCCATTCGCACGCTCGTCGCGCGCGACGGCGTGGGGTACTACTACAGCGGTGGCGGCATCGTGGCAGACAGCTGCCCCCAGCGAGAGGTCGAAGAAACGCTGTGGAAGGCCGAGCGCATCGTGGCGCTTGCTGAAAGCGCGACCGAAAATTGGGCCCCGCAGCAGCCCAACGGTTAATGAAGGGTCGGCGACTCGCCCCTCTGGGGCCGAGCTCGACAGCCCATGGCTCCCGTCAACGTCCGTAATCTCGAGCAGATCCAGGAGCAGGACCAGCGTTCAGGCTCGCGGCTGGGCGCGCTGCTGCTGACCGCGCTGGCCTCGGCTGCGATCGTCAGCGCGAGCGTCGTGATGACCAAGCGTAAAGGCCCGCCCACCGTCTCGAGCGCGGATCCGCTCGCCGATCTGGTGGCGAGCGCTCAGCGGCAGCCACCGGCGGATCGGCTCGACGGTCGCGACGTGACGTTCCCGGCCGTGCTCAGCGATCGTGACAAGACCACCACGGCGCTCGCCGCGGTGAAGGACGAGCGCGGCCGCTTGGTGACCCGTGAAGAAGAGCCGGCGCAGAGCGAGGCCGCGCCGCCGCCCACCGATCGGCTACCGGTCGTGCCGTTGCCGGTGGGTTCGCTGCTCACGGCGACGCCGGTCACTACGGATCCCAAAGATCGCCTCACGGCGCTGGCCGCGGACGCCGCGCGCCAAGCCGAACAGCCGCCGAACGGGGACGCGAGCGCGCTGGCGCCAGCCGGCGCCGACGGCGGCTATCAGCTGCAGGTCGCGAGCTTCAAAGATCAGAACGACGCCGACAAACTGGTGGAGGAGCTGCGGCGCCGCGGGCACCGCGCGTTTCGGCAAGCCTCGTACGTGCCCGACCGCGGCCTGTGGCACCGCGTGCGTATTGGACCGTTCAAGACGCGCTACGAGGCTCAGAGGTACAAGACAGAGTTCGAGCGCAACGAGCGCCTGGCGCCCTTCCTCGTGGATCCGGAGAAGGTGAAGCACGCCGAGGCCCTACGTGAGGCGCGCAGGGCCGCCGAGGGTAAGAAGGGCCGGCGTCACATGACGCTGGCCGAGTGAGCCGCTATTTCGGCTGCTTGCGGCTCAGCTGCTGGCGCGCCGCGAGCGAGATGGCGCCGCTCACGTTCTTGCTCTTGGCGATGGCGCGCACGTCGTTGTCGCGCAGGTGAGGCATGAACCGTGACGCGAAGGTGAAGGGCGTGCGCGGGTTGACGACCAGGTTGAGCTTGACCTGATAGTTGCGCGAAAACTCGCGGCTCTGCGCGATGGTGCGCAGCACCTCCTCGGACACGGCGCGGCTCGCGCTGATTTGCACCGCCTCGTTCTCGCGCATCAACGGGCTCTTCACCGCCGCGGTAGCCACCAGTCGGTTCGCGTCCCGCACCAGCAGCAAGCGCTCGGAGGCAGTGCCCAGCATGGCGCGCCGGATCTTCTGCGTCACGGTGAGCTGACCGATGATGGCGAACAGCGGCACGAACTTGTCGCGGAGCTTCTCTTCACCTTCGGGATCCAGCTCGTGGGTGTCCTCGCCCCCGGCGACGTCGTTGTTCGTCGCGAGCTGGTCGGTCTCTTTGAACAACGTATCGTCGAAGGTGGGCTCCTCCGAAGGCTCCGGGATGAGCTCGTTCTTGATGGCCAGCGCGGCCTCTTTGTAAGCCGGGATGGCGAGCTCCACGCCGTTGCGCACCGCGAGCTCGATCAGGCGGTCCGCCGTCGACATACGGACGCGCTTATTCATGTAGAGCTTCTCGATCACGACCGGGTGCGCCAGCATCAAGCGCTCGTTCGTCGCGATCAGCTCGCCGCAGCGCTCGTCCGCCACGCTCGCCATTTGTTCCAGCGTCGCCGCCGAAATACGCGGTAGCCGCAGCAGCTGCTCGACGATTTCGTGTTGGTTCTCGTAGGCGCGCGCGAGCAGGTCGATCACCGACGACGGCAGATCGGCCCCGAGCGCGCCCGACAAGATGGGCGGCGGCAGCTTGGCCAGCGTCGCGCTCGCGACTTCGGCGAGCTTCGCGTCCTCGCCGAGCGCTAGGCGCGCGACGACTTGCACGATTTCAGCGGGCTTGAGGCCGGGCAGCACACCGCGCGCGGCCATGGCGCGCAGCGGGGCAGGGGCATCGGCGGCGAAGACCTTTTGAGCAGGCGCGGGCAGCAGGCTGATGTCGATGTCGGCGGTCATTGGCGAGCGGCTCGACGGCGTTGTGTGGAGCGCCGTCAACCTCCCGCCAGCATAGCGCCTACTCTAGCCCGCCGTGATAGCGCACTGCTTTCTCGCGGCGCCCGCCTGGATAGAGCTTCAGGTATTCGAGCGCGCGCTGATGTGCGAGCCCCGACTCTCCGGCGCGCGACCAGCTCTCGACCTCGCGGGCGAGCGCGTCCTGGGCCAGCGCACCCGACGGTGACAGCCGGCGAGCGCGCGCGAACGCCTCTGCCGCCTCACGCGGCCGGCCCAGGCTATCGAGCAGCGTGCGGCCGAGCGTGAACGCCGCGAGCGGGGCGCGCGAATCCCCGCTGTGGGCACGGATCACTCGCGTGAGCCGCTGCACCGCCAGCTCTGGGTGACCGCTGAGGCGCGCCACGTCCGCCGCGAACAGCAGATCGCCGGGCTCATTACGGACCGCGCCGGGACCTTCTTCCCTCATGCGCGCGAACGCGCCGCGATAGTCGCCTTCCTGAGCCAACGACCGCCAGCTCGGCCCCGCGCTCGCGCCATGCGTCGGAGCTGCCGCGGCAGCGGGGCTCTGCGCTGCGGGTGCCGCGGGGAGCGCAGGATCCGCCGAGCTCTCGGCGACCATGCGATCGGCGTCGAGCAGCTCGCCGTCGGCTGCGTCAGCGGCCGTCACCGGCTCCGCTGCGGCGAGGGGAGCGGCACTCGACGGCGTCGCCGAGCCGGCCGTCGCTGCGGCGGCGCTGGCCAACATCTCTTCGCCCTCGGCGAGCTGGCGGTGCGTGCCGCGCCACGCGACGTCCACGCGACCGCGCTCCACGCGCACGCGCACGGCCTCACCATTGAGCTGAACGGTGAACGCGGTGCCCAGCACGGTGACCGTGACCGCGCCCGCTTGCACGCGGAAGCGGCGATCTTCTCGGTGCGTGACGTCGAAATACGCGCTGCCAGCCTCGAGCTGCACCGTCACGGCGTGCTCGGAGACTTCGATGGGCTTGAGCGCGGCGTCGGGCGAGCGCGCGGTGATGAGCGTGCCGTCCTTCAGCTCGAGGAGCTGCGGCCCATCGCGGCGATCGACGCTCTCGACCGCCGCGATGGGCGCCTGTGCGAACAGGTGCTCGTACCCCGCTTGCCCCAACAACAGCGCCGCCACCGCCAACGCGGCGCCCCCGAGCACTCGCACGTACGCGCGCTGCCGGCCGAGCCCCCGCTCGATCCGATAGCGCAGCGCCCGCTCTCGCGCGGGCGTCCACTCGGGACTCACCCGCGGTCGAGCGTGTGAAATGCGCTCGAGCCACTCACTCATCCGAAAACGCCTCCTCCAAAGTCTGCGCCGCGGCCGCGATACGTCGCTTGGCCGTCGCCAGCGAGCAGCCGGACAGCACCGCTACCGACTCGAGCTGCTCACCCTCGATGTGCCGCAGGGTCCAGGCGATGCGCTGGTCGGCTGGTAGACCATCGAGCACGTGGTACACGCGCCGGAGCAGCGCTCGCTGCTCAGGGCTCGCTTGAGCGTCTGCCACCGTGTCGTACGCGGTGGGATCGTCGATCCGCAGCAGGCTCTTGACCCGGCGTACCTGGAGCCGGCGCCGCGCGACGCGGACCGCGATGCGTGCCAACCAGGATTTCACTGCGAGCGGATCACGCACGCGGGCGAGCCCGCGCACCGCGACCATGAACACCTCCTGAACGGTGTCATCGACGTCGGCGTCGCGTCCGAGCAGGCGATGCGCGATGGCGGCGACGTAGGGCGCGTAGCGGCGAAACACCACGTCGAAATCGAGCTCGGCAGCCGGAGCGGCCACCGAAGGCGTCGTCGAAGAGACGACCTCGAGCGCGACTCGTGCCCGCTGCATTGCCCACTGAGTGTGGACTGTTTCCGGAAACGGCTCACGACATTTCAATTTGAGCCGAAGCGCAGGCCGCGCTGCCACCGAGCGGGTGCCATGCCGACCTTGCCCCTGCCTCCGCCCGCGCCCGCGCGAGCCATCTATGGCGCCAGCCCGACTCCCACCTGCACGGCGACCCAGACACCGCGCACCGAGACCCCGAGGCTGGTCGGCGTCACGGGTAGCACGGCGTAGCTCCCCTCCGCGGAGAGCTCGAAGAGCACTTGTTCGCCCAGCGTGAAGTCCAGCGCCAGCAGCGGCCAACCCCATGGGATTGCCGTGCGGTTCGCGCCGTTGTCAGCGGCGTCTGCGGCGACGAGCCCGCCGCGCAAGCCACCGCCGGCCCTGAGCGAGAGCGGGCCGGTGCGCGCGTGCAAGAAGATCAGAGCGCCGAGCGACCAGCTATCGACGCGGTACGAGTCGCCTTTGGCCTTGAAGTTGCCGGACTCGAACAGCGCGTCGATGGCCCAGCTGGCGTTGGTGAGGGGCTCTTCACCAACGCGGACGCCGCCGCCCCAGAGCGCGCCGTCTTGCGTGATGAAGCGCCGCATCGACGCGAGCGGGACCACGCGGAAGCGTCGTCGAGCTGGGATTTGCAGCGTCAGCCAGGACTGGCGGCGCGCGCGCGCCTCGGCGTCTGCTTCCGCGCCAAGAGCGTCGGCGGCCGGCGCGCTGCGCTCGACGTCCGCTTCGCGCTGGCGAGCGCGCCGCGCGGCCGCTCGGGCGCGCTCCGCGCGCGGCGCCGCTCCTTCGGGTTGGACTCGCAGCGGAGGACGCAGCGCGAGCTCGGCCCAGCCGGCGAGCACGAGCTCCGACGCCGCGATCGCGATCAGGCGTGAGCGCGCCGACGACGATTGACTGAGGTCGAAGCTGCGCCGCAGCGTCTTACGGCTGATGGGGTCGGTGACCTCGATGACCACGCGCGGGCCGGTGCACGTCGCGACGATGAACGTCGGGTCCGCGGCGCCGTCTTGCGGCCCCGGCTCACTGCCGAGCTCGGCCGCGAGCACGCGCTCGACCTCACGCTCCGCGATTTGCGGGCAGTCGCGCAGCATTATGTGAACGGGCGGCCCAGCCTTCGGGTCCGCGCGCGCGGCGCTCGACAGCGCGAGCCCGAGCGCGAAGACCCCGCTGCTGGTGGACCGCGCCCGCATTCGCCGTCTCCCTTGCTATCACGGGCGCAGGTTGCCGGGAAACTCCCTGAAAGCTACCTTGCTCCTACGGGCCCCGCATTTCGTGCGGCTCGCAGCGTCGCGGCAAGGAGCTTCGGAATGGGCATCATGGATTTCGTGAAGGGTGGCGTGGGCCGCATGATGATCGCGCGGCCCGACGAGCACAAAGACAAGGTCGTCTACAAGCACCCGGATCAGACCTTCCCGTTTTGGTCACAGCTCACCGTCGACTCTGACGAGGTCTGTCTGTTCTTCAAGGACGGCACCTACGTGGGAGCCCTGCCTCCCGGGCGGCACACGCTGCAGACGCAGAACATCCCGTTTTTGAACGCGCTGGTCGACAAGTTCACCGGCGGCAACGTCTTCATCAGCGAGCTCTTCTTCGTCACCACGCGGCCGCTCTATAATCAGGGGTTTGGCGACACGATCGGCTCGATGCGCGATCCCGAGCTCGACATTCGCGTGACGCCGCGGGCGTTCGGGACCTATTCGTTCCGCGTCGTCGATCCGCTGCGCTTCGTCATCGGCTTTCGCGGGCAAACCAGCGGCGACCCGGAGCAGAGCCTACGCTGGGTGCGCGATCAGCTGTTCATGGGGCTGCGCTCGACGCTCACTCGATTGATCAAGGGCGGTGATCTCACCCTGCTGGATCTGGGGACCTGTGGTCCGGAGGTGGCGCGCGCGGTGGTGCAAAACTGCCCGGATCTCGCCAATGTCGGCGTGCAGGTGCTCGAGATCGCCAAGCTCAACATCAACTTGAGCGACGAAGATCAGCGGCGCATCGACGCGGCGCAGGATCAGATCGTGGGCGCCAAGCTCGCCGCGCGCAAAGCCAAGATCGCCATCGCGCAGGCCGAGGCCGAGGCGCAGGCCCGGCAATTTCAGCTGGACCAGGAGTTCATGAATCGGGCTCGCTACGTCAATCAGCTCGATATGGCGCGCTATCAGCAATATGCCGCCGCGGAGGCCAACCTGGGTTTGGGCCAAGGCTTCGCCCAAGGTGGCGACGCGAGCGGAGGCGGAGCCGCCGCGGCCGGCGTGATGCAAGGCTTGGCGCTCGGGGTTGGGCTGCAAGCCGGCGCGCGTCCGCCGTATCCAGCACCCGCGGGTTATCCGCCGGGCTATCCGCCGCCCGGCTATCCGCCACAAGGCTATCCGCCGCCCGGCTACCCGCCTCCGGGCTACCCGCCTCCGGGCTACCCGGCGGCGCCGGGTTATCCGCCCGCCGCCGCGCCTCATCCCGGCGCTGCAGGCGGCTTTCCGGCGCCCGCGCCCGCTGCGGCGCCGCCCGCCGCGGCCCCGGCGGCGCCGCCGACGCCGAGCGCAGCGGGTGGCGTGACGGGTGCGCAGTGCGCGAGCTGTGGAGCACAGAATCCGCAAACCGCGCGCTTCTGCGCCGAATGTGGGCAGCGGCTCGCGCGCTGACGACCCTCGTCGTGGCGCGAGGACCCCGCTAAACTTCAGCAGTCCTCGTGACAGCCATGCACCCGGAGCTCAGCGGGCGTTCGCTCCAGCCAGCGAAGGGCGAGGACTGTCCGACGCGCTGCTCACAGTGCGGCCAACACTTCGCCGCGGGGGATCGCTTTTGTCCGTTCGACGGAGAGCCGCTCGTTCGCGAAGCGGACTGGGATCCACGCGGTGACCCGCTGCTCGACAGCGTGGTGGACGGTCGCTACCGCATCGAGGCGGTCATCGGGCAGGGTGGTATGGGCACGGTCTATCGCGTGCGCCACGTGCTGCTCGACAAGCTGCTCGCGCTGAAGGCGCTGCGCGCCGATCTGGCGAGTGATCCCGAGATCGCCGCGCGCTTCATTCATGAGGCGCGCACCGCGGCCAGCGTGTCGCACCCCGATTTGGTCCAGATTTCGGACTTCGGCACGCTGCCGACGGGACAAGCGTATTTCGTCATGGAGCTGTTGAGCGGCGTGCCATTGAGCGCGCTGCTCCGTCACGGCGCGCTCGCGCCGCGACGAGCCGTGCGCATCGTGCGCAAGGTGGCGACGGCGGTGCAGGCTGCGCACGACGCCGGCATCATTCATCGCGATCTCAAGCCGGACAACATCCACGTTCGCGTCGGCGAGGGCGACGACGAGATCAAAATCGTCGATTTTGGCTTGGCGCGCGTGATCGGCACCAACCGCGTGACCCGCACCGGTGTCGTGTTTGGCACTCCGTACTACATGAGCCCCGAGCAAGCGTCGGGCGAGAGCCTCGACGCGCGCAGTGATCTGTATGCGCTCGGCGTGCTGTTCTACGAAATGCTGACCGGCCGCGTGCCGTTCGAGGGCGACACGTACATGGGCGTGCTAACGCAGCACATTTACATGAAGCCGCTGCCGCTCGCGCAGCGGCTCGGCAAGCCGCTCGCCGTGGACGAGCTCGACGCGGTCGTCCTGCGCTGTCTCGAGAAGCAGCCGAGCCAGCGTTACGCTTCCATGCGCGAGCTGGTGGCGGCGCTCGACGCCTTGGATCCCGACGCGTTGTCGGACGAACCGCTGGGCATCGCGCCGCCGCCCGAGCAGCTGCGCTTCGACCTGGACGAGGTCCATTCGTCGCGGCTGGTGTTCGAGCGGCCGAGCAACAAGCGCCCGTTCTTGCTCGCGGCGGCGTTCGGCGTCGCGGTGCTGGCGGCGGTGGTGGTCAGCGCCTTCGTGCTGCCGTCGGCCGATGCCGAGCCGCCGCCTGCGCCGCCGCGCGCTGCTGCGGCTCCCGCGCTCGCGAAGCAGCCGAGCGCGCCGCCGCCCGCCGTGGCAGCGCCCGCGCCGTCATCCGAAGCTGCTCCGCCGCCGGCTCATCCAGCGCCAGCCGCGTCCGCGACCGCCTCTCGCGCGGCGAGCCACGCGAAGAGCGGGAGTCGTCCGCGCAGACAGCGCCTCGCACCGAAGACACAGTTTGGCAGTGAAATCGTCGATCCGTGGGGATCCAGCCACTGAACGCAGGGGAACGCGTGCCGTTCTGGCGAGCCCCGCGCAGACTGGGAGCGGTGGCCTTGACAGACAAGCAAAAGACCGAAACGCTTCAGCCACGTTTGAGGCCGGTACCCATGCAGTGCTGGAATTTTTTCACGACTCTGGGCGGCCCGGTCGCGGTGTTTTCATTTGGGGTCTCATCGGGTGTCGTCGTGGGGGCGTCGACGAGACCCGGTCAGATAGCGGTGTGACGTGGCGAAGAAGCAGCTATTGCTCGTAGACGCAGACCCGCGCAGCGTGCGCGTGCTCGAGGTCAGCCTCAGGAAGGCCGGGTACAGCGTCACGACGGCGACCGATGGTCAGGACGCGCTGAACAAAGTCGAGTTCTCGGCGCCGGATCTGATCCTGACCGACACGCGCTTGCCGCGGCTCGACGGCTACGAGCTCGTGCGCCAGATCAAAGAGCGCCCGGAGCACGCCGCCATCCCGGTGGTGTTTTTGACCAGCCAGCGCTCGATCGAGGACAAGATCCGCGGACTGGAGCTGGGCGTCGAGGACTACCTCACCAAGCCGATCTTCGTGCGCGAGCTGATCGCGCGCGTCAACCTGCTGCTCGCGCGTCGCACGCACGACAACATCGCTACGACTATCCCCGTCAGCCGCCGCACGCGCTTGAGCGGCTCGCTCGAGGACATGGGCGTCGTCGACCTCTTGCAAACCTTCGAGGTCAGCCGCAAGAGCGGCGTCGCGCGCATGAGCGACGGCCGGCGCGAGGCGCGCATCTACTTTCGCGACGGCAAGGTGGTCGACGCCGAGCTGTCGCGCCTGCGCGGCGAAGAAGCGGTTTACCGCGCGTTGATTTGGAACACCGGCACCTTCGCCGTCGAGTTCTGCCCGGTCAGCAACGAAGACATCATCCCCACGACCACGCAGGGCCTGCTGATGGAGGGCATGCGTCGCGTCGACGAGTGGGGCCGCTTGCTCGAGCAGCTGCCGCCGCTGAGCACGCTCTTCGAAATCGATCACGACGCGCTCGTTGAGCGCTTGAACGAGATCCCAGACGAGCTGAACGGCATCCTGCGCCTGTTCGACGGCAAGCGCACGCTGCTCGACGTCGTCGACGAGTCGCCCTTCGAGGATCTTTCGACCCTGGCGACGATCACCAAGCTGTTCTTCGAGGGGCTGCTGGTGATCGCGCCGACCCAAGCCGAGGAAGACGTGGTGCCCAGCGTCGAGCAGCCGGAGACGGCGCTCGGCGGCCCGCGCTCGGAGGACGAGATGGTGGTCGGCAGCAGCGAGCCGCGGCTGCCGATCGCCGAGTCCGTGCCGCCCATGTCGCGTTCGTCATGGCGTCCGCCAGCGCCGATCATCGAGCCCCTCGCGCTGCCCGGTGAGGTGCCGACGCGCTCGCCTTCCATTTCGCCGTTGCGCGGAGAAGCGCCGCTCGCCACGCCCGTGCCAGCGCGTCAGCGCGTGGCGCTGTCCAGCACGGAAGACGCGCCGGCGGCGGAGTCGTCGGCGCCGCGCAGCCGCAGCGTCGCTCCGGCGCCGAGCGGCCGGGGTGGCGCGGAGGCGGAGCCGCTGCCCGCCGCCGCGCGCGCTGCGTCGGTCGAGGCGAGCCCCGCACCCGCGCGCGGTGGCGCGTCCGAGCCCGCGGCCGCGCGCATCGCGCTGAACGAGGCGCCGGCGCCCAGCGTACAAAGCGCGCCCGAGCCGAGCCCCACGAGCGCGCCCGCGCCGCGCCCAGCGCCTGAACCCAGCGTCGCCCCGCCGAGCGCGCGCGAGCCGGAAGCGCCGCTCGCGAGCCCGCTGCGCGAGGTCGCGAGCGTGCGTTCCGCCGAAGCCAAAGTGATCCGCTTTCCGGCGTCGAACACCCGCCGCGACGAGGAGCCGCCGCCGGAGCAGCCGGCGGCGAGCGAGGCCGTCACCGCCAAGGCGCCGAGCGCCGAGGAAGCGCGCAGCGCGAGCGAGACGCTGGCCGCGAGCAGCGACCGCAACTCCGCGGCAGAGCGCGCGGCACCCTCGAGCGCCGCTGATGCAGCGCTCGAAAGGGCGGCGAGCAGGGAGGCGACCAGCGCGCTCGCTGGTAGCAGCGTCGAAGCCAAGCCGGTAAAATGGCCGGCCGCCTCGCTCGGCGATGACGCGCCGGAGCCGGACGCGAGCCGCGCCGCCGAGCCGGATGAGCTGCAGGAGCTGCACGAGCAGTTCTTCTCGGCAGGAGAAGAGGGGCTCTACGACGACGGCACCGAAGGGGTATCCGATGCGCTCCTCGACGGCGATCTCTCGCCGGGGAACATGGACACCATCCCGGCGCGCCGGCTGCGAAACGCGGAACAAGAGCGGCGCCGCCGCAATTTCATTTTGTTCGTCGCCGGGCTCGTCGGCTTCGGTCTGCCGATCGTGGGCTTTGCCGCGTGGCGTCTGGCGCATGCGCCGGATCCGAACAGCGTGCCGGAGCCGGAGCAGCCGGCCCTCGCGGCGCCGCCCGCGGGCGAGACGGCGGCGGCCATTCCCGCGCCGGAGTCCGAGCCTGAGCCGCCTCCACCCCCGCCCGCGAGCGAGTCGAGCCCGGAGCCCGATTTGCCGACGATGGCGCTTCCTAGCCCGTCCAGCGCCCCCGCAAGCGGCGCCAACGCGCCGAGCGGAGCGGGTCCGGCGCCCGCCGCTGCCGGCCCCGCCGCACCCGCTGCACCTGCCGGGCGCGGCGCTGCCCCGGTCGAGTCGCCGCGCGCGGAGCGGCCCGCGGCGCGCGGCCGGCCCTTGAGCAACGTGCGCGGTCGGCCTCCGACCGCCGCGTTTCCCGTGGAGTGACGCCGGGTCGCTTCGTCGCGCGCTCAGCGCCCGACGAAGCGGCGAATCAAGCGCGCGACGTCGCTCGGCCGCTCTTCTTGCGGAAGGTGGCCGGTATCGAGCAGCTCGAAATGCGAGCCGCGGATTTCGCGCGACAGCCGCTGCCCGAAGCGCGCTTCGCAGAGCGGGTCGTCGTGACCGCAGATGACCAGCGTCGGCGTCTGAATGCGGCTGGTCTGCGCCATCACCGCGCGCGTGTCGGCCAGCGAGCGTAGCGTCGCCAGCGCGCTGCCGCGCGCCGCGGGCGAGTTGAAGCTCTCGTAGAAAGCGTCGATGCGCGCAGGGTCGACGTGCGCGAGGCTGCGCTCGGAGAACAGCCGATCGCGAAAGTATGCGCGGAACACGCCGCGCCCCACGATCTGGCGCAAGAGCAGGCTGCCGAAGAGCGGCAGCTTCGCCAGACGGTTCTCGAGCGCGGCGCGCTCCGGGTGCATCCAGGGCGCGATCAGCACCAGCCGCGAGACCAACTCCGAGTGCCGCGCCGCCAGCGTCAGCGCCACCGCCGCGCCGAGCCCATGCCCGACGAGCACGGCGCGGCCGAGCTCGAGGCCAGCGTAGAGATCCGCGACCGCCTCGGTGAACGCGTCGATACCGTAAGGGAAGCGGCTCGGCGGCGGCTTCTCACTCTGTCCGAAGCCGGGAAGGTCCGGCGTGATCACGCGAAACTCTGCGCTCAGCGTCGAGCGCACGTGATCCCAGGTGCGGTGGTCCATGAACAGCCCGTGGATCAGCACCACCGGCTGCCCCTCACCGTCCTCCACGACGCGCAGGCGTACACCGCTGGCCGTGACGTCACGCTCGCTGCGTGCGGGCGTGGGCGCCGACTCCCTGGAGCTCCCTGCGCTCGCGTGCTGGCTGACCGACACCGTTTGGGCGCCCACCTTAGTACCTCGCTGGCATCGAATCGAGAGGTAAGCGGGCTTACGATCCAGCGGCGCCCCACAGTGTGCGCCGCTGCGTGTTCGCGGCGGTTTGTCAAGTGAGTGGCGCGGGGGGCGTTTTCGCCTGTCTGCCCGGCGGCCGCGCGAGCGCCGCGCCGAACCTTCGCCGCGGCCGCTTTCAGCGGCGCCGGTGCGCCACCGGATGCTTTATGAGCTCCATGGACGATGCCTTAGATGTGACATTCAATGTCCGCTCGGGCGCGGGCCGCCGCATGTCTGCTGCTTCTCGCGAACTTTCGCAAATTTTCTGTGGAGAAGCGCTTCTGACGATCCATTGAGTGGAATATATTCGCCGCAACTTGATAGCGCCGGTTGCCGATGTCGGCGCCGGAGCGAGCGCCACGAACCCGGCAGAAGCCCTCATTTTCGCTGATTTTCATGCTCGACGAGCCCACGCTGCAGCACCTCGAACGGAGTCACGCCGCCGGCCTGACCTCCGCCGAGATCCTCGACGTGCTGGCGCGTCACGAGATCCAGTTCAGCGAGGCCACGCTGCGCAAGTACGTGCAGCTCGGCCTGTTGCCGCGCAGCGTGCGCGTCGGCAAGAAGGGCAAACACCAGGGCTCGCAGGGCCGTTATCCGGCCAGCGTCGTGCGCCAGATCCTCCGCATCAAGCAGATGATGTCGGAGAGCTACACCATCGAGCAGATCCAGAAGGAGTTTCTGTTCATCCGCAGCGACGTCGAGCAGCTCGAGCAGCTCCTGCTCGGGATCTTCAAGAAGCTCGATGAGGTGCTGAAGGAGCGGCGGCGCGAGCACCACGCGAAGAGCGTGGCGCGCGACGTGGGTGACGCGCACTTGATGAGCAAAGACTTGTTGGCCCGCTTGTCGGCCATCGAGACCAAACTGACGAGTAGAGCGAGAATGGAGAGCGTCGCGGTGTCGTAGCGCGAGAGCGCGCGCCCCCGACGCACGAGCGGCTCGCAACGAGCCCAGCTTTTATCAAATCGATCAGACGAGCACGAAGCGGCAAGGCTCGGACGGCAGGTCCGTCGGGCGACAGGTTAGGCCAAGGCTTCGCGCTCCCCAGCTTAGCGACCATCGGGCGCGCCCGGCCGGCTTCGGGTGCGGTGAGGTGTGGTGCGCGCAGAGAGAGCACGAGACAGCGGAGGCAGGCTCATGGAATCCAACAACTCTCATCCACCGAACGACAGCAACCAGCCGGAACGGTTCGCGACGGACGGCGCGCTCGCGCTCGACGTGGACGACGAAGAGAGCATCACGCGCGAGCAGCGCCGCTCGCGGCGCAAGCGCGACGTGCGCGCGCGCACCATCAGCGTCAAGCGCATGACCAAGCGCGAGCTCGAGATCGGGCGGCTGCTCTACCCCGAGACCGACTACTGGCGGCCGCGGACGCGCGCCGAGTGCGCCGAAGGGCCGCGGCCGTGCCCGTTCGTCTCGTGCAAGTACCACTTGTACATCGACGTCTCGCCGCGCACCGGCGCGATCAAGCTCAACTTCCCCGATCTGGAGGTGTGGGATCTGGGCGAGTCGTGCTCGCTCGACGTCGCGGATCGCGGCGGCACCACGCTCGAAGACGTGGGCGCCATCATGAACCTCACGCGCGAGCGCATCCGCCAGGTCGAGGTCAAGGCGCTCGCCAAGCTCGAGGCCTTGCGCGACATGATGGCGCTGCGCGACTACGTCGACGAGGGCCCGGTCGGTCGCCGCCGGCTGCCGCGCTTGTCGCGCGAAGAGCTCGGCCAGGGCGAGGACGACGACGAGGAGTCCGAGGTCGCCGAGAGCCGCGACGACGAGCTCGCCGCGCTGGACGCCTGAGCGCGCTCAGCGCGGCCGCACCTCGGCGAGCACGCGTAAGAAATTGCCGCCGAGGATCTTTTGGATCCGAGGCGCGGAGAAGCCGCGCCTCAGCATCAGCTCGACCAGCCGCGGCAGCTGCAGCACGCTCCGCAGATCGCGCGGCGGGACGATGAAGCCGTCGAAATCACTACCGAGCGCCGCCGAGTCCTCGCCTCCGACGCGCAGCAGGTGCTCCAGGTGGTCGACGACGCGCTCCGCGCGGCCCGCCCACAGCCGATCGCCGAGGTAGGCGCTGTGAAACATCACGCCGATCACGCCGCCGCTGGCCGCCACCGCGCGAACCTGGCGATCGTCGAGGTTGCGCCAGTGCCGGTGCACGCCGCTCAAGCCGGTGTGCGTCACGAGCAGCGGCACGCCCTTGGCCTGGACGTCCACCGCGTCCCAAAACGCGCGCGGCGCGATGTGCGCCAGATCGACGAAGATGCGGGCGGCGTTCAGCCGCTCGATCAGCGCCTTCCCGCTGGCGCTCAGCCCGCGGCCCGCGCGGAAGCCGAGCGGTGAGCTCGTCGGGCCGAGCTCGGAGTTCGAGAGGTGGACCAACGTGGCGCGCAGGATCGCGAGCGGCGGCAAGCGCTCGATCGCGTCCGGGACACCGTCGAGCGCGTTGCCGCCCTGGATGCCGATGAACGCGGCGTGGCGTCCCGCCGCGCGCGCCGCGCGGTAATCGGCGTAGCTGCGCGCCAGCGCGAGCTCCTGCGGCTGACGCGCGATCGCGGCCTCGAGCGCTTGCAAATTGCGCAGCAACGTCTCGAAGCGATCGCGCGGCTCCTTGAACGGGTTGGTGGTGATGACCCAGGTGGCGGCCGCCAGCGACGCCTGGCGCACGCGCGGAAAATCCGCGTGTCCCAGCAGCCAGCCGCGCAGCGGGGGGGTGTGCAGCGTGTCCAGCTGGTAGCCGAAGATGCGCGCCCAGATGAAGCTGTCGAGGTGCAGATCGATGACCTCGCTCGCGCGATAGAGCTCCACCGCCTCGCGCGAGATGCCGAGCTGCTTGGCCCAGGTTTCAGCGTCTAGCGCGGCGAACACGCGTGGCTAGAGCATAACAGCAACCTGGGCGTCCCGTCACAGCCCCTTGGGCACGTTGTCGAGGTCTACGGCGCCGAGGGCGTAGCGGATCAGGGCGCTCCGGTTGGCCTTGGTCAGCCCGCGCGCTTTGAGCGTGTCCACCATGCCGTCCAGGCGCTTCAGATCCTCCGTGTACATGGAGATGCAGATCACTTTGTAGTGTACCGGCTTCTCCGTGCTCGCAGTGCTTACCGTGCGCGGCGCTCCCTCGATCGGGGCGGAGTAGAAGGCCGAGCTCAGCACGCCTTCGACTTCGTCACGATCGAGCACGCGCGCCGTCGCTTCGCGCAGTTCTCGTCGATCGCTCATGCCACACCTTCCAGAGTCGTTGCGGGCGCCTGCCGCGCCGCGGCCTCGCCGTCGAGCAGCCGATCGACGACCGCGAGGTAGTCCATGGCCGCGCTCGAGCCCGGCGCGTATTCGAACAGAGTCTTGCCTTGCGAGGGCGCCTCCTTGACGCGGCTCGCCAGGCGGATCGGCGCCAAGCACACCTCACGGAAATGCGAGCGCAGCGTGTCCAGCGCCTCGTGGCAGATGCGCGCGCGCGTGTCGAAGAACGTCGGCAGCACGCCCCAGAAGGTGAGCTGGTGCGAGAGCAGTCGATTGACCTGCTTGAGCGTGCGCACCACCTTCTGCACGCCGACCAGCGACAGGTAGTCGCAAGCGACAGGGCACAGCACGGCGTCGGCCATGACCAGCGCGTTCTGGTTCATCAGCGACAAGCTGGGCGAGCAGTCGACGATGACGTAGTCGAAGTCGTTGCGCGCGTTGGCGAAGCGCGAAGCGAGCAAGCGATCGCGCCGCTGCTGGCCGGCGATGTAGAGCTCGGCCGCGGCCAGCGTCTCGTTGGAGGGCACCACGGCCAGCCGCTCGCGCGCCTCCACCGCCACTTCGCGGTAGTCGAGGCCCATCACGATCACGTGATAGAGCGAGCGCTCGAACTTGAGGCCGAGCGAGGTCGCGACGTTGCCTTGCCCGTCACTGTCGACGAGCAGCACGCGCTGGCCGCGCGCGGCGAGCCCGGCGGCGACGTGCACCGACGTCGTGGTCTTGCCGGTGCCGCCTTTGTGGTTGAACACCGCGAGCACGCGCGGCCCCTGTGCGCGCTGCTGCACCGCGGGTGGACGCGGCGTCACCGGCGAGACGACCTGCGCCGGCCGCGCCGCGCGCGGCGGAGTGGGCGTCGGGGCGACGCGCGCGCCGACCGCGCTGGCTGGCGGCGGAGTGGGCGTCACGCGCGGCGGCGGAGGGCTAATTGCGGGTGGGGCAGGGGTGACGAGCGGCGCTAGCGCCTCCAGCGGCGACTCACCGCCGGTGCCGGCGTCGTCTGCCAGCGGATAGGCGGGATCCAGGATTTGCCCGAGGCGCACCGCGCGCACGCCTTCCAGCACGCGCGAGCGACACAGCGGGCTGCACGCGTAGTGCCGCCTTCCGCCCGTGAACAACACCTGCGCCGCGTACTCCACTTGGAAGCGCTTGGCGCACGCGTCGCAGCTCACCTGGCCGTCGCTGCGGCCGTGATGGCTCGCCTCCAGGCAGCGTTGCGAGCAGTAGTAGCGCGTCGTCGTCGCGGTGCTTCCGTCCGCGGCGGTCTCGACCCGCTCCTCCATTTGGTAGCGAAAATGCAGCTCGAAGGCGACGCCGCAGACACTGCAGGATGCACTATGCGCTGTCATGCTTTGGTCCAGTCGTTATCGAAGTGCTTAAGACGACTGGTCCAGCTGGGCCAAATTACTGGCAGCGCGGCGCGCGATTTTATTTACGAGCGGCGCGGCTCGCAGCGCGCGCCGCTCGGTATGCAGACGAGCCCGAACTCGCGTCAGTGACGGAAGTGACGCACGCCCGTGAAGATCATGGACACGCCGGCCTCCTCGGCGGCCTTGATCACGTCGTCGTCTTTCTTGCTGCCGCCGGGCTGCACGATGGCCGTCACGCCCGCGCGCGCGGCGGCTTGCACGCCGTCGGGGAAGGGGAAGAAAGCGTCGGAGGCGAGCACGGCGCCCTTGGCGCGCTCCGCGGCCTTCTCGCACGCGATCTGCACGGCGGTGACGCGCGCGCTCTGGCCTCCACCGATGCCCACCGTCTCGTACACGCCCGGGCTATGGCCGGCGCCGGCCAGCACGATGGCGTTGCTCTTCACGTGCTTGCAGACGCGCCAGGAAAAATCCAACGCCGAGAGCTCGGCCTGCGTCGGCTGGCGGCGCGTCACCACGCGCCCGTGCTCGACCTCTCCGGCGCAGGTGCGATCGCGATCTTCGACGACGAAGCCGCCGCCGACGCGCTTGAAATGTCGGTCCATGTAGTCCGCGAAGAGCCAGTCCCCGGTGGCCAGCAGGCGCAGCGACGCCTTCGCGCGCAGCCGCTCCAGCGCCCCCGCGGAGAAGCCGGGCGCGATGATGCACTCGAGGAACGTCTCGGCCAGGATCTGCGCGGTGGCGTCGTCGACCTCGCGGTTGAGCGCGACGATGCCGCCGAACGCGCTCATCGCGTCGGCCTCGCGCGCCGAGCGGTACGCGTCCGCGAGCGTGGGCGCCGTCGCGACGCCGCACGGGTTGGTGTGCTTGACCACGACCGCGGCCGGATTTTCGAACTCGCGCACCGCGTCGAGCGCGGCGTCCACGTCGACCAGGTTGTTGAAGCTGAGCTCCTTCGCGCCGCTGCCCAGGCTCTCGGACAGGCCGAGCGAGCCGGGCAGCGCCGCGCGCTCGCGGTAGAAGGCGCCGGTCTGGTGCGGATTTTCGCCGTAGCGCAGGCCGTAGGCCTTCTCCAGCACGACGGAGTAGTAGCGCGGATAGCCGTCCTCTTCGCCGCGCGCGCTGAGCCAGCCGCTGATCGCCGCGTCGTAGGCGGCGGTGTGCGCGAAGGCCTTGGCCGCGAGCCGCGCGCGCGTCGAGCGGGTCACGTCGCCTTCTCGCGCCAGCTCGTCGAGCAGCGGCGTGTAATCGACGGGGTCGCACAGCACCGTGACGCGCTCGTGGTTCTTCGCCGCGGAGCGCAGCATGCTCGGGCCGCCGATGTCGATGTTCTCGATCAGCTCCTCGTAGGTGGCGCCGGATTTCGCCAGCGTCTTCTCGAAGGGGTAGAGGTTTACGACCACGAGGTCGATGGGCGTCGCGCCGATGCGCTCGAGATCGGCGTCGTCGATCTTGGCGCGCGCCAGGATGCCGCCGTGCACGCGGGGATGCAGCGTCTTCACGCGGCCGCTCATCACTTCGGGCGAGCCGGTGTAGTTCTCGACGCTCTCGACCCGCACCCCGGCCGCGACCAACGTGCTGTAGGTGCCCCCGGTGGACAACAGCTCGACCCCACGAGCGGCGAGGGCGCGAGCGAATTCTACAATCCCGGTCTTGTCGGAAACGGATAACAGGGCGCGACGCGTTGGCATGTAGGGCCCGGTATCGAAGGGGCCGGGCGTCGTCAACGATAAAACCAGCGTTCTGATCGTGGCGCCCATCTCGGGCCGGGAGCGGCTCTCAGCGCGCGCCGTCCGCGGTCGGGAGCCGCTCCCAAAAATTTCGGAGATCTTCGGCGAGGGGGGAGATGAGCTCCAAGGTCGCGCCCGTGAGCGGATGCCGTAGACGGTAGCGATGGGCGTGCAGCGCGTGGCGTGGCAGCTCGAGCAGGGCGAGGTCCTCGGCCGTCAGCTGGCCATCCGCAGCGCGCGCCAGCAGGCGTTCGTCGGGGCCGTACAGCTTGTCGCCGACCAGCGGATGCCCGCTCGCGGCCAGGTGCAGCCGGATTTGATGCTGGCGTCCGGTGTGCAAGCCGCAGCGCACGAGCGCGTAGCCCGCGCGCAGCGCGAGCACCTCGACGCTCGTGCGCGCCGAGAGCCCCGTGCCCGGCGCCGCTACGCGCATCTTCACGCGCAGGGGGTTGTCCGGATCGAGCTCGAGCGGCAGCTCGACGTCGCCGTCGTCGGGCGCTCCGCGGCAAATCGCGAGGTACTCTTTCTCGAAGCTGGGTCCGTCGTCGCTCTCCTCGCCCAGCGCCAGCGAGCGCGCCTCCAGCATCGATTTGAAGGCGCGCTCCGCCTCCAAGCTGCGCGCGAGCAACAAAAGCCCGCTGGTCTCGCGATCGAGGCGGTGGATCAAGGCCAGGAACTGCCCCGGGCGCTCCGCGGCCAGGCGCAGGATCACGGTGTGCCGGTGATAACGCGCCGTGGGGTGCACCGCGACGAGCGGGGGCTTGTCGATCACGAGCAGGTGCTCGTCCTGATAAATCGTCGTTAAGGGCGGCTGCTCGCTGTCGTCTTCGAACGGCTCACGCCAGAGCGCGACCACGTCGCCGCCCTTGAGCCGCGCGCTGGGCGCCAGGCGCCGCCCGTCCGCCGAGTACGCGCTCTTCTCGGCGATCGCCCGCGCGCGCGTGCGGCTCGTGCCGCGCAGCTGCCCGGCCAGGAACACGTCCAGGCGCGCGCCGGCGGCCTCGTCGGGCACGCGTAGGACGCGCAGGATCGCGTCCTCTGCCACGCCGCTCGGACGCGATACGCTGGCGTCACGCGAGCGCGACACGGCGCCGTCAGCGCGCGGAGGCGCGCCGAATCTCCGTGCCCACGCCTTCGTCCGTGAAGATTTCGAGCAGGATCGCGTGCAGGCGCCGGCCATCGAGGATGTGAACTTTCTCGACGCCGAGCTGAACGGCGTCGAGCGCGCAGCGAACCTTGGGGATCATGCCGCCCGTGATCACGCCTTCGCTGATCAAGCGCTCGGCCTCGGCGGCGTCGAGCGAGCGCAGCAGCTCCTTCTCGCGCGTCAGGACGCCCTCCACGTCGGTCATCAGCACGAGCTTGGCGGCGCGCAGCGCGCCAGCGACGGCCGCCGCGGCGGTGTCGGCGTTGACGTTGAGCGCGTGGCCGTCGCCGTCCACGGCGATGGGGGCGATCACCGGGATGAAGCCGCTGCCGATCAGCTGCTCGACCAGCGCCGACTCCACGTGCTCGACGTCGCCGACCCGGCCGAGGTCGACCAGGATGTCCTCACCTTTTTCGTTCTTGGCGGGCACGCTCTCGTGGCGGCGCGCGCGCATGAAGCGATCGTCCTTGCCCGAGAGACCCACCGCGCGGCCGCCGTGCTGGCAGATGAGCCCGACGATCTCTTGGTTCACGCCGCCGCCGAGCACCATCTCGACGACATCCATGGTCTCGTCGTCCGTGATGCGCAGGCCGGCGTTGAACGTGCTCTTGATGCCGACGCGATCCAGCATGCGGTTGATTTGCGGGCCGCCGCCGTGCACGACCACGACGCGGATGCCCACGTAGCGCAGCAAGCAGACGTTCTTGGCGAAGCTCTCCTTCAGCCGGTCGTCGCTCATGGCGTGGCCGCCGTACTTCACGACGACCGTGCGGTTGTGGAACCGCCGGATATACGGCAGGGCTTCTTCGAGAACCGCGGCTTTGCGAATCAGGTCGTCCATCGGAAAATCGCCCCGCCTATAACACGCAGGCGGCTCCGGCCCCAGCCGCGCGGCCGCCCCTCGCGCTCCCGCCCTGGTTCCGGCGGAAGACTTGGTGTAGACCGGGCGCTCGATGGAAGTCTTGATGGTAGCTTCGGAGCTCGCTCCGCACGCGCGGCTCACGCCCGCAGGCGATTCGATAGCGGCCCTGGCCAAGGCCTTACGCCAGCTGGGCCATACCGTGACCGTCGCCTTGCCGCAGAGCCCTGCGTTCGCGACCTCGGGCCCGCTGCTGGCTCGGCGCTTGAGCCCGCTCGTGATCGAGCCGGGGCAGGACGTTACGGTGCTCGACGGTCAGCTCGTCTCGGGGGTGCACGTCGTCCTGTTCGACGCGCCGGAGTTCAGCGCCGCCGCCGCTAGCGCCGATCCCGCCGTCCACGGGCGCAGCGTGGCGTTGCTCTGCCGCGCCGCCGCCGCGCTGGTGCGCGAGCGCAAGGAGCAGAAGAAGGGCTTCGACATCGTGCACGCGCACGACGGCGCCGCGGCGCCCGTCGCGCGCTTGCTCGCAGAGCAGGGCGGCGTGCCGGTCGTCGTCACCGTGCACGACCTGGCGCGTGAAGCGAGCTACGCGGCGAGCGACCTGGTCGGGCTCGGCGAGGGCCTCGCTGATCCTCGCGTTCGCGTCGGGGGACGCGTCTCGCCGCTGCGGCTCGGGCTGCTCGCGGCGCGCGCCATTACGACGGTCTCGCCGCGCTACGCCGAGGAGCTGCGCAGCTCATCGAGCCTCGCCACGCTGCTCGGCCAGCTGCCGGAGCCGCTGGTCGGAATCTTGGGCGGCGTCGACTACGCGGTGTTCAACCCCGCCACGGACGCGGCGATCGACAGCCGCTTCGACGCCGAGGACGTGTCCAACAAGGGCACGTGCAAGACCGCGCTGCTGCGCGCTACGGGCCTCGAGCTCGAGGAGCGGCCATTGTTCGTCGTGCTCGCCGACGGCTGCCTGGCCGCCGATCGGCGCGCGCTCTTGCATGCGTTGCCCCGCTTGCTGGATCAGGACGTCGCGGTCGTGGTCGCCGGCGCAGACCCCGAGCTTCGGAGCGAGCTCTCGCCGCTGCTCGAGGACTACGCCGGCAGCCTCGCCCTGGCGCGCTCGGAAGAGGGGGAGCTCCGTCGCTGCCTCGCTGCGGCGGATTTCGCGGTGCCGCTGCGCGACGCCCCGGCCAGCCCGCTGGCGATGGCGGCCCAGCGTTATGGCGCGCTGCCCGTCGCGCCGGCAGCCGGCGGCGTCGCGGACGTCGTCACCGACGCCGACGCAGAGCTCGAGACGGGCACCGGCTTCGTCTACGCCGACGCCGAGGGCGGGCTGGTCGGCGCGGCGACGCGCGCGCTCGCGGCGTTCCAGCATCCGCGCTTTCCGAGCTTTCGGCGCCGCGTCATGCGCCGCGATCTCGGCTGGGATCGCCCGGCGCGCCGCTACGCACAAATTTACCGGCAAGCGCGCGGCGAGTCAGGGCCGAGCTGAGCGCGACAGCGCTGTGACCCAGAGCACCTCCAGCGCGCTCAGCGCGAGCAGGGTGCCCTGATGCAAGCCGACCACGGCGGCGACGCGCAGGGCGCCCGCGCGGCTCAGATCCAGCGCTTCGGTGAGTCGGGCGGCGACGGCGACGGCCAGCGCACCCGCGCTGAGCAGTAGAAAATAGCGCGCCGCGAGCGGGACGCCGCGCGCGCGCAGCAGGCTCGCCGCCTCGCGCAGGCTGTCTCGCAAGCGGAGCTCCACGGCCGCCGCGCGCGCGCCGTCGAAGAACAGCGCCGCCAGGCCGAGCAGCAACCCGCCGCAGAGCGCCATCAGCGCGGGAGGCAAGGACGCCCACATTTCGCTCTCGATGCGGCTAGGGCGAGCGACGCCCATCAGCGCGGAGACCACGAGCAGCAGCACCAGCGCCACGAGCAGCTCCAGCACGCCGATAGCGATGAAGCGGCGGACGCAGCGCACCGCGCGCGCAGCGCTCGTGGAGAGCGGCGCCTGCGGCGCGGCGCTGACGGCGAACAGCAGCGCCGTGCCGAGGACGCGGACGACGAGCGCGACGAGCCAGAGCAGCGCGCTCACGCGCACCGCCGCGCCGAGCGAGCGATAATTTCGCAGCAGCAGCTCCAGCAGCCAATAGCCCGGCGCCTGGAACAGCGCGCGGTCACCTTCGGGTAGCGCGCCGACGCCGCTCGCCGCCACGGCGCCGAGCACGGGCAAGGCGATCAACCAGCCGAGCAGCGAGCGCAGCGCGAAGGTCACGAACAGCGCGCTCACCAGCGGCGCGCGCAGCCAGCGCCGTACCGCGTCCAGCGCGCTCATGGCCCGACGCCTCCCAGGAGCAGCGCGCCGACGTAGGCGAGCCGCTCGTTGACGCGCGGCAAGCTCTGCTCCACCGCGGCGGCGCGGTTGTTGAAGAGGTCATCGTCGATCAAGATGCGGTAATCCGGGTCCACGGCGGCGTAGGCGAGCGGGCTCGGCCCGCGTTGCTCGAAGATGTGAAATGGCCCGCGACCATCCCAGCGCTGCACACGGCGCTGGCCGTCCGCGGAAATCAGCGCCACCTCCACCGGCAGCTCCAGGCTACCGTGACGATACACGGTGACGCGACCGATGTACTCGTTCACGGGGATCGTGCTCGGCGTCACGCGCTCACGGCCGGACTTGCGCTCGAAGAAACCCGCCGGCGACCGCACGGGCGCGGTCTCGACCTCGCGCACGACGTAGTCGACCGTGCCGCGCTGGAACAGCCCGCGCTCGAGGAACTGAGCCGCCTCGGGCGCGACGTGCTCGCGCACCACGCGCAAGAGATCGGGCGGCTCGGGCGACGCGAAGCGATATTGACGGGTGTACTCCGCCAGCGCGCGCTCGAGCCGCTCGCGCCCCCACACGCGCGCTACCGTCTCGAGCAGCGTCGCGGTACGGCTGTAGACCAGCGCGCCGAGGTTACGAAAGCTCGAAAAATCCTGGGCCTCCGCGGCGACGGGCTCGTCGTGGCCGCGCGCCGCGGCGAACGCCCGAAACAGCGCCGCGTTGCCGAGCTGCAGCCCGAAGGCGTCGAACGCGGAGCTGTCGCCGTAGCGCGCGGTGAGCGCGCTGAGCTCTGCGTAGCTGTTGATCCCCTCGTCGAGGAACGGCCATTTCGCTTCATTGCTCGCCAGCAGGCCGTAGAACCATTCATGGCCGAGCTCGTGCACCGTGACCGCCTCGAGGCTGCGCGCGCCGCTGTACGGTAGGTACCAGGGCCCGCCGGTGGTGATCAGCGTCGGGTACTCCATGCCGCCAGCCGCTTCGGCGCGTTGTGGCGGATGCACGACCGTCAGCGTCGGGTACGGGTAGGGGCCATAGCGTTCCGCAAAATACGGCAGCGCGAAGCGCAGCTCGTCCAGCGTGCTGCGCGCGTTGGCGTCGTGCCCGGGCGGCGTCAGCAGCCGCACCGACACCGAGCCGATCTGCGCCTGTGTCTCGACGAAGTGGTCCCACGCGGTCCACGCGAAATCGTGCACCGCGTACGCTTCGTAGCGCAGGCGCTTGCGCGAGCCTTGCCGGCTCTCCGAGCGCAGCACCCCGCTGGCGCCGACCGTGAAGTTGGCCGGCACCTCCAGCGTCACGTCGTAGCGGCCGAAATCAGCGTAGAACTCGGCTTGCGGGTGGAAGGCGAAGTGCGCGAACGTGCCGTCCTGCTCGAGCCGCGCGAGCTTCGGGAACCATTGCCCCATGAAGTGGAAGCTGCCGGCGTAACCCGTGCGCTCCACGATCTCGGGCAGCTGGCTCTCGAACTCCACGTCGAGCGTGAGCGGCTCGCCGGGCACGATGGCTCGCGGCAGCGGCACCTCGATGTCCGTCTCGTCTTCTGGATCGTGCGGGCTGTGACGCGCGCGCCCGGGCCACAAATCGGCGCCCTCGAGCTCGCGCGCGCGCAGCGTCTTCACGTCGATGTAGCCGTACTCCCGCGCGTGGGCGCCGCTGCGGCCGGCCCCGAACGGCGAGCGCAAGAACAACGTGCGATCGTTCTTGAAGGCGTTCAGGTACAGATGAAAAAACAGCGAGCTTACCGGCGTCCGCGAGCTGTTCGACCACGTGATCGTCCCTTTGCCGCTCAGGCGATGGCGCTCGGCGTCGAGCCGCACTTCGAGGACATACGAGGTCGGTGCTCGGTCGGGGACCTCGCGAGTGATCGCGCGCGGGCCGCTGCTCGGCTTGGCCTGGAAGGAGCGCCCCGGCGTGGGGCGCGGCGCGCTCAACCACGCCGCGCCGAGGAAGCACGCGACCGCGGCGAGGGCCTCCAGCGCGGCGCGTCGTATGGCGTGACGGCTCTGCACGCGGACAGTCTCAGCCGCCGCGCGGGGTCAACGCAATCACTCGCTCCTGCACCAGAGAAAAAAGGATGCGCAGCGCGTCCAGCCGCGCCATGCCGCTGATGTCCAAGAGCTCCTCGACGCTGGACGTGCCGTCGACCAAGGACAGCAAGAAGCCGGCGCGGTGGTCGAGCGAGAGCCAGCGGATCTGCTCGCTCGGGATCGTCATCGTGACCAGGTGGTCCAGCGGGCCGAGGCGCGCCGCGTACATCTGAGTCAGCACCTCGCGGCAGTTCTTCGCGTAGCGCTGCGCTTCAGTGTGTTCGGGCTGGGTCTCGAGCAGCCCATCGGCCAGCACCAGCGCGCCGGAGTAGTCGCCCGTGGCGTAGCGGTCCGCGATCTCGCGCAGCGCCGGATCGGAGACCGGCGGGTTGGCCTCCGAGCCCAGGTTGCTGAGATCGAGCTCGAGCGAGGCGTTCTCTAGCTCCGGGAGCTTCGGCTGCCGCACGCCCGGGGGCGGCGCCGTGGACAGCAACCCAGCGGGTGAAGCGGGTGCTGGCTCGCTGGGCTCGAACAGCGGCTTCTGTGTGGGAAGCACGCCGGCCTCCAGCTCGAATGGCACGATCGAGGTCGTCACCGGTCCGGAGGGCTCGCTCGAGTCGTGCGACGAGGGCGCGCCGTTGACCGTGCTGGTCGGCGCGTCCTCCGCCTCCGCGTGGGCGTCCATCAGCTGCTTGGCGAACACCTCGGGCGGCAGCTCCGGAATCGCCGTGACGCGGTCGAAGCCCGCGTCCTCGAAATCCAGCCGCGGCACGGTGTCTTCGTCCCAGGGGGCGTTCAGCGGCTCGCTCTCCGGAGCCGGCGAGTGCACAGGCGGGCGCTTGGCGTTGCTGTCACTCTTGGCCATGGCTGGTTCCGATCGCCTGCGCTGCGCGTCGCACGTCAGCCGCGGGCCACCACGCCTTTGAACATGCGCTGCGTGCGCTGCAGCTGTTCGACCTGCAGTTTGACGGCCTGCGTATCCTTCGCGCTGATCGCGCTGCGCGCCTTGTCCACCGTGCCGCGCGCCTTGTTGATGGCGTCACGGCCGAAATCCGCGGTCCCGACCACGCGCTCGATCTCCGGGAACATGCGCTCGATCTCGGCCATCAAGGTCTCTGCTTCCTGTTTGGCGGCCTCGAACTGCTCGTCGGTGCGGCGCTCGACCAGGTAGTCCTGGGCGCTAACCATCATGTTCTTGATCTCGTCCTGCGTGAGGCCGCTAGTGGCGGTCACCTGGATCGACTGCGCCTGGCCGGTCTCGAGATCCTTGGCGTGCACGCTGACGATGCCGTCGGTGTTGATCTCGAAGGTCACCTCGATCTCGACGTGGCCCTTGGGCGCGCGGCGCAGGCCCGTCATGATGAACTCGCCGAGCAGCTCGTTGTCGCTGGCTTGCTTGCTCTCGCCCTGCATCACCAGGATCTTCACCGCGGTCTGATCGTCGCGGCTGGTGGTAAAGATCTTGGTGCGGCTGGTCGGCACCGTGGTGTTCTGCGGGATCAGCTCCTCGAAATTGCTGCCGAACGTCATGATGCCGAGCGCGTGCGGCGTCACGTCCAGCAAGATCATGTCGTGGCGGTCCTGGATCAGCGCGGCGCCCTGGATCGCGGCTCCCACGGCCACCACCTCGTCCGGGTGCACGCTGCGGTTCGGGTCGCGGCCGAAGAACTCGCGCACGGCCGCCTGCACGGCGGGCATGCGCGTCATGCCACCCACCAGGATGACGTCCTCGATCTCGTCGATGTGCAAGCGCGCGTCTTCCAGCGCTTGGCGGCAGATCTCCACGGTGCGCTCGACGAGATCGTCGGTGAGCTTCTCCAAGGTGTCGCGCGTGAGCGTGCGCTGCAGGTGCAGCGCCTCGTTGCGGCCGGTGGAGATGATGAAGGGCAGGTTGATCTCGGTCTCCTTCACCATCGAGAGCTCGCACTTGGCCTTCTCCGCCGCGTCGCGCAGGCGCTGCAGGGCCATGCGGTCCTGACGCAGATCGATGCCGTGCTCGCCCTGGAAGCCGTTTACGAGCCAGTCGATGATGCGCGCGTCGAAATCCTCACCGCCGAGGAAGGTGTCGCCGGTCGTGCTGATCACCTTGAACACGCCGGTGCCGCCGATTTCGAGGATGCTGACGTCGAAGGTGCCGCCGCCGAGATCGTAGACCGCGACGGTGCGGTCGATCTCCTTGCCGTAGCCGTAGGCGAGCGACGCGGCCGTGGGCTCGTTGATGATGCGGATCACGTCCAGGCCGGCGATGGCGCCGGCGTCCTTGGTCGCCTGCCGCTGATTGTCGTTGAAGTACGCCGGGACGGTGATGACGGCCTTCTTCACGGGCTCGCCCAGGTAATCCTCGGCGATGATCTTCATCTCCTGCAGCACCATCGAGCTGATTTCGGGCACCGAGTAGGTCTTGTCGCGCAGCTTGATGCGCACGTCTCCGTGCGGCCCTTCGGTGATGCCGTAGCTCGACGTCAGGATCGCGTTTTTTACCTGCGGCGAGTTCCATTTGCGGCCGATCAGGCGCTTGGCCGCATAGACCGTGTTCTCCGCGTTCGTGATGGCCTGCCGCTTGGCGATGTGCCCGACGAGGCGCTTGCCCGCTTCCGTGACGGCCACGACGCTGGGCGTGGTCTTGTATCCGCCGCGATTGGGAATCACAACGGGTTGGTCGCCCTCGAGAAGCGACACGCAGGAGTTGGTCGTGCCGAGGTCGATGCCGATAACGCGATCCATGTATTGCTCTCGTTAAGCCCGTTGCCGAGCCCCGTCAAAACTCCCCGCGCCGAGCGCGGCGAAGTTGTTCTCGAATTGTATCATCGGAAGGTGCCAGGGCGGCGGCCCGTTCGAGCTCACGGAGGGCGCTCTCGCGCATTTCTGCCGCGGCGTAGGCGCGCGCCAAGGTTTGCCGATTGCGTGCCTCGTTCCCGGCCAGCAGAACCGCTTTGCGCGCGTGCTCCACGGCCTGCTTCAGGTCCCCCTGTGACATCAGGAGGCAATGCGCGAGCCGTTCGTGGACGGCGGGCGCGGCGTTGGCGCTGACCGCGCGCGCATAGGAACGGGCGGCTTCGGCCCAGTGTCCTTCGCGCTCCTCGTAGGCGGCCTGCGCCAAGTAGCGCTCCGCCAGCTCTCGGCTGCTCTCGGCCTGCACGTCCTCGTAGCGCTGGCGCAGTGAGGCGTCCTCGGGCGCCAAGGACACCGCGATGCGCAGCGCGTTCACGGCATCGACCGGCTTTTTGGCCGCGATGGCGGCATCCGCCCGGGCCACGTACTCACTGACCTGGCTGCGGCGCGCGTGCTGCTCGTAGCGCTGCTTGAAGTCATTGACGGCGCGCTCGCGCGCGACCTTGGCGTCCGCGCCGTTGAGCGGCGTGCTCGACGCGGGCGGCGGCGAAGAAAAGCCGAGCTTGCGCGCCAACGCGCGGCGGCGTGCCTCCGGGTCGACGCGGCTCGCCGGCCCGGCGCTGCCCACCGCCGTGGCCAGCGCGTCTGCGGAACTCGGGCGCGAAGACTCGACGATCACCGGGATGGAAGGCTGCGGCGGGCGCAGCGAGCTGTTGGTTGCGCTCGGCGGCACGCTCGCGCGGGCATGAGAGGCCTCCGCGGCGATGCGCGCGTGCGCCGCCGAGAGCTCGCGCGCGTGCGCCTCTTCGTCGTGGAGCTGCTGCTCGAGCGACGAGAGGCTCGAGCCTTGCTTGAGATACGCGTCGTACTCGGCGCGCGTGCCGCTGCGCGAGAGCACGTCATGCGCCTCCGTCAGCCGCTGGAAGACGCGCTCGAGCTTCGATTTGAAGCTGCCCAGGCGCTTGCCGTAGTAGCGGTCCGGGTGAAAGACGTTGATGATCTCGTGATAGCGCGCCTTGATCGCGCGCCGGTCCGCGGCCGGGGCCAGGCCGAGCAGCTGATAGTGGTTCAGGTTCTCGAGGCGATGGAACGTCTCGAGGATGAGCTTACGGCGCTCGAGCTCGATGTCGACGTCCTCCGTGAGCTCCGCGGCGTCGTACAGTGAAGCGCCGGGGTGCTCGGTGCGCAGCACGCGCTCTTCCACGGCGGCGCCGGCGAGCGGGGTCGCGGCCGCGGCGCGCGGCACGCGCGGCGTGCGCAGCGGCGCGGCGCTGAGGCTCACGACGCCCAGCTCTACCAACCGCGATATCACCGCTTGCACGTCTGCGAGCGACTTGCCGGCCGCGGCGGCGATCTCTACTTCCGTGCTCGCGCCGTCGATGCAGGATAGAACGAAGGCCTCGGCGGGTCCGATCGGGAGCCGTCGCAGGTCGATGCCGTCGACGCGCTTGGGCAGGCGGTTTTCTGCAGTCGCCACGCAGTTCTATGGACGTCCGTCGCCCGGAGCGACAAAGCTCCGAACGAGACAGAGTAGCACTTTCGGTCTGCTTCCTCTCACGGTGAGAACTCGATGTTACGCGCCCGAGCCGCTCGCCAGCAATCGAACAATTGCCTCGGCCTCATGGCCGAGAGTCAGCGTCCTTTCTGCTCACCTTTCGAGATGACGTCCGCTTGGATTTTCATCGCCTCTTCCAGCGCTTCGAGCGCGCTCGCCTTCGCGGCGGTGGCTTGCTCGCTGGCACCTTCTCGCGTGAACTTCGCCGCGCGTCGTTCTTCGACGAGCCCGCGAATCTCGAACAAGTGTCCTCTGAAGTAGGTCGGCGTGGGCACGAGTGTTAGTCCTCGCTCCAGCAGGCGGAGCGCGGCGTCGTTGTCGCCGTTCTGGCTCTCCAGGTCGGCTTGTCGCGCCAGTGTATCCGCGAGAACTTCCGTCACTTCGGGCGCGCGCGCTGCGTCGCCCGGTGGTCGCGGACCGTCGCTGACCTCGCGCAGCGCTTTGATGGCGGCCGCTAGATCGCGCGCGGCTTCGGCTTGATCGGCGACGTGGTGCGCGGCGCGAGCTCGGCTCAGAAATGCGAGCAGCGTGGGATCCACGACGCGCTGCTGCTGCTCGGTGCAGGGCGCGGGCTCCGCGCGTTCACGCGAGCAGGCGCTCAGCGCGAGCAGCAGCGCGCAGCAGCAGACTCGGTAGCTCATCGCGGCACGCCCCACGCCAAATAGCGATTCTCGCGCAGGTCGCGCGCGCGGGCGCTGGCGATGCGATCCATGCGCTCGCTGGCCGACAACTCGCCGGCGTCGGGCCCGATGACGGGGCCGAGCGAGCGCGACAGCGCGGGCGGCTCCTGTCTCGGCGTCGGCGTCTCCTGTACCGGCTTCAGCACGAGCGCGATGGCAGCGGCCACGGCGAGCGCCGAGCTGAGCAGCCCGAAGGAGACGAACACCACGTTGGCGCGCGGGCGCGCCGCTGCCGCGCGCTCCAAAGCGCGCGCGGCAGCGGCGGCAGGCGCCGGCTCGCCCTTGCCGACCGCCAGCGCGAGCGCTCGCGCCAGCGCGGCCTCCTCGTTCACACCTCCCGTCTCCAGCGCGGCGCGCAGTTGCTCCGCAGCTTCGAGCTCTGTCGCGCTGGGCGGCGCCAGAGGATCCTCGAGCGCGGCGCGCAAGATGCGCTCGTGTCGCTGCGGCGAGAGCTCACTCGGGCGCTGAGCCGCGACGAGCGCGGCGGCGATCACCGCTGCTTGCTCGGGCGAGAGCTCGTCGGGATCGCTCATGGCTCGGCTCCCTGATTGGCTTCCGCGAGCGCGCGCTTGAGCGCGGCGAGCGCGCGATGCAGCACGACGTCGAAAGTCGCCACGCTGACGTCGAGCGCTTGCGCGGCGGCCTCACGGCTCTGTTCTTCCAAAATTCGCAGGCGAATGGCCTGGGCATAGCGCGGATTGATGCGCTGGAGGAGGCCCTGTACCCGGCGGCGCGCGGCCTCCAAATCGGCGCGCTCCAGCGCGGTCGCGCTCTGGCCGTCCGCTGCCGTGTGCTCCAGCTCGCGCTCCAGATCGCTCGGCTCGAACAGCGTCTCGCGCTTGCGTTTGCGCAGCTGATCGATGGCGACGTTCAGCCCCACCATGCGTAGCCACGGGTAAAACCCGACATTTTGCCAGGAGAACTGCGCGATGCGCTCGACGACCTTGAGGTACGTGGTGGACAGCGCGTCCTCGGCCGCGGCCGCGCTGCCGAGCCGCGGCAAGAGCACGCTTCTGTACAGGCGCGGCCCGTGCTCGCGCAGCAGCTCTGCCAGCGCCTCACGATCGCCGGCGCGGGCACGTGAGCAGAGCCGCTGCTCGCGTTCGAGCTCGTTGTCGCCGGCCTCGCTCAAGACGACCCGCACTCTAGACCGTTTCGTGACCCGGGCGGGCGGGAGCAACGACGCGAGCTCGCGCAGCGAGTGCGAGGAGGTAGGAAAGGTTCCGGCCAGCACGGTTTCCTCGATAACGCGGCGGCGGGCGCGCTTCTTACGCCCTTGGGCCCGCGGCCCAGGAAAGCCATGGATTTCGCTAACATTCGGCGAGTTTTGGGGACTATGCTGAAAAGGCGCTCATGCCTGTCATCAGCCCGCTCGCCCGTGAGCTCGTTTTCAAGATCGTCTATTACGGTCCGGGTCTGGGCGGCAAAACGACGACGCTGCAGCACATTCACGCCACCGCGAAGCCCGAGCATCGCGGAAAAATGGTGAGCCTCGCGACCCCCGTCGACCGCACGCTGTACTTCGATTTCTTGCCGATTCGGCTGCCCAACGTGCGCGGCATGAGCGTTCGCCTGCAGCTCTTCACGGTGCCCGGGCAGGTTTATTACAACGCCACGCGCAAGCTGGTGTTGACGGGCGCCGACGGCGTGGTGCTCGTGTTCGACTCCCAGCGCGTGCGCATGGACGCCAACCTGGAGAGCCTGGACAATCTGGTCGATAACCTCACCGCGCACGGTAAGTCGCTCGGGGACGTGCCGCACGTCATCGAGTACAACAAGCGCGACCTGTACGACGTGCTCAGCATCGAAGAGCTGGATCGCCAGCTGAACCGCTGGCGCGCGCCGTCGTTCTCGACCACGGCGACCACCGGCGAGGGGGTCTACGAAGCGCTCGAAGCCATCACCCGCGCGGTGCTCGATGATTTCGAGCGTCGAGTGCCCACGCGCGGCGGTGACACGGCCACGCTGGAGCTGCCCGAGGGCGGCCTGGTCGAGGCGCTGCGTCGCGCCGAAGCAGAGCCGCTGCTCGGCGCGGAGCCGAGCGAGCGCCCGCCGCTGCCCAGCGTGGAGCCGAAGCCGGAGCCGCGGCTGAGCGCGGCGATGCGACTCTCGCAAATGCCGGAGGCGGACGTCGGCGAGGCCGCCGCGCGCGTCGCCGCCGGAGACTCTGCGCCGCCGTCGGCGCCGGAGCAGCCCGCGTCGTCGCTCCCGCAGTCCTCGCTGCCCGCGCCATCGCCGCCTACTGCACCGGCGCAGGCGGAGGTGGCGCCGTCGCTTCCGGCGCGAGGCGCTCAGCTGTCGGAGCCCGCGGGGCCGAAGCCAGGGCCGGCCCCCGGGCTCAGCTTCGAAGCGCTGTGGCCCACTTCGAGCGAGCGCGCCATCGTGCGCGAGCTGGAGGCGGCGCTCGCGGCGGGAGACTACGCGCGCTCGCTCACCGTCGCTGATCGGCTGGTCGCGCGCACCCTCGCAGGCGCGGGCGCGCTGCTGGGCGGCTCCGCCGACGCACCGCGCGATCCGGCCACGGTGCTGTTGCTCCTCGGGCTGGACGGACAGCGCTACCTCGAGCTGCGCGCGCTGGTGCGCGACGTGCGAGCGGGCCGCGCGCCGGGCCTCTTGGACGCGCTGCGCGCCTACGCCACGGCGATCGAGCTGCGCTTGTTGCGCGCGAAGATCGGCGCCTGAGCGCTACTCGCGTGGCGCAAACCCGGCGAAGGCGCCGCCGGTCTGCGTCTCCTCGTCACCGTGGCTCAGGCGGCCGACCCAGTTCCCGCTGAGCGAGACGATCTGAGTCTTCGCGCCGAGCGTGGCGGCACCCGAGACCTGCAGCGAGAGTTGCGTGCTCTCGCTGCCCGACGCCGCGCGCGCCGCCTGCCACAGCGCGTCGACGGCGCCGTCGCACAGCGCTGTGGCGCACGCCGCGTCGCACTGCTGGGCGAACGCCACGACGCTGTCCTCGTCGCCGCCGGTCATCCTTTCGCCGAGCGTCTGACAGCCGAGCACCTGACTGAGCGCCGCCGCGACATCTTGCAGCCCGGTCTCCGCGCGCGCTGGAGCTGCAACCAAGGCCGTGAGCAGTGACGACGCCGGCCACGACACGCTGGCGGCGAGCGCCAGCGTATCCGATGTGTCCGTGGCCCAGCTATCCGCGTCGACTGACAGCTCGATGTCCGCGGCTGGGGCGTCTCCGATGCGCGAGAGGGTGAGGCTGGGCGTCGCGCCCTGATCGTCGTTCTTCGCCAGCGTGGCTTCTATCGTCCGCGCCGACAGGGCAGGGCGCGCTTGCTCGCTCCAGCGCTCGAGCGCCTTACTCAGGGGCTCAGCGCCGGCGGACGCCAAGCGCGTGTCCCAGCTCGCCTCGCTGCGCGCGTCGTCGAAGGTCGTGCGCCGGCTGCCCGAGAGCGAGGCCGCCATCGCGTCCAAGACCGCGGAGAGCTCGCTCTCGGCGTCGTTGCGCAAAGCGAGCGTCACGACGCTCAGCGCGCTGGTGAGCTCGTCGGCGAAGGCCGTGTCGCCCGCTTCCAGAGCGAACAGCGTGTCGAGCTTGGTCTCCGCCAGATTGATGGCGACATCTTTGAGCTCGACGCTGACGTCAGTGTCGGCGCGCGGCAGCGGGCTCTGCACGGTCGTGCAGCCGCGCGCGACCGAGCCCGCGCTGACGACGACGGCAATCTTCGCGGCCGCGGGCACGTCGACGAGCTCGAGCGGCGCGTCGGGGTTGGCGCGCACGAGGAGGCCGGCGTTGGGCGCCATGCCGGGCGCGATTTCCACGCAGCTGACGCCGGGGTACGCGGTCGCCGTGTAACCGCTGAAAGCGCGGCGTCCTTCGTAGCGAGGATGCAAGATCAGCGTCAGCAGCGCTGTCGAGCTCATGGTGATGGGCAGCGTCGCCGAGGCGCTACCGACCTGAGCGCGCAGCGCGAAGGTCGTCGGAGCGCTGGGCGCGGTCAGCACGACCCTGGCCAGCCCGGCCGCGTTGGTCTCGACCTCGGCGTGGTCGAGCGCCGCGTCGTCGGGCGCGGTCGCCGCAGACTCCGCGCCCAACAAGGTGAGCTGCACGTGGTGCGCACGCGCCGGCGTGACCACGAGCTGCAGCTCGCGCTGCTCGCGCGGGGCGAGCTCGAGCGGCGGATCCAAGAACTTGATGACGACGGTGCCCGTCGCCGAGCTGCCGCCGCTCGACGGCGAAGGATCCAGCTTCGCGCCATCACCCGCGCTGGACGCACATCCGAGCCCTCCGTACGCGGCCAGTGACGCGGACGACACGAGCGACAGAAGTAAGCAGTGCAAGGGGCGCGCGGCCAAGCGAAGGCGTTCCCGCATGGGGTGCTCGGATTATGGCACTATCCGCCCGCCCCTTCTAACATCCGGCATCTTGGCCTCCATCGTCCCGCCCCCGCTCCAGCTGCTCATCGTCGAGGACGAGCCCGGCTTGCGCGAGATGTTGAGTATCCTGTTCCGGCGCGAGGGTTATCAGGTGGTGCAGGCGCCGGGCCTGAGCGCGGCGCTGGAGGCCATCCGCGAGAGCCCGCAGGCCTTTCCGGTGGTGCTGACCGATCTCGCGATGCCGGACGGCTCGGGGCTCGACGTCCTGGCTGCGACGAAGTCGCGCAACGCCTCGAGTGAGGTGATCCTGATTACGGCCCACTCCTCGCTGGAGAACGCCATCGCGGCGATGCGGCTCGGCGCCTACGACTTCGTGGCGAAGCCATTTCAGTCGGCGGAGCTCGCCGCGCTGGTCGCCAAGGCCTTCGAGAAATACGCGATCAACAGCGAGAACATGCGCTTGCGCGCGCAGGTGGTCAGCCGCGCGAGCAGCGACATCGTCGGCAAGAGCGAGGCGCTGCGCCGCATCATGGACCTCGTGGAGCGCATCGCCGCCACGCGCACGACCGTGCTCATCACCGGCGAGAGCGGCACCGGCAAGGAGCGCGTCGCGCGCGCGGTGCACATGGCGTCCGAGCGCGCCAAGGGCCCCTTCCTGGTGGTCAATTGCGGCGCCCTGCCCGAGGCGTTGATGGAAAGCGAGCTCTTCGGCCATGAGAAGGGCGCTTTCACCGGCGCTCAGGCGCGTCACCGCGGTTTGTTCCGCGAGGCCGAGGGCGGCACCGTGTTGCTCGATGAGGTCGGGGAGCTGCCGCTCACGCTGCAAGTCAAGCTCTTGCGCGTGCTGCAGGAGCGCGCGGTGCGCCCGGTCGGAGCTACGCAAGAGGTGCCCGTGGACGTGCGCGTGCTCGCGGCGACGAACCGGGACATCGAGGCCGACGTGGCGGCCAATCGCTTTCGCAGCGACCTCTACTATCGGCTGAACGTGATCCGCATCGAGCTGCCGCCGCTGCGCGAGCGGCGCGAAGACGTGCCGCTGCTCGCCGAGCGCTTCGTGCGCAAATTCTCGCATGAGATGGGCAAAGACATCGCCGGGTTCACGCCTGACGCGCTGCGCGCGCTGCAGAGCTATCCGTTCCCCGGCAACGTGCGCGAGCTCGAGAACGTCATCGAGCGCGCGGTGGCGTTGGCCGGCGGGCGCGTCATCGGCCTCGGCGACTTGCCGACCGAGCTCAGCGGCGTCGCGGGCGCGCCGACGCCGGCGCTGCTGAGCTTGCCGCAGGAAGGCACGCGGCTCGATGACGTGCTGTCCGAGGTCGAGCGCCGCTTGATCCTCGCCGCGCTCGAGCGGACCGGCGGCGTGCGCAAACGTGCCGCAGATCTGCTGGGCATCACCTTTCGCTCGCTGCGTTACCGCCTGAAAAAGCAGGGGCTCGCGGACGACTCCGAGGACGAGTCGCCCGACGGCGACTAGCGCAACGAAACGCCTCAGCGTACCGAGAGCACACCGAGCAGGTGGCCAATCGGCGTGCTCGGACACGACTGCCACCGCAACTTTTGGTGTCGCTGGCCGTTCCAGTGAAGGAGCATGTCAGGTGCGCTCTGTCTCGCGGCCACGTCGCTGTCGGTGCCAATGTCGGCAACGGTGTGCGCCGTGAACGGCTCGAGGCGCGCGTGGCCGCCGTGCTATCGTCTTGCGAAAATGGCTGCGGATTTCCACAATCGCCGCGCGCGCTTACGGCTGCGTGGCGCGGTCTGCGGCGGCTTTACGTTGACCGAGCTGATGATCGTCGTGGCGCTGGTCGGGGTGCTCGCGGCCATCGGCATCGCCTCCTTTCGCAGCCGCGTCTTCGCTTCGAAGAGCAGCGAGGCCGCCGCCGTGATTCAGGCCATCCGCGGGGCGGAGGAGGCGTACCGCTCGGAGAACCAGGTCTATCTGGACGTATCGACCTCGCTCACCAGCTGGTATCCCGACGACAAGTTCGGCCAGTCGCCTCGCTCGTGGAGCGTCCCCACGACGCAGAAGGACCACGACGCCGACAAGTGGCGCTTGCTCGGCGCGCGCGTCACGCAACCCGTGCTGTTCCGTTACGCCGTAAAAGCAGGTCGCGCGGGCGACAAATTTCCGAAGCTGAGCCTCGAAAAGCCGCCCGACCTCGGCACCGCCACCGACCTCTGGTACGTGATCCAGGCGCGCGCGGACGCCGATGGAGACAACGTCTTCTGCAACGTCGCGGCCACCAGCGTCAGCTCCGAAGTCTACTTCGAGAACGTGGGCGAATGAACGTGAGCACGCCCGATACGCCGTCGGCGCTGCCCTCACGGGCACCCGTGGAGGGCTCGATCAAAGCCTGGCTGCTCGCCGCCTACGGGCACGTCGGGCTGCTCGTTCCGATCAGCCTCATCGCCCTGGCCGGTGGCGGCTGGCTGCAGCACCGCTACGCCGAGCTGCCGAGCTCGTACACGTGGTTGCAGCCGTTTCGCACCCTGAAGGGAGTCGTTCATCTCCCCGGGCTGCTCTCCGCCGCGGCCGCCGCGTATCTCTTCGGTGTCCTGGCGCGCCGTGATCGCCGCTCGCTAAGCCAAATCTGGGCCGAGCGCGGTCGAGCGCTGCTCGCGCTGCGTGATCCGGCGCGGCGCCTGCCGTTGCTCGCGCGCGTCTTGGCGGCGGTCGTCGCGCTCGGCGCGGATCTAGTGTGGATGCCGGCGCACACGGCGCTGGACGCCCTCGCCGTGGCGGGCTTCGGCTTCGTGCTGGCGCGGCGCTATTCTCGCGCCGAGCTGCGGCGCATGCTCGTGCACGGCGCGTGCACGCTGCTCGTGTTCACGGCCGTCTGTTATTGGTTCACGGTCGTGAAGGCGCTCACCTTCGTCGGCTCCTTCACGCAGCGGGATCGCGGCATCGTCGCGTTCGAGCACGCCATCACCGGCGTGCATCCGTATCGCCTCGTCGCGTCGTGGTCCGCGCAGCACCCCGCGTGGCTCGCTTGGTTCGATTGGGCCTACACCCGGCTGTTCCACCACATGGCGCTCGCCAGCGCGTTCCTGTTCGGCCTGCGCGACGCTCGCCAGCGCACCGAATATTTGTCCGCGCTGGCCATTTGCTACTTCATCGGCGGCCCGCTGTACTGGCTGCTGCCTGCGGCAGGGCCGGCCTACTTCTCACCGAGCAGCTTCGAGTTTCTGCGGAGCTACCCCGCGCTGAACGTGAACTGGATGCAAGCCGTGCTCTACGAGAACACGGGCGCCGTCAATCATGGCCAAGCGGATGTGCTCATTACCTGGAGCTACATCGCGTGCATGCCCAGCCTGCACATGGCGCATGAGAGCGTGATGCTGTTTTATGCACGCGCCTCGAAGCTCTTCTTTGCTCTGTCTTTGGCGTTCTCGTTACTTACGGCCGTGGCCGTGATCGCGCTCGGCTGGCACTACCCGACTGACATTGTGGCGGGCGTCGTGCTGGCGGTTTTTTCGATTCTGCTGTGTCGCTCGCAATCGGCGCGCTTGTTGCCGCGCTCAGCGACCGATTAGCAACCTTCGCGGGAGGCTGGCATGAGCGCCGCCAACAACTGGAACTTGAACATCGAGCTGTACGGCGACGTCGGCAGCCTCGCCGGCGTCGAAGAGACGCTCGGCGCCGGCTGGCCGCGTGGCTTCACCACCAACGCGACCTTGATGAAGCAAGACGGCGTCACGGATTTTCGCGGCTTCGTGGAGCAAATCGTGACGCTGGCTGGAGAGCGACCCGTCTCTTTGCCCGTGCTGGCCGATGATCCCGGCGCGCTGGAGGATCAGGCGCTGCGCCTGGCTGCCTACGGCAAGAACGTCTTCGTCAAAGTACCCATCACTGACGCGCGCGGGAAGCTGCTGACACCCTTGATAGGGCGGCTGTGCCGGCAGGGAGTGCAGGTCAACGCCACGGCGCTGCTCACGCTGGACCAGGTGCGCGCCGTGAGCGACGTCTTGCTGCCGAGCGTGCCGAGCATCGTCTCGGTCTTCGCTGGGCGCATCGCTGACACCGGGCGCGATCCGAGCCCGACGATTCAAGAAGCGTTACGGATGCTGGCGCCGAACACCAAGTCACGACTGCTGTGGGCCAGCCCGCGGGAGCTCTTCAACGTTTTCCAGGCCAACGCCGCCGGTTGCCATATCATCACCATTTCGGCCGCGCTCTGGCGTAAGCTTCCCATGCTGGGCAAAGATCTCGGCGAGCTCTCGCTGGAGACGGTGCAAATGTTCCACCGCGACGTGAACCAGGCAGGCTATCGGTTGTGATCGCCACCCGCACTCCATTCCGCGTCACGCTCGGTGGCGGCGGGACCGACTTGCCGTCGTACTACGGGCGGCACGGAGGCTTCATCTTCGCGATGGGCCTCGACAAGTACATGTACGTGCTCGTCAACCGTCCGGTGATGGGGCGCAAGGTGCGGCTTCATTACTCGAACGCGGAGGTGGTCGACCATGTCAGCGAGCTGCGCCACGAGCTGGCGCGAGAGGCGCTGCGGCTGCACGGCATCGAGCAACAGTTCGAGGTCGCGTCCATCGCCGACATCCCCGCGGGGACCGGGTTGGGCTCCTCCAGCGCCTACCTGGTCGGCCTACTCAACGCGCTGCACCACTATCGCCGAGACTATGTCAGCTTGCAGGATCTCGCGGAGGAAGCCTGTCACATCGAGCTCGATGTGCTGGAGGAGCGCATCGGCAAGCAGGATCAATACATGGCGGCGTTCGGCGGCCTGACCGTGCTGGACATCGACAAGGGCGGTGACGTCCAGGTGCGGCAGCTCGCGATGCACTCCAGCGCCATCGCTGATTTCGTCGGCAACACACACCTCTATTACACGGGCACGCAGCGCGACGCCCAGGAGGTGCTCGCGGATCAAGACCACGCCGCGTCGAGGCAGCACGCGCCGGAGCACCAGCGCGTCACCGAGAGCTTGCACGCCATCAAGGAGCTCGGGCAGCGCATCCTGGAGGCGATTGAGTCCGGTGATTTCGATCGCTGGGGGCTGCTGCTGCACGAGCACTGGCAAAACAAGAAGCGGCTCTCGGCCAAGATCAGCCTGCGCAGCGTCGAGGAAATCTATGAGACCGTGCGCGCCGAGCATCACGTGCTGGGGGGCAAGATCGTCGGCGCAGGTGGCGGCGGGTTCCTCATGCTGTACTGCAACAAGAATCACCGCGAGCTCGAGCGCTTCATGACCGCGCGCGGCTTTCCGCGCCTGCACTACACGATCGAGCCGGAGGGGACGCGCGTGGTGACGCAGCTCGGCTCCGGAGTATCGTGGGACGCTCGCCGCACGATCCCGCCGCCGCGTTGAGCTCTGCAAAGCGCCCCGCCGCCAGCGCGACGTCGCGCGATGGCCAGCTCGCACCGCAGCACGTCGCTCTGGTGTTGGAGGTCGGCGGCTGTCTCGCGCTGCTCTCCATCTTCGTCGCGCTGAAGCTGAACTACAATCCGCCGCTCGGCGATAGCCTGGACGGCTCCTACTATTTCAACATCGCGCGCCACGTCGCGCGTGGACACGGCCTAGTCAGCAATCTCTCGATCTTTCACATGGGCCTCGAGCCGCTGCCGCAAGCGGTCGTCACGTACCCCTTGCTGCCGCTGTTGATGGGCTGGTTGGGGCGCGCCATGGGCGTCGAGCGCGCGGCGGAGTGGCTGCCCGAAGCGCTGTACTGGCTCAGCCTGGTGCTCTGCTATTGCTGGTTGCGCGGCGCCGCGCGCAGGAGCCTGGGCGGGCCGCGCTGGTTCGCGCCCGCGGCGGCGGCCCTGGTGACCACCTGGTTCGCGCTGAACCCGGTCTACCACTGGTCGAGCTCACGTCCCTATACCGAGAGCCTCGGGTTCGTGCTCGTGTTTCTCACGCTGCTCGCCTACGGCAAAGCGTGCGCGCTCTCCGTGCGCCGCGCGCGCTGGCCCAGCGCGCTCGTCTACGCGGCCGTGGGGGTGTTCGCCGGCCTGTGCTATCTGGCGCGATTTCAGCTGCTGATCGTGGTCTTCGCCCTCGCTGCCAGCGAGCTATGGCAGCGTCGGAGCGCTCGCTTCAGCAACAGCGCCGCGCTCGTGGCTGGCGCCGCGGTTCCGATAGGGCTGTGGGCGCTGCGCTTCATGCAGCTGCCCCACGCGGGCTTGCGCCCACTCTTCGACTACGCGGCGTACCGGCAGCTCGAAACACTGCCGCCCTTCAGGTACACCTACGAGTGCTCTTCGACTTGGGACTGCGTGAAGGACAAGTGGAGCGGCGTCGTCGAGTCTCTGCGCCCCGACAGCTCCCTGTCGTACGCGGCCCAATTCGGTGTCGCGGTGTATCTGCTGCCGCTAGCGGCGCTCGCGCTCACGCTCGGAGTCATGAATGGCCAACGGCTCGCGCGCTGGCGAGCCGCACGCCGCGCGCCGCTCGTCGCGAGCGTGCTGATGGGCCTGCTCGCGGTGCTGCCCATTCACCTCGTCCACGCGCGACACTGGAACGAGTGGGCGTTCGGCTGGCGCCAGGGGCTGCCGCTGTTCCTGAGCCTCGCCCCCGTGTCGTTGCTGCTGCTGGCGGGCTTTCGGTGGCGTAAGTTCCCGCGTCTTGGTCGGGCGCTCGCGGCGGCGAGCGCGCTGGCGCTGGTGGTCGCGGCGGTTTCCATCGCAAAGCGCACCCTCGGCATGAGTCAAAGCGATGTCTCGCGCGAGTTGCTGGCTTCGCGCGAAGCAGCGGCCGATTATCTCCAGCGCTTCGCGCTGCACGAACGCACGCTGGCGATCGAGCCGCAGCCGCTGGCTGTCTTTACTGACGCGCCGCTCGACTGGCTGGCTTGCTGGTCCGTCCCGGAGTTGGCGGAGCGGCTGGTCGCCGAGCGGCACGTTACTCGCGTCGTGCTAAGGCCCGAGGAGCTTCGCTGTCGCTCGCTGGTGAAGATTCGGGAGCGCCTCCAGCTCGAGGCCATCGTCGGTGACGCCGTGGAGTTCGGAGTCTTCCGCGTCGGGCGACCCTGAGCTACGGCTCGGAAGCGGCCGCTGGGCTGCGCGTCGCGGCGCGTAGCTGCGGCGCTACCCAGCTCCATAGCTCACGGAGCTCCGCGACTCGGGCGCGACGCTCTTCGAAGTTCGTGATGAGAACGGGGTCGGGGGTGTGCTGCTCGCTGTAGCGCTTGAACAAGGCTTCCAGCTGGCCAAAGCTCGCCTCTTTGAAGGCGTAGACGAGCAGCGACGTCCACTCCGAGGCTGGAATCGAGCCGAGCTTCGACGCGCGGAGCAGGGCCTGCATGGCGTCTGCGGTGCGCATGAGGCCCGTCGCGGCCTGCGCGCGCGCCAGCTGTCCCGCGATCGTGTCGGGATAGGCGGTGCTCGAGCGTTGTTGGTGCTCGCGGATGGCCTGGCGTAGGTTCACGGCCGCGCCGTAGGTCGGGAAGCGCTGCAGCGCTTCGCCGAGCGCGCGCTGGCTATCGCTCCAGCGCTCGCTCGCCCCATACGCGACGGCGAGGCCGAGCCAGAACTTGGGCACCTCTGGCGCGCGCGCCACCAAGTCTTCGAGGACGGGAACGGCTCGTTCAGGCTCACCCATGCTCACGAATTCGTTGGCTGCATTGTTTCGCGCCAGAAGGAAGTTTGCGTAGTCGCCCTCGTCTGCGTCGAGGTAGAGCGCGCACGCGCGCGAGAATAGCCCTGCGCGCGCGTAGATGTTGCCGAGCTCGAGCCGGGAGAGGGCGTTGTTGCCCTCGTGCTGCGCTCGGAAGGCGATGCTCCAGAACTCGACCTCGTCCGACCAGGCGCGCGCTCGTAGCCAAGTCAGCGGCGCGAAGCTCAGCACGTACACCACGGCCGCGACACGCCACCAACGCTTGCTGACCTGGAGGACAGCCGCGAGCCGCGGCGCCGCCAACAACACGAGCGCGAGCGTCGGCAGATACAGAAAGCGATCTGCGGCCACCACCAGGACGGGGATCGGCAACACGTGAAGCACGAGCCCGAGGCTGACGCAGCCGAGCGTGACCGCAGCTCGATCGAAGCCATCGAGTGTCAGGCGGGAGCGGAGTCGCAGCGCGGCGAAGGCCCCGACCAGCAACGCGACGACGCCGAGCGCCACGTAGCCGAGGGTCGGGTGTCCCAAGGTGCCCAGCTGGATGCCCGGCGTCCAGGCGTTCAGCAGCATCGCGACGTAGCGGCCGAGCGCCTCGGGCACGTGCAGCAAACGCAAGCTCCAGGGTAGATCCCCGCCGTCACGCGGAAGTCCCAGCGCCTGCAGCCGCAGCGCGAGATACACGGCCAGCGGCAAGACCACCGGCACGAGACCCGCGAGCCGCTTGCGCTTCGGCTCGCCCGCGCTGTCAGTCCAGCTCCACGCCAGCGCGGCGAGCACGCCCGCGACAGCGACTTCTTTGGCGAACAACCCGAGCAGAAAGCAGACAGCTGCGAACGTTCGCGCGACCGGGCTGCGCCGCGACCACAGCGATAGACCGAGCAGCGTGAAGAGCGCGGCCAGGATGTCGGTACGCCCCGAAATCCAGGCCGCGGCCTCGCTGAGTCGCGGAAACCAGGCCCAGCCCACGGCGCCGAGGAACGCCGCCGGCGGCGTCATGTTGCGGCGACGCAGCATGGCGAACAACAGCAGCGCCGTCGCCGCGTGGAGGCACAGGTTCGTGACGTGATAGCCGCCCGGGTTGCTGCCGTGCAGCGCGTGATCGAGCGCGAAGCTCAACACGGTGAGCGGGCGATAGTAGGCGCGCTCGCCGGGCGCGAGGTCCTCGTGCTGCCAGAAAGAGGAGCGGAAATAGCTGCTCAGCGGCTGCAGCGTGGTGACGCTGGGCGAGCGCGTGATCAGGTAGTGGTCGTCCCAAATGAACGAGCCGCCGAGAGCAGGTAAGTAGGCGCCGATCGTGAAGACGAAGACGGCTAGCGCGTACAACCAGGGCTTGGCTGGCGCTCGCGCGCCAATGTCGTGGCTCGTCACGTCTCGCTACACCTTGACTAACGAAGAGCTGAAAAATGAAACGCGCCGCCCAGATGGGCGGCGCGTAGCTGGAGCTGAAGCTAAGAACGCTCGATCACTCGTTCGGCTTGTCTTCGATGAAGTTCGGCGAGTACGTCGCGATCTTCTTGCCGCTCTCGTCTCGCACCGCGCCGAGCAGCTTGAACGTCGAGGCCGTGCCGTTACCGTTCAGATCGCCGTGCGCCAACGCCGTGAAGGAATTGGTGCTGTTCGAGGTGTACTTGTATTGGAAGTACTGGGGGCC
Source organism: uncultured Sorangium sp. (assembly GCA_966250485.1). GTDB lineage: Bacteria > Myxococcota_A > Polyangia > Polyangiales > Polyangiaceae > PMG-095. The sequence continues at coordinate 96,407 of CBINHN010000008.1, read as the reverse complement.
GACGATCGAGAACTTCAGACATCGCCAGCCGACGGTCTCTGAGGCACCAGCTTCCCACTCCGCGGCGGTCGACTGGTACTTGGCGCCTTTGATCTTGGTCATGTCGGTCGGGACGGCGCTCGACGAGTCACACAGGCGGTGGCTCGTGGCGGCGGTGGCGCCCGCAGCGAGCAGCTCGCCGCTCATGTGCTCGTGATCATAGGCGCTGACCGCGCTCTTCGCGATGGTTCCGAGCATCATGCGCGCCTCGGCGGTCTTGCTGGTGGTCATGTAACGGCTGACGCCGTAGATGGCGAGCGCGGCCAAAATGCCGATGATCGCCACGACGATCATGAGCTCTACCAGGGTGAAGCCTCGCTTGAGGCGCTTCAGGGCTGCCATTGAATCAATGTCTCCTTGCTTGTTTTTCTTGGGTGTGAGTTGTGGGTCGAGGGCCGACGATGAGGGAGGCGGATTCAGTCGCCCTCATTGGCGGAAAAGATTTGATTGCTGAAGCTCGGCGCGATGTACGTCGTCGACGGGCCTCCTGCGTGAAGATCGGCTACGGCCTTCACGACGTAAAATGGAGTGCCCGTCGCCCCCGTGGGCCAATTCGTAACGCTGACCGGGGTGTCCTTGGACGCGGCGGGCGAGGGCGGCGCGGCGCTGCCGTCGCCCGCGACGCAGGAGTAAACGAAGGTGACGGGCCCGGCCGGTTGCACGCCGAGCATGGCCCAATTCGCTGCGATGGTCGCCGGCTCGCCGCCCCACTGCACCTTCTGCTGTCCGGGCTTCGTGTTCTTCGGATAGTAGGTGTCGAGGTCCTTGGTGACGTCGAGGTAGGTGAAGGTCTCGTCCTTGTAAGACTCTTGAGCGGCTTTGATCGAGCCGATGAGCTGGATCGCTTCGCCGGTCTTGGAGTGCGCGATGTAGCGGCTGGTGCCGTACGTGGCGATCAGCGCCAAAATCGCGACCACGGCGACGACGATCATCAGCTCCACCAGCGTGAAGCCGCGATGCGCGCGACGTGACCAGAGCCTCTGCATTCGAGCTCAGACTAAGCAACCGCCGTGCCTTTGGGCAACATGGCCGCGATCGTGCGGCTTCGCCGCATAGCGCCGCTGTGTGCGTCGCGCTCGGTGACGCTTTTTGTCACTGCCGCCGGGTCAAGCGCCGTCTTCCGTCACGTGCGCTGGCCGGCGCAGGGGTACGGCGAGGTGCTCGCGCCGGCGCGGCTGCTATGCTCGGCCGCGAAATGCGCCCGCTGACTCCCGTAGAAACTGCGGTCCTCATTTCCCTCGGCGGCTCGCTGCTCGCCGTGGTCGTGCCCTCGTTCGTGCGCAACGTCCACGCATCGTACGTCAGCGAAGCGACCCACGGGGTGGCAGAGCTCGCCGCGCGCGCCGCCGCCCGCGTCGAAGCCGCGGGCTCGCTGGAGGCGCTGCCCGAGCCGGCCCCGCTCACGCCCAGCAGCGTGCCACGCGGCGTGCGCGTCAAGGATCCGCCGGGGACCTGGGAGCATCCCACCTGGCGCGCGCTCACGTTCTCCTTCGAGCTGCCGCACGCGTACAGCTTTCAGTTCGAATCGGAGCGGACGCCGCAAGTTGGCCGCTTTCGCGCGCTGGCGCACGGAGATCTCGACGGCGACGGTCAGTTCAGTACCATCGAGCTCGACGGGAGCCTGAGACCTGGCGCTCCCGCGCAGATGTCCGCGCTCGATGTCGTACATGAAACCGAGTGATCGGCGGCGCTCCAGCGCGCTTCTGCTGTTAACGCTGGGACTGGCGGTGACGCTGATCGCCGCGGTTCGCCCGTCATTGATGCGCACGTACGCTGGCGTAAAGCAGCGGCAGGACGCCTATTGGCTGCCCGGCGCGGAGCTCACGCGCGCGCTCAGCCTCGGCTATCGCGCGGCGCTCGCCGATTTCATCTTCGCCAACGTGCTCGTCTCTTACGGGCAGCACTTTCAGGAGCGGCGGCGCTTCGAGTTCGTGGCGGATTATCTGGACGCGATCACGACGCTCGATCCCAAGTTTCGCGAACCGTACCGGCTCGCCGACACGCTGATCGTGCTGCAACCCGAGCGCCCGCGGCGCGAGGACTACGTTCGCGCGCGGCGCCTACTCGAGCGCGGGCTCGAGCAGTTCCCCGACGACGGTGAGCTCTGGCTCACGGCGGGCCAGTTCATGGCTTACCTCGCCGCCGGGCAGCTGCCGCCGGCCGAGCGCGAGGCCTGGCGTCTGGAAGGCGCGCGCAAGCTGGCGCGCTCCTGCGAGCTCTTGGGCTCCGATCCCAACCTACCTCGGCAGTGCGTCACCGCGGCGCTGCTGTTCAATCAGGCCGGCAACCGTGAAGCAGTGAAAGGCTTTCTGGAAAAGGTGCTGTCCGTCTCCGACGATCCGGAGGTCCACGCTCTGGCGAGCGGCTACCTCGGCAAGGTCGCGGGCGAGGCCGAGCGCGAGCACTTCGACGAGCGCAATCGTCAGCTGCGCGCGCTGTGGGCGCGCGATCTCACCTTCGTCTCGCGCGACGCGCTGCTGCTGCTCGGGCCGCGCTTCGAGCCTGCACGCTGCGCGGGCATCCCCAGCTCGGACCTCGAGGGCTGTGCCACGAGCTTTCGAGCATGGGGAGAGCGCCGCGACTGACTACGGGAACTTGACCACGACGGGCACCGTCTTGCCCGCGACGACGTTGACGCTCTTGGCTTTGCGGCCGTGCTCCGGGTGCACGAAGATCACCGTGTGATTGCCCGCGGGCACGCTGAGGTTGGTCTTTGGAGTTCCGCCGAGCGGCCTGCCATCGAGGATGACATTCGAGGCAGGGATGGAGTTGAGGTTGAGCGTGCCGTTGCTGCTCTTGGCCACGGCGGGCGCGGGAGACGGCTCGGCGGCGGGCCTCGGCGTGTGCGTCGGAGCCGCGGGGGAGGGCGTCGGGTGCGCCGGCTCAGCCGCAACGCTCAGCGCGGGCGTGAGGTCGATCACGAACGTGCGCTCCGCCTGACCATCCTCGAACTCGAGGCTGCGCTGGAAATCCTGGAAGCCACGCTTGGTCGCGACGATGCTGTACGGCTTGTCGACGGGGATATCTACGGCCAGCGGGAGCTGCGGCACGGGCCGCCGCTCGTTGCCGCTGACGAGCACGACCTTGGCGCCGTCCGCGTTGTTGCCGGGCTTGATCGTGGCAAGCCCCTTCTTGACCTTGAGCTTGGGCTCCAGCGTGAAGAGCTGATCGGGGTTGACGGTGATCGTCTTCTCGAACGGCTCGTAGCGATCGCCGCCGTCGATCTTCACGACGTGGTCGCCGGGCGTGAGATCCGGCAGCTCTTGCGGCAGCGGTCCGATCTCTTTGCCGTCGACGAACAGCTTCAGGCCACGGCCTTCGGCGCGCACGCTGAGTCCAGTGCCGCCCGAGCCTCGGCTCAAGGTGATGTTGTGAACGGCTTCGTCGCCGGACGAGATCTTGACCGCTTGATCGGCGGTGCCCTGGTACGACGGCGCGGTCACCTTGACGAGGTGGATACCGGCGCTGAGATCCTTCACTTGGCAGGGTGATTCGCTGCAGCGCTTCTTCCCGTCGACGTAGACCTCCAGCTGGCTCACTGACTTGTTGCCAGGGCCGGCCACGGTGACGACGAGCGAGCCCTGCTTCGGGATCAACGCGAAGATCACGCCGACGATGGCCACGGCGGCCGCCGCCGCTCCGATCCACACGATGGGCTTTCTCCCAGTCCGGTCGAAGGGCGAGATGGGCTCGGACGCCATCGTCGTCGCGGCGCGCAGCGGCTGCGGCGCGGGCACGGCGCCCGGCAGCGAACCCGGCAGTGACGGGATGGGCGGCGCAGGGAACGAAGAGGTGTTGCGCGGCGGCGGCGGCAGCGGCGCGCGCGGCAGCGACACCGAAGGCGCGCCGCTGGGTCGAGGAGAAGGCGGAGGAGGAACGCGCGACGGCGCGGGCATCCCCGCGGCGGGCGGCGGGGCTGGCGGCCGTGACAGCGCAGGCAAGCTGCCGGGGGGCGGCGGCGGAGCGCTGCGCAGCAGCGAACGCACGGAGTCTTCCTGGCTGCGATCGAAGACGGTGGTCGCTTCGTCTTCATCGTCCCAGTCGATGTCGGGCGGCTTGGGCGCGGTCACCTTGGCCTCGGCGCCGAGAGGCGGCGGCGTGGCTTCCTCCGTTTCCGGGAATTCGGGCCCGGGCGGCGGCGACATCATTGGTGGCGGCGGCGGCACCGCCAGCTCTGGTGCGCCGGACGCGAACGGAGGAGGCGGCGGAGGCGAGGCGATCTTCGAGAGGCCCGGCGGCGGTGGCGGCGGCGCAGCGGAGCGCAGCGAGGGCGGTGGCGGCGGCGGCGCGGAAGCACGGCTCGCGCCGGGTGAGGACAGGCCTAGCAGTGTCTTTTGGCGCGCCATCGAGGGCGGCGGCGGAACCCGCGAGATGCCACCGCCCGGAGGAATGCTCGGAACCCCAGGCGCCCGAGATTTCTTGGCAGCGAGTCCATCGAAGATGTCCAGGTCACTGGCCTTGTCGCTCATCGCAGTTTGCTTTCTACTGTAATCAAGGGTCGGATGCTGCCGTCTCGACTTGGGATGGTCTAACCAAGTAACATTTCGCTAAAACTGCGCCGGCTCTCGTTTGGAGCCGCTGACCCGGAGCGTTGGGCGCCGCAATCATTCCAGCGAATTTCGATCCGACAAGATAGCCTTAACTCTGAACGTTGGCGAGGGCGTTGTGGGGAAATCGTCGCCGGATCACCTAGCTTGGCTACTCTTCCGACGCGTCCTCGTGCACCCGCTTTTGCTGGAGCGGGGCCCATCGTTTCGGTAGCACGATGGGAGTGTCCGGGAAGATGCGGCGAGCGCCGGGGCCCTGAGCTCGCAGGAGCACCACCGAGTCCGCCACAGCTGCGGTGTCGGAGCTCGACGGCGTGTCTTCAGCGGCCAGGATGGCCCCCAGAGGTCTTGGCAGTAGCATCACCGACGTGCACGTCATCCGTGAAAGCTGCGAGAGGAGCAGCGCCCCGTCGTGTCCGGGTTCGGGTCCTTCCGTCACTCTCGCATAGATCAACATTCCCGCGGAGTCGACACCCAGGGCCGCTTGCGCGTGCGCCATGGCGTCTGGCTCCGGGAGGAAGCCGGCCGTGACGCGCAGCGCGTTCGGCTCGGGAGGTTTCGGCGCGATGACGAAGCCGAGGATCTCGGAATGCCAGAGCGCGGTGGTGCCTTCCGAGAGCAAGGAACGAAACTCGAGGATGCGCTGCGCCATGTCGCTGCCTTGCTGCGCCGTGGCATCGCCGCCGCGCTGAATGCGTACGAATTTGGGATCGATCTTGATCAGCCCGACCCGGGCGTAGGGACGCGCTGCGTCGGGATGCACGGTGGTCGTGGCGACGGCGTCGGGCCAGCCGCGCTGCGGTAGACCCTGCGTGCGCCACGCGCCTTCGCCGTCCGCCGCCGTCGTGCCGCTGGTCGGGGCAGGGTCGCCCGGCAGCAAATGACGCAGCGTGAGATAGAAGAAGTCGCGCGCTTCCGTGTTCACGTAACGCGGGAAATTCATCAGGGCCATGAACTTGATCATGCGCCGGCTCATGAAGCTCCAGCCGGGCATGTCGGGGACGTCGCCCTCTGCTTCCCAGGTTTCGTCGAGGCGGCGACCGAGCTTGGGTAAGGTGCCCGCGCGACCGACGCGGTAAAATTCAAGCCCGGTGTGACCTGCGTTCATGTCCAGGTGAACGCCGTAGGTGCAGCGCGCGCGCTGCATGGCGAGCGCGAGCACGTCGGGGTCGACGCTCGCGCCATAGAAGTAACCCACGAAATTTTCGCGCGTCATGCACACGCCGCTGCGCACCGTGCGGCTCTCTTCGGTCCAACCGGGGGGCACGCCGCCCCACCAATGCCGCTTATAGGGGTTCACCTTCTCGTCGACGATCAGCGCCGTCATGTTCTGACGATAGGAGTCGATGTAGTCGGGGACCCGTCTGCTCTCCGGCCAGCTGCCGAACCCGGTCGAGCTGTCCGTGAGTCGAGCGACGGTCGCTCCGTAGGGCTTGGGAGGCAGGTAAGCGACGCGCCCGGCCATCATCCCGAACTCACCGTGCATGGTTTGAAAGCCACCGTTGAAGGCCCCCACGAAGCGGCTCAAGACCTCTGGCTTGCGCGGCACGACGCCGGTCCCCGTCTCGCCGGTAGCGCTCTTTGGCTCCACCGTGCCGCTCACGATGTGCAGCTCGATTTGCCGCGGATCCCACAGCGTGACGAACACCTGCGAGTACATGCGCTTGCGATCGGTGCGAATGAACGAGAACACGAAGGGCGCGGGTGCCCCGGGATTTTTGAGGATGAAAGGATCGTTGGCGAGGCTCGCCCACTTACCTTCGCCTTTGAGCGGCGGACTCAGCATCGGTTCCATCGGCGGCGGTGGCCAACCGGTCTCGGGATCCGTGGTGTCACTGCTCGCCGCCGAGTACAGCGTGCCGAGCTCTTCCGCGACCGCTTGCGCGCCGTCGTCGCCCGAGACGGTGTTCACGATTTGCTCGAACTGATCGACGCCCTCGAACGCGACCGCCTTGACGAATTGCAGCTTCTCGTCGCCGAACCACGGGATCGCGCGCACGCGATCTACGGCCCAGGTCACGAAGTTTCCGGGCCGCGCTTTCGGCGGCGTTTGATCCCGGACGTACTCCGCTCCCTCGATGTGTCCGCGCGTGGCGGTGGGGATGCGGATCTTGTGCGCGTCGGCGTCGACGAGCAGCGCGGTGCTGGAGAAGCCGAGCACGACCTTGTACGCCGGCGGCGCGAGCTTGAAGGAGCGGCGCCAGACGCCGCGGAACTGGCCGGTCTCTTGATAGTTGGTGATCGCGTTCTGGAGCCGCACGAAGCGCGTCCAGCCGGGACCTTGCGGGCGCGGCTCGCCGCGAACGTCAGCGTATTGCACGCTCGAGATGGCGCCTTCCTGGGCGATGACCCAAGCGGCCTGATCGCCGCGCACCACGAGCTGCTGCTCGTCCGCCGCCGACGTCCCCGTGAGGTTGTACATCCCGGCCAGGTCGATCAGGTGGCCCTCGGGCGAGCGCCGCGTGTCGATGAGGTAGATGTCGGCGGGCTCTTTCGGCCGCTGCGCGCGTACGATGGCTCGCTCGCGCACGACGGGGGAGGTGAGCAGCGGACGCGTCGGGGACACGAAATGGATGTCCTCTTCGCGCGCGCGCAGCCCGCGCGCAGCGAGCGCCGCTTGGATGCCGCGCACGCGATCGGTCTCGGTGACGACACGCAGCGGCAGGCTATCGGCGCGCTGAATCAGGTACGCGAGCGCGAGCAGCACCGGCAAGGGACGCATCGCCGTGAAGAGCCGTCGCCGCTCGTCGGGCGTGAGCGCCGCGAACGGGCTCTGCGCCGCAACGACCGGCTCCGGAACGCCGGTGGCTTCCGGAGCGCCGTCATCCGGCATGGTCGACTCGGCGTGCGGTCGCCGCTTTGGCCGTGGCCATGGCGGGCTCAGCGGTTAACACCCTCAGCGGAAAACGGCTACTTTTCGCCAAATCCGGAGGACCGACGGAGGAGGAGGAAGGCGGCATGAACTGCCAACGCAGTTGGCGGGCGCGCAAACTGAGTTGAGCGTGCAGCTATAAAGATGAAGCATGCGGCCCCGCTTTCAAATGACGTTTTGCGCTTTGAGGACCCTGGGTTGCAGCGCCGGATGTGGGCACGCGGGATGCTAGGTTGTCCGCGACGTCCATGAGCTCGGCTTCGCGCCGCCGCCTGTTTGTGCTCGCCGCTGCGCTGGCGATGGGCGCCTGTCTGTCTCCGACGCTCCCGCTGCCGCCCCCGAGCGAGCCCACCCTGAGCGGCCCGGACGAGGTGGGACGCATCGAGCTCGCCGGCCGCGTCAAGCCAGGGGCTTGGGTCTTCGCGATGAACCACAGCACGAACGCCGGCGCGTTCAGCGACACCGACGAAGAAGGGCGCTATCGCATCCAGCTCGCGGCGAGCGCCGGGGACTCGCTGTCGCTGTGGTACGAGATCGAAGGCAACGTCAGCGAGTCCCTTTCGATCCAAGTGCCGCCGCCCTGAGGCGGAGCGCGCTCAGGCCAGCGTCTTCAGGCTCACGCGGCGTCCGTCGCTGCTGCGCTGTGTGAGCGCCGGCGTGCGCGGTGCGGCGACCAGCGGCGTGACGACGGGCGGCTCTGCTTCGTCGACTTCGCCGACCAGGTCGTAGTCGGAGGCGTCCACGATGCGTGCGTTGCGCACCTCACCAGGCCGCACCTCACCGCCGGACAGGTAGACGATGCCGTCGATTTCCGGTGCCTGGCCGGCGTGGCGCCCGGCGAAGACCATGTCGCTGTCCTCGCTGGTGCCCTCTACCAGCACCTGCAGCGTGCGGCCGATCAGCGCGCGGTTCTTGCGCTTGCTGATGCCGCGCTGCAGCCGCATCAGGCGCTGCGCGCGCGCCCCCGCGGTGCGCTCAGGGACTTTGTCGGCGAGTTCGAAGGCGCGCGCGCTCGGCTCGTCCGAGTACCTGAACACGCCCACGCGATCGAACTCCGAGTGGCGCACGAAGGCGAGCAGCTCCTCGAACTCCGCGTCTGTCTCGCCGGGATGACCGACGATGAACGCGGTGCGCATGACCAGCCCATCGATGCGCTCGCGCAGCCGATCGACCAGCTCGTAGAGGCGCTTGCCGCCGTGACCGCGGCGCATGCGGCGCAGCATGCCGTCCGCCGCGTGCTGCAGCGGCATGTCCACGTACGGCACGACGCGGGGGTGATCGGCGATGAGCTCGATCAAGCCGTCGTCGAGGCGCTCGGGGTAGAGGTAGAAGAGCCGCACCCAGTGCACGCCGGGCACCTCGGCGACGCGCTCGACCAGGGTGCGGAGCGCGGCCTGGTCCTGGCGATCGCGCCCGTAGGCGATGGTGTCCTGTGACACCAAGTTGAACTCGATCACGCCGCGTGCGGCCAGCGCCGCCACCTCGTCCACGACGTCGTCGATGGCGCGCGAGCGTTGTTTGCCGCGGATCTGCGGGATGACGCAAAATGAGCAGGTGCGGTTGCAGCCCTCGGCGATCTTTACGTACGCGCTGCGTCCGCGCGTGGACAGCCGCCGCGGATCTGCCGCGCCGATGACCCAGTCCGCGGGGTGCCCGACCAGCAGCCGTTCGGCGCCGCCTTGCAGCACGCGCTCGAGCTTGAGCATGTCGCTCGAGCCCAGGATGTGATCGACCTCCGGTAGGTTTTGGCTGAGCTCCTCCGGATAGCGCTGGCTGAGGCAGCCCGTGACGACGAGCCGCTCACAGCTGCCCTGCTGCTTGTTTTGCGACAGCTCCAGGATGGTATCGATGGACTCCTTTTTGGCAGCGTCGATGAAGCCGCAGGTGTTCACGACGATGACGCGCGCCGCCGCGGGGTCGTCCACGTGACGATAGCCGCTGCGCTCGGCGAGCCCGAGCATGACCTCGCTGTCCACGCGGTTCTTGGGACAGCCGAGGCTCACGAAATGAATCGTACGCTCTTCGGAGCTGGGCTCGGCCAGCGCCTCGGGCGAAGCGCTGGCGGAGGTGTGACGCGCGTCGGTCATCAGCGCGCCGTCAACATCGCGTTGCGGAAGCGCTCGAACAGGTAGAGCGCGTCGTGCGGTCCGGCGGCGGCTTCCGGATGGTACTGCACGCTGAAGGCGCGCAGCTCGGGCGCTTCGAGCCCCTCGCTGGTGCCGTCGTTGAGGTGGACGTGGCTCGTCTTGGCGACGCCGGGGATCGAGCCCACGTCGACGACGAAGCCATGGTTTTGCGTCGTGATCTCGACGCGCCCGGTGGTCAGGTCCTTGACCGGCTGATTGAGGCCGCGATGCCCGAACTTCAGCTTGTACGTCTTGGCGCCGAGCGCCAGCGCGAGCAGCTGATGACCCAGGCAAATCCCGAACATCGGCTTCTTGCCGAGCAGGCCGCGCACGGTCTCGATGCCGTAGGTGACCGCGGCGGGATCGCCGGGGCCGTTCGAGAGGAACACGCCGTCGGGACCGAGCGCCAGGATCTCGTTCGCCGGCGTCGAGGCGGGCACCACCGTCACTTGGCAGCCGCTGTCCACCAGGCAGCGGAAGATGTTGCGCTTCGCGCCGAAGTCGATGGCCACCACCTTGAGCGTCTCGCTCGAGCGGCTCTCGGGCGCGCTGAAGCCGGGGCTCCAGCCGCCGCGCGTCTCACTGAACTCGTAGCGTGAGCGCGGCGAGACGCGCGCGACGAGGTCCAGGCCCTCCATGTTCGGCGCGCTGCGCGCGCGCTCCACCAAGCTCTCCGGCGCTCCGCTGCCGATCGCGCCGTTCTGCGCGCCCTTGTCGCGCAGGTGGCGCGTCAGCCGGCGCGTATCGATGTCGCTGATGGCGACGATGCCGTTGCGCGCCAGGTACGCGTCCAGCGTCGTTTGTGAGCGCCAGTTGGAGACCACTGGGCTGTCGTCGCGCACGATGAAGCCAGCGACTTGCGGTCGGCCATCGACGCTCTCCGGATCTTCGTCGTTGATCCCGGTGTTGCCGATTTGCGGCGCCGTCATGGTGACGATTTGGCCGCAATAGGAGGGGTCGGTGAGCACCTCTTGGTAGCCGGTCATGCCGGTGGTGAACACGACCTCACCGGCGCTCGTCGCGTCGGCGCCGAACAGTCGCCCGCTGAACACGGTGCCGTCGGCGAGCGCCAGATGCCCCGGGCGGCCGCTCATCGGTCCTCACCCAGGGCGTCGAACACGATCCTCCCCTGAGATAGCGTCATCAAGATTCGTCCTTTCAGTTCGGTGTCCAAAAACGGAGTGTTCCGGCTCTTGGTTTGCAGCGGGGCCTTGCGCGCGCTCCAGCGCGCTTCGGGATCCATAACCACGAATTCAGCGGCGCGCCCCTCTTGCAGACGCGGCGGCTCGAGCCCGGCGATGCGGGCGGGGCGCTGCGAGAGCGCCTCCAGCAGGCGCTCGAGCTTGAGGCCATCTTGGCCAACCAGCCCCAGCAATAAGCCGAAGCACAGCTCGAGGCCCATCATGCCGGGCGAAGCCTCGGAAAACTCGCAGTCTTTCTCGAGCGCGGAGTGCGGCGCGTGATCGGTGGCGATCGCGTCGATGGTGCCGTCCGCGAGCGCCGCGCGCAGCGCCGCCACATCTTCCGCTTCACGCAGCGGCGGGTTCACCTTGCACGCCGTGTCGTAGCCGATGACGCTGGCGTCGGTGAGCAAGAGGTGATGCGGCGTCACCTCGCACGTCACGTCGATGCCGCGCGATTTTGCCTCGCGCACGATGCGGATGGCTCCTGCCGTAGAGACGTGCGCCACGTGGTAGCGCGCCTCGACGTACTCGGCGAGGATCACGTCGCGCGCGACGATCACGTCTTCTGCCGCGCGCGGCCAGCCGCGCAAGCCGAGCTTCGCGGAGACTTCACCCTCGTGCATGTCCGCGCCATGGGTGAGGTCGTGATCCTCGGCGTGTTGGATCACCGGCAGATCGAAGTTCTTCGCGTACTCCAGCGCGCGCCGCATCACGGCGCTCGACATCACGCACACGCCGTCGTCGCTGACGCCCACCGCGCCGGCTTCGCGCAGCTCCGCCATCTCGGTGAGCTCTTTGCCCTTCTGGCCCATGGTGATCGCGGCGATGGGGTGCAGCCGCGGGCCGTCGCACTCCGCGGCGCGCCGCAACATCAGCTCGGTCACCGCGCGCGTGTCGTTCACGGGGCGCGTGTTCGGCATCACGCAGACGTGGGCGTAGCCGCCCGCGGCGGCGGCGCGCAGGCCGCTCTGGATGTCTTCCTTGTATTCGAAGCCGGGCTCGCGCAGGTGCGCGTGCAGGTCCACGAAGGCGGGCGCCAGCCAGCGGCCTCGGCCGTCGATGATCCGGGCGCCCTCGGCGCGGGCGGCGTCTCCCGCGGCTCCCGGGCCGATACGGCGAATCAGGCCGCGCTCGACGACCACGTCGACGACCGCGTCGAGGCCGAGCGCAGGATCGAGGGCACGGATTGCGGTAATGACGAGCAGGTCGGAGGCCACGGCGGCGCTTGATAGCATGGGGGGAAAGGCCGGTGCAGGGCTGGTGTGTGGAAATGCGGGAGTGCTGAAGCGCCTGGAGTGATGTTACGCTGAGGACGTTGTGCGCTGAGCTGGCCCGTTTTGGGCCGGGCGAAACACCCGATGGCTGACGACGCGAAGAGCCAAAACAAGCCGAGTCCCCCACGACCGCTTGGAAAACGCACGTCCCTGCGTCCCTCCAGGCCGGTGCCGGAGCAGCCTGCCGCGGCCGAGCCGAAGAGCAATCCGGCGAACGCCGCGCCGTCGGCGCCTTCTACTTCCACGCCCATCTCGTCTCCGTCGCACGCGCCCGTGCCTCCGACGCCGTCGCACGCGCCGGCGCCGAGCGCCGGTGGCACGCGGCCGCCGCCGCCGCCGAAGCGCGGAGCGTCCAGCTCTGAGACGCCGGCTCCGCCGTTGGCGAAGAGCCTGCGCCCGGTGCCTCCGCCCGGGGGCCGCAGCAAGCCGCCGGGTGCGGCCCGGCCTGGCAGCTTGCGTCCGCCGCCGCGTCCCCCGCTGCGCGGAAACGGAGAGCCGATGGCGCTCGACGAGGCGGATCTCATCGCCGAGCTCGGGCCCGACGACAGCCAGTCGCGTGCGGCCCGCTCGGTTCCGCGTCCGCCGAGCCCGCCGCGTCCGCCGCTCTCGAATTTGCCAGCGCCGCAGCGCTCGTCACCCGCCGCGCGCCCCGCACCACCGCTCGGCTTGCCGAATTTGCCGCCCCTCGCGGTTGAGTCGACGCCGCTGCCTCCTGCGGCCAGGCACGAGCCGGTCTCGGCGCAGCCGCAGGTCATCGCGCCGACGGTGATCGACCTCACCGCGGACGCTACCACCGCGCTGCGCGGCGCGGGCGCGCTGAACATTTCGCCGCCGAGCTCCGTTCCCGTCGAGCCGCGCCAGCGAGCGGCTCGCGAGCTCTTGAGCGCGCTGCGCCAGGAGCTCGAGATGCATCCGAAGCCGCTGCGCGCCGGGCGACTGCAGTTCGAGAGCGGCCGCCTGCATGAATCGCCGCTCGGCGAGCTGAAAGAGGCGGCCGAGTGTTACCTGAAAGCGCACGCGCTGCTCGGCGATCATCTGCCCTCCATCCGCGGCGCGCGCCGCACGCTGCTCGCGCTCGGCCGCGCGCAGGAGGCGCTCGCGCTGTTCGACGCGGAGGCCAAGCTCACGGCCGAGCCGAGCCAAAAAGCTCAGGTGCTGTACGACAAGGCCGGCGTGCTGGAAGACGTGCTCGGCCAGCGCAAAGAGGCGCGCGAGGTGCTGCAGCTCGCGGCCGAGCTCGGCAAAGGCGACGGCACGCGCATCAAGAGCATCGAGCGCGCCGAAGCGCTCGCGCGAGCGTGGGAGGGCCTGGGACGCGCGCTCGAACGCGAAGCCAACACCGTCAAGGACGACCCGCGGCACCGCTCCGCGCTGGTCGCGGCGCGGGCGCGCTTGCTCGAGGCGCACCGCGGAGATCCAGCGACCGCCGTCGAGCTCTATCAAGCCGCGGCGAGCGGGGATCCGCAAAACTCCTCCGCGCTGCACGCGTTGAAGCGCTTGCACTACAGCCATCAGCGCTGGCGTGATCTCATCGGCGTGCTCGAGCTCGAGGCAGAGCTCGCGGCGGATCGCGGTGTGCGCGCCATGGCGTACTATCGCGTCGGCCGGCTGTGGCTCGATCGGCTCGGGAACTTGGACGAGGCGCTCGCGGCGCTAGAGCGCGCGGCTCGTGAGAGCGAGCACGATCCGATGATTTTGGAAGAGCTCGTGCGCTTGCAGGAGCTCGCGGGGCGTCACGCCGAGCTCGCGCTGGTGCTCGAGCGGCTGGCGCAGCAGGCCGACTCTGCGGCCGATCGCCTGGCGTACTGTCTGCGCATCGGCGAGCTCTACGAGTACCGCCTGGGCGACGACGACAAGGCCGTCGCTTGGTATGAAAAGGCTCGCGCCGTAGACAGCTGCTACATCCCGGTGCTGCAGGCGCTGGCGGAGCTCTACGGCAAGCGCTCCGAGTACGAGCAGCTCGTCGCCGTGTACGAGGGCGAGGCCGAGGGCGCGAGCGACCCCGCGCGGCGCGCGGCGGCGCACGCGCGCATCGCGGAGATCTACGAGAGCGAGCTGAACCGGCCCGAGCAAGCCATGCAGCACCACGCGCGCGCGCTGGGCGTGCTGCCCGGCTACTCCGCGAGCTTCAAGGCGCTGGTGCGCCTGCTCACGCAAGCGCAGCGCTACCCCGAGCTCGTCGAAATTTACGAGCGCGCCGTCGACCAGGCCGGCGACGTCGAGGGCAAGGTCACTTATCTGTACAAAATCGGCCGCCTCTACGAAGACGCGCTGTCCTCGCCGGCGCAGGCCGTGGTCGCTTACCAGCGCATCCTCGAGCTCGTACCGGGCGAAGTGTCCGCCATGCACTCGCTGCAGCGGGCGGCCGAGCGCGCCGGGCTGTTCAAGGAGCTGATCAGCGCGCTCGAGCTCGAAGCCGAGAAGGTGCCCGACAAGCGCCGCAAGCTCGAGCTCTATCACCGCGCCGGTGAGGTCGCGGAGAGCGATCTGAAGGACGAGGCGCTCGCGATCAGCTTGTTCAAGCGGCTCGCCGACATCGACAAGACGTACGCGCCCGCCTACGCCTCGCTCGGACGCTTGTACCTGAAGGCGGGTCGCTGGGAAGAGCTGATCGAGACGTACAAGAGCGAGCTGCGCTTGCTGCCCAAGGGCGCCGCGCTCTCCGCGCTGCAGTTCAAGATGGGGCAGCTGTACGAAGATCGCCTGGGCCGTGACGAAGAGGCCATCGGCGCCTATCGCCGCGCGGTCGAGGCCGATCCCAGTCACCGCGCCGCGGTGCGCGCGCTGGCGCGCAAGCTCGAGCAGCGCGGCAGCTGGGACGAGCTCGTGCGCCTGCTGGAGGCCGAGCTCGCGACGCTCGAAGAGCCCAAGCTGCGCGCGCGCGTCGCGCTGCGCATCGGCGAAGTGTGTGAAAATCGCCTGCGCGCGCCGGAGAAGGCGCTCGCCGCGTACGAGCAAGCGCTCGCCGCCGAGCCCGAGCTGGTCCCGGCCCGCGATGGACGCATCCGGCTGCTGACCGAGGCGCGCGACTATCGCCGGCTGGTCGAGGAGCTCGAGCGCGAGGTCAGCGCGCAACGCGATCCGCGCCTGGCCATTTGGGCGCTCTTGCGCGCGGGCGAGGTGTATCGCGATGATCTCGGCGACGCTACGCGCGCGGTGCGCTCGTTCGAGGCCGTGCTGGAGCGGGATCCGGCGCAAGTGGAGGCGCTGCTCGCGCTGGAGCCGCTGTACGCCGAGCGCGGCGCGTGGGACGCGCTCGCGGGCGTGTACGCCGCGGAGGCGCGCGTGCTCGCCGACAAATCGGCGCGCATCGCCGCGCTGCGCGAGCTCGGCCGCCTGCAGCAGAGCGGCAAGGTCACCAGCCCCGATCACGGCCGCCAGGCGCTCGGCGCGATCTTGCAGCTGATGCCAGCGGACAGCGGCGCGCTGTTCGCGCTCGAGCGCATCGCGCTGGCCGAGGCAGACGGCGAGCTGCTCGCGCACGTCGACTCGAACTTGGCGCGCATCGTCACGGACTCGGCTAGCATCGCCACGCACGAGACTCGCCTGGGCGAGCTCTTGGAAGCCGCCGGCGATCCGCAAGCGCTCGAGCTGTTCCGCGCCGCGCTGTCGCGCGATCCAGAGGCCATCGGCGCCGCCCGCGGGCTCACGCGCATCGCCGAGCAGAGCGGCGATCCCGCGCTGCTCGCCGAGGCCGCGGAGCGCGAAGCGCGCGTGCTGCTCGACGTGAGCCGCGCGGCCTCCAGCCTGGTGCGCGCCGGCGAGCGCCTGCGCGCGCACGGCGACGGCGCGCGCGCGATCCAGTCGTTCGCGCGCGCCCTGGAGATCGATCCCGATCACGAAGCGGCGAGCGCGCTCTTGGCCGAGCTGTTGCTGTCCCGCGCGGAGGTCGAGCAGCTGCTCGCGTATTTGACGCGCGCCGCGGGCGCCGCCAAGAAGCCGGAGCGCATCGCCGCGCTGTGGTCGAGCGTCGCCGATCTGCACGCCACACGAAAGCAGGATTTGGCGGCGGCGGTGGCCGTGCTACAGCGCGCGCACAGTCAACACCCGCGCGACCTCGCGATTTTGCTCAAGCTGGCCGAGCTTCAGGGCAAAAACGGGCAGTGGCACGAGGCGGTGGATCGCCTGAAGCAGGCCCTCGTCGGCAAACCCGACGCTCAAACCAGCGTGGAGGCCAACTATCGGCTCGCGACGATCTACGATCAGCAGCTCGGCGATACGACACGCGCCGTGGCCCACGTGGAGGCGGCGCTGGCGCTGGACGCGAATCACCGCGGCTGTCTCGAGCGCCTGGCGCTGATCCAGCTGCGCCGCGGACAGCTCGATCAAGCCGCCGAGACGGCGGGGCGCTTGGTGCGCATGAGCCCGGAGATCGCCTCGCGCGTCGAGGCGCTCGGCCTGCTCGGCCGCGTCGAGCAGAAGCGCGGTCAATACGAGGCCGCGGCTCATGCCTACGAGCAAGCCGTGGCCGTCGTAGGTCTGGAGGGCAGCGCCGCCAGCGAGTTCCGCGAGCTGGTCTCCAAATCACGGGCCGCTGATGGCCCCACCTTCGCTCGCTATGCGGCCGCGCTGATGCGGCACATCGAGAGCTCGCACCCGGCGGATCCGGCCGCGTTCGTGGAGGTCGCGCGCACCCTGGGCGACAACATGAGTCAACCGGACCAGGCCGTGGCCTGGCTGGAGCGCGGCCTCGCCGCGCACCCGAGCAACGTCGAGCTGCGCGCCGCGCTCGCCGATCGTCTGCTGCTCGCCGGCCAATACCCGCGCGCCGCCGCCGAGCTCGAGCGCGTCGTCGCGCTCGACGTCAACCGTGAGAGCGCTTGGCGGCAGCTGGCCGAGGCCTTGCAACGCTCGCAGCGCTCGTCGGACGCGAGCCTGGGCATCGCACCGCTCGTGGCGCTGGGCTTCGCGAACGACCTCGAGCGCTCGACGTACAGCATGCGCTCGCCGCGCGTGGCCGCCGGCGCTCCGGGCTCCTTCGGCGCGGCGGAGATGCGCAGCATCGCCGTTCGCTCCGGAGAAGATCCGGCCGCGGCTCTGCTCGAGGCGCTAGGCGATGTCACCGGCAAGCTCCATCCACCAGAGCTCGAGCGCTGGGGCGTCACTGCGCGCGAACGCTTGACCGCGAAGTCGGGCCACCCGCTGCGCGCGCTGGGCGACCGCGTCGCGCAGCTCTTCGGCCTCTCCGAGTACGAGCTCTACGTTCATCGCGCCCACGCCGGCCTGGTCGAGCTCGAGCTCAGCGATCCGGTCAGCGTGCTCGTGCCGCAGGCGATCACCAGCCTGAGCGAGAGCGAACAAGCCTTCTTGCTCGCGCGGGCCATGGCGGTGGCGGCGCGCGGCTTGGCAGCCGTCGAGCGCTTGCCGCCCGCGGCCCTCGGCGTCCTGCTGGCTGCGGCGGCGCGTCTGGAGGAGCCCAGCTTCGGCGCCGGCGAGCACGAGGAAGAGTACCTCGCCAGCCAAGCGCGAAAGCTGAAGAGCGCGTTGCCGTGGCTCGGTCGCGGCGCCATCGAAGACGCCGCGCGCGCCTACGCGCGAGCACCGCTGCGTGACGTCGCCGAGTGGGCGCTCGGCGTGCGCATGACCGCCGCACGCGCGGCGCTCATCGTGGCTGACGACCTGCCCAGCGCCGTGGCGCTCGTGCGGAAGCTGGAGGGCGATCTTTCGAACGCGCATGGCGCAGCGCGCGCCGAGGGCCTCCGCCTGGCGCACGATTTGATCGGCTTCTGGGTCAGCGAGAGCGCGTTTCTCGTGCGGCGCCGCCTCGGTCTGAGCTAGTCCAGGCGTCGGCGTCGGCCGAGCCCTGCGCGAAGAGCATCAGCAGAGCGCGGCCGTGACGGCGATACCAAGACGCTAGCCGATGGTGTAGGAAGCTCCGTCCGCGGAACGAGCATGGAGTCGAGCAAGGAAGACATAGGGCAGAAGACCAAGCTCGGGGTGCTCTATTCGTCGGCCGGACGTCTGGGCGCGACGGCCATCATGATGGTGCGCACCGTCGTCCTGGTACGTCTCTTGGACGTCAAGGTCTTCGGCGTGTTGCAGCTGTGTTTTACCATCGTCGACTTTGCGACGACGGTGGGAGACTTCGGCTTCAGCGCGGCGCAGGTGCAGCAGCGCGAAGAGGTGCGGCCGGAGCAGACCAACACGCTGTTCTTGCTCGACCTGGCGCTGAAAGGCGCGCTCTTTGCCATCTTCATGCTGAGCCTGTCGCGCATCGCTGCGTACTTTCACGAGCCCATGCTGCTGCAGGTGCTGCCCGTGATGGCCGCGTACATGTTAGTCGACGCGTTCTCGGCGCCCGGGCTCTCGCTGCTCACGCGGCGCATGCAATTCGCCGCTACCGCCAAGATCGAGTTCGTGTCGCGCGGCGTGGACGCGCTCTGCGCCATCGTCCTGGCGTTCGCCGGGTTCGGGATCTGGAGCCTGGTTTGGGGGCGCTTGCTGGGCAGCAGCGTCTCCGGCGTGATGGCGTGTGTATCCGCGCGCTGGCTCCCGTCGCTGCGGATCGATCTGCGCGGCAGTCGCGGTCTGGTCAAATTCGGCGGCTGGCTCTTCGTGCGCAACATCTTCAAATACCTGACGGAGAACGTCGACTACTTCGTGGTGGGCCGCTTCCTCGGGACGCGCGAGCTCGGCTTTTACAGCAAGGCGTTCGAGGTGATGCGCATCCCTCAGCAACGGCTCACGCGCGCCATCGCTGTCGTGCTGTTCCCCGCCTTCGCGCGCGTCCAGGATGACCGCGCGCGCGTGAGCTCCGGGTTGCGCCGCGTGGTGCTCGCGACCTCGCTAATCGCGTACCCCGCCCTGGTCGGGCTGGCCTTGGTGGCGCGCGACTTCGTGCTGGTGTTGTTCGGCGAGCGCTGGCTGCCCATGACCGTGCCGCTGCAGGTCATGTGTGTCGCCGGCGTCGTGCACGCTGTCGATCCGTTTCTGGTATCCATGCTGACCGCGCTGGGCCTGCCGCGCCTGGCGGCGCTGCGTCGCCTCGTCGAGTTCGTGCTGCTCGGCGCGGGCACCTGGTTCGCGGTCCACTACGGCATCACAGGCGTTGCGGTGGCCGTCGTGGGCGTGGCCCTGGTCACGACGCTCGGCACCGCGGCGTTCGCCGGCCAAGTCGGGGTGCAGGGCTATCGCGACTACTTGCGGCCGCAGCTGCCGGCGTTGCTGGCGTCGTTGGCCATGGCCGCCGTGATGTTGGCGCTGCGCTTCAGCGTGGACCAATTCGTCGCGCTGCCGGCCGTCGCGCGGTTGCTGGGCGCCATCGTCTTCGGAGGCGTGGCGTACGTCGCCGCGCTGTACCTCTGGCGGCCGCCGGAGGTGCTCGCGCTGTGGCAAGAGGGCGCCGGCGATATGGGTCGAGTCCGGGCGTCTCTGGCGCGTCGCTTCGGCGGCCGGCGGAGCTCCAAGGCGCCGTCGAGCGGCACGCCGCTCACTTGACCGCGTTCCCAGCGCGCGGCGCGGCGCTTAGCCGCCGGAGAGCCGCGTCAGCAGTGAACGACAGCTCTGCGAGAGGTCGCCGCTCGCGAGCCGCTCCAGCAGCGAGCGCACCTCCGCGGAGAGCTCGTCCGCGTTGCCCGGTTTGGCGCGCGCCTCGAGCAGTAGCTCCAGCGCCCGCAGCCGATCCTCGTTCGCCGCGACCGCGTCTCCTTGCGCCAAGCGCAGCTCTGCGCGCTCGGCGAGGAGGATCGCGTAGCGCTCCAGCCGCTCTCTGGAGAGCAGCCGAGCCAGCGTCTGCGAGGAGAGCGACTCTGCGTCGCGCGCGAGCGGGCCGAGCAGCGCCCCGGACGCCTCGGCGATGGCTCGCTCTGCCTCGTCGAGCTTGCCCGCGCGGCGCAGCCCCATGATCGACGCCAGCAGTCGGGCGAAGTCCTCGATCAGCCGGCGCAGAAAATCTCGCTGAGAAAACATGGCTGCGGTGTTGTTATGGTGAGCGCTCTGGCCTCGCCGAGCGGTCGCTGCAGGCTAGCCCGCCCAAGGCGGCGCCGCGAGCGATGATCGCACGCTGCGCGAGCGCGTCGTGCCATCGCTCCGACGCCGCGCCTTGGGCCTCAGCGTCGGCTCGGGAGTGACCAGGAGCAGCGAGCAGCTCGCGCGGCACAGGAACCGCTCCGGGAAATCGCGCGCCAGCACGCCCGCCAGCGGATCCGCCCCGTCACGTCCCAGCACCACCAGATCCGCGCCCAGCGCGCGGACGGTCGTGGTGAGCGCGCTCAGCGCGTCCCCTTCGACCAGGTGCGGCACGGCCGCGGCGCCGAAGGGCTGCATCATCTCGTCGAGCCGTCGCCGGAGCTCGGCCCGATCCTCGCGCAGAAAGCGGCGATACTGCGCCGGGCGCAGGATGCTCTCGTACAGGCGATCTCTCGCCGCGTCCGCGACGCAAACGATGTGCAGCTCGGCGCCCTCCAAAGAGGCCAGGCGCGCGGCTGCCAGCACGATGCGCTCGTTGAGCTTTCGGCGCAGCTCGCCCGTCACCGAAAGGTTGACGGCGGCCACGACCGAGCGCGCCGCTTGGCTCGCGGGCGCGCAGAACCAGGTCGAGACCGGCGTCGTACGCAGCAGGTGGAGCGCCGTCTTTCCAGCGCTGGTCATCTGCTGCAGATCGTCGGCGGACACGGCCTTCACGATCAAATCGCTGTCAGTGCTGAGCGCACAGCCGATCAGCGCGCGCCCGGGCGTCCCTTTGTGGACCAGCACGTCGATCGGCACCTGCGACTCCAGCACGGCGACGTTGTCCGAGAGTTGCTCGGCGCGCAGCGCCGCCGCGAAATCCAGCAAGTGATCGCTGCGCAGGGTGGGGTACTCGAACAGCAGGTTTCCCGCCGCCGACTCGATGGCGTCGAACAGGGTGACACGTCCGCCGAACGCCTCCGCGATTTGCAATGATTTGTCCACGGCCTGCGCGGCCGCGTCGCGCGCGTCCGCATGAACGAGCACATTCCTCCACAACTTCATGGTCCTCTCCTCTCGAGTCTTGGGCCAGCGCAGATCGCGGCACGCGTGCGCGCGACCTCTCGCCAGCCGCGTCAGTATGAGGTCGCCGCGAGCGATCGGCGACTAGAGAATCAGAGCCTCAGTCATCGAGAAAATCTATGTATCGAGCAGCTTGCGCGCGTTCTGCGAAATCGCGGCGACGCCGGGGTGCTTGATACGCCGCTCGCGGCTCAGCACGTAAAAGCGCTGGCTCACCTCGTCCGTGTCGGCGAAGGCCCTCACGCCGTGCTGCTTCTCCAGCTGTGTGGCGATCAGGCTGGGCGCGATGAACACGCCTTTTCCCGCGCCTCCGAAGGTGTTCGCCAGCGCTGGATCATCGAATTGTCCGACGCTCTTCGGCGTGAGCTCATGCTCGGCCAGCCAAGCATCGAGCGAGCGGCGGATGGAGGTCTCCGCGCCCGGGAATAAAAATGGCGCGCCCTCGAGCGACTGAGGAAAATCAGCGCTCAAGCGCCGAGCCAGCTCGGGCGCCGCGAAGAACGTGACGCCGCTCTGACCGAGGAGGTGATTGAAGCCGCGCATGCCCGTCCCCGCCGGTAGCGGAGAGTCGGCGAGCACCACGTCCAGCGAGTGCACGCTGAGCTCGGCCACGAGCCGGTCGAGCCGATCTTCACGGCACACGAGCTCTCCGCCGAGGCGCAGCGCCGGCTCGAGCAGCCGATAGACGACGAGCTTCGGCAGCACGTCGACCAGCCCCACGACGAGCCGGAGCCCCTCCGGCGCGCGCGCGCCGCTGACGACGTCGAGCATCTGCTGTCCGAGCGAGAAAATCTCGTCCGCGTATTCCACCACCACGCGGCCCGTGTCGCTGAGTCGCAGGTCACGCCCGGTGCGCTCGAACAGGCGCGCCCCGAGCGCCTCTTCCAGCTGACGAATTTGCTCGCTCACCGTCGGCTGCGCCAAGCCGAGCCGCTTCGCTGCTTTGGTGACGCTGCGCTCCTTCGCGGCGATCCAGAAGTACAGCAGGTGATGGTAATTCAACCATTGCATGACGAGCTCGAGTCCAGCAGCCGGTGCCGACCCAGCGCCATGCAAGGCCGCAAGCGGGCGGCGCGTCAAGCGAGCCAGCGCTCACTGCAAGGGCGGAGAAGCCCAAAGCGCCAGAGCGCGTCCCGGCTGCGCTCTCCGAGGCTGGTCGCGCCGGAACGTCTCTGCCGCATCGCCGCCAAAACCCGCTCGCTGTCGTCAGCATAGCCCCGACGAACCGCGCCGCCTCGGGGCGGAGACGGCCGCACGCAACGTGGCGCCGCGCGGACTCGCGCTCGGCTGTGGGCGGCGTTTGGCGCGCGCTACAAACGAGCCCGAACTTGGGTGGGGGCCACGCCGTAAAGGGCGCGCCACGCGGCAGCGCGCGGTAGCGGGCCAACGCATTCGGAGCTGTGTCTCACTGCAGCCGCGCCTGCCCGGCGCAGTTTGCACGAGCGTTGACTCTATTTCGCGCTCCGGGAACTTGGCGCCCGCACGAGCGCAGCGCGGTAGGTAAAAGGTGAATTGGCGCGCTGCCCGGGAGCCGTGGGGCCCCCGCGCGAGCGGAGCGAGCGCTTGGCGGGCCCCGGCGCGCGCAGCCGCAGGCGAGCACGCCGGCCGCTCGGCGACGCTCAGCGCGGGGGCAACCGCCTTTATCAGATTGAGTGATGATGAGGGTGAGTGATATAGACGCGCGCCGTTGCGCAGTGAGCGCGGGTCATAGGTGGCGCGTCTCGGCGGGGACGTGAAACCAGTCGTTGTCGCGGCCGTTGAGGTAGCGCACCGGCGCGGCGATGAGCTGCTCGAGCGGGAGGTCGTCGAGGGTCGAGAGGACGACGGACCAGAACGCGCCGCCGATCTCCTCGACGTAGCCGTTGGTGCCGATGCGCACACCGCAGTTCTTGCAGAAGACGTGCGCGTTCTTGCTGTCCGGGTGAAAGCCGTAGCGCCCGGCCTCCGCTTCACCCGCTAGCCAGTGAAATTGCTCCGGCTTGATCGCGATCGACCAATTCCGATCTTTCCAGCAATAGCTACAGTTGCATTTGCCCGTGCCCTGCGAGAGGTCGAGCTCTGCTTCGAATTGCAGGCGTTTGCAGTGACAGCTCCCGCGATACTTTTGCGTTGCCATGGCGCGAGCCTAGCCTGAGGGACGAGGGGACGCGAAGGGCTCAGCGGGCCCGTGACCAACGGTGGGCTTGGCGGGCCGCCGCGGCGCTTGGCCCGTGTGCGCGTCGAAGGCACACTGCGCGGGATGGCGACAAGCAAGAAGCGCCCAGGAAAAGCTCCTGCCGGGCATGAGCTGTTGGTCACCTTGCGAGAGCGCTTCGAGGCGCATCCTCACCGTCACCCGGGGCTCGCCTGGCGTGAGGTGGAAGCGCGTCTCGACGCGCGCGCGCTCGCTGCGCTCGCCGCCATGGAGGAGAGCGGCGGCGAGCCGGACGTCGCGCTGCTCGCGGGAGCGAGCGACCTGGTGTTCGTGGACTGTGCGCCGGAGAGCCCCGCGGGGCGGCGCAGCCTCTGCTACGATCGCGAGGCCTGGCAAGCGCGCAAGGAGGCGCGACCTGCGAGCAACGTGCTCGATGTGGCGGCGAAGATGGGCGTCGAGCTCCTGGGCGAGCGCGAGTATCGCGCGCTGCAAGCGCTCGAGGCGGTGGACACGAAGACCTCGAGCTGGCTGCAGACGCCGGGCTCGATTCGCGCGCTGGGTGGCGCGCTGTTCGGCGATCGCCGCTACGATCACGTGTTCGTTTATCACAACGGCGCGCAGTCGTACTACGCCGCGCGGGGTTTTCGCGCGTTGCTCCGGCTATGAGAGCCAGGGCGAGCGCGGCGCGGCCTTCGCCGCGCTCAATCGCGGCGCGCCTGCGCGGTTCGAACGACGAGGCGCGCCAACAGCTCGGCCCAGCGTGATTGGCTGGGCTCGTCGGCGATAAGATCTTGTCTGATCTCGATTTCGACGTAGGGGTGTCCGCGGCGTTCGGCGTGCTGAACGACGCCGTAGTCGCTGAGCTCGCTCACGAAGTACGGCTCGTTGTCGCCGACGACGAGCCCGGGTTCTTGGCGCGCCAGCTCGAGGAACGCGCGCGCGAAGCGGCCGTCCTTGCCGTACAAAACGCCGAGCTGCCAGGGTCGAGCTTTGCCGAGGTAGCACGGCGTGAAGCTGTGAATGGCAAGGTACACGGTCCTGAGCTTCGCGTTGGCACGGCGTTCGAGCTCCTGCTCGATGCGGCGATGATAGGGGTGGAAGATCGCCTGCGCCCGGCGCTCGATTTCGTGAGCGTCGACGTTCTGGTTGCCGGGGATGGTCGTCGCTTCACTGACCTTCGCGATCGAGGACTGCGAGTCGAGCGGTCGA
The DNA here is from genome assembly GCA_966250485.1 of uncultured Sorangium sp. Taxonomy (GTDB): domain Bacteria; phylum Myxococcota_A; class Polyangia; order Polyangiales; family Polyangiaceae; genus PMG-095. Next base: position 72,052 of record CBINHN010000008.1, on the reverse strand, counting down.
TTGCAGTCGATCGCGAGGCGCGAGTACGTCTGGCAAATGACGAACGCGCCGAGCGCGCGACCGAGCTTTTCGGCCACGCCGGCCGCGCCGATGTCCCACGCGATGTGACGCTCGAGCTCGGCCGGCGGGAGCCCGAGGTCTCCCAGCGCGCGCGGCAGTAAGCGTCCGGCGTGATCGCACGTGATCACGAAGGGTGAGTCCCCGGCGGCCTCGCTGACGCGATACGGGGGCGGTTCGTCCGGCGCGAGCAGGCCGTCAGCGGAGCTCGGCGGCGCCGAGACGGCTGCGTGGGTAGCGCCGCGCTCGCCGAGCGGAAATCGCCGGCCCAGCTCTCGACAAATGGCCTCGAGCTCGCGCTGATCGTGCTCGTCGAAGGCCGCGCGCTGATTGGAGTCGACGTCCAGAACGGCCAGGACTTCGCCGGCGGGTGACAACACCGGCACCACGAGCTCCGAGCGGGTCGCGCTCGAGCACGCGATGTGATCCGCGCGCGCGCTGACGTCGTCCACGCGCTGCGTGGTGCGGGTCCGCGCCGCGGCGCCGCAGACTCCGCGTGAGAAGGGGATACGCAGACAGCCGTGACTCCCCTGATACGGCCCGATCACGAGCAGCTCGGGCGCGACGACGCGGTAAAAGCCGGTCCAATCGAAGTGCTCGAAGCTATGATGCAGCTCGCAAGCGATGGTTGCTAGAGCGGCGATCCAATCGTCTTCGTTCTCGAGCAGCGCTCGCAAGCGCGAGCTCACTGCTTGGTACTGCTCGTGCCGAGTGTCGGCTGCTGACATGGGCTCGTCTTAGCGCAAAACGTGCGGTTCTGGCAGGCGCCCGAGCGCGGCGAGCAGTGCTACCCCGCGGAGACAGGGACGCGCTGCTTCCTGACGCCGCGCTCGGAGATCACCTTGGAGGATTGTCCCGCCATGATCCCGTTGCTGCGCCAGACCTTCGGCTGCGCCCGCGAGGCGCTCGCCGACCTCGTTCCCCCGGAGCTCGTCGCGCACCGCAAGATGATGTTCGAGCGTCACCTGACGTGGCCGATCGCGCTGTGAGCGGCGCTGGCCCTGGCAGCTGACCGGGACGCGCTCGCCGCTGGCGCGCGACGGGCCGCCGGTCGCGTGAAGCTGGAGTTGTGAGCCCTTCGACAATCGCTTAACGAAGCGCTCGCTGCACTGATACCGAATATTTCCTTGCGTGCGCGAGTCGTGTGTCGAGTGCCGTTACTGTGCTAACCCGTGACCTCGCATGGTGGAACCGGTGTCACCCGGCGCGGAGCGCAAAAAGGGACTCGACGCATGAGAAATTCGGCTTGGCTTTGGGTTGGCCCCTCGTTGGCCGGTGCGGTCGTGTTGGCGGCGGCGAATGGGTGCTCTTCGAGCACTGGAGACGCAGGTTCGGGAGGTACGGTCGGCACGGGCGGCGCTGCTCCGGCGAGCGGCGGTGCCGCGGCAGCTCCGGGCTTGGGCGGCAGCACGGCGAGCGGCGGATTCAACGCCGCGGGACAGAGTGGAAGCCCGGCTACCGGCGGTGTCCCCACGCTCTCCGGTGGCAGCGGGGGCGGCGGCGGCGCTCCCGTGACGGGCGGCGTGGCTACCGCGGGTGGTGGCAGCGCAGGCACGAGCGCGGGGGGTAGTGACAGCGGTGGCGCCGGCGCGTCCGGCTGCGCTCCTCCGATGTCGTCCTGTTCCGGCACTTGCGTGGACACGAAGACGGACGCGGCCAACTGCGGCACGTGCGGCAACGCATGTCCTGCGGGTCGCCCTTGCGCGGACGGCATGTGTCAGTGCCCCACGGGGCAGGCCTTCTGTAACGGCGCGTGTGTCGATGTGCAGTCCGACGTGAAGAACTGCGGGACCTGCGGCAACGAGTGTATGCCAGGCATCCCGTGTCAGTCCGGCATGTGCACGAGCGGCGGGATGTGCACGAGTGACAATAACACCTTCTCCGGACACATCACCTGGTACACGTTGGCGACGGAGATGGTGGCTTGCCACTACCCGACGAGCTCGCTGCCTCAGTATTACGGTGCGATGAACACCGCGGACTACAAGGCGGCCGCCGTTTGTGGTGCTTGCGTCGAGATTACGAATCAACAGAACGGTAAGAAGCTGAACGTGCTCATCGCGGACGAGTGCCCGGAGGCCAGCAACAAACAGTGGTGTTATACCGGCAGTCATCACATCGACTTGATCAAGCCCGCGTACGATGCGCTGCAAGCGAACAACAACCCCGCGATCTCGTGGAAGTTCGTGCCCTGCACCCCGAACGGCGGCGTGTCGTACTACTTCGACAAGGCCTCGAAAGAGGGGTACCTCGCCGTGAGCCCCATGAACCACCGCCATCGCGTGACGAAGATGGAAGTTCAAGATCCGACGGGCGCGTTCATCGAGCTGAAGCGGTCCATGTACAACATGTGGGAGACCACGGCGCAGCTCGGCCCTGGCCCGTACACCTTCCGCGTGACGGACATCTACAATCACGTCATCCAAGACGGCAACATCGCGTTGAAGCCCGCCCAGGTCGTCGCTGGCGTCGGCCAGTTCAGCTCCTGCACGGATTGAAGGAGCAGCCCGGCGTCACGCGACGGGCTGCTGCCGCGCGACGTCCAGGATCTTGCTCTCATTGACGTGCGCGTGGCCGGCGGCGCAAAGCTCGCGAAACAAGCGCGCGGCGACGTCTCCGAACGGGGTCGCGACTCCGAGCTTGCGCGCGAGCGCGAGCGCATACTCGATGTCCTTGAGGCGCAGCGCAGGCGTAAATACGATATCTCGCTCGTGCTCGCCGAGCACCATGCGCCGGGTGTTTCTCAGCACCTGCGGGCTCGCGGCTTGCCCGAGCGCGATGGCGTCGGCGACGGCGGGCAAGGAGAGCCCCGCGCGTTCGGCCACGGCCATGCCTTCGGCAGCGGAGGCGATTTGCACCGCGCCCACGAGGTTGATCATGAGCTTGTAGGCCGTGCCAGCGCCCACGGGACCGAAGTGCAGGATGCGTTCACTCAGCGGCCGCAGCACGTCCTGCGCGCTAGCCAGATCTCCCGAGTCCGCGCCGACCAGCAACGTCAGCGCGCCGCGCGCGGCGGCGTCGGGCAGCCCCGTAACGGGCGCGTCGATGTAGCGTAGGCCGTGCTCGGCGGCGCGGCGCGAGAGGTCGAGCACCCAGTCGTGCGACAGCGTGGAGCACTCTATCGCGAACGCGCCGGGGCGAATGCCCGCGAGCCCCGCGAACACCCCCTGCGGGCCGCACCACAAAGCGTGAGACGACTCGTCATCGGCGCTCATGGCCACGACCGCGAGCGCGCCAGCGCAGGCCTGCGCGGGTGTGGCGCAGGGCACCGCGCCGTGGCTCGCCAGCGCCGCGGCCTTCGCCGCTGTGCGGTTGAAGACGCGGAGCTCGTGCCCCGCCGCGAGCAGGCGCAAGGCCATGCCGCTGCCCATCTTTCCGAGCCCGAGGAACGCGATCTTCGACATCCGACCCGAGTGTAGTCGGAGCGCGTCTTGATGCTGGTGCGAAGGGAGGGACTTGAACCCTCACAGGAGTAACCCCACTGGAACCTGAATCCAGCGCGTCTGCCAATTCCGCCACCTTCGCGAGGGGCTCTTTTTTCGTTCGTGAGCTGAAGTTCTCTCCGAGAACTAGGGCGACGGGGTCTACCGCAGCCGACGGGGACTCTGCAAGAGGAGAGAGCGTCCTTTTGTGAGCTAATGCGCTGGCCGAGCGGTCAACCGCGGCTCAGCGGCTCTTGTCCAGGCCGGGAAGGGGCGGCGGCATGGGATTCGCGCCGCGCGGGAGCGGCGGCGGCGCGCTGCGCTTCTGGGGCGGCGGCGGGGGCGGCACCAGGCCGGCCGCGACCGGGGCCGGCATGGGCCGCTGCGAGGCGCTGGCGCGCTCCCGTTGATCGCGCTCCTCTATCAAGAACACGTTGATGAGGGAGTCGACGTCGGCTCGGGCGATCTCCGGATCTTTGACGTCGAAGCCGGGCTCGAGCAGCTCGATCAACGCCAGCAACGCGATGGCCATGTGCTGCTGGTTCGGGAACGAATCGCGAATGGCTTCTTCGCGTGCCTCGTCGGTGGTGGCCGGCAGCAGGTCCGCGTACATCGAGTCGATCTCGAAGAGGATCTGGGTCGACAGCTCGGCGTGCCGCGGAGGCAGACGGTGAATGGCCGTCAAGCGCTCCACGACGCGCCGGCGCGCCGTTTCCTCCGCGACGTCGTCGTCGACGTCCGGCAGTGAGTCGATGCTGGGGCGGCCATTCGTTGGCGCGGGCGGCGCCGGCGCTGGGCGCACGGGCTTCGGGGGCGGCTCTTTCGGGCGCACTGATTTGGGTTCTGCGCTCGCCTTTGGTGGCGCGGGCCTGGGACGCACCGCCCCGCCGCTCCTCTGGCTGAAGCCGGCCGGCTCGGCCACCTTGGCGAACAGCACGCGTTGCCAGATGACGTCCGCCGGGAGGTTCTTGACGAGCTCGGGGAGGGGCACGACGGCGAGCAGCTGCTCGAGCGTGAGCGCCTCGCCGTTTTTGCCAAGACGCAGCGCGTTCTCCACGATCTGACGCAGCTCTGCCTCGCCCAGCGAGTTGGCGATGGTCTCGAAGCTGACCCCCTCGACGATATCGGCGAGCGTGATGAGATCCTCGGCCAGGGCGGTCTCGAGCGCGAACATGAGGCGCGATGTGGCCGCTTCACTCCCATTGGTGAGGGTGTCCGGATCCAGCGCGAAGCTGAACAACCGCTGTTGATCGAGCAGCTTCACGCACTCATCCGGCGAGATCAGCTCCAAGATGCCGGTGGCGCTGGTCACGCCTTCGTCGAGCGCCAGGATGAGATCCTCCGCCGCGGAGTCCGCGGTCTTCTTTCGGGCGATGCGCTCGGGCAGGCCGACGGTGTTGACCAGAATTTCGGTGCGCAGCTCGAGGTCGGATTCGAGCGCTCGCATCAGCTCGTCCGGCGGAAACGTCTCGAGAAAGTCATCCGGCGAGCGAAAGTCGCTGTCCAGCGCGTGCGCCAGCGCGTGCGCGAGGAAGCGCTCGGCCGCGGAGCTCAGGTTCGACTTCGCGGATTCCCCTGTTTGCTTCTGCACCATCTTCGGTTTCGGCATCCTATGTCGGCCCTTGAACGCGCAACAACCAGCAACATTCGGGCTGATTCAATTGTCGGAGGGAATGCCGGAAATTTATGGCCCGGCGATAAGTAGTGACGCGCGCCTCGCGCAGCGCTCGCTGCTCAACGTGCTTTGGGCTTGCGCTTCTTGGCGCGCGCTCGCGCCTGCGCGCGACGGCCAGCCAGCCGCGCCGCAGCCTCTGCCGCGGCGTCGTCGAGGCGCTCCAGCAGCGGCTCGATCTCATTGTCCGGGATCACTGTCCCGACGAACCAGTCTCTGCCGAGCTCGGGCGGAAGGACGCGCCGCAACCGCTCGGCCTGAGCGGGAGCAAGGAAGCTAAGGGCGTTAACGATGAGGAGACCGTTCGAGGTGAGTCCGAGGGGAGCGTCTGCGGCGCGGCGCTTGGCCATGATGTCGGCGCTCCAGTGCGAGCGGTATGCCAGCGCATAAACAGCGAAATTACGGTAGTTTTCGCGCTGGCCGTGTCTCGATTCGACACGAGTGGGAGCTCGGCGTGCCCGACCTGTCCCGGACTGGCACGAGGTCCCTCTACGCCAACTCGTTGCAATCTGTCGGGAGCCGGCGTAGAAGCCCCCACACTATGACACGAAAGTCGTGGTCAGGCTGTTCGGGCGCTCAGTCCAGCGCCGCCGAACCAAGTCTGAAATAGTAACTCATTACGTGGCCTTAGCTTGGACTTGAGGCTTGGAGCGTGATGATGGCACGCAAGCTGCTTTATCGCGCCCCAGGCCTTTAGGGGCCCATGCATAACCTAGGTTATTTCGGAGGATTGAAATCATGATCAAGCTAACTCGCCTGCTCGCGATAGCTGCTTTGGGAGCAAGCTTCGCGGTCGTAGGCTGCGGTGACGACGACGACAACGCCCCCTCCACGGGCGGCAAGGGCGGCACTGGCGGCACGAGCACGGCCACCGGCGGCAGCAGCACCGGCGGCAGCAGCACCGGCGGCAGCAACACCGGCGGCAGCAGCAAGGGCGGCAGCGCAGGCGAAAGCGGCGGCGGCGGCCAGGGCGGCGACGCTGGCAGCGCTGGCCTCGGCGGCGGTGCCGGCGACGCCGGCAACGGCGGCGGCGGCGGTGTAGCCGGCGGCGAAGGCGGCGGCGGCGGTGCAGCTGGCGACGCTGGCAGCGCCGGCCTCGGCGGTAACGCCGGCAGCGGCGGCGATGCCGGCAGCGGCGGCGGCGACGCCGGCGGCGGCGACGCCGGTGGCGGTGACGCCGGTGGCGAAGGTGGCGGCGGCGCTGGCGGCAGCCAGTAACTCGCCCAAGAGAGCGCGAGCCTCGCGAGAGCGGCTCCCGGGACCCCCTCTCGCGAGTTGAGCGCTCCGTCATCGGTAACGGCGCAGTGACCCAACGCTGCGCCGTTTTTTTGTTTGTTGGGAAGGGGTGTAGACTGCTCGCGATGCTCCGCGTCGGCACTGTCTTCGCAGCGTTGCTGGTGCTCGGTGGTTGTGCGCGCTCCGCTGCTGGCCTAAAATTCCAGGGCTCTGCTTGGCAGCCGATCCCGCGAAGGCTCGTCGTCGAAGCGCCGGCCGTGCCGGCTCGGGCGCGCGTGCTCGGCGCGTTGAGCGCGCATTGTGAGCGGCCGGGGCCGGGCGCTTTCGCGGATCGTGCCCTGGTGGACGTGGATTGCTCGCCGGCGCGCCTGGAGCTCTGGCTGCGAGAAGCCGCGGCCGCGCGCGGGGGCGACGTGCTCGCCGCGCTGAAGTGTCGCGGCGACGAGCGGGTCGAGTGTCACGCGACGCTCGCTCGCACTGAGGCGCTGAAGGTCGAAGCGCGAGCCGCCGTGCCGGCAGATCCGGCGGGTGCTTCGCTGCTGCTCAGCTACGAGCCCGGCCCGGCGCACCTCTCGCGCCCGGCTCGCCCTGAGAGCGCCGTACGCGAGCTGACGCAGACCAGCCCCGAGCTCGTCATCGTGGGTGCGCTCGAAGCGAAGTGCGAAGCATGCGCCGAGCCGGAGATGCGCAGCGCGCTGCGCGTCGCGGCGGGCCGGCTCGGCGCCTCCGATGTGGTCGGCGTGCGCTGCTTCATGCCCGCCGCTGAGCGTGCGCGTTGTGTCGCGGAGCTCGCCGTGACCGAAGCGCCGCTTGCTTTCTAGCGCTTAGCTCGCCTCCCAGTCGAATTCGACGGGCACCTCGATGGCATCGAGGAGGCTCAGCCGGACGGGGCAGGTGTGCGCCGTGTGTTCGAGGTCAGCGCGCGCGGCGGCGTCGAGAGCTACGCCGAGGGCCGCGGGCAGGGCGAGCTCCACCTCCAGCCGGGCGATGCGGCGAGGGGGTGAGGTGGTCATGACCTTCTTCACGTGTACGCGCAGGCCTTCGATAGCGTACGACTTGCGCCGGCTGACGATGCCCATGGTCGTCGCCATGCAGGTGCCGAGCGCGGTGGCGACCAGATCGGTGGGCGAGAAGCTCTCGCCGCGGCCCTGGTTGTCGACCGGGGCGTCGGTCTCGAGCTGGGTGCGAGAGGGCCGATGAACGGCGCTGCAGTGCAGATCGCCGGAGTAGCGAATGTCGATGTCGACCACGGAAACCTCGTTGAAAGGCTGGCATTCTGGGCGCTCGCTGCGACAAAAGCGAGCTCAATTGCCGGTTGAGTCGCGCCAGGGTGTTCTCATCCGCGCGACACCTTGCTACGCCAGGCGCGCATGCTGACTCTGGCGTTCGCCGCGGGAACCCTCGAGCTTCGGGGCGCTCCGGCTGCCGGCGAGCTGCCGGCGGCTTGTCGCTGGGACGCGCGCACGCGCTGCCACCGCGCTCCCGCCGTGGCGTACGCCGAGCTCGTGCGCTGGCTGCGGCGCAATGACCTTGCGTACGAGGATCGAGCGCGGGCTTACCCAGAGCTGGAGGAGCGGCTGGTGGTGCACCGCCAGCCGCGGCCGTTTCAAAGCGAGGCGCTCAGCGCGTTCCGCGAAGGGGGCGGGCGCGGCGTCGTCGTGTTGCCCACGGGCGCCGGCAAGAGCCACGTCGCGCTGCTCGCCATCGACGATCGGCGGCGCAGCAGCCTGATCGTGGCGCCCACGCTCGACCTCGTGCGGCAATGGTACGACCTGCTCCGCGCGAGCTTCGCTACCGAGGTCGGCATCATCGGCGGTGGCAGCCATGAGCTCAAGCCGCTCACCGTCACGACCTACGACTCGGCGTACCTGCACATGCAGCACATCGGCAATCGCTTCGGACTCGTCGTGTTCGACGAATGCCATCACCTGCCCGGTGAGACCTACAAATTAGCGGCCGAGCTCTGTCTCGCGCCCTTTCGCTTGGGGCTCACCGCGACCCCGGAGCGCCCCGACGGGCGTGACGCGGAGCTGTCGCGTCTGATCGGGCCGGTGCTGTACCGCAAGGACATCGTCGAGCTCTCCGGCGAGTACCTGGCCGACTACGAGACGGTGCGCGTGGACGTGGCGCTGTCTCGCGAGGAGCAGCTCGAGTACGCGGCGGAACGCAAGATTTACCTGGAGTTCTTGCGCTCTCAGGGCATTCGCATGGGCAGCCCGGCGGGCTGGCAAGACTTCATCCGCCGCGCTGCGCGCTCGGTCGCCGGGCGGCGCGCCTTCGAGGCCTATCGCCGGCAACGCGAGCTAGCCTTCGGCGCGTCGGGCAAGCTGCGCTACGTGCAGCGCCTGCTCGAGCAGCACCGCGCGGAGCGCACGCTGATCTTCACGCAAGACAACGCCACCGCCTACCTCGTCTCCCGCACGTTTTTGATTCCGGTCATCACGCACCAGACCAAGGTCAAGGAGCGCAGCGAGATCCTGGAGCGCTTCGCGCGCGGGGACTACGGCGCGGTGGTCACCTCGAAGGTGCTGAACGAAGGCGTTGACGTGCCGGAGGCGAGCGTCGCGATCGTGATCAGCGGCAGCGGCTCGGTGCGCGAGCACGTGCAGCGGCTCGGTCGTATTTTGCGCCGCCAGGCGGACAAGCGCGCCGTCTTGTACGAGCTCGTCGCTGGCGGCACCGCCGAGGCCTCCACGAGCGAACGCCGCCGCGAGCACGCGGCGTATCAAACGGGAACGGGGCAGGGCGCGCCGAAATGCTGAGCGTCGAGCACGTGCGGGTGCGCCGCGACGGTGACCGCTTGATCCTGCGCGAGCTCTCGCCCAAGCAGCGCAGCCGCGCGCTCGAAATCGCGGAGGAGCTGTTGCAGGCCGTGAGCGGCGCCGTCGGGCGCAGCCGAGACGAGCTCGAGCAGCAGCTCGACATGATCGAGCTCGCCCCCAGCGAGCGGCGGCTGGCCGACGGGCTGCGCAAGCTGATCGAAGACGCTTGCGAGTTCGAGCAAGAGGCGAGCCTGGATCCGGCCGCGCTGCGCAGCGAGGTGTTCTTGCGCGCGAGCGCCGCGCGTCGCGCCGCGACGCTGGAGGCGCCGTTCTCGCGCGACGCGGTGCTGGCCGCGAGCGCCAGCGCGCTCGGGGCCAGCGCGGAGCTGATCGAAGCGGGCCTCTACGCCGATCTCCGCGGCGCGCACCGCTTACAGAAGCCGCCCACGCTGGCCGCGCCCGAGCTGGTCGCTGAATACGAGCGCGCTCAGGTGCAAGCGCTGCTGCTGCGCGCGGTGCGCGTCGTGGCGACGGTGCACTGCAAGAGCCCGGACGCTTATCGCGCGCTGTTTCACAAGCTCAAGTTCCGGCGGCTGCTGTTCGAGCTCACGCCGCTGCCCGGCGGCGGCTACCGCGTGCAAATCGACGGCCCTTTTAGCCTGTTCGAGGCGGTCACCAAGTACGGCATCGAGCTTGCGCTCACGCTGCCAGCGCTGGAAGACTGCGACGTGCTCGAGCTGGTCGCAGATTTGTTATGGGGCAAAGCCCGCAGCAAGCTGCGCTTCGAGTACCGTCACGTGCGACCGCGAGAGACGTCGGCGCGGCCGCTCGAGCTGCGCGACGACGTGCGGGAGCTGCTCGAGGCGTTTCGAGGACTGGGCAGCGCCTGGAGCTGCGCGCCCGCCGAAGAGATCTTGGATTTGCCGGGCGCGGGGCTGTGCGTGCCAGATCTGGTCTTCCGCCGCGCGTCGGATCCGGAGCCCGTCTATGTGGAGCTGCTCGGCTATTGGAGCCGCGAAGCGGTGTGGCGCCGCGTGGAGCTGGTCGAGCGCGGGTTGCCGCACAAGGTGGTGTTCCTGGTGAGCTCGAAGCTGCGCGTGAGCGAGGCCGTGCTCGACAGCGAGCACGCCGCGTTGCAGGTCTTCCGCGGCAAACCGAGCGCCAAGAGCCTCGAGCGCAAGCTCACGGAGCTCGTGAGCGAAGCGCCGGCGCGCCGCTCCTGACCTGCCCGGCGCTTCGTGCTAGCGATGAGCACCGTGAAGAGCAGCCAGGGCCGCCACGTACTCGCCGAGCTCTTCGCTTGCGAACGCGCCCTGCTCGACGATCGCGATTTCTTGGCGCGCGCGCTGCGGCGAGCGGCCGAGAGCGTCGGCGCCAACGTGGTGGCGGAGGTTTGGCATCCGTTCAGCCCGCACGGCGTCACCGGCGTGCTCGTGATCGAGGAGTCGCACCTCTCGGTGCATACCTGGCCGGAGACGGGCTACGCCGCCGTCGATTTTTACAGCTGCGGCCGCGGCGTGCTCGAAGACGCGATCCAGTCGCTCGCGCGAGCGCTGAAGGCGGGCCGCGTCGAGCTGCTGGCGATCCGTCGCGGTGGTTCGCCGGAAGGCGCGCTGCAGCTCGCGCCGACCAAGCCCTTGGAGTTGAAGCCTCACTAGGGCGCGATGAAGGCGCGCGCGCGTTCGATCGCTCGTTCGCCGACGCGCGCGCCGATGCGGCGGCCGTCCAGGTCGTCTTGCGTGATGTGAATGCCGCCCCAGATGCGCGATTGGCCGGCTTGATCCGCGGCGTCGTAGTACGTCGCCCACTGCAGCTCCACGCTCGTCGACGGGCCGTGCTCGAACACGAGATAGCCCGGTTCGAAGCGGCGCACGCGCAGTCCGCCAGGGAAGAACTCAGAGCCGCTGAGCTCCGCGAGCACGCTCGCCGCGGCGCGGCTGAAGGTGCTGTGTCCGGAGATGTACCCTGGGAACGCGGGCGTCACGAAGGTGCGGCGTTGATAGGGCATCCACTCCAGCGCGCGAATGTACGCCACTCCGCCGACGTCGCTCACACGGTCGCCGGGTTCGCCGCGCCACGAGCGCACCGCGATCTCTCCCACGTAGCGCGCCAAGTGCGCGTGACGTTGGCCCGCTGCCGAGCTCTCCTCGGTGATGAGCTCGATGAGCCCGTCGATCAACGGCAGACCGGCCGGATCGTACGAGGGCGCGTCGGGATCCGTGCGCTGGCCATGCTCGGCCATGTAGCGGACCAAGGTGATCGGGCGCGCGGTCAGATAGCGGCGCTTCAGCTCCCAGGCGGCGATCGCGGCGTCGTGCAGCGCGCCGTTCAGCGTCAGGTACACGCGCACGTCCCAATCCAGCGGCGCTAGCGGCTCTCCGGCGCCGAATAAACGCCGCTCGAACGCCGGATCGTCAGCGACGCTGTTGGCGATCACGTTCCAGTGGCCGGGCGGCGTCTCCGAGTTCGGGCCGTCTGCCCAGAACTCGGCGAGCACGCGGCCGTAGTCGCCGCGCTTGATGACATGCGGCGCGTAAGGCGCTGAGGTGAGCGGGTTTTCGGCGTGTCCGACGCCATCGTTCGTGCCCAGCGGGTTGTTGCCGAGCGCGCCCGGCGACACGTCGATCAGCGTGTCATCCGTCGGGTCGAGCTGCGCCGAGCGGCGGATGGATTCGACCGCTTGCGCGACGAGTGCGTCGTCGAGCACGAGCGGTGGCGTGCCGATGTCGAGGTAAGGCTGATCGGCGGCGGCGCGCTCCAGCGCGAAGGGGATGACGTCGCCCCACTGGGCGCCGACATAGGCTTGCCCGCCGGCGTCCAGCGGGATGCCGTTTTGCGTCTCGGCTTTGGCGAGCACCAGCGGTTGCCAGAGCACCGGGTCGACGGCGTGGGACCCCGGGCGATCCACGATCAACTTGGGTGTGTCCGGGAGAAAGCCCTGCGGATCTGCATAATCGGCGGCTTCGTCGGCGCCGTCCTCGGCGAACGTCTCGAGCACGAGCTCGCCCGCGCGGTCGCCGAGCGCGCGAGCGTCGTCGTCGTCACTGCCGGTGTCGCTCGGGTCATAGCCGAGCTTTTCCATGAAAGCGTCGAAGCACGCTTGGGAGACGCCGCCGCCCACCGCGTGCGCGTAACGGTGACTCAGCACGCGGTAAGCAGCATAGGATATGGCCTCGCTCCGCGCCGCGTCGACGTCCTCGGCGCTGGCGTGCTCGCTCAGCAGGTACGGCTCGAGCGCCTCGTCGTACGCGGCGTAGGCGTCCCACATCGCGATCGAGAGGTGGAACAGGTTGCGCGAATGGACTCCGGGCCGCGGCGTGTCGCGGCGAATCGCGCCCAGGATCTGCTCGTTCCAGCGGCGGGCGATCGAGCCGTCCGGCGCCGGATCGATCTGCGCCGCGGGGCACACCGCGACGGGCGTAGCGGGCGCCGGGACTTCGAACGTGGGCACGGTGGCGCCGGCGTGCAGCGCGAGCCCGTGATCGAGCTTGGGACTCAACACGTTGCCGCCGACGGTCCAAACGCCGCCCTCGGGATCGACCCACACCGCGTGCAAGGAATCGCTCGCGGCGAAGTCCACGCCGGGATCTTGCGGCTCGAAAGCGCCGCCTGCTGAGCGCAAGATCGTCCCCGCGAGCCCCACGGCCCACACCTGATCGCGGCCATCGATCCAGACGCCTTGCAGCAGCGGCGTCGACGTCGGGCTGCGATCCATGAGATCGCCGCCGCGCTCTTCGAGCAGGAGCCCCGTCGAGGTGCCGCCTACGGCGACGACGTGATCACCGCGCGCATGGACGGTAAAGAGGATCGCATCGCCGCCGGCCTCCACGACCTCGAAGCCAGCATTGGCGTTACCGTGCAGCAGGCAGCCGCCGGCGCCCGCGACCCAGACGTCCTCGGCTGACGTCCCCCATACTTTGAAGAGCCCCGGCTGGTCGCGGTCCGCATCGGCGGGCAGCTCGTCGGGCAACGGCAGCGCTCGGAACTCGGCGCCGTCGTAGTGCCAGACGAAGCCGTTGCGACCAGCGCTCGCGCCCACCACGTACACGTCGTCGGGGCCCGCAGACCAGACGCCGTAGACGACATCTTTGCCGAGCCCAGGGCTGCGCAGCCGCTCGAAGCTCCCGCCCTGATAGCGCAGCAAGGTGCCGCTCGAGCCACCGAAGAACACCGGACCGCCGTTCACCGCGTGCACCCACCACAGCTCGCCGCGGACGCCCGTCGTTTTGCGCTCCCAGCGCTTGCCGTCGAAGTGCAGCACCAGCGGGCCCTCGCCGTCGTCGGCCCCGGCGAGCCAGACGTCGTTGCTGCTCGTGCCGTGCACGCTGAGCAGCGCCGCGGCGTCGCTCTTCACGACGCGTGAGAAGGTGGCCGCAGGGGACGGCGGATTCACCGGGTCCTCGCCGCAGCCGAGCAGCAGCGAAGCGAGCAACGCGAGCGCCGCGGCGCGCGCGGCGCAGAGGGAGACGCCGACCGCGCTGCGGCCGCCGCGCTGAGCGTGAGCGGGATGCGACATCGATAGCTCCTTCATCACAAGTCCGCCGTGCTGAGCACGGCGCCTTTCTCGTCGTGGCCTTGAACGCCGGCACTGTTACGAACGTCAGCAATCACACGAATGGGCAGACCGTCACGATTCTCGTCCGCGCCGGTGAGGCCGGCGGTCATCACGGTCAGCGGAACGAGGTCACAGACGTCGTCTTCGCAAAAGAGGAGTTGAGGGCGGGCGGGCGCGGGCGCGACGATCTCCACACCCGTGCTCAGGTTCCGAAGCGTGGTGGCCACGAAGGCCCGTGAGCCGAAGCCGATGCAACGCACGCCGAGCAGCAGGTGTGTGCCGCCCTGTCCGAAGGTCTGCAGCCGCAGCTCCGCGCCCTCGCTGAGCGGCTTGAAGTCGAGGCCGTCCGGGCCGTCGGGCACGCCGAGTTCGACGCTGCCGCTGCCGGCCCCGCCGCTGCCGCCCTCGGAAACGGACGGAGTCGTTCCAGCGTCGGGACCGCCGCAGGCTGAAATGGCCAGGCCCGCGCCCAGAAGAAATCGCCTCACGGCTGCGCCCGAGCAGATTCCGTACCAGCGGCCTCGCTGAGCCGCGCGCCGGCTCTACGCGTCGCGAGCGGCCGCTACAGCTCGCAGTGGCATCGCGCTTGCTCAAGTCGGCAGCTGGCTCGATTTGCCGTGAATATTGTGCCGTTCCGTGCCACTCGAAGGGCCACCCAGGGCAGCGGTGTCATGGCCGGGAAGAACCGAGGATTACCAATGCGATCATTACTGCGAATGACCTTGCTGGGTTTAGCTACGCTCGCCGCGGGCACCAGCGTACGCCCGGCGCGCGCGTGCGGAGGGTTCTTCTGCAACAGCGCGCAGCCCGTCAATCAAGCGGCGGAGGGTATCATCTTCGCCGACAACGGGGATGGCACCGTCACCGCGGTGATCCAGATTCAGTATCAAGGTCCGTCCGAGAATTTCTCCTGGTTGCTGCCGATTTCATCGGTTCCGAAGCAGGACTCCGACATCGGCGTGGCGTCGAACCTGGCTTTTCAGCGGCTGCAGAGCGCGACGAACCCCCAATACACGCTCACCACGCGCATCGAGGGCACCTGTCGCCAAGACGATTTTCGCGGCGGGGCCGGGGGCGCCGCCTCGGCGGGCGGAGTTCCTGTCGTGGACAGCTCGTCGAGCGCGGGCAACGGCGGCGTGACGGTCGAAGCGTCCGGTGTGGTCGGCGCCTTCGAGTGGACGGTGATCTCGTTGGATCAAAGCCTGGCGGAGCCTTCGGACGTCGCCACGAAATGGTTGACCGATAACGGCTACGACGTGCCGAGCGGTTCGGCGAACCTGCTCGGGCCGTACTTGAAAGATGGACTCTATCTGCTCGCCCTGCGGCTCACCAAGGGCTCGGATAGCGGTTCGATTCGCCCCATCGTGCTCACCTATACCGGCACCAAGCCCAGCATCCCGATCAAGCTCACCGCCGTCGCCGCGAACGACGACATGGGCGTGATGACTTGGGTGCTCGGTGAATCGCGCGCGGTGCCGCAAAACTATCTTTCCCTCGAGCTCAACGAGGCGCGCATCAACTGGTTCAGGCCGGGCGCGACCTACAACGCCGTCGTGACGGAGGCCGCGAACGACGCCGGCGGGCAGGGCTTCGTCACCGAGTTCGCGGGCCAGAGCAGCACGCTCGCCGAGCGGATTTGGACCGCTTCCGACGCGCAGCTCTGGACCTCGTTCAAAACGCGCTCCTACTCCAGCTTCCAGGAGCTATTCCAACAGGCGCAGAGCTTTTACGGCAGCTGGGACGGCTTCTGGGACGCAACGCGCGCGGTCGTCACGCTGCCTGCCGGTGTCTCGTTCGAGGACTTCAAGCTGTGCCCGAGCTGCTATCTCGCTCAAATTCAGCTCTCGCCCGCGAAGTACGTCGCCGCCTTGGAAGAGAGCGTGATTGTGCCGGTGCAGCGCGTGCAAGAGCTGGTCGACGCCCACCCCATGCTGACGCGCCTGTACAGCACGCTCTCGGCTGAAGAGATGACGCTCGACCCCGAGTTCACGTTCAACGCCGAGCTCGCGGAGGTGAGCAACGTGCACACCGCCACGCGCGTCATCGAGTGTGAGCCGAGCCTCTCGCAGTTCCAGGCACCTTGGCGCATCGAGCTGCCGCAGGGCGATGTCATTCGTGGCACCGGCGCGCAGGCGCAGTCCCAGTCATGGCCCGCGGATCTGGCGAGCTTGCCGCCCAATCGCCGCATCGTGCGCAGCGCGGAGAGCGGCGCGGGCAAAGTGCTGGAAGACAACGCCAGCGCGATCACGTCGGCTCTGGAAGACTACAACGCGAGCGTCGCCGCGCGGCCCTTCGGAGGCAGTGGTGGCGGCGGAGCAGCCGCGGGCGGTGCCTCTGGCAGCAGTGGGACGAGCGCCGGGGGCAGCGGCGCAGGCGCCGCCCCGACCAGCGATAGCGCCGGGACGAGCTCGCCCGAGGCGGCGCCGGAGGCGAGCGGTGGCGGTTGCAGCGTGGGCTCGGACCCCGCCGGGCCGTCGGGCGCGCTGCTCACCGCGGCCGCGCTGGCCGCGGCTGGGGTGCGTCGCCGTCGCCGCAGGAGCTGAAACACACGAGCGTAGCGCTGAATGAGCGGGCCGGGCGAGCCGGGCTCGCTCGCGGCTGCCGTTTGCGAGTGGGCGGGCAGCGTGCTCGATTGGGGGGCCTCTCGAGGGCCGAGGGCTCGCGGGAGCGCGGCCCGACAGCGAGTCCGCCCCGCGGCAGTAAGGAGACGAGCGCGATGACAGTCGACTACGATTACCTGTGCGAGGTGCTCTCGAGCGCCATCCAAGCGGCGATGTGGAGCAACGACTTCGGCGAACAGGTCAATGAGCTGTCGGCCCTTCAGGACGCGCTCGAGCATCGGGGCAAGGATCTGCCGCTGCCGGACGCGGCGCGCTTGCGTTTGGACGTGCTGGCCGTGCTGAAGAGCGCCGACACGTTCGCGGACGATCCGCGAGCGAAGGAGTTCGGCACGCTGTACTGCTTGCTCGACAACCTGTCCGAGGACGAGCGCGGTCGACTCGCGGCGCTGCTCGTGCAGCTGCTGCGTTTCACGTCCGCGAGGAGCGACAGCGATGCAGGAGGCTAGGCGCCGCGCCGCTACAATCGTCGAGGGTGAGCCACGCCGTCGCTCTTTTGCTAGAGTCGCGCCCACGGAACCTATGAGTCAGCTTCGCCAATCCTTACGTTCGACGCGCACGTTCTTCGGACTCTTCGCGGTGGTCGCCGCCCTCGACGCGCAGGCTTGCAATGACGATTGCGGCGCCGTGCACGAGGTGCGCACACTGCAAAGGACGGCTTCAGCGTCGGCGCTGCAGAGCGCGCTGGACAGCGATGGTATCGCGCCGGACGAATGCCGAGCGATCTGCGACGTCGACCCGCAATTTTGGGCCGACTGCAGCTTGAGCTTCGTCCAGAGCGCGCTCGACTCCGCCTGCTCCGCTCCGCAGCCGAGCGCTGGGGCCGGGCAAGGCGGCGCTGCAGAGGGTGGCGAAGGCGGGCGAAGCGGCGGAGCTGGCGAGCAGAGCTCGAGTGAGGGCGACCAAGCGCCGGCGGGCGAGGCGGGCAGCGCCGACGCCCATACGAGCGCTGGCAGCGGCGGCGCGGACAGCGCTGGTTGCCGCGGTGAAATCCCGATCTTGTGCCGCGTCACGTCGACGAGCCAGTGCGAGGAGTGAGGCCGACGGTAGGCGCTGCGCGCTCGTGAAGCTGCGCCGCCGCTAGCCCTCGGAGATGACGCCGCGCGCGTAGTTCATCTCTTCCAACGTCGAGTTGATAGCGAGTCGTCCTTCTCGCACGAGCAGCACGCTGGCCCACAACAACGCGCAGGCGCCGAGCATCGCCAAGCCCACGGCAAACCAACCCCCAGCCCAATGCAACAGCGTCGTCACGCCGACGCCGATGCTCGTCGCGACCAGAAAGCCCACGGCCGTATACAGCGCGGCCAGGGCCGAACGCAGAATCACCGCGCGCTCTGCCAGTCCTCGCAGTTGGCTCGCCAGCAACGTGCGGCGCGCCGCGTCGCTGGGCGCCTGCGGGCGCGCCGCGAGTTGCTCGGCGTCGCGCGCCAACACCCGCACGCGATCGACGACACGGCTCAAGCGGCTCGAGGTCGATAAGATCAAGGTGCCGCTCGCCGAGATCAACAGCGCCGGCGTGATCATCGCGCCGAGCACCTCGTTCGCCGTCGCAAAGCCTGCCATCCACGCTACCTAGCAGGCGCGGCGCGGCGGCGAAATGCGGACAGCTGTTTACGACAGCTGTCCGCACGCCGCGCCCAGCGTCGCTGCCTGCGCGGCGAAGAACGGCGCATTTTTGCCGAAAATGCCGCGTTCGGCCGGAGCAGACGGCGCCGGCACGTCGGTTGCTGAAGGCCTGCGTGACCGCGCGCGAGGAGCGCTTCCACTCCCCGGGGTGAGGTGTCCAGGGCGCGCGGACCAACGAGGAAAAAGAAAGAATGTCTGTCACTCGCGCGATACTGGTTGCTTCGGTCTTGAGTTTAGCGATGTTCGGCTGTCAGAACGACACGACGCCTGACGATGACGAGCGCGGCGGCACGGGCGGGAGCAGCGCCGGTAAGGGCTCGAGCGACCAAGACGACGAGACGGGCGGTCGCACGGCGAGCGGAGGCGCGCGCCACACGACCGGCGGGCGCGCGCAAGGCGGCACGGCACGGGGCGGCAGCTCGGGCAGCGGAGCGAGCGCAGGCGCAGCGGATGACGAGAGCGAGGGCGGCGACGCGAACGGCGACGACGGCGAGGGCGGCGACGCGAACGGCGACGACGGCGAGGGCGGCGACGCGAACGGCGACGACGGCGAGGGCGCGCAGGATAACGGCGCCGAGGCGAACGGGCCGCGCTTTTTCCTACCCACCACCGACATCCGCAACACCTCGCCGCCGAGGCTCGAAGTCGACGTCAAGGGCGGCATTCACGCGGTATATCCCGCCTACGCGGGCGGCGGCGCTTACTATGCGTACTGCGCCAAGGGCTGCGCGGGCAGTAAGGACGTGAAAGTGATTCGCTTCGATTCGGAGGGCACCGTGCTCAACGCCATGCTCGCGCTGGACGCCGCGGGTCGTCCGCGCGTCTTGCTCGCGGCCGGTCAAAAGATCTATTACGCGACCTGCGACTCGAACTGTGGCGCTCAAGAGCAGTGGCAGCAGTCGCTGATCGTGCAGCACCAGGGCGACCGCGAAGTGAGCGGAGAGGCGCTGGCGCTCGATCCCAACGGCCACCCGCGTTTTCTGATGCACACCTACCGCACCTTCCTCGGCGTGGGGCAGGGCGCGCCCGAGACACACTACGTCTCGTGCGAGAGCGGGTGCGAGGACGCGGACAACTGGATCGACGTCAAGATCGCGGACCAAATCTGGGAGAGCTCCCAGCTCAGGATCGATTCGCAGGGCAGCGCGCACGTCGCCACCGTGGCCCAAGTCGAAGAAGGAGAGCTCGCCGGCAAGAAGCTCGTCGCCTACGTCCGTTGTGACGCGGACTGCGATCAGGCGGAGAGCTGGCAGGGCAACGGCCTCGTGCTCGCCTACGAGAGCATGTACGAAGCCTTCCGCATGGATACGGCCGCTTCGCTCGCGCTCACGAAGGACGACGCTCCGCGGCTGCTCGCGATCGGGCAAAACAGCGACGGTGAGCGGGGCATCTACTACTTCGAGTGCCGTGGCGATTGTCTGACCGGCGAGGCTTGGCACGGCTCCATCATCAGCAATCACCCGAAGCTCGGCCCGGGCATCGACCTGGCGCTGGACCGCGCGGACCACCCGCGCTTCGCCTTCACGCTCGACTACAACATCGGCGTCTATGGCTGCGACGTGGCCGACTGTATCGACGAAGACGCCAAATGGGAGCTCACAAAGGTCGAGTTCTCGAGCGACCTGCCCAAGGACGACATCATCTTATGGCCGAACTGCACGATCGCCGCTTGGTTTCTGCATAACCCGTCATTGGCGCTCGGCCCGAGCGGTGAGCCGCGCGTCGGTTATCAGGCCAGCGATGTGAGCGGCGGGTTCAGTCAGCCGGATCCGACCAAGCCCAGCTGCACGGCCGGCAAGGATATGACGCTGAGCCGCCTGGCGGTGTTGCAGTAGACAACGCGCCGCGACGATTCGCGGCAGCAATGAACGAAAGGCGCGCAGCGGCTGCCGCAAGGCAGAGCCGCCGCGCGCCATTTGTCCTGCGCGCGCCCGCTAGCGCGTCACGGGCTCAGCACTACGTCGTCGAGGTACACATCGACGTTCGCGCCGGGGCCCTCCGCGTAAATCATGGCGTCGGTGAGGTTGCAGCTCGGGACCGTCACCGTACCGGACAGCTTGGTCCAGGCGCCGTCCGTCACGGTCACCGGATTCACGATCCAGGAGTATGCGGGGGAGCCGTCACAGCTCATGGCCTGTGTCACGTTGATGTCGGCGCTGGCCGCGCCGCCGACGGTGGCCCACAGGCTGAGCTGATACGTCTTGCCGGGCGTGACGAGGTCCAGGATCGAGCGAGCCAGCGGAGCATTCGCGCTGCGCCCGGAGAACAGCAAGCTCTGCGCGCCGCCGTGCGCGCGGGCGGAGGTCAACGCGAACGTGCCGCTGCCCCAGCTGAACCAGCTGCCGAGCTGAGACTCGAAGCTGCCCTCGGGGAGCAGGTTGGTCACGGTCGGGAGCGAGATGTTCACGTCGTCGACGTAGAGATCCACGCCCGCAGGCGGGCCTTCGGCGTACACTTGGAGCTCCGTCAGGTTGCACGTCGGCACGTTGAGCGTGGCCTTGAGCTCCAGCCACTGGCCGTCGCTGACGGCCACCGGGTTGGCGATCCAGCTGTAGGTCGTCTGCCCATCGCACACGACCTTCTGGGTGAGGTTGACGTCCGCGCTGGCGGCGCCGCCGATCGAGACCCAGAAGCTTACTTGGTAGCTCGCGCCCTGGGTCACGGCTTGCGTGAGATCGGTGAGCGCGGGCGCGTTGCCCGTGCGCTCGCTGATCAGCAAGCTGCGGCTGCCGCTGTGCGCCCGCGCCGTCGTCGCGGAGGCGACGCCGCTGTACGTCGACCAGCCGCTGATCCCGGACTCGAACGTGCCGTTGCTCACGATGTTGTTGGCCGCCTGCTTCCCGCGCACCGACACGTGATCGACGAACAGCTCGACGCCTCCGGGGGGCCCTTCGGCGAAGAGCTGAACGTCGGTGACATTGCAGTCCGGGATCACCAATGAGCCGCTGAGCTGCGTCCATTGGCCGGCTTGCACCGGTGTGGGGTTGATCAGCCAATTGTAAGCGGGTTGGCCGTCACAGCTGACGGCTTGCGTGACGTTGACGTTGGCGCTCGCCGCGCCTGCGATGGTGGTCCACAGGGCCACGTCGTAGGTCTTGCCTGGGGCGACCAGCCCGGTCAGGTTCGTCGCGGCCGGGCCGTTGCCGCCGCGGTCGCTGAGGCGCAGGCTCTGGCTGCCGCTGATGGCGTATTGCGTGCTGGTGGAGAGGGTGCCGTCCCAGGTGTACCAGCCGTTGGTGTTGCTCTCGAAATCGCCGTTGGCGACCAGGTTCGGGCCGGCGCCGCTGGGCGCGCCGAGCACGAAGCGGTCGACGTTGACGCCGCCCGTGTACGTGATGAAGAGCTCGTGCTCACCGCTCAGCGGTGGGAACGGCACGCTGACGGTGCTGTTCGCGCCCCAGCCGCCCGTGGGCGCGAAGCTGACGTTGGCGACCACGGGGCCGTCCATGCTGTCGCGGTGCACGACCATGGCGCTCGTGGCGTCGCTGCCGTTCGCGTACGTCACGGACAGCGTGTCCCAGTTGTCGTCGAACACGACGCGGCTGAAGCGCTGCCAGTCGCCGTTATCGATATAGGCGATCACGCTGCCGGCGGCGACGATGCCGTGGGCGTCATCGTAGTCCTCGGCTTCGAGGGTGATGCTCGTGCTGTCGCCCGTGCGCGGCGTCGGGACGTACTCGGGCACCGGGCAGTCGCTGCCGCCAGCGCGGTAGCACGTGAGCCAGTCCATGGCCGGACGCGGCGTGCCGTCCGAGCGCAACAAATAGGCGTCCGCTTGCCACATATTGCCTTGCAAATACCCCCAGTGCGTCACACCGAGCACCGACGGGTGCTGCCAGAACAGCGTGAACAGGTCGCGCATGCGCTGCGCCTGGCGCGCGTCGTTGGCGAAGTTGACGTCGAGCTCGCTGATGTAAATGGGCAGTCCGGTGGCCGCCATGCGGTCCACGTTGCCGGCCACTATCGGCAGCTCCGCGCGCTCCAGGAAATGCCCCTGCAGGCCGATGCCGTCGAGCAGCCCGCGCTCCTTCAAGATGTTTACGATCGCGAGATAGTCGCTGGTCGCGCTGTCGAGCGACGCGATGCTGTAGTCGTTGAGCAAGAGCTCCGCGTTCGGGAAGTACTTGCGAGCGAGCTGGAAGGATTTGACGACCCAATCCCAGCCCGTAGCGCCGGCGCCGCCGAGCGCGGCGCTGTACGCGGGCGGCGCGTGCAGCGGCTCGTTGACGACGTCGACCATCTTCACATCGGGGTAGCGCTTCGCGAGCAGCGACATCCATTGTTCGATTTCAGCGAGCTGCTGCTCGGGCGTCAGGCTCGCGAGCCACGCAGGCTGCTGCTGACCCCAAATCAGCGTGTGGAGCTTGAAGCTCAGGTCGTGAGCCTTGGCGTATTGGTACGCCTCGTCGAGCTTGGTCCAGTCCATCTGATCGCGCGTGGCCTCGACGCTGCCCCATTTACCGGCGTTACCCGGCGTGATCTGATCGAAGTAGGGCAATAGGCGCGTGTAGTCGGCGGCGGTGTCCACCGCCGTGCCGAAGAACTTGTTGCCGATGCCGGTGAGCACGCGCACGCCGGCGCTCGTCGCCGTGTTACCGCTCGGATCGCTGGCGACCGCGGTGTACGTGTGTCGGCCGTTCTGAGCCGCGTCCACCGGCACCTGCAGCGTGTAAGGTGCAGCGTCGTCTTCGCCCACGACGACGCCATCGCGCAAGAACGTGACCTTGCGCACCGCGACGTTGTCGTTCGCGGTCGCGCTGAGCTGCAGCGTGCCATTTGCCGTAAATAACCCCTGATTCGCTGACAGGCTGACCTGCGGCGCGACCGTGTCACAGCGGGTGCCGTTGATCGAGATCACGTACGGCGTAATGCTCGTGTACGGATCCGGGCTGCCGTACAGGATCGGCAGGGTCTGGCCCTGACGGATGCCGAGCACGCGCACGAGCGGAGGCTCGGTGAAGGTGTAGCCGCCCTCGGTCGGGGTACAGTCCGCGAACAGGCAGCGGCGCTTGATGCTCGTGCCGCCCAGATCGGCGAAGATCTCGAAGTCGGTCGCGCGCGGACCGGAGACATTCTTCAGCTCGAGCTCGCCGATGTAACCTTTGCCGGCGCGCCGCGACAGATAGTTCGATTTGACGGTGAAGCCGCAGCTTCCGTCAGCGGGCACACTCGCCAGGGCGCCTTCCGTGCTGCCGAGCTCCTCGGAAGGTTCGACGTTGCTCGAGCACCCGCTGAGCGCGAAGGCAGCGCCGAGCAGCCAATAACCAACCCAGCCGCTCGGGTTGAGCGGCGACGAACAGGAAGCAGATCTCGTAATCCTCAGGGACATTGTTCTCCGATGCCGAAGCTCAGTGAAATCGGCGCACCCCCGTGGCGGCTGCTGCAGAGGTCGTGCCGAGTTGCGCGTTGTCGTTCAGCGCGGTGAGATACCGTGTGTCGCCGTCGTCGCGGCGCGTGGAGGCACGCTGATGGGTGCCGTGTGCGCGGCAATGCGGGGCCCGCTGCCGCGCTCGGCGCTGAAGCGCTTTCATCGCGCACCCGGCGCGAGGAGGTGCGCTCACGCAGGCGCTCGTGGTGAGAGGCCGCTGCACGCGATGAGTCCACGCGGGCACGGGCCAAAAGCGGCGCTGGTGCGCGTCGCGTTTCAGCGCGAGACGGTGCGCGGCCTGGCGCTGGCGCGGCGCTGGGCTCGCCGCGGATGCGCAGCTCGTGCACCAATCCGGAGAGTGACACGCCTCGGTCACAGCGGGGCCAACGCGGCCCAGCGCCGTGATAGCTGAGGGCTTTATGCGCCACGCACGCTGCGCGCCGCGCCAGCGCGCAAGCCTTCGCGGATTCACGACTCGTGCAACGGATTGCACGACGCGTGCACCGCAACTCCTGTCCGAGTCGTGCAAACGGCGCCCCGCGTCACACGCCCGCCGGGTGCTCGGACGCACCGCTGACCAGCTCGTTGATGCGCTGGAACAACTCCCCAGGTAGAAACGGCTTCGGGATGTATTGCTCGTTCGAACGCAGCGGCCGCACGCGTTCGCGATCGGCGTAGCCGGAGATGAACAGGACCTTCAGCTCCGGATTGCGGGCGTGCAGCAGGTCAGCAAGCTCCATGCCGCTCTCTCCCGGCATGATGATGTCGGTGACCAGCAGCGCGATTGGTTGAGAGTGAGCGTTCGCCAAGTCGAGCGCTTCTCGGCTGTTCGACGCTTGCAGGACCTTGAAGCCGCCGAGGCTCAGCACGTCGACCAACAGCTTGCGGACGTCCGTTTCGTCATCCACCACCAGCACGGTCTCGGCTTTCGGCACACAGGGGACGTGCTCGGGCTGCGTGACGGCCGCGGCGGCTGGCCCGCGCGCCACCTCCGCCGGCGCTTCGCTGGCGCGCGGCAAATACACCGTGAAGGTGCTGCCCTTGCCTTCGGCGCTGTCCACGTGAATGACCCCGCCGCTCTGCCGCACGATGCCGTCCACCGTCGCCAGGCCCAGCCCGGTGCCGCGCCCGGGCTCCTTTGTCGTGAAAAATGGCTCGAAGATGTGCGCGCGGGTGACCGCGGAGATGCCGCTGCCAGTGTCGCTCACAGCCAGCGCGACATACGCGCCCTGGGTGAGGCCCTCGACGCGCGTCGCGCCGTCGCCCTCCACGTCGAACGTTCGAAGCGTGATGCGACCGCTGCTCTGCAATGCGTCGCGCGCGTTGAGGGTCAGGTTCATCAGCACTTGCTCGACCTGTCCGGGGTCGGCCAGCATCGGGAAGCGCGCTCGGAGCTCGGTGACGAGCTCGATTTGCTCGCCGAGCAAGCGCTCGAGCATACGACGCGTGCCGTCCACCAGCGCGTTCACGTCGATGGCTTGCGGTCTCAGCACCTGGCGACGGCTGTAGGCGAGCAATTGCCGGGTGAGATCGGCCGCGCGGCGCGCGCTGGACACCACCGCGTCCGCGTGCGACGCGAGCTCCGGATCGTGCTCACTGCGGCGCTTCAGCAGATCCGCGTGACCCATGATGACCACCAGACGGTTGTTGAAATCGTGTGCGACGCCGCCGACCAAGCGCCCGACGCTCTCCAGCTTTTGCGCCTGCAAGAGGCTACCCTGGAGCTTCTCTTGCGTCGCGGCGGCGGCCTTCCGCTCATGAATATCCGCGCACGTAATGACGGCTTGGCGCACCGCTCCGCGCGCGTCACGCAGGCAGTGATAGCTCATCTCTCCCCAGCGCAGCTGACCGGACCTGTGAACGAAGCGCTTCTCGATGCGGTAGCCGTCGATCTCACCGGCGACGACGCGCTTGAGCTCCGTGAGCTCGCGCTCGCGATCCTCGGCGAAGGTCGTGTCTTGCCAAAACTGGTAGGGGTCGCTCGCTAGGATCTCCTCGCGGCTGAACCCGAGGAAGCTGCAATAGGCCTGATTCGCGTCCAAAAAGCGGTTCGTCTCGAAGGACGACAGCAAGTAGCCGACGAGCTCCGTGCCCGCCACGAGCTCGCGCAGGCGGCGCTCCTCGGCGAGCTCCCGCTGCAGCCGCCAGGTTTCCACGCGCAGCCGCGCTAGCTCATCGACACCCGACTCTTCTGCCATTCGAAGCGAGGCTACAGCTCAGCGCGGGCCGTCGCAACGGGCTGCGAAGGGCCGAGTCTCACGGGCGGAGCCGGCATGAGTAGTTTTTCGGAACGCGGTGCACGCGACCGGCGGTTCAGTCGCGCAGATAATGGCAGGTATAACCGCCGGGGTTCTTCTCCAGGTACTTCTGGTGATAGGCCTCGGCCAGGGTGAACGGTCCGGCGTCCACGATTTGCGTCACGAGCGGGCGCGGCCAGCGCCCGCTGGCCTGAACCCGTTGCTTGACGCGCAGGGCGATCTCCCGCTGTGCGGCGCTGGTCACGAAGATGGCCGAGCGATACTGCGTACCGATGTCGTTGCCCTGTTGGTTCAACGTGGTGGGATCGTGCATCCGGAAGAACCACTTCTCGAGCAGGTCTTCATACGAGAGACGCGCCGGATCGAACACGATGCGCACGGCCTCTGCGTGACCGGTGCTGCCCGTGTGCACGTCTTCATAGGTGGGGGAGGGGCTCGTGCCACCGGTGTAGCCGACCTCGGTCGTGAGCACGCCGGGGATCTTGCGCAGGATCTCCTCCATTCCCCAAAAGCAGCCACCCGCGAGGATCGCGATCTCACGCTGGCACTCCGGGCCGGCGTCGCCGCGGGCGCAGTCGACCTTCGCGCCGGCGCTCGTCCCGACTTCGTCGGCGCGCGCCGCGCTCGCGGCCTGAGCGCTCTCTGCCGCGGGGCGACCGGCTTCGGGATGCGCGGCGCCCGCCGGGCTTTCGCGCCGAGCGCAGCCCGCGAGCAGCGCGAACGATAGCCACAGCAGCGGAGCCAGTCGGCAAAGAGCGTTTAGGACCAGCATCTTCGGAGTGTAGTACGCGGCGCGCGGCCAGCGGTTACGGTGCGGCTTTTTGCGCTGTCGTTCGCGCGCGGCGCAGCTTGCACTCGAACAAGCGCCGCAGGTCGCCGTCGTCGCTGATGATATAGGGGGTCACCACCAGCAGCGCTGGCTGCTTCTTCGTGGCTTGGGCGGGCCCGCTCAGCACGATGCTCTGCTGGTCGTGCAGCACGACGCTGGTGTGCGCCTGACGGTGCTCGGGGACGTGCCAGTTCTGCGGCGGAGTGCCCAGGGGCGGCGCGGGAGTCTGCCGGATCTCCAGGCGCACGGTGCGCGGCTGCGCGGGGTCCACGCGAGACGTCACCGTCACATCCCAGCGCTCGAGCTCTGGACACGGACTGCTGCGAGCCTCATCCTGCATGTCCCACGCTACGGTGCTCGGCACGCCCTCCGTGGTCATGACGTTGACGACGCGGCCGATTCGCAGGCGCGGATCGCTCAGAAATGCTGCGAATCCTCGCGAGCCGGAGGATCCCGGCGCTGGCGGCGGTGTCCGTGGAGCGCGCGCGACGGCGGCCAGAGCCCCTTCCACGCTGGCCATTTCCACGAACACGCGCGGCGGGCCCGCGGAGCGAGACCCTGAGGAGAGCGCACAGTGCTGGCCGATGACCGGCGCGTTCGGAGCTGCGCTCGTGGGCGGCGCTGGCGCAGCGCAGCCGGCGGTTACCGCGATGAGCGATGCTGCCAGCGCGGGCCACGCCGAAGCTCGCGCTCGGCGCTCTCCAAGGGTCGAGCCGTCCAGGGTCAGGGTCTCCGCCATGCCAGCCATCCGCGCAGGGTACAACGCCGTTCGCTAGTGGGCGATTCCTGGATTCTTCGCCGTCATGCGCGGCTCACGGACGCGCTGTTGGGATGCAGGAAAGCAAAGAAGCGGAGCACCTGCGGGTGTCCGCTTCTTTCCAAAGAAATCGAGCCCTCGCGCACGCCGGGCGCCGGTCTGCTCACTTCACCAACGTGAGCGGACGCATCATGTCGTTGTCTTCGTGCTCGAGCATATGGCAATGCCAGACGTAGCCGGTGCCCAGCGTGGGATCGAAGGGGAACGAGTTCTTGCCGGGCGCGACGTCAGTGGCATCCTGTGGAGCCCAGCGCACGCGGATCCGCGTGACGGTGTTGAACGGCACGACGACGGTGTCTTTCCAGCCGGTGTCAGCGCCCGTGGGCGCGATCGGGCTATCCTTCAGATAGCCCTCGGGGTCGACGTCTACCGTGGGTTGCGTGAGCGGGAGCGCAGGGTTCTTTTGCGTCCAGGCCGCGAGATAGTTATCGAGATCGAGCTGCTGACGATTGAGCACTCTGAACTGCACGAGGTGCAGGTGAATCGGGTGATCTTCGAACGTCAGGTTCACGAGCTCCCAGTCCTCCGTGGCGCCGAGCTGTGGCTTCTCGCTGGCTGCGCCGTGCCAAGGCTGCCCGTTCAATAGATAGGTGCCGTCATCTGCCATGTTCAAGGTCACGATGCGCTTGCTGTCGGCGTGGAGCTCGGGCAGCGGTGTAAACTCAGCAGGCAGCGCGGCGAGCCCGGTTTCTTTTGCGCTGTCCCGCACCGTGAAGCGCACCACGTCGTCGCCAGTGCTGTCCTTCATGATGAACGACGCGCCCGGCTGCAGCTCCGAAAAATCGAGCAAAATGTCCGCGCGTTCACCGGGCGCCAGTGGCAGCGAGGAGACCTGCAGCGGCCGCGGCAGGGTGCCGCCGTCCGAGCCGATCAGCGTGACCTTGGGCCCGTTCGGCAGAGCGAGATCATAGAAGCGACTATTGGCGCCGTTGAGGACGCGGAAGCGGTACTTCGCGCGGTCGACTTGCATCTCGGGCCAGACTTTGCCGTTGACGACGGTGACATCACCGTGGCTCGTGTAGACGAGTGAGCCATCGCTGTTGAACGAGCGGTCCTGGATGACGAGCGGCATCTCGTGGCTCTTCGGGGGCAGCCAAGCGGGGGTTTCGCCGTCGCGCTCGCGAATGATGTACATGCCGGCGAGGCCGGCGTACACGTTCAGCCGCGTCATGCCGATGGTATGATCGTGATACCAGAGCGCGGTGGGCGGTTGCGAGTTCGGGTACTCGTAAACATTGCTCACGAAGGCCGGCCCTTTCGCGCCGCTGTGCGTGAACCAGGCTTCGGGCGCGCCGTCGTGGTCGGAGAGCACCTCGAGCCCGTGGAGGTGGGTCACGTACGGAACGTCGGTTTCAGCTTGCGGGATGCTGTGCGGTCCCGGTGGGACGCTCAGGACGTGCGGCGTCGTGATGTCATTGAGCCACTCGACACGCGCGGAGACTCCCCGCGTCATCTCGAACGTGGCGCCGGGGCTCCCGGCCCAGTCGCGCGACTCACTGCCGTCTTCCCACCTGACGCGTCCGGCGTAAGCGAGCACCTTCGTCTTGGGGAAATTGTCGGGCAGCATCTGGACCTCGGCTCGTCGCGCCGACACGCGGTAGTAGAGGCCGTCGCCGCCTGGCTCCGGTGCGTACACCGGAGGCTTGGTCAGGATGGTTTTCCATTTGCTGATTTCACTCGGCTGCAGCTGGTGCGGCGGTGTGTCCTCGGCAGCGGCTGCACCGCCGGCGCCGTCGTCCAGCACCGAGCTGACCGTCTCTGAATCGACTGACTCGCTCTGCGCGCGGGAGTCGCGAGCCGCGTGGGGCTCGCTGCCCGGCTGAGCGCTGCAGCCCGCGAGCTGCAATAGGAGAAGGGCGCCAGAGCTTAGGATGGATACACGTGTAAACGACATGATGACTCCCTGGTTCCGCTGTGGAGGGGATTTCCGAGCGCGACGTGCGGCGAGACCAGGCTCGAAGGGTCGTGCCTCGCGCTACGTCCGCCGTGACTACCGTGTTCAGCTCGCTGAAAACGGGTGAGCGCTCGACGCGCTCACGTCACTCGACCTGCGTGACGCGGAAGCGCTTGCCCTTGATGCGGCCTTCATTGAGGCGTCTCAGCGCCGTCTGCGCCGCGGAGCGCGCGACCGCCACGAACGAGTAGTGATCGTGGATCTCGATCTTGCCGACGTCGCTGCCGGCGAGGCCGCCCGCTTCTCCCGTCAGCGCGCCCAGGATGTCACCGGGCCGGAGCTTATCTTTGCGCCCGCCGGATAGACGGAGCGTCTGCATCTTCGCGGCGCAGGCGAGGGACGACGCAGCGCGCTGGGTCGCGTTGCCGTCGCGGCGAACGGGCGTGAGCGGCTGCCCGTTATACTGCTCGATCGCGGCGAGCAGCGCGTCGTCCTCGGCGGAGGCGATGGAAATCGCGAGCCCCGACTTGCCTGCGCGACCGGTGCGCCCAATGCGATGAACGTAGAGCTCCGGCGAGCGCGGCAGGTCGAAATTGACGACCAGATCGAGCGCGTCCAAATCGATGCCGCGCGCCGCCACGTCCGTCGCGACCAGGACGCGCGTGCTGCCGTTGCGGAACTTGGCCATCACCCGGTCGCGCTCCCGCTGCTCCAGATCACCATGTAGCGACGCCACGCTGAGTCCTGCGGCGGTCAAGCTTTGCTCGATGTTTGCGACAGTGAGCTTCTGATTCGCGAAGATCAGCGCGGCTTCGTGCGGGTGTCGCATGAGCGCCCAGCGCAGCGCGTCCAGCTTCTGCGGAGGTGCGCTCCGCACCACGAGCTGGACGATCGCCGGAGCTTCGCTGCGCTCGGGCGCGACGCGAAGCCAGAGCGGAGCGTCTTGGTAGCGCTGGCTGAGCTCGCGGATCGCATCGGGGAACGTGGCCGAGAACAAGGCGAGTTGCCGCTGCTTCGGCAGTGCCCTCAGCACCTGCTCGACGTCGGGCAAAAAGCCCATGTCGAGCAGGCGATCGGCTTCGTCCAGCACCAGCGTTTGTACGCGGTGGACGCGCAGCGTGCGCCGGCGCAGGTGGTCCAGCACGCGGCCCGGCGTACCGACGACCAGGTGAGCACCACGCTCGAGGGCGCGCGCTTGCTCGCGTACGGGCTCACCACCAGAGAGCACGAGGACCGAGAGCCCGGGCCGGCCGCGCCCGAGCCTGCGCAGCTCTCGCGCGACCTGCGCGCCGAGCTCCCGCGTGGGACACAGCACCAAGCCCTGGAGCTCACGCGCGGAGAGCTCCAGCCGCTCCAGTAAGGGCAGCGCGAAGGCGAGCGTCTTTCCGCTGCCGGTCTGTGACTGCGCGGCGACGTCCTTTCCCGCGAGCAGCGGCGGAATGGCTTGCGCCTGAACCTCGGTGAGCTTTTCAAAGCCGAGCGCCGCCACGACGTCGAGCGAAGCGGCGGAGAGCGGCAGCGACGCGAACTCGCTGTTGGCCGTCGCGCTGAGCTCGGGGCCCTCGAGCCCAGCACCTTTGTCGGGATGGGCGTTCGTCAATTAGCGCCCGCGCGTCCAACGAACTCGGCATCTTCGGTCTTCCACGTCACCTCCACGCCCTTCGGCGCGCGGAAGGACAGCAGCAACGAGAAGGTGCCGCGCGGGTGGTGCCAGGTGGCGTGCCATTCCTGGAGCTCCTCGGTGTCTTCGAGGTTCATGAGATCGTGGCCGCGCGCGCGCAGCTGCTGAGCGACGGCAGCGCCGACGCTCCTCCAGGTCGTGCCCGTCAGATCCGCGAAGCGTTGTGCCACCTCGCTCGCGAGCTCCGTGCAGAGCCGTTGCGCCTGCTGCGGCGTGGCGGAGAGAAATTGGCTGGGCGCAAAGCGCGCTGGCGGCGCCGCGGGCTTTTTGATTTTGGGCGGGCGCTTGGGCGACGGGCTCATCGGCGCGCGAGCCTAGTCGCAGCCACGCCCTTCGCACGTCGGCGGGCCGAAATAGTGAAAATTGGCGTAAAATTGAGGGTCAGGCGCTCGCTCCCGGCAAGCCCAACGCGGAAGGAGCCGGGCTCGTTTCCGCGTTGGGCGAGCAGGGTTCACGCGCTTACCGCGAAGCGCGCGGCGAGTGGCTCACTGAGCCCACCACTGTGTCCTGAGCGCGCGCGGCGTCGCTGAGGTGACCGTCAGGTTGATGGCCGATTGCCCGGTGAACGGCACCGTGATGGTCTGCCAATCGCCAAACAGCGCGGTCGGCGCGCCGCCATTCACGCTGACGCTGACGCCGTTCAACGTCGGCGCGTCGGTGTGGCCGATGCCGACCACGATCTGAGTGGGAGTCCAGCCGTTGAACGTGAGCTGGTTGATGACCAGGTCCTGCGTGCCATTGACGGGGAACTTCGTCTCGTAGTTGACGGGCCCCAGGTTGATCGCCGTGGGCGGCGCACCGGGACCACATTGCTTGCCCAAGGTCACTTTGTCGACGAGCAGGTTGCGGTCGATCGCCGGCTGATTGGGCGGCTGAACGAAGTAGTCGTTCGTGAAGTAGACGCGCACCTCCGCCGAGCTCGGCGGCGTGGAGAAGGAGAAGGTGTAGTCCGTCCACTGCGTCGTATCGATTGTGCGATTGAACACCGGCACGCCGCCGACGGTCACCATCATGTTCGGCCACCCGGCGCCGTTCTGGCCCGCGGCTCTCACCGTCATCTGCTGCATGCCGCCGTCAAAGCCATGGGTGAAGGAGATGTACCCGTTGTCGTAGATGTTCCAGCCCTCCGTGTAGGCGTTGCCGGTGGAGTGGTACATCGTCTCGGCTTCGTACACGCTGTCCGTGATCGGCGTGTTGGAGCACAGTCCGCCCGTCGTGCACGAGTCGACGGTGCACGCGTTCCCGTCATCGCACTGTGCGTCGCTCGTACAGGCGCCGCCGTAGCTGAACCATTGCGCCTCCGTGAAGTCCGACAGCGGCTTGGTATCGGACAACAACTGCGCTCGGTAGCCGTAGGTCCCCGCGGGCAGGCCCGCGGGGGGCGTCCAATGGATGGAGGCTTGGGCAGCGTACGGCACGGTGGCGACCACCCCGACGCCGGTCACCCAGAAGCGGATTTGAGTGGGCGTGCCGCTCACGATCGGCGGCGTCAAGGTCAGCGTGTTGGAGCTGAGCACGTAGTCCACGCCGTCCTTAGTCGGTGCAGCGACTTCGCCCCATGGCGCGAGGGGGACCGAAATGACGGGCGGCGTCACGTCATCGATGAGGCCGTTGCAGTCGTCGTCGAGCGAGTTCAGTGTCTCGGTCGCCGCGGGGTTGACGGCGCCGTTGCTGTCATCACAATCGCCTTGTAGCGGGGTGAAGCCGTCTTCGTCCGTGTCATAGCAAAGCGGGTTGTCCTCGGCCGGGCCGTACAGCGCTTCCATCTCGTCGCGCAGCGCCTGTGAGGAGTACCAGCGCCACTCGTCAAGAAAGCAGCTGAGGTTCGCGTTGGCGCCGGCCGCCATCGCCGCGATATGCAGGTACTCCTTCTCCTCCTGAGTAGCGGGCGCGGGATTGAGCGGCACATAGTTCTTCAGGTAGGCCATGGTGCCCTGGAGCGCTTCGACGCCATAGAGCTGCACATAGCGGTCCATGATGCCGGCCCAGGTGTCGCGCGCGGTGATGTTCGGAAGAAACCCCTCGGCCTTGACCGCGGTGTCCCAGGTTGCGGTCGGATTGCTGTAGTAGGGGAGGTAAGAATGATCGGTCCACCAGCGCTGGTGGCCATCCGCGGTCAGATCCAGATCGGGGTTCGGGACCGTCTCACGGATCCCGCTCACGCGCCCGTAAAACGGAATGAAAGCGTCCCACATGTTCGTCCAGGCGTGACACCAATTGGTCCCGGAGTTGCACGTGCCTTCGTACTCGAGATAGCTCGGGTAGAGATCGAAGCCGTGTGCCATCTCATGAATGATGATGTTGCGATTGGTCTGCAGCCCGAGCGCGAGCTCGTCCTTGAATTGCTGCAGATTGGCGGCGTTGGCGAGGATCTCCATCTCACGCTTGCCGTTGTTGGTCCAGGCGGTGGCGGGCACGCTCGTGTGAACCGCGATCCTGAACAGACCAATACTGTCGCGCGTGGTGGGAATGGCAGGTTCTGCTTGTAGAACCTCTTTGTAGTACTGATACACGATGTCGGCGCGGTCCAAGATCGTGCGGCGCTCGCTTGCAGTGAGCGCGCTCTCCCAGTCCGCGGGCAGCAACAGCTCGACGTATTTCCCCTTGTGTTGTTGCAGCTGGATGGTCGTCGTTGGAGCGTTGAAGGGGTGATAGTCGAGCAGAACGCCCTCATCGAAGGCCGCTGCGGGCCGTGACGGCATCAGGGCCATACACAGCGGAACCATGGCGAGACGCAGACTTAACTTCATGTCGTTTCCTCCAGTTTGGCACCGGTGGAGTGGCAAAAGGATAAGCACTCGCAGCTAGCGATTATGTTCCACGCGCGCCAGCCAGCATTAGCCGGCTACGCTTGATTCAAACCCGATCTCCACGAGCCCACTCCACCGTGCACCGAGCCCTTCGTACCTTGATTCGCTTGCGAGCACAACCCTCGTGGGCCGACCAGCGCAAGAACGAATTACGGGCCGGAGGTTCGCTCAGTCGATGAGCTCGACGGTGCCCGACGTCGCGTCGACACGAACGCGCTGGCCGTCGCGGATGCGGCGAGTGGCGTTTTCTATGCCCACGACGGCAGGTAAACCGTACTCACGCGCGATCACCGCGCCGTGAGTCATGAAGCCACCAATCTCAGTGATCAGGCCGCGGATTGTGAGAAATATTGGAGTCCAGCTCGGGTCAGTAAACTTGGTAACCAAAATATCGCCGGTCTCCAGCCGGGCATCGGCGACGCTCAGGATCACTCGCGCGCGCCCCTCCACCACGCCCGCTGAAACGGGGAGGCCGATCAGCGCGCCGGCGGGCAGGTCCGTGCGGCGATGGGCGCCGGCAATCGCTAGCCCCTCCGACGTGAGCACGCGCGGCGGTGTGAGCATTTGATCGGCCCTGAAAGCCTCCCGCCGACTTCGGATCAGCTGCTCGTCGACGCGCCCTGCGCGCACCACCTCTTGAAGCTCCGCGAACGTGAGATATTCGATATCCTCTTTCGCGCGCAGCACACCCGCCTGCAGCAAGCGCTCGGCCTCCGCCAGCAGCGCTTGCTTGTATACGAAGTAGCGTTTGACCACACCGAACTTCGGATACTCGCGGTAGCCAATGAACGTCCGAAGTCGCTCGATTTGTCGCTTCACCTCGGCAGCCTTCTGCTCTCCCTCGGGCAAGGCGCGCAGGCGCGTGAGCAGCTCGTGCTCCCTGTTCAAGGCCTGAGCTCGGCCCTGCTCGACACGGCGCGCGGCCGCGCCCGGGGCGAAGTTCTTGATATTCGCGAGGAGTAGCGGCAGGAGCATGCTCGGGCGCTCCGCCCAGCGCGGCCGGGTGATGTCGATTTCCCCGACACCGCGCGCGCCGTAGCGGTCGAGCCAAGCGCGGATCGCGTCGCGTGCCTCCGTGCCACCGGCGAGCTTTGGCAGCTCGTCGAGGAAATCGTCGTGCTCCACCCGCTCTAGATAGGACACCAGCTCGGGGTAGGGGCGGATCACATCCGCGACGTCGAGCAGCGCGAGGCCCATCTCCGAGGTCACGTTGCTCGCGACGGACAGCGTGAGCGTGTCGGCGGCGTTCTTTTCTCCCAACCAGGCTTCGAGGTGCTCATTGAGCCACCAACTGGCTTCAATGCCGGTCATGAGTGCCTGGTAGCTCTCCGGATCGGTCAGGATGCGCCTCAGCTCGGGGATGTCGGCCTCGATGCCGTCGAGCAGCGCAGCGCCGGATTTGCCCGCCAGGGCGCGCTTCGACGCGGCGATCGAGGCCTCGCAGCGCTCGACCAGCTTCGCGACGAGCGCGGGGTCGGGATCGAGTGGAGCGGGCGGGGTGCGGGCCGGCGCCGCGCCAGGGTTCTCATCGGGGATCTCGCGGATAAAGCCGCTCGCGAGCACGGTCTCCAGCGCGTCGGCGATCAGCGGCTCGGAGCGGCTGATCAGCCGCAATAACGCGGTCCGCTGCGCAGGCGAAGCCAACGTCTGGCTGACCTCCACGAACAGTCTGCTGCCCGCTTCATACATGGCCCGGCCGGCGATCATTTGAAAGAACGAGAGCCCGAGCGGCTTCAAGGCGTCGGTCATCATTTGCTGATGACCGACCGAGATGTAGACGCGCTTGCCGCCCTCGGGCAGTTCGGGAATGGGATAGAGCGTGGTGATGGGCCGGCTCTGAACGAACTGGAAATCACCATCGCTGAGGCACCATTCGATATCCTGAGGCGCGCCGAAATGGGCCTCGATGCGCCGGCCCAAGCGCGCGAGCTGGACCGCCTGCGCATCGCTCAGCGCGGGCTGCGCCTGGCCCTGCGGCGCCAGCGCTCGTCGCTCGGTGCCGCCGCCGGGCGCGGGCTGCACGACCAGTCGTTTGTCGGCGATGACGCGCTCGACGAGCGCGTCGTCGCGCACTTTGAAGACGTCCGCGTTGACGAGCCCGGAGACCAACGCTTCGCCAAGACCAAAGCTTGCCTCGATGGAGCAGACCTTGCGATGACCGCTGACCGGATCCGCCGTGAACAAGATGCCGGCTGCTTGCGGGAACACCATCCGTTGCACGACGACGGCCATTTGCACTTTGCGGTGATCGATGCCGTGGTGCGCGCGGTAGAGCGCCGCGCGTTCCGTGAATAGCGACGCCCAGCAGCGGCGGACGTGCTCGATGACGCCCGCTGCGGGCACGTTCAAGTACGTGTCCTGCTGGCCCGCGAAGGAAGCCGTTGGCGAGTCTTCCGCGGTGGCGCTGGAGCGCACCGCGTAGGCGTCGGGCTGGCCGAGGCGGCGCAGGGCGTCATGGATCGCCGTGCTCAGCGCGTCGGGGATGGCGACGGCCTCGATGAGCCGGCGAAGCTCAGCGCAGATTTCGGCGATGGCCTCGCGCTGTTCGAGCTTCAGGCGCGCCAAGCGCTCGAGTCGCTCGGAGACTCCGGGCGCCGGTGCGGCGAGCTGTCGGAACGCCTCGGTGGTGATGCAGAACCCAGCCGGCACGCGGATGCCGTCGATGCGCGAGAGCTCCGCGAGGTGCGCGCCCTTTCCGCCGACTCGCGCGAGCTGTCCGGCCTCGATCTGCTCGAACTCCAACACGTAGCCGCTCATCGGCGACAGTATTGGTCAACACGGCAGATGTGCACCTCGCGCTGCTGCGCCGGCCGACTCGCGCGCCTGCGACCGCGGCGTCGCAGCGCGTGAAGCTCGTGGCGTGACGGAGGCGTCGCGGACTGCGTGTAGCACCCGCGGCATTCCGCGCGATTTGGGCGATGGCTCGCGCGGGGCAATTTGGCTCCAGATTTGCTGATGGGCCGTGCGGCGCAACGAGGGAGCTCTGGGTGCGCCCAAAGGAGAGTGAGATGCAACGGGTTTACTCGACACGACAGGTTTTTGCGTTGAGGATCTTGGTGTCCGCGCTGACCGCATGCTCGGTCCAGAGCGGCGGGAGCGGCCCCGAGGAGCATTCGACGCCTCCTTCGTCGTCATCGACGACGGGTCACGCCGCGAGCGGCGCTGCCACGCCCGCCAGCGGCGAGCGGAACGCCGCTGCGACGGCTGTCGGGGCCGCGGAGGGCGCGGCGGACGAGGCAGAGTCACCGGGCGCAGCCAGCGAAGCAGCAGCAGATGGCGTCGCGGACGAGGCAGCCGAGGTGCCGTCGGCGGCCGACACTTCCGCGGAGCCAGCCACGCCGGCTGAGCTCCCAGCAGCCGATGCCGCGCCAGCGGCGAGCTTCAGCCTCATCTCCGGGCTCGTCACCGATGGCGGAAGCGGTAGCCCAGGGAGCGGGCTCGGTGGCTTGGGGACGCTGGCCTCCGCGACGACGGTTCAGGTGTCGGCGCTAGTGAACGGCGTGCTGCAGTCGGTCGGCGTCGCTGCGGTCGTCGACGGCAGGTACGAGGTCAAGGTGCCGCTCGGGCTCGAGAATCTTGTCGCGCAGGTGCTGGACTCGACCGGTAATGTCCTCGGCGCGGTGCTCGTCGGCAGCTCCGGGGAGAGGGCCAAGTCGGTGGTGGTCGCCGATCCGGTCACGAGTGAGACGTCGCTCGAGTCGCTCATCATGCTCCACGCTAGCGGCTGTCCCGCGATGACGTCCGTCATGCAGCCGCCGACGCTGTCGCTGGAGCTCTCGGCGCTCGTGGATCCGCAGCTCACAGCGGCGCTCACGGCTGCCGTCTCGGCCGGTGTCGACGTCGACGCGCTGCTCGAAGCGCTCAGCGACGCCGTGCTCGCGTCCGCACGCGTGCAGACGCGCGCGCTCGCCGAGCTGTCAGCGGACGCTTCGCCCAATGTGCAGGTGAGGGCGCGAGTCGCCGCGAACCTCGCGTTCGTGTCCGCGCTCTCGGACGCGCTCGCCGGCGTCGAAAACGCGGAAGGCGTTGTGTTCGCGGCGCTGCACTCGGCGGCCCAGCTCGAGGTGCAGCTCACGACCGAGGTCGTAAAGAGCACTCTGGAGGTCGCTGGCGCAAGTCAGGAGCTCGTCGACGCGGTGGTGTCCGCGGGAGATCGACTGCTCGCCGCGGTCGCTGCGGCCACGAACATTTCCGCGTTGAAGCAGGCGCGTTTGGACTATTTGTCGACGCTGCTGGGCAGCATCACCGGCGGAGACAAGCCGAGCGGCGGGCTGCTCGGCGCGTTGCTCACGCAGACCACGGGAGCCGTCAACTCGCTGCTCGGCAGCGTGCTCGACGACACCGAGAAGCTCAGCGCTACCTTGCGCTCGACGCTCACGGCTACGGTGTCTGCGGTCAGTAACGTGAACGTTTGTGTGGACGTCGCCGCTCCCGGCGACATCGACGCGGCGCTCGCGCCCGTGCTCGAGGCGCTCGAGAAGTTCGTGACCGACGTCCAAGCGCTCGCCCCGAGCCTGGTGCAAGGCGACGGCGACGGCGACGCCGCCGCGGCAGCGCTCGTCACCGATCTGCTCGCTACGACCGAGCTCTTGCTCCAAGGCCTGCTGCAGTAAACGAGGGTAGCGCGATGGAAATGCGGCGTGAGTTTGCGATTCAGGAACAGAACGAGATCTCGACCGACTCCGGCGCGCTGGAGTCGGTTCCCGTGTCAGGCTGGCGTGCCCAGCGCGCGGTAGAGGCCGGCCCCGAGCTTCGCGAGCCCTGGTCGGTGCGGCTGTCCAACGCCGCACCGTCGGACCGCTCGCGATTGCTGAGCGAGCTCATTGCCCAGCATGTCCGCGCCGTGACTCGCACACATGGACGTCGCATCGACGCCGAGGCGCCCTGGCGGCGCCTCGGCGTTCAGCGCGCGGCCGCGCGAGAGTTCTGTGCGCGCCTCTCGAACGAGCTCGATCGCCGGCTCGCGCCGATACAGCTCTTCGATCACACCACTCCCGCAGCCCTCGCGCGCTACCTCGAAGGCGAGCTGTTCGGCTACCGCGCCCAGGATTCGCTGCTGCCAGTATCCGCTTGCAGCGCGGCGCTCTCGTCCTCGAGCTTACCCGCGCTGCCCTACGTGTTCTCGGCCAGGGAGTCGCTGGCCGCGCTGCGCACACGAGCAGCGGGGCTCGCCGCACGCTGGCGGACGGCGCCGCGCTTGAGCCCGCATGAGCTCGGGTATTCGCTCAGCCTACGGCCAAGCTTCGAGCATCGTGCCGTCGTCTTCGCGCAGGGGCGCGCTGAAGCGCTGGCCGCGCTCGACGCGCTGGCCGAAGGACGGGAGTCAGCCAGCTGCTTTCAGGGTACGGCGCGACCGCAAAAGCTCGCGTTCTTGTTCACGGGGCAGGGCAGCCAGCGGCCCGGCATGGGTCGCCTCCTGTACGCGGCTTTCCCCGAATTCGCCGCAGCCTTCGACGAGGTGTGCGGCCAAATGGCGCAGCATGCGCTGCCGGCGCTGCGCGAGCACGCCTTCGCTCAAAGAGACTCGGCGTTGGCGCTGCGGCTCGACCGCACGCGCTACGCGCAGGCGGCGCTCTTCGCGTTTCAGGTCGCGTTATTTCGACTCTTGCAAGTCTGGGGCGTCGCTCCCGACTTCGTGCTGGGTCATTCCCTCGGCGAGCTCGCGGCCGCGCACGTCGCGGGCGTCTTCTCGTTGTCCGACGCTTGCAAGCTGCTCGCCGCCCACGGCGTCGTAGCTCGAGCGTGCCGCACCGACGGCGCCATGTTGGCGCTTCGAGCGAGCGAAGCAGAGGTCAAGCGCTCACTCGAAAACTTCCTCGGCCGGCTCGAGCTCGCGGCCGTCGATGGCCCGCAAGCCACCGTCGTTGCGGGCGATGCCTTTGCTCTCGCGGGCCTAGCCGAGCATTGGCGCAACCAAGGACGTGAGGTGAGGGCGTTGCGCGTCAACTACGCTTTCCACTCGCGGCACATGGAGCGCACGTTGCCGTTGTTGCGGCGTGTCGCGCAGCGGATCACCTTCTCAGCACCGAGGATACCCATGGTGCTCAGCAACAGCGGTGAGCTCGCCAGCGCCGAGGCGGTGACCACACCCGAGTACTGGGCGCAGCACATTCGCCGCACGGTGCGCTTCAGCGATGGCGTGCGCACCCTCGCCGACCAGGGCGTCACGGCCTATCTCGAGCTCGGCCCTGTCACCGCGCTCAGCGAGGCGGCGGCGACTTGCCTCGACGAAGCTCAGCGCGCGCAGAGCATCTTTGCTGCGGCGCAGAGCGGCGGGCGACCTCAAGTCGAGACTCTGTTCACGTCCCTCGCGGAGCTGTTCGTGCATGGCGTCGACGTGCGCTGGCGCCTCGCATTCCGTACATGAACGCGATGCTGCCCAGTAGGCGGCTCGAATTTTTCGAGCCGCCGCTGCGCCCTGATCGCCCCTGCCCAGCGCCCGCCGAACCGTAGTAAAACGGGCGCCATGGACCGTCCTCTCTCAGGCAAGATCGCGCTAGTGGCCGGCGCAACGCGCGGAGCCGGTCGCGGCATCGCTACGGCGCTCGGTGAGGCTGGCGCGACGGTGTACTGCACTGGTCGCAGCGTCGCCGGCAACCCCGGCATGAAGAACCGTCCGGAGACCATCCACGAGACCGCGGAGATCGTCACCGCGCGAGGCGGCGAAGGTATCGCGTTGAGAGTCGATCACACCGTGCCTGCCGAGGTCGAAGCCCTGTTCGAGCGCGTCGGCGAGCTCGATATCCTGGTGAATGACATCTGGGGCGGAGACGAGCTCATCGAATGGGGCAAGCGGCTGTGGGAGACGAACCTCCAAGACGGGCTCACGCTGATTGACCGCGCCATCAAGAGTCACGTGATCACGAGCTACTACGGCGTGCCACGGATCCGTCGCGGCGGGATGGTGTTCGAGATCACGGACGGCGATGCGTTCTTCTATCGCGGCCATTTCTTCTACGATCTCGTCAAGACGACGGTGATCCGCATGGCCTTCGCTCTGTCTCAGGAGCTCGCCGACCGTGACGTGACGGCCTTCGCGATCACGCCGGGATTCCTGCGCTCGGAGTGGATGCTCGACCACTTCGGGGTGACCGAAGCCAATTGGCGCGACGCGACGGAGAAAGTGAAGGAGTTCATCGCTTCAGAGACACCACTGTTCGTCGGCCGCGGCATCGCCGCCCTAGCGAGCGATCCCAACCGCGCCAGCAAGAACGGCCGCGTCATCGCGTCTTGGGATCTCGGCGAGCAGTACGCCGTGAACGACGCGGACGGCTCGCGGCCGCACTTCGTGCGCTGGGTGCAAGAGCACATGCCCGAAGTCGCCAAGGGCTGGAAGAAAGCCGATGACGGGTTCTACGCCTACTGGGGAAAAATGCCGTACGCGACGCCCGGCGAATGAGAGCGTGTCTCAGCGCCGGGCACCGCGCGGTATTTCATCAGGGTGGGTTGAGAATGATGCTGAGCACGGAGCCAGTGGCGGAGACCATGCGCAGCGTGCCGTCGTCAGTGATCTCCATGTGGGCATTTTCGCTGCCGTTGGTGTTGCTGGCCCAAAGGGCGTCATCGCCCGGCAGCACTCTGCCCAGGTTATCGCGGATGACGAGGTTGCCGTCGCCTTGCATGTAGGCGCCTACGGCGGGCCCGCGCCCGGCGGGACGTGGCACGGAGAGCGAGCGACTGCGCGTAAACACGCCGTTGCTCACTGCGCCTACGATCAGAGACCCGGCCGATCCAGTCGCCGCGTTCCCGGCCCAGGTCGGCGTGCCATAGAGCGCATCGGCTGCCGCCGGTGTGCCTCTGGAGAACAACGCAACGGCGAACTGACCGTTGCAAGAGAGCACTGCGGGATAGCCTGACACCTCGCTGCCGCCGAGCATTTCTCCCGGGCTGAGGTGGCCGCAGCTCGTCGCGGCGGGCGGCTTGAACAACGTGCGGCTCGACCACTGCACGCCATTGGCTCTCGACGCCACCCGCACCTCGCCAAAGTTGGTCAACTGTACATAGAAGTCGCTGCCGAAGGTGCCGGACGCCCAGGTCGGCGTCACGACACCATTTTTATCGTAATACGCTACGAAGTTGCCGTCCCCTTGCATGTTCATGCCCAAGAATGTCGGATTCGGCAAGACGGTGGGCAGGATGTCTTCGGCGCCCATGAGGACACGTTCCATCAAGTGACTGTTGTATTTCAATACCAAATTGGCGCCGGTCGGATTCGGCTGCACGCGCATCGACCACTGCCCGTTACAGCTGGTCACCGACTGTCCGGGCAGCAGTACCGTGTCGCTACCCGGAAGCTCACCGCAGGGCCAGAGCGTCTTCGACGTCTTTTTGATGCTCTTGGCGTGCGTGTTGATGACGATGTTGCCCAGCGGGGTCAGGCTCGATAGCTGAAGCCACTCGTGTAAGCGCCCCAATACATTTGTGTTCCGATGGTGAGAGACTGGGTGTAGCCCCAATTGCGGAACTTGGTGATCGTGACCTTTTGATCGTTGAGCCAAGTCGCCGTGTCGGTGTCGGATTCACAATCACCCCATTCCTCGATGGTGGCGTCAATCACCATGTTGCGGCGATTTTTGGCGATCATCGCCTGGGTTTCGGCGAGCCCGAACCACTCCACGCCTTCTGCGATCGGCATGTTGGAGCTCACCAGGTACACCACCATGTTCTTCGCGTGGATGCGTTTGATGAGCGACTCGATCTTTCCCAAGTTGGTGGTCAACAGCTGCAGCCGGACGGCGTTGAACCCTTGGCTGGCGATACCATCGACTAGCGTCGAAATGTGGGCCTGTGCGTTGCTACCGAACCAACCCTCGATGCCCCGCGTCAAGAACGGCACGCCATTCGAGTCCAGCAGCTGCCGGCCGACTACGCGCATGACCTGATCGTCCAGCGGCGTGACGACCGCTTGCTGGA
Organism: uncultured Sorangium sp.; assembly: GCA_966250485.1. Classification (GTDB taxonomy): domain Bacteria; phylum Myxococcota_A; class Polyangia; order Polyangiales; family Polyangiaceae; genus PMG-095. The sequence goes on along the minus strand of CBINHN010000008.1, from coordinate 29,534 downwards.
CTTGAGCCTCCGAAATTGCCTCGGCGCTGCCTGTGCTACTGCAAGCGGGCAGGCCAAGCGCCTGCAAGACAAGGACGGACGTCCACAGCCCTCTCGAATTCCCTGGGTGTTGCATGTGTCCCTCACTTCAGCGTGCCGAACTGGCTCCGCTGCAGCACCCATAGGTTCGTCGCCCCCCCGCCGTATTGTACGATTGTGCAGTAAACCCATCAGCAAAGGTGTTGCTGAATCGTGGTCAAGCGCCGGAACACCTGTCCTCCGCCAGGCGCTGGAACGCGGAAAAGCGTTCCAGCGCGCTCGCGTCATTGAGCGGCCGCACGAAGTTAGAGCTCAGTGCAGGTATTTCTTGATCGCGCCGTACCATGCGACGGCCATCTTCTCGTAGCCGCCCTCGTTCGGGTGCACTCCGTCGCTCAAATCAGAGCTGGTGAGCGCTGAGAACATATCGAGGAAGATGACGTGCTTGCCCGCGTCGGCCCGCTTCTTGACGACGTCTGGGATGGCCTTGTTGAAGGTGTTCACTGCTGCTCCGCCGCTCGGGAACGGGATGACGCTCGCGACGACCACGAGCGCGTCCGGCGCGTCCGCCACGACGTGATCGATGAGCTTACCGAGACGATCGGGCGCACCCGCGATGTCACCGCGGAAATCGTTGGTGCCGAGATGCACGAGCACGATGTTTGGCATGAAGTCCGCGACCACCTTCTTGCCGGTGTAGTTGACGCCGTCGTTGGTGGCCTTGGACGTGCCCAGCACGAGCTCGTCATCTTGCTGAATGGTCCAGCCGCTGTGACCTTCATGGTTCGGCGTCCACAGCGAGCTGGCGTCGCCGAGGGCGCTCACTACGGACGCGGACGGCGGGTTCCCCTTGTCGTAACCCACGAACGTCATCTTCTTCATGTCCGCGGCGGCCTTGGCGAACAGCTTGATGCGGTAGCCGCCCGCGTAGCTGATACCCCAGGTGATCGAGTCGCCCAGCGGCAGAACCTTGCACGGCTCGCTCGCCGGACATGGATCGAACTCGCCGCTGCTGCCCGTACCGGCTGCGCCGGCTGCGCCCGCCGTGGCACCAGCGGCCCCCGCCGTGCCACCGCCGCCGGCCGCCCCTGCCGCTCCACCGCTGCTAGCGCCGCTGCCTGCATGGCCGGAGCTGCCGGCGTTGCCCGCGGCGCCGCCGGCACCGCTGCTGCCCCCAGAGCCGGAGCCGCCGCCGCTCACTCCGGTCGCTCCTGACGAGCCGCCTGGCGCGCTACCACCGTTGCTGTTCGGCGCTCCGCCTTGGCTGACGCCGCCCGTCGTTGCACCGCCGCTGGTGCTGGTGAACCCGCCGCTGGTCGCGGTGAATCCGCCGCTCGTCGCCGCGCCGCCGCTGGTGTTCGCTCCGCCGCTCGTCGTGGCGCCGCCGCTGGTGTTCGTGCGGTCGTTGCCGCCTGCCGGTGAGTCGGTGCCCGAACAGGCAACGAGGAGCGCTAGCGCGCTGCCTGCCAATGATCCGTATAGGGCCTTCTTGAGGTTTGCTGAGCGTGTCATGGAATTCGAGAGCCGTAGGTGAGGGTCGAGGCCAGCGCCGCGCAGGCTCGCTCGGCCTCACGTCGTTTCGAGGGCTGAACAGGACATGATGGAAAACCTCCGGCCGCGGGAGCGACGAAATTGCCGTCCCACACTGGAGCACCGTCGAACCCCCGGTCACTGACAGCGCGGTTGAATGTTTTGAGCCGCGACGAAGCGCCGCACTCAGCGCGTCCGTAATTTCATCGACTCGCGGAGCTACAGCCGCGCGCGCAGCTTGGCCGTCGCGACGAAGGCGTAGGCGTCGCGGATCAGCTGCTCGACGAGCTTCCAGTCGGGCTTGGTGTCGAGCACAACGCCGACCCAGCCTTTGGGACCGACGTAAGGCGGCTTGAAGAAGCGTTCGGCGTCCGTCTCGAGCAAGTCTTCCTGTACGCCGAAGGGCATCGGCAGCCACACGGCGAGGTGACGCGAGCCGTGATGATGGTTGTCGAGCATCGCGAACACCTTGCCTTTGCCGGCGAACCACGTGGGTTCTCCGTGGGACAGCCGTTCATTCGCCTCTGGCAAGGCCATGCACAGGCGTCGCAGACGCTCGACGAGCGGCGCATCCTTGGCGGTCAGCGCTCGCACTGGATGAGTAGAGTATTTGGCGCTCACGCGCCGTAGGCTACCTCCGCTGCGGGCGCTGGGGCGCAGCGTTCGTCCGCGAGCGGCTCGACGCAGAACGAGGCGCGTCAATTTTGCTTTTCTTCAAAGGATTGGCGGCCTCACGGCGAATAAGGGGAGAGCCGAGCGCGAGCGCTCGAGGCGGAGGAGTCAGTCTCCGGGAGGCGAACCGTGGTGAACCCGTCGAACGACAGCATGTGGAGCGGCAGCCGCTGGAGGTGTTGGCGAGCGCTGGCCGGGTGCGCGACCGTGAGCGCCGGCGTGCTGTTTTCAGGTGCTGGCTGCCGAGACTCCATGCGCACTCCATCCCCGGGGCGAGCGGCGCAGCCGGCGCCGCGGGCGCGCCCTCGATGGTGACGTGCGGCCGCGACGATGCCACGTCGCTCGCGGCTTGCGCGGATGAAGCGCGCTACCTGGCGGCAGGTGCAGCAAGTTGGACGAGCCTTGAACAAGCCCCTCGTTACGCAAGCTACGGGTTTTAGCCATTCTCGCGCAGGGTCGCGCCGCGCCGATCGAGCTCGTTCAGGACGAGCGTGATGGCATCCTCCGAGTGCAGGCTGACGGGACCGACGCTGAGCGGGCGAGCGCCGAGCTGCGACAGCGTTGCGCGGATGGACGCTTCGAAACCAAGATGATCGCCGATGAAAAAGGCGGCGGTTGCGCCGGGCAACGCGACGCCTCGCACGTCGCTGGCGCCCGCTTCGAGCACGTACAGCGCCGCTTCGCCCAGATCGGTGAGCACGCAGTCGAGGCCGCCGCTCGCGAGGGCGATGCCCGGCTTCAGCTCCATGAAGCCAGGTCCGGCGAGCTCAGCGGCGCGCGCGAGCGCCTTCTTCAGCAGCACGGCGAGGCTGCGCTCGTCGGGACGGAGAAAGCGCGCCGTTCGGCCTTCAATCCGCAGCGTTCGGGGTGCGCTCGGGCCGCCGCCGAGCAGCAGGTACAGGCGCACGTCGTGCCGCACTCCGTGCGAAAATAGCAGCGCCGCGCGGATGCAGCGCGCCAGCACGTCCGCGCGCCCGCTGGAGCTCGGCAGGTCGTCGAGGGAGAACTCACCCGACGCCAGCGCTCGCTGCCCAATTACGACGAAGCTCCACATTGGGTCGCTGCATAACAGCGCCGGCCCACGCGGTCGAAGGTTGCGGGCCGCGCGCGCCGAAACAGCCCGAAGCGCCCCGCTCACGAGCGGAGTGGTAGCCTAGCGATAACCCAGTGACGCGCCTGCTCCTCATCATCTTGGTCCTTCTCATCGTCATCATCGTGCTGCGCGCGACCAAGGCTCCCGAAGAGCGCACGCTGAATCCAGCGCCGCGCATGACTCGCAAGGAGGCGCTGGAGGTCCTCGGCCTCGGCCCGCAAGCGTCGCGTGACGAGATCGCGAAGGCGTACAAGAACCTGATTCGGAAGGTCCATCCGGACGCGGGCGGCTCGACCTATCTCTCCGCGAAGCTGAACGAGGCTCGGCGGATTCTGCTCGAGTGAGCAGCCCGCGTCTGCGGGCGCGCGTCGCGCGCTACGCTCACGCGGAGCGCGCGACGAGCTGCTCGCCGAGCCCCAGCTGCCGCCCGACGGCTCTGACGATCGCCTCCGGCTGCGGCACGAAGGCTTGCTCGAGTGGGTAGGAAGCCGGTGCGGGCGCGTCCGGCCCCGTCAGTCGCACGATCGGCGCAGCCAGCGCTGCGAACGCCTTCTCCGCGAGTAGCGCCGCGATCTCGGCGCCGACGCCGCAGGGCCCGGCCGCTTCGTGCACGACGACGCAGCGCCGCGTTTTACGGACCGAGCGCAGTATCGACGCTTCGTCGAGCGGCTTCAAGGTGCGCAGGTCGAGCACCTCCGCCTGGACGTCGCGCTGCGCGAGCGCCTCGGCGGCGCGCACGCAATGGTCCACCGTCTTGCCATAGGAGACCAGCGTGACGTCCTTACCGCTCCGCCGAATAGCGGCTTCACCGAGGGGTACGACGTGCTCGCCCGCGGGTACTTCACCGCTCTTGTGGAGAAGGCCGATGTCCTCGAAGAACAGCACCGGGTTCTCGTCACGAATGGCGCTCGCGAGCAGTCCCTTGAAGTCGGCCGGCGTCGACGGCATCACCACCTTCAGCCCGGGAGCGTGCACGAACCAGGCCTCCAAATTGTGATTGTGTTGTGCGCCCACGCACCAGCCCGCGCCGGTCTTTACCAGCGTCACCAGCGGAAAGCAGAACTGACCACCCGAGAGGTAGCGCAGCTTGCCCGCGCTGTTGACGAGCTCTTCCATCGCGAAGGTGAGGAAGGGCGCGAACAGCAGATCGATCACTGGGCGTAGGCCCATGGCCGCGGCGCCCGCGGCCGTGCCCGCGATGATGCCTTCGGCGAGCGGTGTGTTGCGGACGCGGCGCGCCCCGAACTCACGCACCAGCTCGGCGCGCGTCGTCGCGACGCCCTCACCAAACGTGAGCACGCGCGGATCGCGGCGCATTTCCAGGGCTAGGGCCTCCGATAGGGCGTCCTGGCAAGTCAGCTGACGAGCCTCGGCGGTGACGTTTTCGATGCTGCTCAGGGTCATGATCTGGCTTCCTTTTGCGGATTGCGACGCGCTCAGGCGTAGACGTTGTCGGTGAGGGTCTCGATGCTGGGGTACGGCGACGACAGCGCGAACTGTGTCGCGGCCTCGATCACGCTGGCGACGCGCTGCCGCAGCTCGGCCTCGCGAGCGTCCGAGAGCAGACCGCGTTCGCGGAGGGCGTTCGCGCAGGTCGGAAGCGGATCTCGGCCGCGCCAATAGGCGAGCTCGCCGGGGTCGACGTACTGCTGTTGGTCGGGCTCCATGTGGCCGCGCAAGCGATAGGTCTGCGTCTCGAGCAAAAACGGCTTGCGTGACTCGCGAACGTATTCGCTGGCCGCGCGCGCTGCCGCGAGCACCGCGGCGACGTCATTGCCGTCCACCGTCTTGGCGGCGACGCCCAGCCCGAGCGCCCACTTGCTCACTTCATCGGTGAGCATCGCTTCGCGGCGATGCACGGCGGCTTGCCACTGGTTGTTCTCGCAGACGTAGAGCACCGGCAGGTTCCACACGGCGGCCAGGTTCAACGATTCGTGGAACACGCCCTCGCACGCCGCGCCGTCGCCGAAGAAGCAGACCGCGACGCGCGGCTCCTCGGCCATGGCTAGTGACAAACCCACGCCGGTCGCGAGCGAGAGCTCTCCGCCGACGATGGTCGAGGTCAGCACTACGCCGAGCTCCCGCACCGAGACATGCAGACTTCCGCTCCGGCCCTGACAGTAACCCGTCGCGCGGCCGAGGATCTCCGCGAGCAAACGACCGGGCTCTGCGCCGCGCGCGAGCAGGTGACCCGCGCTGCGGTGGTTGCTCAGCACCAAATCTCCGCTCTCGATGGCGGCGAGCACGCCGACCGCGCTCGCTTCTTGACCGACGCACGTGCACATCGACGGTGATTGCCCCTGCGCTTGCAACTCGGCGCATTTCTCCTCGAAGGCACGGATCAACAGCATGCGCTCGAACAGGTCGACGGGGCTGGAGTCGGAACTTACGGCTTCACTCATGGGGTTTACCTTTGACGCAGCGGACGGCTTCCGGCTTCCGTCTCGGAGCGCGCGACGCGCGCAGCGTCGCCGTTTTGCAATGAGCAGGCCAAACGCCGCGCTCACTCCCGCTGGCGCGAATCCGCGGCTCCGCAGCGAAAGCAGGTGGCTTGCGCGCTCGAGAGCGGACAGCGCCGGACGCCGGTCAGCGTTGACAGCTGTCCGGCCGGAGCTCCCCAGTGAGCCGCCGCTCACCCGTTCGTGAGTGGTTCGACACGGGTACGATCGCGACCGACAGCGCGGACCGTTGTCCGCCGTGAGTTTGGTGCGCGGAGGACCGCAGCATGCGTTTCGAACATTCCATCGCTCGCCTTTCAGCTTCGTTGACGTTGAGTTTGCTCGCGAGCCTCACGGCTTGCAGCTCGGGCCGTGACGCAGCGTCGCGCGGCGCTGGCGCGGAGCCCGACACTGAAGAGTCCGTCGCAGCCGGCGCGTCGGCAGAGGCCGCGGCAAAGCTTCAGGCGGCGTATCCCGAGGCCAAGCTCGACACTCGCGCTGCACGGGTGCGTCGCCTGTACGGTGTTGCCGCGACGGGCGCCAGCGCTGAAGCGGCGGCCGAGAGCTTCCGCGCCAGCAGCGCTGCGGCGTTTGGAATCGCTCCCGACGCGCTGGTCGCACAGTCCAGGAACGGGCTCGGACTGATGTTCGATCGCACGACAGGAAAGCACAAATTCCGGCTCTACACCTTCGACCAGACGCACGAAGGAATCCCCGTCTTTGGCGCCGGGATGCGCGCTCTGGTGCGAGAGGACGGCGATCATGCGGTCGTCTGGGCCAATTTCGACCTGCGCGCCATCGGTGCGTTCAGCACACAAAGTGGGCTGAAGCGCCGGTCGCTCGATACGGCTGGCGTGGACTTGGCGAAGTCGCTGGCCGCGGTCCAGGCGAGCCGGGCCGTCATGAGCGGAGCCGTGCCGCCGCCAACCGCGCTCAAAAACGCCAGCGCCCCGCAGGCGACGATCTTCGCGGGCGACGAAGATGGCGCGGCGGCGCCGCGCATGGCGATAAAGTACACCGCTGAAGCAGCGGACGGTCCCGGCAAATGGTCGTTCGTGGCCGACGCGGCGACAGGCGACGTGCTGCACGTCGAGAGCGCGCTTCATTTCGCCGTGAGCGGCACCGTGAGCGCGGAGGTGCTCACCGGGTCGGAGTCGATGGAATGCGGCAAGCTCGGCGTCGTCCCGCTCCGCTACGCCAACGTGACCTCGGCGGCGGGCAATGCGGTCACGAACGCCAATGGAGAGTTCAGCATCCCGAGCACCGCGACGGAGCCGGTGAGCCTCGTTTCCACCGTGACCGGCGCGTACGTAGCGGTGGACGACGCCGGCGAGACGGATTCACTGAGCTTGACGGCCTCTGCCGGAACTCCGGCGAATTTCTTGCATCGCGACGCAGCGTCACCGCCCGAGCGCGTTCTGGCACAGCTCACCGCGTACGCGGCGGTCAATGACGTCCGCGACCTCGTGCTAGCGCACGTGCCGGAGTACCCCGTCGTCTCGACTCAGCGTGAGTTTCGCGTCAACGTCAATCAGTCGCAGAGCCTCTGTCTCATGACGGGCGGCGCGTGGTACGACGACGACAGCCTGCCGCACACGCTGAACTTCTGTCTGCAAGACGGTGAGCGCGCCAACACGGCGTTTCGCAGCATCATCGATCACGAGTTCGGTCACCACCTGGTCGACTCGGCCGGCAGCGGGCAGGGTGAATACGGTGAGGGCATGTCCGACACCGTCGCGATGCTGGTCGCCAAGGATCAGCGAATCGGCGTCGGCTACTATGTCAATCGTTGCGATACACCGCTCCGCGTCGCTAGCAACGATTGCCAGTACAGCGCCGAGGAGTGCTCGTCGTGCGGGGCGGGCCTATACGAGTGCGGCAGCCTGATCTCGGCGACGGTCTGGGATCTCTGGCAGCGGCTGCAGGTGACGGAGCCGCAAGACGCCGACGCGATCGTTCGGCGGCTAGTGTTCAGCTCCATCCCGCTGCACAGCGGTACGCACATCGATCCGTCGCTCGCCATCGACTTTCTGACCCTCGACGACGACGACGGGCTGCTCGAAAACGGCACACCACACTACGACGAAATTTGCGGAGCGTTCGGCCAGCACGGCATGAGCTGCCCGCCGCTCGTGAACGGACTCGTCGTGAAGGGCGCGAACCTGGTCGTGGAGGGACCATCCGACGGCCCCTTCTCACCCGCCAGCACCAGCTTCACGCTGCATAACCTCGGGCCGCGGCAGAAGCTGAGCTACTCCGTCAAGCGGCCCGCCGACGCGCCATGGCTGTCGCTCGAGCGCGCGGCTGGCAGCGTCTCGCTCGGTGAAACGGCGAGCGTCGTCGCCAGCATCGATCAGGGCGAGGCGGCGCGCCTAGCGGACGGTGACTACACCGCGCAGCTCGAGTTCGTGGACGATGACAGCGGTAAGAGCGTGGCGCGCTACGAGGTGAAGCTGCGCGTCGGCGCTCCGTTGCCCGTGTACAGCGCGCATTTCGACGGCGCGCTCGACGGCTTCACCGTAGACAGCGAGGACGACAATCTCTGGCATTCATCGAGCGTCTGCGTCGACGGCCTTCCCGGTCACACTTCGCCCGGAAGCCTCTACTACGCGCGCGACGCGAGCTGTCAGTTCACCACGAGCACCCCGAACTTTCACAGCGTGACCTCGCCGGCGATCGAGCTGTCGAATCCATCTACCGCCGAGCTCGGCTTCAAGTACTTCTTGGAGACCGAGAACAGCTCCGACGTCGACCGAGCGTCCGTGCTGATCTCCGTGAACGGCGGCGAGTTTCAGACGGTAGCGAGCAACAACGGCGCTGGGCAGCGGCTGGCTGAGACGAGCGCATGGCGGGAGCTCCGCTTCGACATCGCGAGTCTGCTTCCCCAAACCGGCAGCGTCAGTATCCGGGTCCGGTTCGCCTTCCACGCGGTGACCATCGACAGCAATTTGAAGCGCGGCTTCGCCGTGGACGACGTAACGGTGTATGCCAAGGCGGCGGGCGGCTCGCCCAGTAACTAGGCTTCTGCGAGGGGCGCTTTCACCGCGCAGCGCGTTTTTGCCCCGCGTCGCCGTACACAGCGAGCGTCAAAGTGACGGAAAGCGCCCTAAAGCGTGCCCAGCGCGACGGCCCGACCGCTAAATTCGCGGTTCGGGCCGCCGTTTTACCGCGCGTGCAGCACAGGGTCCTAGTGGCGGATGACCACGACTCGTTGCGCGAGCTCGTCGCCGAGTGCTTGGGCAGCCACGCCTTCCAAATCGAGCTCGCGAGCGACGGAGTAGAGGCCTGGCAGGCGCTGGAACGCGCCGACGCACCGCGCATCGCCATCCTGGATTGGAGCATGCCGGGCATGGACGGCGTGGAGGTCTGCCGCAAGCTGCGCGAGCGCAATGACGCTCGCTACACCTACATCTTGTTGATGTCCGCGCGCAGCGATCAGGAACACATCAAGGACGGCCTGAGCTCCGGGGCAGACGATTTCATTCGAAAACCGTTCGACATCGCCGAGCTCGTGGAGCGCGTGCGGGCGGGGTGCCGCGTCGTCGAGCGCGACGTCGCGCTGCAAGAGGCGCAGGAGGAGCTCAGAGCCGAGCACGCCAGCAGCTCCGCGCGGCTGACGGCGTTGTCCATGACCGATGAGCTCACCGGTCTGCACAACCGTCGTGGCTTCGTGAGCTTGGCGGAAGAGCGCGCTCAGCTCGCGCTCGAGCGGGGCAAAGGCTTCAGCGTGGTCTTCATGGATCTCGACGGCCTCAAGGGGATCAACGATCAGCTCGGCCACGAAGCAGGCGATCAGGCGATCCGCGAGGCCAGCGAGGTGCTGCGCCACACCATGCGGGACGCCGACATCCTGGCGCGGCTCGGCGGCGACGAGTTCGTCGCGCTGCTCGATTGCGCGCCCGAAGACGTCGACAACGTCTTTGCGCGCCTCACGCGCGAGATCGAAGACGTCTGTTCCGCTCCCGGGCGGCGCTACCGGCTCTCGCTGAGCACCGGCGCCGCGTACTTCGAGCCGAGTAACCCGCAATCGATCGAGCGGCTGCTGGACACCGCGGATCACAAGATGTACCAGCACAAACGCGAGCGCCGCAGCCGCTCGAACCCCATCGTGCTGGGCTTGCCCGCGGTCGACGAGCGCCAAACCTTGCGGGCGCCGCGCCATCCGTCGTCGATCCCTCCGGCCCGCTCGAGCCTGCTGCCGCGCGCGGCGAGTCATGGCGAGCGGGTGCTCGAACATTTGCTCAACGCCTGGAGCGAGCGGCGCCGTGATGGCGCCGCGCACGCGCAGCGGCTCATCGGCTACTGCGAGGTTCTCGCGTCCGTGCTCGGGTTGTCCGGCGAAGAGACCGCTGCGCTCGGCCAGTGCGCGGCGCTGCACGACATCGGCGAGTTGGCGCTGCCCGAGGCGGTGCTAAACGGCGTTCAGCCAACGAGCCCTGAGCGACGGCTGGTCGAGCAGCGGCACACGCACTTCGGCGCGGAGCTTTTGTCAGCCGGGGCGTGGTCGCTGGCATCGCTGGCCGCGAGCGTCGCTCGTCACCATCACGAACGCTGGGACGGCAGTGGCTACCCCGACGGGCTCGTCGGCGAAGCGTGTCCCCGCGAGGCGCGCATCATCGGCATGTTGGATGCGTACGACGACCTACGCCACCCGAGCGACGGCCGCAGCGGTCTCGGCCCTACCGAGCTCGCCGACTACTTCCGTTATGAGCGCGCCCGCGCCTATGATCCGGCGCTGGTCGACGCCTTACTCGATAGCCTTGCGAGTCTGTGCTCCGACCTGCATCGCTAGGCATAGGGGCTAGGTTGGTGCGCCGCCGCGAAAGGCCCTCGCAGCTGGCTGCAATGCTTTGAGCACTCTGACGGCATCGAGCGGAACGCCAGGCTCGAATTGGAGAGCAGCGTTGCGCACCATGGGCACGAGGAACAGGCTCGAACCGAGCTCGGCGACGACGAAATACTGATTTAAGCCGTTGATGTGCGTGACGCCCCAGCGCACATTTTCGGGTTGCGGAAGCTGCTTTCGCGCCAAAAGCAGCGCGTTGAACACCGCGCGAATGAGCCCGGCGGAACCGATGGAGACCACCTTCCACTTCTCGTGAATCCGTGCGACCGTCATGGCCGCACGGACGCGATTGCCGACGACGATGGGGAAGATGATGCGTCGACGTGAACGAAGCAGCGGTCGCGGATCGCCGCCAGCGTAGTCGCGCACGTCCTGCACCTGAATCATGGTCTCGGCCAGCCCCTGCACGATCTTGACGTCTTTGTCCGCTGGAACGCCGTCGAACCCCAGACGCGCTGCGCTAGCCGGAGTCAACACCGAAAGCAGCGTCCTGCGGCCTTCGCCGAGCGCGACGCGCAGGCCGTCGTCGTCGGCCTGCTCATCGACTCGCACATTCACCGAAGCCATCCCCGCGACGGGGGCACGCGGCGGCGCATCCGCCGGACGCTGCAAATCTTCGGGCAGCTCCGGCGCTGGTTTTGCGCGCGCGGGTTGACGTCGTGTCTGAGCGGCGGAGTCGAGCGTTGCGAGCACCACGAAGAGCGCCAGCGCGAAGGTTCGCATCCAACGTATGCAGCGCATCAGTGAGCCTCCTTCGAAATCGCGTAGCGGTCTTCCCAATGGTCAGCGTCTTCGTCGCCGCCATTCACGTAGTATTCGTAAGGTGTGTAGATGATGTCGTCACTCGGGTCGCCGTTGTCTCCGAGGCAGAGCGGAAGCGGATCGATGACCGCGAGCTGATCTTCGTTGTAACCGATGATGACCGCCATGTGACCGACCCGCTCCGGGCCGCTCGCGCCCGTGACCGTGCCCGTGCTCCAGCTGAAGGCAATCGGGCTCTGGCGGCAGAACAGCTCTTTTTTGATCTGTTCCAGATCGAGCGTCGTATTCGGGGCGTACACGGTAAAGCCGTACGCTTCGAATTGCGGGAAGCCGCCGTGGTCGCACTCGGGGTTGGTGATTCCGGAGTCGCAATCCGGACAATGACAAGACCGAGCGAAGGCCTTGCTCGCCTGTTCACACTGACTGACACGAACCCCGAATTGACGAAGGATCATCTCGCCGGACGCCGCCCAACACCAGTTGGGTGTCAATTGCGGCGTTCGCGTGATAGGGAACTCGAACGCCTCCGGCAGCGGGTCCGCGCAGCTGACGGGCGGCGGCGAGCTGCGGAACAAGTGGCCAAGATGTGGCGAGGGCGGCGGTGGGGGAGGCGTTTGGCAGGGATAACAAGCGACCACCTGCAACGCAGCGAAAATCCAAAAAGCGCGCATCATGTCGTGCCGTCGGTACGCGGTCGTTCGGGCCGCTCGTGGCGAAGATAGCCTAAGACGCAGCAGGGGCTGAGCAATTGATCGCGACGCGAAGCGATGACTAAGAGCGGCGCGTTCGCTCGCCGGCGACGAGGTTATGTTTTCATCCCCAAGCGACTCGAGCAGCGGCGAGATGCGCGATGCGTTGCGATTGAAAAGCAATGACTACACAACGCAACGCCCGACCATGCTATGTCGAAGGTCGTGCTGATGGGTCAGCGTCTGCGCCAGACACGGGGTCGCTCTGCTGTTGCAGCGCTGGTCGCGGCGGCCTGCGCAGATCTCGCCGGAATCGAGCCGGGCCAACCGCGCGAGAATTGTCCCGAGCCGTGCGCTGGCGTGGCGGGCGTAGCAGGGGAAACGGGAACCGGCGGTCGGCAATCAGGCGGCATGAACGGCGCGGGCGGCTCGATGGGCGGCTCGTCGATGCCGTCAACCGGAGGCGGCGGGCAGGCGGAGGGCGGCGCTATGCCGGCCGATGGCGGCGCTCCGGAGCGCGGCGGGGCGGCGGGCGAGGGCGGCGTTGACCAGCCTGGCGGCGGCGGGGTCGGAGGTGCTGAGGGAGGTGCTGGGGGCGGGCTCGAGGGCGGCGCTGCGACGGGAGGCAGCGCTGCGACAGGGGGCAGCTCAACGGGTGGCGTGCCGCCCGATGCTGGGGCTGCGGGCATGCCCATGGACGGCGGCGCTGGGGCGGGCGGAGCGCCGGCTTGCGCCGAAAGCGAGCTGGCGTGCGACGCTCGAGATCCTTACCAGGTCTTGAAGTGCGAATCTGAAGCGCTCGTGCCTTCGGGCAACCCGTGTCCGCTCTTTTGCGCTCAAGGGCGCTGCGCGCAAGCAGCGAGCTGCATGAGCGGCCCCACCTGTGCCAAAAGCGCGAGTTGCTGTCAGTCCATATGGATTCCGGGTGGCGGTCCCTATCCAATGGGCGAAGGAAACCTCGCGGGCGACCCGGTATACCAGCGATCGGTCAGTGGATTCTTCCTGGATCGTTTCGAGGTGACGCTCTCTCGCTTCGCAGCCTTTGTAAGCGAATACCCCAATTTACGGATACCAAAAGCTGGAGCCGGCGCGCATCCTCGCATCGCTGGATCGGGATGGAGGACCGAATGGGAGAGCCTCAAAGATCCTTTGGAGCCCGAAGCGTTCGTGGTGCCACGAACCCGGGAAGCGCTCGTTTCACAGATCTCTACCAAGGCTGGTTGCAGCTGGGGCGCTAACGAAACGACGTTGCCCATCAATTGCGTCAATTGGTATGTCGCTTTCGCGTTTTGTATTTGGGACGGCGGTCGATTGCCGACGGAGGCCGAATGGGGCTTCGCGGCTTCGGCTGGAAAAGGCTTTCCGTTCCCCTGGTCGACCAACGTCGAGGACATCACCGTAACCGACCAGCACGCGAACTACGACCAACCGCTGGACGAGCAGCTGCGCGTCACCGCCGTGGGCGCGTTTCCAGCAGGTGCGGGGTTCTTCAAACGCTCGTTGAGCGGCATGACGGTCGGCCATGACGATCTTGCCGGCAACGTCGCCGAGTGGGTCGCTGACGGCGTCGAAAGCGACATGCCTCAAGAAGAACGCTTGGACTACATGGCCGCCTGGAGCGCTGGGAACGACCTGAGGATTTTGCATGGTGGCGCCTACACCGATTTCGCGGTGGACCTGCTCAGCGCCACGAGGGTCTTACAATCCGGTGCCCTGATCGAGCCCCAATTGGGGTTTCGCTGTGCTCGTGATGCGACTGCTGTTGAAAGGGGAACAGATGAGTAAGATCCTTGTATCGACAACGCTACTGGCCTTCGCGTTGTATCTACACGCTTGCTGTTGTCAGCAGCCCGCTCCCTGCACAGGCGGAGGACCTGGCTCTAATTGTCCGGGTCCGGACGGGACGGGTGGTGGTCCAGGGTCAGGCGCGATCAAGTGTGGGAGCGAGACGTGCAACCTGATTCCGGCGCACCAGTGCTTTACGGCCGTGTGCGTTAACAATCCGACTACCGGCGCGCCCGCCTGCGAGTACGTGCACCGATATAACGCAACGTTTTTGCCGCTTTGCCGCTGCGTGCCCAGCTTCCAGCGCCCAGGTGGCGGCTGCCCGGCCGGCAAGGTCTCGACGTGCGTGGCGGTATCTTCGGTGGAAACGCGCTGGCAGTGCGAGTGAGCGACGCAGCGTGTCGGTGACGGAAGCCGTAACGCCGTCGCTGTGAGCCCAGCGCGGGAGCGCTAAGATAGCGGGCGCTCGCTAGGAGCGGCGCTCAAGGTCGTCTGATGAGTGGGACTCTCGATGCTCTGCCTGGTTCGGCTCAGCTCGCGCCAGAGCGGGCGCTGCTCCGCGCCGGCTGCAAGATCGCCGAGAAATACGAGGTCGAGGGTGAGCTCGGCGCGGGCGGGATGGGCATCGTCGTCGCCGCGCGCGATGAGCTGCTCGATCGCCGCGTGGCCGTCAAAGTGTTGCGCTCACGGCTGTTGGCGGTCCCGCTCGCGTCAGAACGGTTCATCCGCGAAGCGCGCGCCGCCACGCGCATTACGAGTGAACACGGCGTGAAGGTGCTCGAGGTCGGCACCTTGGCGAACGGACTGCCGTTCATGGCCATGGAATACCTGGATGGCTGTGATCTCGCTTCACTGCTGCGCTCGTCGGGGCCATTGCCCGCGTCGCGCGCCGTGGACTTCGTCATGCAAGCGCTGCAGGCCATCGCCGAGGCTCACACGAAGGGCATCATCCACCGCGACATCAAACCTAGCAACTTGTTCCTGACGCAACGCGCGGACGGCAGTCCGCTGGTGAAAGTGCTGGATTTCGGCATCGCCAAGACGATCGAGGTGGACGCCTCCTCGTCCAATGGCATTACCGGGTCGCAAGATACGAGGCTCGGCTCGCCCTTCTACATGTCACCCGAGCAGTTTCAAGATCCAAGATCCGTGGACCATAGCGCGGATATTTGGGCCATCGGGGTGACGCTCTACGAGTTGATTTCAGGGCAGCTCCCCTTCGCTGGCGGGAGCCAAGGCGAAGTCGTCTCCAAGATCCTGACCGAGACGCCCGGACGTTTGCAGGGCCCGCATGGGGACGTGCCCGCCGCGCTCGATCGCGCCGTTCGCAAATGTCTGGAGCGTTCGCGCGCGGCTCGCTTCGGCAATGTCTTCGACCTCGCGACGGAGCTCGCTCGTTTCGGGAGTGAAGACGCACGCCTCTCAGCGAGTCGCATTCGGGGTTTGGCGGGTCGTCGCAGCTCGTCACCGGACTCGCCGCGAGGTTCTGGCGAGCCCCGCAGCTCCGAAGGGGAGCAAGCGCAACCGAGCGACAGCCCGCTCGCTTCGGCGCTCGCCGCGGAGCCCGCGATGGACGTTTCGCATACGCTGATGAGCCCTTCGTCCGCGGGCAGGCCCGCCAAGCGCGCGCGTCGCTGGTCGCGCGCATGGCCTGTGCTGTTGCTCGCCGCTGCGGGCTCGACGCTCGCTTTGGTGCGGCTGAATCGCGATCGGACCGCGAGCGGTAACCCGGTGACGCGCGCCAGCGCGCTGGCGCCGGCGATCAGCCCGCCGGTCGCCGACATCGGCGCCGCCGTCGCGGATCGAGGCGCGGCCGGCGCGGGCATCACGGTAGTGCCGGCCGGCTCTGCGAGTGCCGCGCCGTCTGCGACGAGCGCCCCGTCGTCATCAGCTGCCCCGCCGCGGCAGACTCGAGCGGAGCGCGCACCGCCCGCGCGTCCGCATATGGAGCCGGCTCGGCCAAGCCCGCCGCGCCGCGTCGTCGCTTCGGCTCCGGCCAGCGCGAGCAGTCAGCCGCCGCCCGCGAGCGACGCCGAATTGAGGCGGTTGATCCAGAGCCGCGAGTAAAGAGACCGCACCCTCGCTCTTCGGCGTGCTCAAAAAGCTTGGCTCATCTCCACGCCGGCTGCGCGTGGCGAGGCTCTCAACGTGAGTCGCGGCCCTCTGCGTTCCGAGACGTCGTCGGTCAGCAAGTACAGCGTCACGCTGGTCGCTGCCAGCACACCAGAGGTGATGAAAAATGCGGTCGCGAGGTGAGCGGAAGACAGCGCTTCGCTCCTCAACGCTAGGCCCCGCTCGTCACAGCCGCGTGCGTCGCAATGCCCGTCGGCGTTGGAGGCATCATTCTTGGAGAACGCGCGCACCGCGAACGCCGTTCCTACTCCGAGGCTGACCGCGCTCACCGCCGCGCTGCTCCACGTCAGCACCCTGAGCCGGCGCTCCTGCTGTGACGTGCCGGTCACCTCGCGCTGAGCGGGTGGGGCAGCGGGACTTCGCGGCGCCGCCGGCGAGCGTTTCTCGAGAGATTGCGGGCGTGGCGCCAACATCGGGATGTTGATGACCTGTCGCTCGCCTTCGTTGCGCAGCACGATGGTGGTGCGCCAGTCGTCCCGTCCCGGCGCGCTCACCTCCACGACGTACACGCCGCGATCGACCGGCAAGGCCGAGCCCCAGGTCTCGCGATCGATCTCGACCGAGTTCAGCTTCAGCTCGAAGCCTTGAACCGAGGCGAGCCCTTGCGGGATCACGAACGTGAGCGTCGAAATTCGCGATTCGAGCGCCTGCGCGCGCGCGGTCGCGAGCCGCACGCGCTCTTCCTGATCGTTGTCCTGCGCCGCTTTGGCGGCGGCGAGATAGGTCTCGCGCGCGCTCGCGAGCAGCCCGCTCTGCTCACGGCAGTAGGCCAGCGCGAGCAGGGTGCCGGCCGCGGGATCCAGGCGCTCACTCGCGACGAGCTTGGGGCACGCCTCGTGGAAACGTCGTTCGTCCATCAGCTCCTTGGCCTCCGCGAAGAGACGATCGGCCTCTTCCTTGGGGCCGCTCTGGGCGGCGCTCGGGAGCGAGAAGAGCGCGAGCGAGCTCGACAGAATCCAGCCGCACGCATTTGCAGGCCAACGCACGGACAGACAGTGTCCGTTCTGCCGACGGTTGGATATGGTCATTTGCATTTGCCGCGGCGCATTCCGCATAAGAGGCGGATTTCGTTGAAATGTCGAGCTGGTCGGTGGCCACTTGCGAGCGGCTTCAAATGCCGCGCCTGGCTTGTTAGTCTGCCACGAGGTTCACATCACGTGGCGAGTGTCAGCGTTCACGGGCCGGAGGGAAAGCTCGACTTCAGCGAGGAGGTGGAGCCCGGTCAGGCGCTCCTCTTCGGACGGGATCCGAAGCCGTCGTCGCTCCCGCACGCGGCGAGTGCCGTGGAAGTCGCGAAAATTCCAGGGATGAGCGTCTCGTCCAATCACCTGCTCGTCGCTCGCGAGGCCGACCGCTTCGTGGTGGAGGATCTCGACAGCCGCAATGGAACCTGGCTGCGACTCCCCCCGCGCATCCCCGTTACGGTGCCCGCTGGCGACCTGGTCGTGGAGCTGGCGCGCTCGAAATCGCCGACGCGCTTCATCGACGAGCCGCCCTCAGCGGAGTGGAAAACCCCGGATGACTACGCCGGCTCCCTGCTCGCGGCGATCCAGCGCTGGGAGCTCATCCGTGAGCTGGACGTGGAGGTGAAAATCGCCAGGCAGAGCGAGGTCTCGACGCATTCGGTCCCGCTCGCAAACGGGGACGTCATCAATATCTTGCCGCGCGGCACTGCCAGCGGGCACTCCTTGGATCTGCTCGAACGGCTGTGGCGCTGGGTCTCGCGCCAGAACAGCGTCTTCAAGGCCGAGGCGGAGGCGCGCGCTGAAGGCATGGTGCTGGCCTCGCGCGGCATTCGCGCGGCGCTGCACGCCGTGATCGAAGCCTCCAAATCGGAAGCGCCGACGCTGCTCCTGTGCGGGCCGTCGGGCGCCGGCAAGGAGATGCTCGCGGCCGCGTTTCACCGTAACAGCGCGCGCAGCGGCCCGTTCGTGGCGGTCAATTGTTCGATGTTCGGGAAAGAGCTGCTGCGCGCCGAGCTGTTCGGCGCGGAAGCTGGCTCGTTTACGGGAGCGTCGCGTCGCATCATCGGCGCGGTCGAGCGCGCGCAAGGGGGAACGCTATTCCTCGACGAGATCGGTGAGCTTCCAGAGGACGTGCAGCCGATGCTGCTGCGTTTCCTGGACCGCTTCGAGTTCGAGCCGCTCGGGCAATATGGCAAGGCGCGCATCGCGGACGTGCGCGTCGTGGCGGCGACGAACCGCAACTTGCGCGAGCAGACTCGCTCCGGCAAGTTCCGCAGCGACTTATGGTACCGCCTCTCGGTGCACGTGGTCGACGTTCCCCCGCTCAGCGAGCGCTGGGAGGACATCTCGGCGTATCTCGAGCGGACGCCGGCGCCGGGGAGTTCCTTGCCCGTAATGAAGGTGCTCAACGCAGAGGCGCTCTCGGTCCTCAAGGCGCACTCGTGGGAGGGCAATTTCCGGGAGCTCACGAATTTTCGTAATCGGTTGCCGCACGGCGCGGCCCGCGCGTCGATCGACGCCGCGACCTGCGTGAGGATATTGCGGCAGGGCTCGCTGGGCGTGCCGGCCGTGGTCAGCCCCACTCCAACCAGTGACGGCCAGCTGGACTTCGGCGCTACCGCGGCGCGCGCCACAGAGGCGTTCCTCGCAGATTTCGGGCGAGCGCCGGCGACCTGGGACGAGCAGAAAGAGTGGAACGAAAAATACTTCAAGCCGCTCTTGTTCTTCCAGCTGAGCCAGGCGGAGGAACGAGCGCCGCAGAATGACGAACAGCTCGGGCAGATGGCCTCGCGCTGCGCGACGCGGCTCAACGCCGACCGCGGGACGGCGCTCAAGCAGCTGCGCCGCTATTACGAGCGGTTCGCGCGCCACGACTAGCGGCGGATCGATTCCGCGATCGCGATCGCGCTCGCGACTGCATCGCGGAGGAACGCCGCAAATTTCCGTGTTTTTCGCGGGCATGGCTCTTGCCAAATCGCCCGTATGGAGACCAGCACTGCATTCGAGAACGCGCTGGCGCCGGCGGACCTCCGGGGCCTCAGCTATGCCCTGAGCGAACGCGCGGAGCCGCGGAGGCCGTTCGCCTTGTCGGAGCTCTGGGACGGCTTGGTCCAAGGCCGCCTGCGACTAAAGATGTGTTTTCAAAGCGATACTCGCCTGCACGCGGTGGCGGTGAGAGTCGATGATCCAGCGCGCCGCAAGCCGCTGTCGGAGCGCCACGCAAAGATCCTGAAGACCTGGCTGCTGCACGGCAGGAGCAAGCAGGTCGCCTACGATCACGGCGTGTCGCCGTCGGCCATGACGGCGCTGCTCAAGAACGCCCTGACGCTCCTCGGCCTGCACATCACGCCGCGCGAAGTGCCGTCGCTGCTCTTGTTAGTTGCGCACGCGACGCCCGGCCGGCCCCAGGCTATCGCGTGTGAACACCTCACCGCAGACGAAGCGCAGCTGCTGATCAGCATCGAGAATTTCGAGCCAAAGCAGTTTGGTCTATCCCCGGCCGAACGCGACATCCTGCCGCGGCTCATCGCCGGCCGTAGCAATGGAGCCCTCGCGAGCGAGCGGAGCGTGTCGCCGCGCACGATCGCGAACCAACTCGCGCACTTGTTCCGCAAATTCGGGGTTTCGAGCCGCATGGAGCTGTTGATCGTCCTGACGCGCTCACACCTGCAACGGCTGGAGAGCCGCGTGGCTCCACGCTGCTCGTGACGAGCTCCGCGACGCTACATGCGCTGCGCTACGTGGGGTGTTCGCTGCGCGCGCGCAGTATGGCTTCGTGCAGCGCGAAAAGCAGGGCGCTTGCCGTTATGGCTACGGCGGCGATGGCGATGAGCCCTGAGCGTCCCACGAGCAGGCCGGTGAGCGCGGGCACGAAAGCCGAGCCGAGCGTCGCGGCGCTGACGAGCAGCCCCACGGTGTGATTGGCCAGCTCGGAGCCGACCCGCGCCGGCATGCGCGCCATCAGCGTGGGATAGATGGGGGCCAAGCTCGTCCCCAACAGCAGCAAACCGGCGCGGCCGAGCGCCCCGGGATGCAGGGAGAAGATCAGCACGCCACCGACGGCGCCGAGCGCCGCCACGCGCAGCAAGCGATCCGGTCCCACGCGGTCCGCCACCGAACCGAGCGCGATGCGGCCCAGCGTCAGGCTGGCCCAATACGCGGACGTCCACGCGCCCGCAGCGGGGACAGCGAGCCCGCGCCGCTCGCGCAGCCACGTGAAGCACCACTGGCCCACCGTCGATTCGAGCCCTGTATAGAGGAAGAACGCCGCCACGAGCAGCCACACGCGGCGGCTCTGCAGCGCTGCGATGAGGCCGAGCTGCGGGCGCGGCAAGGACTCGCTCGTCGCGGGCGCGGAGCTCGGGTCATTCCAGGCGCGGCGCGTGCGAAGAAACGCGAGCGTCATGACCGCGAGCAGGAGCGCGAGCGCTGCGTAGCCGTCGGCGTAGCCCGCGCCGCGCGCGATGGCGAACGTCATGATCACGGGCCCGGTGCTGGCTCCGATGCCCCAGCAGGCGTGCAGCCAATTGACGTGACGCACGGAGAAGTGGCGAGCGGCGTAGCCGTTCAGCGCCGCGTCGATCGCGCCGGAGCCGAGCCCTACCACGACGGCGACCGGGAAGAACAATCGCCACGAGGGCGCCAGGCTATAGCCGACGAGGCCGCAGGTGACGAGCGCGCTGCTCGCCGCCAGCAAGCCCCCCACGCCGAGCCGTGTCATGCAGCGGCCCGCGACCAAGCCGGATAGAAAGTACCCGGCCATGCCGCAAACCAGCACGCTGCCGAGCGCCGCGGGCGGCAGCTCGAAGCGGCTTCGCAGAGAAGGCCAGGCGATGCCCAACACCGTATCCGGCAGTCCCAGCGAGACGAACGCGAGATACGCCAGCAGGAGCAGAAATCGCGGCCGCATGTCGGCGGCACTGTAGCGTGGTCCGAAGCCCAACGCTGGCCACGCGAGCGACGCGCGCCGCTGCGCGCGGTGGCGCATTGCCGCTTGAGTCCTCGGTCGCCGTTCTGTAACACACGTGTGTGGACGAGATTCGCTACGAGCGTGAGGAAGACGGCAAGCGACTGGCGTGGATCTTCGCGACCGCTGATCGAAACCTGCTGCGGCGCTGCGCGGAGTGCTTGGTCGCTGAGCTCGGCGCGCAGCCCACCGAGCGCTTCGACGGCATGGATCAAATCTTTTTGGACTTCATCGTCGCTGGCGGGCCGCTCGTCTTGCAGCTGACGGAGGGGCGCGGCATCGGCGTCGCCGCGCTCGGCAACGACGCGTTGGTGGAGCGCGTGGCGACCTACCTTCAACGCCGTGTGCCGCCGCGCTAGCGCGACGAACGGTGTTGACTACCGAAGTCTAGAGCACCGCGCTCCTGGCCCAGAGCTTCGAGAGCTCGGCGTGCAAGAAGTCGCAGAACGCGACGACGGAGGCCGGTTGAAAGCGGCGTGACGGCATCACGAGGTGCACGTCGGCGCCCGGGCCCGAATATTCGGGGAGCAGCCGCACCAGCGGTTTGCCTTGACCTTCGGTCGCGAGCAGCGAGGCCCGCGTCGGCAGCAGCGCGACGCCGAGGCCCTTCATCGCGGCCTGAATGAGGAACGTGAGCTCATCGGCGTTGATCGAGCCGTGCACGGTCACGCGCTCCTCACCGTTCGGGCCGGTCAGCTGCCAATCCGCGCGGCCCTGAAAGCCGTGGAACAGCAGACACTCGTGCTGCGCGAGCTCCTGCAAGCGCTTCGGTCGAGCTCGCCCGCGTAAGTAGGAGGTGGAGGCGAACACACCCAGGGAGTCGCTCCCCACCTTGCGCGCGACCAGCGAGGAGTCGCGCAGCTTCCCGCCGCGCAGGGCGAGATCGAAGCCTTCACCCACCAGATCGACGTAGCGCGACGAGAACGCGATGTCGATCTGCACCAGCGGATACTTGCGCCGGAAGCGCGCGATGATGTCAGTGAGGCGCAGCGTCCCGGCGTCGGACGGCGCGGCGAAGCGCACGACCCCGCGCGGCTCGCTGCTGAAATTCGACGCCGTGGACGCCGCCTCCTCGAGCCCTTGGAGCGCCGCGCGGGCACGCTCGAAGTAGGCGCCGCCGGCATCGGTGACGTGCAGCTTGCGTGTCGTGCGGTGAAGGAGCCGCACCCCGAGCTCCTCTTCGAGCCGGCTCACGATGCGGCTCACGGAAGATTTCGGGAGGCCGAGCTGCGCTGCTGCCGTGGTGAAAGAGCCGGACTCCACCACCTTCACGAAGGCGGCTACGTGATTCAGGTCCATTGTTGTCACTGTAGCAACTATCCGTTGCTCTGTGACCGACTACCGCGCTCGCGGGGCAACAATTATCCTTTGCTGAGCTCGCCCGAATAGCGTTCGGGGAGCAAGGAACCCAATGACCCGACTTCGCAGCAAGATTCAACCTGGCGCTCGCATCCTCCTCGGCCTCGCGTTCTTCGTGTTCGGCCTGAACGGCTTCTTGCATTTCATGCCCGCTCCGGCGCCGCCCCCGGCCGCGGCTCAATTCGGCGGCGCGCTGTTGGCGACGGGCTACATGTTCCCGTTGATCAAGGGCACCGAGGTCGTCGCAGCGCTGCTCTTGCTCGGAAACCGCTACGTGCCGCTCGCGCTCACGCTGCTCGCTCCAATTTTGGTCAACATCATCGCGTTCCACGCGTTCCTGGCGCCGGCCGGCATCGGCCTCGGGCTCGTGCTGCTCGCCCTCGAGCTCTACCTCGCGTGGACGTACCGCGATGCGTTCCTGCCCATGCTCAGGGCGCGCACCGCTCCGCGCGAAGATGCGCCGAGCTCCGCTCGCGTCCGCGCCCCCGCGCACGCCGGCTGACGTCTGCTCCTGCGAGCGTCATCACACCACGTGCGCAGCCGATAACCACAGCTGTCGAGCACGTGATTCGAAAAAAACATGACCATGGTGGATTGTCACACGGCCGTCTATCGTCATCTTGCGACTCCGGGGGAGTCAAAAGCCGTAGTCGCAAGGTGACGATATCCGATGACGTATCCACTACTAAAGCGACGACCGGTTTGGACTACCCATAAACGGCGGAAGACGCCGCGGCGCGAAGCCGACCGCCTGATCGGCGTTCTCGCGAGAATTGGGCTGGGCGCGCTGCTGCTCTCGCTCTCTGGCTGTCTCGAGCTGGGGGAGCTGCGAGGCGTCGGTCCCGTGGTTCGACTGGCCGCCACGCAGGAGGCGATCGAAGCCTCACCCGGTGAGAGCACTTCGGTGTCCGTGCAAGCACTCGACGTGAACGGCGAGGGCGTGTCGGGTGCTTGGGTCACGCTCGCTCGATTCGACGCTACCAGACTGAGCTGGCCCGATGCGCCCTCTGGTTCGGACGCCATCACGGTGCAGACCAAGCGGACGACGGCGACCAACGTGGCGGCGGAGGGCTTGGCGGTCGCCACCTTGAAGGTCGCAGAGCTGGCTCCAGCGGGTGACGCCGCAGTCATCGCGATGGTGAAGACACCGGCAGACGACGCGGCGACCCTGACCGCTCGCATCACGGTTCATGTGGTGTCCAGTGCGGATGGTGGCGCGGGGGGCTCTCCACCGGTGACCGCGGGTAGCGCTGGCCATGCGCAGCAGGATGAAGGCGAGAGCGTGGGAGGGAGTGAGTCATGAAGAGGGTGAACGACGGGCGCGTGGCAAGGACCGGCACGTGCCTCGCGATATTCGCAGCTCTGCTGAGCTCGGTGAACGGCGCCTTGGCGGCCGAAGCTACGCGCGAACCACCCCCGGGAAAGCCCGACGCCATAGCGCTCAGCGGTGGCGGTTTTGCGTTGGATTTCAAGGTCTGGAAGCATCCCGAGCACGGGGAGCCGAAGGGGCTCTCCGTCACCTACGAGTGGGGCGAAGCCGGGCCGCGCCTCGCGCGCGCACAACGCAGAAATGATCATTGGCACGTGGAGTTTCCAGACCAGCCGCAGCCGAACGAGCAGGCCTCGCTGAAGTTGCGGTACACGTTCGCGCTATCAGGCGAGGACAAGACCCTGGTCCGTCGAGCCGCTGCACGGCTAGAGGCAGCGATTCTGAGGACGATCAATCAGGCGGCTGACAAGGCCGCGAAAGCGTCGCCGCCAGCCGCCGCGCCAGCGTCAGCGACGGCTCCTGCGGCGGCACCGGGCGCAGCCTCCGCGGAGCCCGCGGGCGATACGACGGCGACTCCCGCGGCCGCTGGCGACACGCCGGAGTCTACCGCGGCCGCTTTCAACGCTGCCTTCACCGAGGCGGCGCGTGCGCTCTCGACCAGCGCTGATGCGGACACGTTGCGCAGCTACGGAACGAGCAGCGGTCAGGACGGTCTATCTTTTGTCCTCGAGCAGCTCGGCATCAAGGTCGGCGCTGGCGGCGCGTGGACTCTCGATCCTGAGTCGAGGGACAAGCTAGTTAAGGTAGCGAAGCTGCAACGCCGCCGCGACACCAGCGAGCTGCTCGCGGAATCTACCATCGACGAAACGAAAAAGACCAATGACGAGCAAAGCTGCGTCCTGCCCGACGGAAAACCAACCCAAGACGAGGTTACCGTCGTCCTCCGCGCCTGCGCCAAAACACTCGATGAGCTGGCGAAGAAAGCAAAGAGCGCGAGCGTGAACGCGACCTCCGAGCTGTTGGCCGCTGCCCAGGCTACCCCGCTGGATCTGAACTTAGTCAACTATCGTTTGACTGGGATCAAAGATGAGAGTCTGCGGGGTAGCTACTCCTATGCGGCCGTGCAGGAGGCAACCAGCCGCTTGCGTTCTTTCGCGACGGAGGCCGAGGTCGCCGCGCATGACACCGTCCTGCTGAAAGGGATCGATGATGCCTTCGAGAATGGCAGCCGCGTGGAGGACGGCGCGACTTTGATTGAGGGTAGGGCGCAGCCGCGGCGCTACGACGTGGCGACCGGAGCGGTGTTCGTGAGCGGTATTCAGGACATCGTGGTTCCTTCGCTGATCTCGATTTGTCTCGCGGCGGGGTGTTTGAAGGCCAATGAGGTGGCGTGGAAAGGAAAGTGGAGCGCGCTGCGGGCGCTCTCGATTGACGCCGGTATTCGAGTCAAGACGCTGGATACGCAGGATCGTCATCAATCCGACAAGCTCTCCTTTCTGACTGGGCTCAGCTATAATCCGGTGAGCGTGCTGCGTGTGAGCGGCGGCTTCTATTGGTTCGAGAACGCGCAGCGCAAGAACTGGACGGGGCAACTCTACGTGGGCATCACGTTCAACGTCTTGAACGCGGCAGAGATTTTGGGTGCGTTGGGGCTCGGGGATCAGATGGCACCGACGACCAACGAGGTTAAGTGAAAGCGAGGTAGCGGCGCATGGCAAACGAAATCATCGTCGATGTCGACGCGGTGATCATCTCGGGCAAGGACTTCGAGGTTTCATTGCTGGTCAAGAAGCCGTGTACACCCGCAGACGTGGAGTTGACTCTCAGCGTGAACGGAGAGTCACGTCCCTTCGAGCTCAAAATAGCCGGCATCACGCTGCCGGTGAAGACCGTCCAGAGCATCACCATCGGCCCCGTGATCGACTGGACCGTCTCCAACTGGGGCGTCGCCGGGAGCGGTCAGCAGGTCGTGATGGAAGCGAAGGAAATCAGCGGCACGCGTCACGCGCAAGACGCCGGGACGGTCATCTGAGAGCGACCGGGCAGCGACCTCGACCATGGTCGGCGCTAGGCCATGGTCGTCGAAGAAGAAGTGCCTCGAAGCTGTTTCATAACAAACCTAAGTAACGAAACGCTCGGGGTCCGACTCGCACGCTTTGCGATCGATCCGCGACGGGTTTCGGGAGGTCGCGACACTGCTGGCCATCCAACGCAGTTGGTGACCCAGCAGTGGGTGACCTCCCGCGCGTCGACGCGCGCCGGGAGGAATTTCCGACGCTTCAGTTTTCCACGGAAGATCGTGATGCATAAGTGGCTGCCGGCACTGGTTTGCGGATTGTCGATTGGGCTCAACGGCTGCGGAAGCTCGACGCCAGATACGCCGAGCCCCGGTGGTAGCGGCGGTGGAGCGGCCGCGGGCAGCGGCGGCAACGCTGGCACGGGCGGCGCATCGACCGGTGGCGCGGCTACGGGGGGCAACGCGAGCGGCGGGATGACCAGCGGCGGCGCGGCGAGCGGGGGAAGTGTCACGGGCGGCAGCGCGAGCGGTGGAACGGCCGGTGGCGGCGCGGCGGGTGGCGGCGCTGCGAACGCTGGCGCGGCGGGTGGCGGCGCTGCGAACGCTGGCACAGCGGGTGGCGGCGCTGCGAACGCTGGCACAGCGGGTGGCGGCGCTGCGAACGGCGGCGCGGCGGGCGCGGGCGGAGGCACCAGCGGCGGCAACGCCTCGGGCGGTGCAGCAGCCGGCGGCAGCGCGGGCGGCGGAACTACCGGTGGTGGTGGCGGCAAGAGCGCCGCCGTTCCGAGTAAGGGCTGTGGTGTCGCCGATGGGGTGAAGACGCTGACGACCGGCGGCATGTCGATCGCGAACGGTCTGCCCACCTCGACACGACTCAAGATCATGAGCGGCGGCTCGAGTCGCGAGTACATCATCGATATACCGGCGGACTACGATCCGACGCATCCGTATCGCCTGATCTTTTCTTGGCACCAGGCGTACGGCTCGGACACCGGCAACGCCATCGGCCAATACCCGGCGAACAACGGCCCCAACTTCGACGCGAAGAACTACGCCTACTTCGGCCTCCACCGTGAGGCGACCGCGGCGAAGGAGCCGGCGATCTTCGTAGCGCCGGGCGGCATCGGTAACTTGCCCTGGGATTTCAAGCGCGACAGCGTTCTCTTCGATGACCTGCTCGCCCGCGTCACCGAGAACTTGTGTATCGACGAGAGCCGGGTGTTCACGACGGGCTTCAGCTTCGGCGCGATGATGAGCTACTCGTTGTCGATCACACGCCAGACGAAGCTCCGCGCGGCGGTGACCATGGCCGCGGCCAACTACAACCTGCCGGGGCAGCCGATGGATTCGAACGCGGCGCCCATCGCCTACTTCGGGATAACGGGCATGAGCGACGGCACCTGTCCATGGGTCAACAACGATGCCTCGAAGCAGGGCGGCAAGTACTGCGTGCTTACCCACGCGCAGGACAACGGCTGCACGATTCCCGGGAACATCCAGACGGCGATGGTGGGGAGCAAAAAATACGTCTGCTACGACTTCGAAGGCTGCAAGGCCGGCTATCCCGTCAAGGTGTGCACGTTCGACGGCGCGCACACCCCGTCCTCCGTCAATGACGGGAGCTCGAACGGAGATGACGGCTTGAAGGCGTTCGTGCCGCCGTTGGCCTGGAAGTTCATCTCCCAGTTTTGAGCGGCTCATGGGCGCGCCACGCTGCGCGCGCGTCTGGTCGACATCAGTCCGCCCCACGATGGGATCGGCTATCGTGGGCGCGCATGATCGAGAGCGGCCATCAAGCTTCCGTAGCCGACGCCGCGCGTTAAGTTATTAGTCGCTTGCTGCGTCCAAGGTGGCCGTGCTTTGGGTGGCGCGTAGCTCGAAGCAGCGCGCGCCGATGCGCTGGGCGAGCTCGAGGGCTTCGCGATAGTCTCGTGCTGCGGCGGCGGGATCCGTCTTCGCTCGTTGCTCGCCGCGCACGCGCAGAAGCTCGGGCAGATACACGTTCTCATCGTGCGCCAGCGCGAACGCGATCATCTGGTCGCTCAGGCGCAGCGCCGCGTCCAGGTGGTTCGAGAGTCGAAGGACGTCGATGAGGACTAGGCCGACGAGGGTGGAGCAGGTGGCGACCTCGCTCAAGCGTAGCCGCAGGGCCTCGAGCAGCGGTTCGATAGCGGCGAGCGGGAGCGGAGCGCGCTGTGCTTCAGCGAGCAGCGCGAAGGCGTTGGCCTCCGTGAGGAGCCCGTGATCAGCGGCCGCGGCGCGCACCGCGTGCAACGCCTCTGCTTCGACGACGGGGGAGGGATCGCGTCGCAAGTAGCGGAGGCGGGCACGGACGACGTGAGCGAGCGCGCCGAGGACGGGCACGTTCACCTTCTCCGCGAGCGCCAGCGTCGCGAACGCTTCTTCGAGGGCACGCTCGGGCTCCCCGGCGACGCAGCGCGCGCAGGCGAGGTGACCGAGCGCGACGGTTCTGCCGACGAGGTTTTCGTGAAAGACCGACGGCTCGTGCTCGGGTGGAACCAGCTTCTCGAGCAGGCGCAGCGACGCGCTCAGCTCACCTCTGAAAAAAGCGACGTACGCGCGCGCGAAAATGCCGCCGTGCAGCACCATCGGGGGGAGCTCGTGCGCCGCTTCGAGTTGCTCGAGCTCGGGCGTCAGCTCGGCCGCGCGCGCATACTGCGCGCTGATCATATGGTAATTGCAGAGTCGCGTGAGGGCGCCGTACACGGCCGCGGGCTCGCCGAGGGCGCGCGCGAGCTCGATGGCGCGCTCGTAGACGACGAGCGGATCACGACCCGCGAAGGTGGCCTTGAACGAGTTCGAGCTCACCTGCGCGCACATCGTCCCGAGGATTTGCAGCTCGAGCACGTCGCGCTCGCGGCTCGGAGGAATGTGGGGCAGTAGATCGAGGGCGCGCGCGCAGAGCGCGATGGTGTCAGAGGTAGCGTAGCGCCGGCCTGCTTGGCGCGCGGCGGTGGCATAGGCCGGCACCGCGCGTTCTGCGGCTCCCGCGGCGTCGAAGTGCTTCGCGAGCAGCAGGGAGCTCTCCGCGGCGCGCGGCCCGCGCTCGATGGCTTCTGCCACCAAGCGATGCCAACGCTGCCGCCGCGCGGGGCTGCTGCGCTCGCTGCACACCTCCTGGACCAGCGCGTGGTTGACCCCGTAGCGAGCGTCCGGCTCGGCGTGGATAAAGAGGGACTGGCGCGCGAGCGCGTCGCAAATGTCGTCGACCTGCTCGACCGAGAGCTCGAGCGCCGCCGCCACGAGGTCCGTCGAGAACTCCGCGCCGACGACGCTGGCCGCCTCGAGCACGCGCTGCGTCGCGGCCGGCAAGCGGTCGAGCTGCATGTCGAGCAGCTGCTTGATGCTGGCTGGGCGGTGCGCCCGAACTTCGTCGAGTGAGACCGTCAGGCTCCAGCGGCCAGCGCGCTCGGCGAGCATGTTGCGGCCAGCGAGCTCGTCGAGCAAGGACACCACGAACAGCGGAGTGCCGCCCGTAATCTTCGCCACCAAGTCGGTCAGCTCGGGCGCGAAGTCGTGATCGGTGAAGCGTCGATCGATGAAGCTCTGCACGCTGTCTTTGTCGAACTTCGATAGCTGTAGCGCCAGCGCGCCGTTGCGTGCGACGAGTGAGCGCACCACAGGGGTCAAGGGGTGGTCGGGCCGCTGCAACTCCGCGTGGCGCGCTGTGGCGATGACGAGCAGCTTGGCGCGCTCCTCACGTTGGCCCAGGCGCGACACCAGATCGATGGTGGCCACGTCCGACCACTGCAGGTCTTCCAGCACGAGCACGAGCGGATGCTGTGCGCACGTCGCCTCGAAGGCCTCGCTGAGCTCGCGCAGCTGACGCGCTTCATTGCTGCCCGCTGCCCGTCGCGTGACGTCTGCGAGCTGTTCCTCGCTGAGCCAATGCGGCACCTGCGCCACGAACGTCGGCGCAAAGCGGATCAGCAGCGCGAGCGCCTGCGCGCCGCGCGGCGAGCGCGCGAG
>CBINHN010000007.1:0-167700 GCA_966250485.1 uncultured Sorangium sp. | reverse complement strand
CGGTCACGGCGATGCTGGCGCGGGCGGCGAGGCCGGCGGCAATGATGACGGCGGCGGCGAGGCGCGGGATTGCAGCGCGACGGGGCCCTCTTGCAACGAGGGCTGGCTGTGCTCCGGCGAGAGCTGCTGCACGAGCTTGTTCGTCAGTGGCGGCCGTTACGAGCGCACGAGCGATGAAGCAGCCAGCGCCACCACCGTGTCCGATTTCTGTTTAGACAAGTTCGAGGTCAGCGTGGGACGCTTTCGCAGCTTCTTGGACTCTTACCGCGAGTGGCGTGCCACCGGGCACCCCGCCTCCGGCGAAGGCGCACATCCGCAGATCGGCGGCGCGAGCGGGTGGAAGGACGAATGGACGCCGGAGCTGCCGGTCGATCTCAGCGAGTTCCTCGATCACGGCCACCTCATCCCGGCATCGAGCCGCTCGAGCTATCCGACGTGGAGCGAGTACGCGAGCGTCGATCCGCTGCCCATCAACTACGTGAGTTGGTACGAGGCGTTCGCGTTCTGTATCTGGGACGGTGGTCGCCTGCCGACCGAAGCGGAGTGGGAATACGCTGCAGGCAACGGCAGCGAAAATCGCGAGTACCCATGGGGCAGCGGGATCGACGAGACGCGCGCCGTCTACGACTGTGCTGGCGCCGGCGACATCGGCTCCTGCGACCGCTCGGATATTCTACCCGTCGGCAGCAAACCCGCCGGCAACGGCTATTTCGGGCACAGTGATCTGGCCGGCAACATGTCGGAATGGGTCTTCGACGCGTTCGCGCCGTACCCGGCGGTTTGCCAGGACTGCGTGCAGACCGACGGCAGTGAGCGCGTTACGCGCGGCGGCAATTGGTGGGCGACGGCGGAGGCCCCGGTATTTCAATCGCGGGCAGCGACGTTGCGCGTGCCGCTACGCGTGCAGGGCGCAGCGAATCTACACGAGCGCACCATCGGGCTGCGTTGCGCGCGGACGCCGCGCCCCGCCAAGGAAGGTGAGCAGCCATGACGGGCTTCGCGCGCAGCTTGCTCGGCGTCGTGCTCGTGGTCGGGCTCGGCTGCAATGACCTGTTCGATCTGCATGAAGCCAAGCCAGCGCCAGAGAGCAGCGGCGGCGCGAGCGGAGACGCGCAGAGTGGCGGCGCGACGACGAGCGGCAGCAGCGGCGGCGGCACGCGCGACGCGAGCAGCGGCGGCGCAGCGGCGCACGCCGGCGAAGACGCGGGACGCGGTGGCTCACGCAGCCCGAGCCTCAGCGGCGGGGCGCCGAGCGGCGGCGTCGCGGGCGGCGACGCCGGAGCCGGCGCGGTCAGCGGAGCCGGGGCCGCCGCTGGCGAAGACGCGGGAGGAGCAGGCGCGGAGAGTGGAGACGGCGGGGCGCACGAAGGCGGCAACGCGGGCAGCGCTCAGGGGGGCGACGCGGGCGACGCGGGCGGCGCTTCCGACAACGCCGCGGGCAACGCCGCGACGGGCGGAAAACCCGGCGTCGTCGGCGTGCCGTGCGGTATGGAGGGCCCGTCGTGCAACGGTGGACTCTCGTGCGGCGATGGCAAGACGAGCTGCTGCGCGAGCCTCGCCGTGCCGGGCGGTGACTTCCAGCGCGGCACACCGGACTCACCGAGCGCCGCGATCGTCACCGCCTTCTGTCTCGATAAGTACGAGGTGACCGTTGGTCGCTTCCGCAAATTTCTGGCGGGCTACGACGAGTGGTACCAAGCAGGCCATCCGCACCCCTATGAGGGCGAGCATCCAATAGTCGGAGTGGGCAGCGGCTGGTCCGCCGAGTTCCGCGACGCGCTCCCGCACAGCGCGGCGGAGTTCAAAGACGCCGAGCACCTCATGGTAGAGCCCAGCACGGCAACGTGGAGCGACAGCCCCGGCGCCGCGATGGAAGAGAATCGTCCCATCAACAACATCAATTGGTACGAGGCGTTCGCTTTTTGCATCTGGGATGGCGGCAGACTGCCGACCGAAGCGGAGTGGGAGTACGCGGCGGGCAACGGCAAGGAGCGTCGTCGTTACCCCTGGGGCGACGAGATTCACGATGACGCGGCTTCGTACGCCTGCCTGGGCGATGGAAAGAGCGCCTGCAGCCTGAGTGACATCTTGCCCGTAGGGCATCGCCCGCTGGGCGACGGCGCCTTCGGACACGGCGATCTCGCCGGGAACGTCGCGGAGTGGAACCTGGACTATTACAAGCTGTATCCCAGCCTGTGCGATAACTGCGCGCTGACGACGATGCCGAGCGAGTCCGACGCGTATCGCATCGTGAGGGGCGGTGGCTGGAACAACGCCGCGGAGCAGCTAAGCTTGGAGTCGCGTCTGTCGAGTGGCCCCATCAACCGTTTTTCGCTGGCCGGCGTGCGTTGCGCCAGAAATCCTCTGTAGCTCCGCCCGCAGGCGACCCGCTACGAGCGAGCGGCGCGCTTGATGCCACTCGCCGCCTCCGAAAAAATCGTCGCCTTTCTCGCCGGCTCCCTCGACGACGAGTACGAAACCGAGCTCCTACGCGGCGCGGTGCTGGGCGCCCGCGAGGAGGGCGCCACGGTGCTGTGCGTCGCCGGCGGCTCCATCAGCGATGCGGATCCCAACCGCCGCTCGCGAAACTTCGTCTTCGATCTCGTGAACCGGCAGAACACGGCGGGCGCGCTGGTCGTCGCCAGCGTCTTGGCCGGCGTCGTAGGCGCCAAGGGCCTGCGCAGCTGGCTCGAGAAGTTCCGCGGGCTGCCGCTCTGTTGCGTGGGAGCACCCGTGGAGGACCAGCGCTGTCTGCAGGTCGATAACCCCGGCGGAGTGCACAAGGCGGTGCTGCACCTGACGCGCGAGCACCGCGCGCGTCGCCTCGCCTTCTTGCGCGGCCCGCGCGGCAGCGTGGAGGCAGAGCTGCGCTTGCGCGCGTTCGAGCAAGCCGTCACGAGCGAAGGCCTCGAGCTCGACCAGCGCTGCATCTTGGACGGTGATTTTTCGCGAGAGTCGGGCGCCAGCGCCATCGCGACGCTGCTGGACGAGCGTCACGTGTCAGCGGGCTCGCTCGACGGCATCGTCGCCGCCAACGACTACATGGCGCTCGGCGCGCTCCACGAGCTCTCGCGCCGAGGCATCGCCGTACCCGATGAAATCGCGCTCATCGGCTTCGACGATATCGAGTCGGCGCGCCTGGCACGCCCGCCGCTCACGACGGTGCGCCAGCCCACGGAGCTCCTCGGTCGCCGCGCGGCGCGGCTGCTCGGCGACCTGCTCGCGCAGCGTCCGTCGACGCAGGAGCCGTTGCTGGCGACCGAGCTCGTCGTGCGCAGCTCGTGCGGCTGCTCGGCGAGCAGCGCAACGCTGGAGCTGCCCAGCGCGGGTGGCGCCAGCTTCGGCGCCGGCGCGTCGTTCATCCAACGGCGTCAAATCATCCTGGCATCGCTGGCGCGCGCGGCGGGCGGACGGCTGGGCGGCGCCGGCAGCGGCTGGGACGCGCGCCTGCTCGACGCGCTCGTCACGGACATTCGCACCGGAGAGCGCCGCGCCCTCAACCGCGCGCTGGAGCACGTCATGGAGCGCTGCCAGAGCGCGGCGCTCGACGGCGAGCTGATGCAGGAGCTCATCGGCGCGTTGCGCGCGCAAGCGCTGCCCTGCGTCGCCGGCGACGCCACGGCGCGCGATCGGCTGGAGGCTGTGCTGCACGACGCGCGCGCGTTCGCGGCGCTGTTCGGTCACGAGCTGAGCAAGAGCCGGCAGCGCCAGCTCATCGAACACCTGACGAGCTTCGAGCAAACGATGCGCAGCGTGATGTTCGGCAGCCCGGAGGAGGTCTCCCGAGCCGCGGCGGCGTCACTGCCCGCGTTCGGCGTCGAAGCGTGCGTGGTCGCCGGCCTGAACCAGCCCGGCGACGTCAGCGCCGGCGCGCGCGTTCAGTTTGGCTTCGGCCCACAAGGTCGCATCGCGCGGCGCGAGCCCGTCGCGCTCGCAGCGCTGACCAGCCACGAGCTCGTCGCGCGCAGCGGCCGCACGCTGATCATGATGCCCGTCGTGCTGCGCGCCCGCGCGCTCGGCGTCGCGCTGTTCTCGGTGCTGTCGATCGACGGAGACTTCCTGGAGGAAGCCGCCGATGCCTTTGGACCAGCGTTGGCCTCGAGCAAGCCCGTAGCCGGGTAGTTTCCGCTACGCTCGACCTCGGCTGCGCCCGCTGACGATGCCGCCGGCGATCAAGTGCGCGAGCCGCAGCGGCTCCGGGATGTTGCCGTGCAGCGTCGTCGCGGCCACCACCTCGCGCGCCGCCTCCAGAGATAGTCCGACGCGCTGAATCCAGAGCCGCTGCCCGCCCGCGGGCAGCCCGCTGATGTCCGCGCGCCGCGACGGCTGCAAGCGCTCCATCTCGCCAGCGGCGCGGATCAGCTGCCATTTCCGCGCGGCGCCCGCCACGCGCGGGCGCCCCGGAGGATCCCCACTGAACAGCGCGCGCTCCATGGCCGCGAGATCCGGCTGGCGGCGGGTGATGACCAGCACCGGCAACTGCAACGCGGCGGACAGGCCGTGAACGTCGACGACGTTGAAGCCGGCCACCGCGATGCCCTGCAACATGACGACGCGCAGCTGGTGGCGAAACTGGCTCGCCTCGATCAGCTCGAGCATCGTGCGCATAGAGTCTGCGCCGTCGCGGCGAACCTTGCCGCTGACCACGCCGTCCATGCGCGTCCGCGAGCAGACGACGCCGACCAACAGCACGCCCCCGCGATGGTCGCGCTGGAAAGGGCCATCGTCGAAGCCTATTACGGTCACGCTGCTGCGGGCAGTTTAGCGCCCGCGTGCCTAAACGCCGCGCTGCGCTCGCGTCTGCCTCGACGTAAGGTTCTAGTGCGATGCGCTGCAACCGCCGCTGGCCGGCTCCGCTGACGCCGCGCTCGAACAGCGCCGCGATCCCGGTGAGTCCCGCGCAGCCGCGCGGCGGCGGCCGTGCGGAGCGACGCCGCTGGTGCATCGCCGCGCTCTTGTTCTGTAACGCTTGTCGCGCCGCGGACAGCACCGCGGAGGCTGCAGCGCAAAATTCACGCTCGGCGAGCCTGAGCGTGTCCGCGAGCCGCAGTGAGCCAGCCGCCCCGGCGCTGCCGCCGCTGCAGGCGCAGAGCTGGCTCGAGCCGCTGCCGCTGCCGAACGAGAACCTGGCCTACGTTACGCCCCCGCTCGGCGCGCGCGAGCCGCGCCCGCTGATCGTCGCAGTGCATGGCGCCGGCGATCGCCCGGAGTGGGCCTGTGGTGGCTGGCGCTTGGCTGCCAGCGAATTCGCCTTCGTCGTCTGTCCGCGCGGGTTGGCGATGGACGCGCAGCGCTTTGCTTGGGACTCAGCGCGCACCATCGCCCAGCGCGTGCAGGAGGCGCTCGCGGCCGTCCGCGCGCGCTACGGCGCGTACTTGGCGCCGGGAGCCGTCGCGTACGCCGGCTTCAGCCAGGGCGCGACCCTGGCTGAGGCGGCGCTGCTGGCCGAACAGGACCGCTTCCCGTTGCTGATCTTGGCGGAAGGCGGCTACAACCTGATGCGCGACGCGCGCTTTTTGAGCCGAATTCGCGAGCGCGGCACGCGTCGCGTGCTCCTCGTGTGCGGCTCTGCACGATGCTTTGCCACGGCCAAAGCCGTCAGAGACCGATTCGAGCGCGCCGGACTGCAAGTGATGACAGCCGGCGACCCCTTGTCCGGGCACAACCTCAATCAGCGCATGCAAGCCGCACTGCACCGAAGCTTTCCGAGCTTCGTGCGCGGCGCTGCCGGCTGGACGGCGTTCGACACGTTCTTGCAGCAGCGCGCACGGTGAGCGCTGCGCGAAAAATCCTCGCGTGTTGCACAACTTGCGCATCGCGCGCGCCGCGCGCTGCGCTCACTGAGGGGTCGTTAAAATACACACTAAATTACCCCGAAATCGCAAAATTCTCCTGAGCTCACCCATTTAGGGCTCTATCCGCAATCGTGCCCCTTCCCAAGAACGGATCCGCAGCTAGTCTAGTCCTCGGGGGTTGTCGTTCGTCCCAATCAGGCCACATAGAAGGGTTGGGTGATGCCCAAAAGCAAGAGCGCTTCCAATCGTTTGACCGGTACCCTGTTGAGGCTGTCGCCGCTGTCCGGGCTGTCTGCCTTGGCCCTGCTCGGCGCGGTCGCCTGCACGAGCCAGATCACCGATGACCCCGGCGCCGCCGGCGACGTCAGCACCGACCCGCAAGGCGCCGGCGCGAACAGTCCGCCTGGCTCGGGCTCCGGCACTGGTACCGGTTCCGGCTCCGGCACCAGCGGCAACGGCAGCACGAATGGTGGCTCGACTGGCAACCCAGGGAATCCTAGCGCCGGCACTGGAACCGGTTCCAACAACGGGGGCAGCACCTCGTCCGGCAGCGGCGGCAGCACCAGCCATCCCATCGACACGACCCCGCCGCCCGTCGGCGGCGAGCTGTCGAACTGCTCCACGCCAGGCCCGCGCTTGATCCGGCGCCTCACCTCGGTGCAATTTCGCAACACGCTGGTCGACGCCTTCCAGGATCCGAACGTCCCGGCCACGGACATCTTCGCGGACCCGTACAACATGCGCTTCCGCATCGACGCGGACATCCCGGTCGTGCGCGACTTGGACGCCGGCCTGATCATGGACTACGCGGAAACCGTCGCGGCCTGGGCCGTGCAGAACAAGCTCGGTCAGCTCGCGCAGTGCCAGACCCTCACCGACCAGAACTGTCGCCAGCAGTTCATCAAGACCGTCGGCCTGAAGCTCGGTCGCGAGCCGGTGTCGAGCGAGCGCCTGGCGGCGTACGACGGCCTGTACAAGGCCGAGAACCACAAGAGGTTCCAAGACTTCGCGACGGACGTGCTGACGGCGATGTTGGAGTCTCCGTACTTCATCTACCGTCGCGAGCTGGGCGTCGCGGACGGCGGCACCTACAAGCTCACCCCCTACGAAATCGCGAGCCAGCTCTCGTATTTCCTCACGGACAGCGCGCCCGATCAGACCCTGCTCGACGCGGCCGCGGCGGGTAAGTTGGCGAACGCGGCGGACATCGACGCGCAGGCAGCGCGCTTGCTCAGCACGCCCGCGGCGAAGAAGACCTTGTCACAGTTCGTCGACGGCTGGCTCGAGATCGACGGCCTGCGCTCGAAGACCAAGGATCAGAACATCTTCATGCTGACCGACGAGCTCCGCGCCTCGATGATCCGCGAGACGGAGGAGACGTTCTTCGATCTCTTCAACAATGGCGGTGATCTGACCAAGCTGCTCACCACCGAGCAGAGCTTCGTGAACCAGCCGCTCGGCGCCTTCTATCAGGTGCAGGGTGGGCCCAGCGCGGATAGCTTCACCAAGGTGGATCTCTCGAGCTCGACGCGCGCGCCCGGTGTGCTCGGGCAAGCCGCGTTCTTGGCGCAACACGCGCAGCCGGAGAACTCGTCGCCCGTGCAGCGCGGCCGCGCGATCCGCGAACGCTTCCTGTGCGAGCCGATCCCAGAGGTGCCCAAGAACCTCAACACCAACCTGGCTGCGCCGGGCTCGTTCACCACGAACCGGGAGCGCTTCCAACAGCACAGCAACGACGCCATCTGCGCGACCTGCCACAAGCAGTTCGATCCGGTGGGCTTCGCCTTCGAGAACTTCGACGGCTTCGGGCGCTATCGCGCCGAGGAGAAGGACGCGCAGGGCGTGACTCACCCGATCGACACCAGCGGCACGCTGAGCGGCATGCCTGAAGGAGACGTGCCGCTGACGGGCGCGGAGTCGCTGATTGACTATCTGTCGACCAGCGACAAGGTGCGCGCCTGCCTGGTGCGTTACTGGTCGTACTACGCGCATGGGCGCGACAACTGGACCGACAAGAAGTGCAACGACGACTCCATCCGGCGTGAGTCGGCGCAGAACGGAAACACACTCAAGAGCGTGCTGATGGGCATCTTGCACGCCCCGTCGTTCACGCGACGGGTGCAGGAAAACCAGTGAGCGGAGAATAGGGAGCCAACAGCCGATGCGACACTTTACCCGCAGAGACTTCACCCGAAACGCCGCCGTTGCAGCATTGTGCGCGCCGTTCTTGTCCTTGCTGGAACCCACGCGCACCGCGCGCGGCGCAGAGACCAAGAAGGCCAAGTACCTGTTGATCTTCTTCACCAACGGGACGGACACCGCCGTCTGGTCCCCGAAGGGCTCCAGCGAGTCGAGCATCACGTTCAGTCAGATGACGGAGCCGCTCTCGCCCATCAAAGACCAAATCACCATCGTGGAGAAACTGGACAGCAGGGGCCTCGCCGCGAGCCACGGCTCGCCCGGCGGTCTGTGCGGCGCGTCCTGGGGCGCGACCCCGCTGCTGTCGATCGAGCAGTTCGTGTCGGATGGGCTCAAGGCCAACGGCATCAAGACGCAGGTCGCGAACCTGGTGCTCGGCGGCACTAACGACGCGCAGCAACAGACCACCTTCTTCCGCGCCAACAACCCGCTGACGCCCATTTATTCGCCGGTCGCCGCCTATCAGGCCATCTTCGGCAACCTCGGCTCTGGTGCTGCGCCGAGCACCACGCCCGACGGCATGGCGATGGAACCCTCGGGCTCGGCTACGATGGACGCGGCGGTGCGCCTGGCGCGCCGGAAGAGCTGCCTGGATCTCGTCACCAACGAGCTCAAGCAGCTGGAAATGACCCTCGGCGGCGCCGAGAAGCAGAAGCTCGAGTTGCACCTCGACTCGATCCGACAGCTGGAGAGCCGCCTCGGCGGGTCGATGGCCGGCGGCGGGGCTGGCGGCGGCGGCTCGACCGGCGGCGGCACCGTGATCATGCCGGCGGCGAACTGCAAGGCCCCCGCGAAGCCCTCGGCCGGAGATCAGGCGTTCACGAACAGCGTGATCCACCTGGATTTGGCCGTGAACGCCTTCGCCTGCGACATCACGCGCGTGGCCGCGGTGCAGTTCGGCCATCATCAGCAGTGCGCCATCAAGCTGCCCGACGTGCAGGGCGACTATCACAACGATTTGATGCACTCCGACCCGGCGCCGCACGCGCGGCTGCAGAAGGTCGAGCGCTGGCTGGCGCAGCAGTTCACGGATGTCGTGAACAAGCTGAAGGCGATGCCCGCGCCCGATGGCTCCGGTACCCTGCTCGATCAAACGATCGTGTGCTGGGCCCGCGACATGGGCGACGCGCCGAACCACAGCGGCGATGATATGCGCTTCGTGTTCGCGGGCGGCGCTGGCGGCTACTTGAAGAAGTCGCCGAACGGGCGCTACCTCCAGGGCTCGGGCCAGACGCACCAGCAAGGTCTTTTGACGCTGGCCGAGGCCATGGGCATCACGAACCTGAGCAGCTTCGGCGACAAGAGCCTGGGCAGCGCGTCGCTCAGCAACGTCGCGGCATAAGCGAGCACCCGCGGATGCTTCGGGGCGCCCGTCGCGGGGCGCCCCAGGAGTAAATCACTGAAGCTCGTCGTGTTCGACGCCACGCAGTTCGGGCGCAAGCCGTTGGCGCTCGGAGTGAGCTGGCGCTTCGGTTCGCGACTCTACCGCGCGCTCGGCCACGTGCACGCCAGGTTCGGCGCGCGCAGCTGGAGCGAGGCCCTCGCTTGGCTCGCGCGCTACGAGCCGGCTCGCCCGATCTCAGAGGTGCAGTACTGGGGTCACGGCAATTGGGGGCGTGCCAATATCGGGCGCGAGCCGCTGGACCGCGACGCGCTGGCGCCGAACCATCCGTTGCGGCGCGACCTCGACGCGCTGCGCGAGCGCCTCGCGCCCGATGCGCTGCTCTGGTTTCGGACCTGCGAGACCATCGGCGCGCGAGCGGGGCAAGACTTTGCCGCCGCGCTCGCCGACTTTACGGGCGCAGTGGTCGCGGGTCACACCTTCGAGATCGGCGTCTACCAGAGCGGCCTGCACGCGCTGAGACCCGGGATGCGACCGCACTGGCCAGCGAGCGAAGGCCTGGCTCGTGGAACCGCTCAGTTGCCCGAGCGCTCGTTGCCCTCGCACCCGAGCGCGCCCAACACGATCACCTGCTTCACCAGCGCGATCCCCGCGGAATTCGCCGCTTTCTGAGGCGGCCGAGCGCGGACGCGAACGGGACTCACGGCGGCGCCACCCGGGTCGCCGGCGCTGGCAGCGCGGGCAACGCTCCAGGTCATGATCTTGCGAGTGAACGGCGCGCGCTGGGCGCTTGGGGTGCTGACGCTGGGGGTGGGCTTGGGCTGCTCGCACGAGCGCGAGCCGCAGGAGCGGGCGCCGCGCTATTACGAAGACGTGGCGCCGCTCTTGAACGAGCACTGCATCGGCTGCCATCGCGTCGGCGGCATCGCGCCGTTCGCGCTCACGAGCTTCGAGCAGGCGAGCGCTCACGCGGGCGCCATCGCGAGCGCCACACGCACGCGCAGCATGCCGCCCATGCCCGTCGACAACAGCGGGACGTGCAACACCTTCTCCAACGCCCGCTGGCTCAGCCAAGCGGAAATCCAGCTCTTGAGTGACTGGGCGAGCAGCGGCGCTGCGCCCGGTGATCCTGCCAACGCAGCCGCGGCCGCGCCCCGTGCTGACGACGACGAGCTCGC
This sequence comes from uncultured Sorangium sp., assembly GCA_966250485.1. Classification (GTDB taxonomy): domain Bacteria; phylum Myxococcota_A; class Polyangia; order Polyangiales; family Polyangiaceae; genus PMG-095. The sequence goes on along the minus strand of CBINHN010000007.1, from coordinate 157,186 downwards.
CGACGCCGACGCGCGGCTCGGGCTCGCCTCTGCGTATACGCCGCACGGCGTGGACGGTGACGACGAGTACCGTTGCTTCGTGCTGCCCCCCGCCGTCGAGGAGAATGCGTATCTGACGGCGTATCAGGTCTCGCCCGGGGACGCGCGCGTCGTACACCACGTGATCCTGTATCAGCCCGTGGGCACGGCGGCGGAAGCCGCGGCGCTGGCGCTGACTGACGAGGATCCGGAGCCGGGCTACGCCTGCTTCGGAAGCGCTGGAGTGCGCGCCGAGCCGCTGGCGCTGTGGGCACCGGGCAGCGGCGTGACGCGCTTCCCTGCCGGCACGGGCCTGCCGCTGGTGGCGAACCGCCGCTTGGTCATGCAAGTGCATTACAATGTCGGCAACGGCAGCTTTCCAGCGCGCACCGAGGTGTCCTTGAAGCTCAGCAGCGAGCCGCTGATTCCGTCCACACAGCTCAGCGTGGCCAACGAGCGGCTGCAGCTGCCACCCGGGCAGGAGCTGGTCGAGTCGAAGTGGACGGCGACGTTCGAGCCGCCGGCGAGCTTCACCGTTTACGGCGCGATGCCGCACATGCACACGTTAGGGCGCACGCTGCGCGTGGACGGCGAGGTCAATGGTGCATCACAATGCCTCGTGAACGTCGATCGCTGGGACTTCCACTGGCAAAATTCCTGGTGGTACACGACGCCGCTGTCGCTGAGCCCGCTGCACGCGCTCTCGATCCGCTGCGGCTTCGACACCACCACGCGCAGCGAGCCGGTCGTTTGGGGAGACCGCACGAGCGACGAGATGTGCATCGCCTATTTCTATCTCACCGCGCAGCGCCAACCCGAGCCGCCGCCGTCCTGCGATGACGCGGAGAACCCGCTGTTCGGCTCCTGCGTGGATACGTTCTTGTCGGGCTGCTACGAACCCGACCTCAGCGCCGCGTGTCAGGTCGAGAGCGGCAATTTGAGCTTCGCTGACGGCTCGCGCATCGTGCAACAGGGCGCTGACCCGGGGTTTTACGCCGCGGGCGAAGCCGAGCCCTGCATCACGTTGCGCGGGACGAGCAACGGCGCGGAGCTCACGCGCGGCGCTCAGACGCTGTCCTTCGCAGCCGAACAGGGTCGCCTCGCCTTCCGCTGCCCGGATGGCTCAGAGCTCGCTGTCAGCTCCGCTCAGTATCGCGAGTTCGGCATCTGCCGCGGGTTGTCTTGTCCGCCATGAACCGGCCAGCGGATCCCCTCGAGCCGAGCGCGGTCGCCGAAACGGAGCGCGACGGCGGCGCGTCGCCGCACCGCGTGCTCGTGGTGGACGACGAGCGTCCGGCGCGCGCCAAGCTCAAGCGGCTGCTCGCCAGAGATCCGCGCTTTTCTTGGGCCGGAGAGGCGCGCGACGGCATCGAGGCGCTCGAGCGAATCGAAGAGCTGAAGCCGGATCTGGTGCTGCTCGACGTGCAGATGCCGGGCTGCGATGGCTTCGAGATGTTGTCGGCGCTCGGCCGCGAGCCGGAGTTCGCGGTGGTCTTCGTCACCGCGCACGACGCGCACGCGCTGCGCGCGTTCGACGCCCGGGCGCTCGACTATCTGCTAAAGCCGTACGATCAGGACCGGCTCGCGCAAGCGCTCGACAAGGTGCACCGTCAGCTACTCGGCGGCAGCGTGCTGCGTCGCTCGCTGAACGGCCTGCTCGCGGCGCTCGCGCCGGAGACGCAGCGCTACGATCGCTTGGTGATCAAGACGCGGGAAGGCTGGAAGAGCGTGCTCATCGCGTCCATCGTGCGGCTCTCCGCGAGCGGCAAATACGTCGAGCTCACGGAGCCTGAGCGCAAGCACCTCGTGCGCGCGAGCCTGCAGAGCTTCGAAGAGCGCTTGAAGGGCCACGGCTTCGTGCGCGTGCACCGCGGTGAAATCGTGCGACCGAGCGCGGTCGTGCAGGTTGAATCGCTCGATCACGGTGACGCGGTGCTCACTCTGCTGGATGGCTCCGCCGTCAGCCTCAGCCGCACCTGCCGCGCTGAGTTCTTTCGTCACTTCGCGGGGCCAGCGCGTTGAGCCCGCGCGCTGTAGCCGCGGACGCGCCGCCGCCGTCGCGCTTGCGCGCGACGAACGCAGCGGACGACTTCATCTCCGTGCGTCGGGTGGGCGCGTGGGCCATCCCGTCGCTGCGCCGTAAACCAGCGCTGGTGCTGCTCGCGCTGTTCGTGGCGGTCGGCATGGCGCAGGCCTCCGGCTTCCTGCTCGCGGGGCGCGGGCGGATGCCGCCCATGATCCTGGTGTTCTGGGGATACCTGAGCGGCGCCGTCGGCTCCTGGTTGGCGTTGCCCACGGCGCTGCTCGCGGTCGTGAACGCGCCGAGCCCCGCCGTCGGCTGGCGGCGCTTCGCCCTGACTCACGTCGCTGGTTACATCGCGTTCGTCGGCGTGCACCTGACGGCGATTTTTTCGCTGCGCTGGACGCTGCGCTCCTCGCTCAGCATCGACCAAGTGCCTCGTGACCTGCTCGCGTTCATCGCCTACGACGCTCAAAACGACGTGCTGGTGTACAGCTCGATCGCGGGAGCGCTCGCGCTGCTATACGGCTGGCAAGAGCGCAAGGCCGCCGCGCTGAGCGCGAGTCAGCTCGCTACCAACCTGGCAGAGGCGCGGCTCGAGTCGCTCACCGCGCGCCTGGACCCGCACTTTCTCTTCAATGGTCTGAACACCGTGAGCGCGATGATGTATGAGGATTTGCCGCGCACGGAGCGGCTGCTGGCCGCGCTCGGCGAAATGCTGCGTGACACCCTGCGCGTGAGCGGCCCGCTCTGGAGCCTCGAGCGCGAGTGGGCGCACACCTTGCGCTACGTCGAGTTCGTGCTCGCCCGCTTCGAAGACCGCGTGCAGATCAGTTGTGAAGCGAACGAAGAACACCCAGAGCGCTATCGCGTGCCGCGCTTCGCGGTTCAAACGCTGGTCGAGAACGCCATCAAGCACAACTCCGATCGACCGGAGCCGCTCGCGGTCCGTGTGCGCGTGAACGCCGTGGCCAGCAGCCTACGAATCGTCGTGGAAGACGACGGGCGCGGGTTCCGCAACGACGTGGCGGACGCCGCTGGCCAGGGCAGCCTGGCTCGTCTGCGCGAGGTGCTGCGGCTCGCCTACGGCGAAGGCGCGCGGCTGGAATGCAGCAATCGCAGCGCGGGCGGCGCCCTAGTCTGTCTCGAGCTGGCCAACGCCCAGCTGGACGAGCTCAATGTCCCTGCGGCGCCTGCGAGCGAGCGAGCTATGCTCCGCCGCGGAGAACCCAGCCGTGACCAAGGCACCTGAATCGATTCGAGCAGTGTCACCCCAGCGCGCGAAAGAGCTCGCGGCGATCGCGCTGGAGGTGGCGCGCGACGCTGGGCGCGTCGCCGCGGCAGGGTTTCGCCGGCACCCAAACGCCATCGAGAAGAAGCCCAATGATCTGGTAACGGAGTACGACCTCGCCAGTGAGCGTCGTATTCGCGAGCGCTTGGCGGTTCTCACGCCGTCGATCCCCGTCGTGGGCGAAGAACAAGGCGGCGAGCGAAGCGCGGAGCTCACGTGGTACTGCGACCCCATCGACGGCACCATGAACTTCGTGCACGGCCACCCGTTCTGGTGCGTCAGCATCGGCCTGCTCTCGGGCGCAGACGCGATCGCCGGAGCGGTGGTGGCGCCCGCGCTCGGGGACGAATGGCTGGGCGCGCTGGGGCACGGCGCGCTCCGCAACGGAGCGCCCGCCGTGCCGCGAAGCACGTCGGAGCTCTCGCAGGCCTTGGTGGCGACGGGCTTTCCGGCTCCTCCCGCGGCGCCGCCGCCCGACAATTTCGATCGCTTCGCGCGCGTCGGTCGCGCGGTCCGCGGAGTGCGGCGTTGCGGCTCCGCGGCGCTGGACCTGTGCTTCGTCGCCGACGGGACTTATGACGCCTATTGGGAACGCGGGCTGTCGCCCTGGGACGTCGCGGGCGGGGTCGCCATCGCGCTCAGCGCGGGCGCGCGCGTCAGCGACTTCAACGGCGGCCCGCTCGATGTTCAGCGCGGTGACGTGGTCGTCTCGAACGGTAAGATCCACGACCAACTTTTACGCCTCATCACCGGCGTGTGAGCTTTTCGTGGCGGGGTTGCCGGCTCGCACCGCCGCGTAGCGCTCCGAGCGCGAGCACTGCTAGACTGCGCGCCGTCAGCGGGCACGGGTGTGAACGCTGCTTTGGGAGGCAAAGGAGATCGTCATGAAAATGGACTTGCGCACCTCGCGAAGGGTTCCTCGATCTGCGCTGGGTTACGCCGCTGCGGCCAGCATCCTGCTCGCATCCGCGAGCGCCAGCGCGCAGGCCGCGGCAGCGAGCGGCGCCAGTGAGCCAGCGTCGCAGGCGCCGTTCGCTGGCTTCAGCGACGAGCAACGGGCGGAGCTCGACAGCTATATCGACGACGCGCTCGGCCTCTTCGAGGTGCCGGGCGCCGTGGTGGCCGTGTTGCAGAACGGGCACGTCGCTTATCGCGGCGCGTTTGGCGTGCGAGGCGACCGCCACCCGGCGCCGGTCGACGCGCGCACGCTGTTCATGGTGGGTTCGGTGACGAAGTCCATGACCGCCACCATGATTGGCACTCTGGTAGACGATGGGCTCCTCGATTGGGACGCCGCCGTGCGGACGTATCTACCGGATTTCGAGCTCGCGGTCAGTGAGTACTCCGAAGAGGTCACGCTGCGCCACTTGCTCAGTCATACCAGCGGCGTCTCGCGTGCGGACGTCACTCTGTTTTTGGGCCCGCAGCGGCCGTTGCAATTGCTCGACGAAGTGGCGACGTTCCCCGTCCACGCGCCTCCCGGGCAAAGCTACGAGTATCAAAATCAACTCTACGCCTTGTCCGGCTTCGTCGCGGCGAGCGCCGTGGGAGCGCCGTATAGCAATCGGGGCCTCTCCCAAAGGTTCGAGCGGCTGATGCACGAGCGTCTGTTCGCCCCAGCGGGCATGCGGCAAACGACGCTGGATTTCGAGGACGCCCTGCGAAGCCCGAACCACGCGTGGCCGAACGAGTACAGCCCGCTCGAGGGCCGCGTGAGCGCGGTTCAGCCCGGCTATGAGCGCTTCGCGAGCAACGTTCCGGCCGCTGGCGGCGTTTGGTCGACGCTCGACGACATGGCGCGCTATGCCGTGCTGCAGCTGAGCGAGGGCCGAAACGTCTACGGCAGACGCGTGCTATCGGAGGCCGCGCTGCGCGAGACGCACACCGCCGTGCTTGGAGACGCGCAGGGCGGCTACGGGCTCGGCTGGGGTGTCTTCAATGGCCCGCAAGGCACGATCATTCAGCACAACGGCGGCACCGCCGGCTTCGGCTGTGACGTGCTGCTCGCGCCCGACGCCGACTTTGGCGTCGTGGTGCTCACGAACCGCGCATCGAGCGTCTTCTTCATTCAAGCGGTGGAGCGCTACGCGCTCGAGCTGCTGTTCGGCAGCGAACGCAGCGACGACAGCGAGCTGCTCGCCGCCGAGCTTCAGCTGAAGAGCGAGCAATCCGCCCTCGTCGCGCTGACCACCGCCGCAACGGCGGCGGACGTCGCCCCCTATGTCGGTGAGTACGAGCGCGGCATCCTCGTGTTCCGACGAGGACCGGATCTGATCCTGAAAACGGAGTTCGGTGAGCTCCCGGCGCGCCCCGTTCCTGGTTACCCGGGCGCATTCCTCGTCGTCGGCAACGTCCTGAGCGGAGGCGTGGCGCAGTTCAGCGACGACGGGGCCGGGCACGTCGTCCTGACGCTGGGTCTGCTCAGCGTCGACGGCGAGGACGTCAGCCTGCTCCAGCCGGTGACGCTCGCCAAGCGAACGGCTGGCGCGCGCCCCCACTGGCCGCGCTTCGTTCCGCATGCCGCGGCAGATTGGCGGCGCGTTGCGCGTCACCTCCACGAGTGCGGCGTGCGCGCACCGCGAACGAAACCGCTGCGCTAGCCCGAGATAAATGTGGGCTCGGTGAATGTCGCGACCCCCTGGAGCGGCCAGCGACCAAATCGGGATCGATTCCGCCGAGCCGCGCATTATGCGACAATGGTTGGCTTGTCCTGTCCCGCCGGAGGTCTGCTCGAGCTTGGCCGCATCGGGTGGCGCGCCGTAGCGTCCATCCTCCTCGTCTGCGCCTGCGCGGGCTCCTCGGGCGAGGAGCCCAGCGCCTCCCAAAGCGGAAGCGGCGGCAGCACGACAGCCGCTAGCGGCAGCAGCGGGACAGCGAGCGCTGGCGGGGGAGCCGCGAGCACGAGCGGCGGGGCCGCGGGCACCAGCAGCGGCTCCGGCGGAGCGACCAGCGCGAAGGGCGGAGCCCAGTCCCAGAGCGGCGGCGCGAGTGACGGCGGACGGCCGAGCAGCGGCGGGGTCGGCCCGAAGGCGGGCAGCGCTGGCGCCGTCGCGGGAACGGGCAGCGGTGGCGCCCGATCCGGCACCGGGGGCACAGCGGGCGAGACAGGCGCGCAAGGTGGCGCCGCTGGCGGCGAGCCGTCTACGGGCGGCAACGCGAACAACGGCGGCGCGGCGAGTGGCGGGCAGCAAGGCTTGCCGCCCGGTGTTACGGCGTTGTTCCCCGCTCCCAACGCGAGCGGCGTGTGCCCGGACCCCGCGCTGCGGGTCACGTTCTCGGCGCCGCCCACGTTGGGAAGCTCGGGCAAGGTTCAAGTCTATGAAGCGTCTGGAACGCTGGTAGCCAGCGTTGATTTGGGCGCAAAGACGCTGAGCGACAGCATCGACGGCACGACGTTCTCACGGCCCTTGCCCGCGTTCGTCGACGGAAACAGCGCCGTCATCTACTTGAAGAACAAGGCCCTCGGCTACGGCCACAGCTACTACGTCACGATCGACGCCGGGGCGATCCGCCCGCCCGCAGGCGGCAGCTTCTCGCTGAGCGGCTCCAGCGCCTGGCGCTTCAGCACCGCGGCTGCCGCGCCGGAGAACCTCACGGCGCTGACGGTCTCGACCAGCGGCGGCGGGGAGTTTTGCAGCGTGCAGGGCGCGCTCGACGCGCTGCCCGCCAACAACAGCGTCCCCACGCGCATCACGATAAAGAGCGGCACCTATCACGAGCTCATTCACATGAGCTCGAAGAGCAACATCACCCTGCATGGTGAAGATCGCAAGCTCACGCTGATCTCCGGGGTGAACAACGAGAACTTGAATGGGGGCACCGCCAAGCGCGCGCTCGTGGGCTTCGACCGCATGAACGGCCTAGTGATCGAGAATTTGACGATTCACAATTTGACGCCGCAAGGTGGCTCGCAAGCCGAGGCCCTGCGCATGCAGAACTGCGACAAATGCATCGTGCGCGACGCGGACATCTTGAGCTTGCAGGACACCTTGCTGTGGAGCGGCAGAATTTACGCGGAGAACTGCTACATCGCGGGCAACGTCGACTACGTCTGGGGCACCGGCGCCGCCTATTTCAACAAATGCGAGCTCCGCACGGTGGGCCGCTCCGGCGTCTTGGTGCAAGCGCGCAACGCCGCCGGAGCGTTCGGATACGTGTTCGTCGACTCCAAGCTCACTGCGGACTCGCTCGCGACGAACAACCTGCTCGCCCGCATCGACGTGAGCGCTTACCCCGGCAGCCAAGTCGCTTTCATCGATTGCCAAATGAGCAACATCGCCGCCGCCGGTTGGACCATCAGCGGGGGCACGCCGAGCTCGTCCTTGCGCTTTTGGGAGTACGGCAGCGTGGACGCGAACGGTAAAGCCATCGACACCAGCGGACGGGTCGCGGGCTCGAAGCGCATCAGCGCCGCCGAGGCTGCTAGCCTGCGCGACGTCACTCAGGTGCTCGGCGGCTGGCAACCAGCGATGAAGTGAAGACCCAGCAGCCGCCGCGACGCGCGGGCGCCGCTCGTCAATCGAGGTGCTGGCGCGGCAGCTCGCCGCCGAAACGACAGTAAATGGCGGGCAGCACCAGCAGCGTCGCTAGCGTCGCGGTGACGAGCCCGCCGATCACGACGGTCGCGAGCGGCCGCTGCACCTCTGCGCCGGTGCCCGTCGCGAGCGCCATGGGCACGAAGCCGAGCGCTGCGACCAGCGCGGTCGTCAACACCGGGCGCAGGCGATCCAGCGCCGCGGCCTGGACCGCGTCGCGACGCGCTTCGCCGGCGGCTTGGCGCGCGCGGATGGCCGCGAGCAACACGACGCCGTTCAACGTCGCGACGCCGAACAGCGCCAGAAAGCCCACGGCCGCGCTGATGGACAGCTCCAAACCGCGCGCCGCGAGCGCGAAGACTCCGCCCGTCGCCGCAGCCGGGATGTTCAAGAAGATCAGCAGCGCCGGCCGCGCGGAGCCGAACGCCAGATACAGCAGCACGAGCACCAGCGCGAGCGTCAGCGGCACCAGCACCGCGAGCCGCGCGCTGGCCCGCGCCAGATTTTCGTACTGGCCGCCATACTCGAGGTAGTAGCCCGTCGGCAGGCGCAGCGCGCTCAGGCGGCCGCGCAGCTCGCCGACGAAGCTCGACAAATCACGGCCTCGCACGTTGGCTTCGACCATCACGCGACGGCGCGCTTGCTCGCGGCTGACCTGCGCCGGCCCGGTCTCGACCGCTACTTCGGCCACTTCGTGCAGCGGCACCCAGCGGCCATCCTCCAACACGATGCGCTGCTCACCCGCGGGCTCGGGATCAGCGGCGGGCGGCGCGGCCAGGCGCATCACGATGTCGAAGCGACGCTCGCCCTCGATCAGCTTGCCGAGCGGTCGGCCTTCGCGGAAGGTCTCCACCGCGTCGAGGAACAGCGGCGCGCGCACGCCCAAGCGCCCGAGCCGGCGCGCGTCAGGGCGGATGGTGAGCAAGCGCAGCCCCGCGGTGGGCTCGCTGCGCACGTCGGCCGCCCCCGGCGTCTCCGCGGTGACGCGCAGCACTTCGTCGGAGAGCCGCCGCAGCGTGGGGCGATCGTCGCCGAACACCTTGATCCCGACGTCGGAGCGCACGCCGCCGATCAGCTCCTGCACGCGCATTTCAATCGGCTGCGTGAAGGAGAACACGGCGCCGGGCAGCGCGTCCCGCAACACCGGCTCGAACACGGACGCGAAGCCCGCGGCGTCCCGCGCGCGCTGCCACGTCGAGCGCGGCTTCAGGATCACGATCACGTCGCTCTGCTCGATGCCCATGACGTCGGTAGCGACGTCGGGGCTGCCGATCCGCGAGACCACGCGCTCGACCTCTGGAAAGCGCCGCAAGGCGCGCTCGATCTGCGTCGTCCCGCGCACCGCCTCCGCGAGCGAGACGCTCGGCGGGCGCGTCACTTGAATCGCGAGGTCCCCCTCCTCCAAGCGCGGCACGAACTCCGCTCCGAGCCGCGAAGCGACGAAGCCGCCGGCAGCCACGACCAGCGCGGCGCCCAGCGCTACCAGCAGCCAGCGGCCGAGCAGCGCGCGGGCGATGGGCTCGTAGCCGCGACGTAGCCAGCGCACGAAGCGCGGCTCAGCGTGCACGCCGCGCAAAAGCAGCCCGCCGATGGCCGGCACCCAAGCGAAGGTGAGCACCAGCGCGGTGCCCAGCGCGAACAACACCGTCAGCGCCATGGGCCGAAACATGCGGCCCTCGACGCCCTCGAGCAGCAGCACCGGCACGTACACCACCGCGATGATCAGCACCGCCATGGTGACGGGCTTGCCGACCTCACCGGCGACGCGCGCCATGGCTTGTTTGCCGCTGAGCTGCTGCGCGGCCATGGTCGCGAGCGCGCCTTCGACGACCACCACGGCGCCGTCGACCACCAGACCGAAGTCGATGGCGCCGAGGCTCAACAAGTTGCCGCTGACGCCGAACACGCGCATCAGGCTGAACGCGCCCAGCATCGCCAGCGGGATCACCGAAGCGACGACCAGCCCCGCGCGCAGATCGCCGAGCATCAGCAGCAACACCAGCGCGACCACGACGCCGCCCTCGAGCAAGCTGCGCCGCACGGTAGAGAGCACCTCGTCGACGAAGCGCGCGCGATCGTAGAACGGCTCGATGACGACGCCGGCCGGCAACGCCGCGCGGATCTCCGTCAAGCGCTGCTTGACGCGCGCCACCACCTGGTGGGCGTTCCCGCCCGCGATCATCTGCACCATCGAGTACACGGTCTCGCCCTTGCCGTCGGCGGTGGCAGCGGAGAGCCGCGGCGCCGCGCCCTCGCGAACGTCCGCCACGTCACGCACCAGCACGGGCCGACCACCGCTGGCCTCACCGCGCGTGACCACGACCTGCGCGGCGACGTCCTCGCTGCTGCGATAAGCCGCCTCGGCGCGCACGAACGTGCCCTCCTCCGCGCGCTCGATCAGGCCGCCGCTGACGTTCTTGCCGGCGCCGAGCACGGCGTGCTCCACCATCTCCGGCGTGACGCGGTTCGCGAGCATGGCGTCTTCGTGGAGGCGCACCTCGATCTGCCGCGTATCACCGCCCCAGGAGTTGACCTCCACGACGCCGGGCACCGAGCGCAGCCGGTAAGCGATCTCCCAGTCGAGCAGCGTGCGAATTTCTCGCAGAGAGTGGCCCGGCCAGGCGACGGTGAAGTGATACACCTCGCCCAGCGCGGTGGTGAGCGGACCGAGCTCGGGGCGACCGGCGCCCGCTGGAACGGCCTCGCGCGCCTTGGGCAAGCGCTGCGCGACGAGCTCGCGCGCGAGGTCGATGCTGGTGTCGTCGTCGAACACCAACGTCACGGCGCTCACGCCAGCGCGGCTCAAGGAGCGGATGCGCTGCACGTGCGGGATGCCCGTGAGCGCGAGCTCCACCGGCTGCGTCACCTGCCGCTCTACTTCCACGGGGGAGAGCCCGGAGGCGGTCGTGAGCACCTGCACCTGCACGTTGGTGACGTCGGGCACCGCGTCGATCGGCAGCGTCAAGTAGCTGTGAACGCCGACCACCACGAGCAGCAACGCGCCGAGCAGCGAGAGCAGCGGGTGCCGCAGCACGAGCCGAGCCAGGGCGTGGATCATGACATCACTCCAGCGCCGCGCGCATCAGCTCACCCTTCAGCAAGATGGCGCCGCTCACCACCACCTGGTCGCCCGCCTTGACGCCGTCCGCGATGTACGCGGTGCTGCTCGAAGTGCGCGCCAAGCGCACCGTCGTCGGGCGAAACTCAGCGGGGCTCGCGCCAGCCAGGAACACCAACGGCACCCCGTCGAGCTCGACCACGGCGTCGCGCGGCAGCGCCACCAGCGAGTCGTCCGAGGACGCGCGGCGCGGCAGCGTGACGCTCACGAAGCCGCCCTCCACGAGCTCCGGACAGCGCGCGCCCGGCCGCAGCCGGAACGGGATCGTGCGCGTCAGCGCGTCGACGCTCGGCGCGCGGGACTCGACCGCCGCCGCGCACGCCGTCTTCCGCGCCGGCCACGCTAGCGTCGCCGCCACGCCGTCCGCCACGTCCGCGGCGTCGCCCTCCGGTACGTCCGCGCGCACGATCAGCTTCGCCGCGTTCACGACGCGAAACAGCTTCACTCCAGCGTCGACCGGCCTGCCCAGCACCACCGTACGGCTCACGATCGTCCCCGCGATGGGGCTACGCACCGTGACGCGCCCGCCGCTCGTCGCGCCGAAGGTCGTGAGCAGCGAGCGCGCACCGCGCACCTCCGCTTCGGCGGCGCGCAGCTCGCTCTCCGCCTCGGCCAGGTTGCGCTCGCTCGTGGCCTGGTCCTGCATCAGCTGCTGCTCCTGACGCAGCACGCGACTCGCGCGCTCGCGGCGCGCCTCCGCGCGCCCGAGCTCCGCCACGGTGCGCGCGGCCTCCGCCGCGTCCAGCGTCGCGAGCGGCGCGCCCTTGGCGACCACCTCCCCCTCGCGCACCAGTATCTCTCGCACGATGCCGGCGACCGGCGAGCCCACCTCCGCGGCACCGTCCGGCGCCGCCGTGATCTCACCGGTCACCGTGAGCTCTTCGTTCTGCGCGGCGAGCGCGGCGGGCGCGACTCGAATGCGGCCCTCCGCCAGCAGCTGCTTGGCCACACGCAACGTGCGCTGGCCAGCGGGGCGCGCGGAGCCGCTCGCCGCGGCTTCGCTCTCGAGCGGCTTGCCGTTGTCACCCTGCGGGCTGCGGCTGCACGCGATTAGCGTCGCCCACAGCGCGCCGAGCAACAAACGCTGGCTTCGTCGCGTCATGGCTTCGAGCTCGGCGCGAGGGGCGTCGTAGCGTCACGGCCGAGCAGGCGCGCGAGCCGTATGTCCGCGCGGCGAACGTCGGCCACGGCCTCCGCCCAGCGCTGCTCGGCGTCGAGCAGCTCCCGCCGCGCGCCGAGCACCGCGGGCAGCTCGGCGCGGCCGGCTGCGTACTGCTTGGCGGCGACGTCCAGCGCCAGGCGCGCAGGCTGCAGCGCGCCATCGCGGAACGCGTCGCGCACCGCGCGCGCGTGTTCTCGCTCGTGCAGCGCGGCGCGCAGCTCGGCCTCCAGCCGCGCGCGCTGCTCCTCGAGCTCGGCCTCGGCTACGAGCGCGTCGCTGCGCGCGCGAGCGCCCTCGAAAGCCGCAGGATTGACCAACGGCAGCGGCAACGCGACGCGCGCCTGCACGATCCAATCCCCGGTCCCTTCGCGCGTCACCAGCGGTCCGACGGCGAGGAAGGGCTTGCCGGAAGCGTAGGTCAGCTCGGCGTCGCGCGCGCGGCGCGCGGCGCTGGCCGCAGCCAGCAACAGATCGGGCTGCGCCGCGCGAGCGAGCGCGAACACCGCGTCTGCCGGCAGCGGCTCGTCCTTCACCTCGAACTCACCGCTGACTTCGATCATCGCTCCCGCCGCGAGCCCGGTCATGAAGCGCAGCTCCGCTTCGGCGATGTAGCGGCGCCCTTCGGCGTCCAAGGCGGCGGCGCGCGCGCTGCCGAGCACTGCTTGCGCCAGCGCGGCCTCGCCCGGGTCGCTGCGCCCGCTCCTCACGCGCGCCTCGGCGACGCGCAATAGCTCGACCGCGTCGCGCAGCGCGTCGCCGCGCATGCGTTGCAGCTCGATCGCGAGCCGCGCGTCGGTCCAGGCCAGAGCGGCGCGCGCGGCGGCGTCCCACTCCGCGAGCCGCGCCGCCGCGCTCGCTTCGCGGCTGATCGCGCCGGACAGCTCGCGCTTGGCCGCGCCGTAGCCGCCCAGCGAAACGTCTTGCCAGGCGGCGACGCTGACCTCCGGCCCGATCTGGCGCGCCGCACCGTGTTGAATACGTGGGCCCGCCTGCAGCTCGAGGCGCGGCGGGGTGTGCAGCACGCTGCGCGCGGCGCGCGCGACGCCGTCGGCCGCCGACAGCGCCGCGTGGCTCGGTCGCAAAGTGGGCGACTGCGCGCGCGCGAGCCGCACCGCCGCGTTCAAGTCCAGCACGACGGGACGAGCACGAACGGAGCTGGTTGCGCTCTGTGCGCGCGCCTCGGGCGTAGCGCTCAGCGCGGCGCACGCGAACCCCGCGACAAAACTCAGCCACGCCAGCCGAGGGCTGCTAGCCCGGCTGGGAAGCGGAGGAACTCCTTGCGGCCGCACGCCTGCAATCATGCGCGGGCTCGGGCGAGCTGACCATGCGCCAGATCTCTTCGGCCTGGACGCGCGTCCCGGCCCGAGTGCCGATGCTGACCCTGAATCCTAATCTGCGCGGCGCGACGGGAGCCCCGGCTCCGGCCGCGCGCTCAGGCTGCGCCGTCCTCGAGCTCGCAGCGAATGGGCTCGACCAAGCCGATGCGCTTGCCGAAGTTGTTCAGGCGCTCCAAGAGCTGCGGCGTGACGCGCTGTCCGGCGGCGACGAGCAGCATGCCATTGCTGGTCTTCACTTCGTCGACCAGCACCATCCCGGAGCGAAGCTCCTTCAACGTGAGCGGCCGCACCTGGCGCGGCCGCGGGCGGCACACCTCCGTGATGGCGTCTACGACGGCTGGGTCATAGTGGTCGCGGCGCGCGACGAGCTCGGCCAGCGCACGCTCCGTGTCGCCGTACTTGCTTTCCAGCGTCGCCAGCGCCTGCAGCGCCCGCAAAATGCGAGCGCCGATCGGCGTCTGCGCGCGAGCGGACGACGGACCCGAGCCGCCCCAGCCGTCCTGCAGATGGCGCAGCACGTCCTGCACGTTCTCGAGCCGCGGAATGTGCGAGAGCACGCGCTCCACGACCGACGGCACGCGGCTCACCATCTCCCGCTCGCCGTCGTCCAGCGGCGCCCCGGAGTTGAGCTTGCTCAACACTTCGCCCGGCAAGACCACGAAGCCCACTGACGCCAGCATCGACGCCACTTCGACGTGCCAGGCGTCGGGCAGCTGCAGGCGCTTGGCGACGTGGCGAGCGCGCTCGTGCTGGCGCGTCGCGGGTCCGAAGGCCTCCGGGTGCGTGAGCGCCAACACCTCCGTGAGCGCGCGGACGCTGCCGAGCAACGTCTGCTCGAGCAGCACGCGCTCGCTGGTGATCAGCCGATATTGCGCCACGGCGCTGCGCAGCGCCGCGATCAGCGCCGCCGCGGGGCACGGCTTGGTCAAGAAGCGGAAGATCTGGCCCTCGTTGACGGCCGCGACGGCAGAGTCGAGATCGGCCTGCCCGGTGAGCAGCAGCCGCACGGTGTCCGGCGAGCGGGCGCGAAACTCCGCTAACAACAGCGCGCCGTTCATGCCGGGCATGCGCATGTCCGAGACGATGACCTCGAAGCTCTCGCCGTCCTTCAGTCGCTGCAGCGCCGCGGCGCCGCTGCTCGAGACGGACACGTCGAAGCCATTACGCAAGTTGCGCTGCAGCCCCTCGAGCACGTTGGGCTCGTCGTCGACGCACAAGATACGCGGGTGGGCCATCGGCTATACCTGAGACGGCCGCGGCCGATCGCGCTTCAGCCCTGGCATCCGCTCAAGCCTCGGCGGGCAGCCGCACGGTGAACGTAGAGCCGACTCCCACCTCGCTCTCGAAGGTCACCGACCCGCCGTGGCTGTCCACGATCACGCTGCGCACCGTCGAGAGCCCCTGCCCCATGCCGCGACCGACCTCACGCGTGGTGAAGAACGGATCGAAGATACGATGGCGTACCGCGTCGGGGATCCCGCAGCCGTTGTCCGCGACGCTGATCTCCACCGCGCCGGCGATCGCGCGCGAGCTCACCCGAATCAGGCCGCGCTCGCCGCGACCGCTGGCGGTGATCGCCTGCGCCGCGTTCACGATCAGGTTCAAAAAGACCTGGTTCAGCCCGCCCGGGAAGCCCATCACCTCCGGCACCTCGCCGAGCTCCGTCTCGACCATGGCGACGTCCTTGTACTGCGAGCGCGTCACGATCAGCGTGTCGAGCAGCGCCTGGTTGATGTCGCAGGGTATCTTGCGGCCTTGATCCACGCGCGCGAACGACTTCATCGCGCGCACGATGTCGGACACGCGGTGCACCCCATCCTGCGACGAGGCCAGCGCCTTGGGTGCCTCATCCAGCATGTACTCCAGATCCGCGCGCTCCCCCGCTTCTTCGCAGCTCTGACGCAGCTCCTGCAAGGTCTCTGCGCGCAGGCAGCTCGCCTGCACCTCGCTCACGTAAGAGGAGAGCAGCGAGATGGCGGACTCCAAGAACGCCAGGCTATCGCCGACGTACTGCATCGGCGTATTGATCTCGTGCGCGAGGCCGGCGGAGAGCTGGCCGATGGCCTCCAGCTTCTGCGCGAGGCGCAGCTCGCCCTCGAGCTTCTCACGCGCTCGAACCTCGCTCTGCAGCCGCGCGTAGGCGCTCTCGATTTCGGCCTGCGCCGCCGCCAGCGCGCTATTTTTTGCCTGTAGATCGTCGCGGATGCGCGCGAGCTCCTCGGCCCGGTCTTGCTCGCGCGCGGCCCAACGCGCGGTGTCCGCGAGCTCTTCTTGCATCACCGCGACGGAGCGCGCCGTCAACACCGCCCGCCCTGCCTCGAGGCTGCGCGTCGTACTGATCACCAGCGGCCGCCGCTGTCCGTCCTTGCCGCGGAACAACAGCGTCACGTCACGCACGACGCCCGGCTTGAGCACCGAGTCGGCGCCGATCATGTGGATCAAATCCTCTTCAGCGATGATCGACTCGAGCGCGTGCCCCACGACCTCGTCCCGCGGCCAGCCCGTGAGCTCGAGAAAGGCGTCATTGGCGGCGAGGACCACGAAGTCCTGGTCGAGCACCGCCGTGCCGTCCGGCAGGTACTGGAGCAGCTTCAGCTCACTCTGGAACGGCATGGATCGTCGCTGGCTTCTCCCACCGGGTGAGGCCCTCGCGACACGCTGCAGGACAGCGCTGATTGACGGTGAGGGTATCCATGAATGGGTCCTGGACCTGCTAACGGCAGCGCGCTCGAGATCTTTCGTCCCGCTCGGCGCGCCGCCGCCGTCCCATTCTGGGCCGGGCATTTCTGCTCGATTTCCAGGCTGAAGCATTGCACCGGGTGACCGTTTGCCCGAGTAGCCACATGCAACTGATTCAGGAAATCTGGACGCGGGGTACGGCGCCGCGACAAGTTGCACGGCGCGGAGGCTGCTCCGCGCCGCAGTTGGTGTTGGCCTTCGCCGCGCCCGTGCTGATGGCCGAGCCGGAGCTGTGGCAGGAGCTGCGCGAGCGCTGGCCCTCGGCGCAGCTCGTCACGTGCTCCACGGCGGGTGAGATCTGCGGCACGCGAGTGCTCGAGCAGAGCCTGGTCGTGACCGCCATCGAGTTTGCGCGCACTCGGGTGCGCTGCGAGAGTGTCTCCCTCCGCGAAGCCGGCAGCAGCGCGCGCGCGGGGAAAATGCTCTCGCAACGCCTGTGCGGCCCCGAGCTTGCGCACGTGCTCGTGCTGTCGGAGGGGCTTAACGTCAACGGCTCGGAGCTGGTCCAGGCCTTGGGCACGGGCTTACCCGAGAAGGTGGCCGTCAGCGGCGGCCTCGCCGGCGACGGCGACCGCTTCGAGCGCACCTTCGATGGCAGGCCGGCGCTCGATCTCTACGAAGAGTACCTGGGCGAGCACGCCGATAACCTCCCCGCGAGCGCGCTGGTGTTCCCCCTCGCGCTGCGCGCGCGCCGCGACGAGCCGAGCGTGGTGCGCGCGATCCTGTCCGTGGACAAGCGGGCGCGCAGCCTGACCTTCGCCGGCGACGTACCGCGCGGGCACTACGCGCGGCTGATGCGCGCCAACTTCGAGCGTCTGCTCGACGGCGCGGCGAGCGCCGCCGACACCTCGCTCGCGGCGCTGGGGCCCGGCGCGGCCGAGCTCGCGCTGCTGGTCAGCTGCGTGGGGCGCAAGCTGGTGCTCAAGCAACGCATCGAGGAGGAGGTCGAGAGCGTGCGCTCCGTGCTCGGAGACGAGCCCATCCTCACCGGCTTCTATTCCTACGGGGAGATTTCGCCGTTCACGCCCACCGCGCGCTGCGAGCTCCACAACCAAACCATGACCATCACGACGTTCTCGGAAGACAGAAGTGCATAAACTGCTCGTTCGACAGCTCAAGAAATGTTTCGGTGACGAGCCCATCGTCGACGCGCGGCTATCCCATTTGGCGCTCCTGGTCGACGCCGCTTACGAGGAGAACGACAAGGACCGCGCGCAGCTCGAGCGCGCGATAGAGCTCGCCTCCTCCGAGCTCTTGGAGCGCAACGCGGACCTCGAGCGCGATATCGAGGCCATCAAGCGGCTCGAGCTCGAGCTGCGCCAGGCCGAGAAGCTGCGCGCCGTGGGCCAGCTCGCCTCCGGCATCGCGCACGAGATCAATACGCCCATCCAGTTCGTGGGCGACAGCGTGCATTTCCTCAAAGGCGCGTTCAACGACCTGCTCAAGATGGGCGACGTCGGACGGCGCCTGGTCGAGACGGTCGAGCGCGGCGACGACGCCAGCGCCGTCGCCGCGGAGCTGCGCGCGACCGCGGACGACATCGATCTCGAGTACCTGCTGGAGGAGCTGCCCAAGGCCTTCGAGCAGACCGCGGAGGGCGTCCGCCGCGTCGCCAACATCGTCGCGGCGATGAAAGACTTCGGGCGTCAGGACCAGGGCGAGCGCGTGCCGACGGACATCAACCGCTGCCTCGACAGCACGCTGACCGTGGCCCACAACGAGCTGAAATACATCGCCGACGTGCAGGTCAGCCTGGGCAGCCTGCCGCTGGTCCCGGCGCACGCCGGCGAGCTCAGCCAGGTATTTTTGAACCTGCTGGTCAACGCCGCTCACGCCGTGGGCGAGCGCTTCAAAGGCAGCGAGCAGCGCGGCGTGGTGCGCGTCGCCAGTGAGCAGCGCGACAACGAGGTCGCGATCACCATCGCCGACAATGGCGCGGGCATCTCCGACGAGAACAAGAGCCGCATCTTCGAGCCGTTCTTCACCACCAAGCCGCTCGGCAAGGGCACCGGTCAGGGCCTCGCGATCGCGCGCTCGATCGTCGAGAAGCACGGCGGCTCGCTCAGCTTCGAGTCCACGGTCGGGCAGGGCACGACCTTCCACATCCGGCTGCCCATCGAGGTGCGGCCGAGCGAGAGCGCGCCGCCGCGCGCCGCCGAAGCGGAGCTGGAGCCGTGATCCGCATCCTCTTCGTGGACGACGAGCCGCGCGTGCTCGACGGCTTGCGTCAGAGCCTGCGCCTCAAGCGCAAGGTCTGGGACATGGTGTTCGCCGAAGGCGGACAGCGCGCGCTGGTCGAGCTCGAGCGCGGCGCGTTCGACATCATCGTCTCGGACATGCGCATGCCGGGCATGGACGGCGCCGAGCTGCTGTCGCGCGCCGCGGCGCTGCAGCCGCAAGCCGCGCGCCTGGTGCTCTCCGGGCAAATGGACGCCTCCTCGGGCGCGCGCGTGGCCACGGTAGCGCACCGCTTCCTGACCAAGCCCTGTGACCCGGAGACGCTCGAGAAGACGCTCACCCGCACCGTAGAGCTGCGCGCGCTGCTGGCGTCCGAGGAGGTGCGTCGCTGCATCGGCGGCGCCGCCACGCTGCCGAGCCTGCCGCGCGCCTGCGCCGCCCTGAACGAGGCCGTCGCCGACGAGCGCGTCGAAATGGAGAACATCGCGCGCATCATCGAGAAGGACGTGGCCATGGCGTCCAAGGTGCTAAAGCTCGTCAACTCCTCGTTCTTCGGCCTGCCTCGCCAGGTCGCGAGCATCGCCCAGGCCGTCAGCTATCTGGGACTGAACACCATCCGCAACCTGGTCGTCGCCGAGTCGATGTTCCAGGCCTTCACAGGCTCGGATCTGCAAGAGTTCGAGCGCGAGCAATCGGCGGCGCTGCTCGCCGCCCGCATCGCGCGGCGCTTGCTCTCCGACAAACGTCAGGCCGACGCCGCGTCGACCGCGGCGCTGCTGCACCACGTCGGCATCCTGGCCCTCGCCAGCCGCTTACCGCACGAGCACCGCGAACGCGTGGAGCTGGCCAGGGCGCGCAGAGTCCCGCTCCACGTCGTGGAGCGAGAGCAACTCGGCACCACGCACGCGGAGATCGGCGCGTACCTGCTCGGCCTGTGGGGGCTGCCGCACGACGTGATCGAAGCGGTGGCCAACCATCACGCGCCGTGGAGCACCGTAGCCACGCTCGACGTGGGCGCCGCCGTTCGCTTCGGCGACGCCCTGTCCTGCTCTCTGTTCCTCGGCTTCGAGGACGCCGAGCTGCACGGCGAGCCCGCGCCGACGGAGCTGCTCGATCGCTTCGGGATCGTGGCGACGCTCACTCGCCTGAGCCAGGAGCTTCGCCCCTCGATCCCGTACTATCCGAAGGCGACGGCTTGATTACGGCCGGTCGACGCCGCCGGCCGTAACATCAGAACAGGTACATCACGCGGAAACGGGTGCTGTACATGGTGTTCGTGAACGGATGCGCCGGCTCCTGCACGTAGTCTTCGAAATGATAGCTCGCGCGGCCGCCGACGAACTTGAAGAACACGCGATCCCAGAGCGAGTACTGCACCGCGAAGAACGCCTGCAGGTGATCGTTCTCGTTGGACTTTCCGAAGTTCGGGCTGCCGGGGATGCCGTTCGTGACCAGGGTGTTGAAGCGCGTGAAATTGACGCCCACACCCAGCAAAAGGTCGCCGAAGGGGCGCCCGTTCAAGAAGCCGCCGAAGCTCTTGGTCGTCGTGCTCGTCGCCTCGTCCAGCAGCTCGAACTGGTTGACGTTGTCCACGTAGCCGACTGCGGCGTTGACGCCACCTTCGATGTAAGGATCGAGCACGAACTGCAGCGCCCCGCCGAAGCCGTTGGTGCGGCTCCGGAACTTGTCAGCGTCGGCTTGCGCTTTTCCGACGCCGTACTCGTAGCCGACCTTGGCTTTGAAGTAGCCGACGTCGAAAATGCCGGTGAAGCGGCTCGCGTACTGGTTCGAGCCGCCGCCCGGCGTACCGAAGCGGGTCAACACCTCCCCGCGGAGGTAGTCCGTGATGTAGACATGCGCGGCGTAGTTACTGGCTCCGGCGTAAGGACGATCCCAGTAGGTGCTCACGCCATAAATCTGCGGCGCCTTGGTGAGGACCGTCTCCGCGCCGCGGCGCTCAAACGTGTTCAGATCGAGGCCCATGCCGTAGTGGTAGATTTCCCAGCCTTGGAAACGACCGACGGTGACGTCGAACACGTTCCACATGCCGACGCGCACATACATGTCATCGACGGTGTCGTAGACGCTGCCGTTCACCGTCTGCTCCATGTTGCCGACGAGCTCGACGTTGGCCTGCGTGAAAAAACCCTGCGACGTGCTGTACGCGGGGCTGATACGCAACACGCCGCGTCCCTGACTGAGCCAACGCTTCGTGGATTTATCGACCTCGGGTCGCCCGGACTCGAAACGCGCGTATGACGTGTCGGCCCAGGCAGAGCCAGAGACCGCGATCTGTAGTCCCGACTGGCCTTCTACCTTCGGCAGGTAGGGCCACTGGTGACCGGGAATCGTGAGCCACAGGGAGCCGCCCTTGATGCCGCGAACTCGCGGCGCCGGATAACCCGAGCCCGGCAAAATCTTTACCGAGATCGACTCTTCGGCGTCGCGTTGAACGGCCTGTTTGGCCGGGATCGGCGCGTCCGCGGGAGCAATGGCAGGCTCCTTGGCGGGTTCGACCTGTTCCCCGGCGGCGGCCTCCGGGTTCGTCGTCGGAGCAGCGTCCGAGGCCGCAGCGTCCTTACTGGTCGCGCTAGTGTCGCCTGCGTCGCTCGGCGGAGCCTCGTCGGCAGCGTCCTCGTTGCCTTGCGCGAGCACCGTCGGGCTGAGCGTCAGTGTTGAAAGTGCCAGGGACAGACTGAGGCCCGCCGCCTTGAAGTTCCGTCGCGATCGCATGTTGTCTCTTACTCTAGAAAGAAGTTAGCGTGTTCGGTTTATCAGCCGGCAATCGTGAACTTCTGCTGCAGGGTGAGCGCTGCGTCGTCGGCGTTCGGGCCCACCATGATCGTGTACTCGCCCGGATCGATGACCCAGCTCCCGTCGACGTCGCCTTCCCAGTGCCGGAGATCCTGGATCTTGAGCTGCATCGTGATCTGCTTCGTGTCACCCGGAGTGCCCATGGGCTCGAGCGCCACCTTGCGGAAGCCCTTCAGCTCCTTGACGGGGCGCGCTCCGGTGATGTTGGCGGGCTTGGGCGGACCCGCGACGAACATCATCACGACCTCTTCGCCCTTGACCGGACCGGTGTTGGAGACGACGACCTTGACCTCGATGACGCTGTCCTTGGTCACGGTGGCACACGGAATGTCCAGCTGCTTATAGGCAAAGGTCGTGTAGCTCAAGCCGTAGCCGAACGGGAATACGAGCTCTACCGGCTTCCCCTGCCGCTTCAGGTCGTCGTAGTAGCGGTAGCCGAAGAAGTAGCCCATGTTCGTCGAGAACGCTTCGGTCGTGAACGGGGGCAGGTCTTCTTGCTTCGGCCAAGCCATGAACATCTTGCCGCTGAAATTGGCCTCGCCGAACAGGAGCTTGGCGAACGCGGCGCCCTGCCGCTGACCGGCGTAACCAGCCCAGATCGTGGCTTGCTGCTGATTGGCGTGGTTCAGCCAGGGCAAGTTCACGATATTGCCGGCCTGAATGATGATGACGGTGGGCTTGTTGAGATTCAAAACGTCATTGATGAACTGCTCTTGATTGCCGGGCAGGCTGAGCGTGGTGCGGTCGCCGTGCGTGACGACGCTGTACTCCTCGCCTTCGTCGCCGGCGGTGAGGCCCACCGAGACCACGATCAAGTCGGCTCCCATCCCCGCCTCGGCGGTGGTCCCCGTCGTCACGGTGATGCCCTTGGGCGTCGCGTAGTCGCTGATGCCCTGGAACGGCCCGATCGACTTGGCCGGATCTGCGTTGACGCGGCTACTCCCGCGATCGCCGAGGTTCACGTCCGTCGCGAAGTGCATGGTGCAGCCGCTCTTCGGGCACTCCGTCGCCTGAGTGATGGCCATGGGCATCTCGATACCCAACACCGCGATGTTCTTGGCGTCCTTGATCGGGAGCACCGGCATGCCGGGCGGACCGTTCTTGAGCAGCACCGCCGACTTGACCGCGGCCTCCTCGGCGAGCGCCAGGTGTTGCTCGTTGTCGGTGATCGAGTCGCCTTCGAGGCGCGTCACGGATTCTCCCAAGCCCCATTTCTGGTTCGGATCCGCGGGGTTCTCGCCCGTCATATACAGGCTGCCGAAGCGGGCCTTCTGCTCCAGGACGCGGCGCGCCGAATTATCGATGTCCGCTTGAGTCAGCGTGCCGGATGGCGTGGCCAGCCCGCTGGTCACCAGCGTCTCCAGCTGGTCGAAATGCAGGTTCCAGGGCACCTCGATGTCGAGGCCAGCGAGGACGGCCTGCACCGCGTCGCGCTGCGCCGCGGAGGTGTCGACTGGCCCCTGATCGCCTGGCATCGCCCACCAGTCCGTGATGACGAGGCCCTTGTAGCCCATGCCGTTCTGCTCGACCGGCGCCTTCAAGAGATCCGTCAGCAAGTGCTTGTTCTGCGTATTCTTGACGCCGTTGAGCAGGTTGTACGACGCCATGATGCAGCCAATGCCGCCGTCGCGGACGACCATGTCGAAATGCGGCGCATAGACCTCACGCAGCGTTTGCTCATCCATGACCGCGTTCTGCGCGACGCGGTTGTTCTCGACGTTGTTTGCGGCCCAGTGCTTGGCACACGCGACCACGTGCTGCTGAATACCCGCCGTGAGCGCCGAGGCCATGCGCCCGGTGTGGTACATGTCTTCGCTGTACGTCTCTTGCGTGCGACCCCAGTACGGATGGCGCACGATGTTCATGCACGGCGCGAGCAGCATGTTGTTCTTGGAGGTCATGGTCTCCTCACCCATGGCCTCACCCAGGCGGTATTCGAGATCGACGTCCCACGACGCTGCGCGCGCGGACTGCGTCGGGAACACCGTCGAAAAGTCGTTGCCCTGCGACGGGCGATTGTCCTGCCCACCCGCCAAATTCACGCCGTGGCCGGCGTCGCGGTAGCGGTAGCCCAAGACCCTCTTGCCGAGGCCTGGCACCATGTCCGTGTCGGGGCTGCGCTCGATATCGCGATAGACGCCGGGATCACGAGTCGCCGGCGTGTCCACGCTCTGCATCTGCTGAATCTTCTGCTTCAGCGTCATCGAGCTCATCAGCTGGGCCACCTCCGGAGAGGCGGGGAAGTCATCGCCCGGCCGCGTCTTGTCACGGACGATGGCGCCGCCCGAGCACATCATCTTCTCCCCCGGAGTCGGCAGCGGTTCGCCAGGCGCAATCACGACGTCATCGAGGTTGACGGTGGCACCGCCGCCACCGCCGCCGTTGCTCGTGCCACCAACCGCTCCGCTGCCACCGCTGCTACTCGTCCCCGCCGTGCTCGGGATATTGCCGGTGTTTCCGGAGCCGCTGCCTTTCTGGCGCGGAATGTTCTCGTGGCCGCAAGCTACAGTCAGAGCGAAAGCAAGAAGGCCGCCAACGAAGACGGGGCCATGGCGAAGGGGCTGACGCATTAACAAGACTCCTTAGGGGCGATTCTGCCGAAGATGGAACGGAAGATGGCGGGTGGCGGTGGGAAGCGCAAGGCACTCACGTCTGCCTTCAACCTGCGACCGGTAGCAGGCCGGAGCGGCGCCTTACATCGGTTCGAGCGCTGGGAGAATGTTTAAGCGAACTGCTGAAGGAAAAACTCGGACTCTAGAACGGGATATGCCGCCGAGTCGTCGAATCGATCCCCTCCCCGCTTTCTCACCCACCCGTAGACGCGGATGAGCCCCATCACAAGCGCGAAATCCCACAAAAGCGACGGCTTTCTTCGACCTTCGCCCAGCCTTGCTGCTGCGCGCTGACGCGCGACGCGACGAGCGCTGAAGTCAGGAGCCTTTACTGGAGGGCATCATTCGCGTGTCGACGTGAATTCCTCGCTGCGCTGTACGAGCGCGACGGCGAGCGTCCTCGCAGCGCGAGCCGACGCAACCTGGCCTCGAGACGGCCGTTCTGGCGGCACCCTGCGTCGACTCGCGCGAGCGCCAGAGCGCTGACGACCCGAGTCGCGGAGCGCACCCCAATGTCAGACAGTTTGCCCCCGCCTCCCGGCTCCCTGTGGAGGCTGCTCCGTAAAGTAGCGCCCTATTTTCACGGGTGTCGGGCCCGGCTGATCGGCCTGCTCGCGCTCGCGATCTGCACCGCCTCCATCGCCGCGCTCGAGCCGCTGGTGCTCAAGCAGCTGTTCGACGGCTTCGTGGATCGCGTGGGCCTCGGCGCGAGCAGCCGCGCGTTGCTGCTACTCGGCGCGCTCCTGCTCGGTCGCGAGGCGCTCGCCATGGTGCAAGATAGAGTGTTCTGGCGCGTGCGCCTGGGCGTGAACTTCCGCCTGTTGGAGGCCACCGTCGAGCGGCTGCACACGCTGCCGCTCTCCTACCATCGCGATCAGAGCGTGGGCGCGACCATGACGCGCATCGAGCGCGGCATCTCCGGCGCGATGTCCGCGTTCACGGACGTGCTGGTGCAGCTGTTCCCGGCGCTGATCTACCTGTGCGTCTCGCTGGCGGTGATGCTGCGCATCGACTACCGGCTCTCGCTCGCGGTGCTGTTGTTCGCGCCGCTGCCGGCGCTGATCGGCGCGTTCGCCGCGCGCGAGCAGACGCAGCGCGAGCGCAGCTTGATGCAGCGCTGGACGCAGATCTTCGCGCGCTTCAACGAGGTGCTCTCAGGCATCCTCGTGGTCAAGAGCTTCGCGATGGAGGAGCAGGAGAAGCGGCGCTTCCTCGGCGGCGTGCAGCAGGCGAACGAGATCGTCCTGCGCGGCGTCGGCACGGACGGGCGCTACAACGCGGCCAAGAGCGCGGTGATGGCGCTGGCCCGTCTCGTGGCGCTGGCGCTGGGCGGCGCGTTGGTGATGCGCCGTCAAATCACGATCGGCACGCTGCTGGCCTTCGTCTCGTACTTGGGCGGTTTGTTCCAGCCCGTGCAGGCGCTCACCGGCATGTATCAAACGCTGCGCCGCGCGTCGGTGGCGCTGGCCTCCGTGTTCGGAATCTTGGACGCGCAGGACTCGCTCGGCGACGCGCCGCACGCGCGTGACCCTGGCCGGCTGCGCGGTGAAGTAGAGTTTCGTGGCATCAGCTTCGGCTATCGCCCCGGCCAGCCCGTGCTCAGCCGCGTCGACCTGCACGTCGAGGCGGGTGAAATGGTCGCGCTCGTGGGGCCCAGCGGCGCGGGCAAGAGCACGCTGATGGCGCTGCTGCAACGCCTCTACGATCCCGACAGCGGCTCGATTTTGCTCGACGGGCAAGACCTGCGCGAGCTGAAGCAGCGCTCGGTGCGCGCGCAGATCGGCGTGGTGCTGCAAGAGGGGACGCTGTTCAGCGACTCGGTGCGCGACAACATCGCCTTCGGTCGGCCCTCGGCGAGCCGCGAAGAAATCGAGGCCGCCGCGCGCGCGGCCAACGCGGATCAGTTCATCCGCGCCTTGCCGCAGGGCTACGACACGCTGGTGGGAGAACGCGCCGTGAAGCTCTCCGGCGGCGAACGGCAGCGCATCGCGATCGCGCGCGCGCTGCTACGCGACGCGCCGATCCTGATCTTGGACGAAGCCACCAGCGCGCTCGACGCGGAGAACGAAGAGCAGGTGCAGCGCGCGCTGGAGCAGCTGACCAAGGGCCGCACCACCTTCGTCATCGCGCACCGTCTCTCGACCATCACGCAGGCGGACCGCATCATCGTCGTGAAGGACGGCGGCATCCATGAATCGGGCAGCCACGCCGAGCTCATGAGACGAGGCGGCTATTACGCCGCGCTGCTCGAGAAGCAGGCCAGCGCGTTCAGCAGCGGCCGCAAGAAGAACCAGCGCCGCCGGCGGCGTACGTCGCGAGCGCCAGCGGCGCCCCGCCGGCGTCAGTCCGGAACCAGGACGGAGTAGCCGAAGGCGGGCAGCTCGACGCGCAGCTCGCGCTCGAATGAGACGCGACGCTCCGGAGACAGCGCGTCGTGTCCGCGCACGGGCGGATGGTGCACCAGCACCTCCGGGAGCTCGGCGCTGAATACGCGCGGGTGCGCGGAGAAGTTCAGCAACACCAACGCAAAGCTCGCGTCGTGTTTGGCGAGGCGCAAGTAGGCGTAGACGTCGCCGTCGGCCAGCGCCGGCAGCGCCAGGAAGCCCGAGCCGCGCAGCACCGGCAGCTCATTTCTCAGCTGCACGAGCCGTCGATGCAACGGCAACAGCTCCGGATGCGTGGGTCCGCTCGGCGGCTTCAAGCCCGCGTACGGCTCGAACTCCGCGCCGATCTCGTCGAAGCTGTACAGACACGGCACGCCCGGCAGCGTGAGCAACAGCACGGTCGCGAGCCGCGTGAGCGGCACTCCGTGGCGAGTGACGAAGCGCGGGCCCGTGTCGTTGTTGTTGAGAAAGCGCAGCGTGCGCTCCGGGTGCGGCGAGCCACTCAAATTCTGACGGATGGCGCGCTCGAGGCGCTCCGCGATGTGCCCGGGGGCGTCGAAGACGTGCTCCCAAGCCCAATGCCCGAGCTCCGTGGTCCAGTCATAAGCCGCGTCGAAGCCCGCGTTGACATAGTAGGGGTCGAGCGCGGAGGCTTCGGCGATCAGGACGGCGTCGGCGCGCGCGCGCCGCAGCTCCGAGACCCAGCCCATGTAAAATAGCGGTGAGCGCTCGCGAATGCCCCACGCGGCGTCGACGCGGTAGCCATCGACGCCGAAGTCGCGCAGCCAGCGCGCGGACACCGTAGTCATCCAGGACGCCACCTCTTCGTTGCCGTACGCCAGGTTCGGCAGGTGCTCCCAATCGAAATAGTGAGTGGCGCGGCCGGCCGTGTCACGCGCGTAAAAGTCGTAGTAGTGTGAGGCCGTCGTGAGCGCCTCCGCCTGCTGGAAGTAGCGATGCTGGCTCGAGGTGTGATTGGGCACCAGGTCGAGCAGCACCCGCAAGCCCAAGCCGTGCGCGTCAGCGACGAGCGCGCGCAGATCGTCCGCGCTACCGTAGTCGCTGCGCACGCGCGTGTAGTCCGTCACCGCGTAGCCGAAGTCGCCCGGGGGCGTCGCGAAGATGGGTGACAGCCACAGCGCTCCGACGCCGAGCTCGGCCAGCTCGGGTAGCCGGCGCCGCACGGCTTGCAGCGGCGGCGCGCCGAACAGCGGCGGCAGCACGCCGTACACGACCCGATCACGCAGCGCGCTCTCACGCTTGGGCTCGGCGGGCAGGACACGCCCGCCGCGCGCGTGAAGCCAGACTTGAGCGCTGTCCGTGTGACCGAGCGCGTCCTTGACGCGGAGCTCGTAAAACAGCTCCGCGTCTCGCTCGCGCGCCGGCACTTCCAGGCGCACGCCGTGCGCGGCGCCCGCGACCGGATCCTCGCCAGCGCTGCGCGCGCTCGCGGTCGCGACGCGGCGCCAGGCAAACTCGGCGATCTTGGCGTGGGAGAAGGCGCTCACCGCGCTCTTGCTGGCGTCCAGCACGACCCCAGCGCCCTGCGGCTTCACCTCGATCAGCGCGCGCGGCTCGTCGCGCGCGAGCACGGTGTACGTGCGCGACTCGGAACGAAGCTCGCGCCCCTGCGCGTCCACGCAGCGCGCCACGACGTGGTTCTTGCCGGGCGCGAGCGGCAGCTCGCTCTTGAAGCGCTCGCCGTTCAACACCAGGGGCACGCGCCGCGCGTCGGCGAGCAGCTCGCAAGTGCTGGCCGGCCCCCGCCCGGTGACGCTACCGCTGACCACGACCCGGAACGACCAGACCTCCGCGTCCACGGGAAAAAGCTCGACGCGACCCGCCGTGCTGCCGTCTCGCGCGGCGGGCGCGCAAGCAACGAGCAACAGCGCCGCCGCGCTGCGCGCCGCCGCGCTCAGGCTAGGCAGCAAAGCGCGCGTCGCGCGCGATCGTTTCATCGCCACCCGACGCGCGCCGCCGCGCGCTGGGTCGTGGAAATCTGCATCCGTTCAGCGCTGGTCACGAGCGCGTCGGGGCGCACCGTTCCTATCATCTTCACTGCGGGGTCTCGCTGAAACATCAAGTCTTCATCCTCACCGATGCTTCTTTCTCTTGCGGGCGGATCCGCGCCAGATTGCCACAACGGCGACGTGTGCGCCGCTACATTCGAAGCTGCGCGCCGACCAGCCGCGGCGACGGCACGAGGCCCCCTGGGCTAGCCTAATGGCCGTGACAGACACGTTTCCCGAGTGGCTCTCGCCGATGGCAGCGACGCTGACGCGCGAGCGGTTCAGCACACCCGAGTGGGTGTTCGAGCGAAAGCTCGACGGAATCCGCTTGCTCGCGTTCAAACGCGGCGGCGACGTTCGCCTGCTGTCGCGCAATCGGCTGCCCCTGAACGACGCTTACCCCGCCTACGTCGAAGCGCTCGCGCGCCTGCCGCAGCGGGAGCTGATCCTGGACGGCGAAGCCGTGGGCGGCTGGGAAGAGCGCGTGACGAGCGGCTACTACGTGTTCGACATTCTTTGGCGCGACGGACGCGACCTCACCCAGCTGCCGCTCGATGAGCGTCGCAAGGTGCTGGAGGGCGTACCGCTCGCCGCGCCGCTCTGCCTCGTCGAGCGGCTGAGCGATGCCGAGCCGTGGCAGCGCGCTTGCCGCGAAGGTTGGGAGGGCGTCATCGCCAAGCGCCGGGACGCTCCGTACGAGCACCGCCGCTCGCCACTGTGGCTCAAAATGAAGTGTGAGGCCTCGCAGGAGCTGGTCGTCGGAGGCTTTACCGAGCCGCAGGGCAAGCGCGTCGGCCTGGGCGCGCTGTTGGTCGGCTATTTCGAGCACGATGAGCTCGTCTTCGCCGGTAAGGTCGGCACTGGCTTCGACAGCGCGCTGCTGACCTCCCTGCGACAACGCCTGGACGCGCTCGAGACGCCCGCTTCGCCGTTCAGCAAAGGCAGCGGCTTACCGCGCGTGCGAGCGCACTGGGTGCGGCCCGAGCTCGTCGTCCAGGTCGCGTTCATGGAATGGACGCGACACGGCAAATTGCGGCACCCTCGCCTGCTCGGCCTGCGTAGCGACAAGTCGGCGCGCGAAGTGCAGCGGGAGGTCCCGTGATCAGCCACCCCGAGAAGCTGCTGTTCCCGGCCGACGGCATCAGCAAGGGCGAGCTCGCCGACTACTACCAGCGCGTGGCCGCGGTGATGCTGCCGCACTTGCGCGGCCGCCCGCTCACGATGGAGCGCTACCCCGCCGGCATCGACAAAAAAGGTTTCATCCAGAAGGAGGTGTCCAAAGGCTTTCCCGCGTGGTTGCAGCGCGTAGAAGTGCCGAAGAAGGTCGGCACGCTGTGGCACCCCGTGGTGCAAGACGAGCAGTCGCTGCAGTGGGTCGCGAACCAGAACGCGATCACCCTTCACGTTTGGACCTCGCGGCTGCCGCGGCTGGGCAACCCCGATCTTTGCGTCTTCGACTTGGATCCCTCCGTGGAGGAGCCGAACGTCTTGCGCAACGCCGCGCTCGCGGTGCGCGCGCTGCTCGACGAGCTCGAGTTGCCGAGCTGGATCAAGACCTCCGGCTCGAAGGGGTTTCACATCGTAGTGCCGCTCGACGGCCGCGCCGGCTTCGAGGACGTCTCGCGCTTCGCGCACGGCGTCGGGCGTGTGCTCGTGCAGCGTGACGCAGCGCACCTGACGCAAGAATTCAGCAAAGCCGAGCGCGGCGACCGCATCTTGATCGACACGGGTAGGAACGGCTACAGCGCGACCTTCGCCGCCGCGTACACCGTCCGCGCCAAGGCGGGGGCGCCGGTGTCCGCGCCTTGCAGCTGGGATGAAGTCGAGCGAGGCAGCGTCGCGCCGCAGACGTTTACGCTGCGCTCGATGCACGAGCGGCTGGCGAACATAGGGGATTTATGGTCGAACCTATATGACAGCGGCGCGTCGCTCACGACACCGCTGCAACGCCTGCGCGAGCTCCTGAGCGAGCAGGACTGGAGCGACGCGCGTGCCGCCACGCGCCGCAGGCCGAAGCCCAGGCAAAAGAAGACATAGCGAGGCGACGCGCCCCACCCAGGCGAGGGAGGGATCGTCCAATGCGCGCGGTGACCGCAATAACCCTCACGGTGAGTTTCGCCGGACGCGAAGCGCGCCATGTGGATGAGCGATCGTGCTCTCCGCAGCGGCTCGAGCTCAATACACGCCTCGAGTTGCGCTATGCTGCGCGACGCTTCCAGCTCAGGACGGAAGTGCATTCGCCACGGAGGGTTCGATGAAGCACATCGCGTTCGGATTTTTGTTTTCGGCGTTGACGATGGCGGCGGGCTGTAGCGTCGGCGTCGGCGACGAGGCGATCAGCGAAGATAGCGCGCACAGCGAAGAGGCATTGCGCGGTCACCACCCTCGCCGCTGCGCCAGCGACGCGGATTGCGGCCGGGATCAGTACTGTGAGAGCAAGCCTGGCCGCTGCGCTGGCCGAGGCCGCTGCGCGGCTCGTCCAGACGCTTGCACCCGAATCTACAGGCCCGTGTGCGGCTGTGATGGCCGCACCTATGGTAACGACTGCGAAGCGGCGGCCGCGGGCGTCTCCATTGCCGCCGCGGGCGCCTGTCCCAGCGTATTTTGCGGTGGGTTCGCCGGTATACCGTGCCCCGGCGCGGGTCAGTGCGTCGACGATCCCAGCGACGACTGCGATCCGGAGAACGGCGGCGCCGATTGCGGTGGCGTGTGCGAGTGCCTGGCTACCGCGCGCTGCATCCAGGGCTATCACTTCGACCCCTCTCCCCAGGTGTGCGCGTGCGTGCCGGACACGCCGGAGCTGGATCCCTGCGCCAGGGTGCGCTGCATGGCCGGGACGCACTGTGAAGCGAGCGGCGGCGTCGCCAGCTGCGTACCCGACGGAGGTGAGCCGTGCGGTGAGACGACCTGCGGCCCGGGCACCTATTGCTGCAACGCGAGCTGCGGCATGTGCGTGAAGCCGGGCATGTTCTGCATTCAGATCGCCTGCGAGTGACGGCCATGCGCGGGAGCGGCGAGCGACAAAGGTCGCTCGCTGCTCCACGCGCGCTCAGTAGTGCGGCGGGCGCTCGTTGGGCACCTCGCGGCGCTCGAAATCCGCCCTAATGACGCGCTCCACCGCGCTCAGCCGGCGCGCATACTCCGCGACCGTCTTGTTCAAATCGACGAGCGCATCGTTCAGCTCTGCGATCGTCTTTTCCTGATAGGCAATCTTCGTCTCGAGCTCAATCAGCCGTCGGGGCTCCACGTCTTCGCTGGGCATGCGCGGTTTTGACGCACGCCGAGCGCGTTGCAAGGCCGCGCCGGGAGCGCTGGCTACAGCGCGTCACCCTGCGCCACTCGCTCGGCCCCGCCTGCGGCCGCCGGCGCCATCGACGCACGGACCCGCAGCGCTCTGCGCAACATCTGGGACTCCTCTTCAGTGAGCGCTTCCGGGTTCTTGCGCGACTCTTGGAGCGCGTAGCTCAGCCAGTGATCCGCGGCGCTGAAGTCGCCGAGCGAGAGCAGCGTCGCGCCGCGGTACAAGCCGTAACGCGCTCGCTCTTCGGGCTCGGCGATGTCCAGGCGCTTTTGCGTATGCTCGAAGTACTCGGCCGCGCCCACGTAGTTGCCCTCAGCGTACATATCGACCCCGCGCGTCACGGACGAGCGGCCGCAGCCAGCCGTCAAAGCGAGCGCCAGCGCTGCGGCGCCCAGCCGAGCGCTAAACTGGGATAATTTACGGGGTTTCATGGTCTTGCAGCCCTCATCTGCAAGGGGGATGCCAGCGAAAACCACGCGGATTCATTGAAAAGAGCCGCAGCGCCGAGCGCGCGTTCTCGCCCCGGTTTGTCAGCCGCGTGAGCGCGCGTAATCCCGCCTTTCGCCCGCGCCTTACAACAGCGCCGCGTCCAGCCGGCGATGTGCGTCAGGTGGGCGACCTTCCGCAGGGTGACGCTCGGCTGGGTCGCCTGCGTCCGAGACCTAATTCTTGAGTCGCAGCTCGGCGAGGACGCTGCGCAGGCTGCGTTCGATGGTGTCGACGAGCACCTGTGTCTGGCGCTCCACCTCCAAGTTCAAGCGCGAGCCCGGACGTTTCTGCCCGAAGTTCGTCAAGCGCAACGTCTCAGGGATCAAATAGACGAAGAACGTGCGCGCCTGCTCGTCCCAGTTGCTCACCGTCAAGCTCGCGCCGTGCAGCGCCACGAAGCCCTTGTTGAAGACGTACTTGGCGAGCCCTGGCGGCACCTTCAAGACGAGCGCGTGATTGTGGGCGCTCGCGCGCACGTCCACGACCTCCACCGTGCCGTCGACGTGACCGGACACGGCGTGGCCGCCGTTCTCTTCGTTCGCTTTCAGCGATCGCTCGACGTTGACGAGCGCGCCCGGCTCGAGCTCCCCGAGCGTCGTGACCCGCAGCGTCTCTTCATGCGCGTCGAACCAGACCAGCGAGCCGTCCAGCTTGGCGACGGTCTGACACACGCCGTCGATCGCGACGCTGTAGCCCCGCTGCAGCCCATCGCGCAGCGCTTGCGGCAGTTCGACCGAGTAGCTGGCGGCGTCGTCGCGCCGCTCGACGTGCCGCACTGGGAACGCACCTTGAACGATACCGCTGTACACCGTCCGAGCCTAGCACCACCCTCGCAGCCCGGCTGACCCGCGGCTGGCCCCCGCGCTCGGGAAATTGCAGAGTGGGGTGCGCAATCCCTGCGGATGAACCTCGGGACGCTGCGCCTCCAGCTGCCGGCTCATGACGCTTCAGCAACACCGACGCACGGCCCAATTGGCGTTGTCGCTCCTCACGCTAGCGTGCGCCGCCGCTTGCAGTGGAGTGAAGGATGAGGGTAACGAGGGTAACGCTCCTGGCGCATACACGGAGCCGGCGGATCCCGTGGACGCCAGCGTGATTCCGGCGAGTGTCCCGACGGTGCGCCTGACCGTGGCCCAGAGTGACGTCGCGCTGCTGGAGGCCGCGCCCTTCGCCGACCAAGACGTGCCCGGCGCGTTCCAAGACTCGGAAGGGCGGAGCTACGACGCGCTCGACGTGCATTATCGCGGCGCCTACGCGCTGCAGAGCTTGATGCAGAGCGGAGCGGCGCAGAGAAACTGGAAGCTCAAGTTCGCCAAAGAGCAGAAGTACCGCGCTCGACGCGAGTGGAACTACACCTACGAGCCGCACCTGCGACAGAAGCTCGCCTATGACCTGATGCACCTCGCGGGCGTGAGGCTGCCGAGCGCGCGTCACGTGGTGCTGTTCGTCAACGGCGTCGATATGGGCCTGTACCTCGAGTACGAAGATCCCGACGACAAGAGCTTTCTGAAAGCTCAGTTCGGTGATGCCAGCGGCGACGTGTACAAGGCCGCTCGGGACATCCCCAATCAGCCGCGCTATTTCGCGACGCTCGAGCTGCTCGGCGCGACGGATCAGGATTACTTCTTTCACTACGACAAAAAGACGAACAACGACGCGGGCAACGCGTCGGACTACAGCCAGCTGCGCGCCTTCATCGAAGAGCTGAACACGCTGCCGGACGCGCAGTTCAGCGACTGGCTGAACGCGCACTTCGACGTGCCCAAGCTGCTCAGCTACCTCGTGGTAGCGAACTTCATCTCCCATTGGGATGGTTACCCGCACCGGCCGAAGAACTACTGGCTCTATCAGATCCCGTCCGCCGGACGCTGGGTGTTCTTGCCCTGGGACATGGACGGAACCTTCCAATCCAAAAAATTCACGCTCAACGCGATGGGCACCAGCGCGTCCGTTTTCTATCAGTTCGCTGCCACTGAACCCTACGGCGGGCACCCCGAGGAGGGCACTGAGCGGCCGCTCGTACGCCGCGCGATGCAGCAGCCGACTCTGCGCGCTGCCTATGTAGCGCGCTATCGGGCGGCGCTCGCGACGTTCCTCGCCAAAGACGCGCTGCTGATGCGCATCGACGCATTGGCGGCGCTGCTCTCACCGCTCTTGAGCGGCAAACAAGCCGCAGACTTCAACGCCGCCACGCAGGACATGCGCCGGTTCGTGAGCGAGAAATCCGCCAACGTCGCGGCCGAGCTCGCTTTGGAGCCGTGACGGGCGTCAGGCCCGCGCGCGCCCAGCTGGCGAGTGACCAGCCTTTCGCGCAGAATTGCGCGATGGCTTCCGTCCACTCCTTAGTAGGGCTCACGCTGCTCGCGGCGGTCGCTTGTAGCTCGGGCAATGAGCGGCCGCTGAACGGCGGTGGCAGCGGCGCCGTTGGCGGCGTGGGCGCGCCGAACGGCAGCGGCGGAGGCATCGTCGTAGTGCCGACGACTGGCAGTGATGAGTCGGATCAGCGCATGGTGCCGAAGCGCCAGAAAGTGTGCGACGCGGCGGGCCGCTGCAGCTGCCTGCGCCTCGCGCTGCTCGGCTCGCTGGACTCCGCCGCCAACGACAAGGATACCCAACCGTTCATCGACTGGCTCAACGGCAACAGCGACGGCACCGCGATGGTGACGATGGTCGCGAGCAAGCCCAACATCGACGCGGCGTTCCTCGCCAACTACGACATCTTGCTGGTCGCCAACGTGAACGGCTGGAGCTTCAGCGCGAGCGAGAAAAGTGCCGTAGAGGGCTGGGTGCGCGACAGCGGCGGCGGCGTCATCGCGCTCACCGGCTTCGTCAGCACCGACGCTGAGCCCGCGGCCACCAGCCAGCTCATCGAGTTCTCCGGCATCCGCTTCCAAGCGCCGAAGATCGCAGACAACGGGCAGTCGGTACCGGTCTATTACCAGGGTGGGAC
Organism: uncultured Sorangium sp.; assembly: GCA_966250485.1. Classification (GTDB taxonomy): domain Bacteria; phylum Myxococcota_A; class Polyangia; order Polyangiales; family Polyangiaceae; genus PMG-095. The sequence goes on along the minus strand of CBINHN010000007.1, from coordinate 122,229 downwards.
GACGGATCTGAAGAACTGCCTGGCCTGGACGGGCGGCAGCGACGCCATCATCACCACCCCCATTCAGTTCCAGCCTCAAACGGGCTCGCTCGCCAAGCTGACGCTCGGGCTAGACTACGTCGGCGCGTATACCGGCTGGTCCGTGGCTGCGCCGAAAGAGGCGACCGTGGTCGCCACCGAGCCTCGCTCCCACGCGAACATCGCGGTCGCCTACGAAATCAACGCCAAAGGCCGTATTTTCGCCTTCGGCGATGAGTGGGTGATCTTCGCGAACCAGTGGGTGCCGAAGGGCAACCCCAACAACCTGCAGATGGACCAGTACAACATCTGCTGGCAGCAGCCCGCCGATGGCGGCGCCGGCTTCTTTCACTCGGTGCAGACGCTGTATCAGACCAAGCAGTTCTGGTTCGACGCCATCAACTGGGTGGCGCCGCCCAACGAATGCAACTTCGTCATCAAAGACCCCGACGTAGTCGTCAAGTAGCCGCAGCGCGCCGCCGACTCCAACGTCCCGCAAAGCTCGCGCCCCGCCGCTGAGGTACTGCGGCGGCCGCTCCAATCACTGGTGGAGGCGGATGGACGGGTGAACGCGGAGCCATTCGGCGCGCTCGAGCTCTCGCTCGCGTTGCTTTGGGAGGCGTGAAGAGCCCGCGAGCAGCTCATGCGCGCGGGCCGCGGCGATTGAACTCGTAGGTCTGGGCTGGCCCGGGCGAGCTGACCGGCGACTCCGGGGGCGTATTGAAGTTGATCTCCTCGGCGGTGATGTAGAGCGGCCGGTGCTTCAACTCTTCGTAAATTCGACCCACGTATTCGCCCAGGATGCCCGTCATCAAGAGCTGCGCGGAGGCGCCGAACGCGACCATGATCATGATGGTGGTCCAGCCGGGCACGACGCCCGAGGCGAAGAAGCGCACGTACACCGCCCACATGCCCGCGACGACGGCCACCGCGCCCGCGAGCGAGCCGAGCCACGTGGCGAAACGCAGCGGGATCACCGAGAACGAGGTGATGCCGTCGATCGCGAAGCGGATCATCTTGCGCAGCGGGTACTTCGTCTCTCCCGCGAAGCGCGCCTCGCGATCGTACTTGACGGCGACTTGCCGGAAGCCGACCCAAGCGACCATGCCACGCACGAAGCGGTGCCGCTCACGCAGGGCGCGCAGCGCCAGCACCACCGGGCGGCTCATCAACCTGAAGTCCCCCGCGTCCACCGGGATCTCGATGCCGAGCATCACACGCAGCAGCCGGTAAAACAGCGCCGCCGTTGCCTTCTTGAACAAGGTCTCACCTGCGCGGCTGCGCCGGACGCCATACACGACGTCATAACCTTCACGCCATTTGGCGACCATCTCGCGAATGACCTCGGGCGGATCCTGCAGGTCGGCGTCCATCACGATGACCGCCTCGCCCTCAGCGCGATCCACGCCAGCGGTGATGGCCATCTGGTGCCCGAAGTTGCGCGAGAACGACAGCACCTTGAAGCGCGGCTCGCGCGCGGCCATGCGACGCAGGAGCTCCAGCGAGCGGTCCTTCGAACCGTCATTGACCAGCACCACCTCCCAGGACTCCCCTACCGTCTGCACGTTGGCCAGCAACGCCAACAGCCGCCGCTCGAGCTCTTCGATGATGGGCTCTTCGTTGAAGATCGGGATGACTAGAGACAACTGGGTTCGGTTCATCGCAAAGACTCGTGCACTTTAGCTGTAGCTCGCCCGCCCGTCCTCAGCGAATTCGCTCCAGGATGATCCCGCTCGGATTCTCGAAGTAGACGCGGTAGTCACCGCTAGCGAGCAGCTTGCGTTCGGCTTCCTCCGGAGCTTCGTAGAGTGAGGGAAAGCGGTCCAACACGACGTAGCGCGCCTGATTGTCCGGCGGGTAGCCCTCGCCCAGCGTGGGGTACAACATCGAGACGTCTCGATTCGAGAGCTGTGGGTTGATGCGTCCGGACGTGGAGATGGGAACGCCGCGCGGCACCTTGCGTATGACCTCCCACAACAGTCGCTCTCGCGGACCGAAAGCAGGCAGGCGCTGCACCACTCCCAGGTAGCCCGCCTCGTATTGGTTCGTATTTCGGTAGGGCAGTCCACCAAACTCCAGCTTGTAGGTCTTGCCGAGTATGTTGCCGTAGAGATACGAGGACGCTAGCGCCGAGGTGAGCAGGAAGCTGCCGCAGCTGAAGCGTATCGCGGCGGTCGCACGCTGCGCTCGCCGCCGCGCCGCGAGCCACCAGCGCACTCCGAAGATGGACAGCATGAAAGCCGGGACGACGATGGGGGCGCTGTAGTTGATCCCGATGGTGAAGAAGGTGCCCTGTCCGGAGGAGAGCAGGAGACCGGCGGGAATCAGTAAGAAGATCGCGCCGCGAGCGCCGAAGATGCCAAACAAGCCGAGCGGCAAGAGCGACAGCCAGACGTACTCCGGCCGCGGTGAGGAGAGGAACACCGAGAGCGCGCCCCAGGTATTGAGGACATAGGACTTCAGCAATGAGGCGATGCCAGGGTCGTCGAAGAACATCCCGAAATGCGAAAAGCGAGGTATACCCCCTGCTTTCGGCATCACGAAGCGGGTGATGAACAACAGGATGGCGAGCGAGAGCGCCGCCGTCGCGAAGCCGTAGCGGACCCGCGTACGGCTGCTGCGCGACGTGGCCCAATAGGCACCCATCGCCAGGCCGTACACCGCGGTCTCCTCACGACAAATGCAAGTCAACAGGGCAAGAGCGAGCGCGCTGCGGTGGTAGCCCTGCTCCATCGCGCCGAGGCCCAACAAGCACAGCGGGATGGCCAGGATGTTCGCGTGCACGTCGTGCATGCAGTAGACCTGCACGTGGGGGTAGAGCAGGTATGAAAGGCCCATGACCGCGGCGAGCAAAGGCGACAGCAAGCGCCGACGGCAAATCCAGTACACGCCGAAGGCACCGGATCCCATGAGCGAGGTTTGCAGCCAAATCAGCGTGCGCGCGTCCTGGAACAGCGCATAGAACGGCGCATACAGGTAGTAGATCCAAGGCGTGTGCAGCGCCGCGTAGCTCACCGGCAGGTGCTCGCCCAGGTAGTAGCTGCCCGCGCCGACCGACGTCATCGGGACGCCGTGATGGACGATGGTATGAACCGCGTTCGTCTCCCAGGACATGTCGTACGCGGCGGCGTTGAAGGTGATGAAGCGCCAGTGCGCCATGAAGCCCACCCACGCAACGAACACCACGTAACCGCTCACCACCGTCCAGCGCGCGACAGGCTCCGCGTGCTGCGTCACCCAGGCGATCCAGGGCTTCGGCGTCAGCCGCGGCACGGTGCTGGCTACGCCGAACGCCAAGAGCAGCACGGCCAGGCCGCTGAGCAGCGGGTGGCGATGCTCCACCATATTGATGCCGAGCAGCGGGGCGGCGAGCAGCAGCGCCGCGAGTCCCCGCGCGATCGCGCCGTCCCCCGACGTCCCGCGCCATTCGCGCCATAAGTGCGCGAGCGCGAGCAGCGCGGATGCGGGCAGGGCCAGGCGCGCATAATCCAGTAATCGCTGCTTGGCCTCTGCCAACGCGGGCGCGCTCAGATCGAACGCGCTCTCGAACAAGGTGTCGAAATCGTCCGGGAAGCGCAGCGCGAACAGTATCACCGCGAACGCCAGCGGAAGATAAGCCAAGAGCAGTGACCGTGTGCCTGCTCGCGCGATGACCAGCTCCAGCGCCCTCGTGGCGCGCCGGTTCACGCTCGGTATTTGCGCGTTTCCTGCGCTGGTGCTCATGGCATCGCCAGCTGGAAAGCGAGCCCGTCGGCGGACAGCGCCCAGAGCGTATTCTTCGAGGCCGTGATTTCGGCCAGCGCTACGGGAACCGCTCGGTATTGACGATAGCGGAGCGGCTCCGGCAGTGGCTCGAACCGCCCGTGCTCCACGTAGAACGCGCGCCCCTGACGCAGGGCGAACGTATCCTTCCGCGTCAGCGCGAGCGAGTCGACGGGCCCGGGCAGCGCCACGCGGGCGCACTCGGCGCCGCTGGCGCGCCAGACGGCGCCGTCCTCCCGAACGACCAACACCGCCGACTCTCGCACTACCAAGTGCCGCGCCGGCACACCGCATTCGAGCGGCGCGATCGCGGCGGCGTCGATGCGATGCGGCGTACCGTCGAGGATCGCGTACAAACGATCGGGGGGGCCGCCGAACAAGGCCATCTTCGGGCGCGGCGGGATGTGCGTCCAACCGCGCGGCGCGCCCTCGATGCGGAAGACGTCGCCGCTCTGCTGCAGCACGTAAGTCGCGCTATCCGTCGCGGCGATGCTGACCGCGGGCTGATCCCACGCTGGGAGCCAGGGCCGGCCCCAGCTGCCAGGATAGCTGTAGACCCCCGACGCTGCGCCGAGGGCGGCGACGCCCCGGCTGGAGGCAGCCAGCGATTTGAAATAGCCCTGACCGTGAGCCTCGGTCCAACGCGGCGCCGCCGCGTCGATGCGGCACCCCGCGAGCGTCAGCGCCAAGAGAGCGCCGCTGCGCCAACGAGCCAGCGACGCGATGCTTCGTCTCACTTCGACTCCGTCGTCTCCACGAGGGGACGCGCGTAGAGCTCGAGGCGGTTGCGGCGCGCGATGCGCTCGAAATGCGCTCGCTGCACAGCGGCTGGCAGCCGCGGATAGCACCCGGGGTCGACCACCATCAGCGCAGCGCCTTCCATCGCCGCGTCGAGCGCCGCTGGCTCCGGCAAGCGCGGCAACGGCTCGCGCGGCTTCGGGTAAATCTTTCGCGGATCGAGGTCGGACGCGACGAGCTGGTTCAAGTCGTAAATGCCGTTGGCGTACGCCTCCGCGCAGCCCATGAACAGCACGCGCGTGTTCGCATAATCTCGAGGCGGCGCAGCGTCGGGGAGCGCGGCCATGACTTTGCCGCCGATGCGATTCGGCGAGCGCGGCACGAAATGCACCAGCGCGAAGAAGTTCAAGTCCGCGGCGAGCGTGTCGTAGCCCTTGCTGGTCGGACCGTCCCAGAAGACGTGCGTTACGCCGAGCTGCTTCAGGAAGCGGTACGTCTCGCGCACGCCGCCCAAGCGCCCGTAGCTGATGCCGGCCTGCGTCCCTTGCCAGTCCGATACGCTCGCGCGCTGTAGCGCCCAATGCACGTGCATCTCGTGCACCAGCACCTTGGCATTGGGCGGCAAATCCTTGGCCGCGTCGGCGTACGGATAGAACGGCGCCGAATAGCGCTGCGTGTAGTTCTGGTCGTATCCGCTCGCCAACAGATCCATCGACTTTTTGATGGCCGAGGTCGACATGGCGTGGATCGGGAGGAAGTAGGCGTCACCGCCCCACACGACCTGGACGCCGAGCAACAGCACCAGCCCCACGCGCACCAGGTACCCCTTCTGCCAGAGCAGGTATAACGTGGCCGCGAGCGCCGCGCCCATCCACGGCAGCAGGGTCTGCAAATAGCGGTCGAAGTGGTGCACCCAAAACCAGAAGAACAAGCCGACGTGCAGCGCCAGCTGCAACAGCCAGATGCGCTTCGTGCGGCGCAGGAACGGCAACCAGGCGAGGCTCAGCGTGCCGAGCGAGCCGAAGATCGGCACGTCGCGGTGCGAGGTCCACCAGTCGTTCGGAATGAAGGAGTAGGTGACGAGCGCCCTGAGCGTCTCGCGCACGCCGGCGAGATCGCGCGTCGGGTGGTAATTCGGCGGATAGAACCAGTTCTCGAAGGGCGCGGAGAAGTCCGGCGTCCAGGGCCGCACGTTCAAGAAGCGGTGGAGCGTCGGATAGATCGGGTCGCCGTACCAAATCAGGTTCTTCAACCAATGCGGAGAGGTCGCCACCAGGCCCGTCGCGGCCGCGGCGCCCAACACCTGGGCATAGCGGGCGCGCTCGACCCCGCGTGGCCAAGCCATGCCGAACGCGGTCCAGGCGAGCGTCGCGAGCACCGGAAATAACACGATGTTGCCCGCCGTAAACTTCGTGCACAGCGCGCCGGACATGGCCGCCGCCATCAATATCGCGAACTGCCATGATCGCTGCTGAACCATGCGCAAGAACGCGATCATGATCAGCGGCGCCCACATCGCGGCGAAGTGATCCGCGCCCACCGAGAGGCACGAGTCGTAGATGAAGATCTCGGGAAATAGGAAGATCGCCACCCACGCCCCGCGCAGACGCACGCGCGGCAAGAGACGTCGCGCTAGCGCGGAGACGCCCGGCAACGTGGCCAGGAATACGATGAACTCCAGGTGCGCGCACAGCTCGACATGGTCGAAGTAGCGCCCGCCCGGCATCAACAACGCCCAGGTATAGAGGTGGCTGACGAGGTGCGGGTACGCGGCGGGCAGCCAGCCCTCGGGCGAGCGCTGAATGGCGCCGACGGCGACGTAGTGCTCCGCCAGCGGCAGGTGATACCAGCGCGCGTCGTAGGCGACGTTCTCCGGCGTGAGGATCGGGAAGTACAAGGCCAGGATCGCCACCAGCCCCGCGGCGAGCAGCGACCACTCGAGCAGCGACGGCCGCGGCCACACGCGCAGCGCGCTGATGCTCCGAAAATGACGGCGCGCACGTTGCAGCAAGGCGAACGTGCTGCGCCCGCCCCACGCGATCAGCAGCAAGGGCGCGACGAAGAAGAACCAAGGGCGAAGCAAGCCCAGTAGGCCTGCGAGGAACACCTCTAAGTAGAAGACGAAGGAGCCGAGCGCGAACGCGAACGCGAAGTGCTCGAAGAGCGGCAGCGAGCGCCTCAGCGTCAGCTTCAGCAGCGCGTTGCCGGCGCACAGACAAGCGACGCCGAACACGAGCGCGCAAACCCACACGCGCAGGTAGACCCAGAACAGCCAGTCTTTGACCGGATACCAGCGCCCGAAATAACGCAGCAGAAATAGCGCTCCGCCGAGCAGCAACGCGGTGAGCAACACGCGGGTCGCCACCTCGAAGCGCCGCCCGGACGTCAACGCGCTGATGCGCTCGCTGAGCCGCTCCCCCATTTTCACTCGCTGCTTCTCGGGGCTCGCTGCCCGCCCTCCCGCGGGCTCGTCACTGTCCGCATTCATCGCGCTCTTCCAGTCACTCCGGTCACGACCACCGGCTCGTACACCGTTTGATTCGCGCGTAGACTGGTGCACGCCGCGGGCCAAGGACAAGAAGCAACCGGCCGCCGCGCGCACCCTGCGGCCCTCCGGCCGACTGCTCTTTCGCAGCCGGATCGCGTCGGCGCGAGCCCGCGCCCGCGGGCGAGAGGTGGGCCGAATTGTGCCACCACCTGCAAGGGATGTCGGGACCTGGTGTATCAACCGCAAGAGCTGGTCGATGGCAGCGCTCAAGTTTCTGCGGCACCTCGTTGCGGGCATCGCGTGCGTGGCGTGTGCGGGAGCGTTGGACGCCCAGAGTCCAGGCGATTTGCCGAGCAGACAGCCGCTCGCGCCGCGCGCGCGCTCCGCCGGCTCGTTCGCGTACCAGCTCTTCTTCGCGACGAACCAGCACGGGCAGCCGGAGTCGGGCTGTACTCGCGCCATGTGCCGCGAGCTGCGCGCGGCCATCGACGCCGCCCAGCGCTCGATTTCGTTCGCCATCTACGGCGTGCGCGCGCAGCCAGACATCGTGAACGCCCTCTTGGCAGCCAAGAACCGCGGCGTCGACGTGCGCGGCGTGGTGGACGGCGAAGACGCTCACTGCAGCTCCTTCGGTTACCCCGATACGGCGGCGCTCATCGCGGCGCTCGGCGCGAGCAACGTTCGCTGCGACAGCGGCCCAGGCTACAGCTACCTGATGCACGACAAATTCTTCGTGTTCGACGACGCGAAGGTGTGGACGGGCAGCACCAACATCAGCGACACCGAGCTCGGCGGTGAATACAACACGGACGTCAGCGCGTTGCTCAGCTCCGCCCGGCTCGCGCAAATTTACCGAGCTGAGTTCGAAGAGCTGTGGAGCGGGCGCTGTCACAAGCGCAAACAGGACGACAGCGAGCACGTGCTCGACGCCCGTCACTTCAGCGACGGCACCGTCGTGAAGAGCTACTTTTCGCCCAGTGATCGCGCGACGGAGCGCGCCGTGCTGCCGCTGATCGACGGCGCGACGCAGACGCTCGACGTGGCGATGTTCTTCTTCACGAGCCGGCCGATCGCGCGCGCCCTGCTGGCGGCTCACGCCCGCGGTGTTCGAGTGCGCATGATCCTCGACGCGGGCGGCGCCGCGAACAAGTTCTCGCAACACCGCCGGCTGTGCGCGGCTGGCGTCGCCGTGAAGAGCGACAACTGGGGCGGCAAATCGCACGGCAAGTGGGCGGTCGCGGACGCGGCGACGCCGTCGGCGGCCGTGGTGTTCGGCTCGATGAACTGGACCGCCGCCGGAGACGAGCAAAACGACGAGAACACGCTGTACGTGAAGAACGCGCGCTTCGCCGCCGAGTTCGCCGCGGAGTTCGAGCGCCAATGGGCCGATCTCGCGGCGGTCCCGCCCTGCCGAAAGATCTCCACGGAGGGCGCGGATTCGTCGCGTTGCAGCGCCAGCAACGACTGCTCGCGGTCGTGCAGCAGCGGCTCCTGCTGCGATGGGCTCGACAACGACTACGACGGCAAGCTGGATCTCGCCGAGGAGGCGTGCGCCTGCGCCGACGGCCGCGACAACGACGGCGACGGCTTCATCGACGCGGCGGACTACGACTGTCGGAACCTGTGGGATCCGTGAGCGCGGCGCTCAGCGCTCGCGGCTGCCGCTAGCTGAAGCGGCGCCGGCTCTCAGCGCTGCGCGCCGCCCGCCTCCTTGACCTACGTCAGCGCCATACCGCTACGAAGCAAAAATTCAGAATTAGTGTCATCGCATCGCCGAGGATGTCGGTTCGTTCACCACGCGCGCGCCTAATGAGACGATGAGGATTCGCACGTCGAGGCTGGTTCACACCGGTAAGTGATGCTACCGAACTTAGGTGCGTCGATCTGCTCATCGCGCGGTGTCCCCGCGCCCTCGGGTGCAAGGCTCTCTACAGATAGGTCGCTGGGTCGGCACGGCGCTGAGGTTCAGCGCCGTCGGGCTGCTTGCGGCGTGCACGTCCTCGATCTCGGACGGGAACGACCCCGGCGCTGAGCCGGGCGGCTCCGCGAGCGTCGGCGGCAACGCGGGCAGCGTCGGGACGCCAGCCTCCGGCAGCGGCAACGGCGCAGCGCCGGGAGCCGGCACCGGCGCGGGCAGCAATGGCGGCAACTCGAATGGCGCCGGTCAGTCGAGTGGCGCCAGCGCTGGAACCGGTACCGGCGCGAGCGCCGGCGTCGGCGCTGGGCCCAGCGCCGGCAACGCTGCGTACCTGCCGGCGCGCATCCGCCGTCTGGCCAACGCGGAGTACGACGCTTCGGTGCATGAGCTGCTCTCCACCACGCTCAGCCCGGCCTCCGGCCCCGATTTCCCGCCCGATTTTCGCCAGAACGGCTTCACGCTGAACGAGGCGCAGCGCGTCGATTCCGTGATCGTGCAGCGCCTGTTCGACGCTGCAGACAAGCTCGCCAGCGAGGCGCAGCAGAACGGCACGCTGAAGCGGCTCGCGCCCTGCGCGAACATGGGTGACGCGAAATCGTGTGCCCGCACCTTCGCCACCACGTTCGGTGCCAAGGTGTATCGCCGCCCGCTCGTAGACGAAGAGGTCGCGGGCCTGCTGGCGCTGTATGACGTCGGCGCCGAGGGCGCGACTTACGAAGACGGCGTCGCGCACATGCTGCGCGGTTTGCTGCAGTCGGCCGGCTTCTTGTATTTGACCGAGCTCGGCAACGGCACGCCGGGGCGTGACGGCTCGATCGAGCTCACGCCGCACGAGCTCGCCGCGTCCTTGTCGTACTTCCTGACGTCGGCGCCGCCGGATCAGCAGCTGCTCGACAAGGCCGTCGCCGGCGGCCTCGCGGACGCCGCGACGCGCGAGAGCGAGGCGCGCCGCCTGTTGCAGACCCCGCTGGCGCAGGCGAGCACCGTTCGGCTCGTGCGTGAGTGGCTGGGCATCGATCGCATCGAGAACAGCTCCAAGGACTCGCTGGTTTATCCGGATTTCGAGCCGCAGAAGGCCAAGATCGTGGCGGAGAGCACGGACTTCGTGCGCGCCGTCACCTTCCAATCCACCGGCAAGATCTCCGAGCTCTTGGGCGCAGACTGGACCGTCAGCAGCGGGCCGCTCGCGCTCTACAAAACGGCTGGCACCGGCCCGATCAGCAACAGCAGCAAGATCACCGATCGCGTCGGCATCTTGAACCAGGCCGCGTTTCTGGCGATGTACGCCAACGCCCACGAGAGCCACCCGGTGCTGCGCGGCGTCGCGGTCGGCCGGCGCATCGCGTGCTTGAGCATCCCTTCCCCGGCTTCGCTCAACATTCGCGTCGTCCCGCCCGCGCCCGATCCGACCAAGTCCACGCGCCAGCGCTTCGAGGTCCACTCGACGGATAGGCAATGCGCGGGCTGCCACGCCACGATCGATCCGTTCGGCTTCTCGTTCGAGCACTTCGACGGCATGGGCGCGTATCGAGCGAAGGAGAAGACGTCGCAAGAGGAGCTCGACGTGAACAGCGTGGTCACCGTGGACACCGGCCTGGATTTCGACGGCACGTACATGGACAGTAACCAGCTCGCCACCGCGCTCTCCCAGAGCGAGGCGGTGCGCACTTGCTTCGCGCGTTACATGTTCCGCGCGGCCTCGGCCACGGCGGACACCGCCGCGAAGCCGAGTGAAGACGCCTTCGTCGAGGCGTGGCGCGCGATCCCCGCGGCCGCGCAAGGTAGCATCGTGGAGACTTTGTTGGCCTACGTGAAGAGCCCCGCCTTTGCCGTCCGGAGAGCCCAATGACCCGCAGCCCCAATCGTCGCGCGTTTCTGCGAGCCGTCGGCGCCGGTCTCGCGACCCTGCCCTTCTTCCGACTGGTCGAGGATTCCTTCGCGCAATCAGCGGGTGAGACGCTGCCACAGCGCTTCATCGGCGTGTATCACCCGCACGGCATCGCGGCCGAGCTGTTCACGATGCGCGACAGCGACACCGAGACCGCGTTCGACCTCAAGTATGCGGACTCTCCGCTGCAGCCGTTCGACGACGCGGCGACGTACGGCAAGAGCTTCAAGGACAAGATCATCGTCATCGAGGGCATCGATTTGCTCTCCGACGCCAATGGTCACGACTCGGGCGGCACGATCCTCACCGGCAGCCGCGTCGCCAACAACCTCCCGCAAAACAGCTCGCTCGATCAATTCCTGGCGGTCGAGAAGGGGCTCGGCAAATCGACGCGCGTCACCAGCGTGTCGCTGGCGGTGGGCAGCAAGGAGCTCAAGGCCGGAGAGACGCTCTCCTTCGGCGCGGGCGGCGCTCCCATCTCCAAGATCATCGACCCCGTGTTGGCCTTCGATCTGCTGTTCAAGGGCGCGGTGGTCGGCGATGATCCCGCGGCGCAAGCAGAGGCCGAGCGCCAGCGCGTGCTCGGCAAGAGCCTGATCGACTTCGTCAACGCGGACGTGAAGCGGCTGCGGGCGCGCGTGGCGCCGCGCGAGCAGCAAAAGCTCGATCAACACCTGCAAGCGCTGCAGGAAATCGAGAAGCAATTTCAAGCGGCGTCGGCGGGGGGTGGCGGCGGCGGCAGCGGCTGCGCGGCTCCGACGCGCCCCACGGCGTTCCCGAAGCTCGAGCGCTACAACGGCGGTGAGCCGTACTTCGACGCCATCACCGATCTGCACATCGATCTCATCGCGCTCGCGATGGGCTGCGACATCACGCGCTTCGCGACGCTGGTGATGAATGACCTCTCGTACGCGGCGAACCCGCTCTCCTTGCCGGAGGACAACCACGGCGCCGTGGCGCACACCTACTCCAGCTCGCCCATCGGCAGCAGCGGCAACCCAGTGGGCGACGGAGATCCGGCGACCTGGAAGCTGCTCGGTAAGTTCAACAAATACAGCTACGGAAAGATCGCGCGGCTGCTGCAGAAGCTCGATCAGGCCGGGGTGCTCGACAGCACGCTCGTTTACGCCTCCAGCGACATGGGCAACCCGGCCATGCACAGCACGCGCAATGCCCCCACCGTGCTGGCCGGCGGTGCGAACGGCAAAATCAAGATGGGCCGGCGCATCAAGTACCGCACCGACTGCCCCATGGGCACGTGGTGCGCCGTGGACGGGGCCGAGTATCAGACGGTCCCGAACAATCGCGTGCTCGTCTCCATCGCGCAGGCGTTCGGCGTCGATATCGACACGTACGGAACCCAGCCGGATCCAAAGCTCACCACGGGCGCGCTCGCCGAGCTGTAACGCCCAGAGCCATCACGCCACACTCGCGCTGGCGCGCTCCCGCTTGGTGTACCGGGCGTGCGTGGAGGATAATCGCCGCCATGCGTTATCGAAAACTCGGCACAGCGGGAGTGAAGGTCTCGGAGCTCTGCCTCGGCGGCATGACGTTCGGTGAGGCCGACGAAAAGTCGTTCATGCACGGCATCGGCAGCGACGAGAACACCTCGTTCGCGGTCCTGAACCGCGCGCTCGAGCTGGGCGTGAACTTCGTCGACACCGCCGACGTGTACGGTCAGGACGGCCTCAGCGAGCGCGTGATCGGCGCGTGGTTCGAGCGCGACAAGCGCCGCGACGAGGTCGTGCTCGCCACCAAGTTCCGCTTCACCATGGGCGACGGCCCGAACCGCAGCGGCGCCTCGCGCTACCGCATCATGCGCTGCTGCGAGGCCAGCCTGAAGCGCTTGAAGACGGATCGAATCGATCTCTATCAAATCCACATGCAAGATCTGGATACGCCCGAGGACGAGCTCTTGCGCGCGCTCGACGATCTGGTCACACAAGGCAAGGTCGTCTACGTCGGTTGCTCGAACTACGCCGCGTATCGGCTGATGGACTCGCTGTGGCTCAGCAAGAGCGCGAACCTGGTGAGCTTCGTCACACTGCAAGCCGAATACAGCCTGATCACGCGGGATCTGGAGCGCGAGCACGCGCCGCTGTGCCGCCAGAAAGGGCTCGGCATTTTGCCGTGGTCGCCGCTCGCGGGCGGATTTCTGACCGGCAAATATCGAAAGGACCAAGCCGCGCCGGCCGGGACACGGCTCGCGAAACATCAAGAGCGCCTGGCGCGCTTCGACAACGAGCGCAGCTGGCGCATCCTCGCCGCCGTGCGCGAGGTGGCCGGCGAGCTCGGCGCTTCGCCCGCGCAGGTGGCGCTGGCCTGGGTCCTGAGCCGCCCCATCGTCACCGCGGCCATCTTCGGAGCGCGCTCGCCGGCGCAGCTCGAAGACAACGTCAAGGCGACGGAGCTCGCGCTATCCGAAGCACAACTCAAGCGGCTCGACGACGCCTCGGCGCTCGAGCTCGGCTATCCGTACGCCTTCATGAACAGCGTGCAGGGCCGCTGGTAGCGGCCGCGCTCAGCACGCCGCGCGCGGCAAAACGCCGCGCGCGGACGCTTTCGGCGAAGCTCAGGGCTTGCGCAGTAGCCCCGCTGGCAACGCCGCCAGCGCAGGCGGCGCGGGCGTCTGACCGGTGCAAAGCGCGTGGAACGCCGCGCGGAACAGCTGGTCCGCCGGCGTTCGCTCCAGCAACGCGGCCAAGCTCGCGGCGGAGCGGTCCGCCAGCGCAGCAGGCTTCGCCGCGCGCTCCAAGCCCAAGCTCGTGATCGTCATGGCGGCCTCGAGCGCCTCCACAGGGCGCAGCTGACGCGGCCCGCTCTGCGGCGCCGAGATCAGCACGTTGGCGAGATAGCCGAGCTCCTCGAGCCGCTCGGCGTAGCGCTCGGGCGCAGCGTCGCGCAGCTCCGCGAGCGCGCGCTGGAGCTGCGTCGGCGCCGCTGCGGACGCGATCGCCGTTCGCGTGCGCGGCGCGCGCGGCTCCGCGGGCGCGGACTCGCTCGCGCGCGCCCGCTCCACGAGCTTCAGCAACCCCGCGACGTTCGCCTTCGCGTTTCCGCGCTGGCGAGTCCCCTTGGGGAGCGGCTTCGTCACCCGCTCGAGCTCACGGAAATAGGCGCGCGTCACCGCGTCGCGCTGCCCGAGCTCACCCTCTCCGCGCCGGGCCAGCTCGAGGAACGCGCGGGCGTCGGCGGCCGAGACGTAGCCCTTCTTGCCGCGGCGATCGTCGCGCTCGGCGCGCACGTCGCTCTCCAACATTTCGTCGGAGCTCAGCACTTCATAGAGGCCGCCGTTGTCGTCCACCCACTCCGAGCTCATCGCGGCGCAGCGCTCCAAGATTTGCCGCAGCCGCGCGTGGTGCTCGCGATCCAGCGCGAGCAACGCGTGGAGCACGTCGTCCCAGGCGTTCGCGTCCCGCGCGATGAGCCGGAACTCCTCCCACTCCTCGTACAGGCAGCTCTCGAGCGCCTTCTCCAGCTGCTCGGCGTCCTCACCGCCCTCGGACATCTCCAGGGCCAGCGCGTCGACGTCGATCACCAGCACCAAGCGCTGAATCGCCAGCGTCAAGAAGTCGAGCGGCAATTCGAGCAGCCGCTCAATCACCGCCTGCTCGCCTGCTTCGGAGAATACGTGGAGCCACAACGCGAAGCGCGCTGGGTCGAAGCGCTCTTCCCAATCCCCCGCTTCGCTCTTCCACAGATCTTCATCGAACACGGCTTCGAGCTGCTCGCTGCGCGCCAAGGCCACGATTTCGGCGGCGTCCTCCAGCCCCACGGACTCGATGAGCTTGCCGAGCGCGGGCGCCGGCAGCTCACGTACCGCCGCGAGAAGACTCGGGTTTTCCATGATGTGCGACAACAACTGCTTGGCCGAGGGCAGACTCGGCCGCACGAGGTTCGTCATGTAAGCACCTCCGCGGCCCATCCTGGCGATCGGCGCGTCATTTCATAGCTCGGAAATTCGCGAGCTTTTTGCTACCGTCTTTATGTGAGGTTGGGGAGCGCGCAGCGGGCACGCGACGGCGTCACGTCACTTCGACTGCGACGGGGTTCGTCAACGTGCCGATGCGCTCGATCTCCACGCTGACCACGTCTCCGGGAGCGAGCCAGCGCGGCGGTGTCCGCGCCATCCCCACGCCGTGCGGCGTTCCGGTCAAGATCACGGTGCCCGGCAGCAGCGTCGTGCTGCCGCTCAGAAACTCGATCAAGCGCGGCACATCGAAGATCATGTCCGCGGTCGTCCAATCCTGGACGCGCTCGCCATTCAGGATCGTCGTGAGCTTCAGCGCGTTGGGATTGGGCAGCTCGTCCGCGGTGGTCAGGCACGGCCCCAGCGGAGCGAAGCTGTCGAAGGTCTTACCGCGGCACCACTGACCGGAGCCGAAGTCCTTCTGCCAATCCCGCGCTGACACGTCATTGGCGCAGGTGTAGCCGAGCACGTAGTCGAGCGCGCGCTCACGGCTCACGTTCTTGCACGCTCTGCCGATCACGACCGCGAGCTCGCCTTCGTAGTCGACCTTGTGGCTCGCCAGCGCGACCGGCAAGAAGATGGGCTTGTCCGGATCTTGCACGGCGTTGACGCCCTTCATGAACAGCACTGGAAACTCCGGGATCTTGGCCTTCGTCTCCTCCGCGTGGCGCCGGTAATTCAGCCCGATGCAGAAGATCTGCGACGGCACGAGCGGCGCCAGCAGCTCGGCGACCGCTGCTCGCTCGGCCGTGACTTCGTACGCGCCGAACACGTCGCCGTCGATGCGCAGCCGAGCGCCGTCGGGCTGCTGGGCGCCAAAGTGAACCTTCCCCTGCGCGTCGCGGTAACGGATGAGCTTCATGCCCGGATCAAAACCGACAACCGCGGCGCGAGCAAACGCTTTTCCAGCTCTGGCGACGGCGCGCGGCGAGCACTCCGCGCGCGGCCGCCCGGAGCGCAACTACAGAGACTTTACGAAGTTCGTCAGATCCGATTTCTCGGCATCAGTGAGGCCGAGGCCGAACTGGGTGTTGAAGTGGTTGACGACGTCGCCCACCGTCGCAAAACGCCCGTCATGGAAGAAGCCGCCCGTGCGCGTGAAGACACCGCGCAGCGGCGGCGGACGGTAACCGTGGTTCGGCGAGCGGTCGGCCTGGAATGAGTCGATGCCGATGGTGGTCGCCGGCACCAGGTTCCAACCCGGCAGCGTGTAGAGCGGCGGGACGTGACAGTTGCTGCAGCGCGCTTTGCCGGTAAAGAGCGCTTCGCCGCGCCGCGCTGCCGCACGGTTGAAGCTCCCCTCCGGCGGGCGCGGGGGCTCGAGCGCCTCCACGTACGCCAGCAGCGGCGCGAGCTTCGGCGTGGTCAGATCCGGTGAGCTCCTTACGCGATCGAAGCCGTTCGCCGCGGCGATGGGAAACTGCGTGGCGTCGCCCAGACGACGATCGCTGAACACGCCTTGTCCGTGCATTTCCAAGGTGATGACGAGCGGCACCCAGGAGCCGATCCCGCTCCAGCCGTTCCACGTCATGAGGCCGACGCCCTCGAGGCCGAACAGCGGCGGGATCATGACCGCGGCGGAGCCGCCGTCGGGTCGCGTCGCCTTGCCGTCGAGCAGCACGAAGGCGTCGAATTTGCCGCGGCCCCAGCCGCGCAGCACGCCGCGCAAGGCGTCGTCGGAGACGCCGAGCAAGCTGGACATGGCGGAGAGATCGGGCGCCGCTGCGACGATGGCGCCCACGTCCAGATCGCGATTCGCCCAACCGTCGAGGCGACGCCCGATGCCCGGCGCGAAGCTGTCGTCCACTTGCGAGTGACACAGCGCGCACTGAATGCCCACGCTCGAGAGCGCGCCGCCGGAGTCGAACACGCCGGTCACGCCGATCACGGCGTTCAGCTTCAAGAGCGCGAGCGTGGTGGCCGGATCATCCAGGTCGACTTGGCCGCGACGAAGCTTGTTGCGTAGCGTGAGCGGGAGCGCGTCCACGTCCACCTTGAGCCCCAAATCGAGCGCCGTCGCGGGGCTGATGCCGGGGCCGACGCCGCCGTGCGCCGCGCCCGCGATGGCTTGGTGCAGCTTCAGCTTGCCGCCCCAGAAGGCTTCATCACCGAAGGTCTCGTAGCGGAAGATCTTGCGGCCTTGAACGACCTTGGCGAGCGAATTGAGCTCCACCTCGACGTCCTGGAGGATCCCGCTGCCGAGCGCGCTGCTCGTCTGCGCTGCGTCCTCTGTCAGCGACGCAGGCTCGAGCGACGGCGCCGGGCGCGCGTCGTCCACGCTGCAGCTCGTGGAGCTCAGCGCCAAAGCGGCGAGCAAGGCCGAAGCCAATGATCCGCGACTCGTAAACGCGTCTACGACTCTCATGGTAATTCCCTCCGGAGTGACGAACGAGGCGCGCCCGCCCTACCCTCTCGAGTAGAGCTCGAACACGTCTCCCTCGAATACGAAGCTCAGTATGAGCGATCCCCCCGAGCCGTGTCGAGCGCTCGAATTATCAACCCTCCAATATAGTAAGATACTCAGCACCTGGCGGTTTTTGCCATATCGAATTGCAATTCAATGACCATATTTTTAGCCAGTTCATGCGGTATCTGGCGAAACACTGAACTAATCCCCAAGACAGAACTTCGCGTGCCAAAGCTCGTCCTCGCCGCGAATTGCTCCGCTGGCGCGCTGTGAGCGGCGCGGCGCTTCACTCTGCGGCGCGTCGCCGAGCCGCGCGCGCGGCGCCGCGGCTCGCCGCCGCTGAAAGCCCCGTGAAAGCGCGGCGCTGCTGGCCCTGCCGCAAAACCGTGATACGCCGCGCCGGCCGTGAATCGACGACATTGGTTCAGACTCGCGTGGTTGCTGGCTTTCGTGGCCAGCGTCACCGCGCTCGTCTTCGCCGCAGTCGAGCGACCGCCAGCGCCGAGCAGCGTCCCCACGGCGCCGCTCGGCCCGGCGTTGACGCGGCACCTGCTGCTCGTCGTGGTTGACGGCCTGCGTTACGACGTCGCCACCAATGCACAGCTGATGCCGGAATTTTCGCGCGCGATGCACACGCGCACGAGCGCGGAGATCTGGGCGGGGCGCGTGTCGATGACGAGCAGCGCGGTCCTCGCTTACGGCACGGGCCAGCGCGGGCGGCTCGACCAAGTGCTGCTCAACCTGAACGCCGGAGCCCCGCCCTATAACTCCTGGCTGCGCAACGCGCGCGCTCGCGGCCTCAGCCTTTGCGCCGTGGGGGATCCAGCCTGGTTCGGCATGTACCCCCAGGAGCTCGACTGCCACCGCAATGATCCCGATGGCGTCGCCATCGACGTCGACTTCAACCCACAGACGTTTCGCGGCGCGCGCGAGCTCGCGGCCAAGTTGCCGCATTTCCTTGTCGTGCATTTCGTCACGCCGGACCACCAAGGCCACGCCTACGGCATCCGCTCAGCGCGCTACGCCGCGCACATCCGCGATTTCGACGGCCAGCTGCAGCGCTGGCTAGCGGAGTTGCCGGACGTATGGACCGTGGTCGTGACGAGCGACCACGGCGCGGCGGACTCGGGGACACACGGCACCGATGTCGCCGTCCAGCGCCGCAGCCCGATTTATGCATACGGACCCGGCATCGAGCCGCGCACGCCGCTCACTGACACGTTCGAGCAGGTCGACTTGGCCGCGACGCTGCCGGTGTTACTCGGCGTCGCGCCGCCCGCGCACGGCACCGGTCGTGTGATGGTGGAGTGGCTGTCGCTGGCTCCGGCCGAGCGCGCCGCCATCGCCTGCGCCAACGCCGAGCGCACCGTGCACTACGCAGAGCGCGTCGCCCCCGCCTCGGCGCTGCGATCCGCGCGTGCCGAGCTCGCTGCCTGCTCCCGCTCCGAGGTCGAGCCGCGGCTCGGCGCGGCCGAACGCGCCATACGCGCCGCCGACGCGGCGGTGAGCGAGGCGACCGGTCTCTCGGCGCCCAATACGCGCAACTGGCTGCTCGTCGTGTTGCTGAGCGCGCTGGGGCTCGCGTATGCGCTGCTCGGGCGCCTGGACGTCAAGGGCCTGCTCTTCGGGCTCGCGATCGCCTGCTGCTCGGTCGCGCTGGTCGCGCTGGTCGAGCGCTTGCCGGGCGTGTTCCCCAACGTGGTGCGCGTCGCCTTGTTCGTCGCCGCGAATTTGCTGCTCTGCGCGCTGCTGCTGCGGCCCGCCGCCGTGCTCGCGGGGTTCGAGCGCAGCTTGCCCTTCGGCGCCGGCATCGTGCCGGGCGCGCTGGCGTGCACTTACCCGGCGAACGTGCGCCCGCAAGCCTACGTCGTCGTCGCGCTGCTCGTCTCCGCGTATTGTCTCTGGCCGCAGCGCTTCGCGCTGGCGCCGCGCAGCGCGGGGGTCGCGGCGACGTCGCGCGCCGCGTTCAGCGCGCTGGCGCTCAGCGTGCTCTTGCTGTTGCCCGTCGCGCTGCGCGAAGACGGCACGTACTCGAGCTGGATCGCGGAGTCCACGCGCCGCGCGCTGGCGGCGTCGCTGCTGCTCGTCGCGTGGGCTTGCTGGCAAGCCAAGGAGCTCCGCCTCACGCGCGCACGGCTGCCCTTACTGGTGCTGTTCTCGCTCGCGCCGCTGTGGCTCGCGCGCTGGCTGCCGCCGTGGGCGGGTCGCGGCGCCTGGCTCGCGTGCGCAGCGCTGCTGCTCGCGCTCATTTGGCGCCAACGTTACCGCTGGGCGCTCGTCGTCGGCGCGGTCAGCGTGCTGTGGGTGAGCCGTGAGTTCGAGGTCGCGCCGCTGCTCGCCACGCTCACGTTGTCCGGCTTGCTCGGCCGCGTCCTCGCCGAGCGCAACGCGCCGCTGTCCACCCCGCAGCTGCTGCTCGTGGCGCTGCTCGGCCTCGCGCTCGGCTGTGTGCTGCGCATCGGCATCCAAGACGGCTTGGACTTCGGCGGAATGGATTGGCGCGCGGGCGCCTTCGGCGATCCCGCCGTGCCGGAGGTCATCGTCGGCAGCGCCATCGCCTACAAATATTTCGTCGCCGGCGGCTTGGTCGTGCTCGGGCTCTGTCACGCGCTCGACCCTGCCGAGCGGGGCCGCGTGAGCCGCGCGCTCGTGCTCAGCTGGCTCGCGCGCTGCGCCGCTCTGGCCGCCATGTTCGTCGTCGCCGGCAACAGCTTTTGGACGGCCATGCGCGTGCTCGGCGCGCTGCCCGCCGCGCTCGCCCTCACCTGCGGCTCCTTCGCGTTCGCGGAGCTGCTGGGAGCCGCGTCCGCCCGCTCTACCGCGCTCAGCGCCGCGTCACGAGTCCAGGATTTGGGGCCAGCATAGGAACGGGCGCGCCACGCTCGTTGAGCGACGCAAGGCAACGCAGCGCGGCAAATGACGCACCGCAGCCGCGCCTGGCCGGCGTTTTCTGAAACCCGAGCAGCCAACGAAATGTCGTCGGGCCGGGCCGCCAGCCCGCGACGTCTTTACGACTTGATTCCGGCCGCCTGACGGTGCAACTCCGCCGCGCCCGGCTCGGGAGCCACCCAGCGGGGTAATGCCAACCACGCGAACATCGTCTGGAGACAACCGTGAGCAAAAAGAAGGTCGCGATCCTCACCGCAGGCGGGCTTGCCCCCTGCCTCTCTTCGGCTGTGGGCGGGCTCATCGAGCGCTACTCCGAGCTCGCGCCCGAGCTCGAAATCATCGGCTACATCGGCGGCTACAAGGGCCTGCTGCAAGGCCGCAGCGTGGCGGTGACCCCGGACGTGCGCGCCAACGCCAAGGTGCTGCATCGCCACGGCGGAAGCCCGATTCAGAACAGCCGCGTCAAGCTGACGAACGTCGCTGACTGCGTGAAGCGCGGCCTCGTCAAAGAGGGCGAAGACCCGCTGGCCGTCGCAGCGCGGCAGCTGACCAAGGACGGCGTCACCATCCTGCACACCGTAGGCGGCGACGACACCAACACCACGGCGGCGGATCTGGCGCACTACCTCGCCAAGAACGGCTACTCGCTGACGGTGGTCGGGCTACCCAAGACCATCGACAACGACGTTTACCCGATCCGCCAGTCGCTCGGCGCGTGGACCGCGGCCGAGCAGGGCGCCATCTACTTCGAGAACATCGTCAATGAGCACTCCGCCAACCCGCGCATGCTCATCGTGCACGAGGTGATGGGCCGCAACTGCGGCTGGCTCACGGCGTACACCGCGAAGGTGTACCGCGAGCGGCTGATGCACCCCGATTTCTTGCCGGGCTTCAACCTGGCGCGCTCGCACAAAGATCTGGACGCGGTGTACGTGCCGGAGATGGCCTTCGACATCGCGTCTGAAGCGCAGCGGCTGCGCGCGGTGATGGATGAACAAGACTGCGTCAACGTGTTCGTGTCCGAGGGCGCGGGCGTCGAGCAGATCGTCGAAGAGATGCAGCAGAAGGGCGAGTCCGTGCCGCGCGACGCGTTCGGCCACTACAAGCTCGACGCGGTCAACGTCGGGCAATGGTTCAGCAAGCAGTTTGCGAAGCTGCTCGGCGCCGAGAAAGCGCTAGTGCAAAAATCCGGCTACTTCGCGCGCTCGGCCGCCGCGAACGGCGATGATCTGCGCTTGATCCAGAGCATGGTCGATCACGGCGTGGAGTGCGGCCTACGCGGCGAGTCCGGCGTGGTCGGCCACGACGAGGACAACGGCGGACGTCTGCGCGCGATCGAGTTTACGCGCATCAAAGGCGGCAAGCCGTTCGACATCGAGACTCCCTGGTTCACCGAGATGCTCAAAGACATTCGGCAGCCCAAGGGCGCCAGCGTCGCGGTCAGCCACGGCGGCGAACGCGCGCCATCGATTCCGCCCCGCGAGTAACGAGCCCACAAAACGCGCGACGGCGAGCGGCCAGGGCCGCTCGCCGTCGACTCACGCGCTGACGCTCACTGGTGGTAAACGTCGCTGTCCTTCGTCTCTTTGACGAACAGCATGCCGACCACGAACGTGATGCCCGCGATCACGATCGGGTACCACAGGCCGCTGTAGATGTTGCCCTTGGCCGCCACGATCGAGAACGAGATGGCCGGCAAGAAGCCGCCGAACCAGCCGTTGCCGATGTGGTACGGCAGGCTCATCGACGTGTAGCGGATGCGCGTCGGGAACATCTCGACGAGCATCGCCGCGATCGGGCCGTACACCATGGTGACGTACACCACCATGATGGTCAGCACGAGCACGAGCATGATCCAGCGCCCCGAAAAGATCGGGATGGGATCCGCCTTCGCGGGATAGCCCGCCTCCTTGAGCGTCTCCTTCATTTCCTTCTCGAAGCGCGCCTTCTCCGCGGTCGCGGTGGGAGCTGCGGCGTCGTAGCCGAGCACGGACTGCGCGCCGACCTTGACCGTCGCTACCTGCCCCGCCGAGCCCTCTACGAAGTTGTAGTTCACGCCCGCGTTCGCCAAGAACGTGCGCGAGGTGTCGCACGGCGTCGTAAACTTCGCCGTCCCGGTCAGGTTGAGCACCAGGTTGCAGTCCGCCGGATCGGAGACCACCGTCACTGGCGATTTCTCGATCGCTTCTTCGAGCTTCGGATTCGCCAATGACGTGAGCGCGTGGAAGAGCGGGAAATACGTCAACGCCGCGATGATGCAGCCAGCCAAGATCACCGGCTTGCGGCCGATACGATCGGACAACGAGCCGAAGATCACGAAGAAGGGCGTACCCAAGATCAGCGACACGGCGATCAATACGTTCGTCGTCGGGCCGTCGACCTTCAGCAGCGTTTGCAAGAAGTACAGCGCGTAGAACTGACCTGTGTACCAGACCACCGCCTGACCCGCTGTTAGGCCGAACAGGGCCAGCAGCACCACCTTCAAGTTCTCCCAGCGCGCGAAGGACTCCGTGAGCGGCGCCTTCGAGGTCTTGCCCTCGGCCTTGATCTTCATGAACGCCGGCGACTCGCTGAGCTTCAGGCGAATCCAGATCGAGATACCGAGCAGCACGCCGGAGAACGCGAACGGCAAGCGCCACGCGCCCCACTCCTGCCCGAAGGCCTTCTCGCCCGCGGGCGTGAACTCACCGCCGCCCGAGTAGAAACGCGCCGCGAGGATGACCATCAACGCCAGCATCAAGCCGACGGTCGCGGTGGTCTGGATCCAGCTCGTGTACAGGCCGCGGCGCCCCTGCGGGGCATGCTCCGCCACGTAGGTCGCTGCCCCGCCGTACTCACCGCCGAGCGCCAAGCCTTGGAGCAGGCGCAAGCTGATGAGGATGATGGGCGCGCCCATGCCGAGCGTGTTGTAGCCTGGCAAAAAGGCCAGCGCGAAGGTCGAGATACCCATGATCATGATGGTGATCAGGAAGGTATATTTTCGACCGACGATATCGCCGAGACGTCCGAACACGAGCGCACCGAACGGACGCACGGCGAAGCCGGCCGCGAAGGCCAGCAGCGTGAAGATGTTGCGCGTGGCGGGCGCCAGCGGCGCGAAGAACTGCGCGCCGATGACCCCCGTCAACACTCCGAACAAGTAAAAGTCATACCATTCGAAGATGGTGCCGAGTGAGGAGGCGAAGATGACGCGCTTCTCCTCGGCCGTCATGGGCCGAGCTGCCGCTTGTGTAGCCATCAGAACACATACACCTGAGTCTGGAGGTTGAACTGATTCCAGCCGTGGGCACCCTCCGCGTCCGGATTCACGCGCGTATAAAAGGCCTTGATGTTGAAGGCGTGTCCGTACGGCCAGTAAGCGAGCCCGCCGCCGATGCGCAGCTCCTTGATGTCCGTGCCGGGGTCAGGAACATTCAGCGATAGATGCTCGAGGCGGAAAATGGGGCTGAGGTTGACCTCGTCGAACAGGTATCCAATCTCGCCCATGATGGCGTCCTGCTTGACCAGGTTCGGTCCGCCGTACGCCGGAGCCGTCATGGCAGTGCCCGGAACGACCGTGCGCAAAAAGTCGTCCCCGTCATAGTGCGCGTAGTTCAACTGCCCAGTGAACACGCCGGGGCCGACGGGCAGGTCGACGAAGGCGTCACCGCCGAAATGCTTGTAGTCGTCCTGAATGTCGAAGGTGCCGCCGAGCGACAGCACCTTCTTCGCCCCCAGGTAGGTGCCCGCGTAGAAGAAGCCGGTCTCGGCGTCCAAGATATTGACCTGCACGCGGCCAGCCACACGGAAGAAGTTGCGTGAAGCCACCTTTCCGTCCTCGGCGATGTTCCTGAAGCCCTGAAACAAACCGACGCGGTATTCGAGGTGATTGTCGATCAGCAAGCCGCGCACCTGCACACCGGCGTCACGACCGACCGGACTGCTGCTGCTATTGAAAGAGTTGCTATTCGTAAACGAGTTCTGGAAATAGTCCCAGCTGTACAGCGTGCCGGCGCCCTGAAGCGCGTTGTGCGTCGAGGGCGGCAGCATGTAGCCGGCGTCCAGCTTGACCATGTCCTCCACGGCCTTGATCGTCACCAAGGCGTCTTGCACGTTCATGCCGGGCGTGCTCTTGGTGCCGTTCGTCTGATCCGCCTTGAACAGGTTGGCGAAATCCGTATCGAAGAAGAACTCGACGTTCTTGAACAGCGTGCCGCCCAGCAACAAGCGCACACGGCGCAGGAAGAAGTTGGCGGAACCGCTGTTCGCGAGCGGATGCCCGGCAGCCTCGAATTGCGGCTGAAACAGCGCGCCGATCTTCACGCTGCTAGTCGGCGTTTCAATTTTCCAAGCGCCGGGCGCGGGACGAGGGCCGGCAGGGGGCGGCGGTGGAGGCGCCGCGGTCGCGTCTGCGGCCGGTGGTGCGGCGGTCGGCGCCGCGACGGCGGCAGGCTCCGCCGGCGCAGCGGGAGCGGGTTCGGGCGTATCGATCGGCTGCGCGGTCGTGGAGGGGGGCTCAGTGGCAGGAGCGGTGCCGGTCGCAGGCGGTTCGCCCTCGGGCTCGGCCGGCGGGGTTTGGGCCAGGCTCACCTTGGCAAATGTCAGAGCTATTAAGAACGCCAGGTTATTGAATTTCATTTGTCGACGTCTCCTGATTGCCATCGGTTCGGCGAAGCCAGAAGCTCGCATTCGAGTGCCCCCTGAGCGTAAATATCGGCTCAGGAGCTCGATCCAAGCTGTTCGCCTTCGACCCGACTCGAGCGACCCTCTACATATCAATAGGTCACGCCGAGGGCCCAATTTGGACCCCCTGTTCAAAAAGCATCCTATCGCGGTCCGGCGTCGACCGTCCATCGATCACCAAATCACGACGTTCGCATCGATCACTTCAGCGTGTTTTTTGTCAAGCTAATCTTGGCGAATGCCCTGCTCGCGGACATGGGTTTTGAGCCTTTCCGATATGCGCGTGGACCAGAAACGAGAGGCATTTGTCTAAGATTTTGATCGTGGCTACTTCCCTACAGGGCATGACGAACTCGTCACTGGCGTAAATGAGGTCTTCTCTTCATCGATGAACGGTGCCTCGCGCTCGCAGCGACGCTGGCGCCGGCCCGCCACGCTCACGCCACTCTCGACCACTGGTGTGCTCGCGTTTTGGCTCGCGCCGTGCGCGCTTCATGCGCAATCGGTGGCAATCGAGGAGAACGAGCGGGCGCCGGCCGCGGCCGCGAGCGCCACGGCCCAACCACCGAAATCACCCGCGCGACCGCTGCGAGCGCCGATCGCGATTGCCACGCCGGTCGCTTATCCGGAGACGGAACAACGCACGAGCGACGTCGTGCTCGAGCTGACGATTTCGAAGACTGGCTCGGTCAGCGCCGTCCGCGCAATCAGCGGAGAGCAGCCCTTCGCCGAGCGAGCGGTGGAGGCAGCAAAGGCATGGACCTTTCACCCGGCGACTCGCGAGGGTGTGGCCATCGCCGCCAGGGTTCGCTTCGAGGTCCACTTCACGCCGCCGATAGCAGCGGATACCAGCGCTCGCCCAAACCTGCCGCCCGGCAGAGAGCCAATGTCGCAAATTGACGCAGCTCGGCAAAAAGAGCACGCTCCGGAGCCGCCCGAGGTAGTCGTACGCGGTGTCCGCGAGCCGCTGCGTAAACAGCTCGGCCGCGCGGATATCCACGACATGCCCGGCGCGTTCGGCGATCCCTACCGCGCCATCGAGTCACTGCCGGGCGTGGTTCCAATCGCTAGCGGGCTACCGTACTTCTATGTTCGGGGCGCACCGCCGGGCAACGTCGGTTATTTCTTCGACGGCATCCCAGTTCCGTATCTCTACCATTTTGCGGCGGGACCGGGCGTGCTCCACCCGGCCTTCGTCGACCACGTCGAGCTCTATCCCGCCGCCTACCCCGCCCGCTTCGGCCGCTTCACTGGGGCGATCGTGGCGGGCGAGTTGGCGCCCGCCGCACGCCGCTTCGGCGGCGAAGCCAGCATTCGACTCGTCGACAGCGGCGCCATGCTGGAGGCGCCCTTCGCGAACCAGCGGGGCAGCTTCATGCTCGCGGGACGCTACTCCTATACGGGACTCGTCCTATCCCTGTTCGAGCCGGACGTCAGCCTCAACTATTGGGACTACCAGGGTCGCATTCGTTACGACGTGAGTCCGCACGACAGCGTCGAGCTGCTGGCGTTCGGCGCCGGCGACTTCCTGTCGACCATGGAGCTCAACAGCGCGCCACCGACCTTCAACCCCGACGGCACGCGCAAGCCACGCCCCGAGCAGCGCGAGCGCAACGTGGTCGACATCGACTTTCATCGCGTGGACGCGCGCTGGGATCACCGCTTCAGCGGCGGCAGTTGGCGCAACGCCGTGCTCGTCGGCTGGGATCGCACCGGCGGCGACGACGGCGCGATCGCAGCCACGGACCGCCTGCTCGGCGCGCGCTCCGAGTACGAGCGCACGCTGGCGGCGGGGCTCGAGCTGCGCGCCGGCGGCGACATACTGTTCGAGAGCCTCGCCCAGCGAGTCAACGGCTCGGCACGCGACGCGGTGTCCCCGGAGCGCGACCTGCCCGCCGGCGAAGCCAACCCCGACGCCGCCTCCGAGGACACCGCTGATCCCGACTTCGGCTTCGATCGCGAACGCAAAGATCTGAGCGCCGCGCTGCGCGCGGATTTGGTGTGGGACGTCAGCGAGCGTGTGCAGGTCACGCCCGGGCTGCGCGCGGATCTCTACGTCTCGGGCCCACGCAGCCGGCTAGCGCTCGATCCGCGCATCAGCGCCCGCTACACGCTGAGCTCGAAGCTCTCGCTGACTCATGGTCTCGCCTTCGTACACCAGGCGCCCAGCTTCGTCGCGCCAGTGCCGGCCTTCAAGCCCTCGCTGCGGGGAGGCCTGCAGAGCGCGTTGCAACACGGCGTAGGCATAAATTACGAGCTGCCCGCGGGGTTCGAGGCGTCGCTCTCGCTGTTTCAAAATGCTTTCTTCAACTTGACGGACTTGATCAGCTTGGTGCAGCTGCAAAACGCCGCCGGCAGCGACGATACTCGCCTGCGCTCGCTGGGCCACGCGTACGGTGTCGAGCTCATGCTACGGCGCAGTCTGGCGCGCGATCTCGGCGGCTTCCTCGCTTACACGCTGTCGCGCTCGCTGCGGAGCTCCGGTCGCCTGCGCGGGCCCGCGACGACCGACCGCACGCACGTGCTCAACGCCGGTGTATCGTACAACCTCGGTCGCAACTGGCGCGCCGGTGGACGCGTCGTGCTCTATTCCGGCATCCCCGTGCGCGTAGCCTATCTGGAGGCCGCGGCAGCGCCGCCGCGCACGCCGCCGTTCTGGCGCCTGGACGTGAAGCTCCAAAAGCGTTGGACGATCGTCCCGCAGCGCGCCTACTGGGGCTTGGTGCTCGAGGTGCTGAATACGACGTTGAACAAAGAGGTGCTGTCCGGCGAGTGCAACGCCTTTTATTGCAGCTACGAAGACATCGGACCCGTCACGGTGCCCAGCGTAGGCGTGGAAGGCGCGTTTTGAGGCGCGGCGAATAACGCCAACGCTCAGCCGGTAAACCATAGACCGCAGCTGAACAGCGTGTCGAGCTCGGGCGCGCACTGGTCCGCCGCTGGGTCGTGCCCCGCATCACAGAGGTCCACGGGGGGATGCTCCTGCAAACAGATGAGCACCGCGTGTATCGCCGAGACGCACTCGGGCCGCGCAGAGAGCCCGAGCTTCTGGCACTGCACGACGCAGGACGCAGGCTGCACGCGGCCGCAACCGGACAAGCGGTTGGCCTCACACCACTCGTCGCAAGGCGTCGGTGGCAACGAATACTCACCCTGGCAGCCGAGCGCGGCGACGCTCGCGGCGAAGAGCGCCGCCAGCGAGAGCCATGCGGAAAGGTGACTACACAAAACGGGCGTCCGTGGGATTCGCAGCGGCGCTCGAAGCCTAGTCGACCTTCGCCCACTGCGCAGCTCCCGCGCGAGCGCGGCGCCGCCGACTAAATATAGGCACGTAAATCCTTAAACAATTGCAATCGCTCGCGGCCCTGCGTAGGCTCGGCTCCCAGCTCGTGAGGACCATGTTCTTCTCGAATTTCCGGCAAAGCAGGCAGCCGCGCGGCGCTCGAGCTGTTGAAATGTCCTCCGCGACTTGTGGACCCGCTGTGGAGAGCGACAGCGCACGTACATTGTATGCTGCGCCGTTCGAGAAAGCGTGAGCTGCGCACATTGGAAGCCAATGTCGCGAGTCGTGTGTCCATCGCGTTACGGCAAAGAAAATTTCTTAGATCGTGTGGAGCGCGGTAGAACTGAGGTAGAGGGTACGCGCTCCCTTCGAAAGAGGAGTGGAAAAGCAATGCAAAAGCCAACCTGCGCAGGTGTTGGATTGTTGCTGCTGGCAGTAAATTGCGGCGGCAATGGGGACTACACAGCGCCAGACACCCAAGAGGGTAGAGGCGGCAGCAGCAGCACGACCGGTGGTGCGCCACCGGCAACCACGACTGGAGGAACGGACTCACCCGTCGCGATGAGCGGCAACGGCGGCGAGCGCGGCAGCGAAGCGGAGCCGGTGACCGGCGGCACGCCGGCGGCGGCCGGCGGCCAAGCAACGACGCCGCCCCGCGGCGACAGCGGAGAAGGCGGCGCTACCGCCGCGCCGTCGAGCGGCGGGGATGTCGGCAGCGGGAATGTCGGCGGCGGCGGACAAAGCGAGCCGGACACCACGGTCTCTGGCTATGTACTGGACACGTGGGAACGGCCCATCGTCGACGTCGTGGTCGCGATTGACGGAATCGCGACGCTGACCAACGAGGACGGCGCGTTCAGCATCCCGGACGTCGCGCCGAGCTATCGCGTCGTCGTTTTGCAGAGCGAGCTGCGCCGCGCGCAAATCTTCGAGGGCGTCACCAGTCGTCAATTGAAGTTTTTGGGTGAGTCAGTCAGCGCGCCCACGACCTTGTCGCTGATATTGAGCGGCATGGTGATGAACCCCGATGGCTCACCGTTCGATTCGGACCACCGCGCGGTAGCGGCGTTCAGCGCGGACGCCGCGCAGAAGAATGATGTTTCGTCTCCAGTGACGGACGGCGGTTACTCTTTGGGCTTCGGCTGGGCGGGCAAGCCGCGCGTGAGCGGCCGGTTCTCGGCGCTGGTATGGAGCGTCGACGAAGACGGCCTGCCCGCCAGCTACGACGGCTACGCCGTGAAGGAAGCGACCTTGAGCGGAGATCCGGAGCACGCTCAGGCCGAGCTCACGGCGACGCTCGAGCTCGGCGCGGTAGAGACCCGAACGCTACACGGCACCTTGGAAGCACCGGCCGACTACACTGGGACGCTCGACTTCCTCGTGGGGCCGGTCGCGACGATCGAGGGCGTCACGCCCGGCGAGGAGTTCTCCTACCAAATCCCACAGGGCACGGCGGAGCTTAGTTGGTTCAATTTACTCATGAGCCGCTCTATCGACTCGGTCCGCGAATACAGCCGGATAGCCCGCGTCGTGAGTGATGAGTCGGACGAGCTCGAGCTGGTGGTGCCCAAAGCGCCGGCCCTCGCGCTACCGTTGGACCAGGCCGTCAACGTCGCCCCGCAGACGCTGTTCCAATGGGTGCCGCAGCCAGACACGATGTCCATCGTGCACCTGGACGTGGACGGCTTTTCCATCGACATCGCGACGAGCGGGAGCGCGGTGGCGTTGCCGGATCTGTCCGAGTTCGGCATGGCATACAAGCCGGGCGCCAGGGGCAGCTGGCGAGTGCAGGGGCTGGGGTCCGCGCATAACCCCGATGAGGCCGTCGAGTTCGCTTACTCGTCATCCCGGTTCCTGGAAGCCCATGGGGCGGCGGACATCGCACACTCGGTGTCGCGGAGCTTCACCTTGCGCGAATGACGCGCTCGCTGGTGAGCCGCGAGATGTGAACCAGTGTAGGCTCGTGTACCTAATTAGAGCCGTCGCCGCGGAGCGCCTGCGCGCCGTGGACTCGGTACTTGGAATCCGCAATACTGCCGTGTGGACGTTGGTCTTCTGATTGTCGGCTCGGCGACTCTCGCCGCGGCGTTGATCGGGCTCTCGCGGAAACGCCGCTCGAGCCCGCCGCCAGTACCAGAAAAGTCGAGCCCTGCGCCCCCAGCGCCGCGACCGCGGCACCACACACCGCAGACCGTCCCCGCGCGGCCTGCGGTGCGAGCCGCCGATCTCGCGCGGGCACCCGACGATGACGTAGACATCACCGTCATCACCTCGCTGCCCAAGACGATGCTCAACAAAGCACCGGAGGAGATCCCCCCCGCGCGCAGCTCGAGCCCGACGATCACGATCGTGTCCGGCGGTGACATCGAGCCCGAGGCGTCACGGGTCGGACTCAGCTACGAAGGCGAAGACGCGGAGCTCGACGAGGTCACCTCTCCGGTCGTGCGCATCTTACTGAGCGCCGCTGGGGACAGCGACCGAGGGCGGCTGCGGACACGCAATGAAGACAGCCTGTTGGTGATGCCCGAGTACTCCTTCTACTGCGTGGCCGACGGCATGGGTGGACACGCGGGCGGCGAGGTCGCCAGCGCGCTCGCCGTGGACGTGTTGCGCGACGCCTTCGAGCGCGGAGTATTCGACGCTCGCACTGAGAGCCCGACGCCGGTCCCGCGCCGCGGCCGCGAGCTCGCCTGCGCGATCCAGATGGCCAACGAGGCGATTTACACGTTGGGCAGCAGCGATCACGCGCTCGCCAACATGGGCACGACGCTCATCGCGGCGCGCTTTTCGCCCAACAAACAGCGCGTCTACATCGGACACGTCGGTGATAGCCGCTGCTACCGCCTGCGCGGCACGGAGCTGCGCCAGATGACCAAGGACCACACGATGGGCTCGCTGGGCGTGGTCGGGCCGCGCGCCGGCGACCTATTTCAGGCCGTCGGCGTGCGACCGACGCTGCACATCGATTTGATCATCGACAAACCGCGCGAAGAGGATCTCTATCTGCTCTGCTCCGACGGCCTGAGCAAGATGGTGACGGATCTGGAGATCGCCGAGATTCTGCTCAACGAGCCGGATCTGGAGGCCGCCGTGTACGGCTTGATCGAGCTCGCCAACGATCGCGGCGGGCGCGACAATGTGACGGTGATCTTGATCAAAGTGATCGAGCGCCTGCGGAAGCTCGCCTCCTGAGGGCGTCACTTCTTCAGCAACTTGAAGGCGTGCGACCAGCTGCCCCCGCGCAGCCCGGGGATGCACCACAGGATACAGAGCGGCTCGATGGCGCGCGCGGCTTCGACGGCGCCGAGATCCTCTACTTCCCAACCGACCGCGGCCAGCAGGTTGCTGACCTCACGCTTGGCCTCCGCCTTCTCTCCGCAGATGAACATGGTCGGCTTTTGGCCGCCGAAGTCGGGATCGATCATGAACGCGTTGCCCACGCACGAGAACGCCTTGACGAAATGCGCGGTGGGCAGCTTGCTCTGCAGACGCTCCAGCAAGGAGTCGTTCGGACCGGTGAAGAAGCGCAGCACGCCGTTCACGGGCGGCATGTCGGCGATGGGGTTGGTGGTGTCGACCACGGTCTTGCCGTCGAGCGCGGAGCCGCAGGCGTCCAGCACGGCCTCTGCCGCGCTGCCCTTCACCGCGAGCACCACCAGCTCACCGTACAGCGCCGCATCCGCGAAGCTGCCGACGCTCGCGTTCGCTCCCGCCTCGGCCTTCCAAGCAGCCAGCTTGTCGGGATCCCGCGACCCGCGCATGACCGCGTAGCCGTGCTTGAGAAAGCCGTCCGCGAGCGTTTGCCCGACCACGCCAGACCCTAAAACTCCGATTTTCTTCACGAGGTTTCCTCCTGTGCTCGCCGCGGGCAGCGGCCCGGGCGCAGACTATGGGGACACCGCAGCGGGAACGCAATGGCCTCGCTCGACGGATCCACTACGCTCGAGCCGCACCGTGGGCCGCGAGTCGACCATCCGCATCGTGGAGAGCCCGAGCAACCAGGATCGACTCTCCGTCCTCGCGCTCTTGCGCGAGTCGGGCTGGAACGTCACGTCGTTTCAGGTGCTCGAGCCGGGGCTCGCGTACTGCTTCATCGATGATGACGCCTGCGTCGCGTTCATGGCCACCGGCCACGCCTGGGTCGTCGCCGGCGCGCCGATCGCGCCAGAGACGAGGGTGGCGGAGGTCGCGCGCTTGTTCACGCGCCTGGCGCGCGAGCGACGCCAGCGCGTGGTGTTCTTCGCCACCGAGCGCCGCTTCGTCAACGTGACGCCGGAGCTCGCCTCGATCTTGGTGGGAGAGCAGCCGATCTACGACCCTGCAGAGTGGGGAGCCACGGTGGCGGGCACGCGCAGTCTCCGCGAGCAGCTGCGGCGCGCGCGCAACAAAGCCGTCAAGGTCCGGCGCGTTCAGCCCGCAGAGCTCGAGGTTCGCAGCGCGGAGCTGCGCCGCGCCGTTCAGGCGCTCATCGACCGCTGGATGGGCGCGCAGCCGATGCCGCCCATGGGGTTCCTCGTGCGGGTCGATCCCTTCTCTTTCTGTCACGAGCGGCGCTTCTTCGTTGCCCAGCAACGCGACGAGGTCGTGGGCTTCGCCGCCGTCATCCCGGTCTTCTCACGCAAAGGTTGGTTCATCGAAGATCTGGTGCGCTCGCCGCGGGCACCGAACGGCACCGTCGAGCTCCTCGTGGACGCCGCCATGCGCGACGCCGCGGCGCTCGGCAGCCACTACGTGACGCTCGGCTTGGCGCCGCTGGCCGGCGCCGTCGACTTCTGGCTGCACAACGCCAAGCGCTACGGCTCCGCGCTCTACGACTTCGCCGGGCTGCGCGCCTTCAAGGCCAAGTTTCGCCCCAAGGAGTGGGCGCCGATCTATCTCTCGTATCCCGCGAACAGCCACGCCAGCGTGGCCGTCTACGATAGCCTGGTCGCGTTCTCACAGCGCGGGCTGTTGCGCTACGGCATGGAGACCTTGCTGCGCGGCCCGAGCGTCGTGGTGGAGCTCTTGGCCCTCGCGCTGATCCCGTGGACGTTGCTGCTCGCGCAGGTGGATGGCGCGCGCTGGTTCCCCGCGCCCTGGATGAAATGGTTTTGGGTGGTGTTCGATCTGGGCCTCGCCGCGGCGCTGTTCTCGCTCAGCGTGCGCTGGCGGCCGCGGCTCGCCCGCGCGGTGCTGATGCTGGTCCTCGCCGACGCGCTGATCACGGTGATCCAAGCCGTGACGACGGACATCGCGGCGGTGCGCACGCCGCTCGAAGCGCTGCTGGTGCTGGTCGCCGTCTACGCGCCCGTTTTTGCGAGCGTCGTGCTCTCAAACGCAGAGCGGCGCGCGCGGCGCGCTAGATGAGCGCGACCCGCGCGGCGCGCTACCACCGCCCGCGGAGCCGTGTCAGAATCGTGGCGTGCCGCACGCTGCTGCTCGCTTGCTGCTCGTCATCGCTGCCACGTCATTGGCGGCTTGCGCGACCTCCGGGCACGCCTGGGTTCAAGAGCCGGAGCCCGGCTGGAGCGCCGCGGGCAATGAGCGCGGCTACGCGGACGCGCTGGCCGTCGCGTCGCCGAACGAAGCGAGCCTGGTGACGCCAGACCCGGCGTTCGCGCCCCGGCCCAGGCTGGCTCGCGTCGTCTCTCTGGGCGAGAGCAGCACCGCGCGCGAGCCGAGCGCCGCGGCGGCGCTCGCGGCGCCGAGCGCCGCGCCCGCAGCGCCGACGGTCGTCGTCAATATCGTCAACCACGCCGGCCGCGGCTACGCGCCGGGCGCCGTCTACACCTCCGCCGCGCCGCTGTACCGCTCGCATCGCGTCGCCGCTCCGACGGTGACGCGGCCCTCGCCCGCCACCCCCCCAGCGAAGCCGCCGCTCGGCGGCGACTGGCGGACACCCGCGAGCTACGGCCCGATGTTTCCGTATCACTCGGCCCCGGCTTCGTCCTGGGAACGCGGCCGCTGACACGTGCTCCGGCCACGCTTACCGCTGCTCTTCGCGCCCAGCTCGAGACCGCAATTTCCGGATCCCGAGCGCGCCGATGCGCGCGGCCTCTTGGCAGCGGGCGGCGCGCTCACCCCCGAGTGGCTGCTGAGCGCCTACCGCAGCGGGATCTTCCCTTGGTATGACGAGGACACGCCGCCGCTCTGGTGGAGCCCAGATCCGCGCGCGGTGATGGAGCCAGCGGCGCTGCATGTCTCACGCAGCATGCGCCGCTTCCTGCGCACGACCTCGCTGCGCCTAGCCTACGATCGCTGCTTCGAAGGCGTGATCCGGAGCTGCGCCGCAGAGCGCGAAGAGGGCACCTGGCTCTTGCCGGAGATGATCGCCGCCTACTGTGAGCTGCACCGCTTGGGGCACGCGCACAGCGTCGAGGTCTGGGACGGCGACCAGCTCGTCGGTGGCTTGTACGGCGTGCAGTGCGGCGCGCTGTTCGCCGCCGAGAGCATGTTCCACCGCGTGACGAACGCCTCCAAGGTCGCGCTGATCGCCGCGCTGCGCGCGCTGTTCGCCTGCGGCATCCGCCTCTTCGACGTGCAGTTCGAGACGCCGCATTTGGCGAGCCTGGGCGCCTACTGCATTTCGCGCCGCGAATACCTGCGACGCCTGCGGGCGGCGGTCGACGTCGACGTCGACCTCAGCGACACCGAACGAGCGCTCGCGCTGGCTCGGGAGTAAACCCGCACCCGCCCAGGGGATTTCCCCGGAAAAGCGCCGCGCGAGCGCTGTGACACTGATTGATTTTTCAGTAAAATCGCGAACTTAGGATTAATCCCCTTATTCCGATGAAATTGGTGTTATATGCTGGCCGATGCTCGCCACCGCGGAACCTGACCAAGCCGTCGACCTGCGCCTCACCCACCTTCGGCAGCTCGAAGCCGAGAGCATACACATCCTGCGCGAGGTGACCGCCGAGTTCGAGCGACCGGTGATGCTCTACTCGATCGGCAAAGACTCGTCAGTGATGGTGCACCTCGCGAAGAAGGCGTTCCACCGCGGCAAGCTGCCGTTCCCGCTGCTGCACATCGACACGACCTGGAAGTTTCGCGAAATGATCCGGTTTCGCGACGAGTTCTGCAAGAAGAACAACTTCGATCTGCGCGTGCACACCAACGTGCAAGCCGTGGAGGAGGGCATCAACCCGTTCGACCACGGCAGCTCCAAGTACACCACCATCATGAAGACGCACGCGCTGCTGCAGGCGCTGCACGATGGCGGCTACGACGCGGCGTTCGGCGGCGCGCGGCGCGACGAGGAGCGCTCGCGCGCGAAGGAGCGCATCTACTCTTTCCGCGATCGCTACGGCCAGTGGGATCCCAAGAACCAGCGGCCCGAGCTGTGGAACCTGTACAACGCTCGCATCAACAAGGGCGAGAGCATCCGCGCCTTCCCGCTGTCGAACTGGACCGAGCTCGACATCTGGCTCTACATCTACTTGGAGAACATCCCGATCGTGCCGCTGTACTTCGCCGCGCCGCGCCCGGTGGTCGAGCGCGAAGGCACGCTGATCATGGTAGACGACGAGCGCATGCGCCTGAACCCGGGTGAGAAGCCGCGCCTGGAGACGGTGCGCTTCCGCACGCTGGGCTGCTATCCGCTCACCGGCGCGCTGCGCTCCGAGGCCACCACGCTCCCTGAAATCATTCGAGAAATGCTGCTGACCAAGTATTCGGAACGCTCGGGTCGCCTGATCGACCACGACGAAGAGGCCTCGATGGAGCTCAAGAAGCGCGAGGGTTATTTCTGATGACGACGCAGGAGAGCGAGTTCATCAGCCGCGACATCCACGGCTACCTGGAGCAGCACCAACAAAAGGAGCTGCTGCGCTTCGTCACCGTGGGCTCGGTGGACGACGGTAAGTCCACGCTGATCGGCCGTTTGTTGCACGACACGCACGGCGTCTACGAAGACCAGCTCAAGGCGGTGAAGCGCGCCTCCACGCGCGCCGGCATGGACATCGATTTCTCGCTGTTCACGGACGGGCTGAAGGCCGAGCGCGAGCAGGGCATCACCATCGACGTCGCCTACCGCTACTTCTCGACGCAAAAGCGCAAGTTCATCATCGCCGACACGCCCGGGCACGTACAGTACACGCGCAACATGGCGACCGGCGCGTCGACGGCAAACGTCGCGCTGATCTTGATCGACGCTCGCCTCGGCGTCTTGCAGCAGTCGCGGCGTCACGCCTACATCGCCTCGCTGCTCGGGATCCCGCACCTCACGGTGTGCATCAACAAGATGGACCTCGAGGGCTACGATGCCGCGGTCTTCCAGCGTATCCGCGAGCATTTCGAGAGCTTCGCCGGGCAGCTCGGCTTCAAGGCCATCACCTTCATCCCGGTGAGCGCGCTGCGCGGCGACAACGTCGTGCACCGCAGCGCGGACATGCCCTGGTACACGGGGCCGACGCTGCTCGAGCACCTGGAGCAGGTGCCCGTCGCGGAGGACGTCAACTTGCGGCAGTTCCGCTTCCCCGTGCAGTACGTGATGCGCCCGGATCTGGACTACCGCGGCTTCTCCGGCACGGTGGCGTCCGGCGTGGTGCGCCGCGGGGATCGCATGATGGTGCTGCCCTCCGGCAAGACCAGCGAGATCATCGCCATCGACACCGCCGAAGGTGAGCTCGAGAGCGCGCACGCGCCAATGAGCATCACGCTGCGCTTGAAGGACGAGATCGACATCAGCCGCGGCGACATGCTGGTGCACCCCGAAAAGCAGCCGACGCTGGGGCGCCGCTTCGACGCCATGCTGGTGTGGATGAGCGAGCGCGCGCTCGATCGCCAAAAGAGCTACCTGCTGAAGCACACCACGCAGATGGTGCGCGCCGAGGTCGAGCAGGTCGCGTACACCACGGATCTCGAGACGTTGAAGCAGGAGCCGGCCACGCGCCTCGAGCTCAACGACATCGGGCGCGTCACGATCGCCTGCCACCGCCCGCTCGCGTACGATCCTTATCGCGAGAACCGCGGCACGGGCGCGTTCATCCTGATCGACTCGCTGACGAACAACACCGTCGCGGCCGGCATGATCCTGGCCGGCGACGCGGCGCCCGAGGAGCGCGCGTCGCAGCGCCCGCCGCAGTTCCCGCGGCCCCACACGCAGGTGAGCCACGACGAGCGCGCCGAGCGACTCGGCCAGAAGGGCTGCACGGTGTGGCTCACGGGGCTGCCGGCGGCCGGCAAGACCGCGATCGCCTTCGCGCTGGAGCGGCGCTTGTTCGACACTCACCGCCTGGCCATGGTCGTCGATCCCGACGACGGCCTGTCCACCGGCGTGCAGCCGGACGGCTCGAGCCCGTGGCAAACCCCCGAGCTCGCGCGGCGCTCGACCGACGCCGGGCTGATCGTCATCTTCGCCTACGCCTCCCCGCTGCGCGCCGATCGCGAGGCGATCCGCGCGAGCGTGGGCTCGGAGCGCTTCGTGGAGGTGCACGTCGATACGCCCCTCCCGGTGCGCAAGCAGCGCGACGCGCGCGGCGTGTACGGCCCTGGACACGCGCACCCGAGCGAGGAGCGCCCGCTCACGCCGGATCTCACCGTGGCGCTCGGTAGCAGCGGCGACGCGGAAGAAGCCGCGCACGCCATCATGCAGGTGCTGGTCAAGCGCGGCCTGTTGCCGTCCCTGTACTCGCTGTAAGGCGCCGCACGCCGCGCCGCGCGACGCTGAATCGCCGCGGCGCCGCGCTGCGGCTATGCGTC
This sequence comes from uncultured Sorangium sp., assembly GCA_966250485.1. Lineage (GTDB taxonomy): Bacteria > Myxococcota_A > Polyangia > Polyangiales > Polyangiaceae > PMG-095. The sequence goes on along the minus strand of CBINHN010000007.1, from coordinate 84,525 downwards.
GGACTTCGGATCTCGCGGATCCTTCGCTTTGTCGCGCGGCGCTTCCGGCTCTTTTTCGCTCAGCTTGCCGACCTGCCGCGTCCTGCGCTTCGCCTGCACGACGTGCACGACCTGGTCGAGGATCACCGCCACCAAGATCACCCCGCCGATGATGATGAAGGTCCAGTTGGGATCCAGCCGCCAGATGCGACGAATGCCGTCCGCGTCGCTGTAAAACAGCTGGAACATGTTGATGCCGTTGTCGATCACGCGCATCACCGCGGAGCCGATGATGACGCCGAGCACGGTGCCCTCACCGCCGCGCAAGGAGCAGCCGCCGAGCACGGCCGCCGCGATGGCGTACAGCTCGTAGGCGATGCCGACCTGCTGCGACATTTGCCCGATGTAGGCCGCGTAACAAATGCCGGCTACGCCGGCTAGACCCGCCGAGATGACGTACGTGGACGTCTCCACCAAGCGCACGTTGATGCCGGAGTACTCGGCCGCATCACGATTGCCGCCGATCGCGAACACGTAACGGCCAAAAACCGTGAAGTGCAGCACCAGCGTCGACACGGCGATCACCCCGCCGAAGATCAGTAACGGGTACGGCAACAGCGGGTGCCCGCCGATGTCGAGGAAACCGCCGTTCGCCAGCTGGAGCAGCGGTGAACCCCCGAGGCTCAACGTGCCGCCCTCCACGATGGTCTGCGACATGCCGCGGATCAGCAGCATGCCGCCCAGCGTGACGATGAAGGGTTGCAGCTCTAGCCGAGTGATGAGCAGCCCCTGAATCAAGCCGATGACCAGCGCGGCCAAGAGCGCCAGCGGAATACCGACCCACAGCGACCACCCGAAGCTGCCCACCGCGTTGGAAGAGAACTTGGCGATCAGCACGCCGGTCAACCCGATGATGGAGCCGATGGACAGGTCGATGCCACCGGCGATGATCACGAACGCGATGCCGATCGAGAAGATGCCCAGCATCGAGATCTGGCGCAGCGTGTTGATCGCGTTCGATTGCCCCAAGAAGTCGGGGTTCGAAAGCCACAGCCCCAGACACATGAGCACCAGGGCGATGCTCATACCAAGCTCACGCCTCATGACTCACTCCGCGCTAAAACCGTGGATCATCGTGTGTTCGTAGCGCTGCCCGGGCCTGAGGATGACCTGCTCTTTCCAGCCTGGGATGTTGATCGCGTTCGGGAACTTCTGCGTCTCCAGGCAAAAACCGCTGTATTGCGCGTGGAGCGTGCCCTTGCCGCGCGTCTTGCCTTTGAGGAAGTTGCCCGAATAGAGCTGCACGCCCGGTTGATCGGCCATCAGGGTCATGACGCGCCCCGATTTGGGATCCTTCACGCGCGCCACCGGTCGCAGCGCCGTCGGCGCGCCGTTCACGACGAAGTTGTGATCGTAGCCGACCGGCGTGCCGCCCACCGCCGCCAGATCACGCCCGATGGGCTTCGGCCGCGTGAAGTCGAAGGGCGTGCCTTTCACCGGCGCGATCTCACCCGTGGGCACCAGCTCCTCACCCGGCGTGTACTGGTCGGCGTACAGCATCAGCTCGTGATCCGTGATCAAGCCGGAGCCGGGGCCGCCCAGGTTCCAATAGCTGTGATGCGCGAGGTTCACGATGGTGGTCGCGTCGGTCTCGGCCTCCATCACCACCTTGAGCTCGTTCTGCTGCGTCAGGGTGTAAGTCGTGGTGGCCGTGACCGTCCCCGGATAACCCTCCTCTCCGTCTTTGGAGACGTAGCGCAGGCGTAACGCCGGCCCGTCAACGAGCTCGAGCGGCTCCGCCTGCCACACCACCTTGTCGAAGCCTTTGACGCCGCCGTGCAGGTGGTGATCGCCGTCAGTCGCGGCCACGCGATACTCCTTCCCCTCCAGCTGAAAGCGAGCGTGGCCGATGCGATTGGCGACGCGGCCCACGATGGCACCGAAGAAGGTGGTGGCCGTCCGATAGCCCTCGAAGTCGTCGTAGCCGAGCACGATGTCCGCGAGCTTGCCGTTCCGATCCGGAACGTGAAACTCGGTGATCATCGCGCCGTACGTCGCAATTTTGAGGACCAGCCCGCTTTTGTTGGTGAGGGTATGAAGCTCCACGTCGTCGTTCCCGAACTTGCCGTATGCCGGCGTGTCGATGGCCTCGCCCCCTGCTCGCGGCGCCCGGGCTGCGGCAGGCGCAGCAGCGCTCGCGGCATTCGGCTGCTCGAGGTCAAGGGGCTGACCGCGATGCGCGTCGAGTTGCAGGTCGTTGATTGCGGCCAAGGGCGCCGCTTATAGCCCTAAACTGCCGGCGGATCGACGCCGCGATTACGGCTGGCGCTGGCGTCTCAGTGCGTCATACGGGGCGCTTCGGGCGCAGCGGGCTCGCTGTGGCGGACCCGCTGCTCCAGGTGGCGCATCAGCGCCAAGACCAGCGGCCCCATTTTGGGATGATCGGGCACCACCTGGGCCCGCACCCCGTAGCCGCTGAGGATCGCTTCGCAGGTCGGACCGACCGCCGCCACCACCACGCGCTCGTTCAGCGCGTGCACCAGCTTCGAGCCGAGGCCGAGCTGGTCCGCCACCGCGTAGAGGTGCCGAAACTGGATTTGGCAGGTGATGGCCAGGGCGTCGATGTCACCCGCGATGATGCGCATGACCAAGCGGGTGAGCCCCTCAGTGTCCTCCGGCATCAGCCAGCGATAGAGCCACAGCTCCTCGAGCTTGGCCTGGCGAGCGATCAACGTCTCGGCCAGCGTCTCACTGCGCTCGCCGTAGTGCAGCAGCATGACGCGACGGCCTTTGACGTCGATGCTGTTCAGCGCGTCGATGAGCTCCGCGGAGGTGTAAGGATCGCGCGCCGTGAGCGTGGGCGGTACGCCGAAGCCGCGCAGCGCGGCGGTCGGCTTCGGACCGCGACACACGGTGGTGAGACCGCGCAGCGCGAGCACCAGATCCGGGCGGCGCCCGATCTGCTCGGCGATCTCGAACAGCAGCGAGACGGCGACGCCGGTCATGAACACGACGACGTCATGCCGATCGCTGGCCAGCTCGTCGATCAAGCGATGCGCGATCTCTGGCGTCAGCTCCGGGCACTCGCGCACGGCCGGCACGGTCGTCGGATCGCCGCCGTGCTTCTCGACCAGGCGCGCGAGCTCACGGCTCATCCGCGACTCCAGCAGGCCAATCACTGGACGCACTCTGGGCATCAAATTCCTCGCCTCATTCGTTCGATCCACGAAAGCGCGCGCTGTCGATGCGGTATTTGCCGGCCTTGTAGCGCACGATGCGCTCGGTGGTGCCCAGCGCGCGCGCCGCTTGCGCGCAGTTGCCGCGCGCCTCGCGCAAGGCGTCCTCGATCAGCTGACGCTCGAGGCGGGCGACGGCGTCCGCCAGCGTGGGGCGCTCCTGCGGACGCGCGCGCGCTCCCACGCGCATGCTCTCGGGCAGGTGGTGCTCCTGGATCACGAACCCTTCGCACACGACCACCGCGCGCTCGATCACGTTCTCCAGCTCCCGCACGTTGCCGGGCCAGCCATATTGCGACAGCGCCTCCAGCGCGCCGCTCGAGATGCGCGCGATCTTGCGGCGGTGCTCGCTGGCGAACTTGGCCAAGAAATACTCCGCCAGCGCGGGCACGTCCGCGCGCCGCTCGCGCAGCGCCGGCAGCGCTATCGTAAACACGTTGAGGCGGTAGTACAGATCTTCGCGGAAGGCGCCGTTGGCGACCGCGCGCTCCATGTCACTGTTGGTCGCGGCGATGATGCGCACGTCCGTGCGCAGGGTCTCGCTGCCGCCCAGGCGCTCGAACTCGCGAGACTGCAGCACGCGCAGCAGCTTGGCCTGCGTCGTCGGCGAGAGCTCCGCGATTTCATCGAGGAACAGCGTGCCGCCCTGGGCCAGCTCGAAGCGGCCCTTGCGCCGCGCGTGCGCGCCAGTGAAGGCGCCGCGCTCGTGCCCGAACAGCTCCGACTCGAACAGCGTCTCCGGCAGCGCCGCGCAGTTGACCTTCACGAACGGCTGGCGCGCGCGCAGCGAGTTGTTGTGAATGGCGTGCGCCACCAGCTCCTTGCCCGTGCCGGACTCGCCCCGGATCAGCGCCGTCGCGTTGGTGCGCGCCACCTGCGCGACCTGCTCGTACACCTGGCGCATGCTCGCGCTGGCGCCGATCATGTTGGCGTACTCGAACGGCGTGCGCAGCGAGCGCTGACTGGCCTCGTCCGCGAGCCGCACGTCCGCGTCTCTTTGTTCCAGGTGCGCGGTGCGCAGCGCTTGCCCGAGCAGCGAGGCGACGATTTCGAGCACGCCCACCCGCGCCGAGAACGCCTCCGCGACGTCTTTCGGGAAGTACGCGGACAGCGCGCCCATGTGGCGCCCGGCCATGGACAGCGGCACGCACACCAGGCTCCAGTGCCCCTCCTCCCACGGCGCTGGATCCGTCAGCTCGGTCAGCGCCATCGGCTCGTGCCGCAAATTGGGCACGACGATGGGTCGACCGCTGTCCACCACGCGGCCCGCGACGCCGACGCCGAAGCGCAGCCGAAACTGCTCCGGCGGCAGCCCGTAAGCAGCTCGTAAATCGAGCGAACGGCGCTCCGGATCGGCGACGGACAGCAGCGAACGGCGCGCAGCCAAACGGCGATCGAGCGCGCGCATCGCGCGGGTCAAGGCTTGGTCGAGCGCCCCGCCAGCCGTGAGCTCGCGCCCGACCTCGGCCAGCGCCAGCAGCTGCTCCGGAGCAGGACTGACGACGGCTGATCGTTCAGGCACGCGAGCTCGCAACGGGGACTCGAGCGAAGAGGCTCTCATCGACCCAATACCTATCTCCTAGCGAACCTTGCGGCTACGTTTCATGTCCATGAACTCTCGCGCTCGCGCGCACAACGGAAGAAACCAAACCGAAACGCAGAGCGCGCCGGCGCGTCGAGTTGCGCAGAGAGGCGGCGTGGTTTCACTGGAGCGCGCCTTGTCGAAATTGGGTGTCGCGAGCCGCACTGAAGCGCGCCGGCACATCGAGCGGGGTGAAGTTGCAGTAGACGGCAAGATTCAGACCGACCCAGCGCTGCGTCTCGACCTGAAGCGCGCCACCATCACTCTGCAGGGTAAGCAAGCGCGCCCCGCCGAGCGCTGCGTACACCTGCTACACAAACGCCGCGGCACGCTCACCAGCGCACGAGATCCTAGCGGCCGGCCAACGATCTTCGACGGTTTGCCCAGCGAATTCCGCCGTCTGCATCCTGTCGGCCGGCTCGACTTCGCGACGAGCGGGTTGCTGTTGCTGACCAATGATACGCAGCTCTCGGCGTGGCTCACTGCTCCACAGAGTCACGTCGAGCGCGTCTACACGCTGACGGTGCGCGGCGAGCTGGATCAGGTGACAGCCGAGCGCTGGCTGCACGGTGTCAGCGATCACGGTGAGCTCTTGCGCGCGAAGTCGGTGCGCGTCCGCAAGGCGAGCCGACGAGAGACGCACTTGGTGGTCACGTTGTTGGAGGGCAAGAACAGAGAGATTCGACGGCTGTGCTCCGCGCTCGGGCACGAGCCCACGCGCCTGGCGCGCGTCGCGTTCGGCGCTCTCACCCTAGAGGGTCTCGCGCCGGGCCAGCATCGTCGCGTCTCCGAGGCCGAGCTGCGCGCCGCCTTCCCGAGCTACTACTCGGCGCGCCGCCGCTGACGCGTCGGCGCCGAACGCCCGCTGCGTGCGCCGCGCACGCTGCCGCGGAGGTTAGAATATCTAAATCATAATTCCAGAATCTTTCATTTTACTAACTCAATCGCAACGCGCAGATTGAGCAGCGATGACACGCGAGCCGCACAACGATTGGAACCCCGAGCGCTACGATCGCGAGTCGCGCTTCGTGCGCGACGGTGGCCTGCCCTTGCTGCAGCAGCTCGCCCCGCAGCCCGGCGAAACGATCCTCGATCTCGGCTGCGGCTCTGGGCACCTCACGCGTCTCATCGCGGACAGCGGCGCCAGCGTGCTCGGCGTGGATGCTTCAACGGCCATGCTCGAGCAAGCGCGGCGCAGCTACCCCGAGCTGCGCTTCGAGCTCGCGCGCGGCGAGGCGCTGGCCTACGAGGGCGCCTTCGACGCCGTATTCTCGAACGCAGCGCTGCACTGGATGCCGCGCGCGCGCGAGGTCGCCGCCGCGCTGTTCCGCGCGCTGCGCCCCGGCGGTCGCATGGTCGTCGAGCTCGGCGGTCATGGCAACGTGAGCGAGGTGCTGCGCGCCGTGAACCAAGCGCTGGACGAGCTCGGGCTGGGCGATGCAGAGCGGCCCTTCGCGCCCTGGTACTTCCCGCGTCTGGGCGAATACTCGGCGCTGCTCGAGGACGTCGGGTTCACGGTGCGCTCGGCGAGCTGGTTCCCGCGGCCGAGCCCGATGCCCGATCGACCGGGCAGCAGCGGCTTCGCGGCTTGGCTCGAAATCTTCGCGTCCGGCCTGCTGCCGTTCGCCAGCGAAGACAGCCAGGCGCAGGCAACGCGCGCCCGCCTGTTCCAGCGCGCCGCGGAGCTCGCCCGCGAAAAGCTGTTCCGCGAGGGGGTGTGGTGGCTCGATTATGTGCGACTGCGCGTGGAAGCCGTGCGCTAGGCCCGCCGAGCCCGCTTCCCAAGCTTGCGCCTTCCTGTGATCATGCTCAGAAGAGCGGCTCACAGCGATGCCCCCGTCCCCCATCATGCACGAGTCCAAGCCCCTGGTCTTCAGCGAGCTCCCCGCCGCGAAGCCAGCCCGCCCCGAGCCAGAGCTCTCGGTGGTCGCGCCGATGTACAACGAGGAGACCAACATCGGCGCCTTCGTGGAGGCGGTGTCGGGCGTCCTCGACGCCGCGGGGCTGAGCTACGAAATCATCCTGGTCGACGACGGCAGCCGCGACGGCACGTGGGCGGCCATCGTGGCCGAGGCTCAGCGCCGGCCGAACGTGTGCGGGCTCAGCCTGTCGCGCAACTTCGGGCACCAAGGCGCGCTCTTCGCCGGCCTGTATCACGCGCGCGGCTGCGCCATCGTCACCATGGACGGCGACCTGCAGCACCCGCCGCCGGTCATTTTGGAGCTGCTCGCCGCCTGGCGCGACGGATACAAAGTGGTGAACACGCGGCGCAGCGACAGCGTCGACACCAGCTGGTTCAAGCGCGTGACCTCGCGCGGCTTCTACTGGTTGTTCACGCAGCTCTCGGGCGTGAAGATGGAGGCCGGGGCCTCGGACTTCCGCTTGCTCGACCGCGCCGCGCTGGCTGCGCTCACGAGCATGAGCGACGCCGATCTGTTCATTCGCGGGCTAGTGAACTGGCTCGGCTTTCGCACGAAGACCATCGACTACCGCGCGCAGAGCCGGCACTCGGGCGTGCCCAAGTTCACGCTGAAGAAGATGCTGCGCTTCTCCTCGGGGGCGATGCTGTCGTTCTCGGTGGTGCCGCTGCGGCTGGGCATCGGCATCGGCTTCATCACCAGCGGGCTCGCCTTCATCGAGCTCTGTTACATCCTGGTGGTTTATTCGGAGAGCCGCACCGTCCCGGGCTGGGCCTCGCTGATGACGGTGATGTCGCTGATGTTCGGCATCCTGTTCATCCTGCTCGGCATCATCGGCACCTATCTCGGCAAGATCTACGAGATCCTGAAGAATCGGCCGCGCTTCGTGATCGGCGAGCAGGTCGGCTTCGAGCGGCGCGGGCCCCTCGATCGCGGCTCGTGACGGCGCGCTCAGGGCGTGAGCTTGTCCAGCGCGGCGACGCTCTGGAACTCCGGCTCGGGACGCCCGAACAGGTAGCCCTGCAAGAGGTCGGCGCCGAGCTCGGTCAGCGCGTCGCGCTCGGCCTCGGTCTCCACGCCTTCACACACGATGCGCGTCCCGAGCTCGTTCGTGCAGATGCCGATCATGGAGCGCACGATGGACGCTTTGCGCGCGCTCTGATCCACGCCGCGCACCAGCGACATGTCGAGCTTCGCGATGTCCGGCTCGACTTGGCTGAAGCTCGACAAGCCGGCGTAGCCGGCGCCCAAGTCGTCGATGGCCACGCGAAAGCCGAGGTCGCGCAGCGCCTGAATGCGTCCGCGCAAATCGCTGATGCGCTCCAGCGACGCGCGCTCGGTGATCTCCAGCACGACGCGCGAGGCCCACTGCGCGAGCGGCGCCGCCTCGGAGATGAGCTCGTCATCCGCCAAATCGGCGGCGTGCAAGTTGGTAAATAGCAGCGTGCCCGCTGGCGCGCGCGAGACCTCCTGCGCGAGCAGGCGACGAATGCGCCGGCCGAGCTCGCTCACGCGGCCGAGCCGCTCGGCGGCCTCGAACAGCAGCCCCGGGGTCGCCAGCGTCGGCTCGCGCGAGCGCACCAGCGCTTCATAGCCGTACAGCTCGCCGGCGGGCAGATCCACGATCGGTTGAAAGGCGAGCCACAGCTTGTCGAGCGCGCTCTCGAAATGCGCGTCGAGGCCGGCGCGATCGCCGATCAGCCAGCCCTCCGTCTCGTACAGCTCGAGCGCGCGCCGCTTGAGCAGCGCCAGGCGATGCATGGCGGCCGCTTCGCGCACCGTCTCGACCAGGCTCATCACGTCGATGGGTTTGTCGAGGTAACGGAAGCCGCCGTAGCGCACGGTGGCGACCGCCGTCTCCAAGCTGGGGTAGCCGGTCATCACGATCAGCGGCACGTCCAAGTCCAGCTGGCGAACCGCGCGCAGAAAATCGACGCCGCCCATGTCCGGCATGAACAGATCCGTCACGATCGCGTCGAAGCGCTCGCCGCGGCGCAGCCACTCGAGCGCTTGCGACGCCGTCTCTGTGCTCGTGACGCGAAACCCCGCGGTGTCGAGCGTGCGGTGTAAGGCGCTGCGCAACAGCGAGTCGTCATCTACGATGAGAACGGGTGAAGGAGACACGAGGCTTGCTCAGGAGCTACGGCCGACGAGTGAGGGGCTTTAGTTGGGCGAGACGATCGCGCAGCTGCGAGCGACGCGCGCTCGTCGCTCACTGGCGAGTGTCGCTGTCGGCGAAGTCCGTCGCGCTGTCGGACTTCGCGTCAGGATCATCCGCGGCGCAGCGGAATCCGGCCACCGCGATCCTGAAGTGCGCCGGATGGTGCACGCGATTCGTCACGCGTAGACCCGCGGCGCCATAGTTGTAAGCGCCGCCGCGCAGCACGCGCTCGCACTCCACGGGGATGGGGTTCTTGCCAGTAAACCCGCGCTTGCGCTGGCGCCTGAGCTCCGCGAGCGTCTGCAGAATTTCTGCGCAGCTGCCGGGGACTCCGCGCCGCGCCGTGTCGCGGCGATAGGCGTAAGGATCGTACTCGTCGGCGACCCACTCCCAGACGTTCCCAGCGAGATCCCAATGACCGTAAGGGCCTCTACCTTGCGGGTAAGAAGCGACCGCTTGCGTCGTGAGTTGTCCGCCGAACACACCGAAACGTCGCGGCTCGGGCGCGGCGTCGCCCCACACATAGCGACGGCCGTCGGAACCTCGCGCGGCGCGCTCCCACTCGGCCTCCGTGGGCAAGCGCCGCCCGCGAAATGCGCAGTACGCCGTGGCGTCGAACCACGACACCCCCACGACCGGATGATCCGGCAGACGGAACTCGTCGGCGCGGCCGTGCACGAGCGCGCTCGCCGCGAGCGCTGCCGGCGCCGCGCAACGCCCAGCGCTGACGCATTCCGCGTAAGCCTGCTGCGTGACCTCCGTCTTGTCGAGCCAGAAGGAGCGCACGCTCACCTCGTGCGCGGGCCGTTCGTCTTGCTCGCCTTCGTCATCGCTGCCCATCACGAAGGTACCGCCCGGCACCGGCAACATGTCCGCCGGCGCTTCAGCCTTCACGGCAGCCGCGCCACGACGCGCGTCGAGCGCCGCATCCGCAACATTGACCGCGCTCGGCGCGCCCGCGTCGATGTCACTCGGCGTGCGCGCGGCGCTTTCCGTGCGCCCGGCGCTTGCGGCCTCGCGCGCGTTGGCTCTCGGCGCAGGAGCGAGCGTTCGCTCGCTGCGCGTCGAACGCTGCGCGCACGCCGCGACCGAGAGCAACAGCAACAGGCGCGCCGCGCTCGTCGCTGCTGCGCGGATCAGCCCGTCGCCTCGGCGTCGGGTGATTGCTCGTTGGCGCTGGGCTCCTCACTGGAGCGCGCGCGCGCCGGCTGACCGCGCGTGCCGAACAGATAGTCCATCCAAGGACAGCTGACGCCGAAGCGGCTCGTGGGCTCCTTGAAGTGATGGACCAAGTGCTCGCGGCGTAGCCAGCGCCCGAAGCGGTTGCGCGGAGCGCGCGCGTGCACGTACCAGTGCAAGCTGTCGTACAGCACGTACCCGATGACGAAGCCCGCAAACGGGCCGTACATCAGGTGCGCCCCAAACAGCACCCGAAAGGCGCCGAAGATGGCGAGGCAGAGGAACAGCGAGGCGCCCGGCGGGATGACGAGCCGTGTCTCATCCCAGGGGTACTCGTGGTGAACCCCGTGAACGTAGAAATAAATTCGTCTCGTTTTCGGCCCGACGACTGGCAAATGGAAAAACAGCCGGTGCAGCCAGTACTCGAACAAGGTCCAGCTCAGGTACCCGCCCACGACCTCGATCGCGACGCGCCAGAGCGGCAAGTCCTCGGAGACCAGAGCGACGCCCACGGAGGCCGCCGCCATGGGCAGATACAAGATTGCGGGAACAGCGGGATGAACCCGCGAGAACCATTCGAAGAAATCCGATTCGAACATGCGCGGCGAGCCGCGCATGGTTCGCGGGGCCGGCGTCGGCGCCTGCGTCTGTATCCGCGTCATTCAGTTAGCTCTTTGAAGTTGCCCCGGGCGTGCTCGTGCGAAGAGCGGCTCTACCGTGCTCCCATGTGTGGTCCGCCGCAAGTGGGGAGTGAATGACCCAAGGCCGGGCGCTGCGCTAGATAAGCTGCGGCCGGAAGGCCGTTCGATATTGGCTTTTGGGCCTACCGAGACCGGAACCAGTTCCGGCCTGGCTCCCGTCTCGTCCTCGTTCGGATCGGGGCGAGCCGGCGCCACCGCCGCGCCGATCTCACGGTTTTGCCGCTATTGCCGAAAGTGCCGCGCTCGGCTAGCACGCCCCGCACCGTGCGAAGCACTCTGACAGCTTGGTGGAACCAAGCACGCGCGGCTTGGAACGCCTACCGGGCCAGGCTGCAGAGCGAACCCCGCCGGGTGCTGTTCGAAGCGTTCGCCGCCGCCGCGGTCGTCGTCACCTTCATCTGCTTCTTGCTCAGCTGGTGGCACACGTACGCGCCGGCGCTCACCGATCCCAATCTGCAGACGGACGACGCGCGCACCGCCCTGTTCCCGTTTCACCGTTATGCGCCCGGGCACCCGCTCGCCAACGATCCGATCGCCAACGAGATGATCGTGTACCAGCCGCCGGCTTTTCGGCTGCTGTACCGCCTGACGGTCCCGCTGGTGGGCCTCCTGTGGTCCGCGAAGATCGCGCAGCTCGTGTGCCTCGCGATCGTTGTCTGGGCCGCGGTCGTGCTGTTTCGCAGCCGCCGCGCGGGGCTCGGCAGCGCGGCGCTGTTTCTGATGCTGATGTTGCGCGACACCTTCGTGATGGATCGCATCGGCGGCGGCTTGCCGCGCAGCTTCGGCTTTCCCGCGATGAGCCTGTGGTTCGCGGGCGCCATCGCGCACGATCTGCGGGCGCGCCGCAGCGCCGCGGCGATCGCGGCGCTCACCTACCCCTCGGCTCTGGCGATGGTGCTCGGCGCCGAGGGCATCTATGCGCTGCGGCGCATCGGGCGTCCGGGGTTTCACACGACGCTGCGCCGCTTGAAGCACTATCTGGCGCTGGTCGGCGTGTGCGCAACGCTGTTCGCGCCCACAGTGCTGCTCGGCTCTTCCGAAGGCGGCCCCGTTCACACGTTGGAGCAAGCCCAGCACGAGCCGGCGTTCAGCAAGGCCGGCCGACTCTGGCTATTACCGCTGGGCGACCCCGGCACGAACTTCGGCAAGCAGATCGTGCGCAGCGTCTCGCCGCAGGGCAACAGCCCCTGGCCGTCGCTGCTGGACACGCTGCACACCCACCGCGACGAGGTAGCGGCCGTGTTCTTCGGCGTGCTGCTGATGTTGCCGCTGCTCGGTTTCTCGCCGCCCCCGGGGCAAGCCGTGGCGTTCGCCGCCGCCAGCCTGATCATCTACGCGGTGTCGGTGCTCTTCGCGTTCCGGCTGTACTCACCCGAGCGTTATTATAGCTACGGCATGCACATGACGGTGATCGGGCTGATCACCTGTGTGTTCGGCGTGATGTTGCCGCGCCTGCGCCGCTTCCGCGCGCAGGTGCGCAACCTGGGCGCTGCCGCGTGCATCTTCGTGTTCTGGTCCTGGCTCGGAGACGGCACGCCGAGCCGCAACGTCATGGCGATGACCATCAACTACCAGAAGCGCGCGCCGCTCTGGGAGTTCATCAAGCGCCTGCCCCAGGACGTTCGCATCGCCTCGTTCATCAGCGACGGTGACGACATCCCGCTCTTCGCTCAGCGCGCGAACAACGGCGGCTTCGAGACGATGCAGCCCTGGCTCACGTTGTCCTGGGCGCGCCAGAAAGCCCGCGCAGAGGACACGCTGCGCGCGTTCTATGCCACCGATCGGCGGGTGGTGCTCGACTACGCGCGAAAGTACAAAGTGACGCACCTGCTGGTAAACGAGAACCGCTACAGGAGCGACTTCGTGCGCCGCGCTCGCACCTTCCAACCGCTGACCGATTTCAGCAACGAGCTGCTCGCGAACCGCAAGCTGGACGACCTCGTATTGCGTGATGTCCCCGAAGACGCGGTGATTTTCGAGTACGCCTCACTGCTCCTGGTCGACGTGGCGAAATTGGAGAAGGCCTGGCGCGCCGAGCGCTGAGGCCTTTACGTTTTCGAGACGCCAGCGCCGTGCTAGGACTTCGGCCGCTCCCCGTGTCACCTCGCCGCGTCATCCCCTGGCTCACTTTACTGGCTGCGCTCGCGGCCGCCCCAGCGCACGCCACCTTGGTGGAGCGCATCGTGGCGGTGGTCGGAGAGAAGGCCATCCTCTTGAGCGATCTGCGCGCCCGCGCGCAGCCGTTCCTGCTGCAGGTGCATCAAACCGTGCCGGAGGGCGCGCAGCGCAGCGCGGCCATCTCCCAGCTCTACCGCAGCGTGCTGGATCGCCTGGTCGACGAAGAGCTGGAGGAGCGCGCCGCTCAGCAGTCGAAGCTGGCCGTCACCGGCCGTGAGGTGGACGAAGCGCTGCTGCGCGTCGCGAACCAGAATAAGATCTCGGTGCAGTCGCTGCTCAGCGAGGCGCAGCGCAACGGCCTGAGTGAAGCCGCTTACCGCGACGAGCTGCGCCGTCAGCTGCTCGAGGCCAAGCTCATCAACGTGCGCTTGCAAGGGCGTATCCGCGTCATCGATCAAGACGTGCACGACGCCTACCGGCGCATGGTGCTGGAAGAGCGCCAGCGCCTCAGCTTTACCCCTGCGTGGATCGTGATTTTCGCGGGTGACAGCGTAGCCGAGCAGCACAAACGGCGCGCCCTCGCCGAGGGCATCGCCGAGATGGCGCGCACTGGTGATTTCGCGCAGCTCGCGCAGCGCTACTCGCAGGATCCGGGGACACGGCGCAGCGGCGGCGCGCTGCCGCGCGTGACCTTGCAGCAGCTCTCGCCGACGCTGGCGCGCGTGGCCCTGAGCCTCGACGTAGGTCAGACCTCAGCGGCGGTGCGCGACGGCGATCGCTACGTGGTGCTCAAGATCCTGTCGCGCGAAGAGTCCAAGCTGCCCGAGTTCGAAGACGCGCGGCAGGAGCTGGCCGAGCGCGTTTACATGGAAAAAATGGCGCAAGCGAAGAAGCAGTGGCTCGACGGCCTCAAGCGCCAGCATCACGTGGAAGTCCGGCTGTAGGGCGCGAGCCGCGCTGCGCGTCGTTACTGGCACAGCACGCTCTCGGCGGCGCGCACGCCGTTGCTCGCGCGCCTGACGCGCTGAGCGGCGGCGATTTCTTCCTTCAGTAACGCCTCCAGAGCCGGCGCCGGCCAGGCGCCGGCGACCTCACGGCCGTTCACGAACAAAGTGGGCGCCCCGGTCAGCCCCAGGCTCTCCGCGAGCTCTCGATCGCGCTCTAGCGCGCGCTGCCGCTCCGGCTCCTCCGCGGCGGCGAGCAGCCGCTCGCCGTCGAGGTGGAGCTTGGCCGCCACCGTGAGCAGGCGCTCGTCCGCGAAATCGCCGTCCTCGATGCTTGAGAGCGCAGCGTGGACCGCCCAGAACGCCCGCTCGCCGGACACATCGCGGGCGGCGCGCGCAAACGCGGCGAGGCGCGGCGCGCGCGCGTGCTGCGGCAGCGCGAAGCTGCGCCACACGCGGCGCACGAGCCCCGGATAGCGCTTCAGCGCGCGCGACAGCGTCGCCTCCAGCGCGCGGCAGTGCGCGCACTCGAAATCGGAGAACTCGACGATCGTGACCAGCGCGTCGCGCGGCCCGAGCGACGGCGCGTCGTCGCTCGGCACGCAGGCGCGGCTCGGGGCGCCGCTGTCCACGCCGATCAAGTTCTGTCGCACTCGCCGCGCGTAAGCCTCGTCCGCGGCGACGCCTTGCGCGCGCAGCCAGCGCACGGCGCGCGCCTCGTTCTGGAGCGCCGACTCCAGCGCGCTCTCCGACACTTCACCGATGAAGCGGCGGCCGTTGAGGAACAAGGTCGGCGTCTGCTGTACGTCCAACAACGTCGCGAGCAGCCGATCCGCTTCTACGCGCGCTCGCGCCTCCGGAACGGAGGCGAGCAGCTCGGGCTCGGACTCGCTACCGGCGCGAGAGAACCAGCGCGCGAGCGCCGAGCGCTCCGCCGGCTCGGCGCTCGCGGCTGCTTCGGCGAGGGCGCGCCACGCTGTCGCCGGCGAGCGCAAGGCCAAGCCCGCAATGGCCGGCGCGCCGTCGAACGCGGCGTCCCCGGCGCCGCGCGGCCCGTGCGAATAGACGAGCCGCACCCGCGCTTCGAAATGGGCGGCGACGCGCACCAGCGCGCCGAGCGCGGCGCGCGTCTGCGGGGACGCGAGGTCACCGAAGAGCTGCAGCGTGACGAGCGCGTCGGATGCACCCCAAATGGCCTGTCCCGCCGAGAGCGGGAGCAACGCGCCCGACTCCGCAGGGCCGCTGCTCGGCCCCGCTACCGCGGCCGGCAACAGCGCGGGGAGCTCCTCAGGCTCCGCGCTCGGCAGCGGTAGCTTGGGCGGCGGCGCTGCCGGCGGGCCAAGGCTCGAAGGCGGCGAGCTCGTGGGTACGCCCGCGGCAGGGGCCGGCGCGCGGCTCGACACGAACCACGCGCTCGCCGCGACCGTCCCGAACAATACGGCGAGACCCAAGGTCACCAGCAGCACTGCCCAAAGCGACAGCCGCGAGCGTGACGAAGCGGAGGGCAGCTCTGGAGCCGGGATCATGTCGGCAGCTGCGGCGGTGTTCGGGCGCCGGCCATCGCTTCACCGTATCAGGCGCTTGCCAGTTTGGCAGCCCAGCCAGCTCCGGCGACACTCTGGCGAAGCGCACGCGAGCGCCGCGAGCAAGTGCGCGGATCCTGCAGCGCTTTCTCTCGGCGCAGCGCTGCTGCTGCGAGAGCGGTTCCGTTTGCGCCGTGGCACGCCTTGTGCTCTTTAGTGCCCCACCCGTGGCCTTGATCTCGCTTTCTCCGCAGGTGGCCGGTGACGGCCCGTCCGGCTTCGAAACCGCGCGCTCCCGCAGGAGCAGCGCACTCCGATGGCTGCTCGGCGTCTGCGCGAGCGCTCCTCTTCTGCTCGTCAGCGTGAACGCGAGCGCCTCGAATCAGGAGGTCGACGAGTTTGGACGCGTGCGAGGCCATCAAGCGACCGAGTCCCCGCAAGACGTCGCCGTCGAGGTGCGCTTCGGCCGCTACGTTCCGAACGCCGATGAAGGCGTAGACGGCACGCCGTACCGCGACGTGTTCGGCACCAGCAGCCGGTACTACTTGGGCCTCGAGGTCGACTGGCAGGTGCTGCGCATCCCACACTTTGGCACCTTTGGGCCCGGCGCCAGCATCGGCTACACGCGCTCGAGCGCGAAGGGCCTGCTCGTCAACGGGGACCTCTCAGCGCAGGACACGAGCCTGCAGATCCTGCCGCTTTACCTGGTGGGCGTGCTGCGCGCCGACGTGCTCGCGCGAGAGACTCCGGTACCCCTCGTTCCTTACGCGAAGCTCGGGCTTGGCTTTGCGTTTTGGCGGGCCAGCGACGCGGGCGAGTCCTCGCGCTTCGAGGGCGTCGTCGGCCGAGGACACTCCTATGGCCCCCAGTTCGCGCTGGGCGGCATGCTGCTGCTCGACTGGTTCGATCGCCAGGACGCCAAGACCGCCGACGCCAACCTTGGCCTCAACCACTCCTACCTCTTCGGCGAGTGGTACGTGAGCAAGCTCGACGGCTTCGGCCGCAGCGACCAGCTCCAGGTCGGCACCAACACCTGGATGGTCGGACTCGCGTTCGAGCTGTGAGGGCCGCGGGCTCCCGGCGCTCGCAGCGCGACTCCGCGGCCTTCAGTCCGAGCTAGCGCGGAGCAGCCGGTCGATGTGCTTGCGCTCCCAGCTGACGGCGCGCTCGAAGTGACGGAACTCCCGTTCACGACGCAAGAACTCGCTGGGGTGCAGGATGGTGCGGCCGCCGCTCTGCACCGCCGGGATCACGTGGTGCAGGAGCTCGTGATAGACGATGTATGCGACGAAGTAGCGAGGCACCCAGGGCTTATCCAGAACGGGGTGGATACGCACTAGTCTTTCCACCGCGCTGTAGCTGCCGAGCTTGATGCTCTTGCGCGCCCGCGTCCGTTCACGGCGGGTGCGGCGACTCCACGTGATGAGCACGTCCGAGAGAGCGCCGGCGAAGTACTCAGCGTTGATCTCGCTCAAGATGGCGACGAGATCATGCGATTGCCCGCGAGTGCGCAGCGGGCCCGGTACCGGGCGTGAGGCGCGAATGCGATGCAGGTTCTGGTCGATGTACTCACCGACGATCTGCGACGCTTCACGATCGCCATGCACGACGTAGGCCACGAGCGCGCCGCGAACCCGATCAGGAGCGCCCAGAAACATCATGTGCACGCGGACACGCAGGGTGCCCCGGCTCATGCTGTGGGTGACCATGCGACGTCGGTTGTCGGTGACGGCGAGCTGCACGGGGCCCGCGAACGCCGCGATGAAGCGGCGCTCCAGAGCCTGCCGCGCACCTTCGTGAACGAAAATCTGCGGTCCTGCGGGCGTTACGAGGGGCAGCGTGAGCGGCACGACGCGCGGATCGGGGACGCGCAAGACGGCCGTTGCCATGCGCGGCGCCAACCACGGACGCACGCGCAAGCGCTTTGAAGTCGCTCGCGGCGCTGAGATCCAGGGGAAGCCAAGCTGAGGCGTCATGGGGCGGTGTGACCTGCTCCGTTCGCAGTATGGTTTAGGATCCAGAGCGTCAAGGAACTATGGATAGACCAATAGTTCCAATAGTTTACGGCGTTTTGACACCCCAGGCGGACCGCCGGGGCTAAGTGCGCGGACTAGCTACGGTTCCGAGCACCGGCATCCAGTTTGCCGAGGGAAAGGTGGCCTGGGGGGTCGCACCTGCACACGGAAAACCCAAAGGATCTGCGCAAGTTATCCCCAAAAGTTCAGCTCCGACTGCTACCAACAATCGGGTACTTACGAAGCGTTCCGCTGCACGGCTGGCCGGGTCCCCGCATAGAGATGCGAGGACCCGGAGCAGTAACTGAGAGCTAGCGCTCAGCTCGGACGCGCACCGGGCGGACGCTTCCCCGGCGGATTCGCGGCGGCGCCGTTCGGGGCTGCCTTGGACGCGGCATCAGCGGGTGCCCCCTTCTCCTTATCCTTACCAGCCGCGCCTTCCGGCTTCTGCTCAGCGGCTGCTTCCCCGGGACGACGAATGCCTTGATGCGTCAGCACGCGTTGCTCAAGCTTGTCGATTAGCCCGGCGTGCTGCTCCAGGTATTGCCGAGCGTTGTCACGGCCCTGGCCGATGCGCTCGCCCTCTACCGAGAACCATGCGCCGCTCTTCTGCACGAAGCCGGCGTCCACCGCCAAATCCAGCACCTCCCCGGAGCGACTGACGCCGTGACCGTAGAGGATGTCGAATTCGACCTCGCGGAACGGCGCGGCCAGCTTGTTCTTAACCACTTTCACGCGGGTGCGGTTACCAACCACGACCGGGTCTTTCCCGTCGGCACCCGCTTCTTTGATGGCTCCGACGCGGCGCACGTCGAGGCGCACGGAGGCGTAGAACTTCAGCGCGTTGCCGCCGGTCGTCGTCTCGGGGCTGCCGAACATGACGCCGATTTTCATGCGGATTTGGTTCGTAAAGAAGATCATGCACTGCGAGCGTGAGACCGAGCCCGTCACTTTGCGCAGCGCCTGGCTCATGAGACGCGCTTGCAAGCCGACGTGGCTGTCTCCCATGTCGCCTTCGATTTCCGCCTTTGGTACCAACGCTGCCACCGAATCGACGACGACCAGGTCGACGGCGCCGGAGCGCACCAACATGTCCGCGATCTCGAGAGCTTGCTCGCCGTAGTCAGGCTGGCTGATGAGCAGCTCGTCCGTCTTGACGCCCAGCTTGCGAGCGTAGGTGACGTCCAGCGCGTGCTCGGCGTCGATGAACGCTGCTACGCCGCCGCGTCGTTGTACGCTGGCGATGGCGTGGAGCGTCAGCGTGGTCTTTCCGCTCGACTCTGGTCCGTAGATCTCGACGATGCGGCCGCGCGGGTAACCGCCGATGCCGAGCGCGATGTCCAGACCCAGCGAGCCCGTCGGGATGACAGAGACCTCCCCTCCGATCTTCTCTCCCTCCTTGAGGCGCATGATGGCGCCTTCGCCGAACTCTTTCTGAACGCTCGCGATGGCGAGCTCCAGTGCTTTGCCTTTCTGCTTATCGTCCAGCACGCTCATGAGAAGACCTCCACCGGGGAGCTGAGTTGGGTGGTTTATACTGCTCGGTTGTTCAGCTGTCAAACACAGGTAGGACAGCGCGTTTCATACCGTTTTGTGGGCCGGGCGCTCGCTCAATCCTCGTCTTTTGCGCCTTCTATGGGCCGCACCTCGATGCGCTCGGCGCGGCGCGCGCTCGCGCGCGTCACCGTGAAGCGATGGCCCTCCCACTCCACGCTGTCGCCAACGCGCGGGATGCGGCCCACGAGCTCGGCGACGAAGCCCGCCAACGTCACCATCTCGCTCTCCTCGTCGATGCCCAAGAGCTCGAAGACTTTGCGCGTCTCGGCGGAGCCGCGGCACGAGAACACGCCCGCGCCGCGGCGCACGATGCTGGGATCGACCCGATCGCTCTCGTCCTCGATCTCGCCGACGATCTCCTCGAGCACGTCCTCCAGCGTGACGATGCCCTGGGTGCCGCCGTACTCGTCAACGACGATGGCCATGTGACGTCGCTCGTCTTGAAAAATGCGCAGCAGGCGCTCGAGCGGGGCGGAGGTGGGCACGACGAGCAACGGCGTCGCAAGCTCCGCATAGTCGACCGCGTCCCCTGAATCGCGCAGCGCGAAGAACAGCTCCTTCGCCAACACGATACCCTCGACCTTGTCGATGTCGCCGTCCGGCGTGTAGGGAAAACGCGAATGCCCCGAGCGGCGAATCAAGCGCAGGTTCTCCTCGAGGTCGCGCGCGCCAGACAGCACCGCCACCTGCGAGCGCGGCACCATCACGTCGTACGCGGTGAGCTCGCGCAAGCGCGCGGCGCCCTCGATCATGTCCGCGAGGCGGCCGCCCAGCGCGCCTTCTGTGCGGCCGACCGCCACCAGCAGCCGAATTTCATCGATCGATGTGGCTGGTCGTTCGGCGCCCCCGCGCACCAACTTGGCGAACAGGTTCGTCACCCAGATCACCGGCTTGAGCACGACGGTCAGCGCGCTGACCGTGTACGCCACGGGTGCCGCGAACTGAGCGACGTACGTGACGCCCAGCGTCTTCGGTATGATTTCCGAGAACACCAGCACGAGCAGCGTGAACGTGAGCGAGAACACCCACAGCGTGTGCTCGCCGAACACGTTCACGTAAATGGCGCCGCTCACCGAAGCGCCGACCGTGTGCGCCACCGTGTGAAACGCGACGATGGCGGCGATGGGGATGTCCACCTCGCGCTTGAACGCGCGCAGGATCTTGGCCGCGCGCGACTTGCCGAGCGCCTGAATTTGCGCGTGCGAGATGCTCAGCACCACCGACTCGGCGACCGAGCAGGCGAAGGAGACCAGCAGCGACCACAGGATCGTGAGCGAGAGCGTCAGCATCGCGGCGGCCTCGAGCCGTCGAACGGTGACCAAGAACGTGGACTCGCGTGCAAAGACGTTGGCCTCAAGACAGTCACTCGCCCTACGCTGCGCCGCTCCGGGAGCGGCGCGTAGCCTATCCCAGACGGCACGCCGACGGAAACGCGGCGCTCAGCGGCGACATTTTGCCCACTCCCCCGGCAGCGAACGGTGCGTGCTCCACGAGCGAGCCGCGCGGCGCTGGTCGCATCCCGCGGGATGCCGCCGCACGGCTCGTACCTCCGTCTCCGCTCTCGCTACTTACGCGCGGCGCTGGCCGCCAGCGGCGGCCAGCTGCTGCTGCTGCTGTTGCAGGTACTGAGCGACCATGCGCGAGCGCTCGATCGCGAACTGCTTCACCTCGCGGTTTTGCGAGCCGGCGAGGGCGTTCAGGAGCTTGGTGACGCGGTCGAGCTGACGCTTCTGGAACAGCGCCTCGAAGTAGTTGTGCGCGAGCCGCACGTCGTTCGCCATCTTCGCTTCGTGCTTCGAGAGCAGCTCGATGACTTTGTCGAGCTCTCCGCTCTGCCCGTACAGCGCCGACAGGCAGATCAGAGCCAGCGGATCGTTCTCGTTACGCTCGACCGCCTTGCGCGCGAACGTGATGGCCTTTTCTCGCTGCTCTTCGCCCGCGTAGATGCCCTGCACCGCGATGAAGGGCGCCGCCGTCTTGGCGTTCGCTTCCGCGCTGGCGAGCTCACTCACGATACGCTCGGCGGCCTCGTCACCCGACTGCTTGCGCACCTGAGAGAACAGGTAAGCCCAAGCGTCCACGCTGTTCGGCGCGATGCCGATCGCGCGCTCGATCATCGCGCGCTCCTCCGTCGGCTTGTTGGTGCCCTCGAACACCTTGGCCAGGTGCAGCAGCGGGAAGGGATTGTCGGGCAACAAGTTCTGCGAGCCGCGCAGCGTGGCCTCGGCCTTGTCCCACTTCTCCTGGCGCAGTTGAGCGACGCCGAGCGCCAGCCAATCCTCACCGGTGCCGCCCAGCGCGACGACCTTGCCGAGCACCTTCTCAGCGCGCTCGAAGCGCTCGT
The DNA here is from genome assembly GCA_966250485.1 of uncultured Sorangium sp. Taxonomy (GTDB): domain Bacteria; phylum Myxococcota_A; class Polyangia; order Polyangiales; family Polyangiaceae; genus PMG-095. The sequence continues at coordinate 63,267 of CBINHN010000007.1, read as the reverse complement.
ACTTCATGAGCTCTTGCGCGAACAGGCGACCGCGGTTGAGATCGTCGGCGTCTTCCTGCCAGTGCTTCTCGAGACCAGAGAGTAGATCCTCGAGACCGATCGCGAGCGGACGACCCTCCGCGTCTTGCACTTGCACGGCGGGCCCGTTGAAGCCGAGCAGCTCCCACATCTTGTTGAGCTCCAGCGCGACGGGACCCTTCTTCATCGCGTCCGCGAGATCGTCGCTGGGCTTCGAGAGGGGCAGCACGATGAGCGCATTACCGGGCACGCCACCGGGGAACGCGCTCACGGGTGCCACGATGGCAGCGCCGCCCTGCAGTTGAAGGTTAGGCTGACCATTGCTGCTGGGAGGATTCGCTTCGCTCATTGCAGGGCGGTTAGTAGCAGCGGCCCCCCACCCGAGCAATAGCGGTCAGGCCCGGCGCTGAAGTATCCTCCAGCGCGTCATGAGCCAACTCGCAAAGCCCCGTCCTGCCGTCGCTCGCCAGCCGCGCTTCGGAGGTCATCTCGCCGCCAGTCACGCCGTGCTCGCGCTGGCTGTCGCGGCGGGCGTTACGGTCTGGGCCGCGCCGGCCGCAGCCGACACGCTGATTATCAAACGGCCGGGCTATCACCCGCGCTACTCCTTCGAGGCGGAGCCGCACTTGCTGCTCGGCTTCGTAGACCCGCCGGGAAACGCCAGCGGCAACGGTGTCGGGCTCGGCTTCCGCGGCACCGTCAAGCTCCTCGAGAACGGGTTCGTGCCGTCGATCAACAACAACGTCGGCGTCGGGTTCGGCATCGACTTCGTGCACTACGGCTCGTCGCGTTGCGTCCGGTTCAACCTCGCGGGCTACTGCCAGGCGAGCGACGCCGTCGACGATGTCTGGATCCCCGTAGTGCTACAGTGGAATTTCTTTCTGAGTCGCAACTGGTCGGTGTTCGGGGAGCCCGGCATCGCGCTGCGCTACGAGTCCTGGGACGGCCCCGGCAAAAAGGTGCACTTCGAGCCCCTCCAGCTGTTCGTGGGCGGCCGCTTTCACTTCACGGACAACATCACCCTGACCATGCGCGTCGGTTACCCGACGTTCTCGCTCGGCGTCTCGTTCCTGATCTGAAAGAGAGAGCGCGCGCCCCTGAGCGATGGCTCGGGGCGGGCCTCACTGGAACGAAAAGCGGAGCTCGTGGTCGCACACGCGGAACACGTCACCTTCGCCGATGACGCGGCGCTGCACGCGCTGGCCGTTGTATTCGACGCCGTTCGTCGAGCCCATGTCCACGATGTAGTACTGGCCGTTCGAGAACTCGATCACGGCGTGCTGTCGCGAAACGTTCGGATCTTTGATCGTCAGATCGCTCGATTGCTTGCCGCGGCCGATGACGAAGCGATCCTTCGTTACGGGGAAGACTTCACCCTGATAGTGAATCGATAGCGCGCCGGTGCTCGGATGCGGGCGCATGCTGCCACCCGGCAGCGGAGGAAGGCTGCGCGGCGGCGCCAACGGCGGTGGCGCGCCGGGCGGACGCCGCGCGACCGACGCTCCCGGCGGCGGAGGAGGCGGCGGAGCCGCGACGGACTGACGCTTCGGAGGTGGCGTGGGCCGCGACATCCCGCCCAGGGGCGGCGGCAGACCGCCGGCCGGTGGCGGGGGCGGCGGAGGAACGTGATGGCTCGGGACCGGCGGTGGAGCCGCGTGCACCGGTGGTGGCGGAGGGGCCAGCGGCATCGAGCCGATCGGCGGCGCTACGGCGACCGACCCCGTAGTCGTCCCCATCGTTGTCGCGGTGCCATAGCCGCGCTGACGCGCGTACTGCTTCATCGCGTCGTTGATCAGGTAGTCGACGGAGCACTCGAGCTCCTTCGCCATTTGCTCGAACTTCTGCCAGAGAGCATCTCGGCATTGGAAAGATCGAGCGACTTTCTTATTCGGGTCGGTCATCTGAGATCTGTGACTTGTCGTGGGCGGTGCGGAAGGCTCCATCGAGACACCTTTACTTCTTGGCGCGTGCCTCCATCGCCGGCTTGACGCAGTAAGTGACGAAGTCGCCAAGGGTCTCGATTTCTTTCGTCTCGCGCTTGTCCCCGGAACCCACTTCGCACTTCCACTCGCACTCTTTCGCGCCTTCGGCGCAGGCCGGCGCCTTTGCGTGGTCGGAAGCGTAGGGCTCGACCTTCGGCAGGTCGGCCTTGGTCCCGGTCTCGAAATAGTAACCCAGGGCGGTCATTCGCACTTGGACTGGATGCGGTGGAGCAGCGTACTTCGGTACGATATCAGCTGGGGGTGGGGTCCCCTTCATGGTCGCAATCAAAGCCCCGTAGCGCAACGGCTCTGTGATGGCAAAACCCTTGGCCTGTCCCAGCTTGGCGAAGAACTGCGGCAGCTCACTGGTATCGCTCGTCTTTAGGATTAGCTCGGCGGCGACCCAACGGACCTTCCAGTTATCGTTTTTGAAGAGATCGTACAGTTTCCCAAGAATCATTTGACGTGGGAATTCACCCAGTCGTGCGAACGCAGCGTCGCGCACCTGATCCGGCGTGTCCGAGGCGCCCGCCAGGTTGAGCACGACCTCGGCCTGGGACGCCGAAGAGCGGTCGAGGTTGCCCTGTAGCGCGGCGAGCGCGCTGGCGCGGCGCTTCTCGCTCTCCTTTTTGTCCTGTGAAAACGCGATCAAGTAGTCGACCACGGCCTTCCCGCCGACCTTCTTCATCGACGCAAACACGCGCAGCAGCTCCTCCTCTTGGTACTGAACGAGCTGCTTGCGAAACTGCTCCGGCGTGGGGTTCATCTTCGAGTTGTGATTGGCAAGCTCGACCGCCGGCGCCTTTTGCTTGATCCAGGCCTCGGAGTTGACCTCCTTGGCGACCAGCACGAGCTTTTGGCTCGCGGCGAGGCGCGTCGCCGGATCTCCGAAGTCCGCGATCAGCTCCGCCATGCGGTCGATCTTGGGGGCGCCCGGCGCGATCAAGGCGGGCAGACCGCGCACACCGTCGGCCTTCAGCTCGCGCATCATCTGCTCGATGCCGTAGAGCTGCGAGGCGTCATCGAGGCGGTTCGCAAAATCCGTGGTGGCCCAGGCCGCCATCGCTTCACGCAGGGCCGCCGCTTGTTCCGCGCTGGGGATCAGCGAGCCCGAGTTGTGGGTCAGCAGCACGAACCCCGCGTCTTTGTACGGCACGGAAGGGTCGCTGGGCGCGGGCTGTCCGGCTTGGGCGGCGGGCAAGGGGCGCTTCATCTCCTCGATGATCCGCGGCACCAAGCGCCCCACGATCGCATTTCGCGCGGCGGGCGACAGCTGCGTGAGCGCGTCCACCAGGCTCGGCTGATCGTCGCTGCCCTGAATGCCGATGCGGCGACCGCCGCGCGGTTTCATGCTGATCAGCGCGAGAGCGGCATCCACGCGGAGCTCGAGCGGGTACTTGTCGTGGGTGAGCACGGCGATGAGCTTGCGCGGCCCCTGAACGGTATTCGCCCAGCGGTTGATATCTTCATTGCTCGCGCGGCAGCCAGCGAGGTTGGTCGCGGCAACCAGTAACGCCACTCCGAGAACCCGGCCGAAGGGTGCCCCCTGTTGCATGCGTATCTGCTCCGATTCTCCCGCGTCAGCAGCGCGTTGGATCACGCTGCGAGCGAGGAGCGCTCATAGTACCGCCCGCAACTCGCCGGACTCAAGCAACCTTCCGAGCGCCAAAGCTGCGACGCTGCTCACCTTTTTGGCCAGATGGCCTGCCTGGGTGACGTCGGCGACTATCGCCTTCAGTGTGCGATAGCAGCCCCTTACGGAAACCACGGCGTTTCGCGTGAGCGCTCAAGAGCGTCACGAGCTGAGCAGTTCAGCGCTTCCCGATTGCTCGTCGAGGCACTCTGAAAGGCATCTGGTGCTGCGCGTCGGCCTGCTGGCCCACCGAGCGATACTCGCAACCCCCAAACGCGAGCGCCTGCCCCGCCACGACGAATTTCGGCGTACGGCACGAGCGCGCGGCTCGTGAGCACACGCGCGCGACCTTCGCGGCGTGAGTAATCCGCGCGCCGCGATGTGGCGGACTCCTCGCGGATGAAAGACGAGCACGATGAGAGATACGCCACCGGCGTGTTGGGCGCCGCAAATTGTAGTTCGTCTGCGTCTCGAGTTCTCACTCTCATATCAAGGGAGCGTTGACCGGAGTCGCCCAGAGTTGGCACCACGCTACTCAGCTACTCAGCTACTCAGCGCTGAATGCGACGGCTCCACGGCCAGCGGCGGGTAGTTCGGCGCGCCACAGGGCGCTGGAAGAGAGGTCCGTACCGTGACAGAACAGCCGCGGCCATGAAGGTCAGCGAGCTCGAGCTAGAAGGACTGCGACTGATTGAACCGCAAGTGTTCCGCGACGCGCGAGGCGTGTTCGTGGAGACATATAACGCGGAGCGTTACCAGACGTTCGGCATCGGAGAGCAATTCGTTCAGGACAACTATTCGCGCTCGCTGCGCGGGACCGTGCGCGGCCTTCACTACCAATCGCACCCCGGTCAGGCGAAGCTCGTTCGCGTGGTGCAGGGAGAGATCTTTGACGTGGCCGTCGACATCCGACCGAACTCCCCGACCTTCGGGCGATGGACCGGGCTGCACCTCAACGCCGAGCAGCACCAGCAGCTGTTCATCCCGATCGGCTTCGCTCACGGCTTCTGCGTGGTGAGCGAGATCGCAGACGTAGAATACAAGGTCAGCAATTTTTACGATGCGAAGACCGAATGCGGGCTGCGCTTCAATGATCCGGAGCTGAACGTCGCCTGGCCAGTCGCTGAGCCGATCCTTTCCGACCGCGATCGAACGGCGGAGAGCTTCGCCGCCTTTCGCGCGCGAGTCGGGCGATGACGCGCTGCGCGCTGCTGAGGGCCGTTTCTTGAGTGACTCGAACACGCCAGCGGAGTTCTTGATCTCCGTCGTGCTCGTCAACTGGAACTCGCGGGACGACCTGCGCGCCTGTCTGCAGTCGTTGCAGGCGCAGACCGACGCGCGTTTCGAGATCATCGTCGTGGACAACGGCTCGCAAGACGGCTCGCTGGAGATGCTGCGTGAGGAGTTCCCGCAGGTGCGCGCCGTGCCAACGGGCGAAAATCTCGGCTTCGCCGAGGGCTGCAATCGCGGCATCGACGTGGCTCGCGGCGAGTGGATCGCGCTGCTCAACAACGACACGGTAGCTGCGCCCAACTGGCTGAGCGAGCTGCGACGCTATGCGCTCGAGCTGCCGCCAGATGTGGGCGCGCTGCAGTCGAAGCTCGTGTTCAGAGACGAGCCGAACAAAATCAACTCGGCGGGCATCTTGTTGTTCGGCAACGCTACCGCGCGCGACCGCTTGATCGGCGAACCCGATCGCGAGCAGCAGGTCGAAGAAATTTTCGCGGTCACGGCGGGCGCGGCGCTGTACCGGCGGGCGATGTTGGAGCAGGTGAGAGAGCGCACCGGCGTCCTGGATCGGGGCTTCTTCATGTACTTCGAGGACGTGGACCTCGGCTGGCGCTGCCGCTTGGCGGGCTGGCGCGCGTTTTACGTCCCCACTTCGGTCGTCGCGCACGCCTTCCAGCAAAGCACGAAGCGACACCAGGGCGATTTCGTCGGCTGGCACAGCCGCAAGAACCGCTTGCGTAGCTTGGCCAAGAATGCTTCCGCGACGTACGCCTTGCGCTCGCTGCCGAAGACGCTGTCCGACGTGGTTTGGATCCTGCGCGTGCGCGGCGTGGCGGGGCTGCAGCAGACCCTCGGCTCCTGCCAGGAAGGTTTCGAGCTGCGCAGCCGCGCTCGCCGCACGTTACGCACCTCGCGCCGCGCCGTGGAGCGCCGCTGGGTGACGAGGCGCCGCTAGCCCGTGTCGGCCTCCGACTCTCGCGAGCCGTCCGTCAGCTCGCCTGCCGTTGCGACCGGGACCGGGCTCGATCAAGCGACGCTTCACCGACGCGCCCGCTGGGGCGTCTTCTTGCTGGCCGGGCGCACCGCGCTGCAACAGTTGATCGTGCTGGTCGGCAACGTCTATCTGGCTCGTCTGCTCGGCCCGAAAGAGTTCGGCGCGTTCTGGATTGTCCAATTCGCCGTGTCCTTCTTTACGTTGTTCGGTGACGCAGGTTTCGGCGCGGCGCTGATCCAAAAGCGCGACTCGGCGACCCAACGCGAGCTGTCCAGCGTCTTCTGGATCCAGATCGTGATGGGGGTCAGCGTGGTGCTGCTCGTGTTCGGCGCTGCACCCTGGGTGGTTCGGCTTTGGCCCGCCCTACCGGCGCAAGCCACGTGGATGCTGCGCGCGCTCTCGGTGTCCCTGTTGCTCACCTCCATGCGCGTGATCCCTTCGATTCTGATGGAACGAGAGCTGCTCTTCGGGCGCCTGTCTTTCATCGATGTCGTCCTCACCATTTCGTTCTACGCTGCGGCGGTCCCGCTGGCGTTCGCCGGGCTCGGCGCAAAAGCCTTGGTCGCTGCCGTGTTGGCGCAGGGCGCCGCCGGGCTGGTGACGGCCTTCGTGTTGCGGCCGTGGCTGCCGAGCTTGCACTTGGACTTCGCGATTCTGCGACCCATCCTCAAGTTTGGGGTGGCGGTTCAAGCCAAGTACGTGATCGGGTTCGTCAATGGTGCCGTGATGCCGATTTACGCGGGCCGAGTGCTCGGGCCTTATGCGTTCGGCCTCGTCAGCTGGTCACAAAGTACCGCCTTCTTCCCCGTCAAGATCGTGGAGCTCTTGAGCCGCGTGAATTTCCCCCTGCTCAGCCGCTTGCAGCACGACGACGCCGCGCTGGCTCGCACCTTTGAGAAGACGGTCCAGATCTGCGCGCTGGTCACGCTGCTGTTTGTCGGCTTGATGCTCGGCCTCGGGCCGAGCTTGGTGCGCGTCATCTATGGCGACAAGTGGGTTCCAGCCCTGCCCACACTCTACGTCTTCACCGTCGCAATCGCGATTGGCTTCGTGAGTCCAATCGTTAATGGCACTCTCGACGCGCTGGGCAGGCCGAACATCATGATGCGGTTGGGGCTGGCCTGGACGCTGCTCAACTGGGCGGTGGTCGCTACCACGATGTACTTCGCCTCCGGACCGCTGTGGTTCGCCCTAGCCGTCAGCGTCCACATTTTCGTCGGCAATCTGGCCGTGATCTTCGTGATCAAGCAGCTCATTCCGGCGGCCCGGCTGTGGACTAAATGCCGAGCCTCGCTGCTGGCTTGCGCCGCGGCTGCAGGTTTGGGGCGAGTGCTCTTCCTGCCCTGGGTCCGTGGTCCGTTCACGCTAGTCCTCGCCGTGCTGTTGACGGCCGCCGCCTTCACAGGGGTGCTGGCGCTGCTCGACCGCTCCGCGCTGTTAGCGCTGCTCAAGTTACGACGTAAAAAGGCTGAAGCGCCGGGCCCGACCGAGCGCACGTAGCGGAGACCAATTCAGCACCGTGCAGCAGCGCTCCGATTCCGCTAAGAGTCTCGCCATGAACAATCCGGACGTGCCCGAGGGTTACTACGATCAGCCCCGCCCCGAGGTGGTGGACTGCGTACCCGCGGACGCACGCGATATACTCGACGTCGGTTGTGCATCGGGCGCGTTGGGCCGTGCGCTGAAAGCGACACGGCCGGGCACGCGGGTGTTCGGCATCGAGCCGGTGGCCGCCCAGGCGGAGCGCGCACGCCGTGTTCTGGATGGTGTGCTGCATGGCACCGCGGAGGACCCCTTGCCTGCCGAGTGGCCCGCGCCCGACTGCATCATCTTCGCGGACGTGCTCGAGCACTTGGTGGATCCCTGGGCCACCCTCGAACGCTGTCGCTCGCTGTTGAAGCCCGGCGGCACGATCGTCGCGAGCATACCGAACGTCGCCAATCGTGTGGTGCTGCGCGGGCTATACCGCATGCGCTGGGACTATACGGATTTTGGGATTTTGGACCGCACGCACCTACGGTTCTTTACGCGAGAGACGGCGCTCGAGATGTTCGAGTCGCGTGGCTATCGCATTCGATATGTCGGCCGCACGTTGGAGATGCTCGGCCGCAGCGGCGCGGGCGGATGGATCCGCGACTTGATCGCGAAAGAGCGCGGGCGTTCGCGGCTTTTTCCGCGTCCGCTAGCATGGCTGCTCGACGCCTACACCGTGCAATTTCTGATCGTGGCAGGGTGAATGTTTGCGCTTCTTCTGCACAGACGAGGACAAGCTCACGCTTGTCCGCGGCTCGGAAATTCGCGCCGCGCTGGTGTACGCTCGCCACGAGGTCGTCCGCGGAGATATCGGTGTCGCCGCACCTGCCGACACAGACGTCTGGATTTACGGCATGGGGGTGGCGGGGGCGCCGCCGCTCGAGGATCAGATCGTCGCGCAGCTGCTCGCGAGCCCCGCTAATATCGTGCTGGCCCAGCTGTGTGATCACCCGACGATGTCGTTCGAGCGCATTCCCGCGGAGCTCGCGGCCCGAGCCCGCTTGTTCCTGCGCAACCACTGGCCAGCGAACGAGCAAGAAATTCCTGAAGCGTTTCGCTCGCGGGTCGGCTTTCTACCGCCGATGATCAAAACGACGCCGGCGCGGCCGGGACGCGAGCTGACGCAGCGCTCGATCGGTGCCATCTTCTTCGGCTCTCGCACCGGCTTCTCCAACCTGCCCGGTGGCAAGAACGCGCGTGAGGAGACCGTTCGCATCATGCGTGCCTCCGGTCTGCCCTTTCTCGGCGGTTTGTTGCCGCACGAGGAGAAGCGCTACCACACCGATCCTGCGCTCCTCGTACCCAAGCTCAGGCAGCGGCACCATCGCCAACACCTCGTGAACAGCAAGATTTGCCTCGCGCCCTGGGGTAACCACCCGCTCAGCTACCGTCTGTTCGAGGGGCTCGCGATGCGCTGCCTGGTGATCGCCCAGCCCGTGCGCTCCAGTCGGCTGCTCGATGGTGGCCTCGAACCCGGCAAGCACTACGTCGAAGTGGCCCCTGATCTGAGCGACTTAGTCGACACGGTGCGCTACTACCTGACTCATCTAGACGAGGCGCAAGCCATCGCGAACGCTGGGCACGAGATCTTCAAACGCTGTCTGGCCCCGCGCGGCGAGCTCATCTCGCAGTGGATCTTCGACTCGGTCGTAGCCTCGTGGGGTGACGTGTACCGCCCGGGCACCGCACGCGGCATCGCGGTCGAGGCTCGGCGACTTGCTGCACGGCTGTGGCCCAATCGCTTCTGAACCGCCTCCCGGGCGCGACCAGGCCTGCAGGGGGTTGGCCCCCGGGCCAGAGCACTGGGAAACTTGATGCGCTGACGTGGGTTCATGTAAGCATATGTAACCAATGGGCGTTCGTCTGTTCAGCCCCCGGCCGGCTACGCTGCCGTCGACGGACTCGTCGGCGCGGTCAGAGCCAGGTCCTTCGTATGGTCGCTTTCGTGAAGCGGCCGCGTTGCTGCTGTTCGCTGGCGCGGCTTTCCTTCTGCTCGCGCTGCTGAGCTTCCGTATGGATCCGGACGATGCGGCGGTGCATGGCTCGGATTGGGTCGGAGCCGCGGGCGCCGCCGCGGCTCGCCTATTGGTGCAGGGCTTCGGGGTCGTGGCGTGGCTCTCGCCGCTGGAGCTCGGCCTGATCGGGCGACCGCTGATTCGCGGACGACTGCCCGAGAACCTCGGGCTGCGCGTAGCCGGTGATCTGGTCGTGGCCATCATCCTCGCCGCGCTGGCTCAGGTGGCGCTCCCGGACGCGGTGAGCTTCGGGCATGCGCCGTTCGCGGGCAATGTCGGGCTGCTGTTCGGCGAAATGATGCGTGAGGCCTTTTCGACGGCCGGCTCGTTTTTGGTGGGGCCGACCGCGGTAGGCCTGATTCTCATCGGGCGCAGCAGCTTCTCGTTCATTGCTTTTTCGCACCGGGTGATGGCGCTGCTCACGCGCTTGTCCGCGGCGCTGACAGAGCTCGCCGCGCGGCTCCGCGGCGCCTGGCGCGAAGCGCGCGCGCTGCGGCGCAAGGAGCGCGATGAACAACGAGCGAAGGCGGAGCCGAAGATCGTCACGCCGGATCGCGACGCGGCGATCATGATCCAGCTCGAGGACGATGACAGCGATTGGATTCCGCTCGAGCAAACGGGCGTGCCGCCGCTCGCCCTCTCGGAGGCGCTGCGCTCAGTGACGTTGCAGGCCCTGGCACAGCACGGCGTCGAGCCGGCTCCGAAAAAAGATCCCGGCGCGGCTCCGCAGTCCGAACATCCGGCGCTGCTCGCCGCGAGCACGCCGCCTCCAGAGCGCACGACGGAGACGCGCAAGCGCGGACGCCGCGCTCAGGAACGCAAGGCAGAGCCCGGCGCGGCCGAGGCGCGCGAAGAAGAGAAGCTCGAAGAGGATGCCGCGGTTCAGCAGGAGTCGGCGGCGCCCGCAGCGCGAACGCGCGCGCAGAAGTCGAAGGCGTCCGCCGACGAGCGCAGAGAGCAGGGGCCGGAGATCGTCGACACGCAGCACGAGCGCGAGGTGGAGCGCGCGCCCGAGGCCGAGGCCGTGAAGGTGCGCGATGATTTTCGTTTGCCAGCCTTCGAGTTGCTCGAGCCGCCCGAGCAGACGAGCGCGACCATCAGCGAAGAGAAGCTCAAGGCCACCGGCGGCTTGCTGGTAAAGACGCTGCTCGACTACGGCGTGCAGTGCGCCGTGGAAGCGATCCTGCCGGGTCCAACCGTGACGATGTACGAGGTGTCGTGCGAAGCGGGCACCAAGGTGAGCAAGGTGGCCGCGCTGGCCGATGATCTCGCGCTCGGACTGTCCCGTAAGGTGCGCATCATCGCGCCGATCCCGGGCAAGAATCGCATCGGCTTCGAGGTGCCGAACGATGAGCGCATCCCGGTGAGCTTGCGCGAGCTGGTGGAGGATCAGCGCTTCGATCGCCTGGCGGAGAAGGCGCCGCTGCCGGTCGTGCTCGGCCGCGACATCGTCGGCAAGCCATTTTATGCCGATTTGGCCTCGATGCCGCACGTGATCGTCGCGGGCGCGACGGGCGCCGGTAAGAGCGTGGGCCTCAACGTGATGCTGTCGAGCCTGCTCTTCAAGCGCACGCCGCAAGAGCTGCGCATGCTGATGATCGATCCGAAGGTGGTGGAGCTCGCGCCCTTCGACGGCATCCCGCACATGCTGCTGCCCGTCGTCACGGACATGAAGCAGGCCGCAACGGCGCTGCGCTGGGCCGTGGACGAGATGGAGCGGCGCTATCAGCTGTTCGCCAACGCCGGCACCAAGAACATCGTCACGTACAACGGTTGGGTGAAGCGCGTTCAGGCCGGTGAGCTGCCGGCGCCCAAGCCGGAAGAGGTGGAAGCGCTCTCACCAGAAGGCGCCGTGGTGAGCGTGCCCGCGACGAAGCACGGCAGCGACGGCGTCGCGCTGCCAGGTAAGCTGCCGTACATCGTCGTGGTGGTCGATGAGTTCGCCGATCTGATGATGCAGCAAGGTAAAGAGGTGGAGAGCTCCGTGGCGCGCTTGGCGCAAAAGGCGCGCGCCGCGGGCATGCACGTCCTGCTCGCCACGCAGCGGCCGAGCGTGGACGTGATCACCGGCATGATCAAAGCCAACTTCCCGACCCGCATCGGCTTCCGCGTCGCGCAGAAGGTGGACAGCCGGACGATCCTGGACGAGCAGGGCGCCGAGCACTTGTTGGGCCGCGGCGACATGCTCGTGAAGCTCAATGGCTCGAGCGAGACGTATCGCGTGCAGTGTCCGTTCGTGAGCGAAGACGAGGTCAACCGCCTCACGGACTACCTGCGCGCCCAAGGCACGCCGGAGTACCATGACGCGATCCTACGAGCGGCGGAAGACGACGGCGACGGCGATGGCGAGCCTGACGCGCCCTCCGATGCGCGCTACGAGGAGGCCGTCCGGATCGTGGCAGAGACGCAGCGCTGCTCCACCTCTTGGCTCCAGCGCAAAATGACCATCGGCTACAATCGCGCCGCGAAGATCGTGGAAATGATGGAAAAGCGCGGCATCGTCGGGCCGCCGAACGGCGCCAAGGACCGCGAAGTCTTCGTGCCGCCACCGTGACGAGCCTATGGTATGAAGGACGGCCCGCATGATGCAGCGCTCTGCGCCGCCCAGTTTTCCCGAGGCGCACGCCGACGACGATGACGACGTGACGTGGGCGCTCGAGACCGCCGCGGTGCAGTGGAAACGCGGCGCACACGCGGACGCTCTCGAGTGGCTGCGCCGCGCGGCGGAGTCTGCCGTGGATGGCGGCCGGGCGATCCGCGCTCGAGAGCTGACCCAGAGCACGAACGCCATCGAAATGGCGCTGCGTGCCGGATGGGTGCCGGCAGTCCCACAGACGCCGTTGCCGCCGCATCACAGCGGGAGGCCATCGGGCCTACCCGGCGCCGGCGGGTACAGTCTCCAAGGTGCCAGCGTGCCCCCGGCGCCCGAGAGCCCGCGGCCATTTCCGCTGCGTACCCCGCGCCCACCAGCGAACCCGTTTCTTTCTCCCCCTAGCGGTGGGCCCCTGCGCGTCCCTTCGCGGGTTCCGACGCCGTTCGGACCGCCGCCCGCGAGGGGCTCGCTGGACGAGGACGGTACGGAGTCGCTCGACTCGGACGCGTACCGCGAGGTCCCGGTCGACCTCGACATGGACGCGGAGCTCTTGGTCCCTTCGCAGCCGAGCCAGCGCCGCTCGCGCCCCGCGTACGAGAGCGTGGAGGAGATTGAGGCGGTCGAGGCGGACGAAGATGTCGAAGAGTTCGACGACGCAGACGTGATCGCCCTCTCGATCCCCAACCCGCAAGCCGCTGCAGGTCGTCGCGCGCCGTTGATGAGCGCGCCCGAGGTCGAGGCCGAGGAGATTGAGCTCGACGACGCGCTGCTCGAGGACGACGACGAGCTCGAAGAGGCGGAGATCGAGCTCGAGCCGGACGAGGAGCAGCCGGCCAACCCCCCAGCGTCCCGCCAGCCGCTCTCGCGCGCTCCGGTCGCCAGCGCTCGCTCGTTCTCGTCGACGGCTCCGAACGGCGCCGCGCGCGCGCGCACGTCGTCGCCGGCGCGGCCCGGCCGCTCGTCATTGCCGGCGCAGTCGCGCACCGCGGCGCCGCTCTCCTCGAAGCCGCCGAGCTCCGGCGGAGATTCTCGCCGCCCCAAGGCCGCGGCGTTGCTGCGCGCGCAGATGCGCACGGAGCGTCGCCTGTCGCGAAGCTCGGAACCGGTGAGCGCGGATTCGCAGCGCCCCGACTCCACCCAGCGCGACTCCAAGCCGTCGCCGCGCAAGCAGGAGCGCTACCGCTTCCGTCGCCGCGAGCCGGAACCAAAGCTCGACCCCGAGCCGCCGCAGGAAGAGCCGACGGAGCCCGGCGCGGAGCCGGCCAGCACCAGCGCGCCGCCCAGCACGATGCCGGAGGCGGTCTCGGAAGAGACGACCGAGCGCACGCTCGATTTGGGCGCGAGCGGCGCCGCCGAGAGCAGCCGCGCACCCGCTGAAGAGCCAGCGGTCAGCTCCGCGCCACCGCCGTCGAGCGTCTCGTCATTGCCGCCGGATACCCCGAACGCGACACACGAGCTCGACTCGGAGACCCCCGACACGGAGCGCGAGGAGCGCCGCGCCGACGCAAGCGCCACCAGCGACACGAGTGCGGAGGAGCCCTCCCCCGCGAGCGAGGACATGTCCGCCGAGGTGCCCACCTCGGAGTCCATCCCGGCGTTCTCCGGTCAGCGCTTCATGGAATCGACGACGCCGGCGCAGGTCTTCGTCACCTCCTCGGTGCCGACCTACGCCACGCTGGCGTCCGAATCCGCAGACGCCGCGCTGCTCGCGCCCACCTCTGCGCCGATGCCGGTGCTCTCTCCGCCTCCGCTCCCGGTAGCGTCCCCATCCGACGTGCCACCGTCGATTGCGCCGCCGCCACGCCCCACGACGCTCGGCGGGCTCTCGCTCGCCAACGTGCCGGGGCTGGAAGATCTGCCCGAAGAATCCCAGGCGGATCTGATCGAAAAAGCCGACATTCACCGCCTCTCGCTCAACGAGGAGGTCGCAGGCTTCGGCATGGCGCTGATCCTGGAGGGCAGCGTGGCCGTGATGCCCGAGATCGCCGATGTCATGGCGGCGCCAGCGCAGCGCGGCGACTTGGTGTTTTGCACCGGGCACCTCGAAGAGGGCGTCGCGCTGCGCGTCGTCGCGCTCAGTGAAGCCGCCGAGGTCGCGACCTGGCCGAGCAGCGCCTTCGACGCCGCGATCCGCGAGTGTCCCTGGGTCGGCGATGAGCTCAAGAACGTCGGTGATCGCCTTCAGGCGCTGTCGGGCGTGCTGATGGGGCCGATGGGCGATCAGCTGGATGATCAGCTGCGCGCGCTGATCATCCAGCGCTGCGAAATACGCCGCTTGTTACCCAACGAGGTGATCGCCGAAGCGGGCAAGGGCGTCCCAGGAATGGTCATCGTGGGCGCGGGCCGCGTGGAAATCTTGGACGCGAGCGGGCAGAGCGTCAGCGAGCAGCTGGGCCCCGGCGAGTTCCTCTTCGCTCAGCAGATCCTCGCCGCAGCGCCCGCGCCCGCCACCGCCCGGGCCGGCAAGGGCGGCGCTATCGTGCTCTTTGCCGAGCGTAAGGTCGCGCACGAGCTGATGGTCAGCGTACCTCCGCTGTTGCTGATTTTCGCGCAATAGGGCTACGCCGCGGCAGGCTCAGCCGGGCTCCGTGAGCTCCCACACGAGCTCTTCGTTGCCTTGCGCGCCGGCGAAGCGCAGCCCGAACCAGCGCGCAGCAGGCGAGATGGTGGGGCGACCGTCCGCGCGAACCTTCGGGAAAATGAGGCGAAACGCGCTGCGCCAAGAGGTTGTGTACGGGAAGTACGTGAGCTCGATGGCGCCAGGCTTCTTGATGGGTTCGATGCGCACCGGAGCGGTCTCCGCGCCTTCGTCGTCGATCAGCCGCACGATCCAGGCGGGTTGGTTGGCCGTCAGATCGTTCCATTTGTACTTCTCCGCGTAGAGCGCCGCGTAAAAGACGTGATGCTCGCGCGTCTCCGCCAGCGAGCGCTCCAGCAGGTCATGCCGCTGGTCCACGGTGAGCCGATAATCTTCGGCGTACCGCACGACGTAGGCCCAGCGAAAATCCCACGACTCATAGGTGGCGGTGACGTTCAGAACGTTGTCCATCTGGATCACGTTCGTGAGCTCCGCGGAGCGGGTCCAATGCCGCAGCACCGTTTCATAGTCCGAGGCCACGTACTCGCGGGGTCCCTCGCTGATCGCGACCGGCTTGCGCGCGCACGCGGCGAGCAGCAACGGCAGCGCCAAGATCGAGGTCGCGACGCGGCGGATTCGCTGGCTCTGCATTCCTCCGCCTAGTCTACATTAATTCGCGCGCCCGCCCGCGAGGCGGTTTGTCTCGCCCGCCGCCAGACTGGGCTCCGACCGCTAAGCCATTTTCGGGACGCGGCTTTCAGGCGAGGATACCGCCAAAGTTGCGCCTCCCTCGCTGCGTCCTCGTCTTCCTCGCCGCATCCTTCGCGGCCGCGCCCGCGCTCGGCGCTGAGCTCGAGCGCATCCGCGAGCGCGGGGAGCTCTCATGGGGCGGAGATTTGCAGGGCGGCGAGCCCTACGTCTTCGAGGACGTGAGCCGCGGGGGCGAGCTCGTCGGCTTCGAGGTCGACATCGCGCAGGCGCTCGGCCGTCGGCTCGGTGTTTCGGCTCGCTTCAAGCAGAGCGACTGGTCGAGCCTCGCGGCGAACCTCGAGCGCGGCGATTTCGACATCATCTTGAATGGCCTGGAGCAGACGCCCGAGCGCGCGGAGCGGCTGCTGCTGTCGCGACCCTACTTCGTCTACGGCGAGACGCTGACGGTCAGGGCCGGCACGCCCTTCAAGAGCCTCGCCGATCTGCGCGGTCATCGCGTGGGGACGCTGAACCAAACCGTCGCCCATGAGCTGCTCGCGGCGCAGCCGCTAGAGGTGGTGCTGTACGAAGGTCAGGAGGAGCCGTATTTCGATCTCGCGCGCGGGCGCAGCGATGCCGTGCTGCTCGACCACGTGATCGCCGAGCGCTACGGCTGCAGCCGCGAGGGGCTCACGTGCGTGCCTGGGGATCTCGCGCGCGGGCACTATGTGATCGGGATGCGGCGTGACAGCGTGGAGCTCGCGCGAGCGATCGACGGGGCGCTCACGGCCATGCTCGCCTCGGGCGAGCTCGAGGGCATCCTGCGGAAATGGAAGCTCTGGGACGAGCGCCAGCGCGAGCTCAGCGCGCCCGCGCTCGCGGACGTCGCCAGCGGCGCGCCTGGCAACGAGATTACCAAAGACGGCCGAGCGGCCACGCCCCGACGGCTCAACCCTGAACAGTTACGTTTGTTCGTGAAAGGAGCCGGGATCACGCTGCTCCTGTCCGTCGTTTCCTTCGCGCTCGCCTCGCCGCTGGGGCTCGCGGCGGCCATCCTCAGGCTGCACTCCGGGCGCCTCTGGGGCTGGCTGGCCAGCGCCTACGTCGAGATCTTTCGCGGCACACCGCTGCTTTTGCAGCTGTACGTGCTCTACTTCGGAATCAGCGACGTGGTGCGCTTGGAACCTCTCACCGCAGCCATTCTTGCGCTGGCGCTCAACTACGGCGCTTACGAGGCCGAGGTCCACCGCGGCGCGCTGCTCGCGGTGCCGCACGGCCAAGCCGAAGCCGCGCGCGCGCTCGGCCTCGGCAAATGGCAGATGCTGCGCCACGTGCTGCTCCCACAGTCGCTGCGCACCGCGCTGCCCGCGGTGACCAATGACTTCGTCGCGCTGCTCAAGGACTCATCGCTGGTCAGCGTGATCACCGTCGTCGAGCTCACCAAGCGCATGACCATCGCCGCGGTGGAGCTGCGTGATTGGGTCACGCCTGGCCTGCTCTGCGCCGCGCTCTACTTCGTGTTGAGCTTCCCGCTCGCCCGTCTCGCCCGCCGCCTGGAACGAGGACTTTCACATGATCTCCATCCGCGGCCTGCATAAGCGCTTCGGCGCGCGCGCCGTGCTGAACGGCATCGACGCCGCCGTCGAGCCCGGCTCGGCGGTGGCGTTGCTCGGCGCGTCCGGCTCGGGCAAGACGACGCTGCTGCGCTGCCTCAACGGCCTCGAGTCGTTCGACGCGGGGGCGGTGAGCATCGCGGGCCATGAGCTCGGGCCCAGCCTGCTCTGCGCCGGGCTCGAGCGCCTGCGGCGCGATGTGGGCATGGTGTTCCAGGATTACCAATTGTTCCCGCACCTGAGCGTGCTCGACAACGTGACGCTGGCGCCGCGCGTGGTGCTGAGGCTGGGGCGCGAGCGCGCGGAGCGCGTGGGTCGCGAATGGCTCGAGCGCGTGGGGCTCGCGGATCGCGCTGCGGCGCGGCCGCACGAGCTCTCCGGCGGGCAGCGCCAGCGCGTCGCGCTGGCGCGAGCGCTCGCGCAGGGCGTCCGCGTGCTGCTGCTCGATGAGCCCACCAGCGCGCTCGATCCGGAGCTGCGCGACGACATGCGCGAGCTGCTGAGAGACGTCGCGCAGCCGAGCCCGCAGCGCGCGGCGTTGACGCTGGTGATGGTGACCCATGATCAGAAGCTCGCGAGCGAGCTCGCGGACGAGATTTGGCTGCTCGATCACGGCTGCCTCGCCGAGCGCGGCAGCCCGGGAGAGCTCTTGAACGGCGGTGAAGGCCGCGTCCTGCGCGAATGTCTGACTTCCCCCCTGCCCAACTGAGCTCGCCGCGCACGATGGTCGGCAAGAGCGGCGCCGCGAACCCGCACGAGGCGGCGAGCGCGATGACGTTCGTCGTGCTGGTGCTATTTTGCTTCGCGATCGGCTCGGCCATCGGCGCGTATCCCGGCGGCACGCACTTCGATCACAGCCGCGAAGGCTACGACTTCTTTCACAACTTCTGGTGCGACACCCTGCGCAACCCCGCCTTGAACGGCGAGCCCAACGCGCGCGGCGCGCGCATGACGGCGATGGCGATGTGGATCCTCAGCGCGGGGCTGCTGCCGTTCTGGGGCGTCGCGGCGGAGCTCGCCGTTCCGCGCTCGCTCGCGCCGCGCTCGTTGGCGCGCGAGAGCATCCGTTGGCTCGGCATGATCGCCATGGTCGGCATGATGGGCGTCACGCTGCTGCCCTCCGATCGCTATCAGTTCCTCCATGGTCTCTCGGTCACCAGCGCGGGACCGTGCGGTTGGCTCGCGGTGACGCTCGCGGTCGTCAAGGGCTGGTCGTCGCCGCGGGTACCGCGCGCCGTCGCCTGGCTCGGCGCGCTCGCGCTGCTCGCCGCGCTGCTCAACATCGCGGAGTACGCGCGCGAGTTTTGGCTAGGCGCCGCGTCGTCGCCCGCGCTGCCGGGCATTCAAAAGCTCGCCACCGCGGCGTTTCTGGCCTGGGTGCTGGGCATGGCCGCGCTGGGCTTCAGCGGGCGCGCCGCGCCGGGACGCGCAGCGGCGCCGGGCAGCGGCCTACGGCCGGCGCGCTAAGAGCCGGTCCTATAAGCTCGGACCGAGCCCGCCAAGAAGCGCGAGCAGACCAAGGCGCGACGACGAAGGCGTGCTGAAGCACGCCGAGGAGGAGCAACGCAGGGATGCGAAGTGCATCTGCGGGCGGGCGACGGGAGAGCTTATAGGACCGGCTCTAGCGTCTCACGGCTTGTGCGGCGCCGCCGATGCGGAGCCGGGCGGAGCGGCGCCGGAGACCGGCTCTTCCCGCGAGAACAGCTCCTTGGAGCTCACCACGAAGATCAGCGCCAGCAGCATGAGCAAGCCGACGAAGTGCACTTGCGCCTCCACCTTCGCGTTCGGCTTGCGGCGGGTCACCGCTTCGTAGCCGAGGAAGCCGAGCCGCGCGCCGTCGAGCGCCGGGAAGGGCAGCAAATTGAAGCCGCCCAGGTACGCGCTCAGCGTCCCGAGCAGCCGGAAATACTCGCTGAAGCTGCGCTCGGCCGCGCGCTTCGCTTCGCGCACGATGCCGACCGGGCCGGTCAGCTGCGGCTTCTCCTTCCCCGTCACCATACGCCCGAGGCCCTGCACCAAGAGCGCGACGACTTGCGCCGGGTACTCGATGGAGCGCACCGCCGAGTCCTTCACGCTGAAGCGCACGAGCTTGTAGACGGGCTGCACGCCGATCATGGCGCGGCCGTCACGGATCATGGGCGTCACGTGGATGTTCTTGTGCTCTCCAGCGCGCGTCACCTCGATGTTGAGCGAGCGACCGGGGCGCGCGAGGATCAAGTTGCGCATCTGGTCCCAATCGGTGACGCGCACGCCGTCGATCGCGACGATGGTGTCGCCGTTCTTCATCTGCGCGGTCTTTGCCGGGCCGTCCAAGAGCTCCACGCTCGTCGTTGGTACGAGCTCGCCGCCGAAAAAGAGCGCCGCGAAGAACAGCACCGAGGCGAACAAATAGTTCGCGAGCGGGCCGGCGAAGATGACCACGATGCGCGCGAACAGCGAGGCGTTCGCGTAGCTGCCCTTGTCCTCGGGATCGACCTCCTCGAACGGATTCATCCCTGCGACTTGCACGTACGCCACGAATGGAATCGGCGCGACCTGGTAAATCGTATCGCTCTTCGGCGATTGATAGCGCCAGAGGGGCGGGCCGAAGCCGATGCTGACCCGCAACACCCTCATCCCGAACGCGCGGGCAGCCAAGAAGTGACCCGACTCATGCACCACCATGAGCAGGGCGAGGCCCAAGATCCCGACGATATAGAATGACACGCTGATCCCGAAAAAGTTATAGCTTCTAGGAGCATGAACCGCCACGGGGTGACCCCGGTTCAGCTGTCCTGCGCGACGATCGCGCTGGTTTTTTCGCTATGCGGTGGCGCATTCGCGCAAGCGCCCGCCCCGGATTTGCGGTTCTGGGGCGCCGATGTGCGCCGGGCAGGGCCGGAGCAGCGGAGCGTGCTCGTGCTCGCCGATGAGACGCCCATCTTCACGGCGCCCGATGGCGACAGCGCCAAGCGCGGCACTGCGCGGGCCGGGGCGCGCTTGCCGCTGTTCGGCGGCGCGCTCGGACCGGGATGTCGCGGGCGCTGGTGGCTCGTGGGCGCGAACGCTTTCGTGTGCGAAGACGCCGCCGAGCCGTCGGCGTTGCCCGCGAGCACGGCGCCTCCGGCGAGCGCGAACGGCTTGCCGTATCGCTACTTCTTCGTACGAGCCGACGGCTCCTTCGGCTACGACGCGCTCGAGACGGCGGAGGAGGGCGTGCCTGCGACGCAGCTCCAGCCGGGCTTCGCCGTGGCGGCGCAGCGTATCGCCGATAAATCGCCGGGCGAGGCGTTCGCGCTCACGAGCCACGGCTTCTGGGTGCCGTTGCGCGACCTCGTCGAAGCGCAGCCGGTGGCGTTTCACGGCACGACGTTCAGCCCTGGGCTGGCCTGGGTCGTGCGCGAAAGAGCCACGGTGTTCGCCGCGCCACAGCGCCCGCTGCGTCCCGCAAGTACGCTACCCCGCTTGACGACGCTCGACA
This sequence comes from uncultured Sorangium sp., assembly GCA_966250485.1. Classification (GTDB taxonomy): domain Bacteria; phylum Myxococcota_A; class Polyangia; order Polyangiales; family Polyangiaceae; genus PMG-095. The sequence continues at coordinate 42,928 of CBINHN010000007.1, read as the reverse complement.
TCGAGGAGCGCCGCCGGGCGGGCGGCGAGGAATACGTCCGCGTCGCGAGCAACACCTGGCTGCGCGCTGCGGACGTGCGCGCGCCGCTGCTCAGCGCGCCACCGCCGGAAGCGCTACCCGGCGAACGCTGGCTGGACGTCGATCTCAGCCGACAAACACTCGTCGCCTATCGTGGCGAAACGCCCGTGTTCGCTACGCTCGTCTCGAGCGGGCGCGGAGCGCCCGGGAGCGAGACAGCGACCCCGAGCGGCACGTTTCGCGTCTGGGTCAAGCTGCGGAGGAGCGACATGGATAACGTCGACGACGCCGCAGCGCGCGAGAACTACGCGATCGAAGCCGTACCCTGGGTGATGTTCTTTCGGCGCGGCTACGGCCTTCACGGCACGTTCTGGCACCAACGCTTCGGCGAAGTGAGGAGCCATGGTTGCATCAACTTGGCACCGAAGGACGCGGAGTACCTCTTCCACTTCGCCGGGCCACGGCTCGCGCCAGGATGGTCGGCGGTATTGCCGACACCGCGCGAGCCGGGCACCCTCATCCGCATTCGCACCCGCTGAAAAGTCCGAAGCTCAGACTTTGGACTGGAGCTGGAACGCGATGAGGAACGCGAACAGAACGAGCGACTCGATCAGCGCGAGACCCAGGATCATCGGGGTCTGGATGCGCGGAGCGGCACCCGGGTTGCGGCTGATGCCCTCGAGCGCGGCCGCAGCAGCGCGGCCCTGACCGAGCCCGCCACCAAGCACCGCCATGCCGATGGCGAGCGCAGCACCCAGCGCGGCCATCGCCTGGCCTCCGGAGCCACCGCCCGTTGCAGCCGCTCCCTCCTGAGCGAAGGCCGTGGAGGACGCCAACGTGCTCATTGCAATCGTGGCGAGTGCGAGCTTCTTCTTGGACATGATCATCTCTCCTTATCTTTCAGCAGCCGCTCGAGGATCTCGGACACTCCTCGCGGCAAACCCTGCGCCGGTTCGCGGCAGCCAGGGGGGAAGTTTGCGACTCGGCTCTTAGTTCGTTTCGGGCGCGATCACCACCGCTTTCGTCATCGAGCGCGCGGTGAGCCGAGCGCGCGCTCAATGCGCGTGATCTGCGTGTGCGTCCTCGGTGGCAAGAGCGATGTAAATGCAGGTCAGCAGCGTGAACACGAGCGTCTGTACAACCACCACCAGACAGCCGAGCAGCATGACGGGGATCGGCAAGAACAGCGCCGCGAGCCCCAGGAACAGCCCGAGCATAACGTGGTCGGCCGCCATATTGACCATGAGGCGGACGGCCAGGGTGACGGGCCGGATGCACAGCGAAATCACCTCGAGCGGGAACAGCAATGGCGCGAGCCACCACACCGGACCGGCGAGATGTTTGATGTACGCTCCACCCTGAGACATCAGGCCGTACGCGTTGAACAGCACGAACACCACGAGCGCGCTGCCCAGCGTGATGCTGAGATGGCTCGTGGCGACGGGCATGCCCGGCACCAGCGCGAGCGCGTTCGCGAAGAAGACGAACGTGGCGGCGGTGCCGACCAGCGGGAAATAGCGCTTGGCTCGCTCGGGCCCCATCACGCTCTTCGCCAAGTCGTAGAAGTACGCGAGGAACGTCTCAATGAAGGTGCGCAGAGTGAGGCGCTCTTCGGGGATCACCGCTTCTTCGACGCGGTCGAGGCGCGAACGAACGCGCGCCGCGATGACGAGGATGATCAAGGCGACGAGCAGAGCAGCCGCCGCCGGCTCGAAGCTGCGCCAGCTCGGCGGATGACCGCCGACCACGCTATCGCCGAGCGCCTCGGCGTTCTGCTCGAGCGTCTCGCGCATGTAACCAAGAAGTACCGTCAGCCACGTCGAATGTTCGGGCATGGACTCAGTTTTCTCCGCGTGCGGTGGAGCCTGGAAAGAGTTGAGCGATCACGATGCCGAGCGGCAGCGCGGCGTAACCAAAAGCGAGCGGCAGCACGTCGGCCCAGCCGCGCTTGACGATGAGCCCGAGCAACACGAACAGCGCGCCGAGCTTGAGCATGCCGAGCGGGCCCCATGAGGCACCGCGGCGCCCTCCGCCGCCGAGGAATCCGCGCACGAGCTTGCCGATGGCCCACAGGTTCGCGACGGCGAGCGCGGCGCCGAGCGCCGCGCTGAGCATCCCGCGCGTGCCGAACAGCTGCCATGCGCCGAGCGCCAACACGGCTCCCGCTATCGCCACCGCCCACAGGGCGTGCGCGATATTGCCGGGTTCATTGCTCGCGTCGGTCATCGTCGCCAAACTTCTCGCGTTCCTCTCGTTCCTTGCGTTCGATCTCTTCGAGCTCTCGTCGTGAATCTTTAAGCGCCCGATAGATGGCGCGCGACGCGGCTGCAATACCGTAAGCGAGGCCGATTCCCGTCAGCCAGGGTTCGGTACCGAACTTTTTGTCCAGCCACGAGCCACCCAGAAGACCGGCCGCAATGCTGAGCACGATTTCGATGCCGAGTGTGCCGGGGCCGCCGAGACCTTTCCAGTATTGCTGCACATTCCTCGCGGGCGCGGCGGGCATTAGCACGTGACCCCGAGGGGGGTCAATGCGCGCGCTGCGCTGCCTGATTTGGATCCGCGCGAGCCGCGAAAAGCACGCTACTTGCTAAAGTTGGCCGCATGAAGCCTTGGCTGCTTGCGCTCGCGCTGTGCGCGGTCACCGCGCCGGCGCTCGGACAGACGTCGGAAGAGCTCGACGACGACGGTGAAGGCGACGTGGTCGAGGAGCCCAGCGAGCCACCTCCCGCACCACCACCCCGTCGCGCGCGCAGCCACACGCGCCGCCACTATGAACGACGCATGATGGTGTGGGAGCCACCACCGCCGCCGCGAATCCATCATCGCGCGCCGCGGAGCTCGGTTTGGCTTGGCGCGCGCGTCGGCTGGTTCTCTCCCTTCGGCGGCATTTATGTGCAGAACAGCGCGGCGGACGGCTACCTGCTGCAAGAGACTGTCCCGATGCGCGACTATCTGAGCGGAGGGCCGCTGCTCGAGGCCGACGTCGGCGTGCGCGTCGCGCGCTACTATACGGTGTTCGTGCTGTGGGAGCGCGCGCAGCTGGGAGCCGGGCGCGGTGACGCGGGGCGACTCGGCTCACATGGCACGTTCGACGGCGGTGACAGCGACTATTGGGGGCTCGGGCTGCGCGCCAGCACGAACCCGGATCGCGTCGGATTCGTGACGGAGCTCACGCTGGGGTACCGGCGCGCGCGCGCGAAATTCGGCGACGGCACGACGCTCGAGCTCACGGACGGCATCCTGGACGCGCGCGTCGGCTTCGGCGCGGACGTTCGCCTCAGCCGTTCCTTCACGCTGTCACCGATGTTGACCTTCGGAGCGGGCCTGTTCGGCGACGTCGAGCTCGTCGGCCGTGATGGTAGAGCCGTCGACTTGTTGCGCGGCAACGACCTCGACGGACACGGCTGGTTCACGCTGCACATGGGCGGGCACTTCGAGTTGGCTGCAGACTGAGCGGCGAACAGCGGCGGGCGCTCGGTGACGGAGCGACCTGGCTGCTCGCCTTGCCAGCCGCTGTCGTCCGCGGCATCGTCCGCGCGCCATGGCGAAACACCCCTGTGAAGAGACGGGCCCTGCGGCAAACCAGGCAGCGACGGGCGGCCGACGGCTGGTGCGCACGCGACGCGTGGACGAGGTCGGCTCATTGCACGAGCTGTTCGAGTCGTGCTTGCCGGCGTTCGGCGGCGCGTACCTGCGGCGCTTCTACAAGATCTTGGACGACGCGGTGGGCTCGGGCGTTCCGCTCACGCTCGCCGTGGCCGGCCCCGTCACCGTCTCTGGGCAGCACCAAGCCTGGCTCATTCCGCTGCTCGAGACGGGCTGGGTCGCCTATCTGTCCACCACCGACGCGGTTTGCTACCACGACGGCCATCGCAGCCTGGACGGCCACGGTGAAGCCGTGCACGAAGTCCCCATCTTCGGCGACGACGGCGCGCTGCGCGACGAGAAGACGATCCGCGTCACCGACATGGCGTTCGATGAAGACGTGCTCTTGGATCAGGACAAATTCATCACCGCGGCGCTGAGCCAGCCGGATTTTCAGCACACCATGACCGGCACGGAGCTGCGCAATCGCTTGGGTGCGCTGTACGCCGCGCAGGAGCAGAAGAACTCCGTGCCGGAGGGTTTGCTCGCGGCGTGTCATCGCCTGGCGATCCCGGTGTTCGTCGGAGCGCCGGGAGACGGCTCGGTGTTCCTGAACTCCATGAAGCTCTGGGCCATGAAGAAGGCGGGGTTGATCCCGAGCTACGGCTTCGATCTGGACCTGCACGCCGAGGTGTTCGAAGCCTGCGCCTATCACTACTGGGGTCTATTCGATACCAAAGAGCAGGCGCTCGGCACGGTGGTGCTCGGCGGCGGCGTCCCCAAGAACTACAACCTGCAGCCGGAGCCCGCGCTGGGTCAGGTGCTGGGTCTGCCGGACGTGCGCGGCTACCTGTTCGATATCCAGATCGTCAGCGCGCCGATCAGCGACGGCTCGCTGTCGGGCTGCCCGCCAGCGGAGGCGGTCACCTGGGGTAAGGTCGACAAAGACCACTACACGCAGACCACCGAGAGCATGCAGGCGGACTATTCGATGCTGATGCCGTTCGTGGTGCGCGCGCTGCTCGAGAATCGGCAACGCTACGCGACGTGGGCGGAGCGCATGGGAGAGGAAGCGTTGTTCGCCAAGCACCCCAAGGCGCGCGGTTACTTGCGGCCGAAAGCTGGCTATCGCTTGTACGAACAGCGCGAGCGGCTGGTGACGCGCCTCACCGAAGAGGTGAAGAAGAACAAGACTTGGCTGCTCGACACGCTGAAGTATCCGCTGGGCGGCTGAGCGCCCGCGCTACTTCAACCGATGATCTCGGCGGCCTCCGCCAAGCGCCGGTTTACGAGCTCTGCCAGCACCGGCTTCAAGGCGCGCACCGCGCGTCCACGGTGACTGACCGCGTTCTTCTCGTCGCTGCCGAGCTCGGCCATGGTGCGCCCGCCCATGCCGTCGACGACGAACAACGGATCGTAGCCGAAGCCGCCGCTGCCGCGCGGCGCGCGCAAGATGCTGCCGCTGCAGCTGCCAGCGACGGTGCGTTCGCTGTCGTCCCAAGGGCTCACCACGGCCAGCACGCAGCGGAAGCTCGCGCAGCGCTGCCCCTCTTCGACTTCATCCAGCGCGCGCAGCAGCGCCGCGTTGTTCTCGGCGTCCGTCGCTCGCTCGTGAGCGAAGCGCGCAGAGCGCACGCCCGGCCGTCCGCCGAGCGCGGCCACTTCGAGCCCGCTATCGTCGGCGATGGCGATCATGCGCGTCGCGCGCGAAATAGCGCGCGCTTTGATCAGCGCGTTTTCCTCGAAGGTGGCGCCGTCTTCGGGCACCTCGAGCGGCGCACCGAGCGCCTCCCGCGCGGAGAGGAGCTGCACGGGCAAGTCGGCGAGTAATGCCCGAAGCTCGCTCAGCTTGCCATGATTGGAGCTCGCCAGGACAAGTGACAGCGAAGGCAGTGCGCTCACCTCCTCGGGATGAACCGTCGAGTCGTCGCTGCGTGACGGTGAAGAGCTCATCTCGAGCCGGAGCGTAGCACAGGGCACGGCCTGGCTCAGCGGGGAGACCGCTACGAATCAGCGCCCGGCGCCGGCGCTCTCGCTGCTGGGCCTGGGAAGCGAATCGTCACGATGGTGCCGCGCGGCTCGCGCTCGCCGAACTCGATGCTGCCGCCGTGCGCCTCCACCATTTGCCGCGTGATGGCCAGACCGAGCCCGGTGCCGTGACGTTTGGTGGTGAAGAACGGCTCGAAGAGCCGCGCCTTGGTGGCCGCGTCGATGCCGCTGCCCTCGTCTTCGATCGCGATCTCGGCGCCGCCCTCCGCGCTCGCTCGCACCGAGACGGTGATGACGCCGCCGTGCGGCATGGCGTCGCGCGCGTTACGCAAAAGATTGAACAACGCCTGCTTGATCTGCCCCTCGTCGATGGGCACCGGCCCCAGCCCGGCTTCGATGCGCAGCTCGAGCCGCACGCCGCTCTTCTCCAGCTCACGCTGCAAGAAGGCCGAGGCTTCGCGCACCACCTCCGCCAGGTCCTCCTCGCTCAACCCGCTCGGTGTTTGGCGCGCGAACGACAAATATTGTTGGCTGAGCGAGTTGAGCCGCTCCACCTCGCCGCCGATCGCGCGCAGCAGCGCCTTCGATTCGCCGGCGTTGGCGGCCAGCTCTTCATCGAGCATCTCGAGGTTCAGCGCGATGGATGACAGCGGGTTTCTGATCTCGTGCGTCACGTGCGCGGCCATTTTTCCGATCGTCGCCAAGCGCTCGCTGGCCACGAGGCGCTCGTTGGCCGAGGCGATGGCCGCGACCATGGCCTCGAAGGTCGCGGAGAGTTCGCCAATTTCGTCGGGCGACGCGATCGCCGGGCGCGGCCGCAAGTCACCGCGCGCCACCGCCTTCGCGCGCTCGGTGACCATGCCGAGCGGCGTGAGCACGCGCCGCGCGTACAGCACCATGCCCAGCCCGACCAGCACGCTGGACAGCGAGAGCACGACGAGCAGCTGCAGCGCGAGCCGCTCGCGGCCGCGCGATTGGTCGAGCAGACGATCGACCTCGTGCTCTACGTTCTCTTGCAGCGTGGCGAGCAGCAACGAGCCTTGTGACCCGCGCGTGACGAGCTCGTCGCGCAGACGCTCGGCGCCGGCTTCGTCGCCGCGCTCCAGTGCCTCGAACAGCTTCGCCAGGCGCTCGGCGTCCCCGGAAAAGAGCTGCTCGATGTGCGAGACCTGCTCGAGCAGCACGCGCGCGACGCGCTCACCGCCGCCTTCGCCGCTGTCGAGGAACGCGCGCGCGATCGCCGCGCGCACTTGGCCGTAAGACTTTGGGCGCCCGATCTTGATCGCGAAGTCGAACCACACGCGCAGGTCCGCCGGGTTGCGCGCCGCCGTGATGTGGTTCAGCTGCGAGTTGTAGGTGTCCTGCTTGGCGGCGAGATCCCGCACGGTCAACGCGAGCGGGTAGTAACCGCTGCGCATCAAGGCCGCGTCCTCGGCGGCGCGGCGCAGCGCGAGCGCGCTCCAGCCGGCGACCAGCGCGAACACCAACACCACGAAGGCGTACGACCACGTCACGCGCGTGACCACGCTGCGGCGGGCGCGGCTCGGCTCGAGCTCGAGCACGGGCGCAGAGTGGCTCAGGGGTCGCATCGGGCGCGACGGCCGTTCCGCGGTACGAGCGCTGTCGCGCCCGCTGTCCGGTGCTAGCTCAGCGACTGGGCGCATCGACCGCGATGTTAACGCCGCGCGGGCCAGCGTGCTCGCGCCCGCGGCGCGCGGCGCAGACGGAGCCGCGATTTATCGGCGGCCCGCCGCGCTATCCGGTCCCGCCCCGCTATGCGGGCCCGCCGCGCCTACTGTACAGTCCTTGCCGCTCCCTTTTTGGACCGGGAGCGGGAAGAAACAGCTATGGGTATGCGCAGATGGTTGCGAGCGAGCGCTTGCGCGACGCTCGCTTTGGTGGCGCTGAGCCAATCCGCGCAAGCGCGGCCGCGGGCGGCGAGCGCTCGCGTGCTGCGCCTGGTGCCGGCGCGACCGCCGGCGAAGCAGTCCGTCGCTAGCATCGACTTCACGGAGCTCTATCGCTTCGGGCCCAAAGCCCCGGAGTTTACCCCGAAGCTCCTCGCGCTCGAGGGCAAGCGCGTGACTTTGCTCGGCTTCATGGTGCTGATGGAGAGCCCGGTGCGGGGCGGCTTCTATCTCGCGCCGTATCCCGCCGCGAGCGATGAGTCGGGCGCCGGGCGAGGCGGAGTACCGCCAACCGCCGTTCTCGTGCTGCCCAAACAAGCCGAGGGGAAAGAAGTGGCGTACGTGCCTGGCGCGCTCCAGGTGACCGGCGTGCTCGAGCTCGGCAATCGCGAAGTGAACGGCGAAATAACTTCGATTCGGCTGCGCCTCGAGCGACCCAGCGATCTCAGATTTGCCAGGAGGCGCTCGACGCTCAAAGCCCCGCGCGCAAAAGCTCACCGCGGTAGGGTGCAGCCATGATCGGGCGCAGCAGCACGCTGCTGGTGCTGGCCGCGTCCTTCGCGAGCGCCGCCTGCATGCTCGACACGCACTCGCAGCGCGCAGGGGCTTCTCAGAATCCCCACGTCCAGCGTACGCCCGCGCCGGTGTCTCCGGAGCGGCAAGCCCCGTTGCCGGACGATCCCGTGATCGAACCGGCGACCGGAGGGCCCACCGTCAATGTGTGGCCACCGCATGGCGCCCGCTTCATCAAAGGAGCCCGCTTCGATATTCGCGTGGAGGGCAGCGGGACTGGGCCCGAGTACGGCTTTCAGGCGAGCCTCGAAATTGACGGCGAGCCGGTTGCCTTCAGCTCGGGCCCAGGTGACCCCAACACCACGGACGGCATCAGCAGTCCGGACTGGGGCGGCTTCAACCTGCGCGGCTACTCCAGTCAGCGCGTCGGCGTGCACGAGCTGAACGCGACGTTCACGAGCTCCCAGGGGACCAAGCGGATCAAGAGCTACTTCGTGATCGAGAAGCTCGAGCAGCTGACCGGCGCGCAGCGCGTGAAGAACGTCATTTTGCTGCTCGGCGACGGCATGGGCATCGGCGTGCGCACCGCCGCGCGCGTCGCGCGCTTCGGGGTCGCGCGCGGCAGCACGCGCGGCTGGTTGGAGATGGACCGCTTTCCCACCACGGGCATGGTCACCACGCACTCGCTAGACAACTACGTCACCGACTCGTCACCGGGCTTCTCGGCGTACACGACGGGCACGCACAACAACAACAACCAAGAAGGCGTGTTCCCGGCGCGGGTGATCAGCCCTTTCTATCAGCCGCGCGTCGAGACCATGGCGGAGTACCTGCACCGCACGCAGGGCAAGCTGACCGGCATCGTCACCACCGCAGACGTGGAGGACGCGACACCGGGAGCGATGGCGGTCCACACCGGGGATCGCAACGCCGGGACCGGCATCTGCGATCAATTCCTGGATGAGTCGGACGCCCACGCGAGCGGCAGCTTCGGCAATGGGCTCGCCGTGCTGATGGGCGGCGGTCGCAGGTGGTTCTTGCCTTCGAGTCAGCTGGGCTCGACGCGGTCACCAGCGACGGACTACGGTCCGTTGCCAGCGGACCTAGTGTCAGCGTGGAGCTTGCCGGCGAGCGCCGCGGGGCGCCCGGATCCGGAGCGCGATCTGCTCGCCGATTTCACGAGCGCTGGCTTTACGTACGTCTCGGACGCCACCTCGCTCGCGCTGGCTACGGCTGGCGAGCCGCCGCAGAAGTTGCTGGGCCTGTTTCATCTCGCGCACATGAACGTAGCGCTCGACAAGATCGCGCACCGCCGGCAAGCGCCAGTCGATGGCGCGCTCGAGTTTGCCAACTCGTTCAGCCCGCCGAAGAGCCCGTACGCGGTCGTGAACGACGGCTTCACGGATCAGCCGATGCTCGACGAAATGGCGGCGGCGGCGCTCAAGGTCCTGAGCCGTAACGAAGCCGGGTTCGTGCTGCTGATCGAGGCCGCCTCGATCGACAAGCAAGAGCACGCGCACGACGCGGACCGCGCCATCGCGGACGCGCTGGAGTTCGATCGCGCGGTGGGCGTCGCCAAACGTTTCGCAGAAGCCGATCAGCAAACGTTGGTGCTGGTGCTCGCCGATCACGAGTGCGCCGGCTTCGATCCCATGGGCGCGCTGCGTAACCCGGTCACCGGCTCGACCAGCGGCAGCCTGGACTATCTGAGCTCCCTGCCCTCGGACGCGGCGGTGGTCGCGCCGTACGTGCAGCCCGAGCGCCAGAAGGTGATCGGCACGAACTTCAACGGGGCTGGCTTTCCGAAGTACGAAATTCTGCCGGACGGCTACCCCGCGACGTTCAACGTCGACGGCAAGATCCTGGTCGGCTACGGCGCGAGCGCCGACCGCTATGAGCGCTGGCTGACGCGACCGTTTCCGGGACCGGACGGGCTCGGGGCTTGGGACCAAGCCGGGGGCATGTTCCTGCGCGGCCAAGCGGGAATAACGTCGGGCGCCGCGCCGCACGGTGCAGCAGACGTGCCCGTGTCCGCGTACGCCTATGAAGAGCGCGTGCACCGCGGCTTCGGCGGCACGCACGAGAACATCGACGTGTACTTTCGCGTGATGGAAGCGGTGGGCGCAGGCCGCTGAGCGCGGCTCAGCGGCGCCCGGCCGCCAGGCGCCGCACGATGGTGGTGAGATCGAGCGACGTCGCGCCGGCCGCTCTGAATTGGCGCAGCGAGCGAGCGCAGGCGGTGACGATGGTGCCGCCACCGAGCTGCTCGTGCTCGCGCACGCGATCCTCGGCGATGAGTCGCGCGTTCTCCGGGCGCGTCGCGGGCAGCAAACCACCGCCGCCCGAGCAACGTCCCTCTTTGCGCTGGCGCCTGAACTCGGCGGGCGGCTCACCGTAGAGCCATGTGATGAGCTCGCGCGGACGCTCGTACTCGCCGAGCCCGCGGCCGAGCAAGCAGGGATCATGGTAGCGAACGACCCCGGCGCTCGCGCCGCGAGCACGCGGCACGCTGCCGAGCAAGCGCTCGTGCGCGGCGCGCGCGAACGGCACCGCGTGCAAGTGACGCAAAGTGAAGGCGCAGCCGGCGTCCACGGCGACGAGCTGCTTCGCGCCATCGAGCTCGCGGCCGAGCTCCTCGCGCGCGCGGCGCGCGCCGTCCGCATCGCCGGCGGCGTCGAGCGGGTAGCCGCAGCAGCTCTGCAACAGTCGAAAGCTGCCGAACAACGAGCGAGCCGCGAGGAGCGCGTCATCGAGCTCACTGGGCAGCCGCAGCGCGTACTCACAACCTACGAGCAGCGCCGTATCGGCGCGAGCGTCGTGTCCGGGGCTCGCGGCGCGCGCGGCCGCGACGCTCGCGCGCAGCCGCGCTTGCCGCGCCGTGAAGCGCTCGCGCACCCGCGCAGAGGCGGGCGGATCCACGCCCATGGCGCTGAACGGGGCGCGCGCCTCGAACAGCGTCTCCGCCACGGAGTTTCGCTGCTCGCAGCGCTCACGACACGCAAAGCACCCGGTGCACGCCCAAGCCGGAGCCGCGAACGCAGGCGATGGCGGCGCGTCCCCGAGCGCGACGGCGTACACCGAGCCCATTTTTCCCCAAGGCGTCAGCGTCTCACTCGGCTCCGCGTCGGAGACCGGACACGCGACGCGCGAGAGCTTGGGACAGAACGCGCAGTTCTCGAGCTCCGCGCGGCGTTGCTCGAGCAGCTTCAGGGCGCGGCGTTCACGCATCGCTCATTCCGACTTCGGCGGTGGAGTGCTCTTGCGGGGAGGTGGCGAGCTCTTGAGCGCGCCGGTTTGCTTGCTGGGCGGCGGCGTGCTCCGACGCCGGGGCGGCAGCGGGCGCCGCTCTGGCGCGGGTCGCGAGGCGGGATGCTGCGTTTGCGGCAGCCTGAGCTTGAAGGTGGCGCCGCGGTTCGTGGAGCGGAAGCTGACCTCGCCGGCGTGCTCTTCGACGATCTTCTTTACAATGGCCAGGCCGAGCCCGGTGCCGTTCTTCTTGCCCGCGGTCACGAAGGACTGAAACAAGCGGCTCTGGATTTCCGGCGGCACGCCGGGGCCCGTGTCGGACACGGAGATCAACAGATCCGAGCGCTCAGTCTTGGCCCGGATGGCGAGCTTGCCGCCGCGCTCGCCCATGGCCTCGATGGCGTTGCGGGCTAGGTTGTGAATCGCGCGAGCCACCCGCGCCTCGTCGAAGCGCGCCACCAGCTTGGAGTCGACGTCGATCTCGACCTCGATCGGCTTGCCGTCGAGCTCGAGCTTGATCTGGCGGCCGAGCTCGCCGAGAAACTTCTTCAGGTGCACGCGGCGCACGAAGATGGTGCGCTCGCCGCGCGCGAACTCGAGCACCTCGCGCTGCATCGCGTTCAGCACGTCGAACTGCTTCAGGATCTCCTCGGCGTACTCCAGTCGCTTCTTGCGATCGTCGGTCTCGGCCATCAGCTGCGCGGAGCCGCTGATGACGGTCATCGGCGATTTGAAATCGTGAATCACCTGCGAGAGCAGGCGGCCGATCGAGGTCAGGCGCTCTTCCCGTTCGCGCGCGGAGTTCGCGTTGAACAGCCGCACCGCCGTCGAGACGTTGGCCGCCACCAGCCGTAAAATAGAGAGATCGTCGTCGTCGAAGGGACGTGCGCCGCTGGGGTTGAACAGCGCCAACGCGCCGATGGAGCCCGCTTCAGCGTCGAGCGGCGCGGCGAGCACCGTCACCACGTCGAAGCCGAGCCGGCCCTCCACGCGCGGGTTGAAGCGCGGGTCGGAGCTCGCGTCGGTGACCACGATTTCTTCGCCGCTAGCGAGCGCTTGGCCCAAAAATCCCTCACCCGCCTTGAGCCCGGTCCGTAGCAGCTCCCCGGGGCGCTCGCGATCGTAGATGTGCGCCACCAGATCGCCCGTATCCTCGGTGGACAACAGCAGCGCCCCGGCGCGCGCCTCGCAGGCGAGCGTCACGCGCTCCAGCGCGGCGAGCACCAGATCATCGAGCTTGGTCGCGCGCGCGGTGGCGCGCTCCAGCTCGAACAGCAACGACAAGTCGCGCACGCGACGCTCGAGCTGGTCGGTGGCGTCCGAGAGCTGCTTGTTCTTCTGAATCAACGACAGGAACAAGCGCGAGTTGTCGATCGCCACCGCCGCTTGCGTGCTCAGCGCAGACAGGATCGCCTCGTCGACGTCGCTGAACTCATCCGCCGTCTTCTTGTTGAGCACCTGAATCACGCCGATGGTGCGGCCCAGGTGGTTCTTGAGCGGCGCGGCCAGCATGCTGGTCGTGCGGTAACCGGTGAGCAGATCCCAGTCACGCTCGTAACGCGGATCTTTGGAGGCATCCCGCACGCGAACGGGGCGCCCGCTCTGCGCCACGGTCCCGGCCAGGCCATGGCCGACCTTCATACGGATCGAGCGCACTTCCCCGCCGACCACCAGGCGACTCACGAGCTCACGACGACTCTCGTCCAACAGGTACAGCGTCGAGCGGTCCGCCTCCACCAGCACGGTCAGCTTCTCGAGGATGAGCTCGAGCAAGTCGTCGAGATCCAGCGTGCTGCCGAGCGCGATGCCGACCTCGCGCAGCGCCGCGGAGATGCGCTGCTCCCGCTCGAGCGCATCTTGGAGCTCCTCGATGCGCCGATCCGTGCTGTTGCGCAGCGTGGTCGGCTCGAAACTCACGCTTTCATCCCAACATGAAACCCCCACGCGGATCCATCACCACGAGCCGGACGGCGCTATCGGCTCGATCCGGCCGGGAACCACGTTTCGGCTGACTTTCACACCCGGAGCCCCGCCACGAAAAAGTTGCGGTGAGCGACGGCAATGGCCGCGACGCCCACCGGCTCTCTGCGGCTCGCCCGCATGACCTCGTGCAGCCCGAGTCGGATAGTCTTGACTTTGCTGAAGCTGTGGCATCGGCCGCGGCGGGACCGCTCGGGGCGTTCTGCACGAAGGGGAAACCCCTCATTCGCTGAGGACGCGCGCAACGCAGACGCGGCGCGCCGAAACATGAACGAACGGTTGCCACGCTGCTGAGGCCCCGCTAAATACGCTTGCCGTATGGCGCTGAAGCAGGTTCAGCTGTTCGTGCGCGGTCGGGTGCAAGGTGTTTTCTTCCGCGCCTCCACGCAACGCGAAGCACGTCGGCTAGGCCTCACCGGCTGGGTCCGCAACCGCCCCGATGGCTCGGTGGAAATCGTGGCCGAGGGCGAGGAAGTCACCATCCGCGAGCTCTATGGCTGGGCCCAGAAGGGACCCAGCGCCGCCCGCGTCGATCGGGTGGAGACCCGTTGGCGTAGCTACACCGGTGAGTTTCCGGATTTCCGTATCGTGGACTGATCCGTCGGCTGCCGCGGACCAAATTCCAGCGCCATCAAAAGTTCCGGCTAATTCGTGCCCAACGCGGCAGCCGGGACTAAAACCGCCCCTTCGGAACCCTGGTGAGATCCGTCCACGTCGTCTGGGTCGCGGCGCTGCTCGCGGCCATTTCGCCCGTAGCGCTGGCTACGGCCGCTGACCCGCCTGCGGTGACAGCGACGACGGGAGAGCTGCCGCCGCTACCCGCCGCCCCGAAGCTCGGGCTCGAGCCGCCCGAGAAGAAGGAGCTCAGCGAGCTCGACGCCCGCCTCGCGGAGCTCGCGAGCGACGACCCCGCCGTGCGCGACGGCGCCGCGCGCGAGCTCTTGGAGGTCGACGCGCGGTTGGTGCCGGCCATCGCGTTTCGCATCGACTACATCGCTGATCACGCCGACAAGGAGGCGATGAAGCGGCTCTTCCTCGAGCTGCGCCGCGAGGCGAAGGAGAGCGAGCGCGAGAGCGAAGACACGGCGCGCGCAGCGGGCAGCGGGGATTACCTGGCGATGGTCGTGAGCCGCGGCCGGCCGCGCAACAAGGCCTACGCCGACTTGGTGAGCGTGATCGGCATGAGCCGCATGCTGTCGCAGATCGGCACTGTCGAAGCGGTGCGCGCGCTGCTGACGGTGTACGTGCGCTTCGGCGAGTTCCTACGCATTCACACCCAGCGCGAGCTCGCGCGGCTGGGAGACAAGGCCGTGCCCGCGTTGCTCGAAGCGCGGCGCCACCCGGCGGAGAAGATCTCCCGCTGGGCCGCGCGCCAGCTCGACATGCTCGGCCGCGCCGTGCCGGGGGAAGCGGTGCGCGTCAGCGATCAGCAAGTGCTCGCCGACGTGCTGCGCGCTTACGGGCGGCTGCGCGATCCGGACGCAGCGCGCGTCGTGATTTCGTTCGCGAACAGTGAGCGCGCCGTCGTGCGCGACGCGGCGCGCCAGGCCATCGCGCTGTTCGGCGAGGTCGGCATGTGGCAGCTGAAGGACACCTACGAATCGCTCGTCGGCAAGAAGCCGCCGCGCGACTGGACTTGGGAGCGCACCGCGCGCGAGCTGTTCGCGACGTTCGATCGCGCCCGCTCGCTGGAGGTCAGCCGCACCTTCGAGGCGGGCCGCGCCGCTCACGCCAAGGGCGATCTGGCGGCGATGGTGAAGGCCTTCGATCGCGTGCTGGCCGAGGACCCTCGCTTCGAGAAGCGCGCCGAGCTGACGGCGGGCTACCTCGAGTACGCGAACAGCATCTTCGACTCACAGCCCGCCGCGGCCGAGGTGCCGTTGCTGCGCGCCGAGCGGCTGAGCGACGATCCGGCGCAGCGCTCCAAGATACAGAGCCAGCTGCTGACGCTGCGCGCGCTGCGCAGCCTGGAGCACGGCGTCGCCGACCAAGCGCTGGTCGAGCAAGCGCTGACGCTGGACGCGAACAACTCGCGCGCCAAGACGTTACTGTCCGAGCTGCGCCACCCCAAGGCCAAATCCGGCGCCGAGCGCACGCGCCAAGTCGTCGCCGGCGTCATCTCGGTCATCGCGCTGGGCTCCATCCTCGCGCTGTTACGCAAGCGTCGCGATGAGCCGATCCCGAAGACGCCCGCGAGCGATGAAGCCGCTGTGTGACGCCTGTCGACCCGCGGGCGCCGCCATTTCAGGCTCTTCTCGCTGAGGGAGCCACAAACGGCGAAGGCGACGCCTCCTTTGAGACGTCGCCTCGCGCGGTGGAGAGCCGCACAGGGAGCGCGGAGCTCCCTGCGGCGCTTACTCTTTGCTCTCGGCCTGCGCGCCCTCTTCCTTGGCGCGCTTCTGGCTCGGACGACGCGGCGGGACCGCGTTGCCCTCGACGAACTCGATCAGCGACATCGGCGCGTTGTCACCGCGGCGACGGCCGAGCTTGATGATGCGCGTGTAGCCACCCGGACGGCCCGCAAAGCGGATCGTCAGGTCCACGAACACCTTCTCGAGCAGGTCGATCTTCTGCTCTTGGCCGTCCTTTTGCACCACCGCGAAGCGGCGCAAGAACTGCGACAAGCGCTGCTGCGCTGCCTGGCGGCGCGCGCGATCGGCCTGGCTGAGCTGATCGAAGGGCGTGTACGCGATGGGACCGAGCCGCGCGGCGCGGCTGATCAAGCGCTCGGCCACGCGGCGGAGCTCTTTGGCCTTCGCGTCCGTGGTCTCGATGCGCTCATGCGCGACCAGATTGGCCGCGAGCGCGCGAAACATGGCGCGACGGTGACTCGTGTTACGGCCGAATTGGCGGCCTGCTTTTTTGTGCCTCATGGGATCAGCCTTGCTGCTGCTGCTGCTTCCAGCGTTCGAGCATCGCCGGCCAGCTATCGAACTTCATTCCGAGACCGAGGCCCATCGTCGCCAGGATCTCTTTGATTTCCTTCAGCGACTTGCGGCCGAAGTTCTTGGTCTTGAGCATGTCCTGCTCGGTCTTCTGCACGAGCTCACCGATCAGCGTGATGTTGGCGTTCTGCAAGCAGTTGGCGGAGCGAACGCTGAGCTCGAGCTCGTCCACCGAGCGGAACAGGTTTTCGTTGAGCGGCTGCTCGTCCCCGCCCGCCGTCGGGTAGGCGCTCTCTTCGGTCTCTTCGAAGTTGATCCAGATCGAGAGCTGCTCTTTGAGGATCTTCGCGGCGTAGGCCACCGCGTCCACCGGGCGCACCGCGCCGTTGGTCCACACCTCGAGCACGAGCTTGTCGTAGTCGGTGACCTGCCCGACGCGCGCGTTCTGCACGGTGTAGTTCACCTTGCGGATCGGCGAGAACAGCGCGTCGATCGGGATGGTGCCGAGCGGCATGGTCGGGCTCTTGTTGCGCTCGGCCGGCACGTAGCCGCGCCCGACGCTGACGGTGAGCTCCATCGACAGCGGGCCCGCCTTGTCGAGCGTCGCGATCGGGTGGTCGGGGTTCAGCACGGTGAGACCGTCGACGACCTTGATGTCACCAGCGACGACCGGGCCGGGACCCTCTTTTTCGAGCCGCACGGTGTACGTGCGCGGCGACTCCACCTTGAACACCACCTCTTTGAGGTTGAGGATGATGTCGGTCACGTCCTCGACCACATCGGGGATGGTGGTGAACTCGTGCAGCGCACCTTCGAGGCGAACCGCCGAGATGGCGGCGCCCTGCAGCGAGGCGAGGAGCACGCGACGCAGCGAGTTGCCGATGGTGATACCGAAACCGCGCTCGAGGGGCTCGCAGGTGAATTTGCCGTACGACTCGTTCGACTCCAGATCGAGCTGGATCGCCTTCGGGCGGATCAGATCGCGCCAGTTCCGACTCATCATTTGATTGACCATGCGTTTACCTCGAGTGGGCTTGGGTTCGCGCGGCCGTCCCGAAGATCCGGTGGAACCCGCTCCGCCCGGATCTTCCGCGGCCTGCCCGCGTTGTCGTCAGCGACGACTGACTAACTGACTCAACGAACTTCTAAGACGTACCGTTTCGGGTCCTTGGGACCCTCCACTTGGCGTGGTGCCCGTAGCTGCTGCTTCCGACTAAAAACCCGGGACTCGGCCACACGCTGAGGCCTCGGCGGTTTTGGGGCTTGGGATCCCAAAACCTGGGGCGGGGCTGCGCCCCGATGACCAAAGCAAGTCGAATACTACTCGCGCTAGCGCGAGTAGTATTCGACGACGAGCTGCTCACGAACCATGGGCTCGTTCAGCTCATCGCGGACGGGCATCGTCTTGACGGTGCCGCTGAACTTCTCTTTGTCGACCTCGACCCAGCTCGGGCGCTGGCGGTTCTCTGCCGCAGCGAGCGCCGCCGCGACGAACGCGATCTTCTTGCTCTTCTCGTGGAGCTCGATCTTGTCCTCGGGCTTCACCTGGAAGCTCGGGATGTTCACGCGCTTGCCGTTGACGAGGATGTGATTGTGGCGCACGAGCTGGCGGCCCTGAGCGCGGCTCGCGGCGAAGCCCATGCGGTGCACGACGTTGTCGAGCCGGCGCTCGATCAGGCCGAGCATCTCCTCACCGGAGCGGCCGGGCAGGTGCGACGCCTGCGTGTAGTAGCGAGAGAACTGCTGCTCGAGCAGGCCGTAGATCCGGCGCATCTTCTGCTTCTCGCGAAGGCGGAGGCCATACTCGCTGAGCTTGATGCGGGCCTGGCCGTGCTGGCCCGGCGGATAGGGACGCCGCGTGACGGAGCACTTGTCCGTAAAACAGCGCTCTCCCTTGAGGTAGAGCTTGTTGCCTTCACGACGGCAGAGCTTGCAAACGGGACCGATGTAGCGAGCCATGTTCCTACTCCGTCACACGCGACGCCGCTTGGGTGGACGGCACCCGTTGTGCGGGATGGGGGTCACGTCGCGGATCAGCGTGACCTTGAAACCAACTTGCTGGAGCGCACGCAGCGCGCTCTCACGACCTGCGCCGGGACCGCGCACGAACACGGCGACCGAGCGGACACCATGCTCCATCGCGCGGCGTCCGGCCTCTTCGGCCGCGAGCTGCGCCGCGAAGGGCGTGCTCTTGCGCGAACCCTTGAAGCCGCGCGAGCCGGCGCTGGCCCACGAGATCGTCGCGCCGTTCACGTCCGTGATGGTGACGATGGTGTTGTTGAACGTCGATTGGATGTGGGCGATGCCGGCGTAGATGTTCTTCTTCGCCACCTTCTTCGCCGAACGCGCTTTCGGAGTTGCCATGGTTCGTTCCGTTCCTCAGCGGCAGCTTAGGCGCGACGGCCCATGCTCTTGCGCGGGCCCTTGCGGGTGCGCGCGTTGGTACGAGTGCGCTGGCCGTTCACCGGCAGCCCTTTACGGTGACGGAGGCCGCGGTAGCAACCGAGGTCCATCAGACGCTTGATGTTTGCCTGCACGTCGCGGCGGGCGTCGCCCTCGACCTTGACGTTCGCCTCGATGGCGTCGCGGATGGCCTTGACGTCCGCCTCGGTGAGCTCTTCGACGCGACGGTTCTCGGGGATGTTCGCGACGCTGCAGAGCTTCCGCGCGGTGGCGGGCCCAATTCCGTAGATGTACGGAAGCGCGTAAACGATGTGCTTTCTACGGGGGAGATCGACGCCAGCGATGCGTGCCATGCTTGCCTTCTAACCGTTCAACCTTGACGTTGTTTGTGGCGCGGATTGCTGCAGATGACGCGCAGGACGCCGGTGCGCTTCACGATCTTGCACTTGTCGCAGATTTTCTTGACGCTTGGTCGGACCTTCATGTCTCTGCCTCAGAACTTTCGAATGATCTTTCCTCGGTTCGGATCGTGACGGGAGATTTCTACGAGGACCCGGGCTCCGACGAGGAGCCTGACGATGACGTGCCTGAGCTCGGTTGCGGCGCCCGCGCTCACCGTGCGCCCGCTGTCGAGCCGCACACGGAAGAGAGCGCTCGGCAGCACTTCCTCAATCACGCCAGCTTCGGGTTTCACTTCCTCGTTAGAGAGCCTCCGTTCATCACTTTCCGATCGCGCTCACGATGCGCTCCGTGATCTCCTGGGGAGAGCCGACTCCGTCCACCCGCTTGAGCAAGCCCAGCGAGGAGTAGAACGGCAGGAGCGCCGCGGTCATGGCGTCGTACTCATCGAGACGCCTACCAACCGTTTCCTCCCGATCGTCGGCCCGATGTTCGAGCTCGGCGCCCGGGGGGGGTGGTTTATACTTCAGGTGGTATATCTGTCCAGTCTGTTTGTCCGTGCGGCGCAGGGTGGCCCGCTCGAACAAAAGCTCCCGGGCTACGTCGATTTGCACGACGGCGTCGAGGGGCGTCGACTTCTTCGCCAGCAGATCCGCCAAAGCCTCGGCTTGGGGCACCGTGCGCGGAAATCCGTCCAGGATGAAACCGGCGGCGGCGTCCGGCTCTGCGATGCGCTCCTCTACCAACCCGATGACGATGTCGTCGGAGACGAGCTTGCCGGCCTTCATGATGCCCTCGGCCTGCTTGCCGAGCGGCGTACCAGCCTTCATGGCCGCGCGCAGCATGTCGCCAGTCGAGATCTTCGGCACGCCGAAGCGCTGACAGAGCACCGCGGCCTGAGTGCCTTTACCGCTGGCCGGTGCGCCGAGCAGAATCAGTCTCACGTCGTCCTCCGACCACTGAGGCGGGTCATGCGCGGCCCTGTCAGGCCTTCATAGCTGCGCGTGATGAGGTGCGCCTCGATCTGATTGACCGTCTCGAGCGCCACGCCGACGATGATCATCAGGCTGGTGCCGCCGACCTGAAACGGCACGCGGAACGACATCGCGATGATCGAGGGCACCACGCAAATCGTGGCGACGTAGATGGAGCCCGCGACGGTGAGCCGCGTGAGCACGGCGTCGATGTACTCGGCCGTCTGCTTGCCCGGGCGGATCCCGGGGATGTTGGCTTGTTGCTTCTTCAAGTTCTCCGCCACCTCCAACGGCTGGAACGTCACCGCCGTGTAGAAGAAGGAGAAGAAGATGCAGAGCCCCGCGAACACGGTCTGAAATACCCAGTCACCACGGTTCAAAACACCGCCGAGCAGCTGCATGCCCGGGATGTTGAAGCTGGCGAGCGTGGCCGGGAAGGCCAGCAAGCTCGAAGCGAAGATGGCCGGGATCATGCTGGCCATGTTCACTTTGAGCGGCAGGTGCGTGCGCTGCGCGCCGTACACGTGCCGGCCCACTTGGCGGCGCGAGTACTGAATCGGGATCCTGCGATGCGCGCGCTCGAAGAACACGACGATGGCGATGCTGAGCACCAGCACGGAGAGCAAAATGGTGATGGTGAGCGGCTGGATGTCTCCGGCGTGTCCTTGCCAGTAGTTGGTGAGCGCGCCGGGGATGCTGCTCACGATACCCGCGAAGATAATGATGGAGATGCCGTTGCCGATGCCGCGCTCCGTCGCCTGCTCACCCAGCCACATCAAGAGGCCAGTGCCGGTGGTCAGCGTGATCACCGTCATGAGGCGGAAACCCCAGCCAGGGGTGCCCACCACGTCGCCGAAGCGGCCGCCACCCATGTCGGAGTTGTTCATGCCCTCCAGCATCATCGCGACGCCGAAAGACTGGAAGATGCTGAGCAGGATCGTCGCGTAGCGCGTCCACTGCTCGATGCGGCGCCGGCCCGCCTCACCCTCTTTGCGCATCTCCTCGACCTGCTTGCTGACCAGGCCGAGGAGCTGAAAGATGATGCTGGCGGACACGTACGGCATGATGCCGAGCGCGAACAGCGACAGGTTCTGCAGCGCGCCGCCCGAGAACAAGTTGAAGAAGCCGAGCAGGCCGCCCTGGCTCTTCACGACGTTGCGCATCACAGAGCGATCCACGCCCGGCGTCGTGATGAACACGCCGATGCGGTAGATCGCTACGATGCCCAGAGTGAAGAGGATGCGTTGCCGGAGCTCCGGCACCTTCCCGATGTTGGAAAATCCCTGGAAGACAGCCATCGCTCTTCAACGCCTGGGGATCGACGCCGTCACGCGCCAGCGCCGCTGGACTCGCCGGCGCTCTTCTCCGGCACGGCCGCGATCACGACGGCCTTGCCGCCCGCCTTCTCGATTTGCTCGACAGCGGACTTGCTGAAGGCGTGCGCTTCGACCGTGAGCTTCTTGCTGAGCTCACCGGCGCCGAGGATCTTGATGCGCGCGCCGCGGCCTTGAATCAGCCGAGCCTCGCGCAGCGCGGCCTCGTTCACGGTGCTGTCAGCGTCGAACGACTCCAGGTCGCCCACGTTGACGGCCTGCACCTCGACCGGGAAGGGCACGCGGAAGCCGCGCTTCGGCAAGCGACGCTGCATCGGCGTCTGACCGCCCTGGAAGTGCAGCTTACCGAAATCACCGCCGTGACGGGCCTTTTGGCCCTTCTGGCCGCGACCGCAGGTCTTGCCGAGCCCAGAGCCGATGCCGCGACCGAGACGCTTCTCGGAGTGACGCGCGCCCTCGGGCGGGCTGAGCTGCGAAAGGATCGAGCTCATGACTTCTTCTCCTCGACCTTCACGAGGTGGATGATCTTCTTGATCATGCCGCGGAAGGACGGCGTGTTGTCCACGACGACGACAGAGCCGGGCCCGCGCAGGCCGAGACCGCGCAAGACGCGGCGCTGCGGGTGCGGGCGACCGATCTCACTCACCACCTGACGGACCTCGAGACGACCGAGGGTCATGGGTTACCTCCACCAGCTGCGTGGCTGCTGGCCACGATGGAAGCGGCCGTCGAAGCCTGCGCTGACGCGGCTGCGACCGGGTAGTCGCCGGCGACGGTCTCGATCGGCATGCTGCGCGCCTCCGCCACCTTCTCCGCCGAGCGCAGTTTGCGCAGCGCGGCGACCGTGGCGTGGACGACGTTGTACTTGTTCGATGAGCCCAGGCACTTGCTCAGGATGTCGTGGATGCCCGCGGACTCCACGACCGCGCGCACGGCGCCGCCCGCGATAACGCCCGTTCCGGGCGCTGCCGGACGGAGCAGCACGCGGCCCGCGCCGAACTCGCCGATGACGTCGTGGGGGACCGTGGCCGCGACCATCGGCACCTTGAACATGTTCTTGCGGGCCTGATCGTTGCCCTTGCGGATCGCCTCGGGCACCTCGTTGGCTTTGCCGAGACCGACACCGACGTGCCCGGCCTCGTCGCCGACCACCACGAGCGCCGAGAAGCTGAAGCGCCGGCCGCCCTTGACGACCTTGGCCACGCGGTTGATGTGGATGACGCGCTCTTTGAGCTTCTCGTCGTCGATTTGTTCGATAGCCATCGTCGTTGCCCCGTTCAGAACTTGAGCCCGGCTTCGCGGGCGGCCTCGGCGAGGGCCTTGACCCGGCCGTGATAGAGGTATCCGTTGCGGTCGAACACCACTTTTTCGATGTTCTTCGCCAAGCACATCTTGGCGATCAGCGCGCCGACCTTCTTGGCCGCGTCGCTCTTGTTGTCTTCGGCGAGGGTGCCCTTGAGATCGCGCGACAGCGTGGAGGCCGCGGCGAGGGTCTGGCCGTCCACGTCGCGCACGACCTGGGCGTAGATGTGTTGACCCGAACGGAACACGGACAGACGCGGGCGTTCCTCGGTACCGGTGATGCGATTGCGAATTCGGAGCTTGCGGCGCTCTCGACCCGTGAGCTTGGCTGCCATGGTAGTTCCCGCGGTTACTTGGTCTTGCCCTTGGCCGCCTTACCGGCCTTACGTCGGATCTGCTCGCCGCGATAGCGGATGCCCTTGCCACCGTACGGCTCTGGCGGGCGCAGATCGCGGATGGTCGCCGCGATTTGGCCCAGCACCGCTTTGTCGGGGGAGCTGAGCACGAGCATGGTGCCCTTGGAGTCCGCCGGCACATTGCCAGTGACGCCCGGAGGCAGCTGAATCTGCGTCGGGTGGGAGAAGCCGAGCGTCAGCGTGACGGTCTGACCCTTCACCTCGCAGCGATAGCCGGTGCCGACGAGCTCGAGCTGACGCTCATAGCCTTCCGCGGCGCCCTTGACGCGGCTCGCCAACAGCGCGCGCGCCAGGCCCTGCAGACGGGCGCCGTCGCGACCGGGCGACGAGCTCTCGAACGAGAGCTGCCCCGGCTCCTGCTTACAGATCACGTTCGGCGGCATCTCGAACGAGAGTTTGCCCTTCGGACCCTGAATGTCGACTCGCCCTCCGGCCAGGTTGACCGTGACGCCCTTCGGCAGCATCACTGGGCGCTTACCGACGCGCGACTGGCGCTTGGGCTGTGCAGCCTGAGTCTCGGTAGCCATCACCACACCTCACACAAGAGCTCGCCGCCGACCTTGCGCTGGCGAGCCTCGCGGTCACTCATCAAGCCGTGCGAAGTGCTGAGGATCGAGATACCGAGACCGCTCAGCACGCGCGGGATCTGATCGTGCCGCACGTAGACGCGACGGCCCGGACGCGAGACGCGCCGGAGCCCCTGGAACGCGCTCTGCCGATCGTTGCCGTACTTGAGCACGATGGTGAGCGTGTTGTGCTTCTTCGGCCCCCACTCCTCTTGCCGGACATCGGCCACGTAACCCTCTGACTTGAGGATCTCCGCGATCGAGCGCTTCAGGTTGCTGGCGGGGAGCCGCGTGAGCTCGTGACGCGCCAGCGCCGCGTTGCGGATACGGGCCAGCATGTCGGAGACGGGATCGTTGACGGTCGCCATCACCAGCTCGCTTTCGTGACGCCCGGCAGCTCACCGCGCAGCGCCATTCCGCGCAGGCACAAGCGGCACAGGCCGAAATCGCGGTAGAAGGCGCGCGAACGGCCGCAAGTGCGGCAACGGTTCACGACTCGGGTCGAGAATTTTGCGGGACGGTTCAACTTCGCCCACTGACTAGCGCGTGCCATCTGCCTAGCTCCTGAACGGCATGCCCAAGGACCCGAGGAGCTCTTTGGCTTCCTCGTCGGTCTCGGCCGTAGTTACGAACGTAATGTTCATGCCCTTGACCTTCTCGACCTTGTCGAAATCGATCTCGGGGAAAACGATCTGCTCACGTAGACCCAGCGTGTAGTTACCAGCGCCGTCGAAGCCGCGCGGGCTGACGCCGCGGAAGTCACGGACGCGCGGCAACGCCAGGGTCACCAGGCGGTCCAAGAACTCCCACATGCGCTCGCGGCGCAGCGTGACCTTGACGCCGATGGGCATCCCTTCGCGCAGCTTGAAGGTCGCGATCGACTTCTTGGCGCGCGTCACCACCGGCTTCTGACCGCTGATGGAGCGCACCTCGGCGACCGCCGCGTCGATGAGCTTGGGGTTACCGACGGCTTCACCGAGACCCATGTTGATCACGATGGTCTGCAGCCGCGGAACCTGCATCGGGTTCTTGTACCCGAAGCGCTTCATCAGACCCGGGACGATCTCTTTTTTGTACCGCTCGCGCAGGCGAGGCTCGACTACGTCGTCAGCCATTGCGCTCACCGCTCCTCGACGAGGATGGCCGCGCCCGTCTTGGCGACGCGCGACTTCTTGCCATCTTCGACCTTGAACTTGACCCGCGTCGGCTTACCGCTCTGCGGATCGACCAACATCACTTTGCTCTGGGCGATCGGCGCCTCGACCTCGAGGATGCCGCCCGGACGCTGCGCCGTCTGCTTGATGTGGCGCTTCACGCTGTTAACGCCCTCGACCACGACGAGGCCGCGGTCAGCCAGCACGCGCGTGACCTTGCCGCGCTTGCCCTTGTCCTCGCCGCTGATGACGACGACCTGATCTCCAGTACGAAGCCGGCGCATCACAGCACCTCCGGAGCCAGCGAGATGATCTTCATGAAGCGCTTGGCGCGCAGCTCGCGCGCGACGGGCCCAAAGATGCGGGTGCCGACCGGCTCTTGCTGGGCGTTGATCAGCACGGCGCTGTTGTCGTCGAACTTGATGTAGCTGCCGTCGGGGCGACGGTACTCGCGCTTGGTGCGAACGACGACGGCCTTGGCGGTGTCGCCCTTCTTCACCTTGCTGCCCGGCAGCGCCTCTTTGATGGCGACGACGATGACGTCGCCGAGCCCTGCGTAACGGCGGCGCGAGCCTCCGAGCACCTTGATGCATTGCACCAGCTTGGCGCCGGAGTTGTCGGCCACTTCCAGGAACGTCTGCATCTGAATCATGACGTGCGCTCCCTCAGGACGACAGCTCGCTGGCGGGACGCTCGATCAAGCGAACCACGGCCCAGCGCTTGTGACGTGACAGCGGGCGGTGCTCGATGATCTCGACGCGGTCGCCAACCTTGTATTCGTTCTTCTCGTCGTGGGCCTTGTAACGCTTCCGGACGCGCACGTACTTTTGGTACACGGCGTCGCGCTTGAAGCGGACGACCTCGACCACTACGGTCTTCTCCATCTTGTCGCTGGCAACGCGACCGATGAGCTTGCGGCGGTAGACCGCCTCTTTCTCGGCACTCACGACTTCGCTCCTTTGCTCGCTTCGCGCTGGCGCAGGATGGTGTCGATCCGCGCGATGTCCCGCCGCGCCTTACCGAGCAGGCTGGTGTCTTCCAGCTGATCGGTGAAGTTCTTCATGCGGTAAGAGAACAGATCCTTCACCATCGAGGCCTTGAGCGTGGCGAGATCCTCGCTCGAACGCTCTCTCAGATCTTTGGCTTTCACAGCGCACCTCGCGTGAGGAACTTGGTCTCGATCGGGAGCTTCGAGGCCGCGAGGCGGAACGCGTCGCGCGCGTCCTTCTCGGGCACGCCCGCGATCTCGAACAGCACGCGACCCGGCTTGATCACGGCCACCCAGCCCTCGACGCCGCCCTTGCCGCTACCCATGCGGACCTCGAGCGGCTTCTTGGTGACGGGCTTGTCCGGGAAGATGCGGATCCAGAGCTTGCCGGCGCGCTTCACGTGGCGCTGAATCGCCATACGACCGGCTTCGATCTGACGCGAGGTGATGTGGCAGTGCTCGACCGCCTGCAGCGCGAAGTCACCGAAGGACACGTCCGAGCCGCGCCAGGCGATGCCGCGATTCTTGCCCTTCTGTTGTTTTCTGAATTTGGTGCGTTTGGGAGATAGCTGCGACATGGCTCACTCCGGGATGCGGCGCGCTTTGCGCTGCAGCACTTCGCCCTTGAAGATCCACACCTTGACGCCGATGACGCCGTAGGTGGTGCGCGCTTCGGCCAAGCCGAAATCGACGTCCGCGCGCAGCGTGTGCAGCGGGACGCGGCCTTCACGGTAGGTTTCGACGCGGCCCATTTCGGCGCCGCCGAGGCGGCCGGCGCAGCGGATGCGCACGCCCTTGGCGCCGAACTTCATGGCCGTGGTGAGCGCCTTCTTCATCGCGCGGCGGAAGGCGATGCGGCGCTCGAGCTGGGTGGCGATGTTCTCGGCCACGAGCTGCGCGTTGGTCTCGGCCTTGCGCACTTCCTGGACGTCGATGAACACCTCGTTCTGCGTGAAGGACTGCACGCCGGGGAAGCGCGCTTCGCCCTTCTGCGCCGAGTCGAGGTTGCCTGTCTTGAGGATCTCGATGCCCTTGCCGCCCTTACCGATCACCATACCCGGGCGGGCCGTGTAGACGATGACCTTCGCCTTGTTCGCTGCGCGCTCGACCTCGACGCTCGCGACGTTCGCGTTGTAGAGGTAGTCCTTTACCGCGCGCTTGATGCTGATGTCCTCGTGCAGCCACTGTTGGTACTGGCGATCCTCGTACCACTTGCTCGTCCACGTCTTGATGACGCCGAGGCGAAAGCCATAAGGGTGAGTTTTCTGTCCCATGGTCGGTTCCGGTCTCCGAGCTCAGCGCTGATCGAGCTCGATGGTGATGTGGCTGACGCCCTTTTGAATCTGCGTCGCGCGGCCCTGCGCGCGGGGACGCCAGCGGCGCAGGTGCGAGTTCGGCCCTTTGTCGACCGCGCACTTGCTGATGAACAGCGACTCCGCGGAAACGTCGGGACGCTTCTGCTTTGCGTTGGCGACGGCGCTGGCGATGAGCTTCTTCACGAAGGGGGCAGCGGCCTTGAACGTGAAGTCCAGGAGCTGCAGCGCTTCGGAGGCATCGCGGCCTCGCACGAAGTTGATGATCATCCGCGCTTTACGCGGACTAATCCGTTGAAAACGAGCCGAAGCAGTAGCGATCATAGCGACAGTTTCCTTGTGAGACCCGTCGACCCCCGGAGCGTCGAATGTCGGCGCCCCGACATCCGCACCAGGAGGCCGCGGCGGTTCCGAAAAACCAAACGGCCCGAGGGGCCGCTCCGCGCGCCGCCAGTAGGGCGGCTGGCTAAACCCGCAGAACCGAACGAAGTTGGCTCGGGGTCAGCAAGGGGACCGCGCTTCTAGCAAAGGGTCCCCCGGTAGGCAAGCGTCGCGCGTCGGATTTGCACGAAGCTCAGCGCACCGCAGAAGCGTGGGCTAAACGGATAGTCAGCCCTGCCTCGCCGGCGAAGGCGCGGGAAAAGTGCGCGCTGTGGTCGAAATGCTTGAGGAAAAGCGCTAGAAGAGGGCGGCCGCAAGTACCCAAGCTGCGGTAAGGATCCGACATGGGTGATGGAGCACCGGGACCGTCGGCGAGCTCGGCATCGACAGACGACATCGACTCTGGCTGGGACAGCGAGCCCGCGCTGCCTCGCGCCGCGACCTCTCCTTTAATGAGGAGTGAGCCGGAGCAGCCGTCCGCGACGGCTTCCGCCGCTGCCACGTCGCTGGAAGCCGCGACGCCCAGCGCGCCGAGCCCCGCTTCGAGTCCCCCGTCCACGCCACGCTCGTCCACGTTGCCGCCGCTGCGCGCGTCCACGCCGCGCGCGTCGACTCCCCCGCCTCCTCCTTCTCGGCCGAACGCTTCGCGACCCTCTGCGCCGCCGCCTTTGCCGCGGCCGCCGCTCAGCAGCTCTACAGCGCCCGCGCCGTCGCGACCCTCCGGCGCGCGGCTCTCCACGCCTCCCCCTCCGCCGCGCGCTTCTGCACCTCGCTCATCAGCGACGCCGCTCCCGCCGCAGCGCCGTTCGACGCCTCCGGCTTTGCCTTCGACCCCGCCGGTCAGCGCGGCAACGGCCCCGGAAGCGACGACATCGCCCGTCGCGCCGGCCGCAGCAGCTTCGGATGCGCCGACTCCGGTCATCAACGCCGCCGTTACGGAGAGCGCCGCGCTCAGCGCGGAGCAGAACGCCACCGCCGCGCCGGCGCCGAACGCAACGGCAACGGCGACGCCGCGCCCATCCCTAATACCCGCGGATGACAAGCTCTCCCTGCGCCCCAGTCAGGTCACGATCAGCATTCCAGCGCCGGCGCAGAGGCCGGCACGCGGTCGCGTGGTGCGCTCCGCTGCGGTCGCCGCCGGAGTGATGCTCGTCTCGGTGGGATTGATGCGCCTGCGCGCGAGCGCGCCGGACAAGAGCGACGTCGCGACGCCGACGCAAGCCGCAAAACTCGAGCATGCCGCGCCCGTAGAGGCAGCGCCGGCCACCACCGCGGCGAGCGCGCCCTCGGCAGTCACCAGCACCTCCGGCGCCGTTTCCAGCGCAGCGCCCGCGCCGTCCGGGCCCGTCACCGTGACTATCCACGCGAAACCCAAGGGCGCGATCATCCTCGAGCACGCCCATCGACTCGGCGTGAACAAGGTCGAGGTCACGGTACAGCCCGGACAGAAGCGCTCGTTCGTCGCGCTGATGGACAACTATGCGCCGAAGCGCTTCAGCGTGGACGGCAGCGTCGACACTGTGGAGATTCAACTATCGCGCATGCACTCGCGCTCCGGCGCGGCCGCGCCGTCCACGAGCAACGCTGTAAAAGCACCGTAGCTGCGCGGCGGCGCCGCGCGGCGCTCGCCAATACTGGTGCGGAAGTCTGCGAGCTGTGTTATCCGGGCGCGGACGAGTCGCGAGACCCGTCACCTGAGCAGAGCTAGGGAAGCCGGTGTGAATCCGGTGCGGCCCCCGCCACTGTAACCGCCGACGAACGCAATCAAATCCACTGGGCGCAGAGCCTGGGAAGGGATTGCCTAGGACGACGCGGAAGCCAGGAGACCTTCTGCTCGGGTCAGAGGCCACATCGTGGACCTCGACGTCGAACCCGCGGGGCGCTGGGTTCTGACGCAGACATCTCCGAGCCTCTTGGCTCGTGGAGATGACGAGTGATCGCTCGTGACCGCTCGCTGGCGCGCCCCATTCGCGAACCGGACAGGAACTCAGATGCTGAAAACATGGATGTACGCGGCCGCAGTAACCTCGTCGCTCTGCTTTGCGCTCGCCTGCGGTGATGATGATGACGCCAATCCGAGCGCGAGCGGCGGCGCGGGCAACGCCGGAGCGACCAATGAAGGCGGCAGCGCGGGTGAAGCCGCCATGTGCGAGCCGCCCACGCCTCCCGATGGCGATGAGCTCGCGATCGTTGGCACGTACAGCGACGAGTTTGGGACCTACACGGTCACGAGCTCGGAATGGAGCTCGGGCGACACGGTCTTTCACATCTCGCAGTTCGATAACTCCGAGCATTGGATCGTCGCGCAGAACGATCAGGGTAACTCGTACAATGCTTGCGCGTGGAGCCGCTTCGATTGGCTCGAAATGGACGGCAAGCTCTACGAGTGCCAGACCGTGTACAACGCGGACAGCGAGGAAGCCGCGCTTTCACACGACGCGGCAGATGCGTCCGATCTCGAGAACGGCTGCGGAGGCTTTCCATGGTCCGAGCTCACGCCGCAATGAGCGGCGGCGCGCGCGCCGCCCTCCTCTCTTTGCTGCTCAGCGCCGCCGCTTGTAGTGGCTCAGCGAGCGCACCGCAGGCCGCCGCCAGATGTGACGGCGAGTCCGCGCAGTTTGCGACGCGCGTCGTGGCGGTGGAGTTCGGGCCGGGCCAGGACTTCGGCCAAGATCGCTTTCCCGCGGCGGTGCTCGGGCCGCCGCGTGGTGGCGGTTGCTGCGCGGGCTCGACCGATGTCACCTCGCTGGGCGATGGCGGCTCCGTCGTGCTCGAGCTCGGCGCCGACATCGTCGATGGCCCCGGCGCGGACTTCATCGTGTTCGAAAATGCTTTCGTGCCGCAAGACGCCGGAGACGAAGAGGTGTACGCAGAGCTCGGACGCGTCAGCGTCAGCGCTGACGGCGAGACGTGGTCGAGCTACGAGTGCTCTGCGCGGACGTATCCTTACGGCGACTGCGCGGGCTGGCGCCCAGTGCTCGCGGACGAGACGACACCGGTCGATGTGCACGACAGCGCAGCCGCTGGCGGCGATGCCTTCGACCTGGCCACGCTGGGCGTGTCATCGGCGCGCTACGTGAAAATCGAGGATGTGCCGGAAGCCGATGGTGGCGTAGGGACGTTCGATCTCGACGCTGTTGCGGTCGTGAATATGGACTGCCCCTGAGCTTCGAAGCAGCTACTGTCGCGATTGCGCGTACAGCGAGAGCGGGAAGTTGCCGTCTTTGCCGGCGAACGCCGCGCCGGGGACGTCGATGACGACTTGGTGGGCGCCCGCTGAGAGCGGGCCGAGAGGAATGATGCGGGTGTCGATCACGTCGCCAGGGCACCAGTTACTGAACGATTGCCAGGCGCTGTCGGAGCGCGGGGACGAGCCGTAGATGCCGTTGGCTTGGGTGTTGTATTTGCGGAATGGTTCGCAGCTCGAGCGGCCGGGCTTGTAGCTGAGCTGCAACTGCTCGTCCACGTAGAGGAAGTGGTCGCGCCGTGTGTATTCCTCGCCGCCCGAGTTCGCGCCATGGTTCGACGTGATCAGGACGAGCTGCGTGTCAGCGCTATCAGCGCCGAGCGTAAACTCGAGCGTTCTTCGCGTTTCTCCGAGCTTGTCGGTCGCGCCCTGTTGATAGTTGTTGAAGGGCTGTTTGTAGGCGATTGGTATTAGCTGATCGAAGCGAGGTGCGGGTCGGCTGCTGTCCGAATCGAGGATTAACGTGCCCCGGAAGACGTCAGCTCGGTTCGCGCAACCAGCGACCTCCTCGTTCGCGGCGTAGGGGACGCCGAAGAGCTCGAGCTCGAGCCACAGATTGAACTGCGCGCGCAGCTCGAGATCGTGGAGCACGGGAACTAGATGGTCGGCGTGGTACTCGTACGGGACTTCGCTGGGCTGACGATTTCGATCCATGAACGGCGTGATGTAGCGACCGATTTCGATGCGCTGGACGTCCTCCGCCTTGTACGTGCTCTGTGCCTTTGGGACCAGCGCGAGCGCGACGCTTCCGATGCGATCATAGTTGTCGCACAACGCGCCGATCACCACTCGCACCTTCAACGTGCTCTGGATCGAATCGAGCTCTGCGTCGGACAGTCGATGCGTGAATAGGTCGTTCCTCAGGCGCTGCACGCCCGCGGGAACAGGCTCGTCGACCACGCGAGCATAGGCGTCATAGAAGACGACCTTATCGAAAATGGTGAGGCTGATGGGCTCGCCGGCTCCCCCGCTTGCCGCACCTCCGCCAGCGCCTGCTCCGGCGCCATCCGCGCCGCCCTGCTGCATGCGGCCAGCGCTTCCGTCCATCC
The DNA here is from genome assembly GCA_966250485.1 of uncultured Sorangium sp. Taxonomy (GTDB): domain Bacteria; phylum Myxococcota_A; class Polyangia; order Polyangiales; family Polyangiaceae; genus PMG-095. The sequence goes on along the minus strand of CBINHN010000007.1, from coordinate 11,276 downwards.
CGCCCGCAACACCGCCAGTGCCGCCGGCCGCAGCGCTCGTCACTCCGCCGGAGGCGCTGCCGCCCGCGGCGCCGCCGAAAGCGTCGCCAGTGGATGCAGCTCCGCCCGTGCCCCCCGAAGCACCGGGATGGCTCTCACCACCACCCATGGCCGCACTGCCGCCCGCGCCGCCCAGGACGCCAGAGAGCCCGCCGGTGCTCACCACACTTCCTGTGCCTGCCGCTGCGCCGTTCGTCGCGCTCGAGCCGCCACTGTCGGAACTTTGCGTGCCGTCCTTCGTCTCGCACGCCAAGCAACCCAACAACGGAAGCACCGCGACTGCACCGCGAAGCCAACAGACCTGCATCGGCTGACTCGCGTACCGCGGCAATGACGGCAACGCAAACCAGCGTCGACGCTCTGAAGAAGAGCGCCAACGCTCGTAGCGTCTGCCTATCAAATTTCAGTTTCTCTGCTCTCGACCGCCGTGATCAGCGTCCGCACGGACGACGCCACCGCACCTTCAGGCAGCCGAAACTTAGAGCCGTCTATCGAACCCTCCAGGCTGAGTCGCGAGCAAGCCAAGACGCTCGTGCGCCGTGCAGCGCGCGAAATCTGCGGACTCTTCTTCGCAACGTTCTCGAAATGAAAGGCCGTCTAGCGACAGAGTCGGAGTTTTGGCGACGAGCCTTGGAGGTAACCTTTGACGAAGAAGCTATTGAGCTGGACGGTATTTCTCGCAACTTGCTCGCTGGCGCTACCGGCGCTGGCGGACGAGCCTGCGGCCGGCCCCACGACGCAGGATCTCAGTACAGCGCTCGATACAGTCTGGGTGCTCGTGGCCGGGATGCTCGTGTTCTGGATGAACGCGGGCTTTGCGCTGGTGGAGTCCGGCTTTTGCAGGAAGAAGAACGTCGTCAACATCCTTGGCAAGAACTTCGTCGTCTTCGCCGCGACGACGCTCATCTATTACGCTGTCGGTTTCGCTCTTCAATACGGCAACGGCAACGACTTCATCGGCCTTAGCGGCTTCTTCGTTCCGAACGACGGGACGCTGTTCGAGGCACTCAGTTGGACGAAGGTGCCGATTCCGGCGAAGTTCTTCTTCCAGCTGGTGTTCGCGGGCACGGCGGCTACGATCGTGTCCGGCGCCGTCGCAGAGCGCATCCACTATAAAGCCTTCATTGCGTTCAGCGTAGTGATGGGCGCGGTCATCTATCCGATCGGCGGCCACTGGATCTGGGGCGGAGGTTTTCTCAGCAAAGCGGGTATGTTCGACTTCGCCGGCTCCACCGTGGTGCACTCCATCGGTGGCTGGGCGGCGCTCGTCGGCGTCATCATGCTCGGGCCGCGCATCGGGAAGTACAAGGGGAAGACCGTCAGCCCGATCCCTGGGCATAACATGACGTCCGCCACGCTCGGCACCTTTATTCTGTGGCTGGGTTGGTTCGGCTTCAACCCGGGCTCGACCATGGCCGCAAACGCAGACGCCATCGCTCACATCGTGATGACCACCAACTTGGCCGCGGCCGCGGGGGCGTTCGTTGCCACCATCTACGCCTGGAAACGCAGCGGCACTCCGGATCTCGGAATGACGTGCAATGGCTGCCTCGCTGGGCTGGTTGCCATTACGGCTCCTTGCGCCTTCGTCAGCGGACCCATCTCGATAGTGATTGGCGCCATCGCCGGTGTCCTCGTCGTCGAGGGTGTAATCCTGTTCGACAAGCTAAAAATCGACGACCCGGTCGGCGCGACCAGTGTTCACCTTTTGAACGGCATTTTCGGGACGCTTTGCATCGGTCTCTTTGGTGACCCCGACGTCGCCAAGGCGATTGCGGGAGTCGATTTGAAATCGGGCGGTCTTTTGCTGGGTGGCGGCGCCGCACAACTACTCGTCCAGCTGGAAGGCGTCCTCGCCGTCGGCGTGTTCACGGTCGTCTCATCCGGCGTCTTCTGGTTCATCATCAAGCAGATCCATGGACTGCGCGTGAGCGCCGAGGACGAAATGGCTGGCCTCGACAGCGCGGAGATGGGGATGGAGGGCTACCCAGACGACGTCGAGCACGGTTACGCCGAGCTCAAGGCCTGATCACGAACGAGTCGCGGCGCGGTCGCGGCTTCACGGTGCGCAGCTTTCGCTCTGCCGCCGCTGAAAGACTCGGCTGCCAAGAAAATGCTCGCGAATGGCTCGATTGGGGGCCGGCGTGCGGATCAAGACCGGGGTGTTATCCTGCCCCGCGATGCAAGCCGCCTGGTCGCGAAACGGAAACCTTGGTCCCCTGCTGCTCGCGAGCATTTTCAGTCTCTCCGGCTGCAGTAGTCCGGCTGAGCCCGGCGCTCAGACGAGCAATGGCGGGAGCTCGGGAACGAGCACGACTGGTTCCGGGGGGGTCGCGGCGACGGGCGGCGCGGCCACCACGAGCGGCGGCGCTGGCAGCGTGCTCACCACCGGCGGTGCTCCAGCGCTGAGCGGCGGGAACGGCGGAGGCGGAACGAGCGGCGCCGCAGCGGGCGGCGCGCTCAACGCCGGTACGAGCGCTGGCGGCAGCGCTGGTAACGGCGGCGCTGCCGCTGGAAGCGCGGGCACCGCGGGGAACGGCGGTGGCAGCGCTGGGATGGGCGGTGCTGCGGGTACCGCAGGCGCAGCCGGTAGCGCTGGCTCGATGAATGCCGGCGGGGCAAAGGGCCTTGGCGCCTGCATGTTGCCGACCGGCGCCGACTTCGCCGTGGTGAAGGCGAACTACGAGAAGTGGAAGGCCGACTTGCTCACCGCTGACGGCGCGGGCGGCTTCTTGCGCGTGCGGCGGCCAAACTCCGGGTCGCAGATCAACTCCTCGAACTCCGAGGGCACCGCGTACGGCATGGAAATCGCGGTGTACATGGACGATCAGAACACGTTCGATCAAATCTGGAAGTACGAGCAAGCGCACCGCGGCGCCAATGGCTTGATGGAATGGGAGATCGGGCCCGACGGCTCCGTGATCGGCCACGGCGCGGCGTCGGACGGGGACGAGGACATGGCCTTCGCGCTGGTCATGGCGGACAAGAAATGGGGCGGCAAAGGCACGCTCGACGACACCTACCTGAATCACGCCAAGAAGCTGATCGACTTGATTTGGCAGCACGAAGTCGACCACACGCGCAATGACGTGCTCATGCCCGGCGACCAGTTCGACGGCGGCGCGGTGATCAACATCTCGTACTTCGCGCCGGCGTACTATCGCATCTTCGGGCAAGTCACCGGCAAGACCGCGGAGTGGAATCGCGTCGCCACGACGAGCTATGACGTGCTCGAAGCCACGCTCAACGCGGCGAACAAAAACGCTTCCAACGGCCTCGTGCCTGCCTGGTCCACGCCTTCTGGGACGCCGATGGCGCCGCCCGGCAGCGGTCATCCCACGTGGCACCAGCTCGACTCGTGCCGCACACCGTTCCGCATCGCGCAGGACTACTGCTGGTTCAACGAGCCGCGCGCGCTCGAGTACCTGAAGAAGATCAACGCGTTCCATTCGGCGATCGGCGCCGCCAACATCGTCGACGCGTACAACCTGGATGGCAGCGTGCATGAGGGCGCGAACCTGCACCTCGCTGCGTTCGTAGGCGGCGCCGGCGTCGGCGCGATGGCCACGCCAGAACACGCCAAGCTGCGCGACGAAGCGTACTCCGCGCTGGCCGCCTGGCAGACGCTGATCGGCGGCAGCATCTACTACAACGAGTCCTGGTCGATGCTGTCGCTGCTGATGATGACCGGCCAGTTCGTCGACCTGACGGCAAATTAGCCTCGGCGATTCACGCCGCCCCGGCGCTAGGCGCGCCGGCGAGCGGCAGAGTTCGAGGCCGAAGGCGCCGAGCACGTGCTAATACCGCTGGCGTTCGCGTGTCGGCAGCGGGTTCTGGCTCATCGAGGAGAAGCGCAGGCGCCTTGGGCCTGCTCCGGCGCCCGCTGGTGTTGCTCGTCTGCGTGCTCACGCTCGCGGGGCTCGGCTGGTCATCGGCTCGCGTCAGCGCGGATTGGTTCATTTGGGATTGGCTGCGCTTCTGGGCTTGGGAAGCCTATTGGGTCGGGGGCTGCTGGTCGCTCGGCTCGCTCCTGTTGCTGCGCGCGTTGAAGCTGACCGGTCTGCCGCGCGCAGAGAGCGCCGCCGCGTCGATGGCGCTCGGCGTGGTGGCGTTCGTGATGATGATGTACGCCGCCGGTGCGCTCGGCTGGTTCCAGCCCTGGCTCGCGGTCGTGCTGCCAGCGCTGTGCTGGCTCGCCAACGCCCGCGGTATCACCGCTTCATTGCTGCGCAGGAGGCGCGCCGCGCATCGCTCGACGCCGCGCGAACGCGTCGTGATCCTGCTCGGTTGTATCGCGCTGGCGGCGCTATATCTGCCGCTCACCTCGCCGGGCGCCGTCGGCACGGACGCGGCGTGGTTCCACCTGACAGCCGCGCAAGACTACGCGCGTGAAGGGCGCTTCGTGCCCTTCCTCGCCGATTGGGCCAAGAACCTCCCGCAGCTCACGAGCATCCTGCATACCTGGGCCTTCCTGGTGCCGGGCCTCAGCGCGCCGCAGCACTGGGTGCTGGCGTTGCACACCGAGTTCGCGTTGTTAGTCTTCACGTTGCTGGGCGTGAACGCGACGGCGAGTTGGTTGTTCGGGCGAGCGCTGCCGGCGGCGTGGGTGACGTTCTTCCTGTTCCCCGCGATCTACGTCTACGACTCGAACCTGAGCGGCGCCGCCGACCACATCACCGCGTTCTTCGCCTTGCCATTGCTGCTCAGCACGCTGCGCTGCGTGCGACGTCCGAGCTTGGGGCTCGCGGTGCTCGCCGGTGTGTGCGCGGCCGGCGCGCTGCTAACGAAGATTCAAGCCGTGTACTTCGTGGCTCCGCTCGCGGGCCTGCTGCTCACGCGAAGCTGCGCTGAGCTGCTCCGGCGCCGGCCGGGCGCGCGCGTGTGGCTCGGTGTCGCCGCGGCGTTTGGGACGACCGTCTGCGTCGTGCTCACGCCGCAGCTGATCAAATCGTATGTCTTTCACAAGAACCCGGCCTACCCGTTCCTCCTCGACTGGTTCCCGAGCACGCCCTCGCCACCCGACGGCAGCCAGCTGTTCTTCGAGCACCTGGCGCCAATCACACGCAATCAGCTCCTCGACAACGCTCGGCGCGCGCTCGCGTTGTGCCTGACGTTCCCCTTCGAGGTAAAAAGCGGGTTCTTCGGCGACGTGCCGTTCATCGGCTTCTCGTTCAATCTGCTGCTCCCCGTTTCACTGCTCTGGCCTCGGCGCCAGCTGTTACCTGCGCTGTTCGTCGCGCTGAGCGCCGTGTTCGCGTGGGCGTACACGTTCCCGGTTCCGCGCAACTTGCAGGTGGCGCTGCCCATCCTCGTCGCCATCACGGCGGTTCAGCTGGCGCGCGCGTGGAATTTTTCGCTGCTCGGACGCTGCTTCGTCGGCGCGCTGCTCGCGCTGCAAGTCGTCATGGGCTGGGACGTGGTCGTGCGCGCGGCGCGCGGCGGTTGGCTCGACGCGCTGCACCTGATGCAGAGCGCCAGCCCAAAGCAGCGCAGCGCGCGCTACCGCGCCTATCGCGCGGATTTCTTGGAGCTGGGCGAGAGCTTGCCGCCGGACGCAGTGCTGCTCCTGCACACCACTTATTCGCAGCTCGGCATCAATCGCCGCACGCTGCTCGACTGGCCCGGCTTCCAAGGCTTGATCGACTACCGACCGATGCAGACTCCACGCGACATTTACCGGCGCTTGCACGAGCTCGGAGTCACACACATCGCCACGGATCCCGCTTGGCCCGCGCACTCTCGCCAAGAAGAGGTCTTGTTCGACGCCTTCTTGTACCGCCACGCCGAACGGCTGGGTCGCTTCGGCGGCTACCAGCTGTGGCAGATGCCCTCCCGGCCACCCCGGGCGGAGGCGCCCTATCGCGTGTTGCTCTTGGGTTTGCCGGAGCACAGCTCGGGGCTCTACGCCGTGACCGCTCTGGATCAACTCGATGACGGCCCGCGCCTCGCGCGCACGCCGCGCGAGGCGCTGCCTCGCGACGCGCAACCGGGCGCGCTCTTGCGCCGCGCCAGCGCCGTAGTTGTCGGAAAAGACTACGAGCTGACAGCAGAGACCCAGCACGCGCTCGAGCGCGGCTTCGTCGAGCTCATCGCGTACCCACGGTATCGCGTCCTTCTCGCAAAGAAGCGCCGCCGCGTGTGAGGTGAACGGCTACGTACGTCAAAACTCACGCGCTGTAACGGTCGCGTCACGCCGCCGCGACCGCTCCACGATTTGAAAGAACCGGTCCGCTCTCCGCATCTGAACTCCGTAACGGCCGGCGGAGGCACAGAGTCGTGAACCGCACACGACTCCATGCCGTCCGCCGGCTGCCTCAACGCTTATTGGTTTGGAACAACCCGAGCACGGCCCCCGTCGGGTCGCGAATGACGCTGAACGTGCCCTCTGGGATGGCCACGCAGTCCTGCAGCACGCTGCCGCCGAGCGAGCGGACGCGCTGCGTAGCTGCCGCAAGGTCAGGGACGTGCAGGTACGGCAGCCATCCCGCGGGCACGTGTTGCGCCGCCTTTAGTCCGGCCAGGACGCCTTGGAAGGTCGTGTACGGCCCCGCGGGCGTGCTCTCGTCCTCGGCCTTCCACGCCAAAAGCTCACTATAGAACGCCTTCGCGCGGGCCGGATCGCTGCTGTGAAGCTCTACGTAACTCACTGGATTCGTCGGGGTCATGATGGCTCTTGCCTCCTGTCCCGATGAAGCTAGTGACCCCCTCCTGACAGCGTTCTGTCAGGAGAGTTCAGCGCCTCACGGTTTGGCCGCTCGTAGTCCAGCGCAGCGTGACGACGGCCGCCGGAGCCGGACGGGCCGCCCGTTGCACACAGCGCGCTCGCGCACGCGAAATCCTTCGCATCGGCGCGCCGTACAGCGCTGCTCGCAGCGGCGCAGCGCGGCCGTTACAGCCATAAGGTGAAGGCTGCGCACAGTTACGGTTGCTGTAGGCCGAACGCGTCGCCGTGAAGTTGACGCGCGCCGCTCGACGCGGATTCACCGTCGGAGCCCGTCGCTTCTTGGCGCATCGAACGACGCTCGGCGTAGCGCCTCAGCACGCCAGAGTGACGCGCACTCCGAGTCGCCTCATCTCCTTCCGTGCACCGAGACGCGATCACTCGCGAGTCCCTTGAGTGGCACGCTGAGATGAAGCATAGTCCGCTGGTGATGGGCAGCACTCTTACAAGCCGCGGAAGTCTCCGTGGGCTCTTGGCGCTCGTACTCGTTCACCTCGCGGCGTGCGGAAGCGACGTCTCCGTAACCAACCCAAACGACGGCAATACGGCTGGATCAGGCGGGATGAGCCGCGGCGGGGCCGGCGGTCAAGGAGCGAGCGGCGGCGGAATCGTCGTTCCGAGCTCTGGCGGCAGGACCAGCAACGACGGCGGCGCAGGCGGCGCCGGGGACGCGGAGTGCGGCAACGGAGTGCTCGAGAGCGGCGAGCTCTGCGACGACGCGAATGTGGACGACGATGACGGCTGCAGCGCGGACTGCTCGACCGTCGACCCCAACTACTTCTGCACCGAGGGCGAGCAATGCGTGCGGATCGTCACCTGCGGCAACGGCGTCATCGAAGGGGACGAGGCCTGCGACGACAACAACACCGAGAGCGGTGACGGTTGTACGGCGGAGTGCGACGAGATCGAAGAAGGCTTCAGCTGCGTCAAACCGGGCGAGCCCTGTGTGGTGCTCCCCGTCTGCGGCAACGGAGCGCGTGAGCAGGGCGAGCAGTGCGACGACGCCAACACGGACGACGACGACGGCTGTAGCGCCGTGTGCGAGGTAGAGCCGGGCTATTTCTGCCCCGCGGGGCGAAACTGCATCGCGCTCGAATGCGGAGACGGAACTCGCACGCCGGACGAGCAGTGCGATGACGGCAACGCCGACGCCGGCGACGGCTGCGCCAGCGATTGCACCGTAGAAGACGGCTGGCTATGCTCCAGCAGCGGTTGCCGGCCGGTGTGCGGTGACGGCAAAGTCAATGGGGACGAGAAGTGTGACGACGGCAATCGCGCGAGCGGGGACGGCTGCTCGGCGGCTTGCCAGGTCGAGCCGTTCTACAGCTGCGATGCGGCTGAACCCACCAAGTGCACCTCCACCATCGTGTGCGGCGACGGGAAGCTCTCGCCCGGTGAAGTGTGTGACCCCAAGATCCCCGGTCAGGAAGCTTGTTACAGCACGCAGCAGAATCCGACGCTCGCGTGCAAGGGTTTCGACACCGGTCTCGTCGACAAGCCGGTCTGCAACAACGGCGTCGTCGAGTACATGGAGGAGTGCGACGGCAACGTAGCTGGTTGCAAGCAATGTAAGATCGAAGACGGCTATGTGTGTCCCGCCGCGGGCGTCTGCTTCCGCCTGCCCAAGTGCGGCGACGGCTTGCTCCAAGCCGGGGAGGAGTGCGACCTCGGGCTCGTCAGCGGCGTGGGCTGCATGAATTGCAAGGTCCAGACGGGCTACTTCTGCTCGGGCCAACCCTCGGTGTGTGTCGCGGCGGTTTGCGGTGACGGCAAGCGCGCTCCCAATGAGCCGTGTGATGATGGCAACAAGACCAACGGTGACGGCTGCTCCTCGACCTGCAATGTCGAGACCGGTTGGTCCTGCCCGCCGAGCGGCAGTTGTCAGCCGATTTGTGGCGACAGCAAGCGCACCGGCAGCGAAGAGTGCGACACCGGCGGCAACACCACGGGCTGCACCAATTGTAAGTTGACGCCTGGTTATACCTGCGGCGCTGCCGGCACGGGGCCTTGCACGAAGACGGTGTGCGGCAACGGTACGACCGAGCCCGGTGAAGGCTGTGACGACGGCAACAAGATCGCGGGCGACGGCTGCGGGCCTACCTGTCAGCTCGAGCCCAAGGTCACGGTGGGCACGAACCCCACGGTCGCCGTGACCTGCGGCGATGGCCTCATCACCGGCACTGAAGAGTGCGACGACGGCAACAAGACCAACGGGGATGGCTGCTCCTCTACGTGTAAGAAGGAGGCCGGCTGGATCTGCGAAGACAAAATAGACTACCCCGCTTCAGTCGCGTTCAAGGTCACGTATCGGGATTTCAAGCAGCGCGATCAGATCGGTGGCCATCCGCACATGAAGCGCAGCAACGTGGAGCCGCCGCACGCGACGGTCGACATGGGAATCGTCGGCGCGGTCTGCACGGTCGCCAATCCCAACAATTGCGGCCGGCTCGACGCCGAAGGCAAACCCACGTACGTCGGCACCGGGACGCACCGCAGCATCGACGACGACTCCCTGAGCGCCGCGTACCATCAAAGCGCATTCAAGCTCTGGTACCGCGACACGAACGCAGCCAAGGTAAACGACGTCAATACCAATACGCCGATCGAGATCGCGGTGAATCCGACGCCGGTGCCGGCAGGCGGAGACACGCTGCTCCTCACCAGGATCGGGACATCGAGCGCGTACCAGTTCTCCCAAAGCGATAATAAATTCTATCCCCTCGGTTCAGCGAGCAATCCGGCCACGACGCTGCGCGGCTTCGGCTACACCCCGAACGCGACGCCGCAGCGCAACTGGCAATTTACGAGCGAGCTCCGCTACTTCTTCCAGTACCGCGGCGGCGAGACGCTCACCTTCTTCGGCGACGATGATGTCTGGGTCTTCATCAACGGCCGCTTGGCCGTGGATATCGGCGGCATCCACAGCCGGGTGAACGGCCGCGTGGTGCTGGGCGACGATGGCGCGGACGGCGCCACGACGGAGAGCAATTGCTCGATCCATGGCAGCGCCAACAACACGAGCATGACGCTTCCGGCCTGCACCCTGACGGCGGCAGAGCTGAATGACGGAAACGACAAGCGCTTCGGGCTGACGCGAGGCAACGTCTACGAAATCGTCGTGTTCCAGGCCGAACGCCACCCCGTCGAATCGAACTACCAACTCACGCTAGATGGCTTCATCGCTCCGCGCTCGTTCTGCCACACCACTTGTGGGGACGGCGTCCGCGCCGGCAACGAGCTGTGTGACAACGGCCCGAACATGCCCGCGAGCGGCTACGGCGTGTGCTTGAACAACTGCACCATCCAGTTCTGCGGCGACCGCACGAAGAACGGCAACGAGCAGTGCGACGTCGGCGCGAACTCGACGCTGTACGGCACCTCGGGTTGCGCGCCGGGCTGCGTGCTACCGGCCAAGTGTGGTGACGGTATCGTTCAACCGAACTTCGGTGAGGAGTGCGATCTCGGCGCCAACAAGAACACGGGCGCTTATGGCGGCTGCACGGCGGACTGCAAGCTCGGCCCGTACTGCGGGGATGGCAAGGTCACGGACGGCGAGACGTGTGACACGCCTGGAGCCTTCACCACCTACGCGAGCGGACCCGGCAAGTGCAATTACAACTGCACTGCCGCGCCGTATTGCGGCGACAAGGTGCGCAACGGCGCCGAGATTTGCGATGGAACCGCGAACTGCAACAGCAAGTGCGAGTTCGATGCGTTCTGCGGCGACGGCCTGAAGACGCAAGACGAGCAGTGCGACTATGGCCCCTTCGGCTTCGATGGCGCGCCCGCTGACGCGCCCTACGGTGGCTGCACGAAGATGTGCGAGCTCGGCCCGTACTGCGGCGACAAGTCCGTACAGTCCACGGCCGGCGAAGAGTGCGACGAAGGCAGCGCCAACGCCGACGACGTATACGACGGCTGCACCACGGCTTGCCTCCACGGCCCGCGCTGCGGCGACGGCATCCAGCAGCAGGCCGCGGGCGAAGCGTGTGACAACGGCTTCAACGAAGACGAGTACGCCTACCTCGGCGCGATGAACCCCTGCGCCGAGAACTGCACTGCCCCGCCCTACTGCGGCGACGGCGAGCTCCAGAGCGCCTTCGAGCTGTGCGACAACGGCCCCGACAACGCGGACGACGCCTACGACGGCTGCACCACCAGCTGCGATTGGGGCCCGTATTGCGGCGACTCCATGACGAACGGGCCGGAGGAGTGCGACGACGGTCCGAACAACAAGGTGTACTCTGCCGACGGCAGCGGCTGCAGCTTCGAGTGCAAGCACAACCTGCCCTACTGCGGCGACGGCGTCCGCAACGGTCCCGAGCAGTGCGATGACGGCACGGACAACAACACCGGCGAGTACAACGGCTGCAACGAGGACTGCACGAAGGCTGCGTACTGCGGAGACAAAACCGTGCAGGGCCGAGAGGGCGAGGAATGCGACGACGGTCCCGCGGGCAGCCTGAACTGCACGCCGGACTGCAGGAGCCGCGTACCGAAGTGAGGCCTGGCCGGC
>CBINHN010000006.1:0-174830 GCA_966250485.1 uncultured Sorangium sp. | reverse complement strand
GACCTCCTTCTGCATCGAGCGCCTCGGCTACAGCGAAGACGAAGCCAGCAAGCGCCGAGCTTCGCTCCGGCGCAATCCATCTCAGCGGCCTCGCGCCGGCTCCAAGCCTGAGGGACCCGAGTAGCGGCGCGCGCGCTTCGTGAAGTTGCTGTCAACCAAGAAGAGCCGCAGCTCCGATCCGTCAAACAGTCAAGGGCGGTGCGCACTCGCAAGGTGACGAATGATTCACACGGACATGGCCGCCGCTTTGTAGCCGTCCCGCGTCGCACGTCCTCCTCCGGCAGTCGCGCAATGACCTGCCGCCGCTCGCGCAGCGCTGTGCTCGCTCCTGCGCCGGCCGTGCGCGGCTGCGGACCCGCTGGGCGCTGCAAATCGTTGCCCGATGCCACACATCGCCGCGTGGCGCGCCCTTTTCAGCGCTTGGCCCCCCAATTCAGCCGCGCAAAATGGCTATACTGAGGGCTCGTACCTGAGGTTGCCGATGTCGATCCCTACGGAGTGGCCCAATTTTCACGGAATGCCGGATGATGAGACGCTGACGGCGTCGCGACCGCGCGGGCAGAAGCTCTCGCCGTGGATTTGGTGGGACGGGGAGATCAGGGACGCTTCGTCGTGTAGCGTGCATTACTACGCGAACGCGCTGCACTACGGGACCGCGGTGTTCGAGGGTATCCGTTGTTATCCGACGCCGCGCGGGCCGGTTCTGGTGCGGCTCAGGGAGCACCTGGAGCGCATGTTGCTCTCGGCGCGCATCTACGGGATGAAGCTGCCGTACGATGTGGAGGCGCTGACGCGCGCCGCGCTGGAGGTGACGCGGCGTAATGGGATTCAGAATGGTTATTTGAGGCCGCTCGCTTATTTCGGCGCGGGGCCGATCGATCTGCGGCCGAAGCGGGAGTGCTCGGTGCATGTGTTCGTGGCGGCGCGTGAGCTGGGGACGTTTCTGGGGCAGGACGCGCTGCGCAACGGCATCCGGCTGATTACGTCGAGCTGGCGCCGGCCACATCACAGCATGCTGCCGACGATGGCGAAGGCGAGCGGGCACTACGCGAACAGCGTGCTCGCCGCGCACGAGGCGATGGATCGCGGCTTCGATGACGCGATTTTGCTGAATCAGGACGGCACGGTGTCGTGCGCCACGGGGCACAATGTGTTCTTCGTGAAGAGCGGGGTGCTGACGACGAATGACGAGAGTTCGTCGATCGTGCCGGGGATTACGCGCGATTGTATCCTGACCATCGCGCGCGAGCGCCAGGTGCCGGTGCAGGTGCGCGCGTTCACGCGCGAGGAGCTGATGCGCGCGGATGAGGTGTTTCTCACGGGCACGGCCGCGGAGGTGACGCCGGTGCGTGAGCTGGACTCGGTGACGTTCCCCACCGGCAAGAATACGCTGGGCGCGATGTTTCAGCGCGCGTATCTGCGCGCCGTCACCGGGCAGGACGAGAAGCACTTGGAGTGGTTGACGCCGCTCGGCGTGTAACGCTCAGCGCTGGGCGCTGGTGGCGGCGCGGGCGCGCTCGGCGGCGATGAGCTGGGAGCGATACAGGACGCGGCCGTCGTCGCTGCGAATTTCACCCTCTACGTCGCGACCGCCGAGCTCGTGGCTGTTGCTGACGCGCAAGGTGGCAGGCTGCGCTTGCACGCGCACGCGGTAGCTCTTGGTCTCGCAGCTGAGCTCGCGGCTGCCGACCAGGCAGGTGCCGCGCTCGCTCGCGAGCAGGCCGTCGTTTTGGTCGGCCACGAGCATGGTGGGCTCGATGAGCGACTGGTAGTCGCTGAGCGACGCCGCCGTCTCGCGCTGGCCCTCACGGCGAGCGACGCTGCGCACGCTGCCCTCGTCATCCATGCGCACGCGCAAGCGCGTGATGTTGGCGCTGTCTTCTAGCGTCAAGTCGACGATCCAGAGCGCGCCCTCGCGGCCAACGACCTCTTCGGTGAGCACGAGCGGCGTCTTGCGGTAGCTGCCGCTGACGCGATGTACGACGACGTCGCCCACGCGGCGCGCGCTGGGCAGGGCTTCGCCGCGCTGGCGGCGAGCAGGCGCGTGCTGCGCGACACGCTTCGCTGTGACCCCAACCTGCGTGGCAGCCCGCGCGGCCTGGGGTGGAGGTGCTGATGCGCAGGCCGCGAGCGCGAACGCGCCCGCTGCGAGGACGACCGCCTTCATGGCTCCGAACTCGCATGTGCGCAGAAGTGGGGCCAAGTTTCGGGACCGCGCGGCGCGGCTCGAGGCGGACTCTGCGCGCGCTTTTTTGGCTGATCTCGCGCCGGCTCCGGCGTTGGGCAGGGATCAGCGCTGGACGAGCGGCGCTTTCCCGAGTCAAATCGGGGCGGATCGGGTTCTCTGGATGTCGTTGTCTTCGTCGAAGCTCCAGCGCCTAGGAGGAGGGGCGCTGTTCGATGCCTTGCGAGTGGCAGCCAATCGCAGCCGCCTGGGCCTGGCCCTGGTGTTCGTGAACGGGGATCCACCGGAGATTTTGCTGCTCAATGAGTACGCCTCGAGCTTGCTCGGTTACAGCGCCGAGGAGGTGTTCAGGCTCGGGCCCTGGCCGCTGCTGGTGCCGGAAGAGGCGGAGCGCATGCGCGAGATGGGGCGGCGCGGCGATCCAGCGCTCTCCACGTTCGAGACCGAGGTCCTCACCAAAGACGGGCGTCGCGTGCCGATGGACGTGACCTTGAGCGAGGTGGAGATCGACGGGCGCAGCGCCTTCGTGGCGTTCTTTCGTGACGCCAGCGAGCGCTGGCGCGCGATCAGCGCGCTGCAAGAGTCGGAGGAGCGCTTTCGCACGCTGGTGGAGGGCGCGCCGGACGGCGTCGCGATTTTGAACGGCGCGCGCATCCGCTTCTTGAATCCGCTCGCGGCGCGCATGCTGGGCCTGCCGAGCTCGGAGGCCGGCGCCGGGCGGCTGATCACGGATTTTTTGCACGCCGACGACCAGGCGCCGGCGCGCACGCGCATCCAGCAGCTGCTCGACACCGGGCAACGCCTGCGCGAAGCGGCGGAGTACCGCTCGCGCTCGATCGAGGGCAAGGAGCTCAACATCGAGATTTCGGCCATCCCCATCGAAATCGGCGGCGAGCGCGCGGTGCTGGCCTTCGCGCGCGACGTGACGGAGCGCAAGGCGATCCAGAGCCGGCTCGCGGAGGCGGAGCGCTTGACCGCGCTGGGCGTGCTCTCGGCGGGCGTCGCGCACGAGATCAACAATCCGCTCGCGTACGTGCTGCTGAACCTGGAGTACCTGCGCCGCGAGCTGCCGAAGCTGGCCTCGAACCCCGAGAAGCTGGATGATCTGCTGGTGCGCGTGCGCGACGCGTGTCACGGCGCGGAGCGCGTCGCGACCATCGTGCGAGACCTTCGCACCTTCGCGCGCGGCGACGACAGCGTGCGCGGCCCCGTGGATCTGCGCGAGGTGGTGGAGGACGCGGTCAGCATCGCCGGCACGACGTTGAACCACCGCGCGCGCATCGTGCGCGACTACGGCGACGCGCCGCTCGTGGAGGGCAACGCCAACCGCTTGGAGCAAGTCTTCTTGAATTTGCTGCTGAACGCGGTGCAGGCGTTGCCCGAAGACGCGACGGCGACGCACGAGATTCGCGTGCGCCTGCGCGGCGACGGCGAGCGCGTGGTCGCGGAGGTGGAGGACACCGGCGAGGGCATCCCCGAGGCGCTGCTGAACCGCATCTTCGAGCCGTTCTTCACGACCAAGCCGGTGGGCGTGGGCACCGGCCTGGGCCTGCCGATTTGCCGCAGCATCATCGCGGCGCACGGCGGCACCATCGAGGTGACCAGCAAGCTTGGCGTCGGCACCACGTTCCGCATCACGCTGCCCGCCACGCACACGCCGCTGCCCGCGGCGGCGCCCGGCGAGAGCCGCGCGGGGGCGCTGGACGCGCCGCGCGGGCGCTTTCTGATCGTCGACGACGAGGCGGCGGTGGGCGCGACGCTGCGGCTGGTGTTGCAAGGCGAGCACGACCTGGAGCTGGCGCTCAGCGCCGAGGAGGCGCTGCAGCGCCTGCGGGAGCAGAAGTTCGATGGCGTGCTGTGTGATCTGATGATGCCCGGCATGAACGGAATGGAGCTGTTCGACATCGTGCGCAGGACGTACCCAGGCCTCGAGGCGCGCATCATCTTCATGACCGGCGGCAACATCCTGAAGCACGCGGAGAGCTTCATCGCGGCGCTCGAGAACCCGCTCTTGGAGAAGCCCTTCGACATCCCGCTCGTGCGGCGCTTGCTGCGCAGCTTCGTGGCTGGTGCGCCGCGCGCCTGAGCGCGCCTGGAACGATGAACGCCGCCGTCGCCACCCGCGCCGAACACCGCCCCGAGGCGGTGGACACCGTCGTGGATATCGAGACGCCGGAGCGCATCCGCTTCGCCTGCCGGCTAGCAGGGCCGGCCCAGCGCGGCCTGGCGTACTTCATCGACACGTTGATTCGCGGCGCGGTGTTCCTCAGCTTGGTGCTGATCCTTTCGCTGCTCCGCGTGCTCCACCGCAACCTGTTCGGCGTCGGGGCCGGCTTGATCCTGGTCGCCGCCTTCGTGATGGAGTGGGGCTACTTCGTGATCTGCGAAGCGTTGATGAACGGACAGAGCCCGGGCAAGCGCGCGCTCGGCTTGCGCGTCGTGCGCAGCGACGGCTTGCCCGTCGGCTTCGGTGACAGCGTGCTGCGCAACCTGCTGCGCGCGGCGGATTTTCTGCCGACCTTCCACGCGCTCGGCGCCCTGGTGATGAGCCTCGATCCGAAATTTCGACGGCTCGGTGATTTGGTGGCCGGCACGCTGGTGATCTCCGAGCGCGGCGAGCCGGTGCTGCCGCCGATCCAGCTCGAGCCGAAGCCCAGCGCGAAGGAGCTGGCGGCGCTGCCGAGCCGCGTCCCGCTCAGCGCGGACGAGCTCGACGCGCTGGAGCAGTTCGTGCGCCGCGGGCGAGAGCTGAATCCGCTGCGCGAGCGCGAGCTGGCCGAGATGGTGGCGCCCATCTTCGCGCGCCGCATGCAGCTCCGTTACCGCGATCCGGTGCGCTTCCTGGCGCTGCTCTATTGTCGCGCGATAGCGGGAGGCGGCGAATGACGCGCGACGAGTTCGTGGCCCAGCGCAGCCCCTGTTGGCGCGAGCTCGAGGAGCTGCTCGACGCGCCGCGCGCGGCCGACAACGGCGAGCGCATCGCGCACATCGCGGCCCTCTACCGCGAGCTCTGCGCGGACACCATGCGCGCGCGCTCGCTCGGCTTCGGGCCCGATCTGCGCCGGCGCTTGGACGCGCTGGCCGCGCGCTCGCACAACTTCTTGTATCGCACGCCGCGTCAGCACGCGATGAGCGCGGTGCGCCGCATGCTGAGCGATTTCCCGCGCACCGTGCGCGAGCAGTGGCCGTTCGTGCTCACCGCGGCGGTGCTGTTCTGGTTGCCCTTCGCGGTGGGCCTGATCGGCGCGCTGCACTCGCAGGCGTTCGCGGAGCGCGTGCTCTCGGCCGAGGCGCTGGAGCAGGCGGCGGAGTCGTACTCACGCGGCTTCGCCGCTGGCCGGTCCAGCGGCACGAACGCGACGATGGCCGGCTTCTATGTGAGCAACAACATCGGCATCGCGTTCCGCTGCTTCGCGACCGGCGTGCTGTTCGGCGCGGGCAGCGTGTTCTTCCTGGTCTATAACGGGCTCAACACCGGCACGGTGGTCGGCTATGTTCACTTCGTGGGGCATGGCCGCAACATCTTCACCTTCGTGTGCGGGCACTCCGCGTTCGAGCTCGGCGCGATCGTGATCTGCGGCGCTGCCGGCCTCAAGCTCGGCTACTCACTGCTCGACACCGGGGGCCTCACGCGCCTGGCTTCGCTGCGCGTCTCCGGCAAGAGCACGGTGACGTTGGTGCTGGGCGCCGCGATGCTGCTCACGCTGGCTGCAGCGCTGGAGGCGTTCTGGTCGCCGTCCTCCGCGCCCGACCAGCTCAAGTGGGTCGTCGGCGCGGCGAACTGGGTGTTTTTGTTCGCGTTTTTGGCGTTCGCGGGCGAGCCGCGCAGCGCGGGCGAGGCGGCGTGAACATCGGCGACGCGAACATCGTAGTGCGCGCGCGCGACCTGCGCGAGACGCTGGACCTCACCTTCCCGTTTTTGATGCGCGTCGGGAAGAAGCGCTACCTCGCGGTCGCGGCGAGCAGCGTGCTGCTCTCCACGTTGCTCGTGCTGGCGCTGTTCAAGCGCTGGGATTTGCCGTGGCGTTCGCTGCTGCTGCTGGCGCTGCCGCTCGCGTCCTGGACGCAGGGTCTGTTCACGGTGCTCGCCGGCGAGCTGATGTTCGCGCAAGAGCTCGCCATCGCCAGCGCGCTCAAGAAGTTCTTTCGCCGCGCGCTCGCCTACACCTTCGCGCTGGCGCTGAGCCGCGCGCTGATCGTGCTCGCGGGCTCCACGGTGCTGCTGCTGCCCCTGGTGTGGGGCCGATTTCTATTCCTGCCGGAGGCGCTGCTGCTCGAGGGTGCGTCGCTGTCGCAAGCGATGAAGCGCGCGGGGCGCTTGGCGCAAGCGCTGAGCGGGCGCGTGTTCGAGCTGGAGCTGTGGCTGGTCGCGACCACGGGCTTCGCGCTGCTCGCGAGCGAGAGCCTCGGGCGCGGCATCGTCGAGTACACGCTGCAGCTGTCGCTGCCCACGGGCTCGCTGTTCAGTGACGGCGGCTCGATCTATGCGCTGGTCGGCTTGTTGGCGGCGACGCCCATCACGGCGACGATGCGCTTTCTTTGCTACATCGACGGCCGCGCGCGACGCGACGCCTGGGAGGTGCAGATCAAGCTGCAGCGCATCGTGCAGCTGGAGGCCGAGGGCGGATGAGCCGCGCGCGCCATCGCGTCGCGCTCGCCGCGCTGCTCGCCGGCTGCGCTCTGACGGCGAGCGCGCTGGCCGTCGCCCAGTCCGAGCCGCCCGCGGAGACCGCGACGAGCGATGAGCCGCCCGGAGAGGCTGCGACGTCGACGGAGTCGCCCGCAGACGCTGCGACGACGGCCTCGCCGCCCGCCGCAACGACGCTCCCCGCCGCGCCGTTCCCGCAAGACGCGCTGGAGCGCGCCGCGAGCAGCGCGAACGACTTCTGTCGCGGCAACGGCGACGCCGAGCTCTCTGCGGATGAGCTCGCGCTGTGTCCGCTGGCCGACGCGGCCGCCGCGCGCTGTCCGAATTTTCGTGCGGCTTGCCAAAAGGCGCAACGACCGGAGCCCGCGGCGCCGGACTGGACGCGCTATTTCGCGCTCGCGCTCAGGCTGCTCGGCTACGCGCTGTACGGGCTGCTGCTGGCCGGCGCGGCCATCGCGGTGGGCGTGCTGCTCACGCGCTTTCTGCGCGCGCGCGCGGAGCGGACGCAGCAGCCGGAGCCGAGCGCACCATCGCCGAGCGCGAGCCTCGCTGAGCCGGCGGAGCAAGCGCTGGATCGCGACGTGGAGCGACGCCTGAGCCGCGCGCGCGCGCTCGCCGCGGAGGGCGCCTACGCCAGCGCGCTGGCCGAGCTGCACGCGGCCGTCGTATTGAAGCTCGACGGGCGCGGGGTGATCTCCGCGCGGAAGGGCCGCACCAACGGTGACTACGCGCGGGAGCTCGCGGAGCACCCCGAGCTGCGCGCGGCCTTCAAGGACATCGCGCGCGCGGTCGAGAGCGTCCAGTTCGGCGCGCGGAGCGCCGATCGTTCCCTCTTCGAGCAGACGCTCTCGCGCGCCCACGTGCTCGTAGCGTCGGCCTGGCCGCTGCTCTTGGCTGCGCTGTGCCTGGCGCTCGGCGCGTGCAACGGGCTGCCGCGCTTGCCGTCCGGCGCCGGCAGCCAGTGCGGCACGGGCGCGGATGGGTATTCGTTCCTCTGCTCTCTCTTGGAGACCACGGGTCACGTGGAGCGCCGTCATCGTCCGCTGACGCAGCTCGGGGAAAAGCCGCTGAGCACGCTGGTCGTGCTGCCCAGCGATTTGAGCGACGCGGACTGGTCGGCGGTGAGCCTGTGGCTGGATCAAGCCGAGGGCTTGCTCGTGCTGGCCGCGCCGATGGGACCGCTGGCGCGCGAGCTCGAGCTGCGTCGCGCCGACGAACCTTGCGCGGGGCGCGCCTCCCTTGAAGGCGCCGCGCGGGGTGAGCCCGCGTTCACGACGGCGCCGGGCAGGGCGATGAGAAGCGGTGAGCTCGCGGCCTACGCGCGCTGCGACGCGGGCGTCTATATCGCGGCCGGCGACTACGGCGACGGCAAGATCGTGGTGATGTCGTCGCCGGCGGCGTTGAGCAACGCGGCGCTCGCCGCGGGCGACAACGCGCGGCTCCTATGGCCGCTGCTGGCCGAGCAGCGCGGCCCGGTCGAAATCGTGGGGCCGTGGACGGGCAAGAGCGCGGAGAGCCCGCTGGCTTCGCTGAGCGCGGCCGGCCTCTTGCCGTGGCTGGCGCAGCTCGCGTTGCTGGGCCTCGCCTTCGCGCTCTATCGCGGCACCCCCTTTGGCCGCCGCCGCGAGCTCTTGGAGCAGCCGCGCCGCAGCTTCGCGGAGCACGTGCAGGCGCTCGGCGAGCGCTGGGCCGAGACGCGCGCTTCCCGCGCTGCGCTCGCCGCCTACGCGGGCTGGGCGCTCGAGAACCTGCGGGAGCGCACGGCGGCGGGCGGTCCGGCTGGCATTTCTGAGCTCTCGGAGCTGCTCGCGCGACGCGCCGGGCACGACGAGGCCGCGGTGGCGCGCACGGTCGTGAAGGCGCGCTTGGCCCAACAAGGCGGAGACGACGGCGCGAGCGAGGCCGAACATCTCCAGACCATGAGAGACCTCGCTCGCCTGCTCGCAGAGACGGGAGGATCGCGTTGAACCTGGAAGAATTCGAGAGGACTTTTGCCGGCATCCGCGCGGAGGTCTCGCGCGCCGTGGTCGGTCAGAGCGAGCTCATCGAGCAGGTGCTGATCGCGCTCATCGCGCGCGGCCACGTGCTACTCGAAGGCGTCCCCGGCGTCGGCAAGACGCTGCTGGTGCGCACGCTGGCGCAGGTGATCGCCGCGCAGTTCAAGCGCATTCAATTCACGCCGGACCTGATGCCCACGGACGTCACGGGCGGCAACGTGTTCGACAGCAAGCGCGGTGAGTTCGTGTTCATGCCGGGGCCGATCTTCACGCAGCTGCTCTTGGCGGACGAGGTCAACCGCGCCCCGGCGAAGACCCAATCCGCGCTGCTCGAAGCCATGCAAGACGGCACCGTCACCGCGGACGGCGTGAGCCGCCCGCTGCCGCAGCCGTTCCTCGTCATCGCCACGCAGAACCCGGTAGAGTCGCAGGGCACCTACCCGCTGCCCGAAGCGCAGCTCGATCGCTTCTTACTGAAGCTCTTGGTGTCGCACCCCAAGCGTGAGGTCGAGAAGCAAATCCTGAAGCAATTCGTCGAGGGCTTCGACACCAGCGCGCTGGATCGCTCCGGCATCCGCCAAGTGACGACCGCGCAGGGGTTGCTCGAGATGCAGCAGTTCGTCAAGAGCGTGCGCGTCGACGACTCCATCCTCGACTACGTGACGGACATCGTGAGCCGCACGCGCTCGCACTCGGCGGTCTATCTCGGCTCGTCGCCGCGCGGCGCGCTGGGCCTGCTCGCGGTGGCGCGCGCGCACGCCGCGAGCCAGGGCCGCGACTTCGTCATCCCCGACGACGTCAAGGCCTACGCCGCCCCCGCGCTGCGGCACCGCCTGATCCTGCAGCCCGACGCGGAGCTCTCCAACATCGGCCCCGACGAGTGCGTGGAGTCCGTGCTCAAAGACGCCAAAGTCCCGAAGGGCGTCGGCTGAGGCGCGGCCGAGCGAGCGCATGATCCCGTCGCTGCGCCTGGTACTGCTGCTCTTCGTGCCGCTGCTGCTCGCGCTGCTCGCGCTGGCAGACTCCGCGTTGCTGCACCCGCTGCTCATCGCGGACGCCGTGCTCGCGCTGCTCGCGCTGCTCGACGCGCTCAGCGTGCTGCGGCCGCTGGTCAGCGTCAGCCGTGAAGCGCCGGACGTGCTCTCGGTGGGGCGGCCCAACCGCATCCAGCTCTTCGTCCGTTCGCGCGCGCGCCGGCGGCTCAGCGTGCGCATCAACGACGATCTGTTCGACAGCGCCAGCGCCGAAGGCCTGCCGCTCTGCGTCGAGCTGGCCGCGAACTCCGCCGAGACCGCAGAGTACCGCGTCATCCCGGCGCGCCGCGGCGCCTACGAGCTCGGCGCTCACACGCTGCGCTACCCCTCTCCGCTCGGCCTGTGGCTGCGCCAGCTGCGCGTCCCCGCGCGCCACCCCGTGCGCGTCTACCCGGATTTATTGCAGCTTCGCACCTTCGAGCTGATGGCGCGGCAAAACCGCGAGTACGAGTTCGTGCGCGCCACGCGCCGGCGCGGCGGCGAGAACGAGTTCGCGCGCCTGCGCGACTACACGCAAGACGACGAGTACCGCAGCATCGACTGGAAGGCCACCGCGCGGCGCCAGAAGCTCACCGCGCGCGAATACCAGCTCGAGAGCAATCAAGAGCTGCTGTTCGTGCTCGACGGCGGCCGCTTGATGACGGCCGAGGTGCTCGGCCTCACCCAGTTCGACCACGCGCTGAACGCCGCGCTGATGCTCGGCCACGTCGCGGTGCGCACCGGCGATCAGGTCGGGCTAGTGGCGTTTGACGCGGCCCTGCGCGCCTACGTCTCGCCCGCGCGCGGTCGCGGCGCCGCCAGCCGCCTGATCCGCGCCTCCTATGATTTGCACCCGCGGCTCGTCGAGCCCGACTACGACGGCGCGTTCCAAAAGATCGCCGCGCGCCAGCGCAAGCGCGCGCTGATCGTCATCTTCACGCAGGTGCTGGACGCCACCGTCGCGCGCACCCTCTCGCTCTATTGTCGCGAGCTCTCCAAGCATCACCTGCCGCTCGTCGTGCTCTTCCGCGACAGCGACGTCGAAGCCCTGCTCGAGCCGCGCAGCGAGCATCGCCGCGAGCTCTACGCGCGCGGCGCCGCCGCCGAGATCCTGCGCTGGCGTCAGAGCTTCGTGCGCGAGCTACGCCGCGTCGGCGCGCTCGTGCTCGACGTCGCCCCGCGCGAGCTCACGCCGCGTCTCATCAACCACTACTTCGAAATCAAAGCCCGCCACTGGCTGTAGAGCGCGCCCGCGTAGAGCTCGTCCACCGCGAACGACAGCGCCGGCGAGCGCGACTGCACCTGCTGCCCGGAGACGAAATCTCCCAGCCCTCCGCCGTGCGCGTCTTCGGTCGAGTTGCTCGTCACCTCCATGACCAGCGTGGGGTTCGTCACCCAGGCTCACGCCGAGCGGCCGTGCGCGGCGCCGCTGCGAGCGCGCGGCGCAAGGCTGCTGGATGGTTGGCAAGCGCTGAAAAGGGCGCGACCGACAGTCCCAGCGCGGCGCGCGGTAACAGCGCTCGGCGCCGAGCGGGTCTGCGCCCGCGCGAGCCCGTCGCTGTCGTTTACGGCTCGCGACGTACGCGCTGCCGCGCGTTCAAAAGGGCGCGGGTGCGCCGCAGCGAGCGCAGGTCCGCGCCTTGGTCGTCGCGCCGCAGTGATGACAGTGCTTTGGCAACACGAGCAGCGCCAGAAATCCCAAACAGCTCGCCAGGCCGAGCAGACCCCACCATGCGTTGCGGTTTCGCATCCGCGCGTAGAGCGACAGCGCATAAATGAAGAGCGCGGTGCCGCCGAGCGCGCAGAGCGCCCCGTTGAAGCCGCGGACCAACTGCGCCGCACCCTGCAGGGTTAGACCGATGACAGCGAATATCAAGCTGCTACTGTTGAGTCGCCGGATGCGCGCGCCAATTTGGCGCGCCAGCTCCGGATCCACGCTGCTCGTGACGCGCAGCTCGTCATCAACGGCCGGTGCTCGATACGGATTCTGGTTCACTGCGGCTCCGGGGCGTCGTTGTCCAGAGCACCATCTCTACACGAGCACCCCGTCCCTTTGAAGAGGCTGCGCAAAGCCGCCGCTTCGCCCTGCGCACGTCGGCTCGCTCAGCGGATGACCGCTCCGCGGTCGACGCGCGTCACATCCGCGCTTCTCCTCCACGAGTCATCCAGCCGTCGTCGCTACGCGACGCCGGCTGAGACGCTCGGGTCGTCGAGCTCGCGCTGCGCGGCTTCGGCTCCCAATGCCTCCGGATCTTCGACGAACAGCGGTCGGTCGAAGTGCAGCCGGCGCATGACCTCGTCGATCAGACCCGGGAAGTACGCGCCCGCCGCGGTCGCGGCCGCGGAGGCGCCGATCGCCGTGGCCCAGCTGATCGGCCCGAGCGGTCGACAGCCGAAGGCATGGCTTACTCCAGGCGTCTGCACGATGCCCGCGAGCGCGATCGTCGACGCCAAGCTGGTCAGCACCACCGGGCGGCTGAAGCGCCCGGACAGCAGCGTCTGCCCGAGCTGCGTGCCGACCAGCGCAACGAGACCCACGGTGCCCGCGCGGGCGCGCGAGGACGTGAGGCGATCCATGGTCCACGCCGCGCTGGCGCCGAGCGCGGTCACCGCCGCGCGCGAGACGATGTCGCGGTTCAGCGCTTGGCCCAGCGAGCGCTCCGGCCCTTCGCGCGAGAGCGAGCGCAGAGAGTCCAGCGACGGCGGGCGCAGCGCGATGGCCATCGCCGGCGCCACGTCGGTGAGCAAGTTCACGAGCAAGAGCTGACGCGCGTTGAGCGGCGGCCGCCCGCCGAGCAGCCCGACACCCAGCGTAAAGCCGATTTCACCCAAATTTCCGCCCATCAGGATGGAAACGGCGTCGCGCACGGAGGCCCACATGGCGCGGCCCTCCCACACGGCTTGCGCCAGCGATTCGATGCGCTCGTCGGTGAGCACGATGTCGGCGGCCGCCTGCGCCGCGGAGGTGCTGCGCTCACCGACCGCGATGCCGACGTTGGCCAGGCGAATCGCCGGCGCGTCGTTGGCGCCGTCGCCGACCATGGCCACGACGCGGCCGCGGCGCTGCAGCGCGCGCACGACGCGCACCTTCTGCGGCGGCGTGACCCGCGCGAACACCGAAATGCGATCGATGCGGCGATCCAGCTGGTCGTCGGACAGCTCGCTGAGCTCGCTGCCGGTGAGCACCTCGTTGTCCGCCAGCAAACCGACCTCGTCGGCGACGGCGCGGGCCGTGCTCGGATGATCACCGGTGACCATCACCGCACGAATCCCCGTGCGGCGCAGCTCGTCGACGGCTTGCGCGGCGGTGGCGCGCACCGCGTCATGGAAGCCGATGAAGCCGAGGAAGCGCAGGCGGCTCGGCGCCGCGGGATCCAGCTCGCCCTCCGTCTCGACGCGGCGCTCGGCCACCGCGATGACGCGGTAGCCCTCGCGGCCGAGGTCGCTCGCGTGGCGGTGCAGCTCGGCCGCCGTGGCCACGTCGAGCGGCACGGTGTCCGCTCCGCGCTGCCAGTCGCTGGCAAAGCGCAGCACGACCTCGGGGGCGCCCTTCAAGGTGAGCACGCGCGCTCCGGCGGCGTGTCCGACGCTGGCGTGGTAACCGCGGTTCGCCTCGTACGCGAGGCCGCCGGATTTCCGCCAATCCGCGGCGCCCTCGTCGGGGCGGACGCCGAGCAGCTGCGCGGCTTGCAGCAGCGCCGTGTCCGTCGCGTCGGTGGCCGTCGAGCTGTCGTCGCTCGCGCGCAGCGCGGCCGCCAGGATCGCGCGCTCGCGCGGCTCGAGCGTGCGCTCGCGGCTGACCCGCTGTCCGTCGCTGACCAAGCCGAGCTCGATGCGCCCTTCCGTCAGCGTGCCGGTTTTATCGAGGCAGATCACGTCCACGCGGCCGAGCGCTTCGATGCTGCGCACGTTGCGCACCAACGCGCCCTTCTTGCCCAGGCGTCCCGCGGCCGCGAGCTGCGCGGCGGTGGCGAGCAGCGGCAACCCTTCGGGCACCGAGGCCACCGCGAGGCTCACGCCGCTCGCGACGAGCTCGTCCATTTTTCGGCCGCGCAAGATGCCCGAGCCGATCACGCCGACGCCGGCGCCGAGCGCGATCGGCCCCGTGAGATCGATCAGCGAGCGCAGCCGGCGCTCCACGCCGCCGCGGCTCGCGTCGCGCTTCTGCGCGACGGCGCCGCGCCGCGCCTCCGTAGCGTCGCCCACCGCGACGACGACCGCCGTCGCGCGGCCCGCGACGATGACGGTGCCGTCGTACAGCATGGAGCTGCGATCAGCGACGTCCACCTCGAACGACGCCAGCGCGTTCTTGCGCACCGGCAGCGACTCACCGGTCATGCTCGAGGAGTCGACCTCCAGCGCCTCCGCCTCGATCAAGCGACAATCCGCGGGCACGACGTCGCCCACGGAGAGCAGCACCACATCGCCGCGCACCAGCTCCGCGGCGTCGAGCTCGAGCAGCTGACCGCCGCGCCGGCACAGCGCGCGCCGGCGCGTGCCGCGGCTGAGCTCGCGCACCGCGCGCTCGGTGCGAAAGCGCTGCACGCCGCCGACCAGCGCGTTGAGCAGCACCACGCCGCCGACCATGCTGGCGTCGCCGAAGGAGCCGACGGCGGCGGATAGACCCGCGCCCGCGGCCAGCAGCGGCGCCAGCGGATTGAACAGCTCGTCGCTGACCGCCTCCACGAGCTCGCCCGCGGCCGTGCGCCGCCGCACCACCGCGCGGCGGCGCTCGAGCGCTTCACGCCGGCTCAGCCCCGTCTCGGCGGTGCCCAGGCGATGCAGCACGCCCGTCGCGTTCAGCGCGTGCCACGGCGTGCGATCGCGCGGCGGCGGCAGCGCGCGGCGCGACAAGCCGATGCCGCCGCGCATGCCGTTGCCCATCGACACCAGCGACGCCGCGTTCACGACCGCGATCACGCGCCGCGAGGTGAGCGGCAGCACGCCGCCGGCCGACACCAGCGCGCCGAGCGTCGCGGCGCCGAGCGCGATGTTCACGCTCTGCTTGGAGACCTGGCGCGCCGCGACCGCGGCGAAGATCAAGAAGCGCACATCGGACAAATCGTAGCGACAGATCACGTGCGCGCCCCACGGCGCGGCTTCGCCTTCGCGGAACAGTCCGATGCCCAGATCAGCCGCTTCCAAGCCGGGGTTCGAGCTCGTGGCCACGACGCACACGCCGCGGCCCTCGCGCTGCAAGCGCCGCACGCCGCGCAGCAGGCCCTCACCGTCCGAGATGGTGTCGTCCGCGGCTTGGCCTTGCAGCACCGTCTCGTCGTTGGAGGCGATGACGACGCGCATCTGCGCGTCGTGCGCCGCCGCGATCAGCTCTTCGATTCCGGTCTGCGGGATCCACTGCACCTCGACCAGCGCCAGCACGCGCTCGGCGCGCGACAGCGTGAGCACCAGGCCGCCGTCGTTGCCCAGCCCCGCGCCGCGCTCGGCGAGCTCGCCCGCGGGGCGCGCGCCGGAGCGTCCCAGCGGCTCCAGCACGTAGCCGCCGCCTTCGTGACGCCCGATCGGGCGCGAGGCGTCGAACAGCGTGCTCACCAAGCGCCGCGCCTCTTGGTCGTCGAGCTCCGGCTCGCACAGGATGCCGCTCACCTCGTAGCGATCGCGCGCGACCAGGCCGCCCTCTAGCACCAAGCAATCGATGCGATCGAGCCGGCGCAGCGCCTCACGATCCACGACCAGGATGCCGCGCTCGGCGAGCTGGCTCGCGAGGTGCGAAATGAACGCATCGCGGCCGTGACGCGCCGGCTTGGGCAAGCCACCGAAGAGCGCGGCCACGGCGCGCTGCACGCTGCGCGTCGCCAGCAGGCTGACCGCGAAGCCGCCCAGCGACACCACCCACGCGCGATCGGCGTACTCCTCGATCGGCCCGCGCGGCAGCGGGCGCGGCCGCGGCTCGACCGGAGCGAAGCGGCGCTCGCGCCGGCGATGCTCGAACAGCTCCGCTTCGCGCGCCTGCCACACGCGGCGATGCGCCAGCACCGCGTTCAGCTCGCTCGCCTTGTGAACCAGCTCGACCAACGCGCTGCCCGTGCGCTGCGAGAGCGCGTAGGACAACGACGCACCCATGCTCATCGCCAGATCGGCGCGCTTGGGCCCCACGCGCTCGTCGAGCGGGCCGCGCAGCCGCGGCGAGGTCTGCACGATGGCGAGCACGGACGCGAGCGTCCCTGCCACGCGCGACGCGGGCACCGGCGAGAAGCGCAGCCCGACGCCGAGCGCAAAGCCAGCGGCGTCCGCGACCATGCCGGCCACCAGCCGCTCGGAGGTCTCACTGTCCGCCGGGTGCTCCCAAGGAGCGTCCTTGAAGCCGGCCGCGAACGTGCCCGTCGAGCGCTCGGCGCGCTCCACGACCTCGAGCAGCTCCTCGAGCGTGTAGCTGTCTTGCTCGAAGGTGACGACCAGCCGCGAAATCTCCGGGTGCAGCTCGATCCAGTGCACGTGCGCGAGCTCGCGGAAGCCGCGCTCGAGCGCGTCGGCGAGCGCGTCGTACTCGGCGTGCGCCAGCTCGCGCAGCTCGATGTGCGCGCGCGTGCGCCCGAGGTAAGAGCGCCGGCCGCGTTTGGAGTACAGTTTCTTGAGCGTGGAGAGAGCGCGCTGGATTCGCATCGAGCTTACTTCGTCCCGGCAGCCACGTTGGCCGCGAATGCGTCGGTGGCAGAGATCAGCTCGTGCACGATACCCGGTTCATACGCGGAGTGTCCGGCGTCCGGCACGATCGAGAGCCGCGCCTCCGGCCAGGCTTGGCTCAGCTGCCACGCGCTGGTGGCGGGGCACACTACGTCGTAGCGTCCCTGCACGATGACCGCCGGAATGTGGCGAATACGCGCCACGTCTTCGATCAACTGATTCTCACGTTCCAAGAAGCCGCCGTTCACGAAGTAGTGGCACTCGATGCGCGCGAACGCGAGGCTGAAGGCGTCGCCCGCGCAGCTGCGGATGTAGTCTTCGTCCGGGAACAAATTGCTGGTGCTGGCCTCCCAAACGCTCCATACGCGCGCCGCTTGCTGGCGCACCGTCTCGTCCGTGCTGGTCAAGCGCCGGTGATAGGCGAGGATCAGATCGCCGCGCTCCTCCGGCGGGACCAAACCTTCGAATTTACTCCACGCTTCGGGGAAGAACAAGCCGGCGCCGCGCTGATAGAACCACTCGAGCTCCCAGCGCCGCAGCAGGAAGATCCCGCGCAGCACGAGCTCCGAGACGCGGTCCGGGTGCTGCTCTGCGTAGGCCAGCGCCAGCGTGCTGCCCCAGGAGCCGCCGAACACCTGCCAGCGCGAGATGCCGAGGTGCGCGCGCAGCTTCTCGATGTCGGAGACGAGGTGCCAGGTGGTGTTGTCGACCAGCGACGCGTGCGGCCGGCTCTTCCCGCAGCCGCGTTGATCGAAGAGGATGATGCGGTAGCGCGACGGATCGAAGAAGCGGCGCTGCTTCGCGCTGGTGCCGCCGCCGGGGCCGCCGTGGAGGAACACCACCGGCTTACCGTTCATGTTCCCCGACTCCTCGAAGTAGAGGCTGTGCTCGGGGGAGACCTGGAGAAAGCCCGTGTGGTAAGGTTGAATCTCTGGATAAAACGTGCGGCGCGCGGCCATGGGGAGCGCGAAGGGTAGAAGAGCCGCAGCCGTGCGTCGAGAGAGGCTTCGTGTTAGGCCGCGAAACGTGTCCGACAGCCCCGATCCCACTGAAACGAGCTCGCTGCTCACCCTGCGCGTGACGGAGGCGCAGAGCGGCCTTCGCCGCCATGTCGAAGCGCTCATCGCCGCCCTCCCGGAGGGCGAGCTGCTCGTCCCGCTGGCGCGCGACATCCCGGAGGCGCCGGAGGGGGAGCGCGTGGAGTTCGACGGTGAGCTCACGCTGGTGCCGCACTTGCTCCCCGACGCGGAGGGCAACCTATTCAGCGCGCTGTTCACCCAGCCAGAGCCACTGGACCCCATCGTCGCGGCCTTGGAGTGGACCACCGACGGCGAGCCGCTGAAGGTGTGCGCGTTCCCGGCGCGCATCGCGCTGGAGATGGCGCTCAACGTGATCGACGAGCAAAACGTGCGAGGGCTCGTGATCGACGCCGGCTCCGACAGCGAGCTTTGCCTCACCCGCACTGAGCTCTCCAACATCTTGGCGGGTCACGCCATCCCGCTGATCGGCTACGTGGGCGACATTCCCGACGACGGCCAAGCGCGCACGTTGATCGCCGAGACGGGCCCGCTGCCGGATGCCCTGCTCGAGCGCCTCGCGAGCTGGGCGAGCAGCGCGCCGCAGGTCCGCGCGCACCGCCTCGAGCGCACCTTCAACGCCGATCGCGATCTCGAGCCGCACCTGAGCCTGACGCTGGAGGTCGGCCCCGACGCGGATCGCCACCAGCTCTTCCAAGGCGTCACCCAAGCGCTGGAGGGCTCGCTGCCGCCGCCGGGCTACCTCGACGTCCTCTTCGTAGGAGCAGCCGACTCCGCATGAACCAGCGCGTGGAGAGCCCAGACAGCGCGCCGCGCCCCGATCTCATCGCGCGCGGCGAGCGCAAGCTCTCCTTCATCGAGCGCAGCGTGATCCGCTTCGTGCGCTGGACCTTCGAGCCCGGCCTCATCGATCGCGTCATTCGGCGCCTACAGCGCGCGATCGGCTCCACCTGGATTCACCACTTCACGAAGCACCTGCGCGAGGTGCACGGCCTGGAGCGCCTGCCCGCGCTGCGCCCCGAGCAAAGCTTCATCCTGGTCTGCAACCATCGCAGCTTCTTCGATCTGTACGTGGTGATGGGCGAGCTCGTTCGCCGCGGGCTACCGCAGCGCATCATCTTCCCCGTGCGCTCCAAGTTCTTCTACACGAGCCCGCTCGGCCTGTTCGTGAACGGCGTGATGAGCTTCTTCGCCATGTACCCGCCGATTTTCCGAGAGCGCAAGCAAGCCGCGCTAAACCTCACCAGCCTGGACGAGCTCGTGTGGATCCTGCGCCGCGGCGGCGTCTTCGCCGGCATTCACCCGGAGGGCACGCGCAACAAGGACGCTGATCCGTACACCCTGCTGCCCGCGCAGCGCGGCGTCGGCCGCGTGATCCGCGGCGCGCGCGTGCCCGTCATCCCGGTGTTCATCAACGGCCTCATCAACGACCTCCCGCGGCAGATCGCCAGCAACTTCGACGGCACCGGCACGCGCATCATCGCCGTCTTCGGCGCTCCCGTCGATTTCGGCGACCTGCTCGAGCAACCCGACTCACCCAAGACGCACCAAGCCCTGGCCGACCGCGCGCTCGCCGCCGTCGCGGCGCTGGGTGAAGAAGAGCGCCAGCTGCGCGCGGCGCGCGCCGAAACAGGCGTCGCCGTCGCGCGCTCCTAGTCCTTCGCGGTCACAGGCCGCAAGCAGCGCCGATGAAGTCGTGCGCCACGCGCGGCCACTCAGCGCGCAGCGCGCGCTTCGGCGCAGGACGAGCGCTCAGCACTCTGTCGTACTGCAGCAGCACACGTGAGTAGTGGTGCCCCGTCTCCGCGGCGAAGAACTCCGTTACGGACAAACTCACGTGCTGCCCGACGAGCTCACGCGGCCGTCTCTGCACGGAGTCCGTAGCCGGTGAAAGCTGCAGCATCGTCACGTGCGAGTAGCAGGCGTCCAGCGGGCCATTCGGCGACAGCTCCGCGATGGGCTCATCGAGCAGCAAAAAGTAAACCTGCTCCTTGGCATCAGCGCCGGGATCCGCTCCAAAGTTGGGCGGCCCGTAGGCGCACAGCGGCACGATCACGCCGCTCACCTTTCGCGGGCTGAGCATGGCCACGCTGCAGCGCGACCTCGCAGCGTCAGCGTCCGAGGGTCTCACGGCCGTCTGCACCATCGCGGCGTAGGGCTCGTTGACCACGCGCGGCTCAGGCGCTGACTGCGCCCTGCGCGGCGCCTCATCGCGCACCACCATCGGCGCAGGCCGCTGCTGCGCGACAGCTCCCGGACGCTGTCCGCTGCGCGCGGCGGGTCGCGGCGCGGCGCAACCGACGAGCGCAACGACCAACAAAAAAACATCCGCCGTGCGAGACATCGAGTGCATGCGACAACCCGTCGCGGACGCTTGCACGGATCCTGCGCCGCCTCAACGCTCGCGAGATCGCCGCTATGGAACGCGGCAGCGCGCGAAAATTCGCGGATTTTCGCGCCGCGACGCAGGGCGGCAAAGCGCCGCGGCCGCGCTGAGCCATTGCGTCGCCTGCGCCCACCTCATCTGGACTCGGCGCTGGCGGCGCGGATTCCTCATGTACCTCGCCTTGGCCGCTGCTCACCTCCTCTCAGCCAGCGCCGGCGCCATCATCGCCAGCTCAATGATGCAGTGAGCGACAGGCCACTGCGCCCTACCCTTCGCGAAAATGAGTACCACGCGCGCAGCGCTCCATAGACCATCCCCTGCGCGCCGAGAGCCGGTCTTATCAGTGCGAACTCATAGGACCGGCTTTGAATTTTTGGGGTGCCCACCCTGAAAAGGGCGCGCCATTCGTCGCGAGCGTCCAAAGGCAACAGCGCCCGTTTCTCACCGCCGCTGCAGCCGCGCATGGCCGGCGCAGCGCCGTCCCGTGCTCGAGCGCCAGAACGGCGAGCGGTACAACGCCGGCGTTCTCGTCGTCGTGCTCAATCACGGCCGTAGCCGAAGTCACGAAGACGCATCAGTTTCCGCTCCGGGGCGGAAGCGTCCCGCGCCGGCGACAGCGAGGACGCGGTCGTGTCCCGCGCTCTCCCGCCGGCTATGCTGACGGCGCGGATGCCGCTGCTTCACGCTCAGCAGCGCCCACAACTTCCGCCCCGGGGCGGAAGTTCCGAGCCCGCGCCGGCGACCAGCGAGCGCGACGGCACACTGCGCGCTCGTCCCTCGCAACGCTAGGGCGAGCTGCCGGTCGCGGCTCGGCTTCGCCGGCGCTCGTCGAAGACCCGAGCCAGCGAC
Organism: uncultured Sorangium sp.; assembly: GCA_966250485.1. GTDB lineage: Bacteria > Myxococcota_A > Polyangia > Polyangiales > Polyangiaceae > PMG-095. Next base: position 154,073 of record CBINHN010000006.1, on the reverse strand, counting down.
CTCATGGCTTGCCCATTGCGCTGGAGCGTCACGTGGTTGCGCGGCTCGCAATGTCCACGCTGCCCACGACCGCGCTTCACGCGAGGTTCCCAGAAGCGGAGGTGGAGCTCGCGATTCGGCCGAGGCGTTCGCCTCGGCCGAATCTCACCGAACGTTGCCTCAAGCGTAGACGGCGGCGATGCTGTCAGTCACGTAGTCGATGTTTTTGTCGTTGAGCGCGGCGACGCAAATGCGGCCGCTGTCGACGATGTAGAGGCCGAACTCGGAGCGCAGCCGCCGCACGCGCTCGAGATCGATGCCCGAGTAGGAGAACATGCCGCGCTGGCGCGCGATGAACGAGAAGTCTCGACCGACACCCTTGCTCGCCAAGCGCTCGACGAACGCCTTGCGCATGCTCTGAATGCGCTCGCGCATCTCCTTGAGCTCGACTTCCCAGCGCCCGCGCAGCTCGGGATCGGACAAGACGATGCCGACGATCTGCGCGCCGTGCGAGCTCGGGTTCGAGTAGTTGGTGCGGATCACGCGCTTGAGCTGGGAAGTGACGCGCTTGGATTCTTCGGCGTTGGCGGTGACGATGGAGATCGCACCCACGCGCTCGCGGTAGAGCGAGAAGGACTTCGAGAACGAGCTCGCCAGCAACATCGGGATGTTCTTCTGGCTGAAGATCTTCACGGCCAGCGCGTCCTCGTCGAGGCCCTCGCCGAAGCCTTGGTAAGCAAAATCGATCAGCGGCAGGAGGTCGCGCTGCTTCACGGTGTCCGCCACCTGCTGCCACTGCTCGGCGTTCAAATCGACGCCGGTCGGGTTGTGGCAACAAGCGTGCAGCACGACGACGCTGCGCGCGGGCAAGCCGGAGAGAGTCTTCAGCATCGCGCCGAAGTCGACGCCGTTCGTCTTGGCGTCGTAATACGGGTATTCGTTGACCACGAAGCCCGCGGCCTCGAACAGCGCGCGGTGGTTCTCCCAGCTGGGCGCCGAAATCCAGAGCTGTGACTCGGGGAGGAAGCGGCGCACGAAATCCGCGCCCAGCCGCAAGCCCCCGGTGCCGCCCAGCGCTTGCGCCGTGACCACGCGCCCCTCGGCCACCAGCGGCGAGTCGTCGCCGAACAGCAGCCGGCGCACTTCTTTGGAGTAAATCGGCGCGCCGTCGATGGGCAGATAGGACTTGGAGTCTTCCTTCTCGTACCAGCGGCGCTCCGCCTCGCGCACGACCTGGAGCACGGGGACCTTGCCTGCTCCGTCCGTGTAGACGCCCACTCCCAAGTTCACCTTCTTGGGGTTCTTATCCGCCTGGAACGCCTCGGTGAGACCGAGAATGGGATCAGCAGGAGCGAGCGGAACATTGGCGAACGGAGAGACAGTCATTACAAAAACCTCGTACGGATCGGGCCCCGCGGGGCACCCGCGCTTCTACCAGAGGTTCCTGGCTCGGGCGAGCCGGCGCCCGCAACCCGCCAAATCCCCGCCGGCGAACGCTCCGCGGCGTCGCGCTCGTCGCAACGCGCGCGTTGGTCCGCGACGCCGAGCGGTTGACGGCGCTGCGCCGGCCATGCGCGGCTGCAGCGGCGCTGAGAAACGGGCGGTGTTGCCTTTGGACGCCCGCGACGAATGGCGCGCCCTTTTCAGGGTGGGCACCCCCAAAATTTAGAGCCGGTCCCATAAGCTCGGACCGAGCCCGCCAAAGATGCGAAGTGCATCTGCGGGCGGGCGACGGGAGAATTATCGGACCGGCTTTAAGGCTCAGCCGGTGACGCCGTTCAGCGCCGTGTTGATGACTTTGCCGCCTGCGTTGGAGTTCAGCTCGGTCGCGATCGACGCCGCTGGAATTCCTAGCGCTACGCCGAGCGTGCGCGCCAGCGCGCCGTAGGTCTCTTTGGACGGCACGTCACCGCCGGCCTGCGCCTTGCCCGTCGCCGAATCGATGTCGGCGGCGCCGAGCGCCGTCGATGAGCCGCCACCGAAGCCGCCGCCGCCCGAGCCGGGCGCCACGCCGCCAGTGACGCCGGGCGCGATGTTCTTGCCGATCAGCACGGACACCGCGTGGTTCGCGTAGTGATCACGCCCCGACTTGGAGTCGACCTTCGAGATGCCGTTCAGGTTGCGGCCAAACACGTTCAACACCGCGAACGTCACCTTGTCGGCCAAGCCGGCGCCGGCCAGGGTGTCGAGCAGCGTCTGAATCGCGGTGACGCCGCTCACGTGCTGATCGACCTCGGCTTGCAGGCTCTGATCGCTGTGGTTGTCGCCGCCGAAGCCGATGTGCATGGACACCACCGGCGTGACGTTGGCGACGAACAGCGCCGCCGCCGCCAGCGACTGACCCTTCACGTCGTCGCCGCTGATCGCGCTCAGCGTGCTCGCGAGCTTGTCCGCCAGCGAGCGCACCTGCGCTTGGCTCGCGGCGAGTGAGTCCAAGAACTGTTGCTGCACTTTGGTCGCGTCTTGCTTGGCCAGGGCGTTGAGCTGATCGAGCGTCTGATCGCGCAGTGTGCGCAGTGACTTCAGCGCTCCGGCGCCGCTGGAGCCGCCGCCGGGACGACCGAGGCCGCCGCCCGTCGTGCCCGTAGTGGAGCCGAGCATCGCCTTCAGGCTGCTCGGCGAGACGTTCACGCAAGCCCGGCCCTGCGCGCTCAAGAGCTCGCTGGCGTTGCGCCCCGCGCCCACCGAGATGGGATCGGACTGCACGGTGCCGAAGCAGCTCGCCAAGTACTTCGCGTAGATCGAGATCAGCATCTCTCCGCGGTTCGTGGCGCCCATCATCTTCATCACCTTGGCCTGGTCGCCGTGCACGACGGAGCCGGTGCGGTAGTGGAAGAAATGGGTGCGCGCGAGCGTGGTGTCCGCCAGCTTGCCGCCCGCCGCCGTCGAGGCCCAGGGCAACGCAGCCTTGTACGTGCTCGCGCCGAGCACGACGTCGGTCGGCGTCATCTCGGCCTGATCCGGGTGAACCGCGCTGGTATCTTCGTAGGTGCCGGGGCAATTGCAGTTGATGGGGTCGCCGTTGCTGGAGGCGGCCACGACGAGGAACTGCATTTTCTCCTTGGCCTCGATGGCGCACGCGAGATCCTGCGCGGTCGCGCGCTTCGGATTCGCCAAGTACCAGAGCGGAAGACCCGTCGCGATGGCGCGCAGGCCCAGGTAGCCCGAGCCGAGCAGCGCTGCAGTCAGTGCGTCACGTCGATTCAACATCGTGCAGCTCCTACAGACCGAAGGATAGAGAGGTGGGAGATTGGCAGGCCGCGGCGAACGTGGAGCGCATCGCGTTGGTAGCGCTGGTGTTGCCCATCGCCTTGGCGGCGTTGTAGTGGTCCGTCAGAATCTTCACGGCCGAGCTGTAGTGGGGGTCGCTCGGCGGGTAGCCCATGATGCGCTGCACCATGTCGGCGATGCCGCCCGTGACGTCGCTCGAGACGTACACGCTGTCGCTCGTGGCATCGACGACCTGCGTCGCGATGTCCTCGCACAGCATTTCGCTCGCGGCGCGGAAGAATAGGGTCGGATCGGTGGGCGTCACCTGGTTCTCGGAGCCGCGTCCGAAGGCGTCCGCGGGGATGTTGCCGGCGATGTTGAGCGTGTTGCGCTGCGCCTGCGTCGGGATCGGCGCCGCCTGCGCGCAGATGTCCGGCCGCCCCAGGCGGTTCGACAGCGCCTGACAGAACTGATCGCGGCGCGCGATGCTGACGGTCATGCCGCCGGCGGTGAACGTGGCCGTCTCACTGGCGCCGGTCACGAGCGGCGATGAGAACAGCTCCTTGATCAACACCGGGAAGCTGAAGTCGCTGTTCTCGAACGCCAGCGCGACGCGACGGAACTCCGGGTCGCTCTCCTGACACGGGGTCGAGTTGGCGAAGGAGCACAGCTTCTGCGTGAACGAGATGGCAAATCGCGTGATGGGCTCGGCGCCGCCGTCGTGCACCTGAATCAACGCCGCCGCGAGGTCGGCGATGCTGCCGCCGCTGCTAAAGTCGAGGTTCACGTCTCCGAACGAGAACGCGCCGCCCGTCTTCGACGGTCGCGGGTTCGCGGCGCCGCCCATGAAATTGCCGCGCTGCGGGAAGTCGTTGCGATCGTTGAAGTCGAACTGCGTGGCCCAGAACTGGCGCATCGGGTCGAGCGACTTGTGGCAGGCGTAGCACTCCGTGCCGTCGACCGAGTGATTCGCGTCCAGCCCAGTGGTGCTGACCGGAATGATCGCGGCGTCGCTGGTGAAGGACTGACCGAGCGCCACGAGCAGCGTCTGGTTCGCGGTGACGCGGTGCTGGTTGCTGTCGTTCGTGTTCCACAGCGCGAGGAACGCGGGCGTAGTGAAGAACCCCACGCGCGGCAGCGCGAGCTTGAGCTCGCTCGCCGCGCGCAGCGCCGGCAAGTCGTACGGCTGTAGATAAGCGTCGCCCGCGGCCTTGCGCGTTACCGTCACCCACGTCCAGTCGTTGGTGTCTTCTACGGTGAAGTACGGCCGCGACGCGTGCTCCCAACACTCCGGCTGGGCCGAGAACGGCGAGCGCTGCGTGAAGCCGATCAGGCGCTGAAACAGGTTCGCGTAGCCGCTGAAGCTGCGCACCTCCGCGTTGCCCTGGCAGGTGTCGAAGCTGCCGCCACGAAAGCCGCTGCCCATGGCCACCGGCGGCTGATCATCGAACACCATGTAGTTCGAGCTGGACGGGTTCAGCGTATCCTCGAGCGGGATCGGGGTGCCGCTCATGTCCACGCTCCAAGCCAGCTTCGTCTGCGAGCCCTGCCCGAACGAGAAGGGCTGATCGTTCGGCATCTCGATCTGCAGGTACACGCTCTTCAGCGCGGTGGTCATCATGTAGCGGTTCGTCGTCAGCACCTCGCTGAACGGACGGTTCTCGGCCACGAGCTGCCACGCCGTGATCGCGAAGCTGTCTTCGATGTTCTGCACCAACCGGAAGAAGATGTCGTCGCCCACGGCGCCGGTGCCGAAGGGACCGAAGTCGAAGCCGCCGTTCTCGAGCAGCTGATGCTTGAAGTCCTCGGTCGGCTGAAAGCCCGTCTGTTGGAAGGCGTTTCGGAAGAAGGTGATCATCTTCTCGCGAAACAGCGGCTGGGTGCTGGGCTCACTCATCCACTTCGCGATCAGCTGCTGGAGACCCGCGGCGCCCATGGTCGTGACGAGCGCCACTTCTTCGTCGCTGGGCGCCAAGCCGGTGAGCAAGTTCTTCACCTTGCGCACGGACGACAGCGCCGCGACGGCTTCGAACGGCGTGGCGGGCGCCGTCGTCGTGCCGGAGTCGATACCGGCGCTGCCGCCGCCGACGCCCGTTTCGCCGCCGGCCGATCCGGAGCTACCCGCGCCCGGATTGCCCGTGCCGGCCCCGTTCACAGCGTTGCCGCTCCCGGCGCTGGGGTTCGCGCCAGTCCCATCGTTCGCGCCGGCGCCGGTCGCCCCCACACCAGCAGGGCCAGGCGACCCCGTGCCAGGATCGGAGACGCTCCCGGTGCAGGCGAGCAGTACGCTGCCCAGCGCGCTAACGCTTGCAATCAGAGTCTTGCGTTTCATCTCGCTCACCTCGCTCCGAATGGCGACGCCGGGCCGCTCGGCAGAACAACGAACTCGACAGCGTTACACTGGGCACCACTGACCACGCCGCGCGCCCAAACACGTGTAAGGCGCCGCCGACGATGCTGACGCTTCGACTTCGAGCCTCAGGTCAAAAAAGATCATCAGCTTCTGCAACTCGATGTTGAGCGGCCCGCGCATGCCGCAGCGCCGGAATATTCTGCCTCACATGACGGGTCGCTCAGGCGCGCCGCTGCCCCGTGCAGATGCAGTCGCCACGAGCGCTATCGGGCAGTCAACGCGTGCCGTGTTTGCGCAGCTTTAACGCTGGTGCTCAGCGCGCATTCACCCACATCGGGCGCGAGCGACGCGCGCTCAGGAGTAGGGAGAAGCGCGGAAGATTCCGTGCAAAGCGCTACGTCTCGATACGATACTTCAGGGACAATCGGTGGGCAGCAGCTGCCACTCTTGTTCGCTCGCGCTGGCGTCACAGCGTGAGATGGCGAGTGAGTCCGCGGCGACGCCGACGCAGCTCGCCTGCGCGAGCACGTGCATCGGCGCCATCTCGAAGCTGCGCGCCGTGCGCGCGCGAAACTCGAACGCCTGGTTGTTACGCCCGCCGAGCGCGGGCGCGTAGAGCACGACCGGCGTGTCATCGAGCGACAAGCCCATCTCGACGTCGAACACGTACGTGCGCTCCGGCGTCGCGACTTCGTACGCCGTCCCGGCAGGCAGAAAACTGGCCGCAGCGACGCGCCAGATGGAGCCGTCTTTGGTGCAATCGTCGACCAGCGCGGTAAGCCGCGCGGGAGTGGAGCTGACCGTCGTCGGCGCGCCCACGGCGACGCATTGACCCGTCGCCACGGAGCGCAACTTGAACTGGCCAGCAGCGATCGCGGCGCCGGTCGCGCATTCATCGGGAGTGATGGCGGCGTCGGGCAGCGGCACGATCGCGTCCACGGGCGTGCTGTTACAGCCGACGAGCCACGCGGCCAACGCGCCTCGAATCCATCCACGAGCTGGTCGCAGGCTGCGCGTGTCGTGCATCCCTTCGCGCGAGCAAGGTACCGCTTTCGTGGCGCGCTGGCCAGGCCGGCCGCTTTTGCTTCGCGTACGGCTGGCAGCTTACGTTGCGCGAAGAACCGGCCCAGTTAACACGCACCGTGCTCCTCGCGCGTTGCAGCCTGGAACGACGAACGGTTTGGAGTGAGCGCGGGCGCTGAGCGCCGAAGCTCTGCTAAGCTCCGGCGCGGTGCCAACGCCCCTGACCACGAAGAGCGCGGTCCCCGTGCGGGACAATGAGGAGCTGCACGCGGCCATTTCGGGCAACACGGGCGATTGGCAGCGGCTCGCCTTCGAAGAGTACCACGGGCTCGTGCACGGGCTGGTCTTGAAGTGCCTGGGCCCCAACGCCGAGACCTCGGATCTCGTGAGCGAGGTGTTCGTCAAGTTCTTCGAGAACGCGCACCGCATCCGCGCGCAGAGCGCGATTCGCAGCTACTTGGTGTCCATCACCATGAACGCGATTCGTGGTGAGGTCCGGCGCCGCAAACGGCGCGAGCTGCTGCTGAAGCTCTCGGGCCTCTTGCCGGAGCTCGAGCAGGAGCCGGGGCACGACGATCCCAAGGCCAAGGCCGCGTTGATCCAGCTGAGCCGCATCCTGGACGAGCTCGGCGCGAACGATCGCATCGCGTTCGTGCTGCACAGCCTGGAGGGCATGCACATCGCGGAGATCGCCGCGGTGCTGCGCGTCTCGGAGTCGACGGCCAAGCGGCGCGTGCGGCGCGCCAACGAGCACGTGCTGAAGCGAGTCAGCCGCAACGCGCTGCTCGCCGACTACATCCAGGACAAGAGGAAGAAGTCGAATGGCTAAGCGGCGGCGAGTGTCGTTCCCGGAGATCGCGGCCGTGTTCCGCGAGCTGGCGGGCGAGCACGCTCGGCGGCGTGAGAAGCTGGAGCGCGCGGCGGTGTGGCGCGTGATCCGCATCAAGCAGCTGGCGCCGGAAGACGGCTGGAAGCAGCGCGCAGGCACCTGGGCGCTGCGCGCGCTGCTCCCGGCGGCGGTGGCCGCCGGCGTGCTGTTCGCGCTGCTGTGGCGCTCGCCAGCGACGGAGCTCGCCTATCGCCTCGAAGGCGCCACGCTGCGCGACGGCCTGGTGCAGTCGGAGGCGCAGACCGCCGTGCTCGATTTCACGGACGGCAGCCGCGTGGAGATGGCCAAGGGCAGCGCGGCGCGCGTGGAGATCGTCGGGCCGCACAGCGCTCGCACTCGCCTCGCCAGCGGCGTGCTCGAGGTCAGCGTGCATCACGAGGTCGACACCGACTATCGCTTCCTCGCGGGCCCTTATGAGGTGCGCGTCATCGGCACCAAATTTCGGCTCGCGTGGCGCCCGCAGTCGAATCGCTTCTCCATCGCCATGCGCGAAGGTCGCGTGCGCGTGCTCGGCCCCGACCACTTCGAGCGAGAGCTCACGCGCGGTCAATCGCTCGAGCTCGGTCCGACGCCGGAGCTCGCGGCCGCTGCGCCGCCCGCTGCCGCGCCGCAGCTCGCGCCGCCGAGCGCGCGCGTCACGCCGCAACCGGCGCCGCGCGCGGCGCTCGAGCGCCGCGCTGCGAGCGCGGATCACACGGCGCCGGACAGCGCCGCGCGCAGCGAGAGCCAGAGCTGGACGGCGTTGATCGCCAAAGGCCGCTTCGGCGAGGTCGTCGACGCCGCGCAAGCAGAGGGCTATGAGCGCGCGCTGCGCGAGCGCTCTGCCGCGGAGCTCAACGCGCTCGCGCACGCGGCGCACTACACCGGCCGCTCGGCGCTCGCCGTGTCGGCGTGGACCGCCGTGCGCGAGCGCTTCGCTGGCCAAAAGACCGCGCGCCAAGCCGCATTTTTCATGGGCCGCCTGTTCGAGCAACAGGGACGCACGGCCGAGGCCGCGCGCTGGTTGAACGTGTACTTGTCGGAAGCGCCAACGGACGTCTACGCCGCCGAAGCGCTCGGCCGCAAGCTCACCGTCGTGCGCAAGACCGAGGGCCTGGTTGCGGCCCAGCAGCTGGCCCGGGATTATCTGCAGCGTTATCCGAAGGGCGCTTACGCGCAGACCGCGCGCGATCTCCTGACGCGCTGAAACGGGTCTGCTTGGCGAAGCCAAGGCTTGACCCAGCCTCGGCATGCTGGTTCCTAGGAGCAGGATGAAACGCGGCGAGCGGGCGAAGAGCCTCCGGCTGTGGGCGCTGGGCGCAGCGCTGTGCGCCGCGCCGCGCGCGCACGCCGCGCCCGGTGATGAAGCAGCGAGCTCGCGCGTCGTGATTCAGCTGCCCGAGCGCCACGACGCATTGCTGGAAGAAGCGCTGGTCCGCATCCAGGGCGAGCTCGGCGCGATGGGCTTTCAAGCGCTGGTGCGCAACGCGGCGAGCGGGAGCGAAGCGAGCGCCACGCGCGCGGAGCCGCGCGGCGGCAGCTTGGTGCTCGAGCGCGACGCGAGCTGGATCCGCATCCGCGCGAGCGGGCCGTTCGCGGACAAGCCGGTGGTGCAGGAGCTCGACACGCGCGCCGGAGAAATCAACGCGGAGGTGGTGGCCGTGCTCGCGGTGGAGGCCCTGCGCGCGGTGATGTTGCGCCGCCCGAAGGAACCGCCGAAGCCGCCCGAACCGCCGAAGCCGCCCGCGCCCGCGAAGCGTCCGCCAGCACCGCCGCCGCGGCCCGCGGCGCAGCCCAGCCCTCACGCTTCGCTAGCGCCGGCTGATCGCTCCGCGCTGAGCGTCCTGGCGGCGCCCGGTGCGTTCTTCGATCGCGGGCTGCGCAGCGTGAGCCTCGGCGCGGAGCTCGGGGTGTTGTGGGGTCGTTCTGGTTTCGTCGCGGGCGCGACCGGCAGCACCACGCTGCTCCGCGCGTCGTTCGAAACCGCACAAGGCGAGGTCGAAGCGCGCCGCACGCTGCTGCTCGCGCGCCTCGGCTACGCGCTGGAGCTCGGCGGCGCGTTCGAGGGTTGGTTGCTGCTCGGCGGAGGCGCGGCGCGCTACGCGATCGCCGGTCACGCGGCGCCCGGCTACGCGGGAGCCAACGCTTCGCACACGTCGGCGCTGCTCGCGCTCGGCGCCGGCGCGGTCGCCTGGCTGTCGCCGCACGTGGGCACCTTCTTGCGCGCCGACGGCTCGCTGGCGACGGACGCGGCGAACATCCGCGTCGACTATCGCGAGCTCGTCACGCTCGAGCGCCCGACGCTGTGGCTGTCACTCGGCGTGGTGTTGCGCCTGGTGCGCAGCGCGCCGTGAGCGCAGCGCGCGAGCAGAGCTCAATCATCGTCGTAGAAGATCGGATCGCGCTCGCGCAGAAAGCGCTCGATGGCTTCGTTCGCCGCCGGGTCCAGCTCGGTGAAACGTAGTCCCACTCCGGGCGGCAGATCGCTGTCCGCGTTGTAGAGCCGAACCCACCGCACCTCGCCCACCGCGCGAATCTCGGTGCCGTCCGGCAGGTGCACGGTGACCTCGACGCTCTCCCCCACCGGACGAATCTGGTGCGTGGCCACGAATACGCCGCCCGCGGAGAGGTTCTCGGCGAAGCCAGCATAGAAGTTGTGATCGCTACCCAGGCTGACGTCGAGATCGACGGCATAACGCTGGTGAACGCGCTGCCGCTCACGTTGGTGCTCACGCCGAGGCGTCGCACCAGACACGGCAGAGTCGGTCTCGGGGAGGGGCTGGGCTGAGGACGCTTTTCTCATAGCTCGCTCGCAAGCGAGTACCGCCTGCCGCGTTGGAGAACGGTCAGCCCGATCCCAGGTTTATACGGGCGCTCCGAAAAGCTCAGAGCCACGGCTGCACGCCGGCCTCGACCGGCACGTGCAGCGCCGAAATTACACGATGAGCGGCGAGCGCGGTGACGCCGATCGCCACCCCGCAAGCGATCGGACAGAGCGCGGCGGCGAGCGTCCCGAGCACTGGGCCGCTGGCGAACAACGACACCGCAGCTTGGATGATTAGCGAAAATGCGCTGGGAATGACCAGCCCGAGGAGGATCACGCGGCGCAGCGACAGCGCGGCCAGCGGCCCTATCAGCCAGCGCAAGCCCACCACGACTCCCACGAGCACCCAGGATTTACCGAGCGCCAACAGCGCGGCCAGCACGCGCGAGCCTTCTCCAGCGCTGAACGGCGAATGAAAGCCACCAAACGCGACGATCTCCACGAAGGCAGTGACGATGAGCGCGTGCAGCCACCAGACATGCTCGAGCGCGCGCGGAGCCCGCGGCGCTGTAGGCGCGGCGAGCACCTTCGATTCCAGCGGTGTGGGCACCAGGCCCGCGACGGACAGCAGCGCGAGCACGCCCAACGCCGGGTTGCGCAGCGCGGCCCACTGCCAAGGCCAGGCACCCTGCAGCGCCACTACATCGCTCGGCCTCAGGCTGCCGGCCCAAACCAGCGCGCTGAGCAGCAGCGCTAGAAACGGTATGTTGAGCAGCAGCAGAACGCCGGCGCGGCGCAGGCCCGTGCGCAGCGAGCGGCCGCGGTGGTCACCTCCGCTCAGCACTGCGCACGCGAGCAGCGCCGAGAGAGACGCCGCGGGGATGACCAGCAGATCGAGCTCGATGGCCACGAGTCCCACGCCGAGCGCGAGCAAGCCGACGAGCGCGCTCTGCGCCAAGAGCAACAAGTACGGCAGGAACGAGTGCGGCAAGGCTTCGCTGAGCGCGCGCAGCAGCGCCCGCGCGCGCGATGACTGCGTCCCTGGCGTCGCGCCGCTGCGCGCACGCGCGCGGTCGCGCAGTCGCCGTTCGAGCATGCCGAAGGCGCGGCCGAACCAGGACGTCCACACCAGCGCCGCCCCCAGCACCGCGCCGAGCACGATCAACGCCGGCAGCAGCGTCTCTGGCGCGCTGTAGCTGAAGCCGCTGCTGTCGAGCTGCAAGGTGACGAGCTCTGCGCCGCGCCGCACGCTGAGCAGCGAGGTCCGCGCGTTGGGCGGCGGAATGAAATCGGCGAAGCTGCGCGTGATCACACCGTCGAGCTCCACGATGAGATCACCCTGCGCGAGCCCAGCGCGCGAGCCGCGCGACTTGGGCACGAGCTCCGAGACGACCAAGCCATCCGCTCGAGGCGTGAGCACCACGCCAGAGAACGCGGCGAAGCGTCGACCATCGGCGGCCAGCGCCTCGGCCGGCTCGTGCGCCGCGTCGGGAGCGACGTCGAGGACGACACCTTCGAGTCGTCCGGTCACGCTCACTCCGCTCGCGCGCTGCGGTGAGAACGCGACCTCGACGTCACCGCGAAATGTTGCGTGGCGGGCGTCGGGCGCGCCGCACACCTTGGCCGCTAGCTCGGGCGTGACGCGAAACTCCAGCGCGTGCGGCGCGACGAGCTCGGCCGGCGTCGTCAAGGTCACGTTGTCGCGCGGCTTGTCGCCGGCGCGCCGCACCTCGCCGCGCAAGGTCACCGCGACTGGGCGCCCCTCGGGGAAGCCGGAGCCACGCAGGCGCACCCGATCGCCGACCTCCAAGTGACGCGGCCCGAGCTCTTTGACCTCGACCAGGCTCGGGCCACGCTCGCGCGAGCCGCACGCGAAGAGGCAGACGGCCAGAGCCAAGCAGAAGAAGCGACGCACGGCTCACCGATAATCGGATCTGCAGAGCGTTGCCCAGAAGCTGCCGCCGCTCGGCAAGAACTTGGCCCTCGCGCGGCAGAGCCAGTACGTCCGTTCGCGCAAAAGGAGGCAACATGGCCGACCTCATCGAGTTGGTGCGATCGCTCCGCAGCGTGCAGACCGAAATCCTCCGTCTCGCGCCGTTTCGCGACATCGGGCTGGTGCCGAACCCGGGCGCTGGCGAGAGCGCGATCGCCGCAGCGGAGGCCGCGCTGGGCGTGCCGTTGCCGCCCTCGTATCGCGAATTTCTGAGCCATCACGACGGCTGGCCGCGCTGCTTCGAAGGCGCGAGCTTGCTCGGAACCGCGTGCATCACGCGCCGGCTGTACGATGACTTCGCCCGCGCCGCGTTCACGGCGGCTGAGACGCCGGAGCCGTTGCTGGGTCCGCCCACGCGCAAGCGGCTCTACCCGCAATTGATTCCGTTCGGTGTCGACCTGCAAGCCACGACGCTCTTCGCGTTCAATCCGGCGGTCGTCGACGCCAACGGCGAGTACGAGGTCATCGCCTGGATCAACGAGCTTGGCACGCGCAAAGAGAACTTCCCGAGCTTCCTCGAGTTCCTGCTCGAGCTCGCCGAGTACGAGCTCGAAGGCCATCGCTCGTTGCTCGGCGTGCCCGTCGCGAGCGAGCGCCTGAGCGCCTGAGCGCCTGAGCACCTGTCGTAAAACGACGAAGGCGGCGGCCAGCGCCCGTTCCGGCGGGGCACGGCGCGCTCGCGACGCCGAGTTTCGCGGAGTCTTGAAGGTGGGAGGAGCGCCCCCTTGACGCTTTGCGTCGGGGCTGCTGAAGTTGCTGTCGTGGCGGACGTGCCGTCAGCCACTACGCTCCACGGGCTGCCCCGCGCGGCCCACCAAGGACCTCCGTGACCATGAACGGCGAACCCGGTGCCGACAGCGAAGCGCCGCCCTCTCAACGGCGCGTGATCAAGCGCTATTCGAACCGCAAGCTCTACGACACCAAGGGCAGCAGCTACGTCACCCTCTTGCAGATCGCCCAGATGATCCGCGACGGAGAAGACGTACAGATCATCGACAACGCGACCAAAGAAGACAAGACGGACGTCACGCTCGCGCTGATCATCTCGGAAGAGCTGCGCGAAAAACCGCGCGCCATCCCGCTCAGCACGTTGAAGGCGCTGATCCGGCACCGCGGTGAGCGCATCCTGTCTCAGCTCGGCGCATTCGGAAAGCTGATCCCGCCCCGTGAAGACGGCGACCTCGGATCGGTTCCGCCAGATTCCACGTCCTCGGGAGAAGATGAGATGTCGCAGGGCAAAGAGTCGAAGGGGTTCCGCGCCACCCTCGAGCAATGGCAGAACGCCATCGATGAGCGCATCCGCACCGTGCTGCCGAATTTTTCGGCGTTTCGAGAAATGGAGCAGGAGATCCGGCGCCTCGGCGAGCGCATGGATGCTCTCGAGCGCCGGCTGAGCGACCGGGAGGGATCCGCCCCCGCGCCGCCGCCGGAAGGTGGCGCTGGGAATAGCTGAAGCTAAGGATGGGTTGGACCTGCAGGCCCGTCGTTATGGCAAGACAAGGTTCAGCCAGCGCAGAATTCGAGAGAGATATCCTCGAACAGCTGCCATCCCTTCTGAGCGTCGCATCGCGGCTGATGCGCAACGCCCCTGAGGCGGAAGATCTCGTACAAGACACGATCCTCAAGGCGATTCGCGCGCGTGGTCAGTTCGAGTCCGGCACCAACCTGCGGGCATGGCTGCTGAAGATCCTGACCAACACCTTCATCAACCGCTATCGCCGCGGCGGCCTCGAGCGCAGCGTGCTCGACGGACCGGACGCCGATCCGCTCGCGGACGGCTGGGTCAGCTCCTCCACGATGGAAGCGCTGCGTGACCCGGAGTCGCAAGCCCTGAGGCCGCTGCTCGAAGCCGAAATCGGCAAAGCGTTGGAAGAGCTCCCGACCGAGTTTCGCCTCGCGGTGGTGCTCTCGGACGTCGAAGATCTTTCGTACAAGGAAATCTCTGACGTGATGGGCTGTCCCATCGGTACGGTCATGTCGCGGCTGCACCGCGGCCGGCGCATGTTGAAGGCGCGCCTTTACGACCACGCGCTCGCGCTCGGCATCGTCGAGCCCGAGGCCAAAGTGGGCAAGGCGCGCGAAGCGGTGGTCGAGCTCGAGCGCTATCGACTGAAGAAAGGAGCACAGGCATGAGCTGTCGCTCCATAGCGCCGCTGCTCGAGGCCTTCTGTGACGGCGAGCTCTCGCCGGAGAAGGTGCTCGAAGTCGAGCAACACCTGAGTGAGTGTCACAACTGCGTCGCGCGCGTGCGCCTCGGTCAGGCGCTACGCGGTAGCTTGCGGCGTGAGGTGCGCGCCAGCGCCGAGCCGACGGAGGCGTTTCGCGCGCGCTTGGCGTCGGCGATCGAAGCGGTGCACCGTCGTGAGCGCGCCGTACAGGCGCTCGAGCGGCAAGTCGAGCAGAGCCGCATGCTCTCCTGGCGCACGATCCTGCCGGTAGCGGCGGCCGCGGCGTTCACGCTGGTGTGGGCGGCGCAGGCCAACAACGAGCCGAAGCAACACGCGACGCAGATGCAGAACGCGGACATGGCGAGCGCGCGCAGCGTGGACGAGCTCATCGAGGACCTCGTCAATCACCACGTCAGCAATCGCCCGGAGGTCACGTCGCCGAGCTTGCTACCCGAGCTCGAGCAGCGCGTCGGCGTGCCGGTGCGCGTGCCGAGCCTCAAGCAATACGGCGCGAATTGGGAGGGCGGCAGCGTGGTGCCGCTGCACAACCGCAGCGCGGCCTCATTGCGCTACAAGCTCGACGGGCACCGCATGACGCTGTACGTCTTCCAGCCGCGGCACATCCCGTTCGAGAAGCGGCTCGAGCGCCGGCAGGTCGGCGATGAGCAGGTCTACGTGGGCTCCATCCGCGGTTACTCGATCGGCGCCAGCGACGCGCACGGCGTCGGCTACGCGATCGCCAGCGACCTCAACGATCGCGAGACCGCCGAGCTCGTGGCCGCGCTGTACTAGAACGCGGAGTCTTCCGCGGTTCTCGCTACTCCGAATCGTTCGTCGCTAGCGACGCGCGACCAGCCCACTGCCAAACTTCCGCGGATCTGCGGCGGGCTCCCAGCCGTTCGCTCCCCGCGCGATGAGCTGCACGCCGGTGCCATCCACGGGCACGGTGCCGACGAGCTCACCGCGATAGGCCAAATCAGCGAGCAGCTCGGGGGGCGCGCCGTCCGCCAGCATGATCGTGCGATCGTTCCAGGTCGGCACGAACAGGCGCGGGGCGCTGACCGCGGCGCGCGGCTCTAGCCCGAAGACGAGCCGCGCCAACAGCACTTGGGTGACGTTGGTCGCGATGGCCATGCCGCCGGAGCCGCCCAGCGCCAGCACCGGCTGTCCATCACGCAGCACGATGGTGGGCGTCATGCTCGACGCCGGGCGCGCGGAGGCGCGCGGCAGGTTCGGACAAGCGACGACGCCCAGCGCCTTCGCGTCCTGCGCGGAGGTGAAGTCGTCGAGCTCGTCGTTCAGCACGATGCCCGAATCGGGCAGCATGAGCTTGGCGCCGAACAAGCGATTCACGGTGGTCGTGAGCGACACCACCATGCCCGCGCGATCGATCACGACCATGTGGTGCGTGCCATGCTCTTCCTGCGCGAGCAGCGGCAGCGCGTGCGTGCGGTCGCGGGACAGCGCCTGAAAGCGCCGCGTGAGCCGCGCGGGATCCAGCAGTTTGTCCAGGTCGACCGGGGTGTAGTCCGGATCGCCGATGTATCGGAAGCGATCCGCGATCGACGCGCGGAACACCTCGGCCAGGGTGTGCTGGTAGGCGCCGCTCTGAAAGCCCAAGCGCTCGAGCCGCTCGCGCGAGAGCATGGCCAGCGACTGCGCCAGCAAGAGCCCCCCGCCCGAGGGCGGAGGCATGGTGTAGATCTCGTAGCCCTCCCAGCTGACGTGCATCGGCTTCCGCTCGCGCGGCGCGTAGCTCGCCAGATCGTCGAGCGCGAGCTTCGAGCCGAAGCGCTGCGCTTCACGCACGATCTCGTTGGCGATCGCGCCGTCGTAGATGGCGGCCGGGCCCTCGGCGGCGAGCCGCCGCAGCGTACCGGCGAGCTTTGGATTTTTTATGAGCCGGCCCGCCGCGAGCGGCCCCTTCGCCGTGAAGAACAAGCCCGCGAGGCCGGGATCGCGGCGCAGCTGAGCCGCCGATTTGCCGCTCAACATGCGCGCGACGTGCGGGCTCACCGTGTAGCCGAGGCGAGCCCGTCGCTCCGCAGGGGCGACCAGCTCCGCCCAGCTGCGCTTGCCAAAGCGGCGCGCGACCTCGAACAAGCCGCGCGCCTCACCCGGCACACCGATGAGGTGTCCGCGCTCCTCGAACGGCAACGGACGGCGCTCGAGCGGAGCTGGATCCAAGCGGCTCGGCGCGGTCTCGCGAAAATCGAGCAGCCACGGCTCGCGCGCGGAGGGCTTGAGCACCATCGCGAAGGCGCCGCCGCCCAGACCGCTCGAGGTCGGGCTCACGACGCCAGCGGTGAGCGCTGCCGCGACCGCCGCGTCAGCGGCGTTCCCGCCGCGCTCCAACATCTCGATCGCCGCGCGCGTGGCCTGATCATTCTCGGTCGCTGCCGCGCCGAGCGGCTCTTTCGCGGGTTCGCCGCGCGAGGGCGTCGGCAGAAGCAGCGCCAGCGACGTCGCCGCCGCGAACACCGCGCACAAAGAGGGACGCCAACTGAGTGAGCCGGACACGGCACCGGTATAGCGCAGGGGCCGCTGCGGCGTCGCGCTCAGCGGCGCCGCGCGCTGCTTTTCAGCGCGATCAGCGCGAGCCGCGGCCGCCAGCCAGCGCGCCGAGCTCAGCCATCTCAGCCAGCCGCACCGCGCGCACGCGCGTTTCGCTCTGCGCTTCACTGACGGGCTCGGGCACGCGCAACGTCAAGGTGGGCGCCGCGCGCGGCGCGGCGCTCGGCGTCGCGGTCGGGATCACGCTGTCGAACGGCGCCGCCGCGCGCGAGCTACAGCGCTCGAGCAGCTGCCGACGCCAGCCGTCGCAGTAAGCGCGCAGCTCGCTGCAATCTTCCTGGCGCAAGCCGTGGAAGCGCAGCCCGACCACGCCGTCCGCGGCGCGCACGACCTCGGCGCGGGCTTCGATGGCGATCCCGCTGGGCAGCGTGAAATACACATCGACGAGGCTGCCCACCGTGAGCGGCAGCGCGCTGTCGAGCCCCAGCCCAGCGGGCGAAACGTCGCGCGTAAGACCGGGATGATAGCCGTACTCGGAGGCGATCATCACCTCCACGCGCAGCTCCGCGCGGCGTTGCGCGCGACGATTACCGAGAGGATCAGAAGGCAGGTCCTGTCTCGACATGGCGTTTCACGGAGCAACAAGCGGGGCTTGGCTCCTCCCTCGCGCTCAATAACGTCGGACGCTCGTAGATCTTTACGCGACGACCGGCGTTAAGTCCGGCCGCGTGCGCTTTTTCCGAAGCGACCTCGAGACGACGTTCCGCCGCGGCGTATGCGTCGCGTCAAATCTCCGGCGGCGCGCGCGCGGCGATTCTCGACGGGCGCGGACGCGGCTGTTATGACTTGCCCGCACGCGCGACACGCCGGAGCTTCGTCACATGTCGAAAGTCGCTCGCCAGAGCCTGCGCACCCTCGGCTCGCGTCGCTGGCGAGGCGGGCAGCGGTCTCACTCTGGCATGGCGCTGCGCAAGCTCGAGCTGTGGACGAGGTGGGCAGCGCTCGTGGCGCTCGTGGGTGTGACGCTGAGTTGTCAGCTGCGCCGCCGCGGCTCGAGCGAGAGCAGCAGCCACGCGGACGCGAACGACATCGAGCTCGCCTCCAGCAACGCGTTCGACCTCGTCGCCGACTCGGCCGGGCTCACGCTGGTGTTTGCGCCGGCCAAAGGCAGCGCGCTGGCCACGCTCAGCATCGACGCAGATGGCTTCTCGAGCGGCCCCATCCAGCCGCTCATGGCGCGCGCCAGCGTCGCCGGTCGCATCGGCGAGCTGAGCGCGCTGCGCAGCAAGGGCGCGCTCGTCGCCGCGTTCAGCGAAGGCGGCGGCGGACGCGCGACGCTGAAGGCGCTCTGGCAGCGCGGCGCTGAGCCGGCGACGGCGTTCGTGCTGGGCGTGACGCACACGCTCGCGCCGCCCGCTCGCGGCAACGTGGCCATCGCCGCGAACGGTGAAGAGGCGCTCGTCTTCGCGCGCGCCGACGCGGCGCCGTGCGCCTCGGATCCAACCCGCGCTTGTGCCGGCTTTCGCGTCTACCGTCTGCGTCAAGGTAAGCCGGACACCATCGGCCTACCGCTGGCGGTGCCCGCGCCCTGTGAGGGCGCGTCACTCGTTGTGGCGCTCACGCCGGCGCGCTGGCGCTACGGCGTGTGCAGCCGCGAAAACGACAAGAGCGCGACAACGCTGTTCACCATCGAGCGCGACCCCGACTACGCGAGCGCCGAGTCGCTGCTGCCGGGCTGCGCGCCGCGCGCGCTCAGCGTGTGGGGTGAACGCACTTTGTTGCTCGCTGACTGCGCTGGAGCGAAGAGCGCGCTCGAGCTCGACGGCGCGCCGCCTCGGGCGCCCAAAGAGCTCGCGGCTCCGAAGACGAGCTGCCCGGCGGGCGTCGCGCGCGTGCTGCTCGACAATGGTGAGCTGGAGCTCTCCGCGCCGCGCGCCGGCCTCGAGGCGCTGCTGCCCGAGAACATGGCCAGCCGTCACGCGCGCGCCGCGTGGGCGGGACGCGCGCTCGTGGTCGCGACGCCGAGCAGCCGTGGCCTCACGCTCACCCGCTATGCCTGCAGCGCTGGCATTTTCTCGGCCGACCGCGTGCGGCCGCGCCCTGCCCAGTGACGCTGGCTGGTCCACGTGCAGCATCTTTGCTAGTGGAGCCCACCCCTGAATGGCGCGACTCGAGACCTGGATTGGAGTCCTGGATCGCTCCAAGAAGCGCCTCGGGATCGCCTTCGGGCTCGCGCTGCTGATGCACTTTCCGCTCACGCCGGGCATGTCGATGTTGCGGCTCGCGCACCGTCTGGCGCAAAGCGAGCCCGCGCCGCGAGCGGCGCCCGCGCAGCCAATCGAGGTGGAGCTGCAGGAAGCCGTGCGCGAAGAAGAGCGCCGGCGCGAAGCGGCGCGCGCCGAGCCGCCCGCCAAAGACGCCGCCGTGCAAATGGCGGTTGGACCAGCCGACGCTGCCGAGCCAACTCCGCTCGCTGTCACGCCGAAGGTCGCGACGGAGAAGGACGGCGACCAGGTCAAGGATCTCAAGCGCCAGAAGGTGAAGCCGCTGGCGCTCGAGGGCGGCGCGGGCAAGCCGCGCGTGAAGCCGGGCGTCACGCTGGGGCTCTGGCTCTCCACGTTACGCGATAGCCCGCTCGGGCAACGCCTCATCACGATCGCGGGCTGTGATCGCGAATGGAAGGGCTTCCTCGATCAGGGCGTGAACCCGCTGAATGATCTGGAGGGCGTGCTCGTGGTGGGGCCGAGCTTGTTCGACGCGGCGGCCCTGACCGCGGCGGTGCGTCACACGCTGGCGCCGGAGCGCGTGCACGCCGTGATCGCCGCGCTCATCGGCGCCAGCGGCGACAAAGGGCGCTGGCTGACGCCGGAGGTCGGCATGGCGCGCATCGGGCGCGGACAGCGCGTGCTCTTGCCGCAACACAGCGGCTTGTTCTTCGTCACGCCGCCGAAGAGCTGGCAGACGCTGCAGCGGGTGGAGCAGCCGTTGAACGTGCCCACGGCGGAAGGTCGCACCGCGAGCCTCAGCTTGGTCAAGCCCAACCACACCTTGCGGCGCCTCGGTCTCACGCTGCCGCAGCGTATCTCCGAGCTGCGCTTGGAAGTGTACGCCAATCACGATCAGTCGCTCGACATCAAGGTCGAGCTCGAAGCGACGAGCAGCGCGGCCGCGCGAGCGGAGGCCCCGCGCGTCTCGCAGCAGCTGCGCGACTTCTTCGCGGATGTGTGGACCACCACGTCGGCGCTGCGCGCCTTGACGGGCTCGGCCTCGAAGAGCGATCGCGAGCCCGTGCCGCGCCTAGACTTGGAGCTCGAGGAGCGCACGTTGAGCGGCTTGCTGCACCTCTCACCGGGCCAGACCGCGGCCACGCTGAACCTGCTGTCGGCCTTCGTGTGCCGCAAGAAGTCGGGCTCCAAGTAGCGCCATGTCGGGACCGAGCCAGCGTTGGATCGCGCCGTACGCGACGTCGCTCGGCGCCGCGCTCGCGGAGCTCGGCGAGGGGCGCGCGCTCGGCGAGGGGCGCGTGTTCGTGAGCGGCCGGCGCGCGCGCGACCTCGAGCAAGCGCTCGGCGCGGGCGAAGCCGTCGAAATTTACGCCGCGCGCGCCGCTGTCGCGCCGCTCACGGTGCTGTATTGCAAAGACGGCCTGGCCGTGGTCGATAAACCAGCGGGTATAGCGACCGAACCCGAGCGCCGCGGCAGCGAGTCGACGGTCGTGGCGCTGGCCGCCGCGCTGCTCGACGTAGCGAGCAGCCGCGTGCACGCGCTCTCCCGACTCGACGTCGGCGTGAGCGGCGTCGTGCTGCTCGGCTTGGATGCCGACGCGCGCCGGCGCGTGAACGCGCTGCGCAGCGGGGGACGCGCGCGCCGCCGCTACATCGCGCTCGCCAGCGGCCAGCCGTCGCCCGAGCAAGGCAGCATCTGCGAAGCGATCCAGCACGTCCCCGGTCAGGTGCGCCGCCGAGCGGGCGCCGCAGGCGAGCCCGCCGAGACGCGCTATCGCGTGCTCGCGACCGCGCAGGGCGTGAGCGTGCTCGCGTTCGAGCCGCTCACCGGACGCACGCATCAGCTGCGCGTCCACTCCGCCGCGCGCGGCGCGCCGCTGCTCGGCGATCGCACCTACGGCGGCCCGCTGCGCCTCACCGCCGCGAACGGCGCCGTAAAACGGCTGGATCGCATCCTGTTGCACGCGGCGTGGCTCGAGCTCGACGCTGAGCGCATCGAGAGCCCGCTACCGCCGCTCTTCGCCGAGCTGTGGGCCGCGTGCGGCGGCGACGCGCAGGCGCTCGCGCGAGCTCGCGACTGAGCGAGCAGGGCGCGGCGCACGAACGCGTGGCGCCGGTGGTATGGTGCGCCCATGCGACGGCTCGTCCAGGCCTGCTCTTGGTTCGTTTTGCTCGGCTGCGCGCCGGGCGCGACGCCGCGGCCGAGTCGCGCAGCGCCCGGCATCGTGATCCCAACGACTTTCGGTGAGGGAAAGAACCGCGAGTCGCCCGCTGCGTCAGCTCCACCGGCAGCGGCAGCGGCCGCGACGGCTGAGAGCTCGGCGGCGGAGAGCGGCCAAGCGCCGGCGACGGCGCCCAGCCCAGCCCCGCAAGGCGGCCCGCCGGATCCCGAACCGCTGAGGCTGAGCGAGCAGTGGGAGTACGAGCTCCAGATGAAGGCCGGTACCATCACCGTGCTCGGGACCGAGCGGCGCCGGTTCAAGAAGCCAGTCGTGAGCGCTCGTCGTTTCGGCCGTTACGCGATCGAGCTCTGGATCGGACGCGAGCTCGTGGAGCGTATTCGCTTCGACTTTCCCAGCCTCGCCCTCGAGGAGCCGCCGCCGAGCGGCCCACGCCGTAAGTTGTACGCACCACCGGACCTCACCCGCGGCGCCGATGTGCGGCAAAAGGTGCTGGTGCCCGCCGCGCCGCGCGCGCGCCGAGCCGTGCTGGTCGACCGCGCCACTGGGAACGTCATCACGCTCCCCTGGCCACCTGATCAGCCGATCGAGCCGGTCGACAGCGCGTCCCCGGCGGCGGCCCCAGAAGCGAAGCCCGCCGGGCCGAGCCCGGCTCCGTAAGGACTAGCGAAGGGCGCTCGCTCTGGCCTACGCTGCACACGATGCAGTGTGAATCGTGCGGGCACAGCAACATCGATGGCGCTCGCTTCTGTGCGAACTGCGGCGCGCTGATGCCGTCGCATGAAAAGGGGCCCGACCCCATGATCGGCCAGCTCGTCGGCGGTCGCTTCCGCATCACCGGGGTGCTCGGTGAAGGCGGCATGGGCATCGTCTACGTCGGCGAGCAGCAGATGGGCTCCACCGTCCGCAAGGTGGCCATCAAGACCCTGCACCAGCACCTGTCGAAAGATCCCTCGGTGCTCGCGCGCTTCCACCGCGAGTGCGGCACGGTATCGGAGCTCGAGCACCCGAACACCATCAAGCTCTACGACTTCGGCTCCACGGCGGACGGCATGCTGTACATCGCCATGGAGTTCGTGAAGGGGCGCTCCCTCGCGGACGTGATCAAGGCGGAGGGCCCGCTCAGCGCGGAGCGCACGATCCACATCATGCGCCAGGTCTGCGGCGCGCTCGACGAGGCGCACGGCAAGGGCATCATTCATCGCGACCTGAAGCCCGAGAACGTCATCCTCACGAACCGCGCGGGCGAGACCGACGTCGTGAAAGTGCTGGATTTCGGCATCGCCGCGCGCAGCGAGTCGGCCGACGCGCAGCGCGAGCAGAAGCTCACGCAGCAGGGCATGGTGCTCGGCACGCCACCCTACATGAGCCCGGAGCAGTTCACCGGTAAAGCGCTGGACGCTCGCAGCGACGTCTACTCGCTCGGCGTGATGGTGTACGAGATGCTGACGAGCCGCTTGCCCTTCGAGGCGGACACGCCGTGGCAGTGGGCGACGCAGCACATGACCGCGCAGCCGATCCCCTTCGACGTGTCGGCGCCACAGCAATCCATCCCGCCGGCGATGCGCCAAGCGATCATGAAGTCGCTGGCGAAGGATCGCGACAAACGGCAAGGCTCTGCGCGCGAGTTCTTTTCGGAGCTGTCAGAGGGCGGTCGAGTGACGGTCGACGCCGCGCCCCCAGTCGGCGCGCACGTCAGCACGGGCACCGCGGCGATGGAGCAGGTTCCGAATTTCGCGGGCGCAGCGGCGCCCGCGGCTCCCCCGTATGCGGCGCATGCCGCGCCGGCGGCGCTGGCCATGGGCACGCCGCACGGGATGGCGGCGCCCGCTCCGATGCGCACGGCTCCGGGCCGCTCGGGCGGGGGCAAGGGGCTGGTCATTGGCCTCGGCGCCATCGGCGGCGTGCTGCTGCTCGCCATCGCCGTGGTCGCTGCGCGCTCGCTACGCCAAAACGACGACGAGCCACTGCCGACCACACCCAGCACCGCACCTGCGGCGACCGGAGGCGATGTAACCAAGATCGCTCCGGTCGAGACTGCGCCACCCACGCCGACGTCGGCGCCGGAGGAGGCCTCGGCGGCGCCCTCGCCTGCGACGCCCGACACACCCGCGCAGCCTGCCAGCAAGCCGCCTGCTCAGACCGCCAGCAAGCCGTCTACCCCCGCCACCCCGGCAGCTCCCGCGGGGGGCAGCGGCTGCGACTCCTGTGTGCAGCTCGCTACCCGCGAGAACATCAGCGGGGCGATCGCGGCGCTGCGCAGCTGTACGGACGAAGCGAAGAAACAGGCCTGCACGGCGCAGATCAAGCGTCTGGCGCCGCAAGCGGCGAAGCACGCGGCGCTGAACGGCAACTGCAGCCAAGCTCAGGCCATCGTCGCTGCCGCCGGTCAGGTCGGAGCGTCGGCGACCGCGCTGAAGAACGCACTCGCCAACACGAGCTGCAACAAGTAGGGCGCCGAGCAGCGTCCGGCCCCTCGCTCAACTCCGCGCGAGAGCGGCCGCTAGACCCTGTTCTGACCGCTCGATTGCAGCCAGGTTTCATTAACCGACGGGTCAGGGCACGAAAAGTTGCTCTGCACCTTCGTTCAGGAGCGCTTTCGGCCGCGCACCCGCGCGCTTAACCTACGGAAACTATACTCCTATTCTCGTGACGCAACGCATCATGGTGATTGCTTGACGATCATGAGAACTTGTATTGAGATGCATAGAGGTCAGTTGCCGGTGCGGCCCACATTCAAAAGCCCTACGCATGCTTTGGCGCTGCACCCCGTGAGGGGGATGCTCACGAGAAGGTGCATCACACGATGACCACCAGAATGACCTGGACCGATTTGTGTCGCTCGGATCAATTTCGCGGCCTTTGGGTCGCCATCGATAACTGTCGCTACGACCACGAGACTCGCCAGCCCGTGGAAGGAGACGTGGTCGATTCCGATCCTCAGCTCAGCGAGCTCTGCGCGCGGATGCGAGAAGCAGGCCGCAGCGCTTGTACGATCCTCTTCTGTGACGGTGATGTGTACGTGGAGCCCGCTGCGGCCTCGAAGCCGCTCACCACGACTGCCCGTCGCGCCTTCGGCTGAGTGATTGAGCGCATGGCGCCGAGCTGACGCAGCAGCCCGGCGCAGCAGCGAGCGAAACCGCGCCTCAACCGAGTCGTCCTCGTGAGCGCTCTTCTTCGAAGGGCCTAACGCACGACCGGCTTCAGCGCCGGTTTGCCGTCTTTCACGATGACCTCGAAGTCGATGCGGCGATTACCGTGTTTCTCGCGCAGCCTCGCCTCTGCGGCGCGCAGGGATCTGGCGAGCCCGTCGAAGCTGACGCTGGGACCGCCGGCGCTCTTGCTCACCTCCAGGAAACGCGCGTGAAGCTCCTTCATGCGGCCCTCGGAGACCGAGCCTTCACCGGCTGAGCGCTGCGCGGCGGGCCGCTCCGCGCGCGCCGGACGCACTGGCCTCGCGGGGCGCTCTGCCTCGCTGGCAGCCGGCGCCGCCGGACGAGGTTGCTCGGCGCTGAGCGCCGCCGCCGGGCGCGGTTTCTCGGGGCTCGTTGGCTCCGCTGCGGCCGGACGCGGCTGCGCGGCGCTGCGCGGCGCCGCCGGGCGCGGTTTCTCGGCGCTGGGCGCCGCCGCGACCGGCGCCGCGGCCGCGGCCGGTTTGGGTTCCGGCGCGCCGCGGCTCTCGAGCGCGGGCGGCGACGGCGCAGGCGCTCCACGCGCGGGACCCTCTGCAAGCCGCGCTGGTTTCACCGGCGGCATTGCGCGCGCTGCGGGCCGGGCAGCACTCGGCGCGCCGACCCGCGGCGGCGGAGGCGCCGCGAGATTGGCCGCGGGCGGCGGCCGATTGGCCTCCGCGCTCGGCGCTGGGGGAATTGCCGCGCGCGAGTCGCGCGGAAGCGGCGCGCGCGACTGCGAAAACGCGACCTTCGCGGGGTGTGTCTTCATCGCGGCCGTGCGCGGATCCCAGTCCCCCATGAAGTCCATGTCGAGCTCCAAGGACTCCAGCGGAGGCCCGTCTTTCGGCACACGCGAGCTCTTCCGCTGAGCGGCCGGCGGCGGCGCCGCTACGGGCGCCGCGCGAACAGGAGCTGCGGGCGGCGAGGCGGCAGCAGGCGGCACGGCAGCGGCAATGGGCGACGGAGCGACACGTCGCGGCGGCGGCGGACGCTGCGGGGCCGCCGCCACAGGCTGCGGAGAGGCCGGCAGCGGCGAGACGGGCGGCAACGCAACGCTGGGTCCGGGATCCCGCGCGTTCGCCGGCGCGCTGGGTGGCGTCGTTGGCGGCGGCGTCGGAAAGCCGGTCAACGTAGGGGTGCGCGAGCGCGGACGAGCGCTGGGCGCCGACGGTGGCGCGCTCGACGGCAGCTGCCCCGGAAGCATGCGATGCGTGACCTCGTCCGAAGGAAGCTCCGGAGCCAGCGCCTCCGGCTGCGGAGCGTCGGTGGGCGGCCCGCTGCCCGCCGCGCTCTCCCCCTCCTGCTCTCGCTCGCGAAGCTTGCCGAAGCGGCGGCGCGCCGCGGCGGTCAGGAGCGCACCAGGGCCGGCCATCTTCTCGGCGCGCAGCAGGTGACGCTTGTAGGTGCCGTTCTCGATCTCGCGACAAACGCGCTGCCAATACTGCTGGAACGTGTTGTAGCGCTGGATGATGGTCTGCAGCTTGAAGCGCTTGCCGGTGTTGCGAATCTTCTCGCGCCGCAGCAGGTAAATGCGGCGGTCCACGTCCTTGCGCAGCACCTGCGGCTCGATCTTCTCGATGCCCAGGAAGTACTGCTCGTAGAGCGCGCGCAGGCGCTCCAAGCGCAGCTCCAGCTCGTCGAGCGCGATGTCGAGCTCCTCGGCCTCCATGTTTCAACCGTCGAGCGGGAAAATGGTCAGGTTATCGAAGCACACCGGAGCTTCCCAATCGTTGAACGCGAAATACTCGTGTCCTTCACCGAAGAGGGGATGATCGTCGTAGAGCGTGAGGATTTCGTTGTCGTCCACCAGGAAGCGAACGGCGTGGCCATTGCGCCGCTCGAGAACGAAATGATACGTCCTTCCCGCCTCGACGGGAGCGGCGCGAGGATCATTCGCCTCCGCGTTCACCCGTAGCTCCGCTCGGTCGGCCCCGTGCTCATCCAGGCGAGCCAGAGCGTGCATACGGTTCTTCCAACCGCCGAAGACGAAAATATAGCTGGTAGCCCTGTATGACACGGTGGTTGCCGCGCTCCGCCCGTCACCCCAAGCCTCGGCCTTGATGTCGCCTTCTTCGGAGCGTGACTCGGCGTCGAATTCGATACGGGCATTTCTTGGTAGCGGCCAGAGCAACCACAACGGCCGGTTCCTCGCGTTCTTGACACACAGCCGGCCGTCCTCGATACGCCAGGCGGGGCTCGTCGCTCTATATGAGAGGCCGAGCTCGCTCCGCGCGAAGTCATCGCGGAAGGGCACGCGCTGCACGGCAGCGTGCGCTCCGTCCCTGCGTCCGGTGGCGGCCGAGAGCGCCTGCTGCGCGCCGGGCGAACGGCGCCGCGCGCCGCCGGGGGGATCGGCTGGCAAGCAGCCCCAGAGCGCCGCGCAGCATGCCAGCGCTCGGCCAAGCTCCGTCGGTAGGGGCACGCGGCGATGGTACACCTCGCGCGGAGCGTTCCCCGAAAAATGCACCCCGCGCTACTGCAGTCACCGCGAGAGTCGGCGCTCCCGCTCGTCATCGGCGCGTTGCTCATCGTGGCGCTGCTCGGGGGCGGCGCGTGGCTCGCGTTGCGCGCGGAGCTGCTGGCAGCGCGCACGGTAGCCGCGGCCGTGCTCGCCTCCGCGCTCGTGGCGTGCGGCGCCTGGCTCGCGCGACACAGCGCGGGCCCAAGCGCGGCAGAGCTCGAGCCGTTTGGTTCGTTCCTCACGCTGGGCTTGGTCGCAGGTCTCGCCAGCAGCGCTGCCCTGGCGCGACGAGCGGGGCTGCCGCGTGACGTGGGCGCCGAAGCGCTGCTCGCAGCCGGTGTCGGCGCGCTGCTCGGCGCTCGGCTGCTCTATGTGCTCGGCGCTCGCAGCGAGGGCGGCGTGCTCGCTTGGCTCGCCTTCCAACGCGGCGGTCTATCCGGCTACGGCGCCGCGCTCGGCGCGTGGGCGGGAGCGCTGTTCGCGCTGCGACGCGCTGCGCGACGTGGGCACGGCCAGCCGCCCAGCGCCTGGCTCGATGTCGCGGCGCCCGGCACGTTGCTGACCATCGCGGTCGCGCGCTTGGGTTGTTACCTCGCCGGCTGCGACTTCGGTCGTCCCTTCGCGAGCCCGCCCGCGCGCTGGCTCGAGCCGCTGACGCGTTTTCCGGAGCCGGGGCCCGGCGCGATGTCCGCGGCGTACTCAACGCACGCGCTCGCCGGCGACCTGTCGCGCGACGGACGCTTCACTCCGCCGCTGCACCCAACCCAGCTGTATGAAGCGCTGGGCGCGCTGTGCTTGCTGGCGCTGCTATTGACGCTGCGCACGCGACAGCGCCGCCACGGCGCGATGTTCCTCTTTGCCGCGCTCGGCTACGCGTTGCTGCGTTTCTGCAGTGAGCTCGTGCGCGGCGATGTGGAGCGCGGCCTGCTCGGCCGACTCAGCGTCACCCAGCTGTGCGCGCTGCTGAGCGCGTCGTTGGCGACGGCTTGGTGGCTGCGCAGCGCACGGGCGACCAGCGCGACCACGTCGCGCCGCTAACGCGGCAGCTCGAACTGATAACGCAGGGTGTCTTCGCCCTGGACGTGGACGACGAGCCGCCGCTCGTCGATGTCGCATAGGGCGAAGGCGCGCGCAGGGCGGCCCGGCGCGTCGTCGTCCAGGTTTTCGATCAGGCTCTGCAGCGTGATGTAGGGGATCCCGGAGATCACGTCCAAGTGGTTCCAGTGCACGTGGCCGTTGAACACCGCGAGCACGCGCCCCGACTCCTCCAGCACGCGCCGCAGCGCGCCGCGCTCGACCACGCGGCACAGGTGCGGAGCGCGCTCGAACCAGCGGTTGCCCTCGACGCGCTGCTCGCTCGCCGGATGGTGCATCAGCACGATGCTGGGCAGCTTCGTCGCGGCCAAGTCGCGCCGCGCAAACTCGATTTGCTCGGCGGCCAAGTGCACCGCCGTGTCCTTGATCTCCTCGGTGCAGAGCACGAGGAAGTGGACGCCGCCGAAATCGAAGCTGTAGTGGAGCTCCCCGCTGTGACCCCACAGCCGCCGCAGATCCTCAGTGGAGAGGTTCACTTGGTCGTGGTTGCCCGCGACGTGAACGACGCGCGCATCCAGGCCGCTCATGATGCGCACGAACTCGCCGTAATTTTCGAGATCGCGCGCGCGGCTCTCGTCTTGGATCACGTCGCCCAGATTGACGACGAGCGCGGGGCGCTCCACGGCGTTCATGCGCTCGACGAAGCGCGCCGTCAGCTCCGGCGCGCGCTCCGTCAATTTGCGCAGCTTGCCGCCGTGGTAACCGCGAGGGCCGAAGTGCACGTCGGTGATCAGGGCGAACCGCATGGTAGGCTCGCCCTTTGACTCAACCGCGCGCGCGAATCAAGGCGTCGGGAAGTTCCCGCTCATCATCAGCGCGGTGAGCAGGCCCACGGTGGACGGGAAGTACGTGTGGTTGAAATCACCGCTCTCGAGGATGTCGAGGATGGCGCGGAACGCGCGGTCACGCATGACCGCGTTGTTGACGGCCATGCCCGCGGCGCCCATCGGACCGATGAACGAGCCCTGCGAGTCCTTCGCCGACGGGTGAACCGCGTCCATCTTCTTGTACCAGCCGGCCTTCATCAGATCGATGCTGGCCCCGTTGTCGTACTTCGCGCCGAAGTAGTCGACGATCGCCTTCACGGCGGTGGTGTTGCCGCCGCCCAGGCAGGCGTCCAGCGCGAGGCGCCAGGGGACGCGCGCCGCGTCGTAGCCCATCGCGCCGTTGTCGCCGTCCTTGATGTCGCTGGTGACCTGCGCGCTGCCGGGGCCGGAGGGCGCGCCGCTGCCGGGATCGGCCCAGTCCGTCGGGACGCCCTTGGTGGGCGCGTTCACGTTGGCGTTCACCAACGCGTAGTTGGCGTCCACGACGGCGCCGCTCGCGAATTTACGGAATGCCGCCGGTGAGAAGTAGGAGGCGTTGAAGGGCGCGCTCTGGAAGCTGCTGCCGCCGCGAATGATGTTGTTGACCAGATCCTTGCTCAGGATGTTCGAGGCGATGCTGTCGGCGGAGGCTTTGTAGCCAGCGCTCGGCCACTGCTTGTCCGCCATTAGCAGCGCGTAGGCCATGTCGGCGTCGGCGTCGCTCGCCGAGCCGCTCTGTCCGTTCTTCCAATTCATCAAGCCGCTGCCGCTCACGCCGTTGTCCTTGGCGTAGGACCAGAATTTGTCGAACGCGGTTTTGTCGCCCATCGCCGCGGCGATCATCATGCCGTAGGCGATCGCCTCCGACGTGACGTCGTTGTTCTGCTCCGGCGCGACGATCTTGCCGCCTTGTACGAAGTTCTTGGTCCAGCGCGCGTAGGCCTCCGCCAGCGCGCCAGCGAACTTGGGCGCGTTGGTGGCCGGCGCGCAGCTCCCGATGTTCTCGTTCTGCGGGAACGGCTTGGCGGGTGAGTTGTTGGACGGTGAGGTGACCTGATTCGGACACTCGCCGGTGAAGAAGCTCACGTCGTCGATCCAGAAGTCGAAGGGCAGCTCCGGCTTGAACGCCGGGAACTCACCGTTCGTGGGATATCCACCGCTGTAGTCCTTGCCGCGGTTGAACTGGAACTGCACCTTCAGGATGCTCGTCGCGATGTTGTTGCGCTGCTCGGTCGTGAGATTGCTCGGCAGCGAGAGCGGATACAGATCGCGATCGAAGCAGAAGGTGAACGTCTTCCAGCTGGTGCCCAGCTCATCGGCGCCGGCGCCGGGCGACAGGAACTTGCCGACGTGCTGGTAGCAATCCGCGGCCGCCTTGTTGGCCGTCGCGGTCGTCGGCGTGCACATGCCGCCGGGGTTCTCCTTGTTCTCGGTCCAGGGCGTCGAGATGTTGAAGCGAACCGGTGACTTGGTCTCCGCCCCCAGCTTGGCCTTGAACTTGATGCCCGTGAACTGGTGCATCGCGGCGTTGTAGGGGGTGGGTGACTTCGGCTCACCGATGAGGCTGAAGCCGAAGCCAGCGCCCCACTCGCTATAGCCGGAGCCTTTGACGTGCAGCGCCCACTTGTCGCACTCGGCGGTGCCGCCCGAGGCCTCGACCGTCATCGTCTCGGTGGTGGACTTGCCGTCGTTGAAGATCTCGAACGCGCCGCTGCGATCCTCGAGCGGCAGCAACGCGGGGCCGTTTTCGCTGCCCTCCTCGAAGTCCGCGAGCAAGCCGGGGGTGGCCGGGCAGCTGCGTCCGGGCACCATGACCGTCCCGCCGCCGGAGCCACCGGCGCCGCCGCCGACTCCACCTGCGGCTCCGCCGGCTCCGCCGCTCATCCCGACTGCGCCGCCGCCCGCGCCGCCGCTACCGCCGCCGCCCCCGCCGCACTGGCTGTTCACGCAGCTCTGTCCGCCGCTGCAGGCCATGCCGCACATGCCGCAGTTCAGCGCGCTCGTCTTCGTGTCCACGCACACACCGTTGCAGGTGGTCTGTCCCGCGGGGCAGCCGCAGGCGCCGTTGCTGCACGCCTGTCCGCCGCTGCACTGGTTGCCGCAGAAGCCGCAGTTCGTCGGATCGGTCTGAAAATTCACGCAGCTGTTGCCGCACTGCATCTCGCCCGAAGGACAGCTCTGCACGCACGCTCGGTTCGAGCAGAAGCCGGGGCTGCAAACGGTTCCACAGGTGCCGCAGTTGTTGCCGTCGGAGGTCAGGTTGACGCACGCGCCGTTGCACTCCGATAACCCCGGAGTGCAGCCGCACACACCGGCACTACAGATCTTGCCGGGACCGCACTGGTTGCCGCACTTGCCGCAGTTGTCGACGTCGTTGTTCAGATCCTTGTCGCAGGTCGGCCCACCAGCGGAGCCGCCGGCGCCGCTCTTGCCTCCGGAGGACGAGCCTCCCGGCGTTCCCCCTCCACTCGAACAGCTTGCAATGACCGAAAAGAGCCCGACTGCGGCTAAGAAACCCAACGTGGTGCGCATGAAGGATGCTTTATCTAACTCCGCGTACAGCGCAAATCAGAATTGGCCTGCGGGGCGGCGCTCATCTAGCTGCGCGGCATCTTTCCGGCGCCATCATCGCGCCGCAGTGACGTCGCGGAGCCCTCGATCCGGAACCGATTCCGGGATTTGTCTCGAGCAGCGCTAGCCGCCGACGACCCGCAGCAGCCGGCGCCCGTTGCTGTCGGGCTGCTCCTCGCTTGCGGGGAGCGGCGCCTCGGCGCGCGCGCGAAGCTCGTCGAAGGCCGCCGCGTCAGCGGCGAAGCCGGAGGCCGAGCGGAAGCGCTGCTCTCCACCCAAAATCTTGTGTTTGACGAGCCGGTTCTGCATCATGTTGATGGGCAGATAGCCGAGCGTCTGAATCCAGCTCGATTGCGGGCGGAGCGTCCAGCGCTTCCAAATGCTCTGCGGCGCGTAGAAGCGCTGCCAGGCCCGCTGCCAGCCGCTGCGCAGCGCGTCGCGCGACATGCGCGCGGGGACGAAGTACGGCGAGCCCGCGTCGTGATCGCGACGCAGCCACCAGCGCTCGTCGGTGAGCCGGCCCTCGGCGCGTAGCCGCTTGTACAGCTTGGTCCCCGGATACGGCGTGAGGATCGCGTAGAGCGCCATGGTGAGCCGCATCTCGACGCCGAACTCGGCGGTGCGATCGAACACCTCCGGGTCGTCCGTGTCGAAGCCGAACACGAAGCTGCCCCAGGTGGAGATGCCGTGGTCGTGCAGCATGTCGAGCACCTCGCGATACTCCGCGGGACGATTCTGGCGCTTGCCCGTTTTACGCAGCGTCTCGTCGTCGATGCTCTCGAAGCCGATGAACAGCGCCTTGCAGCCGCTCTGCGCCATCAGCCGCACGTTCTCGATGCGCTTGACCGCCGCGAGCGAGCACTGGCCGATCCAATGCTTGTCGAGCTCGATCATGCGCGTGAAGAGCTCCGCCGAGTACTTGCGGTGGATCATCACGTTGTCATCGGCGAACATGATGAGCTTGCCGAGCCGAGCGAGCTCCGCGAGCACCTCGTCCACTGGGCGAAAGCGCATGGTGCTGCCGTTCGCGGTCGAGACGCTGCAAAACTCACAGGGGTACGGGCAGCCGCGCATCGTCTGCACGACTTGGAACGGGATGTACTTCTTGGAGCGAAATAGGTCGCGGCGCGGGAACGGGCGACCGCCGAGCGTCGGCAGCTGGCCGGAGTAGCGCGGCTTCAGCGCGCCGCGCTTGAAGTCGGCGAGCAGCTGCGGCCAGAGCTCCTCCGCCTCACTGACCACGACGGCGTCACAGAAGCGCGCTGCCTCGTCGGGCACGGCCGTGGGGTGGATGCCGCCCAGCACGACCTTCACGCCGCGCTTGCGGTACGCCTCCGCGATCTCGTAGCTGCGGCGCGCCGTCTTGCTGTCCACGCTGATGCCGACCAGATCGACGTCCTTGACGTCCCGCTCGAGGTCGAACGGCTTGACCAGGTCGTCCGTATAAATGACCTCGTCTTCCGGCGGCGTCAGCGCTGCCAACCAGCCGAGTCCGAGCCGCGGCAGATAGGCAGAGTCCTCACTGGCGGGCGCGATCAGCTCGATTTGCATCGACTCCTGCTCTACCCGGCTCGTCCGCGGCGGGCAATCATCGCGCGAAAACCGCGCGTCTCGCGCGCTCGTGCCGCTAAACCCCGGCGTTTGCTGGCGGGCGCGCTGCCTGCGCCGTCGGCGCGGCGAGGCGTGCTGGCTCGCCTCATCGCGCGCCAGTGTGAGCGCAGGCCCGGCGGCACGTGGCTTGCTCGCTCGTTGTCATGGCCTCTCACGATTTCATCGCGCGAGCCTTCGCCGTGAGCGCGTTCTCGCTGTGCATGGCCTGTAGCGATGCCAAAAACCATCCGCCGGCGCCGGACGACGACGCGGAAGCAGGCGACGGCGGCGCGGCGGATCAAGGCGCGGTGCCCGTCGCGCCGCCTGGCTTCACGACGGGCAGTGGAACTCCCTCCGGCACCGGTGGCACCACCGCCACGGCGACTCCACCAATTGGGCTCGGTGGCTCCAGCGCGTTCGGCGGCAGCGGCGCTGGTTTCAACGACACCATCTCCGGAGGTGTGCCGGGCAGCTTTGCAACCGGGGGCGCATTCGCGCGCGGTGGCACGTCGAGCGGCGGCTTCGGCCTCGACCCCTTGGCGAGCGGCGGCGTCACGTTTGGCTTCGGCGGCAGCGGCGGGTTTACCGGCGTTACACCGACCCCCGGCGCCGGCAACGGCTTCTGACAGGCCGCTCCTCGAGCAAGCGGCACCGCTCTTGCACTCGCCTGCGACGCGCACGATGCGCTGCGAAAATCGGAGCTCTTTATGGTGAGGATTATTCTACCGGCCGCGCTCGCTCTCGTCTTGGCTTCCGCGATCGGCTGTAGTGACGCCGAGAACGTCATTACGTGTCACGACGTTTGTAGCCGCTACAAGGACTGCTTCAACGAAGACTACGACGTGGAGTCGTGCACCAACAGCTGTCAGGCCGACGCCAACGGCAGCGATGACAAACAAGCGCGCTTGAACAGCTGCAACGCGTGCATCGACGACAAGTCGTGCGCGAGCGCGGCCTTCAATTGCGGCACGCAGTGCGCGGGCATCATCGCGCAATAGCGCGCGCTCAGTCTATGAACGCGCGCAGCAGCCGCCGGCTCTCGGCGTCGAGCGCGGCGGGCGCGCTGACGCGATACAAGTCGCCGTACACGTCCTCCAGCACCAGGCCGCCGTCCACCTCGCGCGGCCAGGCATCGAGCGCGGTCTGAAAGCGGCGCGTGCCCTGCGCCGTTTCGACGAGGAACGAGCGCAGCTCGAAGTCTTCGCTGATGGCCAGCACACGCACGACCTCGAAGGCGAAGCTCGAACGCGCGAGCCCGCTCTCCAGCGCCGCGCGCGACTCGGCGGTGAGCTCGTCCAGGCTGGTCACGAAGCCGCGCTCAGCGCCTTCGGCGTCGCGCAGCGACAAGAAGCGGTCCGGCGCGCTCCAGGGGAAGCAACGCACCACGTCCACGACGCTCGCCCCCGCCGCATCGAGCAGCCAGAGCTTGCCGTCGATGCGGCGCTCGAGCCGCCACGTGCCGGGCGCGCCGCGCGGCGCCCGCTCCGCGGCGGCGTGCGGGCGCTGGCTGGCGGGGACGATGGTCGAGACATCAAGCGGCATGCTCTAACTCCTGCTGCAACATGAACAGCTTGCGGTAGGTGCCCTGCGGGCGCGCGATCAGCTCCGCGTGGCTGCCGACCTCGGCCAGCTTGCCGTTCTCGATCACGAACAGCCGTGAGGCGCGGCGCAACGTCGACAAACGATGGGCGATGGCGAAGACGGTGCGGCCGGCGATGAGCCGCTCCAGCGCCTCCTGGATCTTGAGCTCGGTCTCGGTGTCGACGGCGCTCGTGGCCTCGTCCAAGATCAAAATGCGCGGATCGTCGAGCACGGCGCGCGCGATGCTGACGCGCTGGCGCTCACCGCCCGAGAGCGTATGGCCGCGCTCCCCGACGATGGTGTCGTAGCCGAGCGGCAGCTTGCACACGAAGTCATGCACGTTCGCGGTGCGCGCCGCGGCGATGACCTCCTCATAGCTCGCGTCAGGCCGCCCATAGCGGATGTTCTCGAGGATGCTGCCGTGAAACAAATACGGATCCTGCAGCACCACGCCGACCTGGCGTCGAAACGCGCCGCTCGCGAGCGAGCGAACGTCGTGACCGTCGATCAGGATCTGACCCTCCTGCACATCGTAAAAGCGCGTCAGCAGGTTGATCAGGGTGGTCTTGCCGCCGCCGGAGGGGCCCACCACGCCGATCAGCTCGCCGGGTTCGACGCGGAAGGAGACGCCGCGGATCACCTGGCGCACGCCGTCGTAGCCGAACGCCACGTCGAGAAACTCTACGCGCCCTTCCACTCGCTCGAGCGTGATCGGCTGCGGCGCGTCGCGCACCTCCGGCTCACTGTCGAGCACCTCGAACACACGGTGCGCGGAGCTCGTCGCGCGATGCAGCATGCGCGCGACCTGCCCCACGGTCTCGATCGGCTGCACGAACATGGTCATGTACAACAAGAAAGAGACGAACGTGCCCGTGGAGAGCGCGGGACCGAAGCTCGAGTCGGTGGTGAGCAGGCGCGGCAACGCGAGCGTCCACACGGCCAAGATGACCAGCTGAACGCCGAAGATGAGCCGCGGCCAGAAGCTCGTCCAATGGGCGTGAATACGGTTGAACTCGCTGACGGCGTCGCGGTTGAAATGTGAGAAGCGCTGCCGCTCGCGCTGCTCCTGATTGAAGGCCTTGACCACGCGCATGCCCGGTATGGTGTCGGACAGCACGTCCGTGAGCCGCGACCATTTGCGGAACGCCCGCAAGAACAGCGCCTCCATGCGCTCACCGTTACGGTAGATGGCAAAGCACAGCAGCGGCACCGGCGCGCTGGTGACCAGCCCGAGGCGCCAGTCGAGCGTGATCAGAATGACGGCCAAGCCGAGCAGCATCACCAGCGAGAGCGACACCTCCACCACGCCGAAGGCCAAGAACTCCCATAAGCGGTCGGTGTCCGAGCTCACGCGCGTGATCAAGCTGCCCGTCTTCTTGCGCGCGAAGAAGCTCATGCTGAGCCGATGCAGGTGCGCGTAGACCTGATCGCGCAGCTCTCCCGCCACGAACTCGCCGAGCTCGGCCATCAAGCGCAGGCGCACCCAGACGCAGAGCTGACGCGCCAGGTAAATGGCGCCCAAGCCGAGCACGCACAACCAGGCCAGCGTGGTCACGCGCGCGGCCGCGACCTGACCGGCCTGCACCGGGCCGATCACGCGATCGACCAGGTAACCCGAGACGAAGGGCGGCGTCATGGAGAACACGGTGATCGCAAAGGCCGCGCTCATGCCCCACAGCACGCGCCGGCGATGCGGGCGTAAGTACGACAGCAGGCGCCAGAGCACGGCCACGCGGTTGCGCGCCACCAGCGCTTGCGCTTCACGCACGGGCGCGAGCAGCGCGCGTTCGTACTCGCTGTCGGCGTCGGCCAGCGTCAGCGTGCGCCCCTCGAGCGATTGTTCGAGCAGGAAAGCGATGCGCCCCAGGCTGCGGCGCTGGCGGCGCGTGAAATAGAGCTCGGCCAACGGACGCCGCTCCGGCTCGCCGTGGAGGCGCAGCACCTGACAGGACAGGCCAGGCTCCATGCTCACCGCGCGAATGCGAGAGCGCTCGAAGCTGGTGCTCACGTGCGGCGGCGCGCCGCTGATCACGACCGCGTCGCGCTTGCCGACCACCAGCCAGGTCTCGGAGAGTTGCAAGCTGCGGTCGAGGTCCGCCAGCCCGTAGGCGAGGATGTCGTCGCCGAACAACGCCAAGCGCGCGGCGGCTCGCACTGCTTCAGGAAGCTCCGCGGGCTGTCCCAGATAGCGCTCGAACAGCTCGCGATTCGATAAGTCGTGATTTGACATGATGCCCGTCGGCGCGCCGCCCAATGCGGGTTCCGTGCCGCGCGCCGCGCCCCGCCTTTTGCGAGAAATATCGCGATCCGAGCCGCTCGACGCGCTAAGTTGCGCGAGCCGTCGCGCAAGTGCTTGCGCAAAGTGTTGCGCAAGTGAGCCCGGCTCCCGCAACTCGGACCGACCATGGACCCACAGCCCACCCTGCGTTCCCTCGCCGCGAACAGTAAACGCTACGTCGGCGTCGCGCTCATGCCCGAGCTGCTGAGCGAGCCCCGGCTGAGCCAGCTCGCCGCGCAGCAGTTCAACTCCCTGACGCCCGAGATCCACATGAAGTGGGACACCGTCGAGCCGGAGCCCGGCCAGTTCCACTTCGAGCCCGGCGATCAGCTCGTCGCCTTCGCGGAGCGACACGGCATGCGCGTGCGCGGCCACACGCTCGTTTGGCATAACCAGCTGGCGCCGTGGGTCAGCGCGCTGCAGGGCGGCGCGCTCGGCGCCGCCCTGCAGCGCCACGTACGAACGACGGCGGCGCACTGGCGCGGCAAGCTCGCGCAGTGGGACGTGGTCAACGAAGCCGTCGGCGCCGACGGCGCGCTGCGCTCCGATTCGCCCTTCACCGCGCTCGGCTACGACTACATCGCCGAGGCGTTTCGCGCAGCGCACGAGGCTGATCCCGCGGCCGCGCTCTATTACAACGATTACGACATCGAGGATCCGGCGAAGCCCAAGGCCCAGGGCGCCTACGAGCTCGTGCGCCGCTTGAAGGCCGACGGCGTCCCGATTCACGGCATGGGCTTCCAAATGCACGTCGATCCGCGCGACTGGCCGAGCCCGC
The DNA here is from genome assembly GCA_966250485.1 of uncultured Sorangium sp. Lineage (GTDB taxonomy): Bacteria > Myxococcota_A > Polyangia > Polyangiales > Polyangiaceae > PMG-095. The sequence continues at coordinate 116,463 of CBINHN010000006.1, read as the reverse complement.
AGCGCATCAAGGAGAACCTGGAACGCTACGCGGCGCTGGGCCTCCAGCTCGAGATCACCGAGCTGGACGTGCCGCTGGGAGAGCTAACGGGCGACTTGCAGCAGAAGCTCGCCGAGCAGGCGCGGCTCGCGCACGACATCATCGCCGCCTGTCTGTCCGTTCCCGCGTGTCGCGGCATCACATTTTGGGGCATCAGCGATCACCACTCTTGGCTCAACCTGCCGCTGTACTCGGCGCAGCGCGGGCGCGGCCCTCACCTGCCGTTACTGTTCGACGCGGACTACCGCCCGAAGCCGATGTTCGAGCGCGCGCTCGCCGCGTTCGCCGCGCAGTGAGCGAGGTCAGCGGCAGTCGATGGGCTTGTCGGGGTCGCCCTCGAGCGCCATCAGCACCATCAAGCGCGGGCCTTTGTCGTCCTGAAACTCGCTGACGCCCACGCCCACGCGCGTCGCCAGCGGGCTCATCGGCACCGGCTGCGACGCGAGCTGCGCGCGCTCGATGATGTCCACGATGCTGAAGCAGACCGTACGGCCGCGCCGCGTGCGCTGCACCTGGCGGCGCAGCTCGGCCTGCGCGGCCGCCACGCCGCGATCGCGCGACGGCGGCTCAGCGCCTTCGAGCGCCCGCGCACCAGCGCGCGCGCTGAGCGTGAGCACGGGGTCCACGCCGAGCGGCGGTAGAGCGCGCGCCTTGCGATACTGTTGCAGGGCGGCGACGACGCCGTCCGCGCTCACGCGCGTCTCGCTCAGCGGCGGGTAGCGCGCGAAGAACAGCGTGACGACCAGCGCGCGATGGCCCACCGCTTGCTCGCGAAACGCCACGCCGATACCGACGTTCGTGAACGACGGATCCAGCATCGTGGCGCGGTGGGCAGGGCTCTGCAGCAAGCTGCGCTGGGCGCCCTCGGGCGTGACCTCCAGCGCCAAGCACTCACCGAATTTCGAGCCGCGCAGGTTCGCGCGGCGCGCGCGCTCTTCGAACGAGCCCGTGGTCGGCGAGACGTGACCGAAGAAGTTGTTCGCGCTCATGTCTTGCGAGTGAGCCAGCGCTACCGCGCGTAGCTCCGCGTCGGCGCTCAGCGGCGCCAGCTGCGCCTGCTCGCGCGTGCGATTCAAGAGCGTCAGGATGCGCGCCTCCGCGGCCTCGGCGGTGAGCGCAGGATCGGCGTCGCCCGCCGCCTCCTCGGGCGCAGCCTCGTCCAGCGTGCCGGCTTGGACGGGCACGTTGATCAGCACGACCGGCCCGGTCTTGCCGTAACCCATCACCTCGAGCTTGTACGTGCCACGCGCGGAGAGCTCGATGCTGGCGTCGATGGCGCGCGAGGGCATGGCGAGCTCGCGCACGGAGCCGTTCGGGCTGGTCGCGAATACGCTGGCGCGCTCGTACAGCTCCGCGACCTCGCCATGGAGATGCAACGTGCTGCCCGGCGCCAGCGCGCGTGGAAAATCGTCCAGCGTCGCCTCCACCGCGCCGAGCACGATGCCGACGTCGTGGTTGTGTCCGGCGATGATTCCGTACCGCGTCACGCGACGGTTGCTCGGCACCGAGGCGAACAAATCGTGCAGCAAGGCCGGCGCGTCCGCGCGATCCACCCCCACCGCCGCGAAGCCGAGCACGATGCCAGCGAAGCCGAGCCGGCGCGCCACGGCCTCGACGCCCGTCGGATTGGCGGTCGCGCCGCTCGCGTAGATGGCGCGCAGCACCTCGGCCGCCGTGGCCGCGAGCACGCCGTCGGGCTGCGCGAGATCGCCGCGCGCCATCAGCTCCGTCTCGACGATCGAGCGCGCCGCGCGGGCGGCGTCCCCGTCCGCGACGCCGCCCGAACGCGCGCTGGTCGAGTAGGCTCGCGCGGGGGCCGGCGCTGGACCGAGCGCGCCCGCGGAGCCTTCAGCGGGCGCGCAGCTCTGAAGCGCAGACAGCAAGCCCAGGAGCAGCAGGCAACGGCTGTAGAAAAGACGACGGCTGAGCAAGCGCAGCATTCTGGCGCATTCTAGGCAGCAGCTTTTGCTGCCCCGCCAAATGCCCGCAACCAATCAATTTCAAAGGACATTTTTGAAAGATATAGAATTTGCATCGAAGTCTCCGCGGCGCGATAGGAAACTGCGCCGTGCGGCGACTACCAGTAATCGAAAGACATACCTTGACGCCTTTCAACCAGCTCTTCCCTGAATCGCCGGCGCGCGCCCTCACTGCGCTGGTAGTTCTTCTCGTCTGTGGCGCCTGCTCCTCTGAGGGGGACAAAGGGTCCGCCAGCGGCGGCTCAGCCGGCTCCGCGAGCACTAGCGGCGGCTCGAGCAGCAGCGGAGGCTCGGCGAACGGCGGCTCAGCCGGCTCCGTGAGCAGCAGCGGAGGCAGCGGTGGCTGCGGCGCTGCAGACGCTGGTACCCTCTACGGCGACTTCACCGCGACGATGCTGCCGCCGCTCTTCGGAGCGAAGGCCTACACCAAATTCGACGGTCAGTTCTTCCCGTCGGTGAACCCGCCCTCGCTGGTGCTGAAGCTGGATCGCGAGCAAGACGGCTGTCAGCTGATGGTGCCCAAGGCGCCGTTCTGCGATCCGGATTGCGTGAACGGCGTTTGCACCGCTGACAACGAGTGCACGCCGATCCCGCCGGCCGCGTACGTCGGCGCGGCGCGCATCACCGGTCTCGGACCCACGCCGCTGACGATCGATCCCGAGCCGTGCGCGTACTCGTACCAGCCGCCCGCAGCGCTACCGAACCCGCCGTGCGCGGAAGGCGCCACCGTCACGATCGAGACCGACAAGTTCAGCCTCAGCGGCACCTGCATCGCCGACATCGAGCTGCTCGGCCCCGATCCATTGCCGATCATGGCGGGAAAGAGCCTGCCCCTGAGCTGGACAGCGCCGACCATCAAGACCGACGCGCGCATCGCGATTCACCTCGACATCGCGCACCACGGCGGCAAGACCGGCGAGATCAACTGCGATGTGCCGGACACCGGCACCTTCGAGGTGCCGGAGCCGCTGGTGACGCGGCTGGTGTCGCTCGGGCTCGCGGGCTTTCCGACGGTGGAGGTGCGCCGCTACTCGCGAACCGTCGCCGATGAGCAGAGCAACGTCGGCCTCGTGCTCGCGGCGTACACTTCGCGCTATCTCGACAGCGGCGTGCTCTCTTGCTTCGATACATCGGAGTGTCCCAGCGGAAAAACCTGCGCCGCTGACTTGACGTGTCAGTAGTCGCGCTCGGCAGCGCGAAGCGCCTTCCAGGTCCGAAAACCGCGAGCCGAGGACGCGGCCCGCAGCTAGGGTTGAGGAGTCGATGCTGGACCCCTCAACCTGCTATCGCGCCGTCCAGGCGCGCGACGCGCGCTTCGACGGCCGCTTGTTCGTCGCCGTCAAATCGACGGGCATCTACTGTCGTCCGGTGTGTCCCGCGCGCCCGCCCAAGCTCGAGAACTGCCGCTTCTTCCCCTCGGCCGCGGCGGCGCAAGAGGCCGGCTTCCGGCCTTGCCTGCGCTGTCGGCCGGAGACGGCGCCAGAGCTCGGCTCCTGGCGCGGCACGTCCAACACGGTGACCCGCGGCCTCACGTTGATCGCCGAAGGCGAGCTCGATCGCGAGGGCGCCAACGTCGACGAGCTCGCCGAGCGCTTGGGCGTCGGCGGCCGCCAGCTGCGCAGGTTGTTCAAGCAGCACCTGGGCGCCTCCCCGGTCGCCGTGGCGCAGACACGCCGCGTGCTGTTCGCCAAGCAGCTCTTGCACGAGACGCAGCTGCCCATGGCCGACGTCGCCTACGCCGCAGGGTTCGGCAGCGTGCGCCGCTTCAACGAGACCTTCCAGCAGCTGTTCCGGCGACCGCCGAGCGCGCTGCGACGCGCCGGCGCCCGCGCCGTCGGGGCGCTCGACCCGGCAGCGACCGGCGTCTCCGTGCGGCTCGCGTATCGTCCGCCGTACGATTGGAACACGCTGCTGGCGCACCTCGCGGGGCGCGCCATCGCCGGCGTCGAGCGCGTCGACGCGGAGCGCTATTTGCGCAGCGTCAACGTCGACGGGCAGCTCGGCGCGCTCGAGATCCGGCACGCACCCGAGCAGCGCTGCATCCTCGCGACCATCCGCGTCGCGAACGTGCGCGCGCTGCCGGTCCTCGTCACGCGCATTCGCCGCGCCTTCGATCTCGACGCGGACATCGGCGCCATCACCAGCACGCTCGGCAACGACCCCTGGTTGGGCCCGCTCATCGCGCGGCGGCCGGGCCTGCGCGTGCCGGGTGCCTGGGACCGCTTCGAGCTCGCCGTGCGCGCGGTGCTGGGCCAGCAGATCTCGGTCGCCGCGGCGCGCAAGCTCGCCGCGCAGCTGGTGGAGCTCGCCGGGACCCCCGTGCCCGCGGAGCTCACCCGCAGCGGACTGCGCTTCGCGTTCCCCGAGCCCGAGCAGCTCGCAACGGCCGATCTTTCGCCGCTCGGCGTGCCGGGCGCGCGCCGGCGAGCGCTGCAGGCCATCGCGCGCGCTGCGCTCGCGGATCCGCTGGTGTTTCATCCGCGCGAGAGCGTCGAGGCCACCGTGGCCGCGCTGCGCGAAATCGCGGGCGTTGGAGCTTGGACGGCGCATTACATCGCGCTGCGCGCCGGGCAAGAGACGGACGCGTTCCCCGCCGCCGACCGCGGCTTGTTACGCGCCGCCGAGCGCGCCGGCGGCGCCGCCATCTCCGCGCAGGCGCTGGCCGAGCGCTCGCTCGCGTGGCGACCCTGGCGCGCCTACGCCGCGCAACACCTATGGGTGAGCGACGCCGACGTCGCGAAGAAGGAGCAGCCATGACCGCACCGCAAACGCTTTGGCTCGATCATCTCTCGACTCCAATCGGTGAGCTGGCCTTGCTCGCCGACAGCGATGGCCGGCTCCACGCCGTCGGCTTCACCAGCGGCCACGCGCGCATGACCTGGGATCTCGAGCGGCGCAGCGCCCGCGGGTCCACCGTGAAGGCCGCTCACAACCCGAGCGGCTTGACGGACGCGCTGCGCGCCTACTTCGCCGGCGAGCTGGACGCGCTCGCGGGGCTGCCGGTGGTGTTCACGGGCACCGCGTTCCAGCGGAGCGTTTGGCGTGCGTTGCTGGAAATCCCTTGCGGTGAGACCCGCTCGTACGGCGAGCTGGCGCGCCGCATCGGTAACCCCAACGCGGTGCGCGCGGTGGGGCTCGCCAACGGCGCGAACCCCATCGGCGTGGTGGTGCCTTGTCACCGCGTGATCGGCGCCGACGGCTCGCTCACCGGCTATGGCGGCGGCGTCGAGCGCAAGCGCTGGCTCTTGGCGCACGAGCGCGCCGCGCGCGGCGACGCGCAGCTCTCGCTGTTGGGCTCGGCGCTCGAGGTGAGCGGTTGAGCGAGCGACCACTCGCGCTCAGCGGCTTCAGCGTCGCCGGCGTGGAGACCGCGATCGAGGTGCCCAGCCTCGGCTTGGTGCTGGACATGGGCCGCTGCTCGCGCAGCGCCGTCAACCAGCCGCTCGTGTTGCTCAGCCACGGGCACTTGGATCACGCGGGCGCCATCACGCAGCACGCCGCACGCCGCGCGATGATGAAGATGTCACCGGGAATTTACCTGGTGCCCGCCGCGGTTCAGGCCAGCATCGAGCGGCTCTTCAACGCCGCGGGCGAGCTCGACGGCAACGCCATCGCGCGGCGCGTGGTGCCGCTCGAGCCGGGGCAAGAGTTCGAAATTTCGGCGCGGCTGCTGGTGCGCCCGTTCGCCACCTTTCATCGCGTGCCGAGCCAGGGCTACGGCGTGTGGCAGCGCCGACACCGCCTGCGAGACGAGTTTCGTGGCCGACCCGGCGCTGAGCTCGGCAAGCTGCGCGCGAGCGGCGTGACCATCGAGGAGCCGTACGAGGCGCTGCTGCTGGCGTTCACCGGTGATACGCGCAGCGAGGTGCTGCAGCGGACGCCCGAGCTCGCGAGCGCCGAGACGCTCGTGCTCGAGGCGAGCTTCCTCGACGAGCGCGTCTCGGTCGCGGACGCGCGCGCGATGGGCCACGTTCACCTGGACGAGCTGCTCGCCGCGCCGGAGCTGTTGCCGCAAAGCGACGTCGTGCTCTCGCACTTCTCCGCGCGCTACACGCCCGCCGAGCTCGAGCCGCTGCTCGCGCGGCGACTGCCGGACGCGCTGCGCGCCCGCGTGCGCACGCTGTTTTGAGCCGCTAAAGCCCTCAAGAGCGCTCGCCGCGCTTGCGCGGCCGCGGCAAATCGAACTCGGCCAAGCGCGACACCAGCGTGCGCCTTGAAATGCCGAGCAGCTCGGCGGCGCGCGTCTGGTTGCCGGAGGCGCGCGCGAGCGCTTCACGGACGCGCTCGCGGTCCAACGCCTTGACCCCAGCGCGGAAGCTGTCGGCGTCGAGGACGCTACCCGGCTGCAACGCGGGCGCTGACGGCGCGCGGACGCGGTTCGGGCTGCGCAACGCGGGCGGCAAGTGCTCGGGGCGGATGCGATCCTCACCCGAGAGGATCACCGCGCGCTCGATCACGTTGCACAGCTCCCTGACGTTGCCCGGGAACGAGTAGCTCGCCAGGCACTCGAGCGCTTCCGGCGTGAGCGTGACGCGCGGCCGCTCCAGCTGACGGCACACGGAGTCAGCGAACGCGAGCGCCAGCGGCTCGAGATCCTGCGGTCGCTCGCGCAGCGGAGGAATCGTGAGCACCACGCCAGCCAGGCGAAAATACAAGTCCTGGCGGAAGCGCCCGGCCTCGATCTCGCTCTCTGGGTCGCGGTTGGTGGCCGCCACGATGCGCACGTCGACTTTTCGAGAGCGGCGTGAGCCGAGCCGCATCACGCTGCGCTCCTCCACCACGCGCAGGAGCTTGGCTTGCGTCGCCGCCGACGCCTCCGCCACCTCGTCCAGGAACACGGTGCCGCCGTCCGCGGCCTCGAACAGCCCGGGCCGCGCGTCACGGGCGCCGGTGAACGCGCCGCGCTCGTAGCCGAACAGCTCACCCTCGAGGATGCTCTCGCTCAGCGCCGCGCAGTTGACGCCGATGAACGGCCCCTGAGCGCGGCGCGAGCGGCCGTGAATGGCGCGCGCCAGCACCTCCTTACCGACGCCGGTCTCACCCAGCAGCAGCACGCTGATGTTGGCGCCCGCGGCGCGATCGGCCTCGGCGTAGACGGCGCGCATCTTCGGATCGGCGATCACCGCCTGGCCGGCGCGCAGGGGCAGGCCGGCGAGCGTCTCGGGATCGGGAAAATGCGCGACCGGCTCGCGCCCGTGGCGCACGACCACGCACGCGGTGCCGAGCAGCACGCACTCCCCCACCGCGAGCTCCGCGCTGGCCTTCACCAGCCGCCGAACACCCTGCGTCTGCTGCGGATCCGTCGAATTTCTGAGCTCGCGCACGCAGGTGCCGTTGGGGCCGCCCAGATCCTCGATGCGCAGCCGCGGCCCGACGTGCAGCACCGCGTGGTGCCGAGACACCGACGGCGCGTCGATGCGCACCGCGTTGTCCTCGTCGCGGCCCAGCGTCACCGCGCCGCTGGCGGGCAGCTCGAAGGTCTCGGTGCGCTCGCCCCAAAAGGCGGTCAGCTCCAGCGGCGCCGGCGCCTCGGGCTGCGCGTCCCGCGTATCCTTGCCGCTCGCCACGAGGCGCAGCTTACTTTGCCTTGGCCCATCCCGGAAGGCCCGCGCGCGCCGCTCGCCAGCCGGCACCTGGATGTCCGGCTCGGTCGCTGTATGCTGGGGCGCATGGTGAACGACACGCTGCGACGCTGCTCGGCGTGCCGGAACACGATGCCGGGTGGCGCGCGCTTCTGCCCGGGTTGTGGGCAGGACAGCAACGCCGCGACGGTGCTCGAGTCCGCGCGCCGGCCGCGCGAGTCACAATCCGAGCTGCCGCCGATGCGCATCGCGCCGGGCACGCTCATCTCGGTGTACCGCATCGATCGCGTCATCGGCGAGGGCGGCATGGGCGTCGTGTATCGCGCGCACGACGAGGCGCTCGACCGCGACGTAGCGCTCAAGTGTCTGCACACGAACTTGGCGGGGGACGCGGAGATCCGCCGCCGTTTCGCGCGTGAGGCGCGTATCCTGCAGTCCTATTCGCACCCCAACGTGGTCACCGTCCATGATTTCGTCGAGCACGACTACCTGCTCGCGATGGTGATGGAGCTCGTGGAGGGGCCGAACCTGGTCGAGTACCTCGCCAAATGGCGCGGCCATATGCCGTTGGAAGAGATCGGTCACTTGTTCCGCGCGGTGCTGCTGGCGGTGGAGGCCGGCCACCGCAGCGGCGTCATTCACCGCGATCTCAAGCCCGAGAACATCTTGATCACGGGCAGCGGCGACGCCATGCGCCCGAAGATCGTCGACTTCGGCATCGCACGCATCTTGGAAGGCACGACCTACACTATGACCGGCGCCTTCCTCGGCACCTGCTGCTACATGTCTCCCGAGCAAGTGGAGCGGCCGCACTCCGCGGATCCGCGCTCCGACATCTACTCGCTCGGCGTCACGCTGTACCAGCTGTGCACCGGCAAGCTGCCGTTCGAAGGGAACCACTTCGCCGTGATGATGGCGCACGTGAACGAGGCGCCGCGCCCGCCCTCCGAGCTGCGCGGCGATCTGCCCGCCGCGCTCGAGCGCTTGATCCTGGACGCGCTGGCCAAAGATCCGGCGAAGCGCCCGCAGTCTTGCGCCGCCTTCCGTGAGCGTCTGGAGGCGGCGCTGCCCGTCTCCGTCAGCAGCGCGGCGAGCTCCAGCTCGGGCGAGTTTCCGCCCGTCCTGCGCGACACCGGCGGTGAGATGGTGTTGATCCCGGGCGGGCCGTTCTTGATGGGCCGCAACAAGCGCAGCGTGCACCTCGATCCATTTTACATCGATCGCACGCCGGTCACGAACCGCGACTTTCTGACGTTCTTGGAGGTGACCGGCTACCGTCCCACCGATCCTGCCGCGGCGCGCTTCGTCCCGCACCTCATCGGCAAGAAGCTGTCGAAGCGCGACGAGAACCACCCGGTCGTCTACGTCTCTTGGTACGACGCGCGCGCCTACGCGCTGTGGGTGGGCAAGCGGCTACCCAGTGAAGCCGAGTGGGAGAAAGCCGCGCGCGGCGTGGACGGCCGCAAGTATCCGTGGGGCCGCGCCGAGCCCTCGAAGAAGCGCGCCAACTACGGCAACAAGGACGGCAGCACCGTGGCCGTCGGCACGCACCCGGACGGCGCGTCGCCGTACGGCGTGCTCGACCTCTCGGGCAACGTCTGGGAGTGGTGCGAGGACTTCGACGACCCGGCCTTTTACGAGGACGGGCCGCCGAATAACCCCAAGAACGAGCACCCCGGTGAGCGCTTGGTGATGCGCGGCGGCTCCTACATGTTCGGGCCGCACGCGCTGCGAACCACCGCGCGCACCAGCTTCGAGCCGCACTATCGCTTCGGCGGCGGCGGCTTCCGCTGCGCGCGCTCGGCGTAGCGGCCGGCGCTTCAGCTCGGTTTCTTGAGCTCGCAGTTGAACATCCAGCGCACGCCGTACGCGTCCGTGAGCATGCCGAACTTGGCGCCCCAGAACGTGTCCTGCACCGGCATCGTCACCTTGCCGCCGGCGGAGAGCGCCTCGAACTTGCTCGTGAGATCCGCCGGATCGTCGAAATCGAGACAGATGTGCTGGTTCCCCTCAGCGCTGACCGGCATACCCGCCGGAGTGTCGCTGAGCATGATGACGCCGCCGCCGATGCGCAGCGTGGCGTGCAGCACGCGCTCCTTGCTCTCCGACGCGGGCGGCGAGCCCGGCATATCCCCGAAGCGCTGCACGTTCTCGGTCTTCGCGCCGAGCGCTCGCTCGTAGAGCGCAATGGCCTTGGCGGCCGTGCCGTCGAAGTTCAAATACGGATTCAGTTGCTTGATCGTCATGGTGTAAACCTCCGTTGCCTGCGGACGAGGCGCTAACTCTGCTTCTTCAGCTCGCGCGGCTCAATGAAATCATTGGGGCTCAACACCAGCCGCTCGACTCGGCGATCGTTCGCCAGCGCGTCGACGATCTCGGGCAAATCCGCGCGCGTGACGCGGCCGTAGAAGTAGTGATCCGGCTCGACGGCGATGGTCGGCCCCGCCCAGCACGTGTCGAGACAGCTCGCGCTGCACGCGCGCGCCTCCAGCTTGGCCAGCCCGCGCGCCTTCAGCATGTCCTTCAGCTCGCCGTACAGCTCCACCGCGCCACGCGCCGCGCACGAGCCTTTGGGAGCCTCGTCAGGGCGGCGGTTGGTACAGACGAACAGGTAACGTTTGCGTTGGGGCATGGCTCTTCAACCATGCCTAACACTTTCCCGCCGCAGCGGGCTACCGCGACGCCCGGCGCTCAGAACTGCACGTTGCTGGACGCCGGCTTGCCAGGCAGAACCTTCACGGTGACGGACTTTCGCCCCAGCGTCGGGTGCACGAACACCACGTTGTGTACACCCGGCGCGACGGAAATCTGCCGCGGCGTCGCGCCCTGTGGGCGGCCGTCGACGATCACGCTGGACGGAGGAGTCGAGCTCAAGCTGAGCGGCGACTCGGCGGCGCCCGCCGCCGGCTCTTCCTCGAGGTGGATGTTCGCTGGCGCTGGCTGCGCGCCGCGCGACGGAGACGGTCGCATCAGCAGCTCGAGCTCCTGCTCTTGATGCTGCGGATCGAACGTCACGTCGGCGTCGAAATCTTGGTAGCCTTCGCGGCTGGCCCACACGTGGTATTTGGCGCCGGGTCGCAGCTCTACCGTCGCCGGCAGCGAGCGGATGCGCTGGCGCCCGTCCGGTCCTTCCACCTCGATGCGCGCGTCGACAGCGCGAGCGCCATCGAGCCCCGCCGCACGCCGTAGCGTCAGCGTACCCTTCAACATCGTGAGCGTCGGCTCCACGGTGGTGAGCTTGTCGGACTCGAGCGCGATGCGCTGCTCGTACGGCGCGTAGCCGGAGTTCCCTGCCAGGCGCAGCGTGTGCTCGCCCGGCGTGAGGTTGTTCAAGGTGAGCGGCGCGACGCCGCGATCTTGCCCGTCGAGCACGACGTGCACGTCCTTGAAGTCACCGCGCACCTCCAGGCGGGCCGTGTTGGCGCGCTTCAACGTGACGTGCAGCGCGGCGCTGTCGCCGGCGTGAACCACCGCGACTTGCGTGGGGCTCAGCAGATAGCCGGGCGCTTGCACGCGCACGGCGTGCGCGCCCGTCGGCAGCGAGCCGACCCAGCACGGGATGTGCTCGCACGCCGGCTTGCCGTCCACGAACACGCGCGCGCTCTGCACGGCGGCGCCGGCAGGGCCACCGACGGTGACGAGCAAGGCGCCGTTGCGCGGCCAAAAAAACAGCAAAACGGTGACCGTCAGCGCGACGCTCGCCGCGAAGGCGAGCAACGCGGTCAGCAGCTTCGAGCGCAGCGGATGGCGCGCTGGCGGCGGCGGGCGATCACTGCGCCCCCAGGGCGCGTCGCTGGCGCTCGTCGCGCGCGGCAGCGTCGGCTCCAGCACGCGGCTCGGCTTCGTGAACGCCGCGGCTGGCAGCGCGTCGGGCGCCGTGTAGTCCACGCCGAGCTCACGCGGCTGTTCGGCGACGATGCGCGGACCAGAGTGCGGCGGCTCCGCCTCGGCGGGGTTGGCGCTCGGCAACGCGACGACCTGAGCGTCCAACGCGGGCGACGGCGCGCTGTCCAGCGCCGCGGGTGGATAGCTGTGCCCGCGTGGCTGGCGCTGCGACGCGACGTCGTCGACCAAGGAGTCTAGCGTGCGCGCGTGCGCCAACGAATCACTCCTGCCGCTCGCGAACGGCAGCTGCTGCGCCGTCGCGCTCGGAAGCGGCACGTCGCCGGCGCGTGGCAGCGCGGCTTCGCCGGAGCGTGACGCGTCGACCTGCGGCTGCAGGGCGCGCGCGCTGCCGGGCGCTTCGCCCTCGTCGCTGGCTCCCACGAGGCGCGCGAGCGGATCCATGTACACGCGCGTGGGCTCGTCGATGTCGTCGTCCTCATCCATCAAATCGACGCTCTTCGGCGCGCTGTCGAGCGGCAGCGGCGCCGCCAGACCGTGAGACTCGGCGCTCGCCGCGGGGAGCGGCCCGAGACCGGTGAGAGTGTGCAGCGACGCATCTTCCGCCGCGCCGTCTCGAGACGCGGTTGCGCCGCGATCGATAACAGTCCGGGGTTCGTTCTCAGTCACGCGTTGTGTCTCCCTCTGCACTGACGCCGTTCTCTACCCTACTCGAGCGCACCGCGCACCGCGCGTTTCATTCGACATTTCACTGAGAGCGTACGCATCGACAAACGGTCTAACCAACGGATGCGGGCATTGTCACCAATCGCCGCGCGGTGCAAGGCCGGCAGCGCTCTTGCGCGATTCGCGTGAAATCGCAGCGTCGGCGCGCAGCGCTGCGCGCTCGCAGCGTGCCCGTTTTCTCACGCACGCAGGCGCGCACAGCGCACGCGCGGACGCTGCGATTTCACGGCGCGGAAACTCGGCAGTCGCAGAACCGCGCGCATTCCATGGCAGAGTCGCTGTCGAAATTTTCGTGATCGTGTCGAGCTGCCGCGCGCGCTTCAGCGCCGCGCGCGGCCCGAATAGCGGTGCATTTTTGGCGCGGGGTTGCGCCCACGCGGCCGAACAGAGTACTCATGGCGGCGCGCCTCTCAGCGCCACCCAAGGAGCACCTGATGCGGTCCGTGCAACAACTCCCCCTTCTTGCCTGCGCGTCGTTTGGCCTGGTCGCCATCAGCGCTTGTTCCCACGACAAGCCGCCAGAGGCGGGCGGCTACCAGCAAGGGCAAGTTCAGTATGGGCAACCCGTCGCGGGCGTCGGCGGGCAAGCAGCGGGATACGGCGCGGGTGGCTCCTTTGGCGCGCCCACCGGCTACGGTCAGGGCGGCTCGCCGACGGCGCCGCTCCCCGGCGCGGGCGGCACGACGACGGCGCCAGCTCCCGCAGGCGGCGCGGCGCAGGCGGGCTCTGCGCAGCTCATCGATCCGGGCGCCGCCACCATGGTGCAGCCGATCATCAATGAGCTCGCCAAGCAATACACGGTGGCGGGCAGTAAGCCGCTCGGCGCGCCGCTCGTGGGCAACTTCCAGACTGGGCAGACCCTGGAAGGGCAGGTGCAGCTGCAGCCGCAAAAGTGTTACACGGTGGTCGCCACCGCGTTGCCGCCGGTCACCGAGCTCAACGTGCAATTCGTGGTCGTCACTCCCATCCCCAACATGACGCCGGTGCTCGCCGCGGATAGTGACACGGGACCCACCGCGGTGATCGGTAAGAAGCCGAACTGCTACAAGTGGCCTTTCCCGTTGGCCGCGCCGGTGAAGGTAGTGGCGCAGGTCGTTGCCGGCTCGGGCTTGGCAGCGGTGCAAGTGTACGAGAAGTGAGCGCGGTGCTCGTACGGCGCGGTGGGTGCGCCGCGCCGCGCGGCGTCGCTGATTTCATCAACGAACGGCGCTGAAGTTCTTCGGGTGCTGGGCCGTACTCAGTCCAGCACGCCGTGCCCAACCTCCACCTCTTCAAAAGCGCACTCGTCACTACGGTCAGCAGCCTGCTCTTTGCCTGCGCAGGCAAGTCAGCAGAGCCCGCGCCCGCCACGCAACAGAGCGGCGGCGGCGATCTCGCGGCGGCGCTCGAGCAAAGAAACAACTTGCTCGCCAGCCTCGAGGCCACGCCCGCCGAGCAACGCCGACGCTGCGAGATAGAGGTCGGAGACTGCCGCCTCGACGTCAACGACGCGCGCGACAAGATCCTGCGCGCGCACCCTTCCGCCAAGTGTCGCAGCGCCAGCGACTCGAACCACGAGATCGAGTGTGTGGTGAAGGAGCTGGCGCAGAGCGGCGAGGCGGGCGTCGCCAGCGGCTACTATCGCAAGGAGAGCTGGTGCCTGCAGCGCATGGTGAAATGCGCCGACAAGATGGCCATGGCCGCGATCGACGCGTCACGCAAGGCGCAGATCGATCAGCGCAAGAGCTCGCTCGAAGCCTCGCGCCGCGCCTCCGAGGCCCGCGCGCTCGCGACGTTCGCCGTGGAGAAGGTCAACTACCTGCGCGGGCTGTTGCCGCCAGGAAATGATGACGCTTGCTCCGACGCGGCGGCGCTCGAGGCTTGCGAGGCGGGCACGAGCGCGCGCTTCGACGAGTACGAGAAGCTGCTGGCCACCGACGACGGCAGCTACAAGGAGCAGAGCGCGATTCAGCTCTATGAGGCCGCTCACAAGGCCAAGGCTCAGTGTCAGGAGCCCACCTTCAAGTGCCTCGCCAAGCGCCTCGACGGACTCGGCGGCACCCAGGAGACGCGCCACCTGATGGCCCAGACCCTGAGCGCCCTGAAGCGACGCCAGGTGTTGATCGACCAAGTGGGTGACGAGAACGCGGAGGCGTGCCTCAGCTCCGGCATTCAGAAGCTCCAGGGCCGCATCGTGGAGGACTATCAGCGCTTCGTGCGCGAGCCGGTGCTGTTCTTTCAGGCCCAGCTGCACAAGGACTTTCGCCGCCTGTACGAGGCTCAGGCCAGCTGCCTGAAGGGCGCGCAGCGGAGCGGCGCGCGGCCCGTCGCGAGCGTGGGGCCCAAAGAGCTGAATTTCGACTGAAGCGCGGGCGCGCCGCGGCGCGGCACGCGAATTTCACGACGCCGCGCCGCGTTCTTCAGCAAAATGAGCGCGCATGCGCATCATCGACTGCGACGCCGCCACGCACAGCGACGCCATCCTCGAGATCCTGAATGAGGCGATCGTCAGCTCGACCGCGCTGTACGACTACGAGCCGCGCTCGCGCGAGAGCATGCGCGGCTGGTTCGCGACGAAGCGAGCCGCGGGGTTCCCGGTGCTCGGCGCGCTCGACGACGCCGGGCAGCTGCTCGGCTTCGCCAGCTACGGGACCTTTCGCGCTTGGCCCGCGTACAAATACAGCGTCGAGCACTCCGTGTACGTGCACAAGCACCAGCGCGGGCGCGGCGTCGGTGAGACGCTGCTGCGCCGGCTCATCTCCGTCGCCGAGCAGCGCGACGTGCACGTGCTGGTGGGGGCCATCGACGCGCAGAACCGCGCCAGCGTCGCCTTGCACCGCAAGCTCGGCTTCGAGCACGCCGGCACCGTGCGCGAAGCCGGCTTCAAATTCGGGCGCTGGCTCGATGTGGCCTTTTATCAGCTGATCCTCGCCACGCCGCGCGCGCCGGTCGACGGCTGAGCTTCGCGCGCTCGCTACGACTTCAGCGCGCGAAAATCACGATCCAGGACCGTCTTGCGACCGTCGGCTTGCGCGTTCTCGACGGCGGCGTCGCACACGCGACGCAGATGGTCCGAGAGCACCTCCATCACCGCGTCAGAGGTGTTGAAGCCGTGGCGCGCGCGCACATAAGCCTTCAGCTTGGAGACGACGACCAGGATCTCGCGCGGCACCGCTTCGTCACTCTGCGGGTTGACGATCTTACGCTCCTTGGCGGGCTTGTCTTCCATGCTGGTCGAGTCCTTGCGGGCTTCACTCGCTTCGCTCGCGGCGCGCTGCTCGGCCATGAACTCTTCACGGCTGGGAGCGCGCGCCTCCTCCGCCCAGGCGTCGCGGTGACGCGCTTCGGGCACGTGCGCGTCCCAACACGGGACGGAGCAGAAGAACAGCCCGATGCGCGGCCGATTGCAGGTCGAGACGCTGCAGCGATAGTAACGCTCCGAGAAGCCGATCGGCTTGCGGCAGGTGCTGCAGACGCGGAACACGCTGGGCTCTTTTCCCGCGTTGGGCTGCTCGGCGCTCGACATCTGCCCCTGATGTAAGCGCCAAACCCGCGCTGCTTCAAGCCTTTTGGGAGCGGCAACGCGGGAGTCACGCCCCGGCGCGACTCCCCGCGTGCCCCGAGCGCTGCCCCACCGGCGCGCTCCAGCCTGCAAATTGCCGCGCAGGGCGGCATGTGGGAGCGGTTCCAGTTTCGAGCTTGAGAGCACGCTGGCTTCACCTATACTGCCGACTCGGCCTCAGCCCGCCTCCTCCACGCCATGCCTTCGCTTCGCTCGGCCATTCCTTCGTTTTGTCTCGTCCTCGGCTTGACCGCGCTCGGCTGCGACGTGTCCTCCTCCAGCCAGCAGCAGGTCGTCTGCAGCGAGCCGGCTTGTGAGAATCGCGAGCCGCAAGGCAGGGTGTGCGACGATCAAGCGTCAATCCAGCTAGGCAAATATCGTGTGCTGAACAACCTGTGGGGCGTGGGCCGAACCCACCTCACGGGCGAGCAATGCATCTGGACCACGTGCGACTCGCCCCCAGCGATCGCCTGGGGCACGGACTACAGCTGGTTGGGAGGGCCTGCCGGTCAAGTCGAGTCGTATACGGCCGCGCTCCTCGGCTGGCACTTCAGCACCATCGACCCGACGTCGGGTCTGCCGCTGCGCCTCGCCGAGCAGCGGGACATCACCTGCACCTGGAACTACCGGCTGAGCCCTGACCAGCCGTCGTCGCAAAATGTCGCCTACGATATCTGGCTCGGCGTCGGGGACTCACCGACGGGCGCGTCGGTGCCGAGCGACGAGGTGATGATTTGGCTGCAGCGCAGCGGCGCGGCGGGCCCCATCGGCGGCGTCCCCAAGCAAACGGTCGACGTCTCCGGAGCACAATGGACGCTGCACGAGGGCGACGCCGGTGACATCGCCGGAGGACGCGGCTGGCGCGTGCACACCTTCTTGAGGACCTCGAACACGCCGTGCGCCGCGCTGAACCTGCGCGAATTTTTCGAGCTACTGATCGATCAGGGGCTCGACGCCAACAAGTACGTGTGGGGCATCGAAGCCGGCAGCGAGATCTTCAACGGCGCAGGCAAGCTCGAGACCGACTACTACGCGTGCGAGCTCTGATACGCGTTAGCACCGCAGCGGCCGCGGCCGCCGTTCAACCCGGGACGGGCACGCGGAAGGTGATGCCGCTGGGTAGCTCCACGTCGTCCACGTGACCGACGAGCTGCTCCTCGCGAAGCAGGACGTGCATGTGCACGTGGCTGCCGCGCGCGATGAACTCCGGCGCGTCCGCCTTGGAGTAGAAGCCCACGATCAGCCCCGGCGTGGTCGCGCGCGTGACCTTGGGCGCGGCCGCCAGCAGCGCGTCGTAGTTCAGCGGTGTGTGCGGCGTGAAGGGACGACCGTCGACGACGTGAAACTTCAAATTCACCAGCGCGCCCTCAATCACGAAGGGGAACGCGCGCTCGGGATCCAGCCCGGCGTCGCGGGCGAGCTTGGGGATGGCATCTTCCAGGTCGTCGAACTTCGTGTTTTCGGGGATGGGCAGGCCCTGCCAGTGCGCGACGCGTCCGATCACGGCGAAGGCGGCGACCTCTTCGGTGCCAGCGAGCTCCTTGGCGAACGAGCTGCCGTCGTCCTTGGGATAGCCCATCCAGATCTCGCCGTCGTTGAGCAGCAGCTCTCCTCGGAATCCGCTCAGAGAGCCCAGCCCGACCAGTCTCTTATCGCCGTGCAGACTCGCGAGCGAGAGCTTCGGCTCGGTGTCACCATCGGCCATCGCCCGCCCCAGCGAGCCGTACGTTTGAATCGAGTAGCTGGGAGCCGCTCCAGCCTGAGACGGCGGTCGTTCACCTTGCGCCGAGCACGCCAGCGCGAAACTCAGGGCCGTGAGCGTCGAAAGCATTTGAACTCTACGTGCTGCAGCCATGTCCGCTCCAATCTCGAGCCGGTGATAGAGCAGCATCCTACACCGCGAAGCGTGGAATGGGCCGCGGAGATCTCTCACCCCGTGTTGGATTCGCTCCAGACAGCAGAGCGCGCAGGGTTGTAACTCCTCACGGCCGACCGAAAGAGGCGTCTTGGCGCTCGGCGCGCGCGAGCGCACGGCGTCGAGCTTCCGCGCGCGAGTTGAGGTATAGCCCGGCCCATGATCCACCCCATCGAGCGGCTGTCGCAGCTGGTTTCGGCGGCCGTCGTGCGTGTCTTTGGCGCCGAGCAGCGAGCCGTAGATCCTGCGGTGCACCGCTCGGCCTTCGCCGACTACCAAGCCGACGTCTCGCTGCGTCTCGCGGGCCGCGTGAAGCGCCCGCCGCTGGAAGTCGCGAAGGCCCTGGCCGAGGCCATCGAAGCGGGCGAGCTGTGTGAAAAAGTGCAGGTCTCGCCGCCGGGCTTCTTGAACTTTCGCTTGCGCAGCGACGCCTTGGAAGCGCTCGCGAACGAGCTCGCGCGCGATGAGCGCGCGGGCGTGCCACGCGCGGCCGAGCCGATCACCGTGGTGATCGACTACCCCAGCCCGAACGTGGCCAAGGAGATGCACGTGGGGCACCTGCGCTCGGCGGTGATCGGCGACGCGCTGTCGCGGCTCTTCGAGTTCAGCGGTCACCGCGTGGTGCGCCAGAACCACGTCGGCGATTGGGGCACGCCGTTCGGCATGCTGCTCGAGCACCTCATCGACGTGGGAGCCGACGCGGCGCTGTCCGAGCTCGCGCTCGGCGCGATGAACGACTTTTATCGCGCCGCGCGCGCGAAGTTCGACGCCGATGCCACGTTCGCGGAGCGCGCGCGCCAGCGCGTGGTCGCGCTGCAAGCGGGTGACGCGGAGTCACTGCGGCTGTGGCGCACGCTGGTCGACGCCTCGCTGCGCTACATGGCCGGCATGTACCAGCGGCTCGGTCTGCGGCTGGTCGACGCCGACGTGCGCGGCGAGAGCTTCTACAATCCGCGGCTCGGGCCCCTCGCCGAGGAGCTGCAGAGCCGCGGCATCGGCGTCATCGATCAGGGCGCGCTGTGCGTCATGCTGCCCGAGTTCAAGGGCCGCGGCGGGGAGACCTTGCCGCTGATCGTGAAGAAGCAAGACGGCGGCTTCGGCTACGCCGCGACGGATCTGGCGGCGCTGCGCTTCCGCGTGGAAGAGCTCGCGGCGCGGCGCATCTTGTACGTCGTGGGCTCCCCGCAACAACAGCACTTGGCCATGGTGTTCTCGGCGGCGCGGCGCGCGGGCTGGCTGCCCGAGGGCGTGCTCGCGGAGCACGTCGCCTTCGGCCAAATTTTGGGGCCGGATCGCAAGCTGTTCCGCACCCGCAGCGGCGACAGCCCCAAGCTGTCCGACTTGCTCTCGGAGGCCATCGAGCGCGCGGACGCGGCCGTGCGCGAGAAGAATCCAGAGCTCGCGCCCGAGCTGCGCGAGCGCGTGGCGCGCGAGGTCGGCGTGGGCGCGCTGAAATACGCCGATCTCTCGAGCGAGCGAATCAAAGACTACATCTTCGATTGGCAGCGTATGCTGAGCTTCGAGGGCAACACCGGACCGTATCTGCAGTACGCGCACGCGCGCATCTCTTCGATCCTGCGCCGCGGCGCGGAGAGCGGCAGCGCGGTCGCGCAAGAGCTGGTCGCCGGCCGTGTCCCCTCTGACGCGCGCATCACCTTGGGCGACCCTAGTGAGCGCGCGCTGGCGCTGGAGCTCCTCGAGCTCTCGACGGCCGTGGCGGCGGTCGGCGTCGCGCTGCAGCCGCATCGGCTGTGTAGCTATCTCTATGATTTAGCGAGTCGCTACACCACGTTCTACGAGACGTGTCCGGTGTTGAAGGCAGAGACGCCGGAGCTCCGCGATTCGCGGCTGCTCCTCTCGGCCGCGGCCCGCCGCGCGCTCGCGATCGGCCTCGAGCTCTTGGGCATGGCCGCGCCCGAGCGCATGTAGCGGTCGCTACTCGACGCCGCTGCAGCTCAGCCGCAGCAGCTGCCCGTTACGGAACACCTCGAACTCCAGATCGGACAGGTGTCGCTCACCGGCCTCGAGAAACTTCTCGAAGTTCGGCGTCGCGACGCCGTTGACGCGCAAGATGATGTCGCCGAAGCGCACGCCGGCGAGCGCTGCGCCGCTGTCGGGAAACACCTCCCAGACCGGTATGCCGCCCATGATCTTGGCCAGGCGTTCGAGCTTTGCGAAGAGGGAAAGCGGCGGGGATTTTGGAGTTAGTCGTCGAGCCACGCCTGAGCGCTTTCCATGAAACGTGCCAGCAAAGCTCTGCTCGGTTTGCCGTTGCCGAATTGCTGCATGAAGCTCCTCCTTCGCGTTTCGCTACGGCACGCAGAGCGCTGATCCGCGACGGCGTGCGCTCGGCGTGAATCCAAACCCCCTCAGAACCGTGCGTGTTGTTGAGCATGACTTACCTGCACGAGTCGCGCACGTGCACATCTCGCCGCGGTCGTGTCGTGCAAACGCGCGGCTTCTCGGCGAATCTCGCCAGGCGTCGCGTCTCACAAATCTCACAAGCGCGTGTCCGTCGGTCTCAATCGTCGACGCTGACAAAACCCGCGCGCGTCGCGGCGACGCCTCGGCGCGTTCGTTTGCTTGCATCGGCGCACGTCGGCGCTGTGCCGAGCGCGACGCGCAAGTCATGGCGCAGCCAACGCCAATCCGCGCTTGCTGTAGGCGCGCTACTCCTCGAGCGACTTCGTGCGGAGATTCCCCGACACGTCGCCTCAGCCAGCGTCGCTCGCGCGCCGGCCGCCGCTCTTACGCCGACCTTCCGGTCGCGGAGGAAAGACTCGCCGGTCGAGCGGCGCGCGGCGCGCCACGGCCGAGCGCCGTCCGCTCGCTTCGCGAAACAGCTCGCGCAGCGCGGCCAGTGTCTCGACTCCGTGGTCGCGCGCGGAGCGCGCGTGCCGCTCGCAGAGCGAGACGATGCGCCCATCGAGCAGCAGCCGTCGCAAGCGCGGCGTCGGGCGTTGGCCGCCGCTCTCGGTCGCACAAACCTCGCAATGGCGCAGCATGTCCATTGGCCTAGCTGCTCGCCGGCGCTCGGGCCAAGTTCCCAGCGCGAGTAGCGCAAGACTCAGCGCGCGATGCGGTGGCGCTCCACCCAAGCGATGACGTCCTCCTCGACGGGACGACCGCTGAAACGCGACAGCTCCTGGATGCCGGTCGGGCTCGTGACGTTGACCTCGATCAGGCGCTCCCCGATCAAGTCCAGCCCGACGAAGTACAAGCCGTGCGCGCGCAGCTTCGGACCTACCGCGGCGACGAGCTCGCTCTCGGCGGCGCTGAGCTCCGCGGGCTCGACGCGGCCGCCGGCGTGGATGTTCGCGCGCACGTCGTCCGCGCGCGGCACGCGCAAAATGGCGCCCAAAGGCACGCCGTCGAGCAGCAGCACGCGCTTGTCCCCCACTCGCACCGCAGGCTGATACTCCTGCACGAGCGCGAGCTGCTTGCCTTCGCGCGTCCAGATGTCCGCGAGCGAGCGGCTGTTGTTGTCGTTCGTGGACAGCACGACCACGCCGCTGCCGCCCGCGCCATCGAGCGGCTTGAGCACCGCGCGGCCGCCGACCGTCTCCGTGAACGCCAAGAGCTGAGCGGGATCCGAGCTGACCAGCGAGCGCGGCATGTAGGCGACGAACTGAAACGCGAACAGCTTTTCGTTCGCATCGCGCAGCCCTTGCGGATCGTTCATCACGAGCACACGATCCTTCACCAGATCGAGCTGTTGCGTGAGAAACAAGTAGTCGCGATCGAAGGGCGGGTCCTTGCGGATCAGCACGGCGTCGAGGTCGGCGAGCTCGAGCACGGCCGAGCCGCGCGCCGTAAGCCACGGGTTCGTCGCCTCGACGCTGAGCCGCGACGCGCGCGCGAACACCTCTGCGCCGCGATTCGAGACGTCACGCGGCAAGCAGTGAAAGACTTCGTGACCGCGGTTCTGGGCTGCACGCATGAACGCGAAGCTCGTGTCCTTGGTCCAGGCCAGCTCCGCGAAGGGATCCATGATGAAGAGGAAGCGCACGGCGGGAGCATACCAGCGCGCGACGCGCACAGCACCCTGCCTGGACGGCGGAGGCTCACGCGAGCGCGGACAGCCGGCGCAGCGTGCCGGCCGCTATGTCCACCTCGACGAGCTCACCGCTCGTCAGCTCACTCGACGCCGAACGCGTCCCCAGCAGCAGCGGGACACCCAGCGCTCCCGCGGCCATCGCCGCTTCATCCGTGGCGCCGCCAGCGTCGCACACCACCGCGCCGGCCGCCGGCAAGAGCGGCGCCCAGCCGGGATCCAACGAGCGCACCACCAGCACGCCGCCGGGATCCAGCGCCAAGGCCGCTGGAAAATCTCGTGCGACAGTGGCTTTGGCGCGCACTCGACCCGCGCCGACGCCGAATCCGCTGAACGTCGCCGCCTCGTCCGCGGTCGCTTCTGCGCGAGGCGCCGCGTCGCTGACACCCGCTCTGAGCAGCGCCGTAGGCTGCGGCGCTTTGCCGAGCTGGCGCGCGCCAGAGCTGCGCCCCTTGCCGAGCAGCACTGGGGGCGCGGGCGAATCGCTGGCCAGTCGCCACGCCGCTCGCCGCTCACGCGCGCGCTCCGCGTAACCGGGGTCGGGACGCCAAGTGCTGTCCAGCAGCTCCGGCAGCGTCAGAAAGAACGCCAGATCGTGATCGTCTGGCGACAAGCGCGTCAACCGGCGATCCACGTCCAGCGCCGCCGTGCGCAACATCGACAGCGTCCGCGCTCGCACGAGGTGCAGCCGCGAGCGCAGGCGCGCCACGCCGCGCAGCGTGGCGACCAGCACACGGAGCGCCGCCCCTTCGAGCACCGAGGCGCGTCGCAGCGCGCGCTCCAGCTGCTCTTTTCGTGCATGCCGCGCCGCGATCAAGCGCGCGCGACCCGCGCGCGGCTCGGCGCGCGCCAGCAGCTCCGCCATGCGCGACACCGCGTCCGGCGACTCCGCCCAGCGCGGCATGTACGGCTCGCGTTGCCGCGGCCCGCGCTCCCCGAAATCCGCGATGAAATGCCCGCTCGAAGCCGCCGCGCGCGCGTCCGAATCGTTGGCGCTGAGCGCGCTCCACAACGCTAGCGCCGGCGTGACGCTGGGCAGCTCCAGCGCATCCGGAAGGGTGACGCCGAACGCGAAGCCCTCTACGTCATCGAGCCTCGCTCGCTCGGCGAGCGCAGCCAGCGCCGCGTAACCACCGACGAGATCCAGAGTCGCCTGTAGCTCGAGCGCGCGCGAGACGCGCTGAATGGCCACGCACTCGCCGATGGTCGTCTTCAGCGCGTCGTCCGGCAAAATGCCGAGGTCCATCTCGACGAGCCAGCGATAGTGCTGCGATGCATCGCGCTCGTGAGCGAGCACGCGCCCTTCCAAGCGCGGCAGCCCGCGCACCACGCGCTTCACCAGCGGCAACAGCTCGCGCGTGAGCGCGGGCCGCGCGCGCGGCGCCGCGCTCAGCAAGGCTTCACGCGCCTCGCTGGCGACGGCCAGCGCGAAGCGCTCTGCGCTCAGGGGCACGAGCTCGCGCGCGGCGCTCAGCAACGGCAAAAAGGCATGGTACGCGTAGCCCGCGACCGAGATGGGGCGCCGCTTGCGCCGCGACAAAGCCGCGCCGCGGCGCTCGAGCGCTGTCCCCAACATCTCCACGTCGTCGAGCACCAGCTCCCAGGCGAGCGGCGTGAGCGGTACACCGGGAGCGTCTGCCAGCGCGGAGGCTACCCAGAGGCCGTCGAGCTGCATCCCCGCGGCGAGATCCAGCTCTCGCCGCCCACGCACACGCTCGTTCACCCGCTCACCCGGCACTCGAACGAAGCTCAGGGCTCGCTCGGCGGTGTTACCCCTGTCGCCCGGCGAGCGAGCTCGACCAACACTGGATCGGTCGCCAGCGCGGCCCTGAGTGACGCGCGCATGAACTCCAGCTGCTCGGGCGCCAACCGCTCCGCGAATGGCGCCACCGCTTCGTCGACGCGCGCGGTCAGATACTGCTCGACCGTGAGCTCACCGCGCTCGAGCGCCGCCAGCGGCCCGCTGGCGGCGACCTCTGTAGCTGCTTGCGGCCGATCCACGGAGAATGTTTCGCCACCCGCGGGGCTCGGCCCAGCGACGCCGACATCACCGGGAGGGCGTGGCGGCCGACCAATACCGTCGATACTCATCGCTGCTCGTCTCCCATGATGCCAGATCTGGAGCGTGGAGGTCGGATAGAGCAACGCTCGTCGCCGAGCGCCGCGCGGGCCGGCGGAGCGGCGCCCGGCAGCTTCGCCTCATCGGATATTCCCGATGGCGTTCTTCACGGTCTCGTGCCGGGCCTTCAACACGTTCGAAAGCGCCGTGTACGCCCGACTTTCCTGGCTGATGCGCTCCTGCAACTCGAGAAAATAGAGATTCTGATCGGTACCTTGCGAGAGGACGCCGTCGATCGCGCCAGAGCCTTCGCCGCCGGCGAGCGCCCCACCTGCGCCGATTCCCGGCACGCCGACGCCAGCCCCTGGCAGCGCGCTGCTGGCGCCCTCCGGGCTACGGGCCGGCGCAACATTGCCGCCCGCAGTGCCGGACCGCACGGCCGCGACCAGCACCGGACCGCCCGGCAGGCGCGTCGCCATCTGCGCGGCGCTGTTCAAAATCGCGCTCGAGCTCGCGTTGACGAATTGCTGAAAAGGACGGCCGCTCGGCGCTGTCGTGCGCGCTGCGGTGGGAACGGCGGATACGTACGTGCTGGGGCCACCAGTACCGATGCGAGTCGTCATGAGGGTCTCCTTCTGAACGGGGCTCGGTCGGGCGCGCCGCGGCCCGGTTTCGCGAAATTCGAGGGCCGCGCGCGGATGAGAGCGACGGCGCGTGCCGCCCCCACGAACCAAGGCCACGAGCCGGACGTCACACCCTGATCGACGCTCTAGAAGCGCCCCGAGACGCCGAGATCGAAGCCCCCTTCCGGGCGCTGTCGAGCAGAGACGTTCACAGGCAAATCGTCGCGCACGAGCTCTGAGTGGCGCGTCGCGAGGCCGGCAATCAGCAGCGCCAAGCCGGTCGTTTGCACCATGCCGTCCACGGCCATCAGCGCCAGCGTGGTGGCGGTGTTCGAGGCGCGATCTAGACATTGGCGCGCCTCCGGCACCGTCTCTGCGACGCAGGTGATCTTTTCGCCGCCCACCGCCGGCCAGGGACCAACGACCGGTACCGCGAGCCAACCGCGACTGCCGCTGAAGCTGCTGTCCAACCCTAGCCCCAACGCGACGACGTAGCCGAGGCCCAGCGTGATGGCGCCGGTTACGATGAGCCCGGTCGCGCCGTGACTCTCCACGTGATAGCCGGGCGGCACGGGCACGCCAGAGCGATACGGCAGTACGTAGGGCAGCGACAGATTCGCTGGCGCAGGTGCGGCGGCGCGCGTTTCGCCTTCGGGCGCAGTGGGTGGCGCGACCGGCGGCGCTGCTGGCGATGGCGCGCTCACCACTGGCGGCGGCAGCGCAGCGGGCGGCGCGACAGGCGGCGCGCTCGCGGGCGGCTGCGGCTGTGGTGGTGGTGTGACGGGCGCAGGCTCATCGACGGGGAAGCCGCCGCTCGCCTGCGCAGCAGCGAGGCGCGGCGCGAGCGCCAGCGCGAGCAGCGCTAGCCACGACGAGCACGGCGAGCGCAGCGCGCTACGAAGCTCACGTTCTCGATCGCGTACGCGGAAGATCTCGTTCACACGGCCCAAACGCGAATAAACGTACCCGAGCGCTCTCGAGCGAGCAAGCTCGCGACCCGAAATCCGGCGCTCCGTGCTCACCGCAGCGGTCGCTGCTCTGCCCGGGGACGGCGGATTTTCACGACCTACGCGGAGGCATCGTATTCGATGGCCACGAGCTCGAGCTCCTCCTCGCCGCGCGGCGTGCGCAGCGTGATCACCTCCCCGACCCGCTTGCCGAGCAACGCGCGCGCGAGCGGCGCGACGAAGGCGATGCGACCCGCGCTGGCGTCCGCCTCGTCGACACCGACGATTTGATAACGCCGCTGCTGGCCGTCTGCGGCGAGCAGCGCGACGTACGCCGAGAAGCGCACCTCATCGCGCGGCAACTCCGCCGTGTTCACGATCGTCGCGCTCGCGAGCCGAGCCTCGAGCTCGCTGATGCGCGCGCCGTATTGTGCGAGCTCCGCAGCCGCCGCGCCGCCCGAGCTAGCGAGCAGGCGTGCGCGCGCGGCTTGCAGCGCGGCGAGCTCTTCCCGGAGCGCCGCGTGCCCGCGGACTGTCACGTAATTGGTAACGCCCGCGGGCAACGGCGCGCGCGGAACGACCAACGGCGCCTCTTCGCGATCCTCTTTCGTGAATGCACGGCTCATGGCGCAGCCGCGAATATTATCGCCGCCGCAAGCGGTTACCATCGCCCGCGAGCCGGCAGACCTGACGACGACGGCGACGAGCGCGGAAATATGCGGCTTCGAGCAGGCTCGCGGCGAATTTCGTCGAATCGAGCTCTCGAGCCGTGCTGCGTCGCGCAGCGGTGAGACGCGCGAATCGCCGCCGAAACTCCCGAGCACCGGACCAGGGTCACCTCGATCCGCAGAATTTGCGTCAGGCGAGCCAATTGACATCGCGAATATCGTCGTGAAATCATGCGCGCGATTAGGGGATCTTCCCCACTACTGCGTCTGGGCGCACGGCAGTCCCAGCATGTCTTCATCGGGAGGAGGACGGCGATGAGTCACTACTTGATCACGGGCGGCGCCGGCTTCATCGGCTCTCATCTTGCTGAGCATTTGGCCGCACAGAGCCACAACGTGACCGTGATCGATGATCTCTCGAGTGGCTCACTACAAAACCTGGCGCCGCTGCGCGGAAATCCCCGATTTCGTTTCGTGGAATCAGCAGTGCAAGACGAAGCAGTGCTCGATCGGGCGGTCAGCGAGTGCGACGCCATTTACCACCTCGCCGCCAGGGTGGGCGTGCAACGCGTCGTCAATGATCCGGCAGGCTCGATGAGCTCGAACCTACTGGCGACGGAGCTCGTTTGCCGCGCGGCGATTCGTCATCGGCGGCCGCTCCTGCTGACCTCTTCGTCGGAGGTCTACGGTCGCTCCCGAGACTTGCCATTCCGAGAGGATGGCCCGCTTTGCCTCGGCGCTCCCTCGGTCGCTCGCTGGAGTTACGCTTGCGCCAAGGCGATCGATGAGTTTCGGCTGTTGGCTGCCTTCCGCAGCGACAAACTGAGGACCGTCGTCGTTCGCCTGTTCAACACGGTGGGACCACGGCAGTCGTCGCTGGGCGGCATGGTGCTGCCTCGCTTCATCAACCAAGCGCTCTCGGGTCAACCCCTGACGATCTACGGCGATGGCACGCAGACGCGCTGTTTCGCGTACGTCACGGACGTCGTTACGGCGTTCGCGAGGCTGTTCCCCATGGACGCTGCCACGGGGCGGATCTTCAACATCGGAAGCGATCGTGAGGTGACGATCATCGAGCTGGCTCGAGCGGTGCTGCGCCACTCGAAGCTCGATACGGGTGTTCGCTTCCTGCCATTCGAGCGCGCGTTCGGCGAAAACTTCGAGGACATCCCGCGGCGCGTGCCCGACCTTTCGCGCGCTCGCCGGCTGCTCGGTGAAGTTTGCCCAACATCTCTCGACGAAATCGTGCGGCGGACACTGGCGAGCGTCGGCCGAGCTGCCGCGGAGCTCGAAGCCGCACGGGCTCCGCTGCGCCCGGCGCGACGAAGCGCGTCTGAAGGCTCAGAGGTGAGCTGATGAAGACTGCGTGCGCGCAAGCTCCGCGCGCTCGCCCGCCGGCGCTACCTACGCGCGGAGCGCTGGTCGCTGGCGCGCAATTAGCGCCGCCATTGACGCAGAGCTAACATTGGTTGGAGCGTCGGCGGAGCGGGTGCCGCTCGAGAGACAACAGCCACGCCGCGGCGCCGGCCGCCGCCGCGAGCAGCGCCGCCAACTCGAGGCAGCGCGCCGGCCACGAGCTCTTGGTGAACGCCAACGCGAACGTTCCTAGCGCCACGCTCGCGCCGCCCGCCAGCAGATCGACCTCCAGCGCGCGCAGCCCCGCGGCTTGCAACCGCAACGCGAAGTGATCCGGACTGCCGCGCCACCACGGCAAGCCGCGAGCGACGCGCACCACGGTGATGAACGCGGTCTCGAACAGCGGCACGGCCCCGGCGATGGCAGCGCTCCACAATGAGGTACCGGCGGTCGACTCCTCGCTCCCGGCGATGACCAGCGCCGACGCGAGGAAGCCCAGCAGGTGGCTGCCGGCGTCGCCCATGAAGATACTAGCCGGCGGGCGATTGAAGACCAGAAACCCAGCCGTCGCGCCGGAGATGCCACAAGCCACCGGAGCGAGCAGCGGCTGCTCTGTCGCCAGGTACGCGAAGAAGCAACACGCGATGACGGCCAGCAGCCCGTCGCAGACGTCCACGAAATTGAAGGCGTTGACGAACGTCACCATGTACAACGCGCTGATCGCGAGGTCGAGCGCGGGCGAGCCCGTAACGGGCGCGCTCAGCCCGAGGAACGCCGCCGACAAAGCGAGCGCGAATTGGCTCGTCAGCTTGGGGCCTGGCGAGAACGTCTTCAGGTCGTCCGCGAGGCCCAAGCCCAGAAAGCCGACGCTGCCCAGGAGCAAGCCGGGGATCCCATGTAGGCGCCCAGCAGAAACGCTCGGCCACACGCCGCCGAAGGGCGCTGGCAACAGCGCAATTCCGCAGATCCCAGCGGCGATTCCCAACCCTCCGAGGTACGCAATCGGCTTGCGATGTTGAGCGACGATCGGGTTCGGTCGGCTCCAAAAGCGAAGACGTCGCGCCAAAGCGCGCGCGGAGCCGGTGCCCACGACCCCGAACAGAAACGCGAGCACGAACGACAGCGCGCCGCTCATCACGAGCTCGCTCTACCGTCGAGGAGCGACGCTCCAAGCCGCAATCCGTCCTCCAGCACCTGTGCCATCGAGGAGTATTCCCAACGTGCATAGCGGCCCACGACGTGGATGTGCCGCTCCGCGAGGTAGCTCTTGGCGCGCTCGACGAGGTCTTGCTGACCCACGCCGAAGACGACGTACGCCGTCTCGAGATCGATGACGCTCGTCGCGAGGATGCGCGCGCCGCGAGGTACGACGCCTACCCGCTCCAGGTCGTCCAGCACCCGCGCGATCAGCTCGCCGTCCGGCTGCTTGGGAGCCTCGCCCAGCTCGGTCAGCTCGGCCAAGATACCGAAGCCGTCTTCCGGCGCGTTCAGCGGATCGAAGGCGTGTGGATAGACGAGGCGGTGGAAGCTGAGTGACTCGTCCGTGTAGTAGCGCCAGTGCTCCATCGGCTGCGGCCGAGGGCCCTGCAGCGCCACGCACAGCGAACGCACGCGATTGTGACGCAAATCGAGGCAGCCGCGCACGAGCTCGGACGGCGCGTGACGGCAGAGACGGATCATCAGCGGCAACGGCAGCGTCGCGCAGAGCCGCTCGCGATAGGTGAAGCGCCGCTGCGCGCCGCCTTGCTCGACCGTAACGGTTTGATTGTCCGGATCCACCTCGACGACGCGCGCCCCGAGCTCGATTCGCGGAGCCAAGCGCGCGAGCGCACGCGACAGCACCTCGATCCCGCGAAGGCGCGCGCCGGCGGGGGGACACGGATAATACCCCTCGGAGTTATATGCGCTGCGCGCCTCGCGCGCGGCGCTGGCGCCGGCCAGCACGTTCTCGAGCTTCGGGCGCTGAATGTTCCACTGAAAGCCAGTCGGCGCCAGCGTCGTCAGCGGGCGTTTCCACAGCTTGCGATTGTAAGGAAAGAAGAACAGCTCGCACAGCGAGCGGCCGAAGCTGTTCAATAGAAACGCCTCGTAGTCGGCGAGCGGCCCCGCGTGATGCTGCTCCAGCTGCTCGCGAAAATCGGCGACGCAAGCGGCGACCGTCGCCGGCTCGAGCCACGCCAGGTGCGACTGAATCGGATACGGAGCGACTCCCGCGCTGGTCTCGATGTGCGCGCGCGGCGGGCACGACGCCAGGTGCACACCGCTCAGGTTCTGGACGAACTCCTTGATCGCTGGGTTCGCGAAGTACAGCAAGTGGACCGCGTGATCGAACCAGTAGCCGCCCGCCAAGCACTCGCTCCGAACCAGGCCTCCCGGGCGCGCGTCCTGCTCCAACACCAGCGCGCGCTCGCCGAGCGCGTGCGCTGCCGAGAGACCCGCGAGCCCAGCGCCGAGGACGAGGTAGTCAGCGACGTCCCGCGCGTGCGTCATCATGTCGCCGTGGCTTTGCGCGCCGTCAGTACACTGACGTGTTTCGTGATACGCAGCGGCCCTTTGGCGTTCGCGAGCACCCTCTCACCGGCGCTGCGCGTGGCGCCGTGGCTGCGAGCAAACAAGCTCGTGCTCTCCCAATAGTCGAGGAACGCGCCGGCGCTCGCGAAGTGAACTGGGTTTATGAACGTCTCGCAAGAGAGGACGTCGAAGCCGAGCGCGGGCAGCGCCGCGACGACTCGCTCTGCCACGTAGCCGAGCGCCATTTGGTCGACGTCGCTCGGGCCGAGGCCCGTGCTCGCCTCGTGAAACGCGTAGAGCTCCGCGTTGGTGCCCCTCCCCGGGCCGCAGATCAGTAGCCGCCCGCCCGATTTGAGGACTCGGCGCCACTCGCGCAGCGCCGCGTTCAAGTCCGACAAGTAGTAGATACCGAACGAGCACGCCACGACGTCGGCGACGCTGTCCGCGAGCGGGAGCGATGCGGCGTCCGCGACGTACGCTTCCACGCCGCGCGCGCGCGCAGCAGCGACGGCCGCCTCTGAAAAATCGAAGCCGACGGCGCGCCCTCGCTCAGCGACGCGCTGGCGATAGCGCAGCAAATGCTGCCCAGTGCCGCAACAGACATCTACGATCGTCTCACCCGGCGCCAGACCTGACGCGCGAAGTAACGCCTCCGCGAGGTCATGCTCACCTCCCTGTTGGTTCACGTCGCAGCGGTGCGATGCGGCCTGCGCACCGCGGCGCAAATACAGCTCCTGCGCCAATTCTTCACGCTCGGACGACGGCTCGCAGACACTCGAATGGTTCGGCATATTGCACTCCCGCGCAGGCTCCCCAAGTGGCACAGAACGCGCGCATGCCCGCGCTGCTGCGCGGGTGCGGCGGCTCACACAGTTGGCTCTGATAGCACTTCAGCGCTTCGAGCTTTCGCTCCAGCACGTTGGTCACGTCCACGAAGACGGTAGGGTCGAAGCGGCACTCCGGCCCGCCCCAAGCGAACCCGGTGTGCCCGTAGGCGAGCACCGTCGGCACGAGCGGGCGGACTCCCGGGGGCGCCGGGCGCAGCGCGGCGACGCAGGCCTGGGCCACGACGCGATGATCTTGGTGATAGTGACCGCGACACGGCATCACCACCAGGTCCGGCGCGAGCCGCTTCACCGCGCCTTCTATGAACGACACGATGCGCGTGATCGGGACGGTGTCGAGCTTCAAATGCAGCTCCTCGCCCTCGAAGAGCGTCTCGACACCGGCGACGCCCAAAACGTGCGCCGCTGCTTCCGCCTCGGCGCGGCGCGCCGCCGTTCCGCTCAGGTCGCCGCGCGCCAGCGACTCATAACCAGCAACCGTGACGTAGAGGACATGGACCGCCCAGTGCCGCTCGCTGGCGAGCGCCATCAGCCCGCCAGCGCCGAGCACCTCGTCGTCCGCGTGAGGTGCGATGACGAGCGCGCGGCCACCCGACGTGCTCAACATCGTCGCACCCTGCGCCGGCGTTCCCGGCCGATACCATCGCGCTCCACGTGCATGGGTCAGCTCCCCGAGCTTGCGCATGCTACACGATGTCGCCCGCTCGGACGCCTCGAATTGCGCCCGCGCTACGGCCCCGAAATTACGCGGACGACGGCGCCCCGGGGCCGTTGGGCGGCGATTTTTGCCGCTCTAGCCTGCGGCGATCAAGAGCCGCAACGCAAACGCCGCCGCGTACAGCGAGTAGGCGAAGAGCGCCACGCCGTAGCTGAGCTGCTCGGACAACGGCAAGCGAACCGCCGCCGCCGCGGGCGATGACGCCGAGCGAAGCTCCTCCTTCGCGCGCGCCAGCACGAGCTCGGCCAACGCGCGCGGCGGCTCGCAGGGGGGCAATCGCGGCAAATCACTAGGCTCCATGTCATTTCTCCTTGCTGGCGAGCGGCGCCGAGAGCTCGTCTTTGGCCAGCTCCGCGGCGAGACGTCTGCGCGCGCGCGCCAGTCGTTGCCGCAGCGCCGCGTCGCTCAAGCCGAGCACCTGCGCCGCCTGGCTCGCGGAAATGTCTTGTGTGGCGAGCAACACCAACACTTCGCGATCTCGCTCGTTGAGCTTGGCGAGCGCAGCTTCGAGCTCGCCGTGGCTCGACCACTCCTCGTTTGCGACGGCCGTCCCCTCCGACTCCGCGCGCCACGCCAGGAGCCGGCTCAGGTCGAGCAGCTGCGCGCGACGGAAGCTGCGGTACTCATTGCGCGCCACGGTGAGCAGCCAGGCGCGAAGATCCGTATCTTCACGCAGGGTGTGCGCGTAGCGCGAGAGCTTCAGCCAGGTGTTTTGAAAGAGGTCCGCGGCGACGTCCTGCTTGCGGCTGAGTCGCAGCAGAAAACCAAATACCGTCGCCCGCTCCGCTTCGTAGACGCGGGTGAACGCCTCCGCGCTGCCACCACGCAGCTCGGCCAGCAGCTCGGCATCGGTACGGTCGGTCACTGACCTCCATGGAACGCGGCAAGCCACCCGCCTGTGACAGCCGCCGAACGGCAAAGTTCTGTCGTCACAAACCCGGCCTCGCCCGCGTTTCAGGGGCATCCACTTCGGAGATCATCATGGAACAGCAAGCCCTCCCCGTTCGCCTGTGGGCCGCCTTTCAAGACGGCGGCTGGATGATGTGGTTCATTTTTCTATTCGGCCTGCTCGGAGCCGCCGCCGCCGTGCGCCTCCTGTGGCGCGGCGAGCATCAGCTGAAGCCCTTCATCCGCTGGATCCTGCTTACGACGATGGTCTCGGGCCTGTTCGGCTTCTTCACCGGCATGACCAAGGTGCTCCATTTCGTGGTCGAACGCGCCAAACCCGACGATCGCTTCGTGATCCTGCTCATCGGCACGCGTGAAGCGCTCAGCAACATCACGGCTGCGCTGATGTTCATCACCATCAATTGCCTGTTGGTGGCCATCGCGGAGCGCCGGCACCCGCGCCCGAACCCCGGCTCGCTGGGCTAGCGGCGCGCTCGCCCCCACATAGCTCCGCCGAGCGTGCACGGCAGCTTCGGGGGCTCAGGGCAACTGCACTTGGCCAGGGGGCATAGTGCCGATCGTGGTGGGGCGCGTGATGTCGTTCGGGCGAAACAGAAAGTAACCCCCGACGCCGAGCCCCGCCGCGGCGACGACGCTGCCCACGATCCACAGCGCCGTCAGATTGCGCGTCTCGCGCTCCAGCGTGATATCGAGTGTGCGCGTCTCGCCGTCTCGCAATGAGAGCTCGGCGTTGTAGGGCCGCACGCCGGAGGCCGTGATGCGCAGCGTGTGCTGACCGCTGGGGATGCGGCCGTCGAAGCGGCTCTGCGCGACCGGGCGACCGTCGAGCGTGATCGCCTCCGCGCCCGGCGCGGACACCACCAAGCGCGCCTCGTGCGGCTGAGGCTGCAAGACAATGCTCATATTGATGTCCGAGGCGCCGCTCACCGTCTGCGGCACGACCTCGCTGCGGAAACCCGGCTTCTCCACCTTGATGCGCCGCTCGCCCAAATCGACGAGCACGGGGCCCGGCAGCGGGCTCTTGCCGACGAGCTCGTCGTCCACGTAGATGAGCGCGTCGGGCTCGTTGACGGAGATTTGTAGGCTGCTGACGAGCAAGCGCACGGTGCGCACGAGCTCGCTCGCCTCCGTGCGCTCTCGTTCGCTGAGCTGCGCGCCGCCCTCTCGCTCGTAGCGCTCGACCAAGCGCAGCACGTGCGCGTAGCGGCGCAGGTTCTTCTCGCAGGCGGCCATGTTCCACAACAAGCGCGGCTCGTGCGAGAGCTCGTAGGCGTGCTGAAATTTGACGAACGCGCCTGCGTAGTCGTGATCGCGATACAAGACGCGACCGGCGTTGTAGTCGAGCAGCGCGTCGCCTTTGAGCGACGTGGCCAGCGACGCAGCCGCCGGCTCCGGCGTCTCGGCGTACGCGACGCCCTGCGCCAGCACCAGGCTCAACACGGAGAACCAGCGACCGAGATAGTGGAGACGGCGTGGCATCGGCATCCTATTTGAGGTTCATGTCCAGCGTATTGGGCTCGTCGTCCGCGCTGAGCGGCGGCTTCGAGCGGCGTGGCGCGGCGCTCACGGGCGCCGCCGGGGGTGAGCGATCGTCGCTGAGCGAGACGCGCGGCGCGCCATCGCGTCGGAGCCGTCTCTCATTGGCGGGTGCCGGGCGCGCTGTCGGCGCTCGTAAATCCGCCGAGCTCGACGCGCTCGCGCTCGCGCTCGCGCTCGGCGGCGCGGCGAGCGCGCTGACCGGCGCTGCGCTCGTCGCGATGGCCGCCGCTGAGCGCGTTTCGCTGAGCGGCGGCGCTGCGCTGACGCTGACGGCGGCGCTGCGCGCGGTCGCCTGCTCGTCGACGTGCAATGCTTCGTCACGGCGCGCGCGCAGCACGAGCAGCGTCACGATCACGCCGACGAGCGCCAACGCGGCGAGCAACCAGCGCGAGGCGACGGCTCGCGGCTTGCTGGTCGTGCCGATGGACAACGACTGCGGCTGCGCGGTTTCGCGCGCTGACGCTGCGGCGCCCAGAGGCGCTTGCTCCGCGCGCAATGTCGGCGGGTGCGAGCCCGTACCGGCCAGCGCCGGGCGCGGCGGCTCGACCGCCGGCAGCGGCTCGACCGCGGGCGGCGCGCGCGGTGGCTCGGCGGCGGGCGGCGCGGAAGAGCCGCCGAGCACGCGCGCGATGCGATCCGCGGAGATGCGCGCGGTGGGCGGCGCCAGGTCCTTGAGCTCGCCCGCCAATATCGCGACGTTCGCCAGCCGGCGTTCGGGCTCGCGCTGCAAGCAGGCGCTGATCGTCGCCGCCAGCGTGGCGGGCACTTCGGGGCGCAGCTCACGGACATCCGGCGGCGGCTCGCTCACGATACGCGTCACGAGCTCGGGGATGGAGCGTCCGTTGAACGGCGTCTGCGCCGTGAGCAGCTCGAACAAGATCACGCCCAGGGCCCAAATGTCTGCGCGCGCGTCGACCGCTCCCGCGGAGCGCAGCTGCTCGGGCGCGCTATACACGGGCGAGCCGATGAAGGCGTTGGCGTGAGTCAGCTTCACGAGCTCGCCGGCGGCGGCCTTGGCGATGCCGAAATCACAGACCTTGACCAGACGGGAGCCGTCGGTGCGACGCGTGAGGAACAGGTTGGCCGGCTTCAGATCGCGGTGCACGATGCCGACCGCGTGCGCCTCGGCGATGGCCTCGCAGGCCTGCAACAGATAGTCGACCGCATCCGTGATCGACAACGTGCCGCTGCGCTGGAGCACCTCGGCGAGATCCTCGCCCTCCAGGTACTCCATGACCATGTACGGCACGCCGCCCTCGGTCTCGTCCACGTCCAGCACGCGCACCACGTGCTCGCTCTGGATGCGCGACGCCGCGCGCGCCTCGCGGGCGAAGCGCGCGGCGGCTTCCGGATTATGGGCGCTCTCCGGTAGCAAGAACTTCAGCGCGACGCGGCGCTCGAGCTGCACGTGGTGAGCGGCCATCACGACGCCCATGCCGCCGCCGCCGAGCACCTTCTCGATGCGGTACTTGCCTTGCAGCAGCGCGCCGAGGGGTACCGGTAAGTCCGCCGCGCGCGTCATCGCTACCGCAGGGCCGAGAGCGGCAGCCGATACAGGCGGCCCGATGAGTTGACCCAGTACAAGCCGTCGCGATCGAAGGCCGGTGCGGGCACGCTCGCCGCCGCCGGAGCGTCGCGCACGAATTCAGCGGTGACGAGCGGCAGGCTGCCGTCACGCGGTACGATCAGCACGGTGCCGCTCTCGAGCGAGCTGTCGTCCTCGCTCGAGCTCAGCGTATAGCGGACGAGCAAGGTCGCCGTCTCATTGCTGCCCAAGATCAGGAATTTCGTGCGGCCGGGATCCACGTTCTGCTCGAACAGCACCTGCCTGCGGCCCTGGCTGTCGAAGGCGAGCAGCTGGACGTCGTCGCTGTCGTCGGGCTGCGGCGTGCGCGACAGCGCCAACACCGAGCTTCCCTGCAAGGACAACCCGACGAAGCCGCCCCGCGCCGCGTCGGCGCCTTGCAGGGTAGCGGTCGCGATCGGCGTCTTGGAGCCGTCACTCTTGCGAATGCGCTCGATGCGCGACTGGCGAATGCTGCTCGCGCCTTCACCCGAGTCGGTGTGCGAGATGACGTACAGCGCTTGCTCGTCCTGCGTGAACTGCAACGCCGATTTCGCGCCGACGGCGAGCGAGCGCGCTTCGCCGGAGCCGCGATCGATCGCGACGAGCTGCACGGCGTCCCCTTCATCGGCGACGCGGCTGGCCAGCGCATACAAGCTCTGCTCGTCGACGAGCAATGGGCTGTCGTCGAAGATGTCCGCGTCCACGTCGGCGAGCTCACTAGTCTCACCGCTTCTGAGCGAGGTGGCGCGCACGCTGGAGTGGCCGCTCGCCGCGCGATCCAGCCAAAATAGCGTGTCATCCGCGAGCGCTGAGGGGATGAATGCGCGTTGCTCGTCTACCTCGAAGCCAACCTGCTTCACGGGGCTGGCGTTCGCGCCCACGGAGACGACATCGACGTGGCCGCTGCCGTCGCATTGACACGTGTAGAGCGCCGTGGCGTCGGCGTGCAGCGAGCAGCACAGCGTGGTGCCCGTCGCCGTGGCCGTCGTGATCAGCGATGGCCCCACGCGCACGCCGCCGCCGTCGTCGAGCGGAGGCGCGGGTTTGCTGACGCTCGACCACGCACCGCACGGCGGCGTGGCAGCGGTCTTCGTCGTGCACGCCGTCGAGACCACGACCGCGCTCACCCGCCCGCTCGCCATGCGATCGCAGACCGCGAGCGGCAACGTCAAGCGATCGCTCGCAGCGCGCCAGCCGTCGTCGCTGTTGCCGTCCAACGGCACGAAGCAAGACTCGTTCGCGTCGTCACAAATGCCGTCATCGACCACGCGCAGCGCGACGTTCACCGCGTCCGCGTCCTTCGGCCGCGGGATGGTGCACTCGGCATCGGGCATCACCGTCGAGCCGCTCTGCATGCAACCCAGCGTGTCGAAGCAGCTGCCCTCGTCCGCCGTAGCGCCGCCGCCGAAGACGTCTTCGGGGGCGTAGGTCGGCAGCGTCGGCTCGGGCACGATCATCTCCACGCAGCGGCCGCCGGAGCAGGTAAAGCCCTCATCACACGTAGAGACGACGCCACCATCGGCGCCGGGCTCGGCGTGATCGTCGCACAGCCACTGGATCGGCATGCGCAGCGACGCGGCGCGATCAGCGGGGATGGTGGTGACCGTTTCACGCAGCGTGCGCGGCTTGTTGCCTTTGCTCCCGATCACTCGAATGGTGACGGGCTCGGCGCGGTCGCTGCCTTGCAGCAGCGTCAGCGTCGCCGGAATGAGCAGTGAGTCGCGACCGACGGCGTAAGTGTTCCCGAAATGCAGGGAGCCGCGATAAAGAACCTCGAGGCGAACGCTATCGACCTGACGCGGCAAGGCCATGTCCGTCTCGATCGACAGCACGAGCTGGCCCGTCACCTGCTCGCGGTCGCTGCAGGCGCCCGCGCTGACGCTCGCCGTCATGGTCAGAAGGAGGATGCAGCGCCTACGCCAGGCCCCGAAATCGAACACCGGGCCAGCCTAACTCTCGAGCGCGCGACGCGGCAAGCCATTGTCTCGTGTTGGGTCGAGCGCCGCGGCTGCGCGCGCCGCGCATGGAGCGACTCGCATCAGGATTACCAATGTCGTTTCAAGCGCGGCTCGTGCGTGGTTTGGGGGCGAGAGCACGCGGGGGCCAGCGGAGTGTTCAGCGGAAATTACCGTACGGGCGCGATGGACAGCGCATGGCGTGAGTGAAAATTCACCATTGTCCGGCGATCGATCTGCGCTAATACCGAGATTGAGGTGGCGTGCGCACTGAACAGCTGAAATACGGTTGGTCATTTCGAAGTCCGCGGCACGGCCGGCGGAGCGATGGCTCGCGAGCGCTCGCGCTCATGGCGACGCTGCTCGTGACGCTGCTGGGCGGCTGCAAATCGAGCGACGGTGCAGCCGGCGGCGAGCTGGTGGTGGTCATCGAGAGCGATCTTTCGATCCCCAAAGACATCGATCGCTTGCATTTCGAAGCCAGCGCCATCGATCGCGCGTTGCTCAGCGAGGACATCGACGACCTCTCCTCGCTGCGTTTGCCGCTCACGTTCCGCGTCCCTTTCCCGGGTGACTCTCGTCCGGTCACCTTGCGCGCCGTGGCGTCGCACAAGGGCGTCCCGCGTATTCAGCGTGACGCTGTCACGCCGATTCCTGGGTCGTACGTCGGCGTGGTGCGCCTACCGCTCAGCTACCTGTGTGACGGCACGGCCAAGCCGGATGGCTCGTCCACGTGCCCGAGCGAGCAGACCTGCATCGCCGGCGCTTGCCTCCCGTCATTCCTGCCGCCGGATTCGATCAGCAACAAACCCTGGAGCCCGGACGCGCAGGGCTCGTCGCAGAGCGATTGCTTCGACGTGCTCTCTTGCTTCGACACAGCGCGGCGCGTAACGCTGGACAGCGCGGACTGTTCCTTCGAGGTGCCCAGCGGCGCGAAGCTCGATCACCTGAATGTCGCCGTGCAATTGCCGCCAGAGAGCGACGGCATCTGCGGCGCCCAGCACTGTTGGATCGTGCTCGAGGCCGGCGCGGAGGGTTGGTCGCTCACGGGCTCGCGCGTTCGGCTCCCGAAGTCGCTGTGCGCCGCGCGGAGCGACGATAGCGAGCCCGAAGTGGTGCTGAGCACGGCTTGCCCGCGGCGAGCGGCGGGCAACGCGCTGTGTGATCGCGGAGCGACGAACCCGTCGGATACTCCCGGCACCGGCTCGACCGTCGATCCCGAAGGTGTCGGCACCGCGTGTCCGGGTGAGAGCGCGCGAGCGTGCGGCAACTGCGGCACGCAGACGCGCGTTTGTGAAAACGGGCGCTGGTCGGACTGGCTGGAGTGCAGCGGCGAGGCCTCGTGTGAGCCGAACACGACCGAGTCCTGCGGCGACGGCGGCACTCGCACGTGCGAGGGCAATTGCGAGTGGGGCTTGTGCGTCAATCCACCGTGTGAAGGTCCGCATTCCCGCGCTTGCGGCAACTGTGGAACCCAGACTCGCATTTGCGACAATGGAACCTGGCTCGACTGGTCGGAGTGCCTGGGCGAGGGCGAATGCGCTCCCGACACGAGCGAAGCCTGCGACGGTGGCGAGCGGAGCTGCGGCGGCGACTGCCGCTGGGGCGCGTGCGTCTCGAGCGAGTGCGAGGGTCCGTCGACGCGCGCCTGCGGCAACTGCGGCACGCAGCGGCGCAGCTGCGACGACGGAGTGTGGTCGGCTTGGTCGGAGTGCCAGGGCGAAGGCGAATGCAGCCCCGACGCCAGCGAAGCGTGCGGCAGCCAGGGGAGTCGCACCTGCGGCGGCAATTGCCAGTGGAGCGAGTGCGCGGGTCAAACCTGCACCGGCCCTGATACGGAGGCGTGCGGCAACTGCGGGACGCGCCACCGGGTGTGCGACAACGGCGTGTGGTCGTCATGGTCGGAGTGCAGCGGCGAGGGGGATTGCGCGCCGAACGACCGCCAAGCGTGCGGCAGCTCGGGAACCCAAACCTGCGGTGGTGATTGCCACTGGGGCACCTGCACCGGCCAGACCTGCAGCGGGCCGAGCTCGGAGGCGTGCGGCAACTGCGGGACGCACACCCGCACCTGCAAGAACGGCGTGTGGTCGAGCTGGTCGGCGTGCAGCGGCGAAGGCGTGTGCACGCCGACCACCAGCCAGAGCTGCGGCAACTCCGGAACGCAGACCTGCAACACCAGCTGCGAGTGGGGCACCTGCGGCAACCAAATGTGCTCCGGGGCGAGCTCCCGAGCCTGCGGCAATTGCGGCACGCAAACGCGCACCTGTGACAACTCCACGGGTCAATGGTCCGCGTTCGGGCCGTGCAGCAATGAAGGCGAGTGCGCGCCGGGCGCGTCACAATCTTGCGGCACCGGCGGCACGCAAACCTGCAGCGACAAGTGCACCTGGAACAGCTGCACGGGCCAGACCTGTAGCGGCCCCACCTCGCAAGCGTGCGGCGATTGCGGAACTCAGACGCGCACCTGCAACAACGGCGTATGGTCGAGCTGGTCCGCGTGCGGGAAGGAGGGCGAGTGTCACCCGACGGACGTTCAAGCGTGCGGCACGGGCGGCCGTCAGACCTGCACGACAGCTTGTGCTTGGGGCGAGTGTCTCGGCCAGACCTGCAGCGGCCCCACCTCGCAAGCGTGCGGCAACTGCGGCACGCAGACGCGCACTTGCAACAACGGCGTGTGGTCGAGCTGGTCGGCGTGCGCCGGTGAGGGCGTGTGCAAGCCCGGTGAGACGCAGACCTGCGTCGATGGCAGCCCGATCCGTTGCACCGATCTCTGTCAGTGGAGCGGCAGCTGCAGCGGCGTCGGCAAGCCGGTGGTGTTGGCCTCCGGCCTGAGCGACGTCGTCGCGTTGGCGGTGAACTCCGACAGCGTCTACTGGATCAGCGACAGCTCGGTGTTCAAGGTCGCCATCGCTGGCGGCAAGACGATCCTCGTCGCGGGCCAGCAGCGAGCGCCGACGAGCTTGGCGCTCGATCCCAAGTACGTTTACTGGACGTTGGACTCTGGCATCGTGTCACGCGCGCCGCTCGACGCTGGCGAGGCGAGCATTATGAGCAAAGGCCTCGGCAGCGCGTCGGGCAGCATCCTCGTCGACAGCACGAACGCCTACCTCTTCAGCGCGGACAACGTCGTGCTACGCGCGCCGCTCAATCAAGACTCAGCGGTTCAACTCTCTTCAGGACCAGAGGGCAGCCGCGTCTTCAACATCGTCTCCGACGGCCAACTCCTCTACTGGACCAACCGCGGCATTCGCGACGCGAACGGCG
Organism: uncultured Sorangium sp.; assembly: GCA_966250485.1. Taxonomy (GTDB): domain Bacteria; phylum Myxococcota_A; class Polyangia; order Polyangiales; family Polyangiaceae; genus PMG-095. The sequence continues at coordinate 75,823 of CBINHN010000006.1, read as the reverse complement.
TACTCACGCCCAAGTCGGGCAGCATCACCCGCACTCCCCTCGTAGACGGCAAGCCCGCTCCATTCCTGAGTGAGCTCGACGATCCGACTCATCTGACCATTTGGAAGACCACCCTCTACTTCGCGACGAGCGGCGCCATCGCGAGCGTGGCGACCAACAATCGTGCCCCGACCCCGACCGTCATCATCCCGAAAGCCGCCGCCAACGGCCTCACCACTGACGGCACTTCCATCTACTGGACGACCGGCACCACCAACGGCTCCGTCATGCAGGCGACCCCGACGGGCGACAAACAACAACAACTCGTCACCGGCCTCAACGCCCCCACCGCCATCGCCGTAGACGCCACCAACGTCTACTTCGCAACCCGCGACGCCATCATAAAAAACCCCAAATAGCGCCACCCCCACAGTCCCCATCGCGCCCGCGTTACCCCGCCCCCATCACCGTCCCCGTCACACCGCGCCCCCATCACCGTCCCCGTCACACCGCGCCGCTCTGCTCCCCTTGTGTGCGCGGCACCTAACGTCGAGCCGACCCTAAGGAGCTGGCGGGCCCTGACGGCGGCCCGTGGGAAGGAACCTGCCGCCTGCGACAGCCTAGAAGCCTTGTGTGGAGGGACAAGCGCGCATCAGCAGCAGCGACCCAAGGAGGCAGGAAGGGCTCTACGGGTCGACGTCAGGGCTCGGCGGCGACGGCCGTAGGCCAGCCTCCATCACCGTCCCCGTCCTCATCACCGTCCCCGTTACATTGCGCCCTTCTGCTCCTCCTGGGTTGGGCGGCACCTAACGTCGAGCCGACCCTAAGGAGCTGGCGGGCCCTGACGGCGGCCCGTGGGAAGGAACCTGCCGCCTGCGACAGCCTAGAAGCCTTGTGTGGAGGGACAAGCGCGCATCAGCAGCAGCGACCCAAGGAGGCAGGAAGGGCCCCACGGGCCGACGTCAGGGCTCGGCGGCGACGGCCGTAGGCCAGCCTCCCGAACGGCCCCGTTACAGCGCTCTCCGACTCCGTTCCGAAAACATCCGCGTCCCCGTCTCCCCGTCCCAACATCCCCGTCCCCGTCCCCGTCCCCGTCTCCCCGTCTCCCCATCCGCGTCCCCGTCCCCCGTCAAATCCCAAACCACTCCCCCGGATTAACCGTCTCCGTCCCCATCCGCACCTCCACGTAAACCAACGCCCCCTTCCCAGCATCCCCGACCGTCCCTAGCCGCGTATTCAACTCCACCTGATCCCCCACGTGCACATCGATACTCCCGAGATTCGCCGTCACCGTGTAGTAGAGCCCGCCGTGATCGATGATCACCGTGCGCCCGTACTCACCGTAAGTGTCCGCGAACGCGACGCGCCCCGGATACACCGCGCGCACCACCGTGCCGAGCGGCGCGTGCATCTCCAAGCCCGGTCCGTCCGAACCGCGACGCGCGCGGTTGATCTCGGCGCGACCAGCGATGGGAAACGGGAGCCGCCCGCGCATGCTGGCGAAGCCCGCTTTGAGCTCGGAGGGATCGGAAGGGCCGAGCGCGCCGTACACTGCGGCGCGCTCCGTAACGGAGCCGCTCTCGAACGCTCGCTCGAACGCGCGCTCACGATCCTCGGCCGACAAAATGGCGTTTTCGACGCGCGAGAGCGCGTCGTACTCGTGCTCCAGCGGCTCGATGCGCGCGTTGAGCTCTTCCAGGCGCCGAGCGAGCTTCGCGCGCTCCACGATGGCGCGCTTCTGTTCGCCGACGTCCTGCTCGATGCCACGCCGCAGCCGCTCGAGGCGCGTGGCGTGATCGACGAGGCCGCGAAAGCCGCCGCCCGCCGCCAACAACCCGAGCCGCGCCAGGCGCGCGTAGGCGCGGCCACGTGCCAGCGCGCGCACGCCGGCGCTGTCCGCTTGCTTGCCCAGCGTATCGAAGCGCTCGCTCGTGTCACGCCGCTCGCGCCGCAGGTCGCCGAGCAGCTTCTCGACGTCGCCCGCCGCGGCGGGCAGCGAGTGCGCGCGCGCCTTGCTCGGACGCGCAGCGGCGTCAGCGCCCGCCGCGGGCGAGCCGGCCATGTCCGCGGCGAGCGCGCTGCCCGCCGTGAACAACGTGAGCAACAGCGCCGCGAACCTTCGCGAGCGACGCGCAACGCACACTCCAGAGGCTGAGTCCGCGCGCTCGCTCATAGCTGCAGCAGCCTACGCAGGCTGAGCAGCGCGGAGGCCGCGCCCAGCGCAGCGCCCAGCGCCACGAGGCCGAGACAGGACGCCCACGGCAAGAACGTGGGCTCGACGCCGATCAAGGTGAACAGCGAAGGATCCGCCTGGCTCTTCACGGTGATGAACAAGGCGAAGAGCAGCAGCACCGCCAGCACCGCGCCCATGCCCCCTTGCGCCGCGCCCTCGACCACGAAGGGCCGCCGCACGTACTCGTCGGTCGCGCCCACCAGCTTCAACACTTCCACCTCGATGCGCCGCCGCTGCAGGCTGAGCCGGATGGTCGAGGAGACGACGCTGACCACCGCCGCGAACACCACCGCGGCCAGGAGCAACGACGCCGTCACGCCGCCGCCGAGCAACGAGCTGAGTCGCTGACTCCACGCTTCGTAGGTCTGCACGCTGTCCACGGCCGGCAAAGAGCCGAGCTGCACCTTGAGCTTCTCGAGGCGCGTGATGGGCAAACCGGCCTCGAGCTCGAGCTCGAGCGACGCGGGGAAGGCGTCGGCGGGCAGCGCTTCCAGCACCGGATCGTTGGCGACGACGCCGAGCTCGCGGCGAGCTTGTTCGCTGGTCATGCGCTTGACGGCCACCACACCGGGCGTGGTGGTCAGCGCGCGCTCGAGCGCGTCGATGGCCTCGCTCGCGGCCGCGGGCTTCAAGAACACGGAGGCGCGTCCGGTGTCGGCCCAGCGCTCGCGTACGCCATTGACGTTCACCACGACGAGCACGGCGGCCGCCAAGCACACGAAGGCTACGGCGACGGAAAACACGCTCAGGGCATACAGCCGAAAGTCGTTTCGCGCGCCGCGCCAGGCGCGTTCCAGCGGCGTCATCAAGCTACCTCTAAGCTACCGAGCCCGGCTTCAGCGTCGAGCCCGTTGCGCGCGTCGAAGGCCTTGCCTTCGTCGAGCACGACCACTCGCCGTGGCCGCACGTCGAGCAAGCTGCGGTCGTGCGTCGCGAACAACACCGTGACGCCGCACGCGTTGATGTCTTCGAGCAAGCCCAGGATATCGACCGCGAGCTGCGGGTCGAGGTTGCCCGTCGGCTCGTCCGCGAGCAAGAGCGCCGGCTCACCGACGATCGCGCGCGCGATCGCGACGCGTTGTTGCTCACCGCCCGAGAGGCTCCGCGTGGTATCGGCGCCGCGCCCAGCCAGACCCACGCGCTCGAGCGCCTCGCCGACGCGGATGCGGATCACACGCTGCGGCAGGCCGAGCACCTCGAGCGGCATGGCCACGTTGTCAGCGACGCTCCAATTGCCCACCAGCTTGAAGTCTTGAAACACGATGCCGATGTTGCGGCGCAGGAACGGAATCGAGCTGTCGGTGAGTCGCCCGATCTCGCGACCCAAGAAAAAGATGCGCCCGCTGTCGACATTTTCTGCGGCATAGAGCAAACGAAGCAGCGTGCTCTTGCCCGCCCCCGACGGCCCCGTGACGAACACGAACTCGCCGCGCGCGATCTCGAGCGAAAGCCCGCGCAGCACCGGAGCGTCCACTCGGTACGCCTTGTGGACGTCCTCGAAGACCAGGATGGGCCGATGGGCCGCCAGCGGGTCGAAGCGAACTTGGCCGCGCAGCGCGGGCCGATAGCTCCTGCTCTTGCCGCTCGAATCCATGTGGCCCGAGGTAACAGGGAGGACCCAGTGCGAACAAGTTTTCGGCCAGGCCCAAGGGCCGAGCAAGACGTCGCGAGCTCGCGGCCGTTGGCGGTCGCGTACTTCGGGCTGCCGCTCGGGGCGCTCCTCCTCGCCGGCGACGGTCACCGACTGAGCCTCTGCGTGCTGCCGCCCATCGAGGCGCCGGGTCGACGTCGCTTGCTCGCGCGCGCCGGAGCGCGCGTGCTCGAAGCCGAGGCGCTCGGCGACGCGCTGACCAACGCCGTGGATCGTGCGCTCGCCGACGATCCTCCCGAGCTCATCGTGAGTTGGTTTTGGACGCGCAAGCTCCCCGTGCGCTGGCTGCAGAGCGCCGCGCTCGGCGCGATTGGTGTGCACCCGTCGCTGCTACCGCGTCATCGCGGGCCCAACCCGTACTTTTGGACGATCGACGCCGGTGACGCGGAGACGGGCGTCAGCGTGCATCGCTTGGAGGCCGAGTACGACACGGGCGAGATCTTGTTGCAGCGTCGGGTGCGCGTGGGCGAGCGCGATGCGTGGCAGCTCGCGCGCGCGCTGGATCGTCCGAGCCTCGCCGCGCTGCGCGACACCGTCCGGCGCGTCGCGCGCGGCGAGCCGCTCCGCGGCGAGGCACAAGACGAAAGCGCTGCGACGAGCGCGCCGGAGCCGAGCGGCGAGCTCTTACGCGCGGATTTTCGCTGGACCAGTGAGCGCATCCTGCGGCGCATTCGGGCGCTGTCTCCCGTACCCGGCCTCGCGCTGTCGCTCGCAGATGTGGCGTTCTTCGTTACCCGCGCCTACGCGAGCACGAGCTTCGTCAGCGCGCTCGCGCCAGGAGAGGCTCAAATAGCGGAGAATCGGCTGCTGTTGCGTACGCTGGACGGCGCGATCGCGGTGGAGCGCGCCGTGCTCGAAGAAGGCGCAGAGGTGAGCGGTGAGGCGCTCGCGCAGCTCGTCGCTGAACGGCTCGGGAGCCGGACACCAGGCCCTTTCAAAGGAGAGCCCCGGTGATAGACTGGCTGCAAAGTCAGTGGAGGTGATTCTGTAATGGATACGGTGAGCTCGGCGCGGACGGCGCGTGAAAACCTCGCTCAGGGCCTGGCTGCGCTGCAAAGCCCTGGCGTCCCTCCACAGTTGATGGCCGTCGCAGATCCCGTGGCTCAAGCCATGAGTCATTTGCATCGCATCGAGGCCAGCGGCGGTAGCGCGACGGCCGAGGCGGCACCAACAGCGCTCAACTTCGTACGCCAGGCGCTCGGCATGTTGCAGGCGCCCGGCGTGCAGCATCCCGCAGTGGACCAGGCCATGGCCGCGATCGCCGGCTCGCTCGGCGTCGTGCATCAGCTCGCGCAGTTCGCGCCGCAAGCGCCGATGCAAGCGGTATCGCCGTACGCGGGCACCGTGATGATGGATCAAGCGCAGCTCGCTCCGCCCGCCAGCGCCGCGCCGGCGACGCGGCCGTCGCAAGCGATGCCCTTCGATCCTCGGCCGGAGCCCGCGCCGCGCGTCGCCGTGCAGAACGCGCCCGCCGGCTACGGCGCACCGCCGCCCGGCTATGGGCAGCCCGCGCCGCAGTACGCGCCGCCGCAGCAGCAAGCCCAACCTCAGGGCTATCAACAGCCTGCGCCGCAATATGCGCCGCCGCCGGCGGCGGCACCGGCGCACAACATCGGCCAACAAACGCTGCCCGCTGCGCAGTCTCCGGTCGCGGCGCCGCCCGGCTACGCGCAACCGGGCCGCCCCGGGGCGCCGCGCATCGAGGCCGCGCTCGGCGCGCACAGCCCGACGAACTTCTACAAGGGCCTGAGCGGCAATGACGTGATCGAGTCGGGCGGCTTGTTCGTCGCCACGTACCAGATTTGGCCGATCGGCACCGAGCTCGTCGTGCACGTCTCGCTGCCGGGCGGCTACGAGTTCGAGAGTCAGGCCGTCGTGCGCTGGACGCGCGAAGCGCCGCACTCCAGCCGCGGCGGGCAAGAGGCACCTCCCGGTTACGGCGTGCAGTTCACGAACATCTCGCCCGAGGGCCGCCAGCTCGTGTACCGCTACGTGCGCAACCGCGAGCCGCTCTTCCACGACGATTTCTGAGCCGAGGATCGCGGCCCGCGCCGCGATTCAGCCGCTTTGCTCTCGCGACGCCCGCGCTGCGCACGCCTCGTCCCGCGTCTGAGTTGGGGGTGCGCGCTGCTCGCGCTGGGCGTCGCCGTGCTGGTGCAGGCGCGCAGCGCGCGCGCGGGCGATCCGTACCTGCGCTGGTTCACCATCGTGACGCCGCACTTCCGCGTGCACTTTCACGCTGGCCTCGAGCGCAGCGCGCAGCGCGTCGCGAGCGTGGCCGAACGCGCGCACGCGCAGCTCAGCCCCGAGCTCGCCTGGCAGCCCTCCGCGCCCACCGACATCGTGCTGAGCGACGGCTCGGACGCGGCCAACGGCTTCGCCTACGCGCTGCCGTACAACGCCTTGAAGCTGTACGTGACGGCGCCAGCCGACATGTCACCCCTGGCCGACTACGACGATTGGCAGGTCGAGCTGATCACGCACGAGTACACGCACGTCCTGCACATCGACAACACCTCCGGCATCCCGGCGCTGCTCAACGCGCTCACCGGCAAGCTGTTCGCGCCGAATCAAAACCAGCCGCAATGGATCCTGGAGGGCCTCGCCGTCGCGATGGAGTCCGAGCACACCCGGGCTGGCCGGCTACGCAGCGCGCAGTTCGACATGTACCTGCGCGCCGACGTGCTCGCAGACCACCTGGCGACGCTCGACGAGCTCAGCCACGGCGCGCGTCGCTGGCCCGTGGGTGATCTCTGGTACTTGTACGGCGGCAATTTCGTGGCCTGGATCCGCGAGACCTACGGGCGGGACACCTTCACGCGCGTGGCCCGCGACTACGGCAGCTTCGTCATCCCATGGGGTATCAACCGAGTGATCCGTCGCGCGACGGGCCGCACGTACCCAGAGCTGTACGCCGGGTGGACGGCGGCGCTGAGAGAGCGCTACGGCGCGCAGGCGCGCGCGATCCAAGAGCGCGGGCTGCGCGAGGGCTCACGCTTGACGCGCTTCGGGCGCGTGGTGTTCAACCCGCGCTTCGTCCCTTCGCACTGCACGCCGCACAACGAGCTGTTGTTTTATCGCGACGACGCCGAGGGCAAGCCCGGCTACTATCGCCTGCGCGCCGAGGGCGGACGCGTAGAGCTGCTCACGCGCGCGAGCGGCACGACGATCAGCCCGGCCAGCGACTGCTCGCTGTACTTCGACACGCTCGCGCCGAGCCGGCGCAACTACTACTTCTCCGATCTGTTCCGCATCGCGCCGGGCGTCAGCGCGCCGAACGGTGGCGATCTCGCGCGCGTCCGTCTCACGCTCGGTGAGCGCGCGCGCGAGCCAGACGTGAGCCCCGACGCGCGCCGCCTCGTCTACGTCGGCAACAACGCCGGCACCAGCACGCTGCGCATCGCCGAGCTGGCCGACGACGGGCGCCTCGTCAGCTCGCGGGCGCTGGTAGCGAGCGCCGAGTACGAGCAAGCTTACACACCGCGCTTCTCACCCGACGGGCGGCGCGTCGCGTACAGCGCCTGGACGACGGGCGGCTACCGCGACGTCCGCGTCGTGGACGTCGCCAGCGGCGCCTTCTTCGAAGTGACGCACGATCGCGCGCTCGATCGCCAGCCGAGCTGGTCGCCCGACGGTAGGACGCTGTATTTCAGCTCGGATCGCGGCGGCGTACCCAACATTTACGCCTTCGACCTCGAGCGCGCCGAGCTTCATCAGGTCACCAACGTGCTCGGCGGCGCGTTCATGCCCGCCGTCTCACCCGACGGCAAGCTGTTGGTTTACGTTGGGTACACCAGCGCCGGCTTCGATCTCTATGCGCTGCCGCTCGACCGCGCGCGCTGGTTGCCGGCGCCGCCCGCCTCGGAGCGCGGCGACGGTCGCGTCGCGCTGGCCGGTCACGTCTGGCCCGTGCAGCCCTATAACCCGCTGCCCAGCGTGCGGCCGCGCGCCTGGGAGGTCGACTACGGCAGCGGCACGTTTGGCAACGCGCTCACGCTCTCTACGCGGGGCTCGGACGCGGTCGGGCTGCACGCCTTCGAAGCCAAGGCCGCGCTCTATACCGGAGACGACAATGAGTGGCGCGCGTCGTTCGACTACGACTACCGGCGCTTGCCGTTTTCGCTGCGCGTCGGCGTCTACCGCGACGCGCAGCCGCGTTACAACTACCAGGTCGGCGAGACTCGGCTGAGCGTCACCCAGCGCGTGGTGGGCGTGCAGACCGGCATCGATTGGATCATACCCGGTGAATTCGACGGACAGCGCGTCGCGTTCAGCTTCAACGTGGCTCACTACCAGCACGCCGCGCCGCTCGGCGCTCGCGTGGATCCCTGGGGCACCGTCTCGCGCGAACCCGCGTCGGGCATCGTCTCCTTCGCGCACCTCGGCTACAGCTACTCGAACGCCGAGGGCAGCCTGTACAGCGTCGGCGCCGAGCGCGGCGTCTCCTTCTCGGTCAGCAGCGACTACGCGCATCCCGGCTTCGGCAGTGACGTCAGCTTGGCCTCGGTCTACGGCAGCTTGAGCGGCTACGCGCTGCTACCGTGGGCACGACATCACGTGCTCGCGCTGGCGCTGTCCGGCGGCATGGGCGGCTCCTTCGTCACCGGCGGGTTCGCGGATCAGCCCGCGCTCGACGTGTACACGACCGGCATCCGCCAGAGCGGCCTGGTGCTGCGCGGCTTCGAGCCGCAACAGTTCGCCGGCAGCAGCTACACGCTGCTCAACGCCGAGTATCGCTTTCCGATCTGGAACGCCGATCGCGGTATCAGCACGCTGCCCGTGTTCTTGCAGCAGCTGAGCGGCACGCTGTTCAGCGACTATGGCGGCGCCTTCACTCGCCTCGATCATCGCGACCCGCTGGCGGCGCTGCACCTCGGCGCCGGCGCCGAGCTCTGGATGCGGCTCACGCTCGGCTATCGCGTGGACGGCACGCTGCGCCTGGGCTTCGCGCACGGCTTCGGCGAGGCAGGCAGGGAGCTGCAGAGCTACTTCGTGGCGGCGTCCGCGTTCTGAGCGCGGCGGCGGCGCCCGCTCGTTGAGCGCCGCTTTCTTTCCCCGCGTGCGCGGCGGCTGCTATCCAAGGCCATGCGCCTCGCCTGGCTTGCGCCCTGCATTTTGGCCTCGGCTTGTCTCTCGCCGCCGGGTCCCGCCGAGCGCGCGACCGACGCCGCTCGCTCGCTCAACGTCGCCGCTCGCTTCGGGCGCATGGACCTGGCGCTGACGCTGATCTCGAAGGACGTGAGGCAGACCTTTTTGGAGCACCGCGCCGCGTGGGGCAAAGACGTGCGCGTGCTCGACGTGGAGCTCACCAGCTTCAACATGCCGAACCGCGACCGCGCCGACGTGGAGGTGAGCTACTCCTGGGCGCGCAACGACGACTCCCAGCTCCGCGTGACGTGCGTGAGCCAGGAGTGGCGCGATCCGGGCGGCGGCTTCCGGCTTTATCGGGAGCGCAGGGTCTCCGGGGACACGGGGTTGTTCGGCGAGCCGTTGCCGAAGCCGGTGCAAGCCGCGCAGCGCGACGTGCAGTTCTCGACCAAGGTCATCCGCGAGACGGAGTAGCGCTCGCCGCAGCCGGCAGCCGCGCCAGCGCTTCAGCCTCCGCGCTTCTTGGTCGGCTTCTTCTTGCTGTGGGCGGCGCGCGCGACGTCAGCGCGGCGTGCCAGGCGAGCCTTCTTTTTGCGCTGGGCCTTGCGGCGCAACATCTTCTGCGAACGGCGGCGATCGAACTTTCCCATCTGCAGCTTTTCCTCGGTGCTCGAGACCCGCGAAGAGACGCGCGGTCTTGCCCTGAAGCAGGCTGCCGGGCATTACCCTGGTTTTCGCCGCAGCGGAAGCGTGAAGTGCACCTTTTCTGCGGCCGCGAGCGCGACAGCGGGCGAAAATCAGCGCTGCGCAGGATCGAACGACGGTCGCGCGCTGGTCGCCCCCACCATGACCTTTGGCTCAGCCGCTCGAAGCGTCTTCGAGCGCGCGCTCACGATCGCGCACCTCGAGGCGGTAGCGGCTGTTGACGGTTTCGATGTAGAAGACGTCGCGCGTGGCGAGGCGAAGTACACGCTTGACCGGAGTGGTCACGTACTCGTGCATTCCGTCCGAAAATTCGATGACGACGACCGAACCTTTTCGTGGGGCTCGGACCAGTCGACCCGCTACAGCTCGCGAGCCTCGCCCTAACTTCCTCAGGACGACTTGCACCCCACTACTCTAGCAATCTCGGTCCGCGCGTCCACCGCTTCCATCGTGCCCTTCGCACGATCGAAGATGCTCACTCTGTCCCACCTCGTGACGCAGCAGGGCCATTCGTAAATACCAATAGCGCGCCGGCTGCGATAATTCCGTCTCTGGTGGACGCACGGTCAGCTTCAGGCTGTATTTTCCGCGTAAAGCGAGGCGCTGTGGCGCGACCAGGGGGGTGGCAATCTGCTGACGGTTTGCGTCAACGGTGTTTGCCAAAGCCACGCGCGGCGGACCGCCCGGACCCCGCTTGGACGCTGTGCGAAGGCTCGAGCGTCAGTAGCTCACCGCGGCCCCGACTCGGAACGTCACGCCGCTGAGCGACAGCGAACCCAAGCTCATCGCATCCGTACGCGCGGGCGCTCCCGATGGGCTCTTCATCGTGAGAGCCATTTCGGTGGTGAACAGATAGCCGGCGTCGGCGAGCAGCCAGAGCCGCGGGCGTTGTGAGAGTCCCGCGCTCTCGCCCACGAGCTCCGCCGCGACGCCTAAGCTGGGATCGACGGTGAACGCGACGTGCTGCGCTTGGCGATCATTCTTCACGATGGGATCGGACCAAGCGGCGTCGAGCACGGCGACGCCAGCGCCGACTCTTCCGAACGCATAGAGCCGGCGCAGGACGTGATAGCGAAGCTCCGGCGCGAGCGTGATGCGATGCACCTGCAGCTTCGTGTCAGCGCGACGCACGTCGGCGCTGCGCTCTCCGTAGTCCCACGTCAACGCGGCCGCGACGGAGAGACGACCCGCGGCGTAGAAGGCGTCGCCGAGCGCGACGGATGCTTGGTGCAGCGCGTCCTCGCGACTGAACGGATCGAAGCCGTCACTCCGAATCAGTGCGCCGCGATACGCGATGCTCGCGAACCAGTGGCGTTGATGGGTGCCGAGCAGGCCGTCGTCGACGTCGGGCTCGTCTGGCGGTGACGCGGGAGGGGGAAGAGAGGGAGAGGGAGTGGGAGCGGGAGCGGGCGCGAGAGAGGGCGCGAGAGAGGGCGCTGGAGAGGGCGCGGGTGCGGGAAGGGTTGCGGGAGCGGGAGCGGGAGCGGGAGCGGGAGGCGGAAGGGCTGGCGCGGGGTCGGGGGGTGATGGGTCGGCGGCGGCGGCCGGGCGCGCGGAGAGGAGCGCGGGGAAGGCTATGGCCACGGAGATGGCGCTGAAATGACGCATCACAAACCCTCCAACATCAAGCCGCTGACGAAGCGCGTGCGCGCCGAGTCGGGATTTTCGGCGTCGAACAAGGTGACGCCCACGTCGCTGACGTCCTCCGTAAAGTCGTGCAGCACGATGGCGCTGTGACCGCCGTCGCGCCGAGCCACGTCGAAGACGTCGGCGATGGGGCGCTCTACAGTGAACGAGGCGGGATGTGTGTCCGCGAACGTGAGCCGCGCGAACTGCTGTCCGCCCTGCGGGAATGCCCACGCGCGCTCGCCGTCGGGTGACAGGCGCAGCTGAAAGCCGCTCAACGCTTGCATCGGGTAGCTCTGGCGCGTCTTCAAATCGAGCAAGAAGAACTCGCTTTGGTTGCTGCCGACGAGCAACTTCAGGTGACCGTAGTGATCGCCAGGGATGTCGACGACGCGCGCCACTTGCGTGTCCACGCGGTAAGAATCGAAGCTGGCGTACGGCGTCGCGCTGGCGCGGCCCAGCCGCCAGAATGCGATGCTCGGCGCGCTGGCGCTGTAGAGCAGCGCCACGTCCCCGCTCTCCGCTGCTTCGTCCACGGCGCTGGTCACGCGCGCGATACCGGAATAGGGGCTGTCGAATTGCACGCGCTCGCTCTTCGAAGTCGCGGGGTCGAACAGCACCGCGGTGGAGAGGTTGGGCACCAGCGCCGCGAGCCGTAGACCGCGATCGGTTCGTACGAAGTCGATGGTGGAGGGCCGCGCGCCAGCGTCGACGAGGTTCGGCACCAGTGAGAAGGCGTTGCTGCTGTCGGGCTTGGGCTCACTCAAGCGCAGCGTGAGCACGCTCGAGTCGTTGTCGAAGCGCACCGCGAGGTACGACGCCACCTCGTCGTCGCCCGGCAAATCGTCGTGAAATACGACCTGCGCCGGATGCGCCACTTGATTTTGCGTCGTCCTCGGCAGCGGCACCGTGATTTCGGCGCGCTCGGGGCGCGACAGATCGATGATGGCGACGTCTTGCTCGGTCTCCACCACCAACAAGCGCCGCCGCTCTCCGTTCGGCAGCGTGAGCTCGCTCGTGAACGTGAAGCGCTGCGGACGCCCGCCGATGCTGCGCAGCGTCTTCGGCAATGGCTCGCTCGCGGGCTCCGTGAGCTGCACCAAGATGAGCTCGTTGGGGTTCGTCACCACGCCGCTCGCCTCATGCGCCACCGCCCATTCTCCGGCGGGATCGAGCGCCAGCTTCTTGGGCGGATCAGTGAGCTGGTAGACCCGCTCCACGCGGGGCTGCGCGTCGCCGGAAATGACGAACAGCTGCGGGCGCTCATCGCTGTCTCTCAGCCGCCGCGCTTCCCCGCTCGTGAGCACGAACAATCGCCTCTGGTCCTGCGACGGTAGCGCAGCGACGACGTTCTTGCCGATGCTCAGGCGCTCCACCGCGAGCTCGTCCTGACCGTGCGTGGTCAGCATCATGAGCTCGTTGCGCGCAGCGTCGACCATGGCCACCGCGCCGCGCAGCCCCACGGTCGCGCCGCGCTCGAAAGGGGCGTCCCACTTGGCGTCACGCCCGCCGCAGCTCAGCGCGAGCAGTGAGAGCAGGAACGAAGCCGTGCAGGCCGCGGACGGTTGCTGGCTGCCTCGATGGCGGATCATGTTCCGGAGTTCTCCTTCAGGGTCGAGCGAGCTTCGCGGCGACTACTCGCGAATACGAGCCGAGAGCTCGAAGCCGGTGATGGTTTGCAGAGCGCCGCCGCTGAGCGACACGAACGTGATGCGGCCCTCGGGGTGGCCCTGCGCGATGTACGCGCGCTTCGCGTCGGGCACGACGCCGGCGGAGAGCGGCGGGCTCTCTAGCGCGATGAAGTTCACCTCTTGCCGCGCGAGGTGGATGAGATAGGCGCCGAACGCCGCGCGCTCCGCGCTGCTCACCGTGACCAGCGCCGTGTCTCCCGCCGGCGAGAAGGCGATTTGGCTGAGCGAGGCGTCGGTGGCCACGATCTTCGGCGAGCGACGCGCGAGCAGCGAGAGCACGCTGAACGCGCCGGCCTTGCTGCTGCCCGCGGCCGGGGACTGAAAGGCAACGACGTAGGCCGGATTCGGGGACGGGAACACCGCTGTAACCGCCGTGATCACGCTCTGCGGCCGGTAGCTGGCGCTCGCGATGGAGCTCCCGCCGAGGTCGAGCACTAGCACGCGCGGCTCTGCGAGCGCGGTGGTGTAGAGCAGCGCGGCGCTGGCGTCGGCGTTCAGCGCGATCGAGCCGATTTGCTCGGAAGGCAACGCCAGGCGCGGCAACTCCGCGGCGTCGAGCGACGGCAGCGGCAGCGGCAACGTGACGACCGCGGGTACCGAGCCGAGCACCGCGTACGCGCGCGAGCCATCTGGCGCCAGATCGACGTCGGTCACCGTGGAGCCCAGCTCGACGCTGCTGACGTCGCCGTCCGGCAAGGCGATCACGCGCACTACGCTCTCGCCTTCGTTTCTCACGACCGCGTAGGAGCCGTCGGGCGCGAAGCTGACGTCGGCGTGCGTCGCGCTCGCGAAGGGCTCGTCCGACACCGCGATCAGCGTGTCGACCGCTGGCTCGGCGCCGAGCTCGATGACGCTGATGCCCTCCTCCGTGACGACATAGGCGTGCTCTTCGGCAGCGTCGAACGCGAACGCGCGGGGACGTGGGCCCACGCTGAGCGGCCACGCGCGCTCCCTCCCGGGGGCGAGCTCGAGCAGCGTGATGTCTTGAAACGTCTGCAGCGGATCGGGGTCGACACGGCGTCTCGCGTCGGTCCACGCGATGGCGAAGCGGCCGCTAGGGCTCAGCGCCCAAGCGTTGGCGTCCGCGTGCGTCGTCAGGCGTTGCCCGCGCGTGAGCGTGCCGTCGGGCGCGACGCGAAACAGCGTCGCGTCGTCGCTGCGCTCGTTGAGGATCAGCGCGCCGTAGCGACCATCGAGCTCGGGTAAGCCGAGCACCTGCGTTGGTCCGTCGCCGGCCGTATCGAGCGTCACCGCCAGGGTGGTGGCGTCGATCAGCGCGACGCGGCCGGACAGTGGATTCGCCGTCCACAGGTACTTCCCCGTGGCGACGGGCGCGAGATAGGCGGACTCATTTTCGACCTCGGCGGGGCGCGTGCCGCCCGTGCCGTTCGCTGGCGCGCCGCCCGACGCCGGCGGTTCAGCGCCGGAGAATGCACCGCCGCTGCCGACGGCGCCGTCGCCCGTAGCCGGCGCGCTGTCTTCCGCGGCGCAGCCGAACACGCCCAGCGCGAAGGCCGCGAAGATGCGCCAACCCCGCGCGTTAGTCGCCATCGTTGACCGCTCCGGATAGCTCGAAGCCGGTGAGCGTCCGCGGCTCACCCGTCTCCAGGTTGATCAAGCTGAGCCTCCCGTTGGGGTGCTGCTGCACCACATAACCGACGTCCTCGTCTGTCACGATGCCCGCCGCCAGCGGCAAGCTCGGCAGCGCCACGGGCCGCACGCGCAGCTCCGGGAAGCGCACCAGGTACGCTGTGTGACCGCTCGCGGCCGTCAGAATCGCGCTCGTGGTGGGACTGGGAGCGAAGGCTACGCCGGTGATCGCCGCGTCGCTGGTCTGGATTTTGACCAGCGCCGGGTCGTCGAGCGGCACGATGCCGAAGGCGCCGCCGATGCTGCCGCTCGTCGTCGCGCGCAGCGCGATGAGCGCGTGCTGCGCGTCGGGTGAAACGAATACGGCGTCGACGGGCGCGCGGACGCGCGTCGAGCGAGCGCGCAAATAGTCTTCCGCGCGCGGATCCGTGGCGAGCACGGTCACGCGATCCACGGCGCTCGCCGTCGTGTAGAGCACGGCTCTCGTGCCGTCACTGGCGACGGCGACGCTGCCCAACAAGTCGTCGAGGAACACCGATTCGAAGGCGTCGGGCGTCTGCAGCATGCGCGCGATGGGCAGCACTGCGACCTGCGAGGGACCGTAGCCGGACGCGGGTGGCTTGGACGGCTTCGGAGACTGCGCACCGCCCATGCCACCCGCGCCCGCGCCACTGACCCCACCCCCCGCTCGCACTGTCTCGCCCTCCTCACCCGCCGCGCCCACCTCCCCTGCCGCGCCGCCTGCGCCCGAAGCGCCCTGATTTCCCCCGCCACCACCCTCCCCCGCGGCGCCATCATCCACGTCATCGACCAGCGGTTGTCCGCGCACCACCGCGATCGCCGAGGCACCGTCGGCGACCAAATCCAAGTCAGTGACGGGCCCGGAGAGCGTCACATCACGGCGCGCACCGCTGGCGAGCTCGACGATCGAGACGTTGGAGCTGCCCTCGACGCGAAAGAGCGCGTGAGTGCCGTCCGGGATCACCGCGACGTCCAGCGGAGTCTCGTCCGCGCGCGAGCTGAGCGGCACGTCTTCAGTGACGGACGGCTCGTCCCCGAGCTCGATCAGCGAGATGCCCGCGTCCGACACCACGAAGGCGCGCCCCTCGTCGCTCCTGAAGAAAATGCGACTCGGCCGGAAGCCGACGCTCAAGCGCGTCGCCACCGCGGGCTCGGCCTGGGTGTCGATCACGGTGACATCCTGAAAGCCCTCGCTGGGATCCGGCTCTTCGATGGCGTTGACGTCACTCCAGGCGATGGCCCAGCGCCCGCTCGCGCTGACTGCCCAGGCGTTGGCCCCCTCATGGGTCGGCACCGTCGAGACGCGCAGCTCGCCGTCCGAGAGGCGCATCACGCTAGCGTCCGCGCTCTTCACGTTGAGGACGATGGCCGCGCTCGCGTCGTCATCGCTCGCGCGCAGCGGCGCCAGGTACGTGGGCCCGTAACCCGCGCGGGTGAGGCGAACGCTCAAGTCGCGGGTGTCGATCAGCGCGACCTGTCCGCTGTCGGGGTTCGCTGACCAAACCCAGCGTCCGCTCAGCACGGGCAGCTCGTAGGCGCTCTCGTTTTCCTGCTCCGGCGGCAGCACGGGGAGGCTGCCGCCGCTGGCCCCGCTGCCCGGGTTGATGTTCGGCATGCCGCCAGAATTCTCGGTTCCGTCGTTGCCCCTCGGCGCCGCGTCTGCCGTCGAGGTCTCGTTCGCGGAGCTGGAACAGCCAAACCACGAGACCATCAGGCTCGCGACGAGCACTGAACCACGCAGCCGGACCCTACGAGAAAGACTCATGCGACGCACGCCCTGCGCCGGACTAGCAATTGGCGCGCCACGAACTCGCGATCACCCGCGCGCGCCCTAGAGCCTCAGTTTTGCGAATTTCGCGGCTGTGCCATGCGCCAACGCCTGACATCCATGTCGCGGAGCCCCCCGCGATTCGCCGTGCAGAAGCGCTCTTTCGCGCGCGGCGGGTTCATGACGGCGGAGTCACGCCCTTCACGCCGCGGCGGGCAAAATACGCTCTCAGTACGTCACGCGCGAGCTGCGGCCCCTTGATGTGCCAAGTCGGCGTGTTCACGACCAGCGCGCTCACGGCGACCTCCGGCTTGTCCGCCGGCGCAAAGCCGATGAACCAAGTGTAGTGCCGGTTCGCCTGATGGTCGCTCAACGTGCCCGTCTTCCCGGCCACCTCGATACCCGGCAGATAAGGCCTGCCGTGCTCGTCATGGAAGGATTTGAAGGCTGAGCCGTTCGCCACGGTCTGCACCATCATTTGCGTGAGCTCGTTGGCGGTCGAGCTCTTGATGGCTTGCCTCAGCACGTGCGGCTCGCGATCGTCGCGCCAAATTTCTTTTTTGCCGCGATAGACGGCCGCGACGATGCGCGGCTCGAGCGCGACGCCACGGTTCGCCACCGTTTGCGCCAATGACGCGGCGGCGAGCGGGGACAGCGTGGTGTTCCAAAAACCCGCGGAGGTACGCGCAAACTCGAGCGGCTCTTGCGGCACCTGAATCTTGGGCGCTTCGTTGGGCACCGCGAACGGTATCGGCGCGCCGAAACCGAAGGCGCCGCCCATGGCGGCGACGTCTTCGGGCGTCAGGTGCTTCTGCGCTAGCCTGCCGAACACTACGTTCAAGCTGCGCCCCATGGCGATGGCGACCGTGGCGCACCAGCGATCACGCCGCGGATCGTCGACCAGCTCGTCCGGCATGATGCGGCTCTTGCCGCCGTGATAACACTGCTCGGTCTCGGCGTTGAGGCCCGCCTTTTCGACCAAGGCGGCGCCGGTGACGACCTTGAATACGCTCGCCGCGGGCGCGCCAGCGCGGGTGTTGACGTCGAAGGGTTCGCCCTCCGCGACGAAGCTCGCGTACGCGATGACGCGGCCCGTCTTCACGTCCATCAGCACCGTGCCCGCTTCAGGCATGCGATAGCGCTGCATCTGTGCGCGCGCCGCGCGCTGCACCACCGGATCGAGCGTGAGCTCGGCGG
Source organism: uncultured Sorangium sp. (assembly GCA_966250485.1). Taxonomy (GTDB): domain Bacteria; phylum Myxococcota_A; class Polyangia; order Polyangiales; family Polyangiaceae; genus PMG-095. Next base: position 58,274 of record CBINHN010000006.1, on the reverse strand, counting down.
TGCGATGATCGGCCAGCGGCGCGAGCACGCGCTGCGGGCGTAGATCCATGCGCAACAGATCGAGCCCGTCGAGCTTCGGTGTCGCGGGAGTCGCGAGCGAAGCGTTCGGGTGCACGATCTTGCGCAGCGGATCACTGAGCGGCTTGAAGCTGCCGCGCATCACTGGAACCAGGGCGAGCGTGATACCCGCCGCGGCGCCGACGCCGATCCATCGAGCGAGAGCTGCCATGCGGTCCTTGGGGAGTTATCGAACCCACACCCGGCGGGCCAAGAAAGCGGTGCGCCCAGCGCGAGCTCGCGCGAGCGGCGTGTGACGTTATATAAATCTCGCGGGCTGCCGCCCCGAGCGCGGAGCGGGAGCTGGCGTCGGCGGCGCGCGCGTGAAATCCCGCAGACGGGGAACTTTCCCGGCGAGCGGCGGTCCGACCCCGCGAAAGGGTTCGGGCACATGACGACAGCGCACCTCACGTTCGGAGTCCATCGTGAAGGTCGGCTGGAACGGCGCGCCTCCGTTTCGGCAGATCCAGTCCCATTCGGGCGCGGTAGCGAGTACGGCTTCACGCTGCTCAAGAGCGGCCCTGAAATAAATGCGGAAGAAGTCGAGCTCCCCGACGTATCAGCGCTCGAGGTGCTGGTGCTGTGGGGCAGCAACGTGCTCTACGTCGCTCACCTCACACCAGCGCGCAGCTTCTCGGTCGGTGAAGCGCTCAGCGATATATCGCGCTGCGACTTTTTCGTGCCGAGCGAGCGCATCGGCGCGCCGCGGCTGCAGCTGATCGAGGTCGCCGACGGCGCCGTGTGGGCCGTGATCCCGCCGCAAGCCGACGGCTTCGTGGAGCTGCCGGGCGCGCCGCGAGTGCCGCTCGCCGAGGTGCAAGCGCGCGCGGGCGGCGCTGGAGAGCGCCGCTTTCCGCTGCAAGACGGCGCTCGCGTGCAGCTCGAGCTGGGCGGCTTCGTGTTTCGGTTCGCCAGCGTGAACGCGGGCAAGCCGCTGCGGAGGGGCCCGCTGGCAGGCTGGGATTGGAGCCTCTCGGCGTACTTCGGCTTGTCGCTGCTGAGTCACGCCAGCATCGTGGCGGCGCTCGCCTTCTTCATGCCGCCGCTGAACCTGACGCCGGATGAGACGCTGGATCGCGATCGGCTGTACGTCTTGCAGCAGTACTTGGACGCAGCCGCCGAGCGCGAGCAGCTGGAGCGCACCGACTACGCGCCCGAGGACACGCAGCAGCGCGAGAGCGGCGGCGGACAACAGGCGAGCGGAGAGAGCGGCGCGCTGGGCAAGCCGACAGTGCGCGCGGTGAACAAGCGCTACGCCGTGAGCGGCCCCGCTGACAACCCCGACCCGCACCTCGCGCGCGCGGCCGCGCTGCAAGAAGCGGCGACGTTCGGCTTGGTTGCGCTGCTCACCGGCGATCCCAAGGCTCCCACGGCCGTGTTCGGGCGCGACACCTCGCTCGGCCGCGACGAAGCCAGCTTCATGGGCAACATGTGGGGCGACGAGCTCGGCGACGCGAACGGCAGCGGAGGCTTGTGGACGGCTGGCGCCGGGCAAGGCGGCGGCGGCAGAGGAACCGGCGTCGGCTTGGACGAGCTCGGCACCATCGGTCACGGCGCAGGACTCACTGACGGCTGGGGCATCGGCAATGGCCCCGGCGGCTTCGCCTCCGGCCGCGGCCGCCTGAGAAACGAGCACGTGACGAAGTCACCGCGCGTCGCGCTGTCGCCGCCGACCGTGAGCGGGCGTCTACCGCCGGAGGTGATTCAACGCATCGTGCGCCACAACTTCGGTCGCTTTCGCATGTGCTACGAGAAGGGCCTGACGCGCAACCCGAACCTCGCGGGCCGCGTCGCGGCGCGCTTCGTGATCGATCGCGGCGGCGCCGTCTCGAGCGTCAGCAACGGCGGCTCCGATCTGCCGGACAGCGCCGTCGTCAACTGTGTGCTCTCGGCATTTTATGGCTTGAGCTTCCCGGAGCCCCAGAACGGCATCGTGGCGGTGACGTATCCCATCCTGCTCGCGCCGGGCTGATCCGGCGCAAACGCCGCGGCGCAGCGGGGTTCTGGCGAGCGCGCCGCAAAGGCCGCATGATGGAGGGCTAAGCCATGCACCGTCGCAGCCTCGTTCGAGCACTCGTCAGCGCCCCGCTCGTCGCCGCCTGCCGCAGCGCCGCGCCGGATCTCCCCGCGCCCCGCGCCGAGGTAGCAGCCGACGTCGTGCTCGGCCTCGAAGCGCTCGGCTTTCAGTGGCGGACGCGGGACCCATTTCTGTTCTGCGTCCACCACGACGACGCCTATCCGGCGGGCAACGCCGCGCTCGGGCCCGCGAGCTCCTTGGCGGGACGCGAGCTGGGCAACGACTTCACCCTGCGCGATGGCTTTCGCATGTACCACGGTGAGGTGGTGCCGGGCTTTCCACGGCATCCACATCGCGGCTTCGAGACGGTCACCATCGTGCGGCGCGGCTTGGTCGATCACGCGGACTCCTTGGGCGCCGCCGCACGCTACGGCCAGGGCGACGTGCAGTGGCTCACCGCGGGCAGAGGGATCGTGCACGCCGAAATGTTCCCGCTGCTCCAGCGCAGCGCGCCGAACCCGCTCGAGCTGTTTCAGATCTGGCTCAACTTGCCGAGCTCGAGCAAATTCGTGGAGCCGCATTTCTCGATGTTGTGGGACCACGCGATTCCACGCCGCGTGGAGCGCGACGCGCTGGGACGCGAGACGGAGCTCGCCATCATCGCGGGTCGCGTTCGCGATACGCGCGCCCCGGCGCCGCCGCCGCACTCTTGGGCCACGCGCACGGACGCCGATGTCGCGATTTGGACGATCAAGCTCGCGCCCGGCGCTCGCTTCGAGCTGCCCGCGGCGAGCGCAGGGACGAACCGCACGCTTTATTTCTTCCGCGGCGCGAGCCTGCGCATCGGCTCGCGGCCGATCCCGAGCAGGCACGCGATCGAGCTCGAGCCGACCGCGCCGGCAACGCTCGAGAATGGCCCCGATGAGAGCGAGCTGTTGTTGCTCCAAGGCCGTCCCATCGGCGAGCCCGTGGTACAGCGCGGACCCTTCGTGATGAATTCGCCAGCCGAGATTCGGCAAGCGTACGCCGACTATCAGCGCAGCGGGTTCGGCGGCTGGCCTTGGCCGAGCCGCGCGCCCGTGCACGGCGTCGAGGGCACCCGCTTCGCGCGCCACGCCGACGGGCGCGTGGAGCGCGAGAGCTAGCTCACGGCCGAGCCCCAGCGCTGGACGCTGGCGCTGGACGGCGCCGTCGTGCGATACCAGGCGCGATGCGCATCGGCTTCGTCGTGCAGCGCTATGGACGCGAGGTGAACGGCGGCGCGGAGCACCACTGCCGCATGCTCGCCGAGCGCATCGCGCGGCGCAGCGAGGTCTCACAGGTCACGGTCTTCACGACCTGCGCCAAAGACTATCGCAGCTGGGCCAATCACTACGACGCGGGCGTCGAAGAGCTCGACGGTGTCCGCGTCGAGCGCTTCCCGACGGAGCTCGAGCGCGTCGCGTGGGCCCAAGGCGCGCTCGCGGCGCTGCTGCGGCTACGGCCGCACCCTGCTTGGCTGGAGTCGGCGTGGTTGTGGGCGCAGGGCCCGGTGGCGAGCGGCCTGCTGACGCGGCTCGAGCACGTGACCGACGACTTCGACGTCTTCGTCTTCTTCACGTACCTGTACCACCCCACGGTGATGGGCCTGCCGCGTGTGCCCGGCCGGCGTATCTTGGTGCCCACCGCGCACGACGAGCCGGCGATTTACCTGGATTTGTACCGCGGCGTGTTCGAAGCGCCCGAAGCGCTCGCCTTCAACTGCGAAGAAGAGCGCGACTTCGCGCTCGGTCGCTTCGCGATCGCGCCGCAGCGCGCGGCCATCGTCGGCTGCGGCGTCGAGGTCGCCGCGGCGCCGAGCGCGGCGCCGCCCGCGCGCGAGCGGCCGTACATTTTGTATCTCGGGCGCATCGCCAAGAACAAAGGTGTGCCCGAGCTCGCGCGCGCTTTCGCCGCGTTCAAGGCGCGCTACGGCGCGACGCGCTTCGAGGCGCGCAACGGCAGTTACCTGGGCCGTGAGCTGGAGCTCGTGCTCGCCGGCTCGGGCGATCGCGCGCTCTTGCCGCAGCGCGCGGACGTCGTGTGCGAAGGGTTCGTGTCCGATCCGCGCAAGAGCGCGCTGCTCGCCGCGGCGGAGGTGCTGGCCATGCCCAGCCGCTATGAGAGCCTGTCGCTCGTGACGCTGGAGGCGTGGACCCTGGGCACGCCGGTGCTGGCGCAGGCGGCGTGCGCCGTCACCGCCGGTCACGTGCGGCGCTCGGGCGGGGGTGGCGTTTATCGCGACGACGAGGAGTTCGGCCGCAGCTTGGCCGAGCTCCTGACCAACGCGCCACGCCGGCGAGAGATGGCGCTCTGCGGTCGTGAGTACGTGGCGAGCCGCTACTCTTGGCCGCAGGTCGAGCGACGCTTCTTGGATTTGGCGCGCAAAGTCGCGAGCCAGCGCGCGTCGTGATAGCGAACGCAGATACCGCGCGATGATTGATTTAGTGCTCGATCTCAGCCCGCTGTCCGCCACCTCCGCGCTGCGCGGGATCGGCCGCTACGTGCGCGGCTTGATCCAAGGCTTGGAGCAGCTCGCGCCGGAGCTGAAATCGGACTTTCGCATCAGCGGGCTCGCCGCGAATCGGAGCTTGTCGCGCCTGAGCGCGGTCACGGATCTGCGCGCCGCCGGCGAGCAGCCGCCGGCGCGGCCAGCCGCGGCCGCGGACCTGCGCCGAAACCTGCTGATGAGCGTGGCCAGCCCGCGCTTCTTCGGCGAAGAGCGCGCGCTGCACCTGACGGATCCCAAGGGGATCCCGCTGTTTCGCGCGCAGCGCTACACGCTGACCTGTCACGATCTCATCTCGCTCACGTGCGCGGATTTGTACCTGCCCAAGCTGCCCGGCTGGCCCAAGCTCGTGACCGCCATCGAGCGCGCGCGCTATCTCCGCGCGCAGCGCATCCTGGCGGTGTCGGGAGCGACCAAGCGCGATCTCGTGCACCTGCTCGGCGTCGACCCGGATCGTATCGACGTGGTGTGGCACGGCGTGGATCACGCGCGCTTCAAGCCGGAGCCAGACTCGGACGACGCGGCGCGCGTGCTGCGCGCGATCGGGCACCGCGATCCCTACGTGCTCTATCTGGGCGCCGGCGACGCGCGCAAGGATCTCGACACGCTGCTGAAGGCTTACGCCGCGAGCCGCGTGCGCGGCGAGGCGCGGCTCGTGATCGCGGGCCGGCTGCACCCGGCGCGCTTGCAGCGGCTGTTCGCGCTGGCGCGCGAGCTCGGCGTTTCGGCGCGCGTCACCTTCGCGGGTTACATCGACGAGCCGCTGATCCCCGCGCTCTACCGCGGCAGCCGCGTGCACGTGTTCCCGTCGCGCTACGAAGGCTTCGGCTTACCCGTGCTGGAGGCCCTCGCCTGCGGCGCCCCCACCATCACGAGCCCGGGCTCGTCGCTCGACGAGGTCGCGGGCGACGCCGCCGAGCTCGTGCCCTGCGGCGACGTCGCGGCCCTGGGCACGTCGCTCGAACGGCTGTTCTTCGACGAGGCGCGGCGCCAAGAGCTGCGCGTCCGCGGCCTGGCGCGCGCGGAGCACTTCACCTGGTCGCGAGCCGCGCAAGAGACGCTGACGTTCTGGCGCCGCGCGTTCGCCTGACGCTCACTCCAAGCCGAAGCGCTTGCGGTTCTCGGCCACGTAAGCGACGTACGCGTCGCACTCGAGCCGCGGCGCGAGCTCACCCGCGTCCACGGCCGCCTCCAGCGCGCGCTTGATCTCTCCGATCAGGCGCGACGGCGGCAGCTTGAAGGCTTCCATCAAGGCGTTGCCGACGCCGCTGGGCAGCGGCGGCTGCTTGGCGTCCAGCGCGGCGAGCTCGCTGATGCGCTCGCTGAGCTCGTTGATGAGCGCCACGCCGCGCCGCTTCTTCTCCGGGCGCTTAGTGGTGATGTCCGCGCGCGAGAGGCACAGCAGATCATCCAGGTACGGGCCGATCTCGCGCGCGAAGCGGCGCACCGCGCTCTCCGTCCACTTGCCGTCGTATTGGCTCGCGCGCAGGTGATGCAACACCAAGAAGCGCACCTCCGCGCGCAGCGTCTCGTCGCTCGAGAACAGCCGCTCGCGGCGCTCGAGCTTGTCGAACATGCGCGCGCCCACCTCGGCGTGGCCGAAGAAGTGCACCTCCCCGTCGGGGCTGATGCTGCGCGTCCTCACCTTGCCGATATCGTGGAACAGCGCCGCGTAGCGCACCTCGAGCCGCGGCACGCTCTGCGCCACGACTTGCTTGGTGTGCTTCCACACGTCCTTGTGCCGCCACTCGCCGTCCCCGAAGCCGACCATGGCCAGCACCTCGGGCAAAAACGACTCCAGCACGCCGCCGGCGAGCAGCGCGTCGAGCCCCTCGTCCGGGTAGTCGCCCATCATCACGCGATCGAGCGCGCTCCGCACGTCCGGCCGGGTTAGCTCCGCCAGATCCTCGCGCGAGGCCAGGACTACTGGTCGGTCAGGGACACCGCGTTCGGCGCAGGCGACCGCGCGCTCGAGCGCCGACATCGCGCGCTCCTTGTTCGCAAGGCTGGGCTTCTTCTCGGGCGCGTTCACGGGGACGTTCGCTTACGGGTTGGGGGGCGCACACACACGGTACGCCAGCGGCGAGTCCGGGGGCGGCCGGTCTTCTACGTGGACGCGGCAGAAGCGCAAGCCCAAAACGCATCGATTCTCGCGGGATTTCCGCAGCGGAGCTTGAAATAACTCAGAAATCGGGCGTCCTGCGGCGCTAGGCGATACGCTTTTGCGAGATGCTCGCACCTCGGGCAGCAAGCTTCGATCCAGTAAGGCTGCTGGCCCGCGTCCTCTGCCTCCTTTTCGGGCTGCTCGGCGCGGTCCCCTTCGTGGCCGCGATCGTGCTCGAGCTCAATCCGGCCCAGCGCTGGGCGGCGGCGCAAACCGCGAGAATCCTTCATGAACAGCTGGGCGTCGAGGCGAGCTATCAGGTCAGGGTCCACCTCATCCCGCTGCGCCTGCGCGTCGACCAGCTGGTGGTTCCGAGCAGCGACGGCAAGGGTCCCGCGCTGGAGGTCGCCCGAGTCAGCGTCTCGCCGCGCGTGTTCAGCCTACTCGCCGGCCGGCTGGACGTCGGTGACGTGGAGATCGAGTCGGCGCGCGCGCGGCTGGTGCTCGAAAAGGGCGAGCTCAAGAACCTGCGCTACCGCCTGCCGCAGACGAAGCCGGCCGCCAAGGCCAGCCGCGAGCCGCCGTTCAGCTCCCTCTCGCTGAGCGACACGCGCATCATCGCCGATATCGACGGCGTGCGCGTCGACAGCGGCGCCATGGACCTCGACGTGCTCGCGGAGAGCGGCCCTGCTTTCGAGATCATGTTGAGCACGAGCCAGGCGTCCGTCGCGCGCGAGCGGGCGCTGCACGCCACAGGCGCCACGGCGCACGATCACGACGTGCTGTGCCGGCTCGACCTGCGCGCACACGTCGAGGGGCGGGAGATCTACGTGCGGCGCCTGGCGGCGCTCGGCGTGGCCGATCTGAACCCCGAAGCAACAGCGCCGCCCGCGTGCGACGCCAGAGCGAGCGCGAGCGAGCGCGTCGCGCTGCGCTTGTCTCAGCTGCGCGTGCTGCTGCCGCGCAACGACACGCCGTACTTCTCGGGGCACGTCGTGGTGCGAGCGCCGCTCGGCTTGCTGAACCGCTTCGTGCGCACGTTGCCGCTCAGCGGCTTCATCGGGCTCAACGGCGACGTGCGCTACGACGGCAAGACGAAGCTGCCCGAGCTGCGCGCGCGCGTGAGCGGCGCCGGCGTCGCGCTCGGCGGCTATCGGCTGGCCAAGGAGCTCGCCATCGACCTCAACCTGAGCCGCGACGTCGTGCGCATCCCGCGCTTCGAGATGGCCTTCGCGGACGGCCACGTCGTCGCGCAGAACGGGCGCATCGAGCCGTTCGCGCTGGGTACGCCGCTGTCCATCGAGCGCGTCGACGGCAAGGGCATGACCTTCGAGGGGTTGATGCGCGACCTCGACGTCACGCCCAACACGATCATCCGCTGGAACATGGCCGGCACGCACGTGTCGAACATCCGCGGCAGCCTCGCGCCGCTCAAGATCGACGCCGATCTGGCCGCGGAGACGCGCGATTTCGAGGTCTTCGATCGCGCGTTCCACGACCCCGCGCGGCGCCACATGATCGGCGTGAAGAGCTCGGTGATCCGCGGCAAGATCGGGGTGCGGCCGAAGGCGCTGCTGTTTTACGACACGCGCGCGGAGTTCGGTAAGAGCACGATGCTGGTCAAGCTCGTGTCCGTCGGCTTCGACAACCAGCTCGAGCTCGAGATCGCGCCCGGCTCGCACCTGCGCCTCGGCGACATCAGCCCGTTGATCGACATCCCCATGGCCGGCGAGGCGGACCTCGATCTGGGCATGGCCGGCCTGGCCAGTAATCCGCTGCTGGTCGGCAACCTGCGCGTCAGCGGCTTCGAGTTCGGCGGCTTTCCGCTGGGCGACATCAAGAGCGCGCGGGTGCGCTTCCGCCCGCTCTGGCTCGAGATCAGCGACGCGCTGGCGCGCAAGGGCAGCAGCGATTTCGTCGTGCCCAAGGCGCGCATCGATTTCGGCACGCGCGCCAGCGTGCTGGTGGAGGCGCGCGCCAGCAGTGAAGCGCTGGATCTGCGCGATTTCTTCGCGATGTGGCACTTCGACGAGGATCCGCGCTTCGACTCGCTGCGCGGCCGCACCGGCGTGGACGCCAGCATCCGCTACGTGCTCGGCGGACCGGAGGACCACTGCCGCGGCGGCGTGCTGCGCACCGCCGGCAAGCTCAAGGCCAAGGCGCTCGACTTCTTCGACGAGCGCTACGACGGCGGCGAAGGCAGCTTCGACTTCCTCTGGTACGACCGCGACGCCGCCTACCGCGGCGCGGTGCTGAACGTCCCCGAGTTCACGCTCAAGAAGGGCCGCGGCACGCTCAGCGGCAAGCTCAACATGCAGCCCGGCGCGAAGATCCAGGGTGAGCTCACGGCCAGCGGCGTGCCGCTGGAGCGCATCGACAGCTTACCGCGCGCGCTGCGCGCCGCCGAAGGCAACGTCAACGCCAACGGCACGCTGTCCGGCAGCCTCGATCGTTTGGCGGCGGACATCAACGGCAACATCTCCGCCATCCGCGTGGGTCGCGCGACGCTGCCGCCGTCCACTTTTCACGTCGCGCTGCGGCCCGAGCGGCAACCGCTGGCCATCGCCGGCACCTCGCGCTGCGGCCTGCCGCTGTCGCCGCCCTTCGATCGCGCAGAGTTCGAGCGCGACGCGCGCGACGGCACCTTCGTCACGAACGGCGACTTCTTCGGCGGTCAAATCGCGGTGCGCGACTTCGAGGTGACGCGCCAGCGCGTGAAGACGGTGCGCGGCGAGGTGCGCGCCAGCGCGCTCGACCTCGGCGCCCTGCTCGAGCTCTCGCCCGAGAACGCGCTCAGCCAGCAGCGCACGAGCGGCAAGCTGTCCGGCGTGCTGCACATCGACGAGCTCAGCATGGGCGCGCCGAGCGAGGCGCGCGCCAGCGTCGCGCTCAGCGCGTTTTCACTGGAGCGCGGCGGCTACCGCGCCGAGCTGTTGCCCGACGCGGCGCCCATCGCGATAGCGGCGCGCAAGCTCAGCGTGCCCAAGGCCGCGCTGAGCGTGACCACGCCGCGCGGCGTGCGCGCCACCTTCGACCTCGCCGGCGCCGTGGATCGCCTGGGACCCGCGGCGCAGCTCGACGCCAGCGTCGACATGCGCCCGACGCCGCTCTCCAGCTTGGTCGGCTTGTTGCCGCGCGTGGAGCGCGCGCAGGGCACGCTGTCGAGCCATTTCCAGCTGCAAGGCGCGCTGAACGCGCCGCGCATCAGCGGCGGGGTCGACATCGACAACGGCGAGCTGTTGCTGCGCGGCCTCCCGCTGCCCATCAGCGACATCGACGTGCACGTCGGCGTCGAGGGCGGCGAGCTCAAGGTCGGCCACGGCAGCGCGCGGCTCGGCAGCGGCACGCTCGCGCTCAGCGGCGGCGCGCCGCTGCGCGGCTTCGAGCTCGGTGAAGCGCGCCTGCGCGTCGCCGCGCGTGACGTGTCGCTGCCGCTGAAGGAGGGCGTGCGCGCGTCCGCCGACGCCGACCTGCTGCTCAGCATCAAGCCGAACAGCGATGGCGAGGAGCGCAACCTGCCGCGCGTCACCGGCAACGTGCTGCTGCGTGGCTTCGAGTACAAGCGCGGCCTGACCATCGCCGCGGATCTCAACGCGCTGGCTCAGCGCGGCAAGCGCACCGAGTTCGAGGCCTACGATCCCAGCGAAGACGCGGTGGAGTTCGACGTGCTGCTCAAGGCGCAGCGCCCGCTGCGCATCCAGAACGACATCGTGGACGCCGAGCTGGCCTTGGCGGAGGAGGGGCTCGAGCTCGCCGGGACCAACGCGCGCTTCGGCCTGCGCGGCGGCCTGCGCATCAAGCCCGGCGGGCACATCGTGCTGCGGCGCAGCGACTTCGAGATCCGTGAAGGCTCGGTGCGCTTCGACGATTTGACGCGCGTCGCCGCGCGCGTGGACGTCTCGGCCATCACCGAGTACCGCCGCTACAACGCGTCGCTGGGCAGCGCTCAAGCCGTGAGCAGCAGCAGCGGCAGCTCGTCCAGCGGCGTCACCGGCGGGCGCTGGTCGATCCGCATGCACGCCTACGGCGACGCCGACAACCTGCGCGTCGACCTGACGAGCGATCCTGCGCTGCCCCAGGACGACATCTTCCTGCTGCTCACGGTCGGGCTCACGCGCGCCGAGCTGGATCAGGCGCAGAGCGCGAGCGTCGGTGAGAGCGTCGCGCTGGAGGCGCTCGGCACGCTCACCGGCGCGGACCGCGCCGTGAAGAAGGCCGTCCCCATCATCGACGAGTTCCGCTTCGGCTCGGCGTACTCCTCGCGCACGGGTCGCACCGAGCCCACCGTCACGGTCGGCAAGCGGCTCACCGAGCGCGTGCGCGCCAACGTGACCAGCGGCTTGTCCGAGAGCCGCGAGGTGCGCTCCAACGTGGAGTGGAAGCTGTCCCCGCGCGTCAGCGTGGAGGGCTCCTACGACAACGTGAACGACATCTCCAGCTCGACGCTGGGCAACCTGGGCGCCGACGTGCGCTGGCGCATCGAGTTCGAATGACGCCAGCGCCCGCGCGCGCTCACGGCGATTTGCTGGCCTCGTCCGAGCCGCCGTAGCGGCCGAGGTTGAGCCGCGAGCCGTTCGGCGACGGCTCGTCGGCCACGTCGGCGTCGGGATCACCCGCGTCGATGCAGGAGCTGGTCTCGTCGTCCTCCACCCACTCTTCCGAGCTCGAGTCGAAGCGGCCAGCCTCAGAGCGCAGGTGAAAGTCGAGGTTCTCTGGATCCACGAAGCCTGGATCGTCGCAGCCGGCGCCCTTGGTCAACATGCCCGGCAGGTCGCTCAGTTTGTTGCCGTCGTTGTCGACGACGTCATTGCCGTCCAAGTCGAGCAGGCTGCTGACACAGTTGTACGCGAACGTCGTGGTGCCGGTCTCGTACAGCACGTCACCCTCGGCGGAGCCCCAGATGATGTTGTTGCTGACCTCGCCCTTACCGCCGCCGAACTCGGCCACGTGGTGGTACACGCGGACGCCGAACTCGTTGTTGTAGAGCGTGTTATTTCGCACGATGGGCTCGGCGTCGTCCTTGATGCCGATGCCCAGCACGCCGTTGGCGATGATGTTGTGCTCGATGCGCGTGGTGCAGCCGTCCCCGTTGGAGATGCCTTTGTCGCCGGCGTTCAAGATCAGCGAGTCATGCAAGTACAGCTTGGTGCCTTCACCGAGATCCAAGTTGTCGTTGCCGTTGCCGTCGAAGGTGCAGAAGCGAACCTCCGGGCTGCCCACGCCGTCCGAGTCGAGCCCGTCCCCGACGTTGTTCTTGAACACGGAGAACTCAATCAGCGTGTTGCTGGCCTTGATGTTCAGGCCGTCGTCACCCTCGTTGTCCTGAAACGTGCAATGCGAGATGTGCGCCGACGCCTTGCTGAGCGAGAGCGCGCCGCGCATGGCGATGTCGGCGAAATTCGTCTCGTAGCCGTGCTCGAAGGTGACGTACTCGAAGACGTTGTCCTGCGAGGACGCCGTGAAGTTCGTCAGTGAACCCCAGTGGCTGCCCTCCTCCAGCCACGTAAACAGGATCGGCTCGTCCTCCGTGCCCACGGCGCTGATGTCGTTTTGCGCGTGGATGCTCACCAGCGGCGCGCTGGCCACCGTGGTCCCCGCGGCGATCTTCAGCTTGGCGCGCGGCGGAATCACCACGTCCTCGTCGAGCTCGTGCTTGCCCTGGTTCAGCACGATGGTGCCTTGCCAGTCGCTGTCCGCCTCGATCGCCGCGATGGCGTCATAGATGCTCGCGAAGGGCCTGGCCACGCTGCCGTCCGGCGCGTCGGCGTGGCTGCCGGCCACGACGTTGAGCTGCGCCGGCAAATCCACGTTCGCGCCGCCGCCGCTGCCGCCCTGCGCGCCGCTCGGCGCGCCGTCGTCATCGCTGCAAGCGGACGAGCCCAGCGCGAGCAGCAGCAGCAGCGCCCCTGAGCGAAAAGCGAAATGTCTGAAGTTCATCCTCACGTCCTCGTCTCCCAGCTCGCGCGCGAGCGCCCTCAATCCCCGACCGCGCAGCGCTCGTCCACCAGCGCCTGCATGTCGCTGGCGTGCTGCACGACGAACTCACGCATCTTCGTCACCTCGGCGCGCCAGGCTTCGGCGTCGATCACCGGATCTTTCATCATCGCCGGCTCGATGACGCTGGCCATGGCGTCCACCTTCTCCGGATCATACACGTCGCTCAGGAAGCTGTTCAGATCCGCGCAGTACTGCTCCTTGAACACGCGCGTCAGCCGCACGACGAGCTTCTGCCGCTTGCCCTTGGGCCCGAACCAGCCCGCTACCGAGGTGAACGGATCGCAGCTGCCCGGCACGCAGGTCGAGCGCTGCAGCACCGTGTCGTAATCCCAACCCCACACCTTCATCCGACCGCCGTGCGGCGCCTCGGGATCGGGCAAAAAGTACATGAAGAAATTGCGGCGCGCACCGAAGAAGTCTTCGAGCGACGGGATCAGCGACTCGGCCGCGATCTCCTTGAGCCACTCGTCTACGTCGAGCCACTCGGAGATACAGCTCTTGAACTCTTCATCGTCCGGCGTCTCCGTCTCGTCCCCGCACTTTAGCATCGGGATCAGGTTCGCCTCGGCGTCGGCCGGCGTGCCGCGCAAGATCTCGTAGATCTTGGGGTACACGCCGTTTTCGTAGCTGTCGCCCTTGTACTCCAGGTCCCCCTGCGAGTCCGCGAAGCCGCACGAGGCAGACGCCGCGTACAGCGCGCCGTCGCTGGTGCCGAAATGGTGCTTCAAGAAGCGCGCGTCCTTGGCGCGCTGCACGCTCTCCATCAAGCCGTACGGCTCACCGTTGACGTAGACGCGCAGGTGATTGCAGAGCGGCGCGGGCACGCCGAAGTCGCGCATGAGCTTGTAGCCCATGCACTGCACCATGTTGGAGTTGTCGTGCTCGTTGGACAACGCGTTGATGCGGCTCAAGCCGGCGAAGCGACGCGAGGCCTCCGGATCCGGCAAGGTCTTGTTGAAATCCAGCTTGAAGCCGGCGAGCGGGTTGGCGCCGCGGCTCTTGCTGCCGCGCAGGCGGATGGCCACCCGCTCCAGCACCTCGTCCCCGTAGTGGTCCGGAGACTCATACTGCATGCGCACGGGCAGCCAGGTGTACGGGCCGCAGTGGCTGTTCCACTTCTCCCACAACAGATCGAGCCACTGATCGGCGGAGTAGCCGTACGGCTCGGTGTCCGCGCTGTCGAAGGTGAGCTTCAGCGTGGCGAGCTTTTCATTGTTGAAGAACTCATCCGTGCTGGGGCCGCAATTTTGGACGCAGCCGCCGATGCCGGCGCCGCCGTTGGGCAGCGAGCTCTGCCCGCCAGCGCCGTCGTGCGACGGTTTGTCGTCGGCGCAGGCGACGAGCGTGAGGAGTGAAAAGAGAGCCAGGCTATGCCGCTTCACTGAGTTTACCTCTCGAGTAATCTTCCGAGCTCGCTAAAGGCGCGCATCGAGCGATGCTCATCACTGGCAGGCCGCCATGATCGAGGGCTGCACCTTGGACGTCTGCGCCGTAATGTGGTTTTGCAGCGCGCTGACCGCCGACTGCCACATGGTGCTGGAGACGCTCGGCTCGTTCATGATGCCGGGCTCCACGATCTTTGCCAGGTCGCTGACCAAGCTCGGCTTGTACACGTTGGCGATGAAGTCATTCAAGGCGCTGCAGTACTGGCTGCGAAAGACGGTCGTGAGGCGCTGAACGAGCTTGGCGCGCGAGGTACGGTACAAGCTCGACACGGACGTCAGCACGTTGCAATCCGACGGCGTACAGCGCCCGCGATCGAAGGCAGAGTCGAGATCCCAGGGCCAAATCACGAAGCGGCCCTGGTGCGGCGAGCTGGGGTCCGGCTTGAAGTACAGATAGTAGTTGCGATAGTAGCCGATGAACGACTCGAGCTCGGGCAAAACGGACTCGACCGCGATGAGCTTCAGCCACTCGTCCACGTCGAGCCAGTCCGAGATGCAGGCTTTGAAGGCCGCGTCGTCCGGCGTCTGCATGGCGTCGCCGCACTTCAACATCGGGATCAAATTCTGCTCGGCTTCCATCGCGGTGGCGTGGGTGAGCTGATACTGCGCCGTGTAGCTGCTGAAGCTGTCGCCGCTGTACTCGAGCCGCGCTAGCGAGTCCTTGAAGCCGTTCGCGCATTCGCTCATGGAGGGCGAGGCGCCGTACAGGCTGCCGCTGCTGCTGCCGAAATGGCGCCGCAAATAGCCCTTATTGATCTGCTCCACGTGCTCGAGCAGGCCATAGTACTCGTCGTTGACGTAGACCTTCATGAAGTTGCAGCGCGGCGCCGGGACGCCGAAGTCGCGTAGCGCCTTGTAGGCGAGGCACTGCACCATGTGCGACGGGTCCGTCTCAATCGACAAAATGTTGAGGCGATTCAGATCCCCGAAGCGCCGCTTGCCGGCGGGTCCCGGCGTGTCCAAGACCTGGAAATCCAGCTTGAAACCCTGCGTTTGCGCGAAGCCGCGCTTGCGGCTGCCGCGCAAGCGCATCCCGACCTGCTCTAGGGTGATGTTGCCGGCGCCATCCGGGCTCTCGTACGTCATCTGCGACGGGACGTAGTTGAACGGCGGGCAGTGGCTCCATTTGCTCCACAGCGCATCGAGCCACTGTGCCTCGCTGAAGCCCGGCAGATCCGCGTCGGCGATCTTGATGCGCAACGTCGCGAGCTTCTTTTCGTCGAACAATTGCTCGTACGTCGGTCCGCACGCGCGCGGACAGCCTGCGCTGGGCGTACCGCCGCCTCCGGCCGCTTGTCCGCCGCTGGCTACGCCGCCGCTGGCTACGCCGCCATTGCTCGCGCCGCCGCTCACAGCGGGGATGCCTCCTGAGCCGCCTGCCGCCGCGCTCGTCCCCCCGGCGCTCGGGGTGCCACCCGCGCCAGCCATATTCACCGCCAGACTGCCCGCTTGAGCCGCTCCCGCGCCTGCAACGCTGAGCGCGCCACCGTTCCCTTGGCCGTTGCCCGAGCTGCCGCCGGAGCTCTGGATAGGTTGAGTCCCAGAGGGTGGCACGCCGCAAGCCAGCAGAAGGAACAAGGACGGCCAACCCGTATTTGCGCGCTGCATGATTTTTTTCATCGAAGCGGTCGCCAACTATGCCTGATGGAGCGTTAGTCGCGAGACGATGCTGGATTGGTAACGAGTGGGTGACACGCGAGGCAGGGTCGCTGGGGCCAGATTTGTGCTGACTTGTCGCTCAAGCGGAAAATTCGTTAGAACCGGGCTCTAACCCGGTGAAGAGAATTAGCAACGATCTGTCGCTGCGCTCCTCGAAACGACGCTCGCGGCGATCACGATAGAGCGACACGCCGCGTGCGCGCACGCGGCGTTGGGTGCTGTGTCGCGATCGTGAATGTTAGCTCGCGCTCGGAGCGCGCATGAAACGATTCCTCTTTTCTCAGGTAGGTGGCGACACGTCGTCAATCGCAGGCAACAATCCGACACCGACGTGCGATCGCGCACGCGGCGCTGCGCGCTGATAATTTTTACTTGCGCTCCTGGGAGTCGATGAAGTGAGCTAGGCGCGGTCGTTCGACTGAAAGGGAACTCCATGCATCGCAAGTCAGCGTTCGCGGTCGCTCTATCCATCCTCGCAGCTTTGGCCGTCGCGTGCGGCAGCGACAAAGACGAGGGCGGCAACACGGGCGGCGGCAGCAGCACCGGCGGGAGCGGCAACAGCGGCGGCAGCTCGACGAGCGGCGGCAACGGCAGCGGCACCTGCACGACAGACATCCCCGCGCCCACGATGAGCAACGCCGACGCTTGCAAGGCGTTCTGCGCGAAGGAGGAGGCGTGCATGGAAGGCACGAGCGTCGCTGACTGCATCGGTTACCGCGATTGCGACAACCAGGACGTGGGCTCGCCGGCTTGCGTGGCAGCGAACAAGGCCTTCTGGACCTGTTTGAACGCGCAGACCGGCGCCATTTGCAAGGCCGAAGAGTGCTGCGCGTCGCAAAGCGACGCTGCCTTCGAAGCCTGCATGTAGCGAGCAGCGAGCGGCGGCGGCCCGGGGCGCTGACTCCGGGCCGTGTCGCTTATAGCCCGATGCCCTCGTCGAGACCGAGCATCAGGTTCAGATTCTGAACTGCGGCGCCCGCCGCGCCCTTGCCCAGATTATCGAGCGTCGCGAGCAGCAGCACGTGACCGAGCGGGTTCTCGATCACGCGCAGCTCGATCTGATTCGTGCCGTTGAAGCGCCGCGGGTCGAGCGTCAGCTCGTCCATGGGCGTCGTGTCCGCCGGCGCGACGCGCACGAAGCGCTCGTCCTTGTAGCGGTCGCTCAGCGCGCGGCGCAGCGCGTCTCCAGCGCGCTCACGGCCGAGCACGTCGCGGTGCAGCGAGATCTCGACGCGCATGCCCTGCCGGAACGGCCCCACCGCGGGCATGAAGTGCGGCAGCTCGCGCAGCCGCGCATACTGCTTCACTTCCGGCAAATGCTTGTGCTTGCCGTCGAGGTCGTAGGGCGCTTCGAACGGTAGGTTCACGAGCCCCTGAGCCGGGCTCTCCCAGCGTTCGATCTTCTTGCGGCCGCCGCCGCTGTAGCCGGACAGCGCGTGCACGCTGATGGGCGCCTCCGGCGGCAGCAGCCCGGCGTCCACCAGCGGCCGTAGCAAGAGCACGACGCCGGTGGGATAACAGCCGGGATTGCTCACGTAGCGCGCGCCGCGGATCGCCGCGCGCTGCTCGGGAGCGAGCTCGGGCAAGCCGTAGACCCAGCCGTCCGCGACGCGATGCGCGCTGCTCGCGTCGAGCCAGCGCGTGGCAGCGGACGCGCCGAGCTCGAGCGCGGAGCGCGCGGCGTCGTCCGGCAAGCACAAGATGGTGACGTCGGCGCTCTGGAACATCTCGCGGCGCGCGCCGTCGTCCTTGCGTCGCTCCTCCGCGATGCTGAGCACGGTGAGATCGTCGCGAGCGGCGAGCCGCTCCAAGATGACGAGCCCGGTGGTTCCGGCTTGACCGTCGATGTAGACGCGCGGCTTCATGCGGCCCCAAACATGACACGGTGTGGTCGCGCTTCAACTCCGCGCTGAACCTGCTCGCTTCACCGCTCAGCGGCGCGCTCGGCGCGGCGCCCGACGTCGTGCGTCCGCGCGCGTGTAGGGCCGGCGCGGCAAGCGCCCACGCCAGCGCAGACGAGCGCTGCTCGGCCCCGGAGAAAGACGCTGCCGTAGCCCTTAAACGGGTCTTCACGTGTCCCGTTGCACAAGTTGTCCGCGTTTCGCCCCGCGGCCCCTTTCACGTGAGAACGGTTCGCAGCCTCCGCACCAAGTTCGTTCGGACCATGTTGTTGGTCACGGGCCTGGTGGGCCTGTCGACGCTGCTGGTGGTCGTCAGTGTCAGCATCAGCGCTTCGCGCGAGCAGCTCGCCGCCGTACAGAAATACATCTCGGAGGGCATCTCTAGCAAGGGCAAGACGCTGACCGAGAATCACGCGCTGGCGCTGCGCGGGCTGACGCTCGACAACGCCTTCTTGGACATGCGGCGCCTGGTCGACCGCGCGGTGCAAGGCGACGACGATCTGGTGTACGGCCTGTACGTCAACAGTGATCGTGAGACGTTGGCGTACAGCCGGCGCGGCGCGCCGCTCGACGGCGAGCGCAACCTCGCCGCCGACAGCTGGCGCGCGCTGGGAATCCCGGAGGCGGAGCTGCTCAGCGACAAGGCCGCGGTCCGCCGCGTCACGCGCCTGGGCCAGGACCTGGTCGAGGTCACCGCGCCGGTGCTCGGCGAAAACAGCGAGCTAATCGGCACCATCCGCTACGGCTTCTCGACGCAGCGCATGCAGGACGCGCTCGCGCGCGCCTCCGCGGACGCGCGCCATCACCTGCTGGACACCGTCGCGCTGATCGGCGCGTTGATCGCCGCCTCCAGCGTGCTCTCGTTCTTGCTCAGCCGCGTACAGGCCGTGCGCATCACCGAGCCGCTGAGCGAGCTCACCGCGGCCGCGGCCAAGATCGCGGCCGGCGACCGCGCGGTGCGCGTGAAGATCGAGTCGCGCGACGAGCTCGAGCGGCTGGGCGCCTCCTTCAACCAGATGGTCGGTGACCTGGACGTCTCCTACCGGCAGCTGGAGGAGATGAACCGCACCCTGGAGCAGAAGGTGGAGCAGCGCACGCTGGCGCTGCAGCAGAAGAACCGCGACATGCGGCTCGTGCTCGATAACGTCGACCAGGGCTTCGTCACGCTCTGCCCCGACGGGCTGATGGCGCTGGAGCGCTCGCGCGTGGTGGGAGAGTGGTTCGGCGAGTACGACGCTCCCGTCGCTTTTTGGGACTATTTCGGCAAGATCTCGCGCGCCTTCGGGCTGGCCTTCCGCATCGGCTGGGAGCAGGTCAGCGAAGACGTGCTGCCGCTCGAGGTGAGCCTCTCACAGCTGCCGGAGCGCCTGAGCAGCGACGGTCGCACCTTCGCGTTTCGTTATTTGCCGTTCCACCGCGGCGACAAGCTCGAAGGCGTGCTGGTGATGATCGCCGACATCAGCGAGCGCCTGGCGCGCGAGCGCGAGGAGGCGGATCAGACCGAGCTGATGCAGGGTTTCAAGCGGCTGATGCTCGACCGCAGCGGCTTCGGCCTGTTCCTGCGCGACGCGAGCCAGATGGTGGATGACATCTGCAACCACGCGCTCGACGAGGACCTGGTGGTGCTGAAGCGCACGCTGCACACCCTGAAGGGGAACTCCGCGTCGATGGGGCTCACCGTGGTGGCGCGGCTGTGCCACGCGCTGGAAGAGCAGCTGGCGGAAGAGAACGCCCTGTCCGAGCAGACGCTGAGCGAGCTGGCGACGCGCTGGAGGGCTGTCAGCGAGCACATCGGGAGCTTCAGCGGCCTGCGTGATCAGCGCGTCATCGAGGTGCCCGAGGCCGAGTACTCCTCGCTCGTCTCGCGCCTGGCCGCGGACAGCGTCGTCGAGAAGGACCTGCTGCATCAGCTGCTGTCCTGGCAGCTCGAGTCGGTAGAGCGCCCGCTGCGTCGCCTGGCCGAGCAAGCTACCGCGCTCGCGCGTCGCCTGGACAAAGGCGAGCTGTGCACGATCATCGAGTCGAACGGCGTGCGCCTGGACGCCGACGCCTGGAGCCCGTTCTTTTCGGAGCTGGTGCACGTGATCCGCAACGCGGTCGATCACGGGCTCGAGACGCCCGCGGAGCGCGAAGCGCTGCGCAAGCCGCGGCAAGGGACGCTGGTGCTGAAGGCGTATACCAACGCGACCACGCTGAGCTTCGAGATCGGCGACGACGGGCGCGGCATCGACTGGGACGCCATCGCCGCGGCGGCCAAGGCGCGCGCTCTGCCGCATCAAACCCCGGAGGACCTGCTCGCGGCGCTGTGCAGCGACGGCCTCACCACGCGCGCGCGCGTGACCGCCGCTTCGGGCCGCGGCGTCGGCATGGCCGCCATACGCCAGCGCATCGAGCGCATGGGCGGCCGCCTGGAGGTGCGCTCCGCGCGCAACGTGGGCACCACCTTCTTGATCCGCTTCCCCTGGAGCGCGAAGGATCGCGCCAGCGGGAAAGCCCGGCGCGCGGACGGCCACTCACTCCCCGCGCGGGCGGCAGGTTGACGGAGCGCGCCATGCAAGATACCCGCGCCGTCCTCGATACGTTGGTGCAAAGCTCCGCGGTGGATCTGTTCCACTCCTGCGGGCTGGCGGTAGCGCCGCTCGATCGCTCGCGCGTGAGGGACGACGAGCTCAAGTTCCACGAGCTCACCGCGCTGGTGAGCTTCACGGCGCCCGGGTTCACGGGCAGCTTGATCGTGGCGGTGCCGAGCGAGGCCTTCGCGCTGATCAAGCAAGACCCGGCGCGGCCCTACAGCGGCCGCGACTGGGTGCGCGAAATGACCAACCAGCTGCTCGGGCGCATCAAGGGCCGCCTGCTGCAGTTCGGCGTCACGCTGCACGCCGGGCTGCCGAGCGTGATCGGACGCGAGTCGCTGGAGCGCCAGCGCCTGCGCGGCCCAGCCTTCGCCAGCTACGGCTTTCGCACGCTACGTGGCGAGATCATCGTCACGTTGTGCGGTGACATCGACCACAACATTTTCATTTACAGCGGCGCGACCAACGTACCCAGCGAGGGTGACGTCATCCTCTTTTGAGTCCGCTGCCCGCCAAGGAAGCATCATCGTGAAACAAAAAACCGTACTGCTCGTCGACGACTCCGAGACCATCCGCAACCAAGTAGCCTCCGCCCTGCAACGCGCCGGCTTCGCCGTGCTCGAGGCGCGCGACGGCCTCGACGGCCTCGAGTGCATCGAACAAAACAAAGAGCTCTCGCTCGTGATCCTCGACGTCAACATGCCGCGCCTGAACGGCCTGGAGATGCTGGAGCGCTTGAAGGCGGGCAACAACAACGCCGGGCTGCCGGTGCTGCTGCTCACCACGGAGGTGCAGCAATCGATGATCGAGCGCGCCAAGAAGGCGGGCGCGCGCGGCTGGATGGTCAAGCCGGTCAAGATGGACCAGCTGATCAGCGCCGTCACCAAGCTCGCGAGCTGACCCGCCTACGAGCGGCACACACTGATGAAACGAGCTCTCGGTCTCGGTTTGCTGCTCGCCGTCTCGCTCGGCAGCGCGCGCGTATCGGCGGCCGAGACGGAGGCGGCGGAGGCGGTCGAAGACCTGGACTTGGTCAAGCTGCTGAACGTCGAGGTCTCGACCGCGACGAAGACCAGCGAGAGCGTGGACGACGCGCCCGCCGTGATCACGGTGGTCACGCGCGCGGATATCCAGCGTTGGGGCTATCAGAGCGTCGCCGACGTGCTCAACCACACCGTCGGCTTTTACCTGGCCGATGATCACATCCTGCCCAACGCCGGCGTGCGCGGGATGACCGGAGGGCTGGGCGCCGAGAGCGGCGTGATCAAGGTGATGATCGACGGCCGCTCGGTCGCGTACCGCACCACCTCGGGCAACTGGCTCGGCGTCGAGCTCGTGCCGCTCGAGTCCGTCGCGCAGATCGAGATCATCCGCGGCCCCGTCTCGGCGCTGTACGGCGCCGACGCCTTCCTCGGCGTGGTCAACATCATCACGCAGAAGCCGGAGGACATGCGGCCCATCCGCGCGCGCGTGGCCGCCGGCGTGACCGAGGGCAACCCCGGAGGCCGCTTCGACGTCGTCGGGGGCGCGCGCTGGGGCCGCTTCGACCTCATGCTCGGCGCCGCCGGCGAGCGCAGCGATCGCTCCGGTTTGTCCTTGCCCAGCGAGTCGCCCGCGCCGCGCCTGCCGAGCGACATCGGGCTGCGCCGCACGGCGCGGAACCTGGAGCGGCGCTCGCTGGTGCTGCAGAGCCGCGTCGGGTATCGCGACGCGGAGCGCGGCGAGGTGGTGCTCAGCGCTTACGCCTCAGGGTTGCAGCGCGGCGGAGATTTCGCGCACTGGGCGCAGCTCACCAACGGCCGCGACAGCGCCGGACGCCCGCGCGGCACGGTCGTGGCGCTGGGCCAGCTGCGGCTCAACCTCGACGCGCTGCTGCACGCCAGCCGCACCCTCGATTTGGCGCTGTCGAGCACCTATTTCCAGGGCGGCGTGCTGCCCGCCGATCGCGTCGAGGTGGCAAGTGATCTGTTCTACGTCGAGCGCAGATCATCGTACCGCGGCGTCGACGGCAACCTGGAGGCGCGCTGGTCGCCCTCGCGCGCGCTGCGCGTGATCGCCGGCGCGGAGACCGTGTACGACCGCGAGGAGCTCGGGAACCCGCAGCGCATCGACGCCATGACCGGCGCGCAAGTGCCGGAGACGCGCGCGGGCGCGCCGGCGTTCGACCTGGTCGACGTCGGCGGCTACGTCAACGCCAGCTACGCGCTGCTCGATACCTGGCTCAAGCTGAACGGCGGCGTGCGTTATGATCGCCACAGCGAGTACGGGGGGCAGCTCACCGGCCGCGTCGGCGCGACCTCACGCTGGTCGCGCAGCTTGGTCGCCAAGCTGCTGTACGGCACGGCGTTCAAGGCGCCTTCTCCATACCTCTCGCACGCGGTGCCGCTGCGGCTGGGGGACGTGATCGGAAATCCTCACCTGCGGCCACAGGTGATCCGCACGCTCGAGTATCAGATGTCGTGGAAGCCGAGCCGCTTCTTCGGCGTCAGCTCCGCGGTCTCTTACAATTGGCTGCTGGAGAAGGCCGAGTTCACCCCGCAGGGTATCAACCAGACGGCGCGCAACGTCGCCAGCCAGCGCACGCTGTCGTGGGAGACGCGCGCCGACGTGTCGCACTATCACGACTACGCCGCGTACGCGGCCTTCGATCTGGTCGCGTCCACCCGCAGCCTGGGGCAGGAGGGCTACGTGGCGAACCTGGTGGGCAGCAAGAACGTCGCGTATCCGCCCTGGATCGCGCGCGCCGGGGCCACGGTCTCGGTGCCCTCGACGCCGAGCGTACCGCTGCAGCTGGGCGCGGAGGGCATGCTGGTCGGACCGCGCCGCGCGGCGGACACCAGCATCGTAGAGCGCGGCGAGCCGTTCTCGTTGCCCACGTACCTGATGCTCGATATGTCGCTCTCGACGCGCGAGGTGTACCTGATCCCGGGTCATGAATCGCGCTTCGCGCTGCGCTCGCGCAACCTGCTCGTGACGCGCGGCCCGGATCCGGGCTTCTCGGGGTTCGAGTACCCGCTCGCGCCCTCCGAGCTCTTCTTCGAGGTCTCACACACCTACTGATCGGCGTGAGCGCGAACGCAGCGTCGCGCGCGCTCGCCCGTCACGCGCATGTGCGCCGCGGCGCTACATCGTGCGCGCGCGGAGTCTCGTGATTGTCGTTGACGAAACCGAATACGACATATTAATTCACTGTTAAAGGGATCCGTTCGAGTTGACGTGCCGGCGTCACCTCGAGCCTCCAGCCTTTTGCTGCTCGCTGCCCTGTGCGGGGTCGCTTGCGAGCCGGCAGCCAGCGAGGCCAGCGGCGAGCCGATCACGGTCGGCGCGCTGCTGCCGTTCACCGGTAAGGAAGCGGCGATCGGCCGTAATTTAGAGCAAGCGCTGCTGCTCGCGGTGCACGACGTCAATCTCGCGGGGGGCGTGGACGGCAGGCCGTTGCAGCTCGTCACGCGCGACAGCAACTCCGGATCCGAGCGCGGCATGCAGGAGGCGTTGCAGCTCCTGTACAATGACAAAGTCCAATATCTAATCGGCCCGGAGGAGACGAACCTCGCGAACGCCATCGTCCCGGACATCAAGGGCCTCAACGTCCTCGATATCTTGCCGGGCTTCGCGGCGCCCTCCAGCGAGCAGACCGGTACGCGCGGCGGCTGGGTGCGGCTCGCGCCGACCATGGCGCAGCTCGGCTGCGGCATCGCGCGTCACATCTTCGGTGAGGGCGCGCGCAGCCTGAACACGCTGGCGACGCTCGATGATTTCAACACCTCGCTGGCCACGGACGTGGCCAGCCAGTTCAGCAGATTGAAGGGCCAGTCGCTGCCCTCCATCTCGATCCCTGCCGGTGAGAGCTCCTACCTGCGCCAGATCGAGCAGGTCTTCGGCTATGGCGCCGAGCGCACGGTGCTGATCGCGCACCCGGCGACCGCTTCGACCATCGCCACGGAGTGGACGGTGACGGGGCGGCGCGGCGACTGGTACCTGAGCCCGCTGCTGCGCGCGGACGCCTTCCTGCAGAACATCCCGTTCGGCACGCTGAACGGCAGCGAGGGCCTGGCGCCTTCCTTGAGCCTGCCGAGCGAGTGCCCGCAGAGCGAGAACGACACGATCAGCTGCCGGCGCGACAACGCCAACGCCTTCGCCGCGCACTTCGCCGACTATTGGCAAGGCGATCGGCCCTTCCCCGCGGCGCACTTCTACTACGACGCCGTGGTGCTGCTCGCGCTCGGCTTGCAGCAGAGCGCGGTGGCAGACGGCAAGTTTCCGAGCGCGCACGCCCTGCGCGATCAGATCCGCGCGCTGGGTGATCCCGAGGCGAAGCCCGTGCGCTGGAGCGAGCTGCGCACGCCGCTCAGCGAGATCCAGCTGGGCACCGCCGTGCGCTATGTGGGCGCCGGCGCCGAGTACCAGTTCAACGAGTACGGCACGGCGCAGCACAGCGTCTTCGACACTTGGGCCGTCGGCAACGACAGCTTCATCGACACCGGCAGCATCCGCGCGATCTGCACCCATGGTTTTTGACGATCACCACGCCAGCGCAGCAAAACGAAGGGAACCTCCGTGAAACTCAAGCTCCGACTCTGTACCGTTTTATCCAGCCTCGTGTTCACTCTCTCGGCCTGTAGCTCGTCCGACGACGGCGGCGGGAAGAAGGTGGTGACCCGCGTCGACGTCCCGGACAGCGCCTTCAAGCCCGAGGCGCTGGAGAGCACCGTGAACCAGCTGGTCACCGAGATCGGAAAGACGGATCCGCAAGCGCTGCAGCTCGGCGTGGTGCTGAAGACGCTCGACGGCTACTGGACGCCCGTGAAGGTCGCCGCCAACCGCGCGTTTGGCGAGCTGGGAGTCTCCGGCGTCGTGCTGTCGCCGGCGGAAGGTACGGAGGAAGAGCAGCGCAACCGCCAGGCGGAGCTGATGCACGAGCGCCGCGACGCCGGCTACGACGGCATCGGCATCGCGCCGATGGCCGACAACTTGCAGCCGGAGATCGACGCGATGGTGGACCTGAACACCCCGGTCGTGACGATCGACAGTGACCTGATCAACTCCAAGCGCCAGCTCTATATCGGCACCATCAACTACGAAGCGGGGCGCACCGCGGGTGAGACGTTGTCGGGCATGCTGACCGGCAAGCAGGGCAGCGTGCTCATCCTCGGTCACGACGTGGAGTCGGAGTGGCCGGATGGCTTCAACCGCACCATGGGCGCGAAGGACGTGTTGGAGGCCGCCGGCTACGACGTGATCGTGCGCAAGACGAACTGGGCCACGGACGGCGAGGAGCTCGACGTGGCGTACATGTCGGACACGCTGCAGAGCGCAGATCCGCCCGTGGTGGGCATGCTCAGCATGTTCTCCCCCACCTACCGCTGCGCGCGCGCCGCGGAAATCGCCGGCAAGACGGCGGACGACGTCACCATCGTCGGCTTCGATTTCGAGCCGGAGACGCTGGCCTACATGCGCACCGGGATGATCAAGGCCACCCATGCTCAACGTCAGTACTACATGGGTTATCTCGTGCCGTATGTGCTCTACTCCATCAACGTGCTCGGCATGGAAAAGACCCGTGACATCATCGCTCCGCACATGGTCGACCTCAGCCGCTTCGACGCTGGCCTGGACGTCGTGCGCAGCGATCAGGTCGACGAATACAACGCTTACCTCGACTCGCTCGGCATCGGCGGCTGAGCCGCCCGCGCCGAGTCACTCAACATCGAAGCCGTTCGCGTGCGAAAAACGAGCAGGGCCAGCAGCAGATGACCAACGGGCGGTCGTTCACGAAGGCTGCGGCGCTCGGCCTGGCGCTCGGCAGCGCGCTGGCCGCGACGCGGACGGCTTCGGGAGCACAGCCCACCTTGCTCGTCTATCTCCACGTCGCGCGCAAACAACGCGCGCTCCAGAATGATCTCAGCCAGGCGCTGCCCGGGATCGAAGTGACGGCCGTAGGTCGTATCGCCGACTTCGACCGCGCGCTGGCCGAGGGCCAAGACGCCGTGCTCACGTTACCGCTGGTGCTCGCCGCGCGCGGCTTGGCGCCCAAGCTGCGCGGGCTGCGCGGCGGCGCGAATGAAGAGAAGTACTCATTGATCGCGGCGGACGCGGTGCCCGACAGCGCGCAGCTCGCCGCTGTCGGCGCGCTGGACGTGCTCGGCCGTGAAGGCACGACCGATTTCGTGCAGCGCTTGCTCTCCGCAAAACCCAAGGTCGAGCGCGTCACCAAGGTAGAGGACCTGTTGCCGCTGCTACAAATGCGCAAGGTGGACGCCATCTTGCTGCCCTCGCGGCTGCTGGCGGAGCTGCGCGCGGCCTCGCGCATGCCGCTCGCGCAGCGCGAGCTGGCCACCAGCGTAGGGCTGCCCGCGCTGGCGAGCACCAGCCCCGCGGGCAACGAGATCGCGGCGCGCGTCGGCAAATTGCCCGCCGCGCTGGCGCAGGCGCTGGGGGTCGACGCATGGCGCTGACGCGCAGAGAGCTGCTCGCCGTGCTGCCGCTCGTCGCGGCGAGCGGCGCCTGCTCCGAGCTCTCACGGCCGAGCGCCACGCGCCAGGTGTACCGCGAGGTGTTCAGCACGCCGGGCCCCGGCAGCCAGCCCGTGATCTTGGTGTGCATGCCAGAGACCACGCAGACCAAAGAGGTGTGGACGGGGCTGAGCGACGAGCTCAAGAGTGAATTTCGCTTAGTGGCCATCAAGGTGGAGAGCGCGGACGCGGCCGCCGTGATCGCCGAGGGCATCGCGCGCCACCGCCCGGCGGCGCTGGTGCTGATGAACAATCCCACGGTCGAAGCCTATCGCCGCTATCAGCGCGCGCATCCGCAGCAGCGCTACGCGCCCGCGGTGGTGGTGATGACCTCGTTCCTCGATCGCGACAAACAACTGAGGAGCGCCACCGGCATCAGCTATGAGGTGCCGCTCGTGACGGTGGTCACGAACCTGCGCCGCGTGCTGGCCACGCCGCTCGAGCGCGTCGGCGTAGTGCTGCGCGCGCCCTTGCGCGGCTTCGTGCGGCGTCAGGCCGCGCTCGCCGCCCGCGAGCAAATCCGGCTCAGCGAGGAGGTCGTGGGCGCCGATCCCAGCCCTTCAGAGCTGAAGCGAGCGCTGCGTCGGCTGAAGACCCGCGCTGACGTGGTGTGGGTGCTGAACGACGATCGGCTGCTGACGCCGCGCCTGATCGCCGACGCCTGGTTGCCGGAGCTCAATGAGCGGCCCTGGTCGCCGGCCATCGTCGGCGTCGGCGCGCTGGTGTCGCCAGAGCAATCCTTCGGCACCTTCGCGGTGTTGCCGGATCACACGGCGCTCGGCGCGCAGGCGGCGAGCATGGTGTTCGACATCGCCAGTGAGGGCTGGCGCGTGCCAGACGACGCGGAGGTGGAGCTGCCGCTGTCGACGACGACGACGATGGACTTGGTGCAGGTGCGCGAGCGGTTCGCGCTGCAACAGCACGCGCTAGAGCAGGTCGACCGCATCCTGGAGTAGCCGTCCGCCATGCCTCACCACTACGGCCGCCCCACCATAGGAACCCCTTGAAAGGCGGTAGCCAGCGTTCATCCCGCGCGTTCGACGGGAAGGTCGTGCCGGACTCGCGCGCCGTGCTCGACACGCTGATGCAGAGCTCGACGGTGGACTTGTTCCACTCCTGCGGGCTCGCCGTGGCGCCGCTGGATCGCGCGCGCACCAAGCAGGACGAGCTCCGGTTTCATGAGCTCACCGCGGCCATCACCTTCAGCGCGCCGCGCTTCTCCGGCAGCCTGGCCTTGGGTATCCCGCAGGACACCTTCGCCCTGATCCGCCAAGATCCCACGCGACCCTACAGCGCCCGTGATTGGGTGCGCGAGATGGCGAACCAGCTGCTCGGCCGCGTAAAGAGCCGGCTGCTCCAGTTCGGTGTCACGCTGCACACCGGTCTGCCCAGCGTGATCTCGCGAGAAGCGCTGGAGCGCACGCGCCAGCGCGGTCCAATGTTCAGTCTGTACGCCTTCCGCACGCTGCGCGGAGAGATCGCCGTCACGCTCAGCGGCGACATCGACCACAAGATCTTCGTGTACAACGGTACGGTAGACGTGCCGAGCGAAGGCGATATCCTGCTATTTTGAGCGCGCTGCATCAGAGGAGAGCCATGACCGTCACATCAAAGACCGTGCTCGTGGTCGACGACTCAGAGACCATTCGCAACCAGCTGTCCGCGGCGCTCGAGGGCGGCGGCTACGGCGTGCTCGAGGCGCGGGACGGGCTCGAGGGGCTCGACTGCATCGAGAATAATCCGGACCTTGCGCTGGTCATCCTCGACGTCAACATGCCGCGCCTGAACGGCCTCGACATGCTCGACCGCCTGAAGGCGGCGGGGAACCGCCCCAAACTCCCGATTTTGCTGCTCACCACCGAGGTCCAACAGTCGATGATCGATCGCGCGAAGAAGGCCGGCGCGCGCGGCTGGATGGTGAAGCCAGTCAAGGTCGAGCAGCTGCTCAGCGCGGTCGGTAAGCTCATCGCTTGAGCGCGCCTCGCCAGAGCTGGCGACCGCGCTACACGAGCTCTGCGCTGAGACGCCGCGCCACACGCCGCACGCGGCGGCTCTTGTCGACGCTGAGACGCTCCGTCACGTTGCGGTACGCGCCCGGGTGCTCGTCGAAATGGCTCGCTGCGGCGCGCAGCGCCGCCAAGCGCACGGACGCGCTGGAGTCGCGCGACAGCTGCTCGATGACCAAATCCGTGACGAGCGTGGGGACCCGGGCGGACAGCGCTCGCGCGACCGCCTCGCGCTCGGCGACGCACTCGGACGCCGCCCACTGACACACGATCTCGACGCGATCGATCGGCGTCGCGCGCGCCAACACCGTCTCTAGGCCGCGCGCGGCCGCCGCGCGCACGCTCGGCGCGTGATCGTTGGCCAGCGTGCGCAGTAACTTTTCTGCCTCGGTGACGAAATCTGGCATCAGCGCGCCCGCTGTCTCCGCCACGCGCACGCGCACGACCGCACGGGGATCGCTAGCCAACACCGAGAGCACCCGCCGGCGGTCGTCCTTCGACCACTCCGGCTCGTTATCCCCCACAGCGTCGACCACCTCCGACACCAAACCCTCCGGGATTTGAAGCAGCCGCGAACCCGGCCGCAGGCCTCCTACACCCGCCGCCACGGCTAAGGCGACGACATAGTGAAACGCTTTATGTCGCACATCTTGCATGCGGGAGCCTCCTGAGCATCGACGCGCTCTTCAACCCGAATGGCGCACTCAGTATTCCCGTTCGCGACAAGCGCGCAAAGAACAAAGCGCGCGCGAGCGCGAATAGGTGCGCATTCCTTCGAGGCTTGGCAGGAAAATCGCGCCTGGTTGGTCTTTGTTGCGCGCTCGCTCGTTAAGGGCGCGCGAACAGTCGTGAGCTGGCGAGAGCGACTCGAATACTGCCGCTCACGGCAGTTTGGTCGGTTGTGGCACTTTGCCGCCGCGCTTCACGTAACGGACGACCTCATCGATCAACATGATGTCGTATTTTTCGCAGTCAGCGGACACGATTCCCATGCTCTTGCCCTTGCACTTCGCGTGTCGCGTCTCATAGATGTGGCCGATAGTGGGCTCGGCCTCCAGCGCTTGCCGCAGAGGGAGGCCCAGCCGTCGCCATTCGATGCTGGCGTGACGGACTTCTGCGGGCATCGTCGTCGAAAAATCACCGTCATGGATCGTGGCGCAAGCTCCATTCCAGCGCAGCACGTCGTATCCGGCGTTCTCCCCCACCCGCAAAGGACCATCGTTGTTGCGCCGCCGCAGCGCGATGACCTCTTCACCGGGCTGCATCTGATCCCCTACTAAAGACATCCCGCCGGACGCATTGAAGGCGTCCGCGCGCGCCAGCATGTAAAGCCGCTTCCACGGCGTGTTCGGCGCGAAAAAATGTAGCGCCAGATCGGGATAGATATCGTCACACAAGCGCTGCACCCACTCCGCGGGCGGCAGGCACTCGCCGCGCTTGCTCGCGCAACGTAACGGAAAGGGCGGCGGGGCCTTGCGCTTGTGCTTGTGCTTGCGTTTCGCCTTCGCCGCGGCGACCTTCGGCGGCGCCTTGGGCGGCGGCTCCGAGCTCGAGCCGCAGGCGACGAGGAACGTAGCGACGACGATCAAGGCTCCGAGGCGCATCAGATTTTGGTCGCTATCGCGCGAAGCGCGCCCCGGCAAGCGTTAATGCCCCCTCGCAGGCGCAGCGCGAGTGCAGCGCGGCTCAGCGAGGTGATTTTTCCAGCGGCTCGAGCTCTCTGTCGCTCAGTCTTCCAGGGTTTCCGGGCGTGGAGCGCGATTCGCTGAAGACTCCGTCGCGGCGCCCTTCAGGTCACAATCAACCTCCATGCCGCGGCCGAACTGGTTCTTTGCGTTCCCGCTCGATGGCACCTTCGTGCGCGAGCTCCCGGACCCACCGGCCGGGCTGCGCCGCTATCACGCGCAAGACGTGCACCTGACACTGAGCTTCCTGGGAGACTGCGCTGAGCAGGCCGCGCTGCGCGCGCTCGCAGCGCTGGACGAGCAGCTGGCCGCAGCGCCGCAGGCGCCCATCGCGATCTCGCTCGGCGAGGTGGTGCCGATGGGCTCGCCCCGGTCGTACTCCGCGCTCTCCGCGCTGCTCGCGCTCGGCCGGGAAGAAGTCGAGGCGTGCATGGCGGCGCGCCGAGACGCGCTGAGCCGCGCCGCGCTCGTCTCCTGCGAGCAGCGCGCGCCGAGAGCGCACGTCACGCTCGCGCGCGCGCAGCGCAACGCCAGCCGCGCCCAGCGCGACTCCGGCATCGCCTGGGCCGCCGCGCTCGACGTGCGCGGCGTGCAGCAAATCATCGATCGCGTCGCGCTCTACACCTGGAGTGAAGATCGCCACGAGCGCATGTTTCGCGTCGTCGCGGAGCGCCGCTTTCAGGGCCGTTAAAAGCCGAGGCCGATGATGGTTCGCGCCCACACCGCGCCGAAGCTGTCGACCTCGGGCTTCATGGTGTGGCGCGTGCGCGAGGCGCGGACGTAGACGCCGGTCGTCCACCACAGCGGCCCGAATTGCAGCAGCAACACTGGCCCGATGTATTGGTGCGGGCCGAGCTCGAACGGGCGCTTGTCCGGCGGATCTTTCTCCGGATACTCGCCATGCATCCACCACTCGATGCCGGGCTGCACCGCCGGCGTCGCCTCGTAGGTGACGCCGGCAGAGGGCGTCAGCACCAGATCTCGCCCGCCGTTGTAGTAAAACTCCTGTTCCACGGTGGCGTTGGCGATGACGCGCAGCAGGCCGAAACGGCGCTGCAAGATCAGCTTGCCCTCGAGCTCGAGCTCGCGCTCGTTCTCGGCCACTTCGCCATAGACGCCGACGTCGATGGGCCATTCGCCGCTCGGCGCCAGCTGGTAGCGCAGGCGCTGCTTCAGGCCGTTGCCGCTACCCGCGCGCGGCACGCGGTCGAAGCCAGCGGCGACCGAGGGCACCAGCGTTACGTAGAGCCCGAGCTCGAGCCGATCGCTGATGCCGTGCTCGAACTCGGTCTGCAGCTGCGTGAGGCCATACCAAGCGGGGTCGCCGCTGTTGCTCGTCACCGCGCGCACCGGGGTGAAGTCCACGAACTGCTCCACCTCGGACGCGCCCTTCGACAGCTGCTCGTGTTGATAGGTGAACGGGAGCGGGCGCGGGTTCGCGAACGCGGGTCGCGTGATGGCGGCTGCCAGCGCGCACAGCGCCAGCGTAGAAACGTACTTCATTCGCATATTTTCTCGCGGATTTGGCCGGACTCAGAAGTTGTCGAGCGAGAGCTGCTTGGCGCAGACACCGTCCTGACAATCGGCGTGGCACTTGTTGCAGCCAACGTTGGGATCGCCGCCATAGCTCTCACCGGCGGGAGGCCCGACACCGCGCCAGACCACCGTCACGCTGTCCTGCGCGTCGTCCAGGTTCTTCAGCTCGAACCATTCCCAACCCGGTAGGGTGGTGTTGAAGCCGCCGCCGCGCTTGACCATGGCGAAGATCTCGTGGCTCTCCGTTCCGCCGGTGGCCTCCTTCACGATCATGGTCCCGATCGGGTATTCGCTGCCGCCGTGCGGCGGCAGCTCGTTCATGTAGGCCGCGATCTGGCTGCCGTCGGTGATGCCCACGGCGGCTGCGCCGGAGGTCACGTCGAAGCTGTGCCACGAGTGATAGCCCCTGAAATCTTGCGCGAAGGCCAGGAACACGTCACTGCGGCCGTCCTCGCCCTCGTCCTCGTCGGCCGGACCACCGCACGCGGCCAGCAACAACAGCGGGACGAGCGCGAGCAACGTGGAGCGCGAGCCAAGCCGGGACATCTAACGCAGGCCCAGCGCTTTCGCGGCGCGCTCCATGCCGGCCACCACCGAGCCCTCCTCGTTGGGATCGATGGCGTGGAACACGGAGGAATACAGCTTGCCGAAGGGCGTCTGCAAATCTTCCTCCGACGGCTCTTCCGAGCTCCAGCTGGGCGGCGGCTCGGGAAAAGCGTCGCCCTCGACGCTGGCGTAGGCGGCCTCGAGCTCGTCGAAGCCTTGCTCGACGGTGCCGTTCATGTCCGAGCCGTCCGGCTTGGTGGCGATCCAGGGTTGGAACGCGGCGTACGCCTTGCGCGTACCGGCCAGGTTGTCACGAATGTCCGCCATGGTGCGCTGCGCGTAGCGCGACTCTTCCTCGAAGCTCGCCGCCTTGACGATCTTTTCGCGCTGCTCGTTCATCAAGCCGATCAGCCCGGCGAAGGCGCCGTCCACGTCGATGCGCTGCGGCGTCCACTGCGCCACGAGCTTCGCGGTGTCGGCCACGAGCTTGGCGCACAGCGCGTCCTTGAACTTCGCGGCTTCCTCGTGCGTCTCCGGCCAGCGCGCGGCGACGTAGCCGGGCAGCGCGGCCTCGGCGTCGATCACGCTCTGCGGCGTGTCGTTCGCGTACAGGATGCGCTCCACGCCGTGCATGCCCGTGACGCCCTCGTCGTCGAACAGATCGGTGTCGCCCTCCTCGGGCAGATCCGCCAAGTAGTCGTCGTAGCGAGCGTCGATGGCGACGTCGATGTCCGGGAACAAGCGCCCGATCGCGCCCTCGGTGCGCTCGTAGGCGCCGCGCGCTTTGATCCAAGCGCTCTTCATCGCCGCGATCGCGTCGGCGTCCAGGTCGGCGTCCCAGCCGCGCTCTTCCGCCACGGGCGCGGCTTGCTGCAGCTCTTCTGCCGCGCTGTTCAACAGCTCGATGTCTTCCAAGAGCGCGGCGTGCATCCCGCTCGTGGCTTCGCGCCGATAGTCGGCGTCGGTCTTGGCTTCGTCGCTGTCCGAGCAGCCGTAGAGCGCCAGGCACAGCGGAAACACGAAATAGGCCAGTCTATTCACGATCCATTCTCCAACTTTGAAAATCCGCCGCGTCACAAACCTTCGACGAAGCGGAGCAAGTGCTCGCGAGCGGCCGCGGACAGCGCTTCGAAGCGCGCTACCGAGTCGTTCGCCTCGGAACCGGCGCCGCGATGATCCAAGATCGCCTCTTCCACGGTCTTGGCGCGGCCGTCGTGCATGAAGCTGCGGTTGAAGCGCAGGCCGATCAGCGGCGCGGTGCGCCAGTCGCGTGAGCCCGCGCTGCCGTCGGTGTCAGCGCCCGCGGGCAGGCCATCGGCGAGCTCGTCGCCCATGTCGTGCAGCAAGAGATCCGTGTAGATGAAGGCGTCCACGTCCGCGAGGTTCGGCACCGGGTAGTCGGCGCGCGTGCGCACGCTCGGCACGTGGCACGCCGCGCAGCTCGTCTGCTCGAAGAGGCGCGCGCCTTCGGCGTCCTGATCGCGATCGGGGATGGCCAGCAAGCGCAGGTACATGGCGCGCGACTCCACGCTCGCGAAGCCAACGTCCACGCCGGGCTTGCCGTCGTCCTGCATCCCGTCGGGGTTGGGGATCTCCTGCGGACGGTACGGGCTGGTGATGCCCATGTCGCCTTGGAATGCGTCGGCCGTGAACTCGTCGAGCGTCGCGATGCGGGCCTTCAAACCGAAGCGGCCGATGACCATGTCGCCGGGCTGGTACGGGTTGAAGCGCGCGTCACGCGCGGGCTCCGAGGCGTAAGGCAGGCGGTTCACGCGGCCGCGGATGGCGTCCGAGCGCTGCGCTTGCTCGGCCGCGAGGCGCTCGATCTCGCTGTCCGGCACCGCTTCCATGTAACCGCGACCCAGCACGGGCGGTCCCACGCGGCTCGTCACCTTCAAGTTGGGTACGTCCGGCGGAACGATGGGCGTCTTCGCGCCGCCGGCCGTCAACGGATGCACGGTGTGGCCCCACGGCAGCGCGGACTGATCCCTGGCAGGCGTCACGCCGTCGGCTTCGACGATGGCCATCTTCTGCACCAGCCCCGGACCGCGGATCGCCTCGGTGTGACAAGCGTCACACGAGCTGCGCGTATAGAGCGGACCCAGGCCATCGGCCTCGCGCAGCGGCGTGCCGAACGCGATGTCGCCGTCGTTGAACTCGCGCAAAAACCCCGCGTCGAGATCCGCGATTGGACCATCGAACGTCTCCGAGCGCTGCTGCAGCTGAGGGCTCGGCGCCGCGTCGGAGCCGCACGCCGTGGCGAACACGAGCAATCCCCAAATGAAAGGCGCCCGAAGGTGCGAAGCGTTCGCGGACATCATGCTCCAGGTCTCTCTCGCGCTGCGGCAGGGAAGCTAATCGAAAACGCAAATGATTCGCGTTATCCAATAGTCGGCGCTCTCGAGTCTGTCAAGTTGACGCTGCGTTACCTGCCATGCTTGACCCTCCGAGCTGGAACGTTCAGGGTACTCAAGTGCGAACGATTCGCAAAAACGCGTCTCTGAGCGAAGAGACCTTGCAGCGAGCGCTGGAAAAATTTCGCGCAGCACTGCGCGAACGTGCACTCAAAATGACGAGCGTGCGCGAAGCCATCGTGCGCGCCGCGCTGACGTACGAAGGGCACTTCGACGTGGACGACTTGCTGGCGACGCTCGAGAGCAAGGGCGTCTCCGAAGCGCACATGACGACGGTTTACCGAACGTTACCGCTGCTGGTGGAGACGGGCCTGGTGCAACCGGCGCTGCTCACGCGGCGTGAAGGTCAGCGCTACGAGGCGGCGTTCGAGCGCGAGCACCACGATCACCTGATCTGCAGCGGCTGCGGCAAGGTCGTGGAGTTTCAGTCGGAGGCGATCGAGGCGCTGCAGCGAGAAATCGCGGCGCGCCACGGCTTCGAGCTGCACGAGCACGTTCATGAGCTCGTCGGCCGCTGCGTCGCCTGCCGACGCGCGCCGGAGTCGTAAGAGCCGCGAGGCGGGTTCTCAGGGCGCGCTCAGCCGAGCGTGCAGCTCCACTGACAGGGCTCGGGCGAGTCCACGGGACAACGGCAGTCGCAGAAGAACATGCCTCCATAGACGCAGCGGCCGCCGGTGTAGCCGGTGCAATCGGCGTTCGTCTCGGGTTGTTCTACCGGGCACATGGAGCCGTCGCTGCCGAGGCTGTCACCGGCGCCGCCGGTGCCGCCTTCACTCGTCGCGGCGCCGCCCTCGGCCGCACCCGCCCCGCCACCGGCGCCGCCCTCAGCGCCGCCCTCAGCGCTGCCGTCAGCGCTGGGGACGCACTCGCCCTCTGCGCAGCGATCGCCGTCGTCACAGGCGCGGCCGCATTGGCCACAATGCTGGGCATCAGACGCGAGGTTCACGCAGGCGCCGCTGCAGAGTGCGCGGCCGGCGCCGCAGGTGCAGCTCGCATCGACGCAGGTCTGTCCGGCAGCGCAAACGTGGCCGCACTCGCCGCAGTTGGTGACGCTGCTCGACAGGTCCACGCAGCTGCCGCCGCATTGGATCGCGGGCTCCACGCACAGCGCGTCGCCCTTACCGGGAGTCACCGAGCTCGCGGCGCGGCTGGCGCCATCCAGCGTCGCGGTGAGGAGCGCCGACGCAGCGTTGACCGCGTTTCCCACCTCCGCGAGGCACGAGCTGCGGTGCTCGTCCTTGCCGTCGTCTTCCATCGCGAAGGTCGCGAACAGCTCACCGACGGAGCTGGCCGCTGCAGAGATGGTGGCGGCGCGACCCACCGCGTCGGCGAAGCCGGCATAGTACGTGTCGATCGCCTTGCGCAGCGTCGCGGGCGCGACGCCGTAGACCGTCGCGGCGCTGCTGGTGCAGCTCGCGCCGAGCTGAGTCTCCGCCGCGCACAGCGTGCCGCAGCTCCCGAGACAGCGCTCGTTGCGCAGCGCTACGCGGCACAGCATCTCAGAGTTGTTGCCTCTGCAGTCGCCCCAACAGGTGCCGTCACACTCCGTCATCTCGGCGGCGCACAGCCCGCTGCACGTGCCGTCACAGGTGCCGCTGCACCAGCCTTCGCAGTCGCCCTCGGTGACGCTGCCGTCCTCGTGAATGCAACCGCCGCTGCAGCTCCCGCTACAGACACCGTTGCAGCTGCCGCTGCACGCGACGGGCGACTGCGGCGTGCCACCGCAGTCGCCCGTGCAGCCCAGCGAGCAGGAGCCACCGAGATCGTCGCAGCGCTGGTCCGTTCGCGCCAAGGCGCCGCAGTCCGTCCCGCTGCAGGTCTTCTCGCAGGTGCTGACTTCGTCGATCGAGATGCCGCACTGAGCGGCGTTGAGCAGCACCGACCAGCTGCTGCCCGACGCCGCTTGCGAAGCTTGTTTGAGCGCGTTCGACGCAGCCGTGCAGGTATCTCTCACGGCCGTGGGGCTCGGGTTGGTCGGCGTCTCCGGGGCGTCCTCGCCCAGCTCGCCGAGCACGCCGGCGCAGGCGCTGAACGTGCTCTTGGCCAGCTCGTCGACGGCGACCTTCAGATCACCGGCGACCTGCAACATACCGTCGAACACGCGTTCTCCGGTCACGCTCGGGATGCGCGAGCCGGGCTTGAACTCCGCGCAGCCCATGTCGCCGCCGCCCGTCATC
Organism: uncultured Sorangium sp.; assembly: GCA_966250485.1. Classification (GTDB taxonomy): domain Bacteria; phylum Myxococcota_A; class Polyangia; order Polyangiales; family Polyangiaceae; genus PMG-095. The sequence goes on along the minus strand of CBINHN010000006.1, from coordinate 21,118 downwards.
ATCGGCCTGACGGGCGTCACGGTCGTCGAATACCAGTCGCCGCACACCGGCAAGCGCTCGGTCTTCGTCTCGCAGACGCCCGTTACATGAACGGACGCGATCAGGTCCTCTGATATTTTCTCGCACACCGCCGGCGGCAGCTGGAAGGTGCGCAGCATCTTGCCGTTGCCGCCCAGCGCCGGGGCGCCCCCTGCGCCGGCTTCACCGCCTGCGCCATCCGCGCCGCCCGCGCCGTCGTCGTCCGGGCGCGCGGCGAGCTCGGTCCAGCCGAACAGCTCACTCTTGTCGAGCGGCACGTAGCAATCGTGCGCGGCGCCGCAAATGCCCTCATCGGGCTTGCTGGGTCGCAACGCGAAATTGATGGGCAGCGCAGCGGGCGCGGAGAGCTGCACGCGGCATTGCTCGTCCGGCACGACGCGCAAGCCCAGGTTGAAGCAGGCCACGGTGTCGAAGCATTGACCGCTGGCGTCATCGGGGTCGTTGCCGCCGCCGAACACGTCGGGCGGCGCGAAGGTCGGCAGCGTGTCTTCGCGGACGCTCACCTTCTGGCACGTGCCCGCGCGGCACGCGGCCTCTTCGTCGCCGATCGGCGCGCACTTGCTCTCGTAGCTGTTCTCGCCCAGGTCGACCACCGAGTCGTCGCACAGCCATTGAATCGGCATGCGCAGCGTCGCGATGCGATCCCGCGGCACGGTGGTGATCGTTTTGTTGAACGTGCGCGGCCCTTGCGCGTTGAAGCCGATCAGCCGCACCTCCACGCGCGCCGCGCGCCCCTCGGGAGCGACGATGGCGAACGTGGCCGGAATCCTAGCTTGTCCCTTGGCGCCGACGGTGAAGGTCTGATCGAACTCCACGCGGCCCTGCTCGCTCAGCACCTGCAGCCGCACGCGGTTGATGTCTTGCGGCAGCGCCATGTCCGTCTGCAGGGCCAACATGATTTGGCCGCGCGCGGGCGCCTTGTCCGCGGAGCAGTTGAACAGCGACGCCGACACGAGCGCCCAGAGCGGAAGTCCAAGTCGGAGAGCTTTCATCGCAGATCCGGATCGTACGGGGAAAGCGCAGTTTAACTGTCGTCTCCGCGCGCCCGCAAGACACGCTTCGATTGCCATTTCACGTGGTCAACGCGTTGCGATCCGCGCGTTTCCGCTCGCTTTCCAGTGACGATGGAGGTAGCGCGCTCGAGCGCGCGCCGTTACGCCGATTTTAGGCATTTTTATGCCTACCTCGCGCGCCTGGCTCGGCTTGACGGCTCAGCCAACGGCGACCAAGCTGCGCGGTCACTCTCCCGCGGCTCGTCGAGAAACAAGACATGACTCGGATTCAGATCAGTGAGTTGATGGAGCGCTCAGGCGTCAAATTCGGCACCAGCGGCGCCCGTGGCTTGGTCGACGCGCTCAGTGATCGCGTGGCGTACGCCTATACGCGGGCGTTCCTCGCGCACGTGGCGCAGAGTGAAGGTCAGCGTGAGCAGGTGCTGCTGGGCGGCGATCTGCGACCGAGCACGGAGCGCATCTTGCGAGCGGTGGCGCGGGCGAGCGCCGACCACGGACGCACGGTCGTGTACGCCGGTCGCGTGCCGAGCCCGGCGCTGATGTTGGCCGGCATCACGCGCGGCGTGCCGTCCATCATGGTCACCGGCAGCCACATCCCCGATGATCGCAACGGCATCAAATTCAACACCTCGCGCGGCGAGATCCTGAAATCGGACGAGCACGGCATTCGCGAGCAAGCGCTGGAGCTGCCCGAGCTGTTCACGCCGGACGGCGCGTTCCTGCCGGGCGTCGCCGTGCCGCCGCTGGGAGTCGACGTGAGCGTCGCCGCCGGCTACGTCGCGCGCTGGTTGGACGCATTTCCACGGGCGCTCAGCGGCCGTCGCGTCGGCGTGTACGGCCACTCCGCCGTCGGCCGCGAGCTGCTGCTCGAGATTTATCGCGCGCTCGGCGCAGACGTGGTCGAGCTCGGCTGGTCGGAGCGCTTCATCCCGGTGGACACCGAGGCGATTCGCCCGGAGGACACGCAGCTTGCGCTGCGCTGGACGCAAGAGCACGCGCTGTTCGCGTTGGTCTCCACTGACGGGGACAGCGACCGCCCGCTCGTGTTCGACGAGCGCGGGAAATTCATGCGCGGCGACGTCGCGTGCGTGCTGGCCGCGCGCTTCTTGAACGCGAGCTTCGTGGCCGCGCCCGTCAATTGCAACAGCGTGCTCGAGCGCTCGGGCTGGTTTCGCACCACGCGCACGCGCATCGGCTCGCCCTTCGTCGTGGAGGCAATGCAGGCAGCGCTGCGCGACGGCGCCGAGCGCGTGGTCGGCTACGAGGCGAACGGCGGATTCTTGCAAGCGAGCGAGCTCAGCGTCCCCGGCGGCGGCCGCTTGTCGCCGCTGCCGACGCGCGATCCGCTGATCTTGCAGCTCGCGCTGTTGTGCCAGGCGGCGCAGGAGAACGTGGCGCTATCCGAGCTCGCGGCGCGCTTGCCCGCGCGCTTCACGGCGAGCGACCGCTTGCAAAATTTTCCGAGCGCCAGCGCCGTTCGTTGGCTCGAAGAGCTCAGCGCAGGTGGGGCGAGCGCGATGCAGCAGGCCTTCCCGGCGCTCGGCGAGCTGGTCAGCAGCGATCGCCTCGACGGTCTGCGCATGACCTTCGAGGGCGGCGAAATCATGCACGTGCGCGCCTCCGGCAACGCCCCGGAGCTGCGTTGCTACGTGGAGGCTGGCTCGGAGGCGCGCGCCGCAGAGCTGCTCGCTTACGGCATGGAGCAGCTCGCGAAATTGCGCAGCTAGTAGGCGAGGGTCAGGTCGTCGGCACGCGCGTGGTCAGGCGATCGACGGCGTGCACGGGCGGCGCGTCCCCGTTCATCAGGTGAGCGATCGCGCCGTACACCAGGCGCTGGCTCTCGAGCATGCTCTTGCCGGCGAAGGCCGGCGAGGTGACCTCGATGGTGTAGTGGCCGCCGCCCCCGGTGACCACGGCGCGCGAGTCGGGCACCTGGGTTTCGATGGCGGAGCGCACGGCGTCGATGACGGAGCCTTGGAAGTTGGTCGGGTGTGAGGACATGCCAGCTCTCTCGTACTTTTGTCAGAGGTCGAGCGCGCGCTCAATAGCGCGGCACGCTCGCGTCCACGAGCTCGGACCAGGCGTCGATGCCGCCTTGTAAGTTGTAGACGTTGCGGAAGCCTTGCGCGATGAGCTGCTGCGCGGCGTTCTGGCTGCGCACGCCATGGTGGCAGTGCAGCGCGATCGGCGCGTTGCGGTCGAGGCCGAACAGGTACTCTTGGCCGTCGGCGTCGAGCGGCCGCGCGCCGGCGATGCTCGCCAAGGCGCGCTCGCTCTCCGGGCGCACGTCGAAGAGCGCGATTTCGCCGCGCTTCAGCCGCTGGGCGAGCTCCGGCGCGGCGATTTGCTTCACGCTGGGCGGCGCGCTGGGGTTGTCGAGCTTGAAGCCACCGCGCTCACCCGTCACGAAGTCGATGCGCAGGCCTTTCGCGCGCCGCAGCGTGGCGCGATCGAGCAGCAGCGTGAGGCCGCTGGCGCTGACCTCGCTGTCGCCCGGCTCGCGCGGGCCGAAGTAGAGATCGTTCTGAAACGCGGAGTCGATCTTGAGGTGCAGCGGCTCGGTGCCCGACTCCGCGAGCGCGCCGCGAAACGCGTCGAGCGCCGCCGGTGTGATGCTGATCTCGGGCAGCTCCGGCGCGGCCGCGTCGCTGCCCAGCAGCTTCTGCAGCTCCCCCGAGCTGCTCATGTCGCGCACGATGTCGCAGCCGCCGACGAACTGACCAGCGATGAACAGCTGCGGGATGGTCGGCCACTGCGAAAACTCTTTGATGCCGTCGCGCAGCTCGGGCGAGCGCAGCACGTCCACGTCTTCGTAGTCGACGTCGAGCGCGTCCAAGAGCTGCACGACCTGCGCCGAAAAGCCGCACTGCGGCGCCTGCCGCGTGCCCTTCATGAACAGGAGCACTCGATGCTTTTGCACCAGATCCGTCAGCTGATTTTTGAGTGACTCACTGAGCGCCATGGCACGTTTCCTTTTGTGGCCGCTGCCGGTGGCAGCCAGCCTCGGCTACCATGAGTCTCGGATCGTGTCACTTCGGACCGCCTGATGCCGCTGCACCCGCGCCTCGTTCACCTCCCGTTGGCTCTCAGCGTCGTGATTCCGCTGCTCGCGGCCAGCGTGTGCGTGGCCTGGTGGCGCGGACATTTGCCGCGACGCGCGTGGGGTCTGGTCGTCGCACTCCAGACGCTGCTCATCGTGAGCGGCTTCGCGGCCCTCAGCAGCGGCCAGCTCGACGCCGAGCGCGCGCTGAGCGTCGTCGCGCGAGCCGCGATCGAGACGCACGAAGCCGCCGCCAACGACTTCGTCTTGGCGGCCATCGCGCTATTGGCGCTCATGGTGAGCGCGCTGCTGGCCCGGGACGCCGCGCGCGGGTTGCGCCTGGCGGCGGGCGCGACATTGGGTGCTGTACTCGTGCTCGCGCTCGGCTATCGTACCGGGGAAGCGGGTGGACGATTGGTCTATGAGCACGGCGCGGCGCGCGCATTCACGACTCCGCGGAGCGCGGGCGAGTAGCGCGTCGGCTCGGCGCGGAAGAGCGAGATGAAGCGGTCGGCCATCGCGGTGCTGTCTGCCTTCGCGGCGTTCGCGGCGTGCGACGAGTCCGCCCACCATGGCGCGAACGAACGCGCGAGCAGCGCCCGCGGCGGCGGGAGCGCGGCGGGCGCGCGGCAGGAAGCTCGCGCTGGCAGCGGGAACGGCGGCGCCGCCAGCGTCGAAACGGCGAGCGACACGGGCGGCCAGAGCGCCGCTGACGGCGGTGAGTCAGGCGCGCGCGGCTGGACGGAGCCGTTGGATCTCAGCGCGCTGAGCGCGAGCGAGCTCGCGTTGCCGCCCCCGCGCGGGCTGGACACCGCGCGCGCCCGCGCGCTGGAGATGGTCGCGGCCATGACGCGCGCGCAGAAGCTGGCGCTGGTGCAGGGCACCTCTGGTGCCTATGTCGGTAACGTCGCGGCGGTCGGCGGCTTGCCGGCGCTGACGCTGCAAGACGGCCCAGCCGGCGTCGCCCGCCTGAGCGACGTCACGGCGTTCCCGGCGCCGATCACGCTGGCCGCGAGCTGGGATCGTCAGCTGGTCGAGCGCTGGGGCGCGGCCATGGGCGCCGAGCAGCGCGGCAAGGGCGTGATGGTTCAGCTCGGACCCATGATGAACCTCGCGCGCAGCCCGCTCGCCGGGCGAAACTTCGAGGGCTTCGGCGAGGATCCGTACCTGGTCGCCGAGCTCGCGGCCAGAGACGTGCGCGGCATTCAGAGTCAGCGCGTGGTCGCGACGGCGAAGCACTTCGTCGGCAACGAGCAGGAGACCAACCGCTTCGGCGGCAACTCATTGATCGACGAGCGCACGCTGCACGAGATCTATTATCCACCCTTCGAGGCCAGCGTGAGCGCCGGCGTCGGAGCGGTGATGTGCGCGTACAATCGCTTGAACGGCGTTTATGCCTGTGAGCAGCCCAGCGCGCTCGCCGACTTGAAAGAGGGAATGGGGTTCTTGGGGTGGGTGATGTCGGATTGGGAGGCGACGCACAGCACCGTGGAGTCGGCGAACGCGGGCTTGGACATGGAGATGCCGCTCAATCGCTTCTTTTCGTCGTTGGGCAGCGCCGTCGCTGACGGCAGCGTCCCTGCGACGCGCCTGGACGACATGGCGACGCGCATCCTCACCTCGCTCATCCGCGCCGGCATCGTCGACAATCCTCCGCGGGGCAACGCGAGCTCACGCGTGGCCTCGGAGGAGCACAGCGCGCTCGCGCGCGAGGCGGCCACGGCGGGCGTCACGTTGCTCAAGAATGAGCGCGACGCGCTGCCGCTCGCCGAAGACGTCGAGTCCATCGCCGTGCTCGGCGCCGCCGGTCACGCGCGGCCGTTCGCGCTCGGCGGCGGCTCCGCGGCGGTGCGCGCGCCTTACATCGCGTCACCGCTCACGGCCATCACGCAGCGCGCCGGCGCCGGCGTCAGCGTGAGCTACGCGGCGGGCGACGTGCTCTCCGACGCGGTCGCGGCCGCGCACGCCGCGGACGCGGCCGTCATCTTCGTCGCGCTGGACAGCTCCGAAGGCGTAGATCGCGCGACGCTGGCGTTGCCGGCGCACGACGACGCGCTGATCGCCGCCGTCGCCGCGGTGAACCCGCGAACCATCGTCGTCCTGAACGTCCCCTCGGGCGTGCTGATGCCCTGGCTCGACGCGGTCAGCTCCGTGCTGGTCGCGTGGTACCCGGGCCAGGAGAACGGCAACGCGATCGCGCCCGTGTTGTTCGGCGACGTGAGCCCCAGCGGCAAGCTGCCCGTCACCTTTCCGGCGCGCGCTGATGATTTGCCCGCCCCATCCGCGCTCAGCGACGTACCGTACAGCGAGCAGCTCGCGGTGGGCTACCGCAGCTTCGACGCGCGCGGCTCGACGCCGCTCTTCCCCTTCGGTCACGGTTTGTCCTACACCCGCTTCAGCTACTCCGAGCTCGAGCTCGCGCCGGGGCCGCGCCGCGGCTCGCTGCGAGTCAGCTTTTGGCTCGAAAATAGCGGTGAGCGCGCGGGCGCGGAGATCGCGCAGCTGTACTTGGGGTTTCCTGAAGTCGCGGGCGAGCCGCCGCGCGTGCTGCGCGGCTTCGAGCGCGTGAGCTTGGCCGCGAAGCAGCGCCAGCGCGTCACGCTCGAGCTGCCGCCGCGCGCGTTCAGCTGCTGGAGCAGCGAGACCCACTCGCGCTACGTACCGAGCGGCACCTTCGAGGTCTTCGTCGGCGGCTCTTCCCGTGAGCTGCCGCTGCGCGCGAAATTCGACCTGGTTGGGTCACCGTAGGTCAGCGTGACGGGCTCTTCGCTGGATGAATCTTCGGTGGCGCCCGGGCTCGGCGCCGGAGTGCAGGCTTTTTTCCGCGGTTTCGAGGCCATCCGCAGGGAGCCTGAGCTGTGGCCCCTGGCGCTCGTCCCCGCGCTGGTCTTCTCCGTGCTGGAAGCCGCGTTCGTCGCGCTGGCCCTGCGCGTCGCGCGCCCCTGGCTGCTCGCGCGCTTGCCGGAGGCCACGAGCAGCGTCGGGCGCTTCGGCGCGGACGTGGCCGCTGCGCTCGCGGTGTTCGCGGTCGCCGCGCTGGGCTGGATGGTGGCGGTGGCGTTGGCGCCGCCGCTCAGCGCGCCCGCGCTCGAGCGCATCGTCGAGCGCGTGGAGCGGCAGCTGCGGTTCCCGCCGCGGCCCGCGCTGGGTTTCTTCGCCGAAATGTCGTGCGCGCTCAGGGCCATGACCGGCGCTTTCCTCGTCGGCTTGCCGTTGTTCGCGCTGCTCAGCGTGCTCGAGGCGCTGCTCCCGGCGCTGACCATCCTCAGCGTGCCGCTGCGCTTCGTGCTGAGCTCGCTGCTGTTGGCCTGGGCGCTCCTGGACTATCCGCTGACGCTGCGCGGCAGCGGCTTTCGCGCGCGGCTCGCGCTGCTGCGCCACAGCCCGCTGTGCTTCGTGGGCTTCGGCCTGACGTTCTCGTTGGTCTTCTGGTTGCCGTGCTGCGGCGTGCTGCTCTTGCCCGTTGGCGTAGCGGGCGCCACCTGGCTGCTCCCGCAGCTCGAGGCCGCCGCTCAGAAGAACCGCGCGCGGTAGCCGACCATCATGCCGCGCTGTGAGACGGCGATCGTCGGCGTGCTCTCCGAGGCCTTGGAATAGCCCAGATAGAGCAAGATCCCGCCCGACAATACGCCCGCCGCGCCGACGGCCAAGCCGACGTTCGCCAGCGTCTGCAGCGACTTGCCGCGCTGGATGTCGCTCTGGTGCGCCGCGTCGGAGCAGCCGGAGCCACCGCACGCCGCCTTGAGCTCGTCATGAATGCCCTTCGCTTGCAGGCCCGTCACCGTGAACGCGCCGAGCCCGGCCACGCCTACGCCCGCTGCCACGAAGCCGAGCAATTTCAAGCGCCCGGCGGCAGGATTGCCCGCCGGCGCGAGCACCACCGTGCGCACCGCGCTCGGCTGGTGAGTGGGTCGCAGCGCGATGGCCAGCGTCTTCTCCTCGCCGAGCTGCAGTGAAATGCCGCGCGTCACGCTTTGCATGCCGTCGGCGCGCGCGATGACTTCGTGCTGTCCGGCGTCGAGGACGAGCGCGGTGCCGAGCTGCGCGTCGTCGAGCGCGCGGCCGTCGACCGTCACCGCGACGCCCGGCGGCGTATCCGTCAACGAGACGACCAGCTTCGCGACGCGCTGGCTGAGCGCCGCCAAGCGCGCGAGCGCTGCTTCGCGCGTCGCTTCGTACTTTTCGTCGGGCTGCGCCAAGATCGCCTTCAGCGTCGCCGAGAACGCTCGGTGCGCCTCCACGTAGCGGCCGAGCTTATCGAGGCAGTGCCCGACGTAGAGATACGCGTTGGGGCTCTTCGTGGCCTCGGCGACGCGCTCGAAGATCGGCAGGGCCGCGGCGGGCTCGTCGGCCTTGTACAGCTTGATGCCGTTCGCGAACTCCGTCTTGGCGTCGAAGCTCTCGCTCGCGGCGGACTGCGCGCGCGCCGCCTGCGCGCAGGTGACGCTCGCCGCGAGCAGCCAGACCAGCGCCACGCCGCGCGCGGAGCGCGAGCGCTGCGCGCGGCGGCGATGAGGCTCACAACTCATTGGGTAGAAACTCCCGGCCTGAGCCCGATTTGCGGGTCTTCCTGCCAACTGGCGCGCTGCGCGGAGCCGGGCTCGCCTTGTTGAGGTTCGTACTCGGAGCAGCCGCGCTCGTCGAGCTCGGCGCGGCGCTCGCGGTCGTGGCGGCGCTGGCGGCGGGCTGCGGCGGGCTCTGGGGCGCTGGAGTTGCGCTCGCTGGCGGCGCGACCGGCGCAGTCTCGGCGGCGTGTAGCGAGCTGGCCCCTGCTTGCGGGGCGTTCGCCGCGACGGGCGGCTTCGCTTCACCGCGCAACGCGAAGCCGAGCGCGACGCAGCCGAGCAGCGCCAGAGCGCCCGCGGCGATCGGCCAGCGCCGCGGCTTGCCCTCGGACACGCCGGGCTGCGTGTAGCCCAACGCATACTCCGTGATCGGCGACAGCGAAGGTCGCGGCGCGGGCGACGGCGGCGGCACCGAGCCCAGCCGCGCGATCGTCGAGGTCTCGATTTGGTGGATCATGCTGGCGCGTTGCTCCAGCACCTTGGCCGCGAGCCGCGCCACCCAATCACCGACCACGCGCTGTGACGCGAGCGGCAGCTCGCGCTCGATCGCGATCGCCATCTCTAGCGCGCTCTGATAGCGCTGCGCCGGGTTCGGCTGCAGCCCCTTCATGACGATGCGCTCGGCCGCCGCGGGCAGCGCAGGATTTACCGTGCGCGGCGACGGGTAGTCGCCGCCGATGATGGCCAGCAAGCGCTCTTGATCCGTGCCTTGGTTGAAGAGCTTGCGCGACGCGAGCAGCTCCCAGAACACGGTCGCGACCGAGAAGATGTCCGCGTGCAGCGTGGCGGGCGCGCCGCGGATCACCTCCGGCGCCATGTACGAGAATTTGCCCTTGACCATGCCCGGGTTGGTGTCGCTGTGCGCGTGCATGGCCTTGGCCACGCCGAAGTCGAGCAAGCGCGCGACGCCGTCGGTGCCGACCAGCAGGTTGTGCGGCGAGACATCGCGGTGCACGATGCCGAGCGGCCGTCCCTGCTCGTCGCGCGCTTCGTGCGCCGCGTGCAAGCCTTGCAGCGCGCCCACCAAGATCGAGGCCGCGACCGGCAGCGGCACCGCCGCGCCGCTCTGAAAGCTCGCCACCAACAGCGCCAGCAGCGACTCTCCGTGCACGTAGTCCATCACGATCACGAGCTCGTCTTCGTGCACGATCACATCGAGGATGGGCACCACGTTGGGGTGCCGCACGCGCGCCGCGAGCCGCGCCTCGGACACGAACATGCGCTTCAGCTCGTTGTTCTCCAGGAAATGGCGGTGCATGCGCTTGACCGCCACGACGCGCGAAAACCCCTCCGAGCCCAAAAGCCGCGCCAGGTGCACGCTGGCCATGCCGCCCGCCGCGATCCGCTCGAAAATCGCGTACCGGCCGACTTGATACAGCGGCTGCTTGCTCGCTTCGGCTTGGCTCATGCTGCTGCGGCGCGGGAACGCGGCGCGCGTCCCGTCGCCTTAGCCAAACCGTATCACTCGTGAACGCTGCGCACAGCGCTTCGCAGAGCGCGACAGCGCTGTCTTGTGGGCGAAGCACCGCCAGCGCGCGACACAGTATGCCCTATGGGTGTCGTGTGGTCGCGCGGCGCAGACGACCCGGCGCAGCGCGTGACTCAAGCCGAGACATCACTCTTGCCCACCAAATAGCGAGAGATCAGCGCGCTCAGCTCGTCGACGAGGGCCGCGTCGTCCAGCCCCGGGGGTTGCTCCAGCAGGTACGCGAGCATGGTCGCGCGCACCGACTGATACGCGACGAAAGCCGCCGCATCCAGATTCTGTCGCTCGACGCGCGCGGCGTCCAGCGCGAGGAAGCTGCGGATCACGGACACGATGCGCATGTCGAAGGCCTGCACGCGCTCGGTGTCGCTCAGGCGCAGCCCCTCCACCGCCAGCACGCGGTGCAGCGCGGGCGCCGCGCGATAGAGCTGCAACAGCTCCTCTACCACTCTGCGCGCGAGGGCCGGCTCCGCCGCGCTGCCCGAGCCAGTCAACACGCGCTTCATCATCTCCGTGGTGCGCTCGAGCTCGCGATCCTGCAACGCGACCAGGATCGCGTCGCGGTTCGAGAAGTACTGGTACAGCGTGCCGACGCTGACGCCGGCCACCTCCGCGATGCGCGACGTGGTCGCAGCGTCGGGACCCTCTCGATCGAAAACCCGAATCGCGGCGTCCAGGATCGCGCTCACGGTCGCGCGCGCGCGCGGCTGACGCGGCGGCTTTCTAGCGACTTTGGCGGTGGCTCGGCGAGTCATTGGAAACCTGAAACGAAGGCGAATTGTCGGGCAGCGTCGCGCGCCGCAAGCTCTTCCACACCGGCACGCGCGCTTCAGGCGCCCGAACCTAGCACGGAGCCACGCCATGAATCTGCATTTCAAAGCCGATCGCCGCACGCTGCTCTGGGCCTTCGCGTTGTTCCCGCTGCCGCCGCTCGCCGGCTACGCGCGACCCGAGCTCGCGCCGTGGCTCGTGCCGCTCGCGCTCTACTGCTCGTATTGCAGCGGCGTGCTGGCCCACAATCACACTCACCTGGCGTTGTTTCGCGAAGCGCGCTGGAACAGCTTCTACTCGGCGTGGCTCTCGTTCTTCTACGGCTGCCCGCTGTTCGCCTGGATTCCGACGCACCACGCGAGCCACCACCGCTACGTGAACGGCAGCGGAGACATCACGCGCACCGATCGCCACTCGCCGCAGAACTCACTGTGGAACGCCGTGAGCTACCCGTTTCGTTGCGCGGCCTGGCAGCTCCCCGTCGTGAGCCGCTATGCGCGGCGCGCCCGCGAGCGCGGCGGAGCCACGTACCGCGACGTGCTGCTGCAGACGTGCGCGCTCGTGCTCGGTCACGCGCTGATGCTGGCGCTGGCCCTCGCGCTGCATGGCGTCGCGCGCGGCGCCCTGGTCTACGCCCTGACGGTGGGGGGCCCGGCCGCGACGGCGACGCTGTGGATGATGTTCACCAACTACGTGCAGCACATCGATTGTGAGACCGGCTCCGCGCACGCTCACTCCCGAAACTTCACGAACTCTTGGTTCAACTGGCTCACCTTCGACAACGGCCTTCACAGCGTGCATCACGAGCGACCCGGCCTGCACTGGAGCCTGGCGCGCGCCGCGCACGCGGAGCGCGCCGCGCAGCTGCCAGCGGCGCTGAACTGCGACTCACTGTTCGGGTACTGCTTCGAGCAATATCTGTGGGCGCCCTTGCGCGGACGCCACACTCGGGCGCGCCTGCAGCTGCAACCAACCGTCCCGCGACGCTGAGCCATGGAGCAGCGCCCGCCACCCGCTACACTGCTCGGATGTTCGAGACGGTCGAGCTTGGGCGCGAGTGTTCGAAGGCCGACTACGAGAGACAGGTCCCGGAGCTTCGCACTCGGCTGTTGCAGGCGCAGGCGGAGCTCGAGCAGCGCGACTTCCCGGTGCTCGTGCTGATCAATGGTGAAGATCGCGCCGGCAAGCGCGAGACGGCGAACCTCTTGAACGAGTGGCTCGACGCGCGCTACCTGGTCAACGAGGTCTACGCGGCGCCCACGGAGGAGGAGCGCGAGCGGCCGGAGTACTGGCGCTATTTTCGCTGGCTACCGCCGGCCGGGCGCATCGCGCTGTACTTGGGCAACTGGTACACGCGCCCGATCAGCGAGCGCGCCCTGGGCCGGCTCGGCCGCGCGCGCTTCGAGCAGGAGCTCGAGCGCGTGCGGCGCTTCGAGCGGCTGCTCAGCGACGACGGCGCGCTGCTCATCAAGCTCTGGTTCCACGTCTCCAAGCAGCGGCAGCGGCGCCGCTTGAAAGAGCTGGCCGACGCCGGCGCGCGCTACCGCGTCAGCAGAGCCGACTGGAAGCGACACGCGCGCTACGATGATTTCTTACCCGTCAGCGAGCAGGCCGTGCGCGAGACCAGCAGCGGGCACGCGCCGTGGGCGCTGATCGAGGCCGCGGACGAGCGCTACCGCAACGTGACCGCGGCCAAAGAGCTCTTGAACGCGCTGGAGGCGCGCTTGAAGAGCCCGCGCGTCAGCGGCCCGCACGAGCCCGAGCCGCCACGCGAAGATCCCATCACCATCCTGGATCGCATCGATCTCAGCAAAAAGGTCGACAAGGGCGCGTACGCCGCCGAAATCCCGAAGCTCCAGGCTGAGCTGAACGCGCTGTCGCGAAGGCTCCGCAAACGGCGGCGCAGCGCGATCTTCCTGTTCGAAGGCGACGACGCGGCCGGCAAGGGCGGCGCCATCCGGCGCATCGTGCCCGCGCTCGACGCCGGCGACTACCGCGTGATCCCCGTCGCCGCGCCCAGCGAAGAGGAGCGCAAATACCACTACTTGTGGCGCTTCTACCGGCACCTGCCGCGGCGCGGACACGTCACTATTTACGATCGCAGCTGGTACGGGCGTGTGCTCGTGGAGCGCGTGGAGGCCTTCGCCACGCGCGCCGAGTGGGGGCGCGCGTACAAGGAGATCAACGACTTCGAGCGCGAGCTGGTCAACGACGGCATCGTGCTCGTGAAGTTCTTCCTGCGCGTCAGCCCCGAAGAGCAGCTGCGCCGCTTCCAGGCGCGCGAGCGCGAGCCCTGGAAGCAACACAAAATCACCGCGGAGGATTATCGCAACCGCGACAAGCGCAACCAGTACGAGGCCGCGGCCGCGGAGATGCTCGCGCGCTGCAGCAGCGAGTACGCGCCGTTCACGCTGGTCTCCGGCGAAGACAAGCACTCTGCGCGGCTCAGCGTGCTGCAGGCCATCTGCCAGCGCCTGGCCGAGAGCCTGTGAGCGCCGCCGCGCTTCACGCGCCCGCGCTGAGCTCGCGCCGGCGGCCGCGCAGCGCGTCCATGCGGCGCACGAGCTCGATTTGCAGGGCGTGCAGCGGCGCCGCTCGCTCCGCGCCCTCGAGCAGCTCCAGCGCGTGAGCGATGGCCTCCAGCGTCGACATGCCCTCGGCGTGTGGGGGTTGTCGCAAGCGCAGCGGCGCTACCGTCGGCGCGCGCAGCGCGAGCTCCGGGATGCCGCGCAGCGCCACGATGCGCTTGTACATGCGCCGCGCTTGGCGAAAGCTGCCGTCGAGCACGATCAGCCGCCGCGGCGGCGGCTCCAAGCGCGCCGGGCGCGGGTCGTTGCTCGCGTTGTAGAGCAGCACGGCGCCGGGCTCGCGCAGCAGTGAGTCATCGAAATGATGGCGCCCGGCGTACTCGATGATGCGCGAGTTCGGCAGTGACAGCGCCGCGAAGCGCGCTGTGTTGCTGGTGAGCCGCAGCTCCGCGGCGTGGCGGATGATGAGCACCTCCGTGCGCGTTTCGACGCGCGGCAGCGCGGCGCACAAGCAAATGGCGTCGTTCAGCATGCAGCGCGGGCAGTGCCCGCTGAGATCGCGCGGGGTCGTGGAGCGCATTACGAGCCCGCGTCCGGGAGCAGCTGCCAAGCGCCGTCGACGCGCTGATCCGACAGCTTCAGGCCGCGCGCGGCTCGACAAGCGCGCGCGCTGCGGTCCACGCCGAGCGCGTTCAGGCCCAAGGCGTTGGCGACCGCGAGCACCGTGCCGCGACCACAGAACGGGTCGACCACCAGCCGCGTGGGCGTCTCGTCGAGCAAGAAGCGACAGGCGAGGCGCGCGGCCTCGGCGCCCATCGCCTTCGGGTACGGCATGAAGCCGGCGTCGGGCAACACGTCGGGCCCAGGTCGCTTCGGCGCGTCGCGCGCGACGCGCGAGACGCAAATGAGATGCGAATAGCTGGCGCGCCCGTGCGTGATGGTGCCGGGCGCGCGACGGCACACGATCTTGTGCCAGAGAAGCTGCCCACCCAGACTCTCCGCCGCGCGCAACACCAAATATCCCTTGTCCACCCAAACGCCGCGATAGCGGATGTCGCTCTGAAAAAAGATCGCGACGCCGTCAGCGGGCAACCAGCCGACGACCTGGCAAGCCGCGTCGTAAAACCAGCTGCGCCAGCCGTCCAAGCCGAGCTCCGGCAGCTCCGAGACGTCCGGCAACGACGTGATCACGCTGGTCTGCGGGGCAGCGGGCTGCTCCACCAGCCAGCGCAAGGCGTCGGCCTGAATCACCTCGCGTGTCGGCGCGGGCGTGAGCTCGTCTTGTCCAGGACTCTCGTTCAAGGAGCGCGACCGTCCCTCGGCTGGGGCCAACATTCGCGCGAAGCCTAGCGCAGCTGGCGTGGAGTCCAGCGTAGCGGCGATTTGCCCGCCAAGAAGGCGTTGTGCTTTGGCGCGCGGCCAGGGGAAGATGCCGCGACCGAGGAGGATTCATGCTGCAAAGACTCGTCTCCGCAACGATGGTGCTGCTGTGTGTCGTTGCGTGCAACACCGACCCCGCCAAGGGCAAGACCCAGGCAACGGTAACGTCCGCCAGCGCCGCGCCGCTCGCCGCGCCCGCCGGCGCCGCCACCTATGTCTTCAGCAACGACGGCTCCGAGCTGAAATTCGTCGGCGCCAAGATCACCGCCAAGCACGAGGGCTCTTTCAAGACGTTCCGCGGCACCGTCCAGGTCGCCGACAACGATCCGACCAAGAGCTCAGTAAAGGTGGAGATCGACACCGCGTCGCTGAGCATCGAGCCGGAGAAGCTCGCGGGTCACCTGAAGACGGCCGACTTTTTCGATGTCGAGAAGTTCCCGAAGGCCACCTTCGAGTCGACGGGTATCAAGCCCGGCGGTGAAAATGGCGCGACGCACACCGTCAGCGGCAACCTGACGCTGCACGGCGTAACCAAGTCGATCACCTTCCCCGCGAAGATTCGCGTCAACGGCGACAGCGCCGAGGTCGACTCGGAGTTCGCGATCAACCGCAAGGACTTCGGCATCGTCTACCCCGGCAAGCCCGACGATCTGATCAAGGACGACGTTTTGATCCAGCTCAAGCTGCGCGCGAAGAAGACATAATATTGGCGCTCGTCAACGCCTTGCCCCCTCGGCTGCCGAGGGGGCAGGGGCGTCTGCCGCGCTGTGCGTGAGCGCTATTTGCAGGTGCCCGCGACGAGCTCGCTGAGCAGCTCGTGCGCGACGGGCGTGCCGCTCGGTGCGTCCAGCAAGCAGCTGCCGCTCGGGACCTCGATATCCGCTTGCGGCACGGCGCGGCTGCTGACCTTGAGCGTCCCGGAGAGCACGCGCAGCTGATCCGGCTCGCTCTGAATGCGCGGGTTCGCGCCGTCGAACCAGACGCGCAGCGTGTCGTCCAGCGCGTAGGCCGGGATATTCGTCAGCTGATTGGCGAGCGGCGCGAGCTTCAACAGCACGTTCAGATCGAAGGTCGGCGAGAACGTCATCGCCACTTGCTCGTCGCCCACCTTCTCGAGCGCGAGATCGAAGTGGCGACCCGCGTTCGGGTTCAGGTCGACCTGCGCCACGGTGGCGCCGTCGAACTTCAACGTCGACGCTTGCTCGCCGAGCCCCAAGCCGACGAGCGCGAGCTTGTCCTCGTTGCCGTCCACGCTCAGCGTCACGCCGCCGTCGAGGCCAGCGAGCAGCGCGTCGATGGCGCCCGTGTACGTCTTCTCCGTTGCGGGTGTCCCCGCGGCCACCGGCTCGTCGTCATCGAAGTTTTCGCGGAAGGCGTTGAGCGGGCCGTGCACGCTCAGCGCTCCGACGTGGTAATTGCCGCTCACCTTGCGGGCGTTACCGTCGAGCCGCAGCTCGAACGCCGGCGAGGTCGCGCCCAGCGCGACGTCCACGCGCTGCTGCAAATCATCCAGTACGCCCAGGGCGACCGGGCTCAGCACATTGACGCGAAAGCTGTAGTCTCGCTCGGCGTTGCGATGAAGCTCGAGCTCGACCTTACCGCTCAGGGCGGCCAAGGAGTCGCTGCTCTCGCCGCTGGCGTCCATGGCGGCCTTGATCTCGCCCAGGTCGACCACCACGCCGACATCATCGGAGCCGAGCTCGAAGGTGACCGGATTTCGGCGCTGCGCGGTGAGCAGCAGCGCGACGTTCACGCCGCTGCCCGCGGGGCTCAGGCGTAGGCGAGGCTGGAGCTTCTGCGCGTTCTCCACACAATCAGCGTCGAGCGTGGACTCTGGAGCGGGAGCAGCGTCGCTACCCGGCGTGACGGGCGAGCCGCTCGCGCTGTCCGCCTCGCACAGGGTGTCCGGACCGAGCAGGTACGTCGCGCCGTCACCGTCTTCGGCCTCGAGATTTTGCGGCGTGAACACCTCCTCGCGCAGCACCTTCATCAAGTCGTCGATGGAGTCGCCGAGCTCGTCGCGATCATCTTGCAGATCAGCGACCGTCACGGCGTCCTCGGGCTGACAATCCACCTCCGGGCACTGCGTGCCCACCGCGCAGGGGGTCGAGTAACAGTCCTTCTTCGAGCCAGAGCTCAGCGCCTTGGCCAGCACGGCCGAGTCCGCGATGAACGAACCGGCCTGATGCGCGCCACGCAGCGCGCGTTCGACGTTCTGCTCGGCCGTCAATGCCAGCTGCTGACCCGATACCGGCTCCTTCTCGGGAGAGCTGCACGCGACCAAGAGCGGTGCGCAGGCGATCCAGAGCTTCAACGCGGACGTCCGTCGATCCATGAAATAGTCCTCCTTACCCTGCGGGCCGTTCCAGCAACGTCCGTGCCAACCGAGACTTAATATCTCTCCCCCACCAAACCCCGCAAAAAACGCCCTTCATGGGCGCGGCGGAGTCCTCCACACCTGATCTTCCGATCTCACCTGTGCACCGCAGCGTCACTCATTTCCGTGAACAACAGTAAACTGTGACGGACGACTGTATCCGCATTGCGCCAGGCAACAGTGTAGTCTCGCGCCCGAGTGGTGCGGCTTATGGAGGCGCCGTTGCGGGGCGCGCTTTTGAGCGCGCTGTTGCGGGTCCGTTCTTGCGGACGCGCTGTTGCGGGTCCGTTCTCTTGGGCGCGCTGTTGCAAGTCCGTTTTTGACGGCGCTGTTGCAAGTCCGTTTTTGACGGCGCTGTTGCGGGTCCGTTCTTTTGACGGCGCTGTTGCGGGTCCGTTTTTGCGGGCGCGCTGTTGCGGGCGCGCGAATGGATAAGAGCCGGCCTATAAGCTCGGACCGAGACCGCCAAAGAGGCGCGAGCAGACCAAGGCGCGACGACGAAGGCGTGCTGAAGCACGCCGAGGAGGAGCTCGGCCGAGACCGCGGCGAGGCTTTGCTCGAGGCGCGAGCAGCGCAGCCCTGAAGTTGAGCGAGGAGCACAGTGACGCGGCCGCGTGCCGCAGCAAGAGGATCGGGGTCTGCGCTGGATGACTTGGCGAGCTACCCATTTCGCGGGCCCATTATGAGCGGGTCTTTTTTCCGTTGTCGTAATCGACGCTGACGCCGCTGTCGACGCATTGAGCGTCCGCTGACGGCTCGTCTTCCTCGGAGGGCAACGTCGTCGAATCGCAAGGCGCCTCCTCTGCCGAAGAGGGCGACGAAACTCGATGGCCGTCCAGTTCGTGGGCAGAGCTGCACGATTGCCGCGGCGCACTCCGTCCGTGAGCTGTGCGGCGACCTCCTGGGGGAACGCTGCGTGTCGAGCGCTGTGCAATGGTTTGGTCCATCGCGCCAACGGCGCCGACAATGTTAGAGGATGCTCACCGAAGATACCGCGATATCGCTCGCGTCCATGGTGACGTTGAGCGAGCAGCATTCGCGCTCTCGCTCACGAGTGCGCCGATTCCGTGGCACTGGGCCGCGACGGAGCTCTTTCGCAGAGCGAGCCTTGCCGGGCACTTCGACGAAAATGTCGATGCCGGGCGCGGCCCGCCTCGCATGGCGCCGCACCATACACGGCACTGCGCCGCAGCCGCAAACTTGTGGTCGTGATGGTGCGGAGTCGTGACTCCGCGAGAGTCCAATCAATCGATTCCACGAATATTTTCGTTGACACAAATTCAACGCATCGATGCCGACGCCGCGCGGATGCGCGCGGGATGGGCAATGATTCAACGCACGAAGCGCGCTGCGCTTCTGATGAACAAAAATCGCTCGCGCCGTCATCCCGGACGCCAAAGACGCGACCGAGCGCGAATAAAAGCGCCGTTTGGACGCATGTTATGGACATTCCATGTCCGCGCGCACTCTATCTAATGCCGAACTACTCGCCACCATTCCAACGCTGGTGCTGGCCGAGCGCTCCTGCGCAGCCGACGTCATCGAGCATCTCGTCGTCGTCGAGACGCGCGGTCTCCATCTCGAACAGGCGTGTCAGTCGCTGACCTCGTTCTGCATCGAGCGCCTGGGCTACAGCGAAGACGAAGCCAGCAAGCGCGCTCGCGTAGCGCGGCTCGTGCGGCGCTCTCCGCGAGCGCTCGCCGAGCTGCGCTCCGGCGCAATCCATCTCAGCGGCCTCGCGCTGTTGGCGCCCTACGTGACCGAACAAAACTGCGACGAGCTCTTCACGAAAGCTCGCGGACAAGCCAAACGCGCCATTGAACGCTTCCTCGCCGCGCGCTTTCCGAAGCCAGATGTTCCGGAACGTCTCTGCCGAATCCCAGCGCCGAGCTCGCTGGCCGTCGGCGTGGGTTCGGACAACTTCCGCCCCGGGGCGGAACTCGTGACGACCGCCGAACCGTCGACCGTCGAAGGGCCGCCATTGCAGCAGCATCCCGAGGCGCCGCAGCGGCTCCCCGACGTTCAACCCGATCGCGTCAAACCGCTGTCCGCGACGCGCTGGTGCGTACAGTTCTCGGCCGGCGCTGAATTCGCCGAAAAACTCGAGCGAGCGCGCGAGCTCTTGAGCCACGCGCTGCCGGGCGGCGAGCTCGCGCCGCTCTTCGAGCGCGCGCTGGATGCGCTCATCGAGCATGAAACGAAGCGCCGGCGCGGCGCTGGTAGGCAGAGCGCGCGCCGCTCGCTACAGCGCGGCTCGCGACACATTCCCGTCGCAGTCGCGCGAGAAGTGTGGGAACGCGATGGGCATCAGTGCGTCTTCGTCGACGAGCAAGGCCGACGGTGCACGGCGCGTCGCTTCTTGACGCTCGAGCATCGCCAGCCCTACGCGCTCGGCGGCCCGGCGACGCTCGAAAATCTGGAGCTCCTCTGCGCTGCGCATAACGCGCATGCGGCCGTAGCCGTATTCGGCGCTGAGCACATCGCAACGGCACGCGCGACCAGAACCAAAGGGCGACTTTCCGCCGCGATGAGTCAACCGGTGCGCGCGTCAGGCGACGACGAAGAACGAACGATGCACCCGCGCGGCAAGCGCGGCAAGGAGCTCGATCGTCACGACACCGCGCCCAGCGCGCGGGAGGGCCTGGAGAAGACGCTCGACCATCAGCCGATTGCCCCGCTCGTGAGCAACCTTCCGTTCACCGAAAGGGGTGTCGAAACTGCACCCGGCGCGGGCGGAGTCGCGTCGGCTGCGGCGAGCCTCGCTGCGCGCCGGACGAACGCGCTCGTCATCGACGCGGCCGGCGCTCCGCTGCAACCGGTCGACAGTGCTGCTAGTTTCGAATGCGAACGCCGCGCCGCTGAAGCGACGTCAGCGCCGCTTCACGCGAACACACCACATCGCGCGCGCAACGACGCCGCTCCGGCCCCGTGCCATGTCTACGCGCAAGTAGGACTTGCGCTGCGGAACCTCGGCTTTCGCGAACGCCAAATTGGCCAGGCTCTCCGCGCCGTCGAGCAGCGAGATTGCTTGATGGATACCCAAACCGTATTGAGAGCCGCGCTCACATTGCTCACATCGTGAGCCCCGCGAGGCTGCTGATAGGACTCGCGCCGCCGTGCAGAGGCATCGACGTGAGGGGCGTCAGCTTGGGACTCTCGCCCCAAACCTCGGCTTTCGCGAGCGCCCAATTCGCCAGGCCGTCCACGCTGGCGAGCAGCGGTGCTCGCTCTCGTTCCACTTGCCCTTCTCGGGAGGAACAGGCGCTACGGCTGGCGCACCATCTGCGCGTGGTTCACCGCAACGCAGATCTGCGGCTCGTGTTCTGAGTGAATATGCGGCGTGATGCCGAGTGCCGGCTGACGGTTCGACGAACTCGCGTGCGTCGTCGCCTTGTCGGCACCCGCAGTAATTGGGCCGGAACAGCTGTCGTATTCGAGCAACATGAGTAGCGATTGGTCGCATTCGGCAGTGCCATTCGCCTCTGCTACCCGCAGCTCGATCAGCAAACCGCCCACTGTCCGTTAGTGCGTGCGCGCTGATACTGAGCTTTGCTTTTTGCCGTCGCCCTTGTGAGCAATGTGCGCTTCGGGATTTGTCTTCGACTCGTGCGTGTCGCGCTAGCGCTTTCGCCTCCAAAATTCATTTCGGTGTTCGGGCCTCCGCCACCCTGGGCTCGTTGCGGCGGGGCCTTCGTGAGCGTTTCCGCTGGTTGCGCTCCTTCGGCGCGCGGCCTCCTTCGCCGAAAGCTGTTCAAAGATCCCGCGCCTCGGATGTGCCAATCGTCAGCCTGATGGAGCCAGGTTCCGCGGCTTTGTTCAGCCTCATGGAGCCACCCGATTTTCAGGGTCATGGAGCCACCTGCCGGGTGGGCTGAGGTGGATTTTCAGCCTCATGGAGCCACCCGATTTTCAGGGTCAT
>CBINHN010000005.1:0-193209 GCA_966250485.1 uncultured Sorangium sp. | reverse complement strand
GCGCGCTTCCTCACGCTGGTCGCCGAGCACAAGCACAAGATCGGCTTCAAGGGCCTGCTGCTCATCGAGCCGAAGCCGAAAGAGCCGACCAAGCACCAGTACGACTACGACAGCGCGACGGTGCACGCCTTCTTGCAGCGCTACCGGCTCGAGAAGGAGTACAAGGTGAACATCGAGGCCAACCACGCGATCCTCTCCGGCCACAGCTTCCAGCACGAGATCGCGTACGCGCTGGCCAACGGCATCTTTGGCAGCCTCGACATGAACCGCGGTGACTCGCTGCTCGGCTGGGACACCGATCAGTTCCCGAACGACGTCCAGGAGATCTCGCTGGCGATGTACACCATCCTCAAGGGTGGCGGCTTCACCAGCGGCGGCATGAACTTCGACGCCAAGCTGCGCCGCCAGAGCATCGACCCCGAGGACCTGTTCCACGCGCACATCGGCGGCATGGACACGCTGGCGCGCGCCACGCTGATCGCCGCGCAGATGATCGCCGACGGCCGCCTCGACAAGGTCGTGGAGGAGCGTTACGCCGGCTGGCGCGGCGAGCTCGGCGAGCGCATCCTCGGCGGCAAGGCCACGCTGGCGGACCTCTCGGATCACGTGCTGAACACCGGCCTCGAGCCGAAGCCGCGCTCCGGTCGCCAGGAGTACCTGGAGAACCTGGTCAACAAGTACTTCTGAGGGTCGCACCTCGCCCCGGAGCGCTCGAGGTAACGCGAGCTCTCCGGGGGATGAGGTGGGGCATGGCGCTCCGAGGTGGGCTCGCGAGCGCTGAAAAAGACAACGGCCCGGAACTGGGGAGAATGTTCCGAGCCGCTGGAGAGTTAACGCGGCGGCCGACCTCCGGGGGAGGGGGGCACCAGAGGCGCCGCCAGCGATTCCTGCGTATTGCAGGCGCCGTGCCGTGTTCACGTCGGCCGGTGACAACGGCAAATTGCGGCCATTTTGCGTGTTCGCTACTGCTGGCCACCGCTCAGCGCGGCGGGCGCTTGTCCGCCGCTGAGACGGGTGGACGCGACAGCGTCTCAGTCTGAAGCGCGCGGCGCCAGCAGCGTTCGGGTTTGCGCTTACCCGCCGGGCATGTGCAGCTCCGCGCCCGCCGCGGCTTTCGTGAGCGCGACGAGCTTGGCAGCGACCCCGCGCGAGCAGCCAGTCACTGGGGTCGAGCGCCAGCGCTGCGTTTCCCTCGCGCGCGGGTCTCCGTGCTAAGAGCCTCGAGGCCGCAGAGCGCCGGCGGCCGAGCGAGGGTCACTCCCATGTCGCAAGCACCGCAAGTTCTCGCAGTACCCCATGTACTGGACATCCCCGCCATCCTGCTCGCGATCTTCCTCGCGCTGCGCAAGAGCGACGTGCGCGCCGAAGATCCGGCGCGGCACCCGCGCGTCCCGCTCGTCGACTTCGATCGTTGGCGCGCGGCGATGCTGCGCGCCTATTCGATCGGCGTGTACGCCTGCTTCGCCAAGGTGTTGGTCGATTTCGGATATCTCGCGATTCTCAACCGAGTGACGTTCAACCTCACGCTGCAGCGAGCGATCGGTGTGACGCTCGACGTGAGCTGGTTCGTGCTGCTCGGGATGTGTTGGTATAAGTCGCGGCGGGCGAAGAAGATGGCCGAGCGGCTCGGCATCGATGTTTGGCGCGCACCAGCGGACGTCAGCGACCAGGCCTAGAGACTACTTGCTGCGCGGACGCGCGGCGCTCGCCGCTCCGGCTCGCTACTTGGGGGGCGGAGGCGAGGTCTGCGGGGGCCGCTGGGTCAGGCAGCGTTCGATGCCGGCGACGAGCTCGGCGGGGGCTTCTTTGGGCAGGCGGGGCTTGCCGAGGACGTTGGTGAAGATGCGATCCCACGTGACGTCGGCGTCAGTGCCGAAGCTGAGCCAGACGAAGAGCGCGCGCCCTTTGATGTTATCGTAGGGGACTCCGCCGCCGCGGCCGGCGTTCCACGCGCGGGAGTCGCTGGAGTTGTTGCGGTTGTCGCCGAGGACCCACACTTCGCCCGGCTTCACGTGATAGGGGCCCTGGCGGCCGCTGAAGGCGACGTCTTCGAAGAGCGTGAGGTACGAGTAGTCGCCCAAGAACTCGACGTAGAGATCGCCGCGGCGCATGCCGAAGCCGCTGCCCTCGTTGAATTCATAGCTGCCAACCCGGCAGTTGGGGACGCGCCAGCCATTGATGATGGGGTGCCCGCCGTCGACCTCGAGCGTGTCACCCTCGAACGCGATCGCTCGCTTGATGAAATCCTGACGCTCGTTGGCCGGATTGGGATCCGGATATTCGAACACCATGATGTCGCCGCGCTTGGGCGGGAGGTGCGGAAACAAGCGGTAGCCGATGAACGGGATCGTTGGTCCGTAGCTCAGCTTGTTGACGAAGATGTGATCCTGGATCTGCAGCGTCGGCAGCATCGAGCCGCTCGGGATCTTGAACGCCTCGATCACGAACGCGCGCAGCAGGAACGCGACGCCCATCGCGAACGCGATGGACTCGACGTACTCTCTGATTTCGCCTTTGCGCCAGCGCGACAAGTGACGGCCGACGAGCTCCGCGGCGCGCTCGTAAGCGGCCGTGAAGGAGCCGGGCTCGAACTTCGGTCGATCGACCTCGTCGCGCAACGCCTCCACGGCGTCCGACAGCTCTTCGCGCGTCAACGCCGAGAGCTGGCGCTCGATGGCGCGGCGATTGCGACGCATCAGGCGGTCCGCCTCTTCGAGCAGATGCAGCGCGTCTTCGAAGTCGCGGCGCATGTCGCCCGGGATATCGCTGCGACCGCCGGGGCCGAGCTCGGCGGCGAGCGGCAGGTGATAGCGATAGCGGTACAGCACCATCTCGTAGATGGCGAAGAACACGATGATGGACGGGACCCGCTGGTCGCGCAGCCACGCGAACGCGCTGCCCAGCGCCGACGTCGGCTGAAAGGTCTCGTCTGGGGCCAGGGCCGCGACGGTCAAGTAGCCGAGCACCGCAGGAATGACGATGAACCAGAGCGGCCAGAACAAATAGCGAAGGGTCTTGGCGTTCACGATGGGGGCTCGCTCAGGCTCGGTCGTTGTACCCGCGTGGTACGACACGGGCAATCCTTCTCGATCTTTCGCCCCCTCGGACGCGTCCTGCTCTGGCGGGCTCACGGTCGCGCTCCCACCAGCACCAGCACGTCCGTGCGCGCCGACAGCCCGTCAGCCGGCCCCGGCGGAGGAGCGCTCGGGCCGAGCGCGGCGCTGTTGTCGAGGACCAAGAAATAGCGCCCCTTTTCCAATGCCAGGTAGCGCTTCCAATTGCTTCCGCGCGCCACCGCTTCGTTGAGCAGCAGCGGCGCCGCGTTGGCGACCGGGCCCGGGTTCTTGGTGAAGCTGTCAATCATCGTCCGTCCCGTCGCCTCCGGCACCAGCAGCGCGTCGATCGCGGGCGCGCCGTCGAGCGCGAGCGTGAGGTAGAGCGCCTGATCCTCGTCGACCGAGAGCGGCCCGATGAAATCCTGCTGTCCGAGGTGCACCTCGCTGCGCTCGTTCACCAGCACTCGTTTGTCTTCACTGCTCACTGTGAACGGGTGATACGGCTTTTCGCCCGTCGCTACCAGCCCGAGCCCGAAATCAGTCTCGCCGGACGAGCCGTAGCGAATGACGGTGAAGCCGCGGCGCAGCTGACCTTCGACGACCCTGCGACCAAAAGCGTCCGCGTCGACGCCGAACAACTTGAGCGCGCTGGCGGCCAGCGCCGATTCGACGAGTAAGGTTTGAAAGCCCGTCGCGTCCACCACGCGCGGGCGGAAATAGACGTACAGCGCGCCTTCGTGCAGCAGAAAATCAGGCGAATACTCCACGAGCCCAGTCGTGCTGAAGCCGACGCGCCCGCCTTGCGGGCTCGCGGCGAAGCCGCTGCCAGAGTACTGCACGACGAAGGATTTGCGCGGCTCTTCGTCGATCACCTGCGTGTTGCACGCCGTGGCGAAGAAGCGCCCCATGACCGGCTCGTCGTCGTTCATCTTCAACGCGAGGCCGCGGTTCTTCATTTCGTCACAAAAGCTGTCGAGCCCGAATTTGAGCAGATCGAAGCGCAGGCTTTTGTTCTTGGGATCATTGATCACGCCGGCGCCGAGCACGCTGATCGACTGCGTGCCGAAGGACTCGCGAGAGGCGCAGCTCGCCAGCGAGACGAGGAGCACGACGAGCAGGGCGAAGCCGGGCTTCAGAGCCGAGTGGAGCGGTGTCGGAGACGGCATCGCCGCGAGCATAGCCGAGAATTCCCGCGCTCCGGCGCCAGCCGGGAATCCGGTTGACAGGCTGCCGGAAAGGACGAAAAAGTCCGTGCGATGACGGAGTTCGCGGTTCTCGGTGCTGGCGCTTGGGGCACGGCTCTGGCCCGGCACCTGGCGCGCGGCGGTGATCGCGTGCGACTCTGGTCGTGGCAACGCGAGCACGCCGAGCAGCTGGCGCGCGAGCGCGAAAATAAGGCATTTTTACGGGGCTTTGCGCTGGACGCCAGCATCGAGCCCGTCCATGAGCTGGCCTTGGCGCTGGGCGCGGCGCGCGTGGTGCTGATCGTGGTGCCCACGGCTGCCGTGCGGGCGACGCTCACGCGAGCTCGAGCTCAGCTCGCGCCGGAGACGCTGCTCGTGATCGCGAGCAAAGGGATCGAAGAGGCGTCGTCGCGGCTGCTCAGCGAGGTCGTCGCTGACGTGCTCGGTGAAGCGGCGGCCGAGCGCTGCGTCGTGCTCTCTGGGCCGAGCTTCGCGGACGAGGTCGCGCGCGGGCTACCGACGAACCTCGTGGCCGCGAGTCAAGACGCGGACGCGGCGTTGCAGGTGCAGCGCTTGCTCTCGGGCGAGCGCTTGCGTGTGTACACGAGCCCGGACCCTGTCGGCGTACAAGTCGGTGGCGCGCTGAAGAACGTGATCGCGATCGCCGCCGGGGCCTCCGATGGTCTCGGCTTCGGACACAACACGCGCGCCGCGCTGATCACGCGCGGGCTCGCGGAGATGGCGCGCCTGGCGACGGCCAAGGGTGGGCAAGCGAGCACCCTGGCCGGTCTCGCCGGGCTCGGCGATTTGGTGCTCACCACCGGCGCGGATCTGTCGCGCAATCGCCGGGTAGGGCTGGAGCTCGCGCGCGGCAGCACGCTCGAGGCGGCGCTCGCGAGCCTGGGTCACGTCGCGGAGGGCGTCTCCACCGCGGCGAGCGCGTACCACTTGGCGCAACGTCTCGGCGTGGATCTGCCGATCACGAGCGAGGTCTATCGCGTGCTGTATGAAGGCAAACCGGTCGCGGCCGCGGTGAGCGAGCTCTTGCAACGCACGCCGGGCAAGGAGTGAGCGTGAAGCGCGCTGCGTTGGCTCTGCTCGCCGTCGTTTCATTGCAGGCGTCTCCGGCTGCCGCCCAGCTCGCGCCCGCGCCGCCGCTGCAAGCTGCCCCGCCGCCGACGCAGGGTGCCCCGCCGCCCAACGTGCCGTTCGGCTACTACGGTTACAACAATGCGTTCGGCGCCGGGCGGCCGAAGCGATCGAGCGAAGAGATTACGGCGCTGTACGTGGTCGCCGCGGCGTACGGCGTCGGCGCCGGCGTTTGGATCGACGCAGAGCTCGGCGCCAAAGATCCTGCGCTGTACCTGATTCCTCCGGCGGTGCTCGGCGTCGCGGCGCCGGTCGCGGTCTACGCGCTCGATCAGCCGAGCATGCCGCGCGGCATGCCCGCGGCGATGGCCGCCGGCGCGGTGATCGGCGCGGGCGAAGGCATCGGCATTTCGAGCCTGCAGTTCGTGGCCGCGGATCGCGAGGACGCTTGGGGCTTTCGCGGGTTGTCGCGCGCGACGACGCTGGGCGCGACGCTCGGTCTCGTCGGCGGCGCCGTGCTCGGCGCGGTGCAGCAGCCATCGCCGCGCTCGAGCGTGTTCGCGACGAGCGGCGTCGCTTGGGGCAGCGCCATCGGCGCGATGTTTGGTTACGGCGGTTCGGCGCAGGGCGTCGGCTACGGCGTCGCCAACGACCAGGCCGCGCTCGGCGGCTTCATCGGCTACAACGTCGGCCTGGGCATCACCGCGGCGCTCTCCACGGTGTACATTCCCACCACGCTCTCCTTGGAGTGGATGTGGGGCGGAGCGGGCATCGGCTTCGCGGCGTCGCTGCCCGTGTTCCTGCTCTACGCGGGCAAAGACGGTCCGCCGGCCAAGCGCGCGCTGATCTTCAGCGGCACGGCGACGACGCTCGGCCTGGGCGCTGGCGCCCTCTTCACCATCAACAGTCGCGAGCCCGGCACGTCTGCGTTGCGCCGCTATCGCTTGGCCCGCGTGACCGGGGTGGGCCCGTTGGCCGTCCCCAGCTCGCTCGGGCTAGCGGTGTCCGGCGAGCTCGACTAGGCGCGACGCTCGGCGCGACGAATGTGCCAGCCTGTGCCGTCGGCACAGAGCGAGAGAGGAAGATTTCGCCTCGTTCTGCGTATCAGCGAGTGGCCTAGGCTTTGCTCGATGTCGGGTGCTTGGCACAACGTCGTGGTTTCCATTGCGCTGAGCTCGTTCGGTTCGGGCTCTTGGCGGCCCCGGGGGTGCCGCGCGAGCGCAGACGGCGGGTGAGTTCATTCGGGGCAAACGAGGCGCGGGTGGGCGGGGAACTCCGGGTTGTCGAGCGCCGTCTGGGTTGCGGGACCTGGGGCCGGCGGTGCCGAGGGGGCACCGCCGGCATGGGGCTTTGACGCCGGCTCGGCGAAAACCGGCCAGCGCGAGCGCCGCGCTTCATTCTCGTTTCTGATAGCCTTTTCGCTCGGATGGCGACCATTCGCTACTTCCCATCGGACGGCGCGCAGGTGCTCGTCGCGCTGCACAAACCGGTGACGACCATCGGCAGGGCGCTCGGCAATGACATTCACTTGCCGGACGCCAGCGTGGCCGCCCACCACGTGCAGATCGTCTTCAACGGCCGCGACTTTCAGCTCGAGGAGGTCGACCAAAAGGCCGAGATCCTGATCAACGGCAAGAAGAAGCGGCGGGCGCGGCTCTGCAATGGAGATCGCATCACGCTCGGTCGCGCGCTGATCGGCTTCAGCATGTTCACTGAAGCTGAACTGCCGGAGGCCAAGCTCGGCGAGCAATCCGGCACCCAGAACGAGCTGGTTGGGCTGCGTCGCTTGCAGAGCTTCAGCGAGCGATTGATGACGAAGAGCTCCGTGGACGAGCTGCTCGAGACGCTGCTCGACGACGTGATCGAGCTCACCGGCGCGGCGCGCGGCGTCGTGCTGTGGGTGGATCCCACGGACGGCAAGGACAACGCCCCGCGCGTGCGCGCGTCGCGCAACGTCCAGCGCGAAGCGCTGCAAGACGCTTCCGGCGCGGTCAGCGACAGCATCGTGAACAAGGTGATCGAGACCAAGCGCCCGATCATCGTGAGCGACGCGCTCAGCGACACGACGTTCGGCAAGAGTGAGAGCGTGATCGCGTTCAAGCTCTCCAGCGTGATGTGCGTGCCGCTGTTGTCGCAGGGCGAGAGCGTCGGCGCGCTGTACGTGGCAAACGACGAGATCAAGCACTTGTTCGAGCGCCGTCAGCTCGATTTGCTCACGGTGTACGCCAGCCAGGCGTCGCTCATCCTGCAGAACGCGATGCTGCTCTCGGCGTTGCGCGCGGACAAGGAGAAGCTCAGCGCCGAGCTCTCGGACAAGCGCTTCGGTGAGATCATCGGGGCGTGCCCCTCGATGATGGAGGTGTTCCGCAAGCTGCAGAAGGTCGCGACCACCGACATCAGCGTGCTCATCACGGGCGAGACCGGCACCGGCAAGGAGCTGATCGCGCGCGAGCTGCACCGTCGCTCCGGGCGTCACAGCGGGCCGTTCGTGACCGTGAACTGCGGGGCGATCCCGGAGAACCTGATCGAGAGCGAGATGTTCGGCCACGTGAAGGGCGCCTTCACCGGCGCCATCGCGAGCCGGCCCGGCAAATTCCAGCAAGCCGACGGCGGCACGCTGTTCTTGGATGAAGTCGGGGAGCTCCCGCAGCAGCTGCAGGTGAAGCTGCTGCGCGCGCTGCAAGAGCGGCTCGTCTATCGCGTGGGCGACAACCGCCCAGAAAAGTGCGACATCCGCATCATCGCGGCGACCAACCGCAACCTGGACGAGATGATCAAGACCGGAGAATTCCGGGAAGATCTCTACTACCGGTTGAACGTCGTGAACCTGTGGTTGCCGCCGCTGCGCGAGCGCGGCGATGACGTCTTCATCATCGCCAAGGTGCTGCTCAGCAAGTACGCCGAAGAGCTGAACAGCCCGGTGCGCGGCTTCTCGCCGCAGGCGCTGGCCGCGATCCGCAAGTACGCCTGGCCCGGCAACATCCGGCAGCTCGAGAACCGCATCAAGAAGGCGCTCGTGCTGTGCGATAAGACGCTGCTCGGTCCCGAAGATCTGGATCTGGGTGAAGACGCGCAGGCGCCGATCGTGCCGCTCGAGAAGGCCAAGGAGGATTTCCAGCGCCGCTACGTGCTCGACGTCCTGGAGCGCAACAACGGCAACCGCACGCAGACCGCGCGCGATCTCGGCGTCGATCCGCGCACCATCTTCCGCTACCTCGAGAAAGAGCAGAGCCCGATCCCGAGCGGCAGCGCGCAGGTCGACCCCGAAGCGTAGACGCCGGGCCGCGCTTCAGTGCATGCCGCCGACGAGCCACGCGAAGGCCGGCACCAAGACCTCCTCCGGCGTCGAGCCGCCGCTGCGCGCCGCTTGCGTGCCGTCCTCCAGGCGATCCAGCAAGAAGCCGTGATCGCCGAAGGCGAGCACCAGCGTGCGCGGTTGCTGCCGCAACAAGTGCTCGGCGAGCACGCTCGCGGTCTCGTCGGCGAGCGCGTCGAGCCGCTCGCCCTCCGCCGCGCCGGGCTCGGCGAGCCGCGCTTCGACGAGATCGAGCTTCCAGAGCTCGCGGTGGGAAGCCTTGATGCGGCGCAGCGTCGACGCGGAGCGGCCGCGCGCCACCGGTATCTCCGTGCGTGGCTCGCTCGCGCTGTCCCGCAAGGCGTCTGCGCCGCGGCCGATCAGGTCGAGCTGCACCTCGGTCGTCGAAGGCAGCGCGGACCACAACAACAGGCGCTCGGTGAGCGCCGCTTGCTGGCCCACCAGGGCGCGCACGCGCTGCTCGACGCGTAGCCCGAGGTCGAAGCGCAGGCCGTCCACCAGCACGAGGCCCGTCGTGCGCGCGCCGTGCAGCCGCCCGATGCGCAGCGCGAGCTCGGGCACGTCGAGCACCATCGTGGGCCGCTTGCCGCGCACGCGTAGCGCGTCGAACGCCTCGCGGTAGCTGCTCGCGAAGCTCGCTGACCAAGTGTCGAGCGTGCTCTCGGCGTCGTCATCGGCGACGCCGGCCAACACCGCGTTGCGCAGCGGCACATAGCTCGTCACGAACATGCGCTCGATGACCGAGAGCGGACGCGGTCCGCGCGCCGCTTTCAAATCGGCGAGCCAGCCGCGCCACTCGCGTTCCATGTGCGGATAGAGCGGCGGTACGGCGAGCAGCGGCGCGGCCGCGGGTTCCGGCGCGTCCGCGGCTGGGGCTTCCGGCGCTTCTACCGCTGCGACGGCGGGCGCCGGCGCGTCCGCGAGCGCGGGCGCCAGGGCCAGCGCCGGCGCTGCGAGCTCATCGAGCTGCGGCTCCGGCGCGCTCTCCGCGGCGAGCGAACGCATCAGCGCGTCGGCCAAATCGCCGATCGGCAGCGGCGTGCCGTCGTCGACGCGAGCCGCGGCGCGCACGGCCGGGGCGACCTCCACTTCGGGCGCCGGCGTGGTCACCGCCTCCAGTTCCTGCTCGAACGCGAGCGCGCCATCGCGCTCGACCACGGCCGGTGGTGGCTCCGAGAGCCCCATCGCCGCGCTGCTAGCGGCCACCTCCGGCGCCACGATCGGAATCGTGTCGCGCCGCGGGTGACCAACGGTCTCGGCGTTGACCACGTCCATGAGCGGCTCTGGCGCGCCATACACGCCGAGCTTCAGGTTCTCTCGATCGAAGAACAGCTGAATCGGCGCTTCCGTGGCGGCTCGCACGTAGAAGCGCAGCGCTGCGCCGTCATCGGGATCGAGCGCTCCACGCAAATCAGAGAGGCCGAGCAAGCCCCGCAGCCCGAGCGCCATGCCGCGCAGCTCGAGCAGCCGCGCGCGATACAGCTGGTCGCTGAGCGATGCGTCGAGCGACGCCGAGGCTCCGACGCCCGGCGCGCAGGCGCCGCGCGCGAGCAGCGCGTCTTCGATGGCCGCTTCGATCACGCGCGCCAAGCGACCGCGCGCCGCCGGACCCGGTGAGGCGACTTCGACGGTGAGCAGCCCAGAGCGCGCGGCGTGCGTCAAGTGGGCAGAGATTTCGCTGGTCTGGACGAACGCAACATCGCCCTGCACGAAGCTCGTGGCGGTGTCACTCGAGGCGGAGCTCATGTGGCGAAAGGTCTCTGATTCCGGCGTACTGGCCCAGTTTCTTGCATCGGTGCCCGATTGACGGAACAAGGGCCCGTTCATATGATGTTCGAGCTCCCTCTGTAGAGCCCGGGAGGCAGTAGTAACGAATCCCTGACAGCAACCGAACGGGAGGCGACGCCGCGGTGGAGAGCTAGGCCCGGAATAACTCACCGGGAAGCCGGAAACCGCGGTATTAAGTCTCCCACCTAGCTATGCTAGGGGTTCGGGCTACACATCACACCTCGCGACTCTGGCGGTAAGGAGCTCTGGATGGGCCAGCGGACAGCCGGCCCATCCACCTACTTTGGGCGGGCCACCTGTTCGGCCTAGCCGAATTTCCGTGATTTCTGAGCGTAGGCGGCCCTGCCACTCGCCGTGGCCCCTTCCGTTGGAGGCCGCCCTGGATTACGGTCTCGCGGCAATGACGTTGGCCAGCGCACCGACAACGAAGCGTCTGCGAAGACGCATGGGCGGCTTATTGGGCCTCGGGCTGGGGCTGCTCTTCGCACTTCCGGCAAGTGCCCAGCGCGTTCGCGGGCGCCTGGAAGGCTTCCGCCTTTTGCAGAACCCGGTCTGGGCGGAGGCTCGGGACCCCAAGCACCATGGCTACTCTTTCCGGGAGCCGGTGCCCACCGTGCGCGCCGAGTTTCGGCGCCTGTACCCGCACATCCCGAAAGAGATCTGCATCGCAGCGCTCGCGGCGACTCCGCAAAAGGCCCCCACCATCGCGACGCTCATCCGTGTCGGCGGCGGACGCACGACGCCCGTGACCATCGTCGTAGCGCCGGGCACCAAGCTTCGTTTTCAGAACACGGACCCCTTCAAGCATCGCTTGTATGCGGTGGGCCAGAAGCTCTTCACGGCGAGCGACACGTTGCAGGGCGCGACTCGCGAATGGACCGTGCCGGAGCCGGGCACCTTCGAGATTCGGGATGAAGTGGCGCCCAGCGTTCGCATGTGGGTCGTCGCTGATCCGCACGTGGCGGCCGTGGGCTATCCGTCGCTGAAGGGGGACTTCGCCGTGCCCCTGGAAGGACCCGGTGAGTACCGCATCCAGGCCTTCTTCGCGGGCAAGAAGGTGGGACCCGAGATCCCCGTCACCGTCGCCGCGGGCGATGTGGACATCAGCAAGACGCCGCTGCGGCTCGTGGATGCAAAGGCCGCCGCCAAAGCCGCCAAAGACGACGCAGAAGGCGGCCACGAGACCAGCAAAGAGCCCGACAAGGGCGCGGCAGCCGAAGGCAAGAAGTAGAGCAAAACGATGCTGGCTACCCGCTTTTGGAGCGTCTTCGTCGCCCTGTTGCTCGGCGCCGCCGTGTTCGTGCTGTTCGTCGGCACGAGCATGTATAACCGCGCCGGCCTGCGCACTCTGGGAGAGGCGCTGTCGTCGGACAGTCAGGTTGTCTCCTGGTACCTGAAGGACGACGCGCGGCAGCGCTCCGCGCGCCTGATCCAGTTCGCGCTATACCCGGACGTCGCCAAGTACCTGCAAAAGGCGAATGAGTCCGAGACTAAGGTCTCCCCGGACGCGCGCGAAAAGCTGGCGGCGGCGCTGAAGAAGGTGAACGCGCAAATCCCGGCGGACGAGGCGTTCGACGCCGTGTTCGCAGTCGATCAGCACGGCCGCGTGGTGGCTCACCTCGGCTACGACCAGGCGAGCGGCATGGATGATTTCGAGCTCGGCGGCTACCCGGTGGTCGCGGACGGTCTGCGCGGCTACATCCGCGACGACACGCTGGTGCTCGACCGCTTGTATCGCGTCGTCGTGCGGCCGGTGGAGTACGACATCGGACAGCCGCCGGCGGGCGCCATCGTCGGCGCGCGCATCATCGACGACCGCTTCGCGCGCGCTCTCTCGGCGCGCACCGGCGCCGCGGTGGCCTTCTACGCGCACGGTCAGCGCGCGGCCTCGGGCGCCCCCGAAGGCTTCGATTCCGCGCAGCTCGACCAGATCGTTAGTGACCTCGGCAGCCTGGAGCAAGATCCGGACTATCAGGAGAAGGGTCGCAGCAAGCTGCGCGTGATCGGCAAGATGCTGAGCGTGCAGTACTCGCGGCTTCCCGGCGAAGCCTGGGAGCTCGGCGCTGGTTACGCGGTCGCGCGCTTGCCGTTCGGCGTCGACGGACCGCTCGACTTCTTCCGCAAGGCAGACGACAAAGACAAAGAGCAGGGCAAGGTTTGGCTGGCGGTGCTGATCGCGCTGATCGCCGCGGGCGCGGGCGTCGCCTTCAGCGTGCTCGAGTACACCATCCCGCTATCCATTTTCCGCGCGGACACCACGCGCCTCGCCAAGGGTGAGATCGATCAGCTGCAGCCGAGCCGCTTCCGCGGCGCTTTCCGCAAGATCGCGTCGGACATCAACGAC
Source organism: uncultured Sorangium sp. (assembly GCA_966250485.1). Classification (GTDB taxonomy): domain Bacteria; phylum Myxococcota_A; class Polyangia; order Polyangiales; family Polyangiaceae; genus PMG-095. The sequence goes on along the minus strand of CBINHN010000005.1, from coordinate 180,432 downwards.
GGCATCGACGCGCTGCTCGCGAAGGGCGGCGGACCGCGGCGCGGTCCTGCCGATTTCAAGCAGGTGTTGGGTGACCTGCCCGCCGAGCCGCAGATGAGCGCGTTCAGCCTGCCGGGTGATCAGCTGTCGCCTGCGTCAGCGGGAGCGCCTTCCGCTTCGCTGGTGGCCGCGGGCCCAGTGTCGTCGTCTCGGGGCGTGCCCGCGCCGCCGCCGAACCCGCGTCTGCCGAAGCCGCCGCCGGGGCCGCGCGCCGCGGAGCCGCGCTTGGCCGCTGATTCGGACGTCGCTACCTCAGCGCCGGTGAGCGGGATGCTCGACGGTGGTCAAGGCGAAGCGGAAGAGTGGCACAGCGTCTACCGCGACTTCGTCGCGCTCAAGCAACAGTGCGGCGAGAACGTGGACGGCTTCACGTACGAAAAGTTCGAGCAGACCTTGCGCAAGAATCGCGACACGCTCATGAATCGCCACGGCGCGAAGAAGGTAAAGTTTTCGGTTTACGTGAAGGAAGGCAAGGCCGCCCTCAAGGCGAGCCCCCTGAAGGATTGAGGCAGTATGAGCGGCCCCGAGCGGCACAAGGTTTTGATCATTGGTTCTGGTCCTGCGGGGCTCACCGCGGCGATCTACGCAGCGCGAGCGAACCTGAAGCCGCTCTGCGTGGAGGGCTTCAACGCGGGTGGGCTGATCCCCGGCGGTCAGCTGATGTTCACGAGCGACGTCGAGAACTTCCCTGGCTTCCCCAAGGCGGTCAGCGGCCAGGAGTTGATGTCGCGCTTTCGCGAGCAGGCCGAGCACCAAGGCACCTCGATCATCACGGCGGACGTGCAGAAGGTCGATTTCTCGGAGCGGCCGTTCAAGGTGTGGGTGGGGGAGGACGAGAACATCCTGCACCTCGCGGACACGGTGATCATCGCGACCGGCGCGCGCGCGAACTACCTCGGCCTGGAGAACGAGCACAAGCTGAAGAACAAAGGCGTGAGCGCGTGCGCGGTGTGTGACGGCGCGTTGTTCCGCGGGCAGCCGGTGGTGGTCGTCGGCGGCGGTGACACGGCCATGGAAGAGGCCTCGTATCTGTCGGGGCTGTGCAGCTCGGTCACGCTGATCCATCGCCGCGATGAGTTCCGCGCTTCCCGCGCGATGCAGAACCGCGTGCAAGAGAACCCGAAGATCAAGATCTTGCGCAGCCACGCCATCACGGACGTGCTCGACGTGAGCAAGGATCAGGTCACCGGCGTCCAGGTGCGCGATCTGAAGAGCGGCGCGGAGCGCGTGCTCGAAGCCGGAGCGCTCTTCGTGGCGATCGGGCACACGCCGATGACCGAGCTGTTCAAGGATCAGCTCGCCATGCACCCGAACGGCTACCTCAAGGTGGAGCCGGGCAGCACGCGCACCAGCGTGCCCGGTGTCTTCGCGGCCGGCGACGTCGCGGACTTCGTCTATCGACAGGCGGTGACGGCTGCGGGTACGGGCTGCATGGCCGCCTTGGACGCCGAGCGCTTCCTCGTCACCGAAGGCGCCCCGCACTGAGGGGCCTGCGAGTCAACCGCGCTGCGCCGCTGCGCGGCTGCTCACTCTGCTCAGTGGCCTACCCCGCGGCGAGCTTGGGTGTAGGCTAGCGCCATGGAACCCGATCCGCTGGTCGAGCTGCTCGAGATCGCGCGCGATCTGCGCACGCAGCTCGAGTGGCAGCTTCAGAGCGGGGCGCTGGGGCTGCCGCGGTCGACGGCCGAGGACATCGCGCGCTGGTTCCCGCCGCTCGCCACCAGCGAGGCGGCCTCGCCCAGCGCGGTGAGCGTCTCCGAGCGCGCCGCGCCGCAGTCGAGCACGGCCGCGCTCGCGCCGGCCATCACCGCTCCGCCCAATGCCCGAGCGCTCGGCGGCTCCGCGGCGTCCAGCGCTGTCGCGCCCGCCGCTGCGACTGCGAGCCCGGCGAGCGCTCCCGGCGCGGCGACGCCGTTGGTAGCAGCCGCTCCGCCGCTCGTCGCTGCTGGGCTGAGCTGCGCCGAGCGCGCCCGCGCACCGGAAATATTGCAGCGGCTGCGCGTACTGAACGAACAGGCGCAGAGCTGCACGCGCTGCGGACTGCACGCGGAGCGCCGCCAGGCAGTATTCGCGCGCGGTGACGGCAGCTCCGGCGTCTGCTTCGTCGGTGAAGGGCCGGGCGCCGATGAGGACGCGCAGGGTTACCCATTCGTGGGCGCGGCCGGGCAGTTGCTGGACCGGATGATCGAGGCGATGGGCTTGTCGCGGGACGAAGTCTACGTCTGCAACATCGTCAAGTGCCGGCCGCCCAAGAATCGCAAGCCCGAGCCGGAGGAGATGGCCGCGTGCTTGCCGTTTCTGCAGGAGCAAATCGAGCTGCTGCAGCCCGCCGTTCTCGTCGCGCTGGGGGCGACCGCCGTGCAAGGTCTGCTCGGCACCAGCGAGGGCATCACCCGGCTCCGCGGGAAGTGGAAGCTCTATCGCGGGCGCGTCCCCGTGATGCCGACGTTTCACCCCGCCTACTTACTGCGCACGCCCGGCGCCAAGCGTGAGGTTTGGGAGGACTTGCAGGCGGTGCTGCGGCAGCTCGGGCGCGCGGTGCCGGAGCGACGGCGGTGAGCTCCACGTCACGCGCGCGATGAACGGCCCAGCGCCGCGTCCGCGCGCGCTGCGGCTGCTACCGGCCGTGGTTCGCGCGCTGCTGCTCGCGGTCGGCATCGCGCCGTTCCTGCCGCGCGCTTTTCCGAGCGCGAGCCAGCCGCTGCAGGCCTGGTTCGCCTTTCAGTGCTCGCGCGCCGCGAGCCGCATGCTGCCCATCGACGTCGCGGTGTGCGCGCGCTGCCTAGGGATCTACGTTGGGTTCGGGCTCGGCGCGCTCACGCTCTGGCCGCGGCTGCGCCCGCTCCCCGCGCGCCTCGTGATCGGCGTGGCAGCGCTCGTCATGATGCTGGACGTCGCCAGCGAAGCGCTGGGCATGCGCCCGCCAGCCCCGTGGTTCCGACTCTTCACGGGGCTGCTCTTGGCGTACCCGGCAGGGGCGACGCTGGTGCTCGAGCTGCGCGCCTGGGCTCAGAAGCCCATCACCGCGCCGAGCGACGGCTGAAGCACGATGCCCGTCGCGGAGAGCATGTACATCGCGTTCAGGTTCGCTTGCAGCGCGAACTTCTGACCGAACGCCCACTGCGCGCCGCCGCCGATAGTGATGAAGCCCTTGCCGAGCTTCTTCCACGCGTCCACGGTGGTGTTGTCGAGCTTGGGATTCGCAAAATCGGTGTCGTCGTCGTGGACATTGACCGAGACCTTGGCGTCGACCTGCGCGAGACCACCGCCAACGTGCACGTAAGGGCGCAGACCGGACTTGGCGAGCACGTTGTTGCCGAACCAATAACTGGCGCGCAGCTCGAAATGATAGGGGAGGAAGTCCTGCCCTTTGCTCGGCACGGACTCAATCGTGTAGCCCAGGTTGTAGGGCGCGGGGGCCATGCCCGGCGTGCGATCGGGGTACTTCACGACGCGTCCGCCGGGGGGACCTCCGTTGATCGCGAAGCCGACGCGGGTGCCGACCATGATGTTCGGCGTCACCGCGTAGTCCAAGCTGAGCAGGAAGCGGGTGGTGGCCGCTACGGTGCCGGTCGGGACGCGTCCCGAGCGACCGTTGAGGTTGAAGTACTCCGGATCGTAGACGCGCTCACGATCGTCCGGCAGATAACACGCGAAGTTGTCGCTGGCCTGACTCTCCGGCGTGCAGATGTTGTCGCCGCCGACCAGCGCGATGTCCTGCGCGATGTGCACGCCGACCCAGATCTTCTTGTAAGGGCCGCTCGGGCCGCCGCCGCCGCCAGAGACCTGACATTTGCCGTTCTCACAGGTGCCCGTCGGACAATCCGCGGTGCTGGTGCAGCTCGGCGCCGTTTCACACGTCCCATCGATACACAAAAGGCCGCTCTTGCACTCAGCGGAGTTCTCGCAGCTGCCGCCCCAATCGACGTTGCCGCCGCTCGGCTTGCCGCTGTCGCAGCCCGGGAAATCAGGCGGGCAAATTTCTTTGGCGGCGCAGCGCGGCGGCGGGTCCGCGTCATCGAAGCTCGGCGGATCCGCGGTGCTCTCCTCCGCCAGCGAAATCTCGATGGGCTCGTTCTTCGTGCCCCAGCCGGCGGTGGGGGCGCCGCTCGCGTCCTTGCCCGTGACGTAGAGCTTCAGCGTGCCGGAGATGGTCGTCGCGTCACACGGGATCTGCGCACGAAAGCTGTCACCCTTGTGCTCCATGCGCAGCGTCTTCCACGCCTCGGCGCCGAACGGCTTGTAACGCAGCTCGAGGCTCGTCACTTCTTCGTCCGAGGTGCATTGCACGGGGATGGGGCGACGCGTTTGAACCTCCGTCACTACCGGCGTGCAGGTGAGGCCGTTGCCGGACGGCGCTTCCTCCGCGCCGTTGGCAGCCGGCGCGACCGGCGCCTCGGCGGGAGCGGCACCGCCGCTGCTGGCCACTGCATTGAACGTGGCGAGCGTCTCCGGCGTCGCGAGCCCGGAGTCGAGCTTCACGTTGGGATCGAGTGAGAAGGCGCTCTGGAAGGCCTCTTTGGCGCCGCCCTGGTCGTTGCGCCCGCTGCCGCGAACGATGCCGACGTACATCCAAGCGCGCGCCAGCGTTTGCGGGCTGCACTTGTCCTCGCAGGCCTTGATTGTCCCGGTCAGCACGGCTTCGGCCTTGTCGAAATCCGTGGCCAGGTAGTGGGTATTGATCGCCTCGTCGATCTTGCGGCCGGCCGCGGCGTCGCGCGTGTACTGCGCTCCAGCCGGCAGCGCGAAGAGCATGACCAGGGCTAAAATCAACAAGCGATGGGACAATCGATGCACTTCTCGAATCTCCGGTTTTAAGGCTCGGACTGTCGTCGGCTGGCGGGAGGACTGCTCAGTGTGCCCGGAGCCGGGGGAAACGGCTCAGGGGTGAGCAGCATGCCTTCAACCCCGAGGCTTATGGGTTGCTGGTTTTGGGGCAACCCTCCTTGACCCCCTCGGTCCGGACGAATTGAACACGCCGGTTCAGCGCCCGATTCTGATCCGTGCTGTTGTCGACGATGGGGCGCTCCATGCCGTAGCCCATCGACGTCAAACGCTCGGACCCTATTCCGTGGCTGACCAGGTACTTGCGCACCGACGCGGCGCGGCGGTTGCTGAGATCCTTGTTGTAGCGAGCGGCGCCGACGTTGTCGGTGTGCCCCTGGATCTCGATCTTTATCGCGGGGTTCTTGCTGAGCACGTCCACGACGGCGTTCAGCACCGGATAGCTCTCGGGGCGAATGCGATCTTTGTTGAAGTCGAAGTGGATCTGCTGAGTGATCTTGACCTCGCACTCGGTGACCCAGGCGAACTGATTCTTCGGGCAGCCGAGCGGCTCTTCCGTGGTGGAGCCGACCTCATTCGGACACTGGTCCTTTACGTCGGGAACGGTGTCCTTGTCGTTGTCGGGATCGGGGCAGCCGTCCGCGTCCTCGTAGCCATCCAGATCTTCGGGCTCGAGCGGGCACTTGTCGTTCGCGTCGAGCAGCGTATCGAGGTCGTTGTCTTGCTCGGGGCAGCCGTCCTCGTCGAGGTAGCCGTCCTTGTCTTCCGGCTCGAGCACGCACGAATCGGCGCTGTCCGGGATGCCGTCCTGGTCGACATCGGGGTCGTCGGGGCAGCCGTCTTCGTCTTCGAAGGTGTTGAAGTTCTCCGGGTTGTCCGGGCACTTGTCGATCGTGTCGGGATAGCCGTCGCCGTCGCGATCACCCGGCGCTTGCACGAAGGCGCGCTCCGCGCAGTACTCCGGGGGCGACAGCGCCAGCGCGGCGTGCGCGTTCGGCTCTGCCCGGCCGACGTGAGAAGAGGCCTTGGAGAGAAAGCCTTGGTCCAGCTCGATGCTCGCGAACTTGAGCTGGCTGCGCGCCACCGCGAGCTCGCGCGGCGCGCAGCGGATGGCGCCGTTGCGCTCGGCTTGCTCCACCACCTTCTCGAGCCCGGCGATTTTGCCGCGCAGGCGCGGCGACTCCGCGCAGCTCACCAACGCCACGAGCGCCAGCAGGGACAGCGCCCGCGCGCGGAGCGTCATCGGCCCGCCCCTCGCTGCGCATCGCGCGCCAGCTGAATCGCCTTGGTCGCGTACTCCTCAGCGGCCTCGGACAGATCGGCGGCGTCTCCGTAGTCCGCTTCAGCGGCCTCGGAGCGCGCCTTTTCCAGGTGCTCCTTGGCCATGTAGTATTCGTACGGCGCGTACTGTTCGGCGCCGAGCTCGCGCGCCTCCGCGAGCTTGTTGGACGCGGAGTTGACCTCCAACGCATACAGCGCGTGGCCGCAACCGAGCAGCAGCACGCTCGCGCAGCAGGCCGCCAACGCAGGGAGCGAAGGCGCGGCCGGCGAAGGTGCGCGTTCCGCTGCACATCGCCGCAATTCAGGGCTTCTACGCTCGCTTCGCACCGGCTGCTCGCTCGACGACACCCCACACCGGGCTCTGGTGCCGGGGAATTTGCTCGCGAACGCTACCAATCGCGCTGCTTTCGCGTCAACGCAATTTCGCGGAATTTCCCGGGTTCCGCGCCCCTTCACGGCCTTCGAGCAGCGCCTTTGCGCGCCGCGATCGCGGGCTCGAGTCAGCGACGAAGATTGCTTTTGGCGGCCAGCGGGCCAGAGTTCGAGCTGGCGCAAAATCTCGCACGACGTCGGAGCGCAGCGCTCGCTTCGGCGCTTAGTCTCAGCCGTCGTGCGCGCCGTCGTCGCGCGCACGGGCGCGAGAAGCGGAACTAGAGTCGACGGTAGACGCCTACGACTTTGCCGAGCAGCATGGTCGGCTTGAAGTCGGTGGCGCGCACCAAAATGGGGGCCATTTGCGCGTTCGCCGGCTGAAAGCGAACGTAGTCACGCTCGGGGTAATAGTATTTGACCGTCGCTTCGTCGCCGATCAGCGCGACCACGATATCACCGCGCTCCGCCGTCGCCTGGCGCTTCACGAAGATGTAATCCCCGCTCAGAATGCCGGCTTCGATCATCGAATCGCCGGTCACGCGCAGTCCGAACACGTCCCGGCCGCCCCGCACCATCATGCGGTCGACCTGAATCGTATCGATCACGTTTTCTTCGGCGAACAGCGGTAGACCGGCTGCCACACGGCCGAGCACCCGTACCTCGACCAAATCCTCTTCGGTCGCGCGAATTGGCGTGGGCGGGCTGTCTTCCACCAGCTTGAGCGCGCGGCTCTTCATGTCCTCGCGCCGCAAGTAGCCCTTGCGCTCGAGCGCCCGCAGGTGATCGTTGACGCCATTGGTCGAACGAATGCCCATGTACTCGCCGATCTCGCGCAGTGTCGGCGGGTAGCCGCGCTCTTCGATCGACTTGCGGATGAAGTCCAAGGTCTGCTCTTGGCGTTTGGTCAAGCCCTGCATGGCGGCGGCTAGGATACTGAACGGGTGTTAAGACGTCAAATTCTGCACCGTCTGCGCAAGTGAATAGTTAAAAATATCAATGATTCTCGGCGACTAACAGAGTGTCACCAAGTTCTCTTCAGGGGCGTTCCTGCGGCCGAGCACTCCTCGGAGTGAGTTTTTTCGCCGTAGGCGCCGGCGGTCATCTCACCCGTCTCAGCGATGTGCGGCGAAATGGCCTCAGAATTTGCTGCTGATGCTCAAGAACGTGAGCTTGTCGTTGGTATCGCGGAGGCGGGAGACGAGCAGGCGCACGACGTTCCAGAGCACCTCGTAGGCGAGATCTTTATGCAGAAACAGCAGGTCGTCGAAGCCGTCTTTGGGCACCGCCAGCAGACGACAGCGTTCATGCACGCGCGCGTCGGCAGAGCGCGGCGACTCGTCGAGCAGCGCCATTTCACCGAAGACCTGGCCAGGCCCGAGGACGGCGAGCGCTTCCTCACCCATGCCGGGGACCTCACGACTGATACGAACGCGCCCTTCGAGGATCAGGTACAGCTTGTCGCCCGCGTCGCCGTGCTGAAAAATCTTCGTCCCGGCGGCGTGCGACTCTTCCACGCCCACTTTGGCGATGAGCTCGAGCGCTTGCGGCTTCAGACCGGAAAATAGCTCCACCTTCGACAGCTGCTCGACGCGCTCGGACATGAGTTGAGCTCAGCGTACCGGGCTACCCGAAGAGCGACAAGGCTCGCTTCGAAATCCCAGCAATCGATCGCCGTTTGGGGCAGGGCTGCTAGCGCGTGAACTTCACGGTGAAGACCGCGGTCTTCGTTACGGGGCGGCCCGCGCTGTCGAGGCCGACGACGAACGGTTTGCGCATCGCGCAGTTGCGCGCGAACGCGCCGAAGCCGTAGCCAGGATCTTTGACGACGCTCACGCTCTTCGCGCGCCCATCGGGACCGACGGTCACGGCCAGGCCCACGCGCGCCTCGTTGATGCCTTCGATGTCGGCTTCCGGCGGGAAGCCGCAGTCTTTCCAGCCCACCGAGGGGTCCGGCGCGGCGGCACGCGACTTGTCTTCGCCCGGCGGCACCGGCGCCGGCGCGGTGCCGGTTCCACCGGGTACACCTGTGGGCGTGGCGGCGGCCGAGCGCACGGGCTGTTTCGAGGTGCCGTCGCGCGCGGTGACTCCGCCGACGAAGCGGTCGGCGTTGCCCGTCACGAAGCCTTCACCGGTCAAGTCCACGGGCTCGTCCGGATCTGGCTCTTGCGTGAGCACTTTGCCCGCTTGTGCCGGTGCGGGTGGCGGCGGTGGTGCCTCATTGGCCGGGCGCGGCGCGACGTGCCGCTCGGGCGGCGGCGGCTCCGGCTCCGGTGGTGGCGGAGGAGGCGGAGGAGGCGGAGGTGGCGGCTTGACCACGTCCACGTCGATCTCGAGACCGAGCCGCGCGCGCACCGAGCTCAAGGTCTTTGCGGCGAAGTCGCGCAGCTCAACGAGCGAGGTGACCGCCTCCGCCGCGGGAGCGCCGTGCACGATGAACGTGCCCGCGAGGCCGAGGACCACTCCGATGCGGCCTTCTCGGCGCCCGAGCGCGAGGATGGGCCCGAGGGGATCCACACGCGGTCGGCGGCCAGATTGACTGTCCGAAACAGCGCGGCTCGGCAGAGTTCTTTGGCGAACGGAAGCGGGGCTCGTCATTTCTGCGGAGCGGTTTCGACGGGCGCACTCTCGGTCGTCGGCGTCACGGCGAACGCGATCTTGGCGACGCCGGCGCGCTTCAGGAGATCGAGCACGTGGATCACGCGGCCGTGCTCCACCTTGCGATCGGCGCGAATCACGGCGCGAAGATCCTTGTTCTTGTTCTTGGCTTCGCGCGCGAGCGGGGTGATGCCGTCGTCACTCGCGACCAGCTTGGAATCGACGCGCGTCTTGCCGTCCGCGCTGAGCTCCACTGAAAATACGGTTTGCAGCGCTTCGCCGCTGGCGGCCTTGGGCAAGTCCATCGGCATGCCCTGAGACACGATGATCTTGGCCGTGACCATGAAGATGATGAGCAGCACCAGCGTGACGTCCACGAGTGGCGTCACGTTGATGCCCGCGATGAGCCCGCTGTCGTCGTCGCTGGCGCCTCCGGCCATGATCTAAGCCTCACCCTCCGTGGGCTCGGCGTCCTCGGCGCGACGCTCACTCTTGGCTTTGTCGGCGCGCGGTCGCTCCACCTTGACCGCGGCGCGCACCGGCTCGCTGGGCGCGACCAGGTACGAGAGCAACACGTGGCTGAGCGCCGCGGTGTTCGCCAAGATCGACTTCGCGAGGCGCTGGTAAAAGTTGTACATGGCCACCGCCGGGATGGCGACGGCGAGGCCGATCGCGGTCGCGACGAGCGCTTCGGCGATCGCCGCCATCACCTCCTGGGGTGCAGCCGTGGCCGCCGCGGCGGCCGCGTTGGCAGCGGGACCGTGCGCTTGGCGTCCGAGCTGCTCGAACGCTTCCACCACGCCGATGACGGTGCCGAACAGACCGATGAAGGGCGCGTTGTTGCCGAGCGTGCCGAGGAACGCCAAGCGACGCTCCAGCTTCATGCGCTGCAGCGCCATGGCCCCGTTCATGGCCTCTTCGGCGGCGCGCGCGCCGCGATCGGACTCGAGCAAGCCTGCCACCACGACGGCGGCCTCCGCGCTCGGCGAACGTTCCAGCGCGGCGCGCGCTGCCTCGTAGTCACCGCGCCGCAGCTCGTCCCGCAGCCGCTGTGCGAGCTTGCCGATGTCGTCCCGCAGCGACCAATAAAACCAGCCCCGCTCGAGCATGATCGCGACCGAAACGACGCTGAGGACGATCATCAGCCACATGACCCAACCCGCTCCGAAGTTGGTCATCAGCTTCTGCAGCCACTGCACTAGATTCATCGGGGCTTTCCTTTATCTTTCTCGCTGCACACTCGACATCGGGCCGCGCGCTTCGATCGGCAACGCCTGTTTGCTCCGTTCCGGCGGCTCACGGTCGCTGCGGCGCGTCAGCGCCGACCGCCGTGGAACACCTGGAAAACAAACGAGCTTCTTCAACGGCCCACGCCGCGCGTGAATTAGCACAAAAGGTGAGCCGAGCCGCGCCTTGAAATGCCTCGATTTCCGCCAGCATGTACATTGGTCGGCTGGCTGGATAATGATCTTTGGGCGTCGCAGAGGGCGCGACGCGGGCGGATTACGGGTGGCGGTTTATCGAACGGGCGTTCTAAAGCCGTGCTCACCCCTAAATATTCCTGCGTCCGGCTGAGGCGCGACTCAAAAGCTCGCCGCCGCGCGCGAGCCGCTCACAGCTCGTGCGGCATCAAATCATAGGGTGAGCGGAAGAACTGCTGCGGTGAGTAGGCCTTCAGGCAGGAGACTCGCCGCATGTAGATGTCGGCGTATAGGTCCACTTGCAGGCCGAAGCTCGACATCTCGTTCTGCTCCTTGAGCAGCGAGCCGAAGTACGGGTGGAAGCGGCGGGACACGCGCTCGGCGAGCACCTCGTGCTCGGAGATGTTGGCGCGCAGGTCACCGCGGATTCGCTCCAGCGCTCGTTTGATGCGCACGCGCTCGGACTCCACGAAGGTGTCGGAGGGCTGCATCTTGGAGAGCTCCTTGAAGCGGTTTTGATAGTAACGCAGCTCGTCCTCGAGCCGATCTCGGGCGTCTTCCAGGGCGCGTTGCCGGGCCAGATCCTCGGCGCACACCTCGTGCGCCGCGAGCTCCGGCTCGAGCTCGGGGATGATCATCGCGGTGTGCCACGATGACTCCTTCTTCGAGCGCAGGATGTCGCCGTAGATGTGATCGCCGACGTACAGCACGCTCGAGCCCTGCACGCCCGAGAGCCGCTCGAAGTCGACGAGGTTGCCGCCTTCGTAGATGCGGCCGCGCTCGAGCTGCGCCTTCACCGGCTTCAAGGTGTCGCCGTCGCGCTCCAGCAAGGGGCGGCCCTCCTGGAACCAGCGCGGCTTACCGGCGGCGCAAATCACGATGTCGAAGTAGTGCCGCCACGTGGGGTACTCCGGCATCGCGTCGCCGAGCAAGAAGCTCATCATCTTGTCGGTGAAGTGCACGGGCGAGTTCGTCAGCAAGAACAGCCGCTTGCCGGCCGAGCGCAGCTTGTGCAGCGTGCGCGCGAGCTCCGCGTCGCGCTCCACGTAGCGCGGAAAGTCCGCGGTGATGACGCTGTACACCGTGCCGTCGGCGTGCGCTTCGTCGATGGCCGAGCGCACGTCGCTGAACAGTTTGTCGAAATCGATGCGCTCGCCGCGCTTCTCCATCGCGTCGACGATGGCGGAGTAGCTGGTCACCTCGCACATGGCAAACAGCGTGTCGATCCAGTGGTAGCGCGGGGTGTGCGGGCGAATGCGCTTGTGATGGTAGAGCTCGACCAGCTCTTCGCGCGGCAGGCGGCGCATGCCGTGATAGCCGCAGTGCACCACCTTGTAGCGATCCATCTTCAGCACGTGGCCGTAGCGCTTGTCGACGAGCAGGCCGCGGATCGGGAAGCGCGTATCGTACTCGAGGTGCGCGAGGTAGCTCGGATAGCCGCGACGGATCAGGCGTTCGACGGTGAGCTCGACGCTCAAGCGATCCATCTCGTCCTGGCGATAAATCGCCAGGGTGTAGTCCATGTCGAACCCGAACCAGTCGATGCCGGCCAGGCGCAGATCGCGGTTTACGAACACGCGGTCGCGGCGCTGAATGGCGTGCCCGTTCGGCGGCGGCAGCGTCACCCCGGCGATGGGCAGGACGAGCTGACGAGCCTCCGAAGGGAGAGCTGCTCCCGAGGAAGGGGAGGCGGATGTTTCACCCACGGTCAGAGTCTCAACTTAGCAGGGTTTCTCGTTCGCGCCGAGAAGCGGACGCCGTGGCCCTGCTCAATCGCGTCAACGGTGAGCCGCGGCCCGACTTGCTGAAAGCCGCCCTCGAGCGGCCGCTCGGCCATAAAAAGGGGGGTGTCGAGATCGACGAAGGCGAAGCCGCCGAGTCCCGCGGCGAGACAAGCCGAGGTGCTCATCGCGAGCTCCGTCTCCACCATGCCGCCGACCATTAGGCCGAGCGCGTGCGCGCGCGCCGTCGCGACCATGTCCCAAGCCGCGAACAAGCCGCACTTCATGATCTTGATATTGATGACCTGCGCGCAGCCGCTCGCTGCGAGGCGCGCCACGTCTCGCGGCGAGCGAGCGCTCTCGTCAGCGGCGACCAGCACACGACCGCCTTCTGCGACGCGTCGTAGCCCATCCCAATCGTCCGCGGCGGTGGGCTGCTCGAACAACGCAACGCGCTCCCGCGCGCGGCCCATATCAGCGAGGAGTGAGAGCGCGGCCTCCGCGCTGTAGCTGGCGTTCGCGTCGAGCACTAGGCGCGCGCGCGGCGCCGCCTGCATGATGGCGTGCAAGCGCGCCGCATCGGCGTCGAGGCTGGCGCCGCCCACCTTGACCTTCAAGGTGTGAAAGCCAGCGCGGCTGGCGCGCTCGGCGGCGTCGGCCGCTGCCTCCGCGCTGCCCGTCGGAATCGTGATGTCGCTCGTGAGCTCGGGCTCCGCGCCGCCGAAGAAGGCCCACAGTGACAGGCGCGCGTGCCGACAGAGCGCGTCGAGCAGCGCGGTTTCAGCGGCGGCGAGCGCGCTGGGCACGTCCGCGAGCAATTCGCGCAGCTGCGCCGCGATGCGCCGGTAGCTGGCGATGGGCTGGCCGCGCAGCACGGGCTCGAGGCGCGGCAAGGCCGCGAGCACCAGCGCCTGCGTCTCGCCGTTCACGGCCGGAAACGGCGCCGCTTCGCCCAGGCCGACGCTGCCGTCATCGAGCTCGAGCTCGACCACGACGTTGGCGGCGACGTGCTGCGTGCCGGTGGCGATGCCGAACGGCTCGCGCAACGCGACGTCGAGGGGATGAAAGCGGAGCGCGTGCAGGCGAGCCACTTCTGTACGATAGCGCGGCGGCCGGCGTCGCTGCGCGGCTTTCGCGCAGCGCGAGCCGGAGCCCGGGCGCGCGCTATGCTTGCGAGCGTCAGCGATGCGACAGCAAGCGCGAAGGCCGCAAGTGGCCGTGCTCGTCACCGGTGAGCCGATCGAAGCCGCGCGCCTTCGTCGCGGTGGCTTCGGCGCGCTGATCCGTGACGCGCTGCGAGGTCCCGCGCCCGCGCTGGTCGAGCTCGACGCCCGCTCGGGGCCGTTGCCGGCGCTGAGCGACTTCCGCGCCATCATCATCACGGGCTCGGCCGCCAGCGTGACCGAGCGCGCGCCGTGGATGCTGGCGGCGGAAGCCGAGCTGCGGCGCGCCATCGCGGCGGGGAGCTTCGTGTTCGGCATCTGCTTCGGCCATCAACTTTTGGCGGAGGCGCTCGGCGGGCGGGTGGCGAAGAACCCCGCTGGGCGTGAGATCGGCAGCGTGCCCGTCGAGCTACGCGCGCAAGATCCGCTGTTCGCCGGCGTGGCCGCGCCGCTGTTCGCGAACATGACGCATGTGGACGCTGTCGTGGAGCTGCCCGCCGGGGCCGTCGTCTTGGCGCGCAGCGCGCTCGATCCGCACAGCGCGCTGCGTTTCGGCGAGCGCACCTGGGGCGTGCAGTTTCACCCGGAAATGGACGCGGACGTGTTGGCCGACTACGTCGCGGGTCGCCGGCAGCTGATGCTGGAAGAGGGGCTCGACGCCGAGCGGATCGCGAGTGAAATCCGTGACACGCCGGAGTCGCGCGCGCTGCTCGCGCGCTTCCTCGCGCTCGCGGGGGTTGCGGGCGACACGGTAGAAGGCTAGACCCCCGGCCTCATGGGCTTTTCCTGCGGAATCGTCGGCCTGCCGAACGTCGGCAAGAGCACTCTCTTCAACTCACTGTCGAGCGCGAAGGCCGAGGCGCAAAACTTCCCGTTTTGCACGATCGAGCCCAACGTGGGCATCGTCTCGGTGCCCGATCATCGCATCCAGGCGCTGTCGAAGGTCGTGCACCCGGATCGTGAAGTGCCGACCAGCATCCGCTTCGTGGACATCGCCGGCTTGGTGCGCGGCGCCTCCAAGGGTGAGGGCCTGGGCAACCAATTCCTCTCGCACATTCGCGAGGTCGACGCGGTGGCGCACGTGGTGCGCTGCTTCGACGACGGCAACGTGACGCACGTCGAGGGCCGCGTCGATCCCGTCGCGGACGCCTCCACGATCTTGACCGAGCTGTGCCTCAAAGATCTCGACACCGTGACGCGGCGGCTCGACCGCGCGCGCAAGCAGAGCAAAGGCGGCGACCCCGTCGAGAAGCTCGCGGTGGGCGTGACGGAGCGGCTGGCCAAGCACCTCGACGAAGGCAAGCCCGCGCGGCTCTTCGAGCTGAACGACAAGGAGCGCGAGATCGTGCGTGAGCTCTCACTGCTCACCGCGAAGCCCGTATTTTACGTAGCGAACGTGGACGAGGGCTCGCTCGCCAAGCTCGACGCGAACCCGCACTACCTCGCGCTGAAGGCGCTCGCCGACGCCGAAGCGACCCCGGTCGTGCCGATCTGCGCGGCGCTCGAGGCGCAGATCGCCGAGCTCGAGCCGGCAGATCGCCCGGAGTTCCTCGCCAGCGCAGGGCTCAGCGAGCCCGGCCTGCACGCCGTGATTCGCAGCGGTTACAACCTGCTCGGCTTGCGCACCTACTTCACCGCGGGCAAGCAAGAGGTGCGCGCGTGGACCATCCGCAACGGCTGGACGGCGCCGCAGGCCGCCGGCGTGATCCACAGCGATTTCGAGCGCGGCTTCATCAAGGCCGAGGTCATCTGGTGGGAGGACTTCGTCACTCTCGGGAGTGAAGCCAAGTGCCGCGAAGCGGGCAAGCTGAACATCGAAGGCAAGGACTACGTGGTGCGTGACGGCGACGTGATGCACTTCCGCTTCAACGTCTAACGCTCGACGGGGGCGAATACGCCGCGCAGCGGGGCGCCGTTCAGCGCGCGGACGGGCACCGGGCCGCCGAAGGCGCCGAAGAAGCGCAGCAGCCAGACGAGCAGCACGAGCACGAACAGCGTGAGCGCGATGCGGTTGAGCCAACGCGCCGGAACGCGCGCCAACAGCGACGGCCCAGCGCTGGGACCCAGCACGTAGCGGAAGCCGGCGTTCGCGACGAGGCCGAACAGCAACGGCACGAGCACGGGCGAGAGCGGGTGGTAGCGCACCGCTGCGCCGAGCTGACCGTGCAACAGCGCGAAGGTCGCGCGCGTGAGCCCGCAGCCCGGGCAGGGCACGCCGATGAAGGTCGCCGTTGGACAGAGCGGCGTGTCCAGCGCGAGCACGAACGCGCAGGCCGCACAAACGAGAGCGAGAGCGCCGGCGCGCCGCCAACGCTCTCGCTCCTTCGTCATCGTCTCTCCGGCAGCCGTCGCTGCGGGTGTGCTCGCGCGGCGCCGCTCACTCTCGCGCGGGGCCGCCGGCGGCCCTCCAGACCTCGTTCAGATCCGCAGGGAAGAAGTAGGCCGCCAAGAAGATGTAGAGGATCGGGTGCGTCGAGCCCGGGTTGGCGATGCCGGCCATGCGCTTCGCGTCAGCGACGCGCTCGCCCGTCTTCCAGAGCTCGAGGTAGTTCAGGATCGGGACGAACAGCATGAGCATGGAGGTCACCGGGCTGAAGTCGTCCTTTTGCCGGAACGCCTTCAACTCGTTCAACATCGCCCAGAACTGGATCAACCCGTAGATGCCGCACGTGACCATCGTGAGCACGATGACCATGATCGGATTGCGTTCTTTGCCGGTCGGGCCGACGGGACCCAGCGCCGCGCCGCCCGCCGGCACCATCGCTCCGGATGGACCGGGCGGATTGAAGGCCGGTGCCAGCGCACCGCCCGGCGCGCCGGGCGGCGGGCCATAGCCTTGCTGCGGCGCTCCAGCCGGAGGGCCGAACCCGGGGTTGGGATGCTGCTGGCCAAAGGATGGATGAGGAGAGCCGCCTGCCGGAGTGAAACCCGGTGCTGGACTCATCCCTGGCGGAGCACCCTGGCCGGGCGCTCCGCCGGGCGGTGGTCCGAAACCACCTGCAGCAGGCGCACCGGGGGGCGGACCGAAACCACCTGGCGGGGGACCGCCTGGCGGGGGACCGAAGCCACCTGGCGCGGGGCCGCCCGGAGGAGGACCGAATCCTCCTTGAGGAGGGGCGTAGCCGCCGGGCGCCGCTGGCGGGGGCGCGCCAAAACCGCCAGGCCGCATGGCCGACGGATCTGCGACCACCGTTCCGCCGAGCGGGTTGACGTCTCCGGGCGCGGCTGGCGGCCCGAACCCGCCCGGCGGGGGACCAAAGCCGGGATTTGCTGGGGGCGGCGCCGGGGTTGGTGCCGGAACCGGCTGGGGCACGCCGACTGCGGGCGGCGCAACGCCGAGCATCGTTCCCTTCAGCTGCGGGCGCGGCGCTGCGGCCGGAGGCGGGGCCGGGGAAGGAGCACCAGGTGCGGCAGCCGGGCCGGAGGGGCGGGGGGCCTGGGCCGGCGGGTTGACCATCAACATCGTCCCCTTGAACTTGGGGGCGGCGGCGCCTTTCAGATTGAACCCGCACTTCTTGCAGGTCGTCGCGGCGTCTTCGTTCTCAGTCCCACAGTTCGGGCAAAACACTCGTCACCTCACCTCCGCAGCGTCCTCGAACGAAATAAGCGGAGGACGATAGGGGCCCCGAGCCTACTGCCTCCAGGGCTTGCTTCTCAAGCACGTCTTTGGAAAAAGCGCTGGACTCGTACGCCCTTGACACCCCGCATTTGAGCTCACTACGGTTCGCCTCGCCCGGGGGTCCCGGGCAAAAGTCCTCGCCCGGGAATTCCCAAGAACCTCGTTGTTACGCGAGCTCGAACCCAACCGGATTGTTTCATGCCATTCGCTCTGAGTGCGGAGCGCGAGCGGGAGCTCAGCGACATCCTCGCCCGATACCCGAACAAGATGGCGGCGTGCATCCCCGTTTTGCACCTCTGCCAAGAAGCCAATCAGAACTGGGTGTCGGATGACGTGATCCAATACGTCGCCAAGAAGCTGGATCTCAGCACTGCCCACGTGAAGGGCGTGGTGACGTTCTACACGCTGTTCAACCAGAAGCCGGTGGGTCGCCATCAGGTTTGGGTCTGTCAGACGTTGTCCTGCGCGCTGCGCGGCTCGGACCAGATCCTCAGGCATTGCGAGAAGCGACTCGGCTGTCACGTGGGCGAGACGACCAAAGACGGCAAGGTCACGCTGCGCACCGCGGAGTGCCTCGCCTCGTGCGGCAGCGCGCCGATGATGCAGGTCGACAAGACGTACTACGAGAATCTCACCATCCCGGAGGTGGACAAGATTCTCGACCGGCTCGTGAAGGGCTGAACGGGACTTTCCCATGTTGAAGCAGACTACGTATCTGTCCCACTCCTACGGCAAGCCGGAGGGCTGGAAGCTCTCCGCTTACGAGGCAGCTGGCGGCTACCGCGGCGTGCGCCGCGCGCTCGAGATGACGCGCGAGCAAGTCATCGACGAGGTCAAGAAGGCGCACATCCGCGGGCGCGGCGGCGCCGGGTTCGACTGCGGCACGAAGTGGAGCTTCATGCCCAAGGAGTCGAAGAAGCCGCACTATCTCGTCATCAACGCCGACGAGGGCGAGCCGGGCACGTTCAAGGACCGCACCATCATGGAGCAGAACCCGCACTCCATGGTGGAGGGCTGCATCATCGGCTGCTACGGCATCGGCGCTCACGCCGCGTACATCTACGTGCGCGACGAGCTGCACCTCTCGAAAGAGCGCCTCTGGGGCGCCATCGCCGAGGCCAAGGCCAAGGGCTACCTCGGCCGCAATCCGTTCGGCAAAGACTACCCCGTCGAAGTCTACGTTCACACCGGCGCGGGCGCGTACATCTGCGGCGAAGAGACGGCGCTCTTGAACTCGCTCGAGGGTCGGCGCGGCGAGCCGCGCTTGAAGCCGCCGTTCCCCGCGCAGTACGGCGCCTTCGGCTGCCCCAGCACGGTGAACAACGCAGAGACGATCGCCATCGTGCCGACCGTGTTCACGATGGGCGGGGACGCCTTCAGCCAGCTCTCGGCGCTGCACTCCTTCAACGACGGCGGCGCGCGCCTGTTCGGCGTGAGCGGTCACGTCAAGCGGCCGGGCGTCTACGAAGCCTGCGTCGGGCTCACGCTGCGTGAGCTGATTTACGATCTGGGCGGCGGCGTGCTCGGTGACCGCGCGATCCTCGGTGTGATCCCGGGCGGCTCGTCGTGCCCGGTGCACCTGCCGGACGAGATCGTGAACGTGCCGAACGACCCGCGCTTCGCGCCCTATCACGGCAAGAGCATCCTCGACCTGCCGCTCGGCGTGGACACGTTCCGCAGCGTGGGCGGCATGCTCGGCACGTGCTGCGCGATCGTGCTGAGCGACGCCACCGATCCGGTGCTGGCGCTGCAGAACCTGGCGCGCTTCTACAAACACGAGTCGTGCGGCCAGTGCACGCCCTGCCGCGAGGGCTGCGGCTGGGTGGAGCGCATCATCGACAAGATCGTGGCAGGGGAGGCGACGCTGGCCGAGCTCGATAGCGTCTCGGAGATCGCCTCCAACATCATGGGCAACACCATCTGCGCGTTCGGTGACGGCGCGGCGCAGCCGATGCTCGCGTTCGTGCGCAAATATCGCAAGCACTTCGAGGATTACGTGAAGACGGGCGGCAAATCCCAGACGCGGAGCCTTTCGTTATGAGCATCGGCAACGTGTTCTTCATGCTCTGCGGCCTGGTGTCGCTGATCGGCGCGGTGAGCACCGTCGTGGCGCGCAACCCGATCCGCGGCGCGGTCGGGCTGCTGGCCACGATCATCGGCATCGCCGGCTTGTTCCTGCAGCTCAACGCGCAGTTTCTCGCGGCGATTCAGCTCATCGTGTACGCGGGCGCGGTGGTCGTGCTGTTCGTGTTCGTGATCATGTTGCTCGGTCCCGACGCCGGCGCCGTGACGAGCCCGCTGGCCTTGCCGGCGCGCGCCCGCTGGTCGCGCTGGATCGGCGGCGGGCTGCTCGCGCTGCTGACCATCGCCGCGGGTCTGCTCGGCGGCTCGAGCTCCGTCGGTGGAACGGAGTTCCCCAAGGTGGGACAAGAGCACGGCAGCGTGGAGGCGGTCGGGCGCATGTTGTTCTCGGTCGGCCTCGTGCCGTTCGAGCTCGCCACGGCGCTGCTGATCGTCGCTGTCGTCGGCGCCATCGCCGTGGCGCGCGGCCGCTTCGGGGCCGCTGAGCGCAAGCGCGTCGAGGAGCCGAAACGCTTGTTCCACGGCCCGCTGCACCCGCGTGACGCGGGCCGACCGCTGATCAAGGAAGGTGCCTCGTGAACTTCGGGGATGTCGTCGAGCACTACGTGGCGCTGTCGGGCGCAATCTTCGCGCTCGGCGCGATCGGCTTTTTGGTGCGTCGCAACATGTTGGTCCAGCTCATGTGCGTCGAGCTGATGCTCAACGCCGTGAACCTGGCGCTGGTGGCGTACAACCGTCTGCACGCCGGCAACATGGGCGGGCAAATGTTCGCGTTCTTCATCATCGCGGTCGCCGCGGCCGAAGCTGCGGTCGGGCTCGCGATCGTGCTGGCTTTCTATCGACTCAAGGCCTCCGTGTTCAGCGACGAGGCGGACAAGCTGCGGCACTGAGGGTCAGATGCAAGGGCTCATGGGTTTGTTTCCTTCGGACGATTTCACGCTGCTCGCGGTCATCGTCCTGCTCCCGCTGATCGGCGCGTTCGTGAACGGCGTCTTCGGCAAGCGCCTCGGGCGTGAGGCGGTCACGCTGATGGGGCTCGGCGCGGTCGGCGCCTCCTTCATCCTCAGCGTGGCCACGTTCCTGGTGCTGCGTGAGCACCAGGCTGAAGACGCCGAGCGGGCCGCGCGCTTGGTGTGGCACGGCTGGGATTGGGCTGCCATTTCGCTGCAGCACGGCGCGGAGGCGCGCCTGGCGGTGAACTTCTCCGTCGACGCCCTGAACGGCACGATGGCGCTGGTGGTCACCGGCGTCGGCTTCCTGATCCACCTGTACTCGTCCAAGTACATGCAGGAAGACCCCGGGTTTTACCGCTTCTTCTGCTACCTGAACCTGTTCATCTTCTCGATGCTGGTGCTGATCCTCGGCGACAGCCTGCCGGTCCTGTTCGTGGGCTGGGAGGGCGTCGGGCTCTGCAGCTACCTCCTGATCGGGTTTTGGTTCGAGGAGACGAAGAACGCGGCGGCGGGCAAGAAGGCGTTCATCACCAACCGCATCGGTGACTTCGGTCTGCTCGTCGCGATGGGCTTGCTCATCTATTACACGGGCGCGCTCGACTGGAGCGGCATCGAAGCCGGCTCGCGCAACCTGCTGACACCGGTCTCAATCTGGCCGCTGGGGCACCACTTCCCGTTTTACGAGCACCTGGGCTCGGTCGGTGAGTGGCTGAACACCAAGCGCTACGTCAGCGCGGCGACGCTGGTCGGCCTCGCGCTGTTCCTCGGCTGCGCCGGTAAGAGCGCGCAGCTGCCGCTCTATGTCTGGCTTCCGGACGCCATGGCCGGCCCAACGCCGGTCAGCGCGCTGATTCACGCCGCCACCATGGTGACGGCGGGCGTGTACCTGGTCTGTCGTCTGTCGGTCGTGTTCGTCCTCAGCCCCGCGGCGATGTTCACGGTGGCGTTGATCGGCGCGCTCACCGCGTTCTTTGCGGCGACGATCGCCTTCGCTCAGAACGACATAAAAAAGGTGCTCGCCTATTCTACGGTGAGCCAGCTCGGTTACATGTTCCTGGGCGCGGGCGTCGGCGCCTTCGCGGCCGGCTTCTTCCATGTGATCACGCACGCCTTCTTCAAGGCTTGCTTGTTCCTGGGCGCCGGCTCGGTCATCCACGCCATGCACGCGCGCATCCACGACACGGATGCCTCGCAGGACATGCGCAACATGGGCGGCCTGCGCAAGTACCTGCCGTACACGTTCTGGACCTTCGCCGCGTCGTGGGCGGCCATCGTCGGCTTCCCGGGGACCAGCGGCTTCTTCTCGAAGGACGAGATCTTGCTGAAGGCGTACACCTCGTCGATCGGCATGCCCGTCCCCGGCGGCGTCCTCAATCCGGGTGGGCCGGACGAGACGACGCTCATCGCGTGGCCCGAGTGGGGCGGCACCGTGCTCTACGCGCTCGGGCTGCTCACCGCCGTGATGACGGCGTTCTACATGACGCGGCTGCTGCTCGGCATCTTCTGGGGCGACTTCCGCGGCTGGAAGATCAAGGCCGGCTACAAGGCGCCCGCGCACGAGCACGAGCATCACCACCATGGCCACGAGAGCGGGCCGCTCGAGGGGCCGAAGCCGCACGAGTCGCCGTGGCAGATGTGGGTCCCGCTCGCGATCCTGGGCGCTCTCGCGTTGGTCGCGGGGCTGTGGAACGCGCCGCTCTTCCACTTGCACGGCTTCGACGAGTGGACCGAGCCGGTGTTCAAGCACGCCTATGAGAACGTGAAGAGCATCGAGGGCGCGGAGACCATGGCGCTGCCGTTCGTCGGCCTGGCCGTGGTCGCCTTCGCCCTCGGTGTCGGCGCGGCGTACTGGATCTACGTCGTCAAGCACGGTGAGCCCGCGAAGCAGCTGGTCAACGCGGCGCCCGGCCTGCACCGCTTGGTGGAGGACAAGTGGCGCGTGGACGAGGCCTACGACGAGATCGTCATCGGCTC
This sequence comes from uncultured Sorangium sp., assembly GCA_966250485.1. GTDB lineage: Bacteria > Myxococcota_A > Polyangia > Polyangiales > Polyangiaceae > PMG-095. Next base: position 158,427 of record CBINHN010000005.1, on the reverse strand, counting down.
CGTCGATTCGCTGGCGGAGATCGGCGTCGTCGCCGACAAGTGGGTCGTCGATGGCATCCTGGCGCGCGTCTCGGCGTTCCTGGTGTCCGCCTTCGGGACGCTGCTTCGCTACTTTCAGACCGGCGTGGTGCACGTCTACGGCGCGTTCATGGTGGTCGGCTTGGCCTGGCTCGGTTGGATGCTGATGGCGCCGCGCGCCGAGGCGAAGACGGTCGCCGACGGCGCGGCCGGGTCGTACAGCGTCAGCGCTGCGCCGGGGCTCGGCTACAAGTATCGCTGGGACGCGAACGGCGACGGTCAGTGGGATTCGAACGACTACGGTGACAAGACCGAGGTCAGCGTCAATCTCGACGTCGCGCAGTCGCGCAAGGTCCGGCTGGAGGTGAAGAACGCCTTTGGTCGTACCGCCAGCACGGAAGTGACGCTCTCGCGACCGAAGCCGGACAAGGCCGGCGCGGAGTTCGTGGAAGTTACCCCAGAGGGTGAGGTCCGGCGCGTGGCGCCGCCGGGTGCAGCCGCACAGCCGACGCCAGCCAAGCCCGAGGTGAAACCGTGAGCCCGCTCGCGAAGCTCTTTTTCGACATCGTCCCGTATGCGCTGGCCTTCGCGGTCGGCGCCATCATTCCGCGCCGAAAGAACACCTTCGAGCGTGTCGCGCTCGGCATCGTCGCGGCCTTCGCGCTGCTCGGCGTGCGCGCGCTATGGCCGACGCCTTCTGCGGCGGCCGAGCCGGTGGCGGAGTGGAAGCCGCTGCTCTCGCTGATCGTGTTCTTGCCGATCTTCGGCGCCGCGGCGGTGCTGTTCCTGCCGCGTCAATCGCCGGATTTCATCAAGCGCTTCACGATGTTCGTGCTGTTGCTCGACTTCGTCGTCTCGCTCGGCCTGCTGAGCGTGGACTGGTCGCGCGGCTGGCACTTCCAGCACATCATCGAGTGGATCCCGGCGCTCGGCATCCGCTACCACGTGGCGGTGGACGGCGTGAGCGCCTGGCTGGTCCTGCTCTCCACGCTGACCACGCCGATCGCGCTGTACGTCTCGTTCGGCTCGATCAACACGCGCGTCAAGGATCTCTGCTTCGCGTTCCTGCTGCTGCACGGCGGCATGTTGGGCGCGTTTGTGGCGCTGGATCTGTTCCTGTTCTTCGTGTTCTGGGAGCTGATGCTGGTGCCGATGATCGTGCTGATCGGCGTATGGGGCGGCGTCGAGCGCATCAAGGCCGCGTACAAGTTCTTCCTGTACACGATGGTCGGCAGCATGATGATGCTGGCGGCGATCCTGTACATGGCCTGGTCGCACTGGAAGCTCGCGGGCTACCCGAGCTTCGACTACCTGGCGCTGTCGCGCCTGGTGCTGCCGCGGCACATCGCGTGGGCCTGCTTCCTCGGCTTCTTCTTGGCGTTCGCCATCAAGGTGCCGATGTTCCCGTTCCACACCTGGTTGCCGGACGCGCACGTTCAGGCTCCGACGGGCGGCTCGATCATCCTGGCGGCCGTGCTCCTGAAGCTCGGCACGTACGGCTACGTTCGCTTCTGCATGGGCATGCTGGGCGGCCCGGCCTGGATCTCGGCCGCGACGCTGGCCGGCGTCGCCATCGGCGGCGGCATCATCTACGGCGCGCTCGTGGCTTGGAAGCAGGACGACGTGAAGCGGCTGGTGGCGTACTCGTCGGTCGCGCACATGGGCTTCGTGATGTTGGGGCTGTTCGGCGGCACCGAGTCCGGTATCCAGGGCAGCATCCTGCAGATGCTGAACCACGGCGTCTCGACCGGCGCGTTGTTCTTGCTCGTCGGCGTCATCTACGATCGCCGCCACACACGGCTGGTGCGTGAATTCGGCGGTCTCGCCAAGGTGATGCCGGTGTACGCGGCGCTGTTCGTGATCGTCACCATGTCGAGCGTGGGCGTGCCTGGGACCAACGGCTTCGTCGGGGAGTTCATGGTCATCCTGGGCACCTTCGTGTCGGAGACGCTCGGCCCGCAGGCGAAGCTGCAAGGCACGCTCGCCGCTGGCGGCGTGATCCTCGCCGCTGTCTACATGTTGAGCGTGGTGCAGAAGATGTTCTTCGGCCCGCTCGACAACCCCAAGAACCGCCGGCTGCGCGACATCAACGTGCGCGAGGTGGTCGCTGTAGCGCCGTTCATCGCGTTGATCTTCGTGATCGGCTTCTTCCCGAACCTGTTCTTGTCACGCTCGCAAGAGGGCGCGCGCACGGTCGCGGATCGCTACCGTGAGGGGCTGCGCGCGTTCCGCGACACCGATCCCGACGCCACCAAGCCCGTGCTGGCTCCGCGTCGCGGCGGTCCGCTCGAGCGCGGCTACCCGGAGGCGCCGCCCGGGCTCAACAACGAAGCGGCCCCTGAAGCCCAAGCGCAAGCGTTGAACGCGGAGGCGGGCAAATGAGCGTCCTCATCGCCGTAGCACCCATTCTGGCCGTCACCTTCGGCGCGCTGCTCCTGATGCTCGCCGAGGCCTTCGGCAAGCCGCTCAGCCCGGAGGGCGTCGCTCCCAACGGTCTGGTCATCGACGCAGGCGCGGGTCGCTCGGGTGAGCTCGCGCTCGGCGCCGCCGTGGCGCTCTTCGCGGGCGCCATCGCCTCCGTCGCGTTGTGGCTGGTCGGCCCAGAGAAGCTCGAAGGGGTCGAAGCCCTGGCGCCGTACCTGGTGATGGACCGCTTCACCTTGTTCTTCTGCTTCACGCTGTGCCTGGGCGGAGGGCTGACGGTGCTGCTCGCTGGCGGCTACCTCCCCGAGCACAACCTCGATCGTGGCGAGTTTTATCCTCTGGTGCTGTTCGCGACGATCGGCGCCATGGCGCTCGCGGCAGCGGGCGATCTCTTGAGCCTATTCGTGGCGCTCGAGACCATGTCGCTCGGCGCTTACTGCATGATCGGCTTGCGGCGCGGGAACCTGCGCGCGAGCGAGGCCGCGCTGAAGTACTTCCTGCTCGGCAGCTTCGCGGCGGCCCTGCTGTTGTTCGGCGGCGCGCTGGTCTACGGCACCACCGGGCACACTGATCTGGTCGGCATCGGCCAGGCGGTGGCGGGCATCGGTCAGGCCGGCAACAGCGTGAGCCCCGGTACCGTTCTGATCGCCCTGGTGCTCATCGTGGCCGGGCTCGCCTTCAAGGTGAGCGCGGTGCCGTTCCACATGTGGACGCCCGACGCGTACGAGGGAGCTCCCACGCCCGCGACCACGTTCATGGCCGTCGCGGTCAAGAGCGCGGCGTTCGCGATGTTGTTGCGCGTGCTGCTGATCGCCTTCGGTGACGCGCGGCTCATGAGCTGGGGTACCGGGTGGCCGCCGGCGTTGGCCGCGATGGCCATCGTGACCATGACTGTTGCCAACTTGGTTGCCGGTCGCCAAGAGTCGGTGAAGCGCATGCTCGCTTACTCGTCGATCGCGCACGCGGGCTATGCCCTCGTCGGTGTAGTGGCGGCGATGAAGTCGCCAGCGGCCGTACCGAGCGTGTTGTTCTACATGCTCACGTACACCGTCTCGACCGCCGGCGCGTTTGGCTCGCTGATCCTGTGCGGGCGTCGCGGCGCCGAGGCGGTCAGCTACGAAGATCTCGCGGGGATCGGGCGTCGCCATCCCGCGGCGGCGCTGGCGTTCTCCTTCTTCTTGCTGTCGCTCGCTGGTGTGCCGCCGAGCGCCGGCTTCTTCGGCAAGCTGTACACCTTCGGCGCCGCCATCGACGCCGAGCTCTACGCGCTCGCCATCGTGGGCCTGCTGAACAGCGTAGTTGGCGCTTATTACTACCTGCGCGTCATGGTCTACATGTACATGCGCGAGCCCGCACCGGGCGCGCCGATCGCGACGCCGATGCGCTCCGGCTTCGTCGCCGCGGCGCTCGTCATCGCCGCGCTGTTCGTGTTCGGGATCGGCGTTTGGCCGGACCTGTCACTTCAGTTGGCGACGGCAGCCGGCCTGAAGCCGGTTGGTGGCTGAAAACCCAGGCTATTGGGGAATGCTGCCGTAGGCACGCGCGTTGCTAGACTTACTGGCCAGCGTGCAAGCCGCTTCTTGTCGCATGCAAGCGTCGCGAGCCTCGACACCATCTTCACCTCGCGTCGCGTCGCGGCGCGGCGAGCACCTCGTGCCGATGCTGCTGGCCGTCAGCTGCGCTTTGGCTGGCTGCAAGCGCGGCGCGGAAGCGCGCAACGGAGCGCCGAGCGCGTCAGCCTCGAACGCGCCGGTCGCGCCGCAGGCGTCCGGCTTGCCGTTGCCGCCAAAAATCATCGAAGCCGCGGTCAATCCCAAGCACGAGAGCGCGTACTCGGGTCCCGCCGGCACCGTGCGCGGCATCGTGCATGCTGTCGGTGACGCGCCGCCCGATGAGCCGGAAACGCTCGCCAAGATAAAAGACGAGTGCGCTCCAGCGCGTGACGTCTACGGCAAGGTGTTCCGCGAAGGGCCCGGTCGCACGCTCGCGGACGTGCTCGTCGCGGTGACGGGGTATCGCGGCTACGTGCCGGAGCAGCACTCCGTGGTGGAGGTCGAGGCCAGCGGCTGTGCGTGGTCGAGCCGTACGCTGGCGCTCACCTTTGGCCAGCGCATCGACGTCGTGGCCAAGGATCGCAGAGCGTACGTTCCGGATCTGCTCGGCGCGAAGATGGCGGCGCAGCTCATCGCGCTACCGGGCGGCGCGGGCAGCGCGCTCTATCCGCAGAGCCCCGGCCGCTACGTGCTGGTCGACAGCATGCGCATCTTCGCGACGGCAGAGGTGCTGGTCCTGAAATACGCGACCCACGACGTCACCGGGCTCGACGGCCGTTACACCATCGAGCGCATCCCCGCCGGCAAGGCCACGCTCAGCGCGTTTTTGCCGGCCACAGGTGAGACGGTCGAAAAGGAAATCGAGATCACGCCGAGCGGCGTGCTCGAGGTGAACATCGATTTGCCGTTCAACCTCGCCAAGTACAGGGAGCGCACTAGCAAAGTGGACGCGCCGGCCAAGGGCGCGCCCAAGCCAGCCGCTTCTGGCGCGACTCACGGTACGGTTTCGCCGGCCGCGAGCGGCTCTAAGGCTTCGGGTGGCTCAGCGCGCTGAGCCAGGCTCGCGCTGCGCCCGCGTCGACCAGGCGAGCCAAGAGCTCGGCGTGCATTTTCGCTGCCAGCGGGCTAGGCGCTCGACCGGCGAGCGGAACGCGCTGCGCGGCGCGCGCGAGCTGTGCGGCATCGCCTTCGAGATCGAGCGCCGCGAGCAGCGCGATCCACGCGTCCGTGTTCTCGGGATCGGCGTCGAGCACCAGCTCGGCCTGTTTGCGTGCCAGGGCGCTGTCGCCCTGCGCGACCAGCTCCAGCGCGAGGGTCGCGGCCGACGCGCCGCGCTGCATGGCGAGCCGCCGCGCCCGCGGAAGATCGCTCGGGTAGCGCTTGGCCGGCGCAGGGGGCGGCGCCGTCACGCGCACTCCTAGCGCTTCCAGCCCGGCGCGGGCGCGCAGCGCGCGGCCTGCGTCGCCGCGTCGGCGCGCGAAATCGGCGAGCGCGCTCCACGCCTCGCGGCGCTCGGGATACATGGTGGTGACGCCGTCGAGCCAGGTCGTCGCGCAGCGCAGATCGCCCGTGCGCTCGCACAGCGCGGCGATCAGCAGCGCGGCGCTGGTCGACGCTGGATCGCTGCGCAGCGCCTGGCGCGCGGCGGCGAGCGCGCTCTCGTTCTTTCCGCGCCGGGCCTGGCAGCGCGCCCGTTCGAGCCACGCCACGTACGACTCCGGATCGTTGCGCAGCGCTTCGCTGAAGTGTTGCTCGGCGGCGTCGCCCGCGTTCCCGTCTGCTGCTGGCGCCAGGCGACACTGCAGCGCGCCGATGCGAGCCAGGATCTCCGCCGAGCCAGCGTCGGCGTCCAGCGCTTCACGGTAAGCGACGAGCGCGTTGGCGTCGTCTCCTGCGGCTTCTAGCGTCGCGGCCCGCGCGTACGCCGCGTACGCCTCGTCCGAGATGGCGCGGCCCTCGACCTCCACGCCGTCCACGATGCGGGTTACCGGCGCGCTGCGCAGCGCACAAGAGGGGCTCGCAGCCAACAGCGAGAGCAACAGGCTCCGACGCAGTGCCGCGCGCATGGGGCGTCAGACCAGCTCGCTGAACGCCGCGAGAAAATCCTGATTTTCTTCGGGGGTTCCGAGCGTCACGCGCAGCTGGTTCGCGAGCCGTCCGCCGCGCTCGTGGAAGCTGCGCACCAGGATGCCGCGCTGTTTCAGGCCCTCGAACAGCTCGGCGGCGGGCCGCGCGCTGTTCAGCCACAAGAAATTCGCCTGACTTGGCGTGACGGTCACGGACGGCAAGCGGCTGAGCGAGGCGCTCAGCCGCTCGCGCTCGGCGACCACGCGAGCGATCATGCTCTTCACGTCCTCGCGCAGCTCGCGCACCGCGAACGTCGCGAGCGACTGCGAGAGCGCCGGCATGTTGTAGGGCAGCCGCGCTTTGTCGAGCTCGTGAATCAGCTCCGCGCGCGCGATGAGCCAACCGACGCGCAGCGCCGCGAAGCCGATCTTCGACAGTGTGCGCAGCACCGCCACGTTTTCGTAGCGGCGAAACAGCTCCAGCTGATTCTCGTCCGAGTAGTCGATGTACGCCTCGTCGACGATGACGAGCGAGCGCGGCATCGCTTCGATGATTTCGCGCAAGCGGGCGAGCGATGTTTTGTTGCCGGTCGGATTGTTGGGGCTCGCGATGAAGACGAGCGTCGGCTCGGCGACACGCGTCGCCGCCAGCACGCTCGGCACGCTCAAGTCCCAGTTGGCGTCGAGCGGCACCTCCAGCACGCGCTGGCCGCGGATCCGCGCGCTCATGGCGTACATGACGAAGGTCGGCGTCGTGGTGAGCACGACCGGCGCGTCGTTGCCGGGCTGCGCGCGGCTGAACGCCGTGAGCAGCAGCGCGATCAGCTCGTCGCTGCCGACGCCGCACAGTACCTCGTTCGGCTGCACGCCGCTGTACTCGGCCAAGGCTTCGCGCAGGGCGGCGCTGCTGGCGTCCGGGTAACGTTCCCACGCGATGCGGCTAGCCTGCTCCGCGAGGCGCGCCCGCGCGGCGGCGGGCAATAGGTTAGGGGCCTCGTTGGCGTCCAGCCGGACCCGGTACTCCCCGGGGTGCGGGACATAGGCCTTCAGCGCGCGGAGCTCGGGCCGGAGCAGATCGAGGATGGCTGAGGCGGGCATTCGGCGTGCGGGAGTAGTATCACGCTTGTCCCACGCGGACGCCCATGAGCTTCGACGAAATTTGGGGCCAAGACCCCGCGAAAGAGACCCTGACCCGCGCCCTGAGCTCGGGCAAGGTGCACCACGCCTACCGCTTCGAGGGACCGCTCGGGGTGGGTAAGAGCATGACCGCGCTGCGCTTCGCGCGCGCCCTCGTCTGTGAGCGCGGCGGTACCGGCTGCGGACAATGCTCGGCGTGCCACCGCGCGATCACGCTGTCGCAAGACGAGCCGCAGGTGCCGCTGCACCCCGACGTGGTGTTGGTCGCGCGCGGGCTGTATCGCGGCGTGATCGGGCAGAGCGAGGCCACCGGGATCTCGGTCGAGCAGATCCGGCGCGTGGTGCTGTCGCGCATCGGCTTCGCGCCGCACGAGGGCCGCGCGCTCGTCTTCATCGTCGAGGACGCGGACGAGCTCACGCCGCAGGCGGCGAACTCGCTGCTCAAGACTTTGGAGGAGCCGCCGGCGAAGACGCATTTCGTGCTGCTGACGAGTCGCCCCAATCGCTTGCTCGACACGATTCGCTCGCGCACCTTGCCGGTGCGCTTCGGCCCGTTGCCGGAGCCGGTGCTGCGCCGCATCCTCGCCGCGCGTGGTCGCGACGAGAGCGTCGCGAGCTTCGCCGAAGGCAGCGCCCGGCTGGCCATCGAGCTCGCCGATGAAGAAGCGTTGAAGAAGCGTCGCGAGTTCGCCGAGGGCTTGGAGAGCGCGCTCGCCGCGCGCGATCTCAGCGCTGGCATCCGCTTCGCCGAAGCGCAAAAGGGCGATCGCGACGAGCTGAAGGCCGAGCTCGGCTTCTTCGCGCAACGCTTGGCGGTGCGCGTCAAAGAGGAGCTCCAACGCGATCCCGAGCAGGCGCTGCTCAGCGCGCGGCGCCACGAGGCGGTGCTCGCCGCGGTCGCGGACATCGAGCGCAACGTGCAGACCGCGCTGGTGCTCGAGGCGATGCTGCACCGCATGCGCGGCATCGCAGCGGGGCGCGGCTCCGCCAAATGAGCTGGCCCGCGTCAGGAGTTTTGGCCATGAATCGCCTGTATCCCATCATCGATTTGGACAGCCTCGCGGCGCGCGGTTTGGAGCCGCTGGCGTTCGCCGAGCGGGTGCTCACTGCGCGGCCGCGCTGGCTGCAGCTCCGCGCCAAGCGCGCCAGCGCTCGCGAGACGCTGGACATCTTGGATCAGCTGCTGCCGCTCTGCCGGGCAGCGGGCAGCGAGCTGTTCGCGAACGACCGCCCGGATCTGGCGCTGCTCGCCGGCGCCGCGGGCGTGCACGTCGGACAGACGGACTTACCGGTGAGCGCGGTGCGCCGCATCGCGCCGAAGCTCAAGATCGGCGTCTCGACGCACAACCGCGAGCAGCTGCTGCACGCGCTGGCGGAGGCGCCCGACTACGTCGCGTTCGGCCCTGTGTTTGCGACGCAGTCGAAGGAGCGTCCCGATCCGGTGGTCGGGATGGAAGGACTGCGTGAAGCGTGCGCCCTCGCCGAGCAGCGCGGCATTCCGCTCGTGGCCATCGGCGGCATTACCCTCGAGCGCAGCGCGGAAATCGCTGCACTGGGCGCGTTCGCGGCGGTCATCGGCGCGCTCGTCGATAGCGAGCTCGCGGCGGTGGAGCGCCGCGCAGCGGCCCTTGCGCGAGCGTGCGCGCTGCCAGCGTGAACGCCGCGCGGCATGGAGCGCCGCATGGCTGAGCCGTTGGCAGCTTCGGCCCCGGAGCCTTCGCGTCGAACGCGGTCTTTGCTGCAATGGCCGCCGCGCGCGCCGGTTGTCCCTGCGCGCCGCCCGCATTAATAAGGAGGCGTGAACTCGAATCGCCGCCAGCGCGCTGCTTGGCCCGTCGCACTCTGTTCGCTGCTCGTCGCTGCTTGCGGCGGGAGCGCTCGCGTCTCGGCCAGCGCGACCAGCTCTGCGCGCGCGGGGGCCGGCGCTGCGCCCGTCGCCGAGACAGGCGGCGCTGGCGGCGCTGGCGGGAGCGCGCCGAGCCGCGCGAGCGCCGATGGCGGTCACGCTGGTTCCCATGGGGAGCACGCGAAGGAGGAGCCCGTTGCTTACGAGCCCAAGCTGGTGCGCCAGGCAGTCGATGAGACCGTCGAGGCTCCCGACGAGCGCGCGCGCCTGGGGTTACGGCTCGCGATCGTGGATCGAGGGCCTGACGCGCCGTGGCTCGTCGCGATCGTGAACCGCGGCACCGAGCCGGTGCGCGTCGTGCCTGATTTGCGCACCTTGTCGCTGGAGATTACCCCGCCGCAGCCGGAGCCGGTCAAAGGCAAGCGCAAGCCTCCGCCGCCGAAGCCCGTCACCTGCGCGCTGCCCCGCGATCTGTTTCCGAACGAAGGTGATGCGGAGCTCGAGCAGGTGTTGAAGCCCGGTGAAGGCTTGGTGGACTCCTTCGATCCTAGGCTGTATTGCCTCTCGAAAAAGGGCGTCTCGCCGCTGGTGCCGCAGGCCACGGTGGTCGCACGCCTGGGCTGGCCCGAGAAGACCAAGACCGTTTGGAAGAAGGGCCAACGCCAGCAGGTCGTGCTCGAGCAGAGCGCGCCGTTCATCGCTCGACGCGACATGCCGGAAGGCTCGCTGCCGGCAGCGCCGCCCGTGACGAGCGAGAGCGCGAGCCATGAGGCGGTCGCGCCGCGCTCCGACGCGGAGGCCGTGAAGCAGCTCGTCGCGACCCCGATCACGTTGGACGACAGCTATCGCAAGCCGGAGACGCCGCCCGATGACGAGCCGCTGCGCCTCATCTTGTCGCGCGGCTCGGACGCCAAGACCGAAGCAGACGCGACGATCTCGGTTGCGCTGAGCAACGTCGGAAAGAAGACGGAGCGCGTCTTCTTTCGTCGGGAGCTCATCAGCTTCGAAGTGTCTGGCCCCTCGGAGGTCTTCACGTGCGACCCGGGACCCGACGAGCGCGCGCCCGATCGAACGAGCCTGACCTCGCTGCGTCCCGGTCGCCGCATCAGCGCCGTGAGCCGCTTGATCGAGCTCTGTTCGCAGGGCGCCTTCCGCCGCCCGGGCCTTTACCTGGTGCACGCGCGCTACGACAGCACGTCAGTGCACGACTTCAATTCTCCACCGTTCTATCATGGGCGCCTCTTCAGCCATGAGCCGGTGGTCGTGCGCATTCACCAGGGCTGGGGAGAGCTCCCTCCGCAGCGGCAACCGCAGCGCGTCGAGATAGGTCAGTCGCCGTAGCACATCACCCGGCGCGCGGGATGCCGAGCTCGCCGCGCCGACGTTGCGGCGCGCGGTGGGCAACGTGTTCGTGCAACGCGACGGCGGTTCGAGCGAGCGCGTTCAGCGCGGCGCTACGCTGGGCCCGCGCGACGAGCTCAGCACGGCAGACGCCACGCACGCCGAGCTGGCATTGACGGATCGAGCCGTGGATCTCTTTCCGGACGCGGCCAGAGCAGCGGCGGGCGCGAGCCAGGCCGGCCAAGCTCTCGTGCAATCACGAGGGCGAATGTGAGGCGAATTAGCGGGGATTGACGGCCCTGGAACCGTGTTACCGTGAGGGGGAATGGCCGCACCGTCCGAGCTGCATTCCGTCGGTACCGTCGTCGATCGGCGCTATCGCCTGAAGCGGGAGATCGCGCGCGGCGCAGCGGGCGTCGTGTATCAGGCCGAACACCTTTACACGCGCCGCAACGTCGCCATCAAGCTGCTGACCCGCGCATACTTTCATATCGAAGAGACGCGGCAGCGGCTGCTGCGAGAGGCCATCGCCGCGACGGTCGTTCGTCACCCGGGCGTCGCACAGGTGTTCGACGCGGGGCAGCTCGATGATCTGGGCCCTTACCTCGTGATGGAGCTCCTGGAGGGCCGCACGCTGCAGGGCATTCTCGCGGTGCGGCAACGGGTGGGGCCGTTCGAGACGTTACAGCTCGGTCGCCAAATGTGTGAGGCGCTGGCGGCCGCGCATCGGCACGGCGTGGTTCACCGCGACATCAAGCCCAGCAACTTGTTCGTGGCGCGCGACGACACCGGCCGCGAGGTGCTCAAGATCATCGACTTCGGGGTGGCGCGCGTCGCGGCCGACCAGCGGCGCCTGACGCAGCAAGGTGGCGTGCTCGGTACGCCCGAGTACATGGCGCCCGAGCAGATGCTGGGCAAAGCGGACGGCGATCCGCGCGTCGACATTTATGCGGTGGGCGTGACCTTGTTCGAGTGTCTGACCGGCTCGGTGCCGTTCGAGGGTAATTTCGGCGAAGTGTTGCTGAAGTCCGCGACCGAGCCGGTGCCCGCCATTCGCTCGCGCAATCCCAATGTCTCCGCGGAGTTCGCGGCGGTCGTGGAGAAGGCGCTGCAGCGTGAGCCCTCCGAGCGTCACGAGAACATGATCGCCTTCGCCGACGCCCTGGCGCAAATATCGCTGCCCGACCCTGGCGGTTCGCTGCTCGGCTTGCGACCACCGCGGCCGGCGTCGCGTTCGCAGCAGCTGCCGAAGCAAGCGCAACCCCCGAATCTACCGGCGGTAGCGGTGGATCAGCGTCGCCGCTTTCAGCGCGCGCCCTATGTCACGCCGGTCAGGATCCTGCGCAGCGCCGACAAGGGCGTGGACGGCCGAAGCGAAGACGTCTCGGCGGGCGGCTTGCTCGTCGTGGTCTCCGCGCCCCTGAAGCAGGATGAGATGGTGAAGGTTCGCTTCGCGCTGCCCACCACGGGTCGCATCGTGGAGCTCAGCGCGTGCGCGAAGTGGGTGCGCAACACGCGCGGCACGGAAGCCGTCGGCTTAGAATTCACTTCGCTGCCGCCCGACGCGCTGGAGGCGATCGAGTCCTACGTCACCGAGATGGGCGGCAGCTGAGGGCCCCTTGAGCCTTGCTACTTGCGCTTGCGCAGCTCGGCTAAGTCGTCGAGGTTGCCTTTGACGCGCGGATCGCTGGGATCGAGCGCCTGCGCCTTACGGAAGGCTTTCTCCGCGTCGTCGTAGCGGCCTTTGCGCGCCTCGGCGATGCCGAGGTTGAGCCAGCCCGACGCCAACTTGGGATCGAGCCGGATGGCGAGCTTGGCTTCTTCGGCGGCGTGCTCGAGGTCGCCGCTCAGCAGTCGGGCGTAGGCCAGGTTCGAATGGAACGTGGCGCGGTTGGGGTCGAGCTCTACGGCTCGGCTCAGCTCCGTCAGCGCGCGATCGACGGCGTTGTCGGCCAAGTAGGCGCTGCCGAGATCGCTGCGCGCGCGCGCGTCGCTCGGCGCCAGCGAAACGGCGCGCTGATAGGCCTGGATCGCCTGCTTCACCTGTCCCACGAGCAGGCACGCCGTCCCGTAGTTGCGCAGCCGATCCGGCGTGTTCGGATCGAGCTCCACCGCGCGGCGCAAGTGAGGCAGCGAGGCGGCGGCGTTGCCCGTCGCGATCAGCGCGACGCCCAGCGCCGAGGGCGCTTCGGGATCATTCGGCAATAGCTCGTTGGCGCGCGCCAGCGCGGCGAGCGCCGGCTCGGCGCGGCCCAGGATCAGCAGCACGCGCCCGCGCTCGAGCTCGGCGGGTCCGTACTCGGGAAAGCGCGCGCAGAGCTCGTCGAGCTTGCGCGCCAGCGCGGTGATGCGCGGATCCTTGGGCGCCGCGGCGTAGTCGGTCGCCACGTTCGTCTGCGCCAGCTCGACGCGAAGCAAGCCGACGCGCGCCGCCGGACTCTGCGGAGCCAGCGCCGCCGCGCGTTGGTACTCGCGCTTGGCGAGCGGCAAGTCGTCCGCCGCGTAGGCCACGTCGCCGGCGTGCAGCGCGCGATCTTCGGCGGAGGGGAGTCCTTGGGCCAAGCCGCCGAGGACGGGCCGCGGCAACTCCCGCGCGGCGCTGCCTGCGCCGCTGGCGCCGCTGGTACCCGCCGCGGATGGTCGCGCAGCGGCGGCGCTGGGGGCTCCTGCAGCGGCGGGCGGAGCGGCTGAGGGCGAGCCCGGGCCGAGCGCCGAGGGCGCGCGAGCTGGGACGCCGTTCAGGTCGTCGTTCGGCGCGGCGGGCGACGTCGCCGGCTCCGCCGTGGGCGCGGCCGCGGCGGCTCGTGGCGCGCTCGTCGCCGGGGACGGCGCGGCGGCGGGCGGCGCGCTCGCCGCGCAGGCGGCGAGCAGCGCGGTGATGAACGCGCACGAGGCCGCTCGCAGAGACGCGCCGTCCATCATCGGGCGCTCCGTCACGGCGCGTCGTTGCGCGCGGTGTGCTCTTTCCCGTCGTAGCGCAGCACGACGCGCTTGCCGTCCACCTGCGTGGCGAGGCAGACCGGCCGCCGCCAAATCCGCACCAGCGCGGCGAGCGTCTCCTTGGTGTAGTCGGCGCGCAGATCGATGCCGCGGTGATCGTGGCGCAGCAAGAGCTCGCCGCGGTTCTCGAAGTTGGCGTCCTCCACCGTGATCACGGGGTTTCCGAAATTGGTGAGCTGCGCGAGCAGCTTCTCCTTCACCGCGCGAAATTCGCGAGACTCGATCTCGTAGCGCTCGTTGCGGTTCGACCAATTGAAGGTGAAGAGCTTGTGCTCGATGGCAAACTCTTCGGTCAAAAACTCGTCGATGAAGGTGACGTCCGTGTACAGCGAGCGCACCTCGAAGATCTTCTGGCGTCCCAGGCCGAGGCGGAGATCCCAGTTCTTCTTCACGTCCAGGTCGTCGCACTCTTCCCACTCGGGCCCGAACTGCCCCTTGTTCCAGCGGTCCTCGATGCTCCGGAACAGCTCGACGCCGAGCTTGTAGGGGTTGAGGCGCCCGCCCGAGGTGGCCATCACGCCGGCGTTGTTCTCGGCGTAGTCGACGATCTCGCTCCAGTCGCAGACCTGCTCGGTCATCAGGCGCGAGTGCCAGTACGAGGCCCAGCCCTCGTTCATGATCTTGGTCTGCATCTGGGGCACGAAGTAATAGGCCTCCTCGCGCACGATGCTGAGGATGGCGCGCTCCCAGCGCTCGAGCGGCGCGTTCTCGATCAAGAACAAGAGCACGTCCTGCTCGGGGTGGGGCGGGTGCTTGCCCTTGGCCTTGTCACGCTCCTGGGTGAGCCGTTGCCGCTCGGCCTCGATGTACTCGGAGGGGTTGATGAACTCCTCCATGTAGTCCTTGGCGCGCATGCGCGGCACCTCGACCTCGCGCGGCTCCTCCTCCTCGTTCACCTCGCGGCGGCGCACCACGAAGCGCGACCACGGATCGGTGAGGTTCTCGAGCGAGAGGCAGGTGTCGATGAACTCCTCGGTGCGCTGGATGCCGTGGCGATCGACGATGCGGCGCACCGCCGCGCCGTGGTTCGCCATCTTGTCGATCCACTTGCGGTTGGGGTCGTAGTCGGCGCCGCTGCGCGCCAGCGGATCGGTCACCGGATCGCCGGCGTCGAGGTCCGTCGAGCGGAACGTGAAGTTGTGCTTGAAGAAGTCGACGTGCCCGAACACGTGGCACATCACGAGCTTCTGATCGGTGAGGCTGTTGCCCTCCAGCAGGTAGGCGTACGAGGGGTTGTTGTTGATCACCATCTCGTAGATCTTCGACAGCCCGTACTCGTAGCTCTTGCTGAGCCGCTCGTACTCCATCCCGAAGCGCCAGTGCGGATAGCGGTTGGGGAAGCCGCCGTAGGCGGCGATCTCGTTCATTTGGTCGTAGCTCAGCATCTCGAACACGACCGGAAAGAAATCGAGACCCTGCTGGCGCGCGATCTTCTCGATGCGCTCGTGCTCCACGCGGAGGTAGCGCGGTAACGACGTGTTGGTCGCGAACTGCGTCATCTCTTCACTTACCCTTACCGAGAAAATCTTTGATGCTGCTGACGATGGCGTCGCGATCGCGGATCTCGCTGGTGACCACGCGCTCGTCGCCGTTGAAGTGCTCGCGCAGATCCTTGATGAATTGGCCGGAGCCGTACGGGCTCTCTACCTGACCGTACGCGAACATGTTCACGCGCGGCAGCACCTCCTTCTTGAGCAGCTCCACGCAGGTCAGCGTATCCTCCATCGACCAGTTGTCTCCGTCCGAGAAGTGGAAGGGGTAGATGTTCCACTCGTCCGTGGGGTAGTGCTGATCGATGAGCTGCGCGGTGAGGCGGTAGGCGCTCGAAATCATCGTGCCGCCGGACTCCCGCGTCTTGAAGAAGGTGTCGCGGTCCACCTCACGCGCCACGGCGTCGTGGATGATGTAGCGGCTCTCCAGGCCTTTGTATTGCCGGCGTAGCCAGGTATCGATCCAGAAGCTCTCGATGCGCACGATCTCTTTCTGCTCGTCACCCATCGAGCCCGAGACGTCCATCATGTAGATGATGACGGCGTTGGCGACCGGCTCCAGATCCTCTTTCCACGAGCGGAAGCGCTTGTCCTCGTGCTGCGGCACGACCAGCGGCATGCGCGGATCGTAAGCGCCGCTCGCGATCGAGCGCTTCAACGCCTCACGGTAGGTGCGCTTGAAATGCCGCAGTGACTCGGGGCCGACGCGGCGGATGCCGGTGTAGCGGTCCTTGGCCGCGATGATGCGGCTCTTGCCCTTGTTCTCGATGGCGGGAAGCTCCAGCTCCTCTCCGAGGATGTCGGCCAGCTCGTCGAGCGTGACGTCCACCTCCAGCACGTGATCACCGGCGTCTTTGCCGGCCTTGCCCGCGCCGTCCTTGCCCTCCGCCTCTTCGCCGCCCACCGAGTCCCCGACGTCACCGTCGCCTTGCCCGACGCCGCCGTTCTGTTTGTCGCCGAACACGAAGTGCGGAATGTCGATGTGCGGGACTGGGATGCTGACGAGATCTTTGCCCTTTCTACCGATCATCTCGCCTTGCGAGATGTAGCGGCGCAGGTTCTGTCGAATCTTGCCGCGGACGATGCCGCGAAAGCGCGAATGATCCTGGTCGATTTTCAGCGACATCGGCGCGGGTTCCCTCCGGACGGGGCGCGGCGCCCGAGCCAGCGGCAGAGCGCGAGCTCCGGCGCAGAAGTTCCGGCCATGGCGTCCTCACGAATTGACCTACAGTTCCACATCCCAAATCCTCGGCGGGCCTGAAACGCCCAGCGTAACAGCGTGGTTCCAGGGCACCGTGGGAGTCTCGCACATTTTCAGCGCGCGGTCGGGCGCCCGCTCGCGACGAGCGTGAGCGGGCGAGGCGGCGCGCTGGCGGAGGAGCGCCGGGCCGCGCGAAAGGGGAGGATTTGGCTGCGGCCTCCGCTGGGGAGGCGGGGTAGGTGTGAAGCCCAGAGCCGGCGCGCGGCGTCGAGCGCGCAGAGCCGCTTGCAGCCGGCGTCGAAGCTCGCGAACATCCCGGCGTGCCCACGGCCCGACAGCTGCTCAAGTTTCGTTGCACTGGCTGCGGCAATTGTTGCCGCGATCCGCTGTTGCCGCTGACCGACGAGGACGTGCGGCGGATCAGCGAGCGCACCGGCGATCCGCCGCGCGAAATCGTGCGCTTCATCGATCGCCACGCCATCGACATGGACGACGAGCCCGAGGCGTTCGCGATCCTGCGCCAGGGGCGGCGGATCATGATTTTGCGGCACCAGAACGGCGGATGCCGCTACCTCGGCGAGGACGCTCGCTGCTCGATTTACGGCGCGCGTCCGCTGGGTTGCCGGATTTTTCCGTTCGATCCCTCCTTCGACAAGCAGGGCGCGCTCCGGCGCTTGAAGCTGATTCAGGCGACCGATTGTCCGCACGAGCTCGACGGCGACAACGACGCCCAGGCGCTGCGCGCGCTGCACACGCGCTACCAGGCCGCGACCCGCCACTATCAGGAGAAGATCGCGGCCTGGAATCGTCAGCAGAAGCAGCGGCGCCGCGCCGGCAAGCTGGCGCAATCGGGCGCGAAGTTCCTGCAGTTCCTCGGGCTGTCCAGCGCTTGAGCGCGGCGTCAGCGCGCCGCTTCCAGCACCACGTCGAGGTTCTCTTCGTCGCACTTGGCGTTGAGCTCGCGGCGTAGCTCCGCGAGCGCCGTCGCGGAGGGCACCTCCAGCTCGGCCTCCAGCACGAACAGCGGCGTGCCGCTCTCCGCCGCGTAGGAGAGGCGTGACTCCAGCGCGCTGACGTTCACGTTGCGACGCGCCAGCAGGCTCGTCACGGTTTGTACGATACCGGGACGATCGAAGCCGCTCACCCGGATGGTGTAGGGCAGCACGTCGCGCCCGCTGCGCTCCTCGCTGGTGCGCTTGCACAAGACGCGCAGCCCGAGCGCCTCCGCGCTGCTGGCCAGGCGCGACTCGACACCGCCGAGCGTCGCGTCCGCGCCGGACACCAGCAGGAGCAGCGCGAACTCGCCGCCGAGCACGGCCATGCGGCTGTCCTCCAAGTTGGCCCCGAGCTCGTGGATCAGCCGCGAAAGATCGCTGACGATCCCCGGCCGGTCCGGGCCCAGCGCCGTGACGACCAGATAACCTTTGTTGCTCGACATCTCGCTCCCTCGGCTCAAAACTCGCCTAACATAAGGTCACCAGCATGCCGCTCGCAATCCGTCCTCGTAGAAACCGCAGAGCTGCTGCCGTGCGCGGGCTGGTGCGGGAACATCAGCTCGGCCCAGAGCACTTGGTTTTGCCGCTGTTCGTGCAGGAGGGCGCGGCCAAGCGCACGCCCATCGCCTCGATGCCGGGCCAAGCGCGGCTGTCCGTCGACCTCTTGGTCCAGACCGCGAGCGAGGCATTCGCGCTCGGCGTGCCGGCCGTCGCGCTGTTCCCGGCCCTCGCGGACGAGCTGAAGGATCCCCGCGGCCGTGAGTCCGCCAACCCCGATGGCCTGCTGCAACGCTCGGTGCGCGCGCTGAAGAGCGCGCTGCCCGAGCTGTGGGTGATCACCGACGTCGCGCTGGATCCTTACTCCTCCGACGGCCACGACGGCGTCCTGATCGACGGCCGCATCGACAACGACGAGACGCTGCCGCTGCTCGCGCAAATGGCCGTCGCGCAAGCGCGCGCCGGCGCGGACATGGTAGCGCCCTCGGACATGATGGATGGTCGCGTGGGCGTGATCCGCGCCGCGCTGGACGAGGCGGGCTACGCCGACGTCGGCATCTGCAGCTACTGCGTGAAGTACGCCTCGGGCTTCTACGGACCCTTCCGTGAAGCGCTGGACTCCACGCCGCGCAGCGGCGACAAAAAAACCTACCAGATGGATCCGGCGAACCTGCGCGAGTGCAGCCGGGAAATCGCGCTCGATGAGGCGGAGGGCGCGGACTGGCTGATGGTCAAGCCGGGCCTGCCGTACCTGGACGTGGTGCGCTTCGTGCGCGAGCGCTCGGCGCTGCCGGTGGCCGTGTATCAGGTCAGCGGTGAATATGCGATGTTGAAGCTCGCCGCCGAACGCGGCGCGCTCGACTACGACAAATGCTTGCTCGAGTCGCTGATGTGCCTGCGGCGCGCCGGGGCAGACATCATCTTCAGCTACGCCGCGATCGAAGCGGCGCGCTTGCTGCGCGGGCGCTAAGCTGCGTCGGCGCCGCCGGCTCCGAGCGCTTGCAGATAGGTGCTCCGCACGCCGCTCGTGACGCCTTCGTAGCGCGCGAGCAGCTGCTCCGCGGCCGTCCGGTTGGGTCCGTCCTGAAAGCCCATGCGCCGCGCCAGCTGCTCGAGCTGGCGGCTGCCCGCGTTCAGGCGTGACGCGCTGCTGCCGCCGAGCACGTGCATGCGCTGCTCGAGCCGCCGCAAGAAGCCGTAGCCGTCGCGCAGCAAGTCGAACTGGCCGCGCCGCAGGTAGCCCGCGGCGTGCAGCGCCTCGAGCGCCTCGGCGGTGTCGGTGGTGCGCACGCGCGGATCGCGGCCGTGCCGCATTTGCAGCCACTGCACGCAAAACTCGATGTCGAGCAAGCCGCCGCGTCCGGTCTTCAAGTCGTAGCGGCCGGGGCGCTCGCGGCCGAGCTCGAGCTCCATGCGCTGCCGCAAGCGCAACAGCTCCTCCACCGGCGGCGCGCCGCGCTCGTACGCGGCGGCGCGCGCGACCTCGATGACGCGCCGGCCGAGCTCCGCGTCACCGGCGACCGCGCGCGCCTTGAGCAGCGTTTGACGTTCCCAGGCCGCCCCGGAGGACAGCGCGCTGGAGCCCGAGGCGCGCGCCTCGGGCGTGTCGACGCCGTGATAGCGAGCGAACGCGCCGAGCGAGGTCACGAGCAAGCCCTGCGAGCCCGACGGGCGCAGCCGCACGTCGAGCTCATAGCCGGGGCCGCCGACGCTCGGCTCCGACATCAACCTGATGATGCGCTGCGCCTTGGCCGCGAACCACGCCGGCGCCTCCTCCGGAGCAGGGGCGTAGGCCGGATCGTAGACGAAGATGACGTCGAGATCCGAGCCGTAGCCGATGTCTCGCGCGCCGAGCTTGCCCAGCGCGATCACGGCCAGCCCGCGCGGCTCGCTGCCGAGCACGTACTGCGTGGTGCGGCGCAGGATCTCGTCGGCGAGCTCGGCGAGCAAGCGCGTGGCCTCGCGGGTGCCGATGGTTCCGGCCAAATCCGCGACCGCGACCTCGACCATCAAGCGGCGCTTCACGGTGCGCATGGTGAGCACGAAGCGCTCGCTGCGGTCCTCTTCGCTCGCCGCTTCGGGCAGCGGCGCTTGCACTTCGAGCTCGACCGAGACCGCGGCGTGAGGATCGCTGACCTTGCCGTCCCCGAACAACACGACGTCCGCGAGCTCGGGGCGGGCCACGATGGCCTCCGCGACGAAGCTGCTCGAGCCGAGCACGGTGACGAAGCGCGCCAGCGTGCGTTCGCCCTCGGCCAGCGCCGCGACGTAGGTGGCCGGCGTCGAGAAGCGCGCGAAGAAGGCGCGCAGGCTGCGCGCGGCGAGCTCCGGATCCGGACACGCCGCGAGCTCTTCCAGCAGCTCGCGCGCGAGGCTCGGGAAGCGATCGCGCGTGAGCTCGCCGAGCAGGCCGTCGGGGCGGCGGCCGAGCGCGAACAGGTGCTCGCCGAGCTCACTGGAGCCGAAGACGCGCTCGGCTTCGGCGCTGGTGCGCGGCCGATCGTCGAGGCTCTGGAGCAGCGCCTCGAAGCGCCAGTCAGCGCTCTTGCGCGGGCGGCCGCTGGTCATGGACTCGAACAGCTCGGCGATGGCCGAGCGGACGCGCGCCAGCGTCTCGAGCAGCGGCCGCTCATCGGCGTAGCCCAGCGTGCGCGCCACGCGGGCGACGTCGCCGGGCGCGCTCGGCAGCAGGTGCGTCTGCAGCCCGGCCATCCACTGCACGCGGTGCTCGAGGCGGCGCAAGAAGGCGTAGCCTTCGCGCAGGGAGCGCGCTTCGCGGTCGCTCAGCAGGCCCCGGCTGCGCAAGCGCGCGACGGCGCTCAGCGTGTTCGCGACGCGCAGGCTGCTCTCGCGGCCGCCCCAGATCAGCTGCAGCGCCTGCACGAAGAACTCGGCTTCGCGGATGCCGCCGCGGCAGAGCTTGAGGTCGCGCTCGGCGTCGCTCGCGAGCTCGCGACGCGCGCGCTCCACGAGCTCCGCGAGCGCTGCGGCGATGGCCGGATCCACCGTGTGCCGATAGACGAAAGGAGTGAACAGCTCGCGGCTCACCAGCGCGCCGAGCTCCAGGTCACCCGCCGTGGGCCGAGCGCGCAGCAGCGCCGCGCGCTCCCAGGAGCGCCCCCACGTCTCGTAGTAGCGCTCGGTGGCCGCCACCGAGTTCGTCACCGGGCCGCCGGAGCCTTCGGGGCGCAGCCGCAGATCAACGCGCCAAATCATGCCGTCCGCGGTCGCGGCGTCCAGCGTCGCGACCGCGCGGCGCACCACGCGCGACCAGTGCTCGTGCAGTGACAGCTCGGCGCCGCCGTCGTCGGTGTCGTACACGAACAACAGATCCACGTCCGAGCCGGCGTTGAGCTCGCGGCCGCCGAGCTTGCCCATGCCGAAGGCGCACAGCTTCGAGCTCTTGCCGTCGGCGCGCCGCGGCGCGCCGAAGCGCTCGCGCACCCGCGCCTCCGCTTCCTGCAGCGCGCACTCGATCGCGACGTCCGCGAGCGCGCTGAGCTCGGCCGCGGTGACGTCGATGCCGGCGCCGCCGAGCTCCGGCGGGAGCAGCTCGCGCAGCGCGATGCGCGCCTTCTCCAGCCAAACCCAGCGCCGCAGGCGGGACAGGTAGCGCTCCGAGTCGTGCGGGGAGCCGAGCGCGCTGCGGGCGTCGCGGCGCAGGTCGCGCGCGCGGCGCTCGACGCGGACGCCCTCCGTCGCCAGGTGCTCCAACCCCACGAGCTGGTGCTCCAAGCCGGCGGTCAGCGGCGGAAACGCGGTCCCGAGCAGCACCGCGGCGGCGCGGTTGGGCCGCGCACCGAGCTCGCGCGTGAGCTCGGCGGCGCGGCTCGCGTCGATGGCGCTGGCGAGCGCTAGCAGGCGCGCAGGGTCCACGCGCCATCGTGCCGCGCACGAGCCCCGCTTGCCAGCAGCGCGGGCCCGATGGCCGGCGTTGCCGCGCTTCCTGCGCGCCAGGCCTTGTTCCCCGCGGATGGCCGGCGTACACGCCCTTCGTTCATGCGCTTCCTCTGTGTCGCTGACATCCACGGCCACGCGCGCGCGCTCGACGCCGTCATCGAAGAGGCCGACGGCTACGGCTGGGATCAGCTGGTTGCCTGCGGCGACCTCGTCTTTCCGGGGCCTGAGCCGCTGAAGGTGTGGAAGACGCTGGTCTCGAACCGCGCGTTGTGCGTGCAGGGCGTGAGCGACCGCGCGCTCTCGCAAATCGATCCCGACAAGCTCTCGGCGACGACCGCCGCGGAGCGCGAGCGCATCGAGCGCTTTCGCCAGGTTCAGACCGAGCTCGGCGAGCTCATCATTACGCGCCTTGGCAAGCTGCCGACGCGGGCGCAGCTGCCCATCGAGTCGGGGCACACCATGCTCGTCGTGCACGGCTCGCCGGCGGATCCGACCGAGCCGTTCGCGGAGGACATGAGCGACGACGAGCTCATCGCGCTGCTCGGCGACGAGCCCGGCGATCTGATCGTGTGCGGCGGCAGTCACGCTTTGTTCGAGCGCCGTGTGGCTGACGTGCACATCGTCAGCGTCGGCTCGGTGGGAGACGCCCCCGGCGGCGGCTACGCGCAGGCCGCGATCGTCACCACCTCACCGACGGGTGTCGGCGTAAAGCCGCTGGTGGTGACGCTCTAACGGCGAAGCTCAGGGCGCGAGCACGAGGCGGCAGAGCAGCGCGCGGCGGCGCACGCTGGGCCGAAAGCCGTCGTCGACGTAGCGGAGCTCGAAGCGATCCGCGACCTCGAGCCAAGAACGGCGCGTCGTGTCGCCGAGCCACAGCAGGTGCAGCAGCGGATGATGCGCGTGATCGCGCGAGACGTAGGCATAGCCGCGCTGCGGTCCCTGCTGAAACAGGTTCGTCACCAGCAGCGCGCCGTGATCCTGGTGCACCTCCAGCGCGGCGCGCTCGCCGCTCTGCGGCACGAGCTCGGCGACGTACAGCGCCGGCGCTGGCGCGCTTTGCCCGCCGCGGTCGCGACAATCCGCCGGCGTCAGGCGCGGAACCAAGGTCGCCCCCGGCTGTACCTCGGGCGAGACCACGCGCGCGCCTTCGAAGGTGGCCCGCGCGCAGCCGAGCGCGAAGAGCAGCGGCGCGCACGCTATGAGCGCGCCTGGGGCGCGCTCAGCGCCGCGCATTTTCGATGAAGCGGCGCACGCGCAGCGCGTCTTTGCGCCGCGGGTTGCCGGGCTGCTCGACGCCGCTCGCCACGTCCACGCCGTACGGCGCGACGCTGGCCACCGCGGCCGCGACGTTCTCCGGGCTCAGGCCGCCGGCGAGGATGACCGGGCGCTGCCGCGCGAGCTCGATCACCAGCGACCAATCGAAGGCCTGCCCGCTGCCGCCGAGCAGCCCGGGCGCCTTGGCGTCGAGCAGCAGCCGCTCACCGGAGAAGGCCGCGGCGCGCTGCACGTCCTCCGGCGTCGCGATGCCCAGCGCCTTGAAGGCGCGCGGCAGCTCACGGATCTGCTCGGGCGATTCTTGGCCGTGGAGCTGCAGCGCGTCGACACCCACGCGCTCGGCCAACGCGCGCAGCGCGGCGCTGCTCTGATCGGCGACCACGGCGACGAGCTCGACCTGGCCGCGCACCGCGTCGGCGATTTCTCGCGCCGTGGCCTCGTCGATGTAGCGCCGCGAGGAGGGCACGAAGTTGAGCCCGAGCGCGGACGCGCCGGCGTCCACCGCGTCGCGCGCGTCAGCCACGTTGGTGATGCCGCAGATCTTGACCCAGCGCCGCGAGCCGCCGCTCATTCGATGTGGAGCAGCTCTTTCACGGTAGCGATCACCTGGGGTGCCTGGATCGGCTTGGTGATGTACGCGTTGGCGCCGAGCTGCAGCGCGCGCTGCCGATCTTCCTGCGAGCCTTCGGTCGTGATGATGACGATGGGGGTGTCCTTGTGAATCGGATCACTGCGGACCCGCTTCACGAGCTTCAAGCCATCCATGATCGGCATGTTGATGTCGGTCACGATGATGTCGAAGCGGGAGGACGCGAGCTTGCGCAGGCCGTCCACGCCGTCATCCGCCTCGGTGACTCGCAGGTTCTTCACGCGGGCCAGCGCGAAAACCAGCAACTGTCGCATCATCGGCGAGTCTTCAACGATGAGACACGAGTATTCAGCCATGGTGCTATACGCTCAGGTCCAAGAAAGCTTCCAATCCCGGCAGCTTACGATCCGCCTGCACGAACAGGCTGGCGGCCACGAGGGCCGCTGCGGCGTGTTGCCCAAGCAGCTTGAAGAGCTCGAAATCCACGGTATCGAAGCGTTCCTTTTGTGGCAGGGTGGAGAAAATCGCGACCGCGCCGACGACCCGATCGTCGACGGAGAGCGGTAAAATCGCGGCAGGGGCGTCGAAGGTGCCTTGGCTGGGGTTGGCCTCGTCGTTGACGCGCGCGGCGCCCGCGCGCAAAACCTCGCCGATCGGCGAGTCGGCGACCTTGATCGGCAGCAAGCGGCTGCCCGGGACGCCCTCGGACGCGATGGGGACGAGCTCGCTGCCTTCCGGGTTGGCGAGGTACATCGCGTAGCGCTCGGCCCCGACGATTTGCATCAACACGTCCTTGATGCGGCGGATGACGCCGCGCGGCGAGAGGCTCGAGTGAATCTGGTTGCTGGCGACGAACAGGTTGGCCAGGTTCGCGAACTCGAGCTCCACCTCTTCGACGCGGGCCGTCACGCTGCTGCTCTTCGCCTCTGCGCGATGAAAGCGCGAGAGCAGCTCGGCCTTCTCGCGCTCCAGCCGCTCTATTGTGTGAGACAGCTCGCGGATGGCATCTCCGGCCTGCAGCTGGGCGCGCAGCCGTGCGTTCTCTTGCTCCAGCGTGGCGCGTCGCTCCGCCAGCTCCTCGTACTCGCGCAAAAATTCCTCGGTGATCCGCGCGCCGCGCGTGAACTTCTTGAGGAACAGGTCGCGCTCCGAGCGGAGATCCGGCGTGGGAGTGTCGCTCCCTTCTGGTCGCCGCTGATTCTCGTCCGTCATTCCTGTCGCTGCCGCCCGCTTCCGTGCGGTACGACCCGCGCGGAAAACTAAATCAGCCTACCACTCTCTCTCGCTCGCTTCGCCGATAAATCACCGCGCCGTTTACCGGCATTCCTGCGCACGAGTATCAGCGTGTGTGCGGCGCTTCGCCACGGGCTGGTCGGCCGGCGTTTCCGGCTGTTTCTTGCCTGATGTCGCACCCGGGCGCTTGCTCTCGCACCTGACAGCGCCGCGCGCAGGTTCGACGGCATCTGTTATCCTTTGCCGTGAAATGGCGCCTCCTTCAACGCTCGAGCCCGCGGATATCGACGCACTTTTAGATGCAGGAGAGCTGGATCGAGCCCGCGCTGACTTGGCGGCGATTCCTGACACGGACGCGCGCTTCACCGTCGTGCGCATCAAGCTCGGCTTGTACGACGGCAGCATCCCGCCGGGCTCGGCCATGCAACAGCTGATTCAGCTGATGCGGCGCGATGAGAACGAGCCGGGCGCGAAGGCGCTGTATCAAGAAGCATCGCGCGCGGCGTATCGCTCCGGGCAATCGAACGTCGCGCACTCGCACCCGCCGCCCGCGGCGCGCAAGCGCGAGTAAGCGATGCTCACGGGCTGCGGCCCGCGAGCGGCTCCTGGCGTAACCATTCGGCGAGCTCGCCGACCACGATCCTGGGCGCGTGGTGCAGCTCGCCGAGCCGGCGCGCGCCGGTGAGCAGCATCGTGGTGCGCAGCGCGGTCTCGACGCGTGACAGGAGCTCCGCCGCTCCCGCGCGTCCACCGCTTGCCAGCGCTTGCAGCACCGGACGCGCGATGCCGCCGACGCTGGCGCCGAGCGCGATGGCCTTGGCGATGTCGACGCCGCTCTTCACGCCGCCCGTCGCGAAGATGGTTTGAAAGCCCTGCCGCGCGACCAGCGCGACGCTCGCCGCCGTCGGAATGCCCCAATCCCAAAACTCGCGGCCCAGCTCTTTGCGGGCCTCCGTCGCGCGGTGCGTCTCCACCGCCACCCAGGAGGTGCCGCCAGCGCCAGACACGTCGACGTGGCGTGCGCCGATGCGGTGCAGCCGCGCTGCCACCGCGGTGGACAGGCCGCAGCCGGTCTCCTTGACGATGATGGGCAGCGGCAGCTCGTCGATCAAGCGGTGCAGGGTGGCGAGCCCGTGGCGAAAATCCCGATCGCCCTCTTGCTGCACCAGCTCCATCGCGGGGTTCAGGTGCACGCACATGGCGTCGGCGCCCACCGCGTCGGCGAGCTCGGCCACCGCCTCGCTGGACATCGCGCTCGCCTGCACGATGCCGATGTTGCCCAAGATCAGCGCCGTGGGCGCGACGTCGCGGACAGCGTAGCTCTTCAAATGCGCGCGGTCGCGCAGGATCGCGCGCTGGCTGCCCAGCCCGAACGCCAGTCCGCGCTCCTCCGCGATGCTGGCGAGCTCGCGGTTGATGCTCTCGGCGCGCTCGTGGCCGCCGGTCATGGCCGCGATCAGGATCGGGGCGTTCAGGGTCTTTCCGAGCACCTCGCAGCGCGTATCGATCTCGTCCAGGGCGAGCTCGGGCAGGGCGTCGTGGACGAGCCGCACGCACTCGAACAGCGTCGTCGTTTGCTTGAAAGCGACATCGCCCTTCTCGGCGAGGTCGAGGTGGTCCGCCTTGCGTTGCGCTATGTCAGTCATTGGCCATGGTCCTGTTCGAGCCGCGACGCACTGCATCCGTGAGCGCGGAAAACTCAGTGTAACAGCGGATAGGCCGGCGCGTCTCCCGCTGCTTCTGCCGGGAAGAATGCTAGGCTCGCGCCCACTCGATGCCCGCTCTTCGCAGTCGCAAGCTAGAAAGCCGGATCAGCCAGCGTCCCTTCGCTGCTGACGCCTTTGCGCCGGAGAGCGCGGGCGCTCAACCAAACCCGTTCTTGGCGCTCTTGGCCGAGGTCCAACCCGCGGTCGACGCGCGGCTCGCGAGCTACCTCGAGCGGCGCGTCCGCCAAGCGCGGCGGCTCGCGCCGGAGGTGGGGGAGATGGTGAAGGCGCTGGCGGACCTGTGTCGCCGCGGCGGCAAGCGCCTGCGCCCGGCGCTGGTGGCCGCGGGCTTTCGCGCGGTGAGCCCGCGCGCGAAGTCGAGCGCCGTGCTGGACGCTGGCGTCGCGCTCGAGCTGCTCCAGGCCTACTTCCTGATCCACGACGATTGGATGGATGGCGACGTGATCCGCCGCGGCGGTCCCACGGTGCACACCTGGCTCACTCAGCGCCTGGGCGATCCGCACGTGGGCGCGGCGGGCGCGATCTTGGCGGGCGACTACGCGCAGGCGCTCGCCGTGGACGTGCTGGCCTCGATCGAGCTCGCGTCCGAGCAGTCCGCGCGCGTGTTCGCGACGTTCGCGGAGATGCAGCTCGCGGCGGTGTCCGGGCAACAGCTCGATCTGGTCGGCACCGCGCGCGACGTAGAGGCTGCGTACGAGCTCAAGACCGGCAGCTACACGGTGCACGGGCCGCTCAAGCTCGGCGCGATCCTCGCGGGAGCGTCGCAGCCGGCGCTGAGCACCCTCGAGCGCGTGGCGCGTCCGCTCGGCATTGGTTTCCAGCTGCGCGACGATCTCTTGAGCGCCTTCGGCGATCCCAAGACCACCGGCAAGCCGCTGGGCAACGACTTGAAGTCCGGCAAACGTACGCTGCTGCTCATCGAGGCGCTGCGCCGCACGCGCGGCGCGCGCCGCAGCAGCATCACGCACGTGGTCGGCAACCCCAAAGCCAAGGCGACCGAGCTGCGCCGGGCGTTGAGCGTCATCGATGAGTCGGGCGCGCGCGCGGCCGTGGAGGCGCGCGTCGCCGAGCTCGCCAAACAGGCCCGCGCCGCGCTCGGCGACGCGATCTCTCCGGAATGCGCGAGCCTGCTCCGCGGCGCCATCAGCGCGCTCACCGAGCGGCGCGCCTGAGGCCGTGTCATGGCGCGCGCGAACGGCAAGGTCATTCTGCTCGGTGAGCACGCGGTCGTGTACGGCGTGCCGGCCATCGCCGCGAGCATCGATCGTGGGGTGAGCGCCGTCGCGACCCCCGCCGTTCGCGGCGCCATAAGAATCGGCGCGCGCTCGGCGGCGCTCGGCGACGGCAGCGAGGTCGCGCGCGCGCTCGGCGCGCTGCTGGCCGCGCTCGCGGCCGGGCCGCACGACGTGCAGGTCACGCTGCAGCTGCCACCCGGCGCCGGGCTCGGTGCCTCGGCCGCCATCGGCGTCGCGGTCGCGCGTGCCGTGCTGGAGAGCAGCGGCGCGCCGCTCGAAGACACCGCGGTGCTCGCCGCCGCGGACGCTTGGGAGCGCGTGTTCCACGGCAATCCCTCCGGCGTCGACGCTGCGGCCGCGGCGCACAGCGGCTGTCTCTCGTTCAGCCGCGCGCAAGGGGTGCGGCCGCTGCCGGTTGGTCAGGGCTTCGAGCTTGCCGTGGCGCTCGCCGGGCCGCCCGCGAGCACGCGCGACATGGTGGAGGGCGTCGCGCGGCTGCGCGAGCGCCGGCCCGACGTCGTGAACGGGGCGCTCGACGGCATTCGCGCGCTCGTGCTGAGCGCGCAGGACTGCATCGAGACGGGCGACCTGCCCGGCTTGGGACGCTTGATGGACCTGAACCAAATGCTGCTCTCCAGTCTGTTCGTCTCCAGTGAAGGCATCGAGCGCGCCTGCGCGGTGGCGCGTGAGAGCGGCGCGCTGGGCGCGAAGCTCACGGGCGCCGGTGGCGGCGGCGCCGTGATCGCGCTGTGCCCGGCCGAGTCCGAGCCGGTGCTCGCCGGCCTGCGCGCCGCGGGCTTCGAGTGCTTCGCGGCGAGCGTTCGCCCCAGCGCAACGGAGCCAGCGTGAACGGCTCGGCGCGCGCGGTGGCGTGCTCCAACATCGCTCTCGTCAAGTACTGGGGCAAATCCGAGCGCGGCGGCAACCTGACCGCGGTGCCCAGCTTGTCACTGACGCTGGACGCGCTCCGGACGACGACGCTCGTGCGCTTCGACGCGGGCCTGGCAGAAGACGAGCTCGTGCTCAACGGCAGCGCAGCGAGCGGCCGTCCGCGCGCCCGCGTGAGCGCGCTCTTGGACGAGCTGCGCGCGCTGGCCGCGACTCGGCTGCGCGCGCACGTCAGCTCCACGAACGATTTCCCCACCGCCTCTGGCCTCGCCTCCAGCGCGTCGGGGTTCGCGGCGTTGGCGCTCGCCGCAGCCAGCGCGCTCGGGCTCGGTCTGTCGCGCGCCCAGCTGAGCGCCGTCGCGCGCCGAGCGTCGGCGTCGGCGGCGCGCTCATTGTTCCCCGGCTTCGCCGAGCTGCTGGCGGAGGCGGACAGCGCGAGCCCCGTCGCGCCCGTCGAGCATTGGGACCTGGTGATGCTCGTGGCCGCGACCACGCTCGGCCCCAAGGACACGGCCTCCACCGAGGGCATGCTGCACACGCAGCGGACGAGCGCCTATTATCCGGCGTGGGTCGCCGCGGCGCCGGCCGTGTTCGCGCGCGCGAAGCGGGCGCTCTTGGCGCGCGATTTCGACGCGCTCGGCGCGGCGATGGAGGCGAGCACGCTGCTGATGCACGCGTCCATGCTCGCGGCCGAGCCGAGCCTCTGTTACTGGCGACCGGCGTCCTTGGCCCTGATGGAGCGCGTGCGCGCGCTGCGCGCAGCGCAGATTCCAGCCTATTTTACGCTCGACGCGGGGCCGCACGTGAAGGTGCTGGTGCAGCGGAGAGACGCTGGCAGCGTGGAGCGCGCGTTGCTCGAGGTGCCGGGCGTGGAGCGCGTGATCAGCAGCGGCCCGGGACCGGGCGCGGAGCTCGTGGAGTCATGAGCTCGGCGGCTGCGGCGCGAGCTCGTGCGCCGGGCAAGGTGGTCCTCTCTGGCGCCTACGCGGTGCTCGAGGGCTCGCGCGCGATCGTGGCCGCCGTAGATCGCTACGTCATCGCCGACGCGACGCGCCCGGCCGAGCTGGTCACTCCGGAGCTGAAGGCGGCGCTCGGCGAGGCGCAGGCTGCGCCGTGGTTCGACGCCAGCGCGCTGCGCGAGGGTGAGCGGAAGCTGGGCCTGGGCTCGAGCGCCGCGATTTTGGCGGCGAGCCTCGGCGCGCGGGAGCTCGCGACCGAGCCGTCGCTGGACGCGGCGGAGCTGCGGCGCCGCGTGTTCCCCGTCGCGCTCGCCGCGCATCGTCGCGCGCAGGGCGGCGGCAGCGGTATCGACGTCGCGGCCAGCGTGCACGGCGGCGTGCTGCTGGCTCAGCGCGACGGGCAGGGCCTTCGACTTCAAAATGCCAGCTTGCCCAGCGGCTTGCGCGTCAGCGTGCTGGCGGCGGAGACCTCGGCGTCCACCCCGGCGCTGCTCGCCAGCGTGCGCCAGCTGCAAAGCGACGAGCCGCAGCGCTACGCTCGGTTGATGGGCGCACAAGCGGAGGCCTCCGAGCGCGCGGCCGCGGCGCTGCTGGCCGGCGAAGCGCAGCGCCTGGTAGACGCGCTGGCGGCGCAAGGCGCGGCGCTCGCGGCGCTGGGCTATGCGGCGGGCGTCAGCATCGTCACGCCGGCCATGGCGCGCTGCGCAGCGCGCGCGACCGCCGCCGGCGCGGCGCTGTTGCCGGCCGGCGCGGGCGGCGGTGACGTCGCGCTGTGGGTCAGCGCGAATGACGCCCCTGTGCCTGCCGACGCGGAGCTGCGCTCCTTGCCCCTGCAGCTCGGCGCCGCGGGGCTCGATCGAGCCCCGGCGTGAGCGCTAAGATGCGCGCAGCGCTCCCGAAGATGCGAACTCTGTCGACATGACCAGCACCGGCTCACGAATCCCCGGGTTCTATCGGCTCTCACTCCGTGAACGGCGGGAGGTCATCGCGACTCGCCTAGGGCTAGAGCTCGAGGTGCTCTCGCGCGCGGTGGACGGCGGCGGACTCGAGTCGCACATCGCGGACAAGGTCGTGGAGAACGTGCTCGGCACGTACGGGCTGCCCTTCGGCATCGCGCTCAACGTGCGCGTGAACGGCCGCGATCGCCTGGTGCCCATGGTCGTCGAGGAGCCGAGCGTCATCGCCGCCGCCTCCAACGCCGCGCGCATGGTGCGCGCGAGCGGCGGCTTCTCCGCGGAGATGGTCGAAGATTTGATGATCGGGCAGATCGAGCTCAGCGACGTGCGCGACCCGCGCAGCGCGGTCGCGCGGCTGGAGGCCGAGAGCGCGCATTTGCTGCAGCTCTCGGCGCGCGCCGTGCCGAACCTGCTCGCGCGCGGGGGCGGCCCGCGGAAGCTCGAAATCCGCGACCTGGGGCACGGCACCATCGTGCTGCACGTGCTCGTCGATTGCGTGGACGCCATGGGCGCGAACCTGGTCAACACCATCGCGGAGGCGATCGGTCCCGTGGCGGCCAGCATCGCCCAGGCCCGGCTCGGTCTGCGCATTCTCTCGAACCTGTGCGATCGCCGGCGCGTGCGAGCGACCTGTCGTGTGCACGCCGCGGAGCTCGCGCCCGCGCGAGCTCCGGACTCGGCCGAGCCGCCGTCGGCTGCTCCCTCGTCGAACGTTCGCGGCGCGGCCGCGGGGACTTCCATCGTGGACGCCATCGCGCTGGCCTCGCGCTTCGCGTCGCTGGATCCGTACCGCGCCGCCACCCACAACAAAGGGATCATGAACGGCGTCGACGCCGTAGTGCTCGCCACCGGCAACGACTTTCGCGCTGTGGAGGCCGGCGCGCACGCCTACGCGGCGCGCAGCGGGCAGTACTCCCCGCTCGCGGTGTGGCGCCGCGATGGTGAAGATCTCGTCGGCGAGCTCGAGATGCCGCTCTCGCTCGGCATCGTCGGCGGCACGCTGCGCGTGCACCCTGTGGCCCAGCTCGCGTTGCGTATCTTGGCGGTGGAGAGCGCCAAGGATCTCGCCATGGTCGCGGCCTCGGTTGGCCTGGCGTCGAACCTGGCCGCGCTGCGCGCGCTCGCGACCGAAGGGATTCAGCGCGGCCATATGTCGCTGCATGCGCGCTCGCTGGCGATCTCCGTGGGCGCGCTCGGTGACGAGGTCGAGCAAATCGCCGAGTCGCTCTCGGCGCGCGGCGTGATCACCGAGGAGGCCGCCGCGACCGCGCTGCGCGCGCTGCGCGCCAGCAGCCGCGAGTCGCTCGACGACCTCGCCAACGGCGTGCCGAAGAAGTAGCTCGCGACGCGGCTCAGCCGCCGCCGAGCCAGCCGACACCGGCTGGCAGCACGTCAGGCCAACCATCGACGTAGCGCGACGGCTCGCCGGGCCCGCTGACGTCGATCCAAGCGACGTGGCCGGTGCCGAAGGGGCGCACGTCCACGTGCACGAACTGGTTGTTGGGATAAAAGCCGCAGCCCGCGTCGTGCTGCTGACGACACACCGCGAAGAGCGCCTCGTTCGAGACGCCGCGCACGTACAAGTCCAGCGCCTGCGCTTTGCCGTGCAGTCCGCTATGCGCGTTTCGGCGGTAGCCGCTCATGATCACCAGCGGGTGTCCGGGGAACGCCCGCGCGATCTCGGACAAAAGCCAGACCAGACGGGGATGCAGCAGGCGGACCTGGTTCGTCCATTCCCCAGCTTCGCCGTCCGGCTCGCTCGGCAGCGGTAACGACGGGCGAGCCGCGCCCGCGGGACGTGCCAGCACGCTCAAGCGCTCGAGCGTGTCGGAGTCGATGGCGCCGTTGCAGTTCGTCAGCGTGACGCGCTCCACCTCACCGGCGTAGCGGAACACCGTGACGGGCCGTGGCGCTTTCCAGGCGGGGCAGGGCGTCCGCGCGCGCACGGCGAGCAGCTCCGGCTCGGGCACCGCGCTGAGGACAGGCGTCGGCGAAAACGCCCAAGGCGGCAGCAGCAGCGGCGCGAGCGGCGCCGGAGCGCTGAGCGCTTCTGCGGGCTCGAGCTCCACCGGCGGCGCGGCGAGCTCCGTCACGCAGGCCTCGTTGGACCAGCACAAGGTCGGCAGCCAAGCGCGCCGCAGCGGGCCGTAGGCGCCCCGGGCGAACGAGCGCCATTCGGGCGTGTGGTTGCGCCAGGGCTCGAGATAGCGCTCGAGCAGCGCGCGCCAGGGCTCCGGAGTCAGCTCGAAGGTCTGGCCCCGCGGGCGCGACAGGCCCGCGACGAGCCAACTCGTCTCCGAGAGCTGCCCCACCGCGAGGACGCTCTCCGCGTGGCGCTGCGGGGTCCGAGACGCCGCGGCGTTGCCGCTGACCGCGAGGGCGCAGAGAACGAACAGGAGCGAGGCGGCGGAGCGAATCAAAGCGAAGCGGCGCGCGGGGCGGGTCGAAGAAGCCTGCACAATGTCTGGCATCCGCCCACCTTTCGTCAAGCGCTGCGCAGCGTTGCAGCCGCTGCTCGCCCGGGATCGGCGCGGAGGCAACGACCGTGTGCTCGGTGCATCACGGATGCCTCAGCCGTCCCGGGCGCATCACAGCAGGGCGGGAGTGGGAAGGCGATTCGAGCTCAGCTCGAGAAGGCCGTGCGGAGCAGGTCGAGGAAGGCGTTGTAGGCTTCTTGAACCTTCGCCTCTTCACCCTCGAGGTATTCCGTCACGCTGAGCCCGTTCAACACCGCGAGCGCGAGCGTGGCGAGCGCCTCGGCGCGATCGGCGCCGGCCTTCTGTGTCACAGGGGTCAGCACGTCGCGGATGACCTGCCGCGCGTCGCGCTGCAGGCCCGCCGCGCGGCGCTTCAGCTCGGTGTCACGGCGCGCCGCGCTCCACACCTCGATGTTCAAGCCGGTGCCGGTCTTGTTGTTCTGAATTGCGTCCCACAGCGCGCGCAGCGCGTCAGTGGCTTGTTGCGAGGAACCGTCGCCGTTGCGGATCGCTTCCTTCAGGCGGTCTAGGTAGCGGTGATACGTGAAGCTCTGCACCTCGTGGATGAGCGCCGCCTTACTCGCGAAGTAGTAGTGGACGATGCTCTTGCGAAGCCCGAGCTCCTTGCCGATCTCCGCGAGCGTAGTGGCCGTGAAGCCCTTGCGCGCGAAGCACTTCGCCGCCGCCGACAAGATCGATGCGACGCGCGGGTTATCCCAGTCGGCGCTGCGCGCCGAGCCGTTTTCTTCAGTGGGTTTGCGAGCGCTTGCGACAGTTTCTGTGTTCATCATGGTAGGTTCATGGACCGGCCAGCCGGTGCGGTTCGGAAACACCTTCCGAGTCGGGCCGCCGCCCTCTCCCGGGGCGGCGTTCTTCGCGCAGGTCGCCCGACGAGTCAAGTGCGCTTGTCACGTCGCGCTTTCTTGCCGGGTTTTTGCGGATTCTTGCCATTGCCCTCAGGCCGTTCGGCCGCTCGATCAGATGCCCCGCGGTAGTACGGCATTCCGGCCCCCTCCGTCCAGCCGTTCTCACCAAATCTTCCAGGTTCCCGCGTTTCTACGAGGTTATTGGCCCCTTCCTCATCGGGGTCCACGCCCTCTGTCATGACCAAAAGCTCGTCAGCGAGGTATTCGGGGTGGGGATCGTCCTTGGGCTTCTTGGCGTCTTGGGAGGGCTCGCCGGTGCCCACGCGCACGATCTGCGTAGTGGGCGGGTAGACATCGTCCCAGCGCTCGCGCACTGCGCGCGGGCCATCCCGCACGATGCGATAGCGGCGCAACTTGAAGCCGGCCATGCCGCGCTGAGACAAAACTTGAGTGCCGCGCGGCAGTCCCGGATCGGGACGCTCGACTTGTTCGTACGGGATCGCATCGAGGATGCGGCGAATGAACGTGACGGTGAGCGCGTGGCGCGGCCCCAGGATTTCGGCGCGTACCACACCGTTCTTTACGGTCTCGTGCAGCACGATGGGGAACGAGAAGGGATTGCGCAGACGGAAGTTGATCGTCGGATAAACCACCGTCGCGTCTAACCCCATCTTGATATACGAGCTCGGCCGCGTGTGCGGATAGCGCTCGACGATCTCGAGCCCTGCGAAGAACGCGGCGCCGTGCAGCGTCCCAGAGATTTGGCAGGTTCCTCCGCCGATGCCGTCCACCACCTCGCCCTCGGCGATCACGGGCGCGACGCGGTAGCCGTTGGCTTCGTCGCGCGGGCCGACCACGGCGTTGAAGTCGAAGATCTCGCCGGGCAGGAGCACTTGGCCGTCCAGGCGCGAGGCGGCCAGCCGCAAGTTATAGGTGCGCGCTTCCTTCGCCTGCGAGCGGTCATAGCGGGTCTCGAAGAAACCGAGCACCTCGCTGAACTCGACGTTGCCGAGCTCGCTCGCGAGCCGGCGTGGCTTGCGCTCTTGAAACACCAGCTTGGCGCTCGCCTTTCCTGCGCGCAGCGCGCCTTCGATGGCGGCGATGGATGCGTCCACGTCCAGCAGCCGTCCGGGCGTCTCGGGTATCAACGTGCGCTTCTCGAGATCCAGACGCGCGTCGACGGGCACGCGATCGAGCTCGTCTTTGAGCGTGAGCAGGGCGGGCACGGCCAAGCTGCGATCCAGGCTAACGGGCACGGGCAGCTCGAGCGGCCCACCGTTCGCCGCTGCGCGAAACACGCGCACGAGCGCGCTGGTGCGATCGCGCGCGTCGCGCACCAAATTCGCGAGGTGGACTTTGTCGAGCTCGGCGCCGAGCTGGCCCAAATAGAGCTCGCGCGAGCTACCGTCGGGCAGCTTCAGCGCGAAGCGCTTGGCGAGCTGCGCACGGACGCGCGTGAGGGCGACCTTGGCCGCGCCGTCTCCGGCGGGAAGCGGCGCACCGAGCAGGCGCGCGTCGGGCAGCGGCGTGCGATCGTCACCGGGCGACGCCGTGCGCGGCACGAGCAGCGCGCCTACTCCGAGGCCGGCGGCGACCGCGATGGCGATGGCGGCGCCGGTGCGCTGGGGTCGGGCTCGCAGCCGCTCGAACATGGGCGGGCATCTTTTCGCCAGGAGCCACGTTGTCAAGCGCGGCACTTTGAGCGGCGGGGGGCGTCGTTGTTTACGGTGCGTTGGGGGAGGCGCGCTCTTTTTTCGTTGGGGGAGGTGAAATGTGACGGGGAGGGAGCGGGGTCGGGAGCGGGAGCGGGAGCGGGATCTTTTTTTGGGGCGCCCCGAGGTGACGGGCGCGACGGGCGGCGTTGTTCGGGGGCAGGTGCCGGAGGTCGACAAGGACGGGGCTGCAGCCGCGCACGCGCGTCGTTGTTGCTTGTCGGCCGGTGCCGGCAGAGGTCCGCGGCGGCTTGATGGGTCAGTCGGTGTCGGGCTCGGCTTCGCCGCCGTCGGGACGCGCGCGCCGGCGCCGGGCTGTGTGACTAGGGACGGTGGGGCGCCGTCACACGACCTGCGCGAAGGAGGGCATGACGCAAGCCAAGAGCAAAACCTCGCTCTCGCGGAATGCTGCGAGCAGAGCGGCGGCGATCGAGATCGCCGCCGCTCTGGGCGCCTGCTCAGCCGAGCTCGTCGAGCGCCCCGGCATGACTTCTTCATCCCCGCGCCCTAAGCTAAACCCCCGCGCGCGATGATGTCTGTCTTGGATGAAAAGCTGGCGGCCCTGCCGCCGTCGCCAGGTTGTTACGTGTTCCGCGACAACTTGGGTGAGGTGCTCTACGTGGGCAAGGCCAAGAGCCTGCGCTCGCGCGTGCGCAGCTACTTCCAAGATTCGAACAGTGACACGCGCGCGTTCCTGCCGTTCCTGCGCCAGAAGGTCGCGGATCTGGAGACGATCGTCACGAACAGCGAGAAGGAAGCGACGATCCTCGAGAACCATC
The DNA here is from genome assembly GCA_966250485.1 of uncultured Sorangium sp. Classification (GTDB taxonomy): domain Bacteria; phylum Myxococcota_A; class Polyangia; order Polyangiales; family Polyangiaceae; genus PMG-095. The sequence goes on along the minus strand of CBINHN010000005.1, from coordinate 122,262 downwards.
TGATCAAGGAGCGTAGGCCTCGTTACAACGTCAAGCTGCGCGACGATAAGGAGTATTTGAGCCTGCGGCTCTCGACGGTTCATGAGTGGCCGCGGCTCGAGCTGGTGCGCCGTCCGAAGCCCGATAAGGCGCGCTATTTTGGGCCGTACCACTCGGCGACGGCGGCGCGCCGCACGCTGAGCGTGGTCGAGAAGCACTTCAAGCTGCGTACCTGCAACGACCGCGAGCTCGCCAGCCGCAAACGGCCGTGCCTCGAGTATCAGATCAAGCGCTGTCCAGGGCCGTGCGTCTTGGAGGTGGATCGCGAGCTCTACGCCGCGCAGGTGCGCGCCGTGGCGCTGTTTCTGGACGGCCGTCACGATGAGCTCACGGCCGAGCTCGAGGCGCGCATGCGCGAAGCGAGTGAACGGCTGGAGTTCGAGCTGGCCGCGACGTATCGCGATCAGCTGAGCGCCGTGGAGAGCGTGCACCAGGCGCAGCGCGTGGCCCAAGTCTCGGATCAGGACCAGGACGTGCTCGGGCTGTACCGCGAGGGCGATCTGGTCGAGCTGTCGTTGATGGTGGTGCGCGGCGGGCGCGTGATCGACGTCGGCAGCTTCTCGAACCGGCGCGTGGAGGTGCCGGATGACGAGGTCGTCAGTATGTTCTTGCGCGAGCACTACGGCGAAGGCGGCGGCGGTGAAGCGCACATCCCGGATGAGATTTTGCTGCCGGTGCTGCCCGAAGGCGTCGACGGCGTCGTGGAGTGGCTGAGCGAGCGCCGCCAAGCGCTCGCCGAAGCCAGCGGCAAGCGCTCCCGTAAGGTGGAGATTCTCGCGCCCATGCGCGGGCCGCGCCGCGGGCTCCTGGATCTGGCGCGGCAGAACGCCGAGCACGCCTTCAAGGAGAAGCGCCGCACGCACGACGACATCGAGGAGCGCTTGCTGCGCGTGCAGGCGCGCCTGCGCTTGCCGACGGTTCCTCACCGCATCGAGTGCGTCGATATTTCGCACATCAGCGGCAGCGACACGGTGGGCGCCATCGTGGCGCTCGAAGACGGCGCGCCGGACAAGAAGCGCTATCGGACGTACAACGTCCGTGGCGTCGCCGAGGGCGACGACTACGCCGCGATTTATCAGGTCTTGTTGCGGCGGTTCCGTAGAGGGCGCTCGGCAGCAGAGGGCGCGCGCGCGGGCGTCGCCGAGGACGTCGCGTCGCCAAGCAGCGGCGAAGCGGCGCCGTCGGTCGAGGAAGTGAGCGACGCCCAGACGGAGGCGAGCGGCGCTCCGGCGCCGGGCAGCCGGGCGGGGGAGACGCAGGCCGCTGAGGGCGCGAGCTGGGAGCTGCCCGATTTGTTCGTGGTCGACGGCGGTCGCGGGCAGCTGGCCGTCGCCTTGGCCGCGGCGCACGATCTCGGCTTGCACGACCTCCCCATCGTCGGGCTCGCGAAAGAGAAGGAGAACGTGCTCGGCGACAAGCTCGTCGATCGCGTGTATTTGCCGGGCCAGAAGAACCCGATTCCGCTGCGTCCGAATAGCCCAGAGTTGTTCTTGCTCGCGCGCGCGCGCGATGAAGCGCACCGCTTTTCCAACCGAGGACGGAAGAAGGTCGGCCGGCGACGGAGCTTCGCCTCCGAGCTCGAAGCCATCGCCGGTATCGGGCCGAAGACCCGCGCCGCCCTGTTGAAGCACTTCGGTTCCATCGCCGCGATCCGCAACGCGAGCGATGACGAGCTGCTCGCCGTACCGAACCTGAACCGCCGTCACCTGCGAGCGCTGCGCAGCGCGAGCGACGCGCTGGTCACCGGAGAGGTCGAGGACGCCGAGCTCGACGCGAGCGGCGCCGAGGTGAGTGAGACGGGCTCGGACGAGAGTGTTGCGGTGGAAAATTCCGATGAAGTGGTGAGCGATGCAGCGAGCACGAGCTCGGCTGAGTTAGCTCAGACTTCGCTTGCGGAACCTGAGCACGAGTCGGCGTCAGTCAACTCAGTTGGCGAACCTACATCGTACCGGCAATCGGGTTGACGCTCGGTTATCGAAGCGCACTCGCTTCTCTCCCGAACCGCCGGGGCATGGAGCTTGCTGCCTGCGGGGTATCTCTCGATCCGTCCCGGTTTTTGCGCGCCGGCCTGCCGGCGCGACCATTGACACAGGTGGCGCAGACCACCTACCCTGCGACCCGCCGTGGCCAGGGTCCGGTCCGGATCCCCGCGAATTTTTCACACCATCCTCGAGCGTAGTGAGCTCGGTCGAGCAGCGGCCACATCAGGAGTCCTTTCAATGATGCTGAAGCGTAAGGCAACTCAGGCGAAGCCCAAGCAAGGGTTTCGGCGCCGGCTCCGGATGACCGGAGCTTTGCTGGTTTCCGCGATCGTCGCCACCACCCTCGCCGCGGGCTGTCTGAATCGCCCCGTGGCCAAGCAGGACCCGCACACGAGCAACTTGTTCGTCGCGCAGCTGCTGCAAACCGCCGTCGATAAGATCGATCTGTTGTTCATGATCGACAACTCGATCTCGATGGCAGACAAGCAGCTGATCCTCGCCGAGGCAGTGCCGAACCTGATGCTCCGCCTGGTGACGCCCATCTGCGTCGACGACGATGGCGAGCCGAATGGCACCAATGCTGGCGCAGACGGAAAATGCGCTCGCGGCACTCCGGAGTTCACGCCCATCAAGGACATTCACATCGGCGTGGTGAGCTCCAGCTTGGGCGCGCACGGTGGTTCCGGCGTGTGCACCAAGGCCACTGACAACGACTTCGGTCAGCTGGTAGCGAAGCTGCGTCCCGACCCCACGTATCCGGTGGATAAGGTTTACACGCCGGCGGACAATGTGGGTGGTGGTTTCTTGGCCTGGGACCCCGACACGGCCCGCCCGCGCAACAATCCGCCGGGCATCACCAACGTGGACGAGTTGAACAAGAACTTCACCAACATGGTGAAGGCGGTGGGCCAAGGCGGCTGCGGCTTCGAGGCGTCGCTCGAGGCGTGGTACCGCTTCTTGATCGATCCGGAACCGGTGCTCGACGTTCCGGCGGTCACGGATCCCTCGTTGAACAACCAGCCGGTGTACACGGACGAAATCGCTCAAAATCCCGTGTTGCAGCAGCGCAAGTCGTTCTTGCGCCCGGACTCGCTGCTCGCGGTGATCATGCTCTCCGACGAGAACGATTGTTCCATCATCGATGAAGGTCAGGGCTGGCTCGTCGGCACGACCTCGCTCGGTGGCGGGACCTTTCACATGCCGCGCGCCACTTCCCAGTGCGCGGCGAATCCGAATGATCCCTGCTGCACGTCGTGCTTGGCAGCCGTCCCGGGCTGTCCCGATCCCACCAGCGACCCCTCTTGTATGATGGGCAGCTACCAGCCGGGCGAAGACAACACCAACCTGCGTTGCTACGACCAAAAGCGTCGCTTCGGCTTCGATCTGCTGTACCCCACGCAGCGCTACGTGGATGGCCTATGGGAGTTGACGGTGCCGAGCCGCATCCCCAACAACCCCAAGGCTGTTGATCAGAGCAACCGCGTCCCGAACCCGATCTACGCCGGGACGCCGCAGCGCGATCGCTCGTTGGTGTTCCTCGCCGGTATCGTTGGCGTGCCGTGGCAGGACGTGGCGGACAAGGCCACGATCCCCGATGGCGCGGCGCTCAAGTACCTGACGTATCAGGAGATGGTCAACGAGGGCCGCTGGGACATGATCCTCGGGGCCAATGATGGCAAGAATCCCCCGGCACCGCCCGGAGACAAGCTGATGTTCGAGACGCCGGATGATCGGAGCCTGCTCTGGCCTAACCAGGACCATCCTGTCATCGGCGCCGCGGGTCGACTGCAGCCTTCGTCTGCGACGGGTCAGCCGAATCCGATCAACGGCCACGAGTCCAAGATCAATGGTCTCGAGCAAAAGAGGGACGACAACGGCGACCTCCAGTACGCCTGCATCTTCCCGCTGCCGACGCCCGTCGATTGCTCGGGGATGGACGCGACCGCGTGCGACTGCAAGGCGACCGATGCCCAGTTCAATCGCCCGCTGTGCAACGGCACCACGCAGACGCACGCCAAGGCTTATCCTGGCGTGCGCGAGCTCCAGGTGCTGAAGGACTACGGCGCCAAGGGCACCCAAAACTCCATCGTCGCCTCGATTTGCCCGAAGACGCTGAAGAAGGGCGATCCCTCCTACGGGTACGGTCCGGCCGTGTCCGCTATCGTGGATCGCTTGAAAGAAGCGCTGCGCGGCAAGTGCTTGCCCCGTAAGCTGGACGCAGATCCCGAGAATACGCCGACCGCAGGCCAAGTGCCCTGCGCGGTGGTCGAGGCCCAGGTTCTTCCGAAGGAGCAGTGCATCTGCGATAACAACCCGCAGCGACTCGGACGCACCGTGGCCGAAGACGAGCTGAAGACGGCGGTGTATAGTCAGCTGCAGAACGCCGGCTTCTGCAACATTGGGTCTGGCCCGCGCTGTGAGGACTACTGCCTCTGCAAGATCCAGCAGTTCAGTGGCGAGGAGCTCGCGCGCTGCCAGTCCGAGCCGACCGCGCCCGCAGACATCTATGGCTACTGCTACGTCGATCCCGAGGGCTCGACGGGTATGGCCAAGATGCAGAAGGAGACCATCGTGGCCAGCTGCCCGGCGAGCCAGAAGCGCCTGCTGCGCTTCACGGGTGAGAACGTGCCGGCCAAGGGTTCGGTGGCGATGATCGCGTGCCTGGGCTCGACCAGCTCGGATGCCATGACTACGGCTGCCAACCCGTGATCATGGGGCGAGGCTGAGGCCTCGAGCGAACGCCGTCCTTCGCGAGAAGGGCGGCGTTCGTGCTTTGTGCGTGCACCGGGCGCCTTGACGGCGGTCGCGGTCGTGAGTGAGGGTAGTCGCACTCGATGGACGCCAAGCGCACCATCTTGGTCATCGATGACGAGCCGCACATCGTGCTCGGCCTCAAGGACGCGCTCGAGTTCGAGGGCTTTCGCGTGCTGACGGCGACGCATGGACGGCAGGGGGCCGAGCTCGCGGCGCGCGAGCGCCCGCACGCGATCTTGCTCGATCTGATGCTGCCGGATCTCAACGGCTACCAAGTCTGCGAGGAGATTCGGCGCAGCGATCCCTTCGTGCCCATCCTGATGCTCACCGCCAAGAGTCAGGAAGCCGACAAAATCCGCGGGCTAGACGCTGGCGCCGACGACTACGTGACCAAGCCGTTCAGCGTGGGGGAGCTGGTCGCGCGGCTGCGCGCGCTGTTTCGACGTACGCAGCGCCCGAGTGAGGTCAGCTCGTTTCGCGTCGGGGATGTGACCGTGAACCTCGCCGCGCACACGCTGTCGCACGCGGGCAAGAAGGCAGAGAGCCTCTCGTTCTACGAAGTGGAGCTGCTGCGCCTGCTGCACGAGCGACTGGGCCAGCCGGTGAGCCGCGACGAGATCTTGAACAAGGTGTGGGGTATCGAGGCGAACCCGACGAACCGCACCATTGACAACTTCATCGTCAAGCTGAGGAAGAAGCTCGAAGCCAAGCCGGACAAGCCCGAGCACATCCTCACCGTGTACGGCTTCGGCTACAAGCTCGTGGAGTAGCGTAGCGTCGTCGCGCGGCGCTCAGGGCGCGAGCTCGAGCACGTTGCGCGGATCGCACACTATCGTGCGCGCGTTGTGGACGAGCTCGCGCGGGGCGAGCTCGCGCAGGCGCGTCTCATCGCGCACGCGGCGCACTTCGAAGTGCAGGTGCACGACGCCGGGGCTGCCGCTGTCACCGACGAAGCCGAGCGTCGTCCCAGCCGGCGCCGCGTCGCCGGGCCTCAGCGCGGCGGCGCGCTCCAAATGGCCGTGAAGCACGAGGTAGTCTCGCGGAACGCCGGACTCGGTGATGGTGTGGCGTGTGATCACCGTCGTACCGAAGAGGTCGCCCACGAAGAGCACCTCCGCGTCTCCGCTCTGATGCTCGAGGCGTACGGCGTGAACCGGGGTGCCGCGTCGGGCGCCGAGATCGATGCCGCCGTGGCCGACTGCTTTGAAGCGCGCTCCGCGGCGTTGCTCGGAGTCGGGTCGATCCAGATCGTAGCCGCTGCCGCTGAAGGCTTGGCCTGGCGCGAGCGGGATCGGAAACGTGTAGCGGCGGTAGTCGGCGGGCCGCTCGGGTCGGCGCGGGATGTGCTCGTAGCGCACCAACCGCCCCGCGCGATCGCGGTGCGCGTTGGCTTGAATTTCGGGCGTGGGGCCGTCATCGACAGGGCCGACAGGCACGGGGATGCACGCGCCGTGATCCGGCAACGCACCGCGCGGGCACGGCGCGTGGGGCGTTGTCGCCGCGTCCTCCAGCGGCAAGGCTACGGTCGTGCCGGCTTCAGCCGGCAGATGCCCCTCGGCGAAGCGGGTCAGGCCCAGGGCCGAGGCCGCTACGAGCGCGATGCGTACCGCGGGTCTCACGAGGTGCAGGATAACGCCTTCCCGGACGGTGGAATTCCCGAGAGCAATTGATCCCGGATCGACAAGTTGATAGCTCCCGGGGCAGGTGTCCCTCTCCGAGAAACTGAGCCCGGCCGACGCGGCCATTCTCGAGACCTACGTCGTGCCGCGCTACCTGGCGCGCTTCGGCGAGACGGTGCTCGAAATGCTGATTTCCGGACCGGAAGCGCGCATTTTGCACGTCGGCTGCCGCACCGGATACCCCGATTTGAAGCTAGTGGAGCGCGTGGATAGCGCCGAAATCATCGGCCTGGACTCCTCGCTGCCCGCGCTCGAGCTCGCGCGGCACAAGGCCGCGGTGTGGGGCGACGTGAACATCGAGTACCGCGTGGTCGATAGCCTGCCGGGCGAGCTCGAGCCGGGCATCTTCACGCACGCTTTCAGCCTGCATCCCATCGTGACGGACGCCGGTCGCGCCGAGCTCTTGAGCGCCATGCGCTGGCTGCTCTGCTCCGGCGGCCAAGCGCTGCTCGCGCTGCCGCTGCGCGGCTCCTTCCAAGAAATCATCGACCTCATGCGTGAGTACGCGGTGAAGTATGGTCAGGCCGAGTTCGGAAAGCGGCTCGATGCGGCCTGGATCGAGCGCCCGACGCTGGAGACCCTGACCGACGAGCTCGAGGCCGCCGGCTTCGACGACGTGGACGTGGAGCTGCGACCCTTCGCGCTGCCCTTCGAGGGCGGCCGCGCGTTGCTGGAAGACGCCGTCACGCGTCTGCTGATCCTGCCCGAGATCCGCAGCTGGCTCGGGGCGGAGGAGCTGCGCCGCCCGCTCGAGTACGTGCGCGACGCGGTCGACAAATATTGGTCAGAGGGCAAATTCGAGCTCAGCGTCAACGTCGCGTGCGCCAGCGCGCGCTGCCCGTGAGCCGAGGCTCAGTAGCGGTGGTTCCAGACTAGATCGAGCCCGGTGCCGATGGTGCCGACCTCCGTGCGCAGCGACCAGTTCTTGCGAAAGCGCCAGTCGACGGTGCCGCTCCAAGCGTTGGCGGCGCTGCTGCTGTAGGCCGGATCACTCGAGGCGAGGGATTTGTAGCTGCCCTCGAACCACAGATTTTCGCCTAGCGGCCAGGCCGCGGAGTAGGTGGAGTAGGTGCGTTGATCCGCGGTCTTCTCGCTGCCGGTGCGCAGCTCGATGCGGCGCAGCGGCGTGTTCTGTAGCAGCGGTCCGAGCAGGCGATCGGCGGCGACGCCACCGCTCGCCGCGCCGGGGTTGCCGTCGCCGCCGCTACCGAGCAGCAGGGCATAGGCCTCTTGCTGCGTTCGTCCGGGGCTCGACAAGCGCAGCGTCGCGTCTTTCAGGTGCCCGCTGACGTCCGCGGTGACGAGCGTGCCGTCCGCCGCTCGCCAGGTCGCCGTCACCCGAATGCGTGGATTGTCCGGCTCCCCGTTGTCGAAATGGACTTCACCGGACTCGATCACGAAGGTCCTGCCGGACACGTCCACGCGCCCGCCTGGCGCGAGGTCGAGGTCGCCGGTCACGGCCAGCTGATCGCCCAAAATGAGCGTGGCGCGTCCGCTGAGCGGGAGATCTAGGTCGCTGCGCGTCAACTTCACGTTCTGCCCGAGCATGAACTCGAAGTACCAGGGCAGGCTATCTCCGCCTTTGCGCCGCGAGGCGCCGAGCGGCTGCAGGATTTCGATCGAGCGGTTCTCATCGAGGGAAATCAGCTCGCGCGCGGAGGACTGGGGTAGGGCCACGAGCAAGTACGGCACGTCGAGCTGGGCGCGCATGGCCTGCTCGGCGCGGTGAATCTTGAAGTGGATCGCCTGGCGTGTGGTCGCTGTCGCGAGCTGCACGCCCTCGACGCCGAGGGGCAGCTCGCTCGCGTTCAAGGTGCCCTCGGCGCGCGCGATTTCGAGCCCTTTCAGCCAAATTTTACCGTTCTGCAGCGTCACGCTCTCTTTGCCCTTGCCGGCCTTGGCGGTGATGTTGCCGAAGTCGACGCGCGTCTCGCCGGCTTCGCTGACGGCGTGCGCCGTGAGCTCGGCGTCGAACAGCCGCAAACCCAGGCCCGCGAGCTCGAGCGTGCCGTCGCGCAGCGCGAAATCGCCGTTCACGTCGCCGCTGGTGGTGCTGCTGCCGTTCGCCGCCGTTTCGCGGCGTAACGACAGCGTCAGCTTGGCGTCGACTTCGCCGCCGAGCTCGCTGAACAGGTCGCGCGTGAAGGGCGAGAGCACCACCGCGTCGGCGTGCTCGGCGGTGACGCGCACACCGATCGGCTCGTTCGGCGCGAAGCGCGGCAGCGGCTGGCTATAATCGAGCGCGGCGAAGGCCGTGGCTTGGACGCGACCGTTGCCGCGCTCGACGTCGAGCGAGAGGCCGAGCGCCGTCTCATTGGAGCGCAGCTCCAGCCGGCCATCACCGATCGGCACATCATGGATGGTGGCGGCCTCGAGGTTCAGGTTGGCGACCAGCGCGGGGCTGGCGCCGTTGAGCGATAGGGTCAGGTTGCCGCTCGTGAAGCCGCCTACGCCCAAGCCGGCCAAGAACGGGATGGCGCCGAGCGGCGCGCGTTCGAGGCTCGCGACGGCGCTGCCTTGGCTCGGAAAGAAGTCGCGCTCGGGCGGGCCCAGCGTCGTCGTCAGCGCGTATTGACCGACGCGGCGCGTGCTGCACGGTTCGCTGCCTTGTCGCGAGGCGAACAGCTCGCCCCGCGAGCCGAGGCGACGGCTCGCGGGTTCGAAGCCGAAGGTCGAGCACAGGTCGAACGGGGTGCTGCTGGCCTCGACCCACTCCACTCCGGCGAGCCGAGCCCGACCAGCGAGGCTCGGGCGCGCGATGTTGCCGTTCAGCGTCACCTCTGCGCGCGCGCGACCGGTGAAGCCGCTCGGACGCAGCGCGACGGGCAGCTCGTCGAAGGAGCGCTCCTCCAGCAGCAATTTACCGGCGAGCTCCGTAGACCAGAGGTTTTGCAGGATGCGCTCGGGGTGCGCCAGCAAGGCGACCCAATCGAGCGTCATGGCGGCGCTCGCGGACGCCAGCGTGCCGCGCGTGTCCACGAGCCTGACGGAGACGTCGCTCGCGCCGGACTCTCCGCTCACGTTCACGCCGAAGCGCGCGTCGACGCCGCTGAGCCGTTCGCGCAAGCCGAGCAGCGTCTTGGTGTCGAGCTCGAGCCCCTCGCTGAATCCCGTGAGAGACCAGTTCGGCAGCGCGTAGGGCGCGCGGCGCTGCGCCTTGAGCACCATGGCGAGCTTGCCGGCGATGAGCGGGTCGCTGCCCGGCGCCAGCGTGCGTCCCAGTAACGTCAGATCGAGGTCGGCGAGTTCGAGCTCGGCCTCGCCGAGCGTGTCGCGCAGGGCCTTCGCGTCGCGCACGCTGCCCGGCGTATCCAGCGCGGCGCGCGCCGCCAAGCGAAACAGCCCGCGCACCTCGCCGCTGAGATCCGCGTCCAGATGCCGGTTTTCGAGCCGCGCGTGCAGCGCGGCGGTGACGTCGGAGAGCGGCCCGAGCGCGCCATTTCGCACGGTGACGTTCACGTTGCCGCGCTCGATGTCGCGCGCCAAGAGCACGTCCGCCTCGAAATCGGCCTCGCCCGCCACGAAGTGCGACGGCAGGCCCAGCATCTGCAAGAGCTTTCCGAACTTGAGCTTCTCGCCTTTGGCCTCGAGCGACACCAGGCGCTCGCCGAACTCGAGCGAGCCGTGCAGCGTGCCGCCCGCGCCGCGCAACGCCACGTCGGAGAGGCGCACGCGCTCGGCGCTCAGCTCCAGCCGCTCGGCGCTGCCCTCTACCTCTGCCTGATCGCGGCGCGCGACGAAGCTCAAGCCCTGAATGCGCGTGCCGGCGTCGCTCGCGCTGACGCGCGCGCTGGCGTCGATGCTCGCGCCGCTCGCGTCGCGCGCCGATACGCTCACTTCGGGGGCGCGCAGGGGCCCCTTGAGCGAGCCGCTCAGGCGCGTGAAGTGCACGCCGCTCAGCGTGGTGTCGCTGGTGTCGAAGCTGGCGTCGACGGCGAGGCCGCCCAGATCGTTCAGGGCGCCGCGCGCCCGCGCGCTGAGCTTGGCGTGGGCCGCGCTCAGCGTGCCGCGGCTCAGCTGGTCGATGTCGGCGTTGGCGTCCAGCGTGAGCCGGCCATGGTCGACGTGCGCGACGAAGCGGGCGCTGCCGCCGCCGCGCGTGTGCAACAGCCCGGAGAGCCGCGGGTTGTCGAGGCGCAGCGCGGCCGTCTCGGCGCTGACGTCGGCGCTGCCGTCGGGGCGCAACGCGAAGGAGGCTTGCAGCGGTAGGCCGGGCTCGTGCAGCCGCGCGCGCCCGATGAACAGGCCCCCGCGCAGCGTGGCGCTGATCTCGGCGGGTGGCGTGGGCACGCCGGAGACGGTGCCCGCTTCGGTCATGATGTCGGCGTCGAGCGCCAGGCTCGAGCCGGAGCGCAGCTTCAGCGTGCCCTTGGCGTCGAGCTCGCTCTTCGGCAGCGCCGCGTCGAACGCCTGTAAATCGACCCCTCGCGCGAACACGTTGAGCTGCGCGTGGAGCTCGCGCCCGAGCTCGACCGGCCCCGCCACGACCGCGCGCGTGTTGTCACCGAGGTGCAGCCGCGCGCTGGTGGTCAGGTTCGGCGGCACCCCCTCGAGCTCGACGTGCGCCTCGAGCTCGCTCGCCAGCGGTAAGCCCGGCAGCACGGCGCGCAGCTGTTCGGCGCGGGCAGCGGGCAAGTCGAGCGTGGCGGTGAGCAGGTCGCCGTCGCTGCGCACCACGCAGCCGACCTGCACGTCGGCGAAGTGGCCGTCGAAGGCGGTGAACACGTAGCCCGGGCTGCGCACCCTGACGCTGGAGACGCCGCGCAGCTCGGCGCCGCCCAGCCCGCGCGCGACCAGGCCGAAGCGGCCGAGCGCGACCTCGGCGCCGGCCGGTGTGACCAGCACGAAGCCGCGCACGTGCGTCACCTCCGCCTCCAGCATCGGCAAGCCGAGCGGCGCGCCTCGCGCGAAGCCGTGCCGCAGCTCGACGTCGCGTACCGCGACACGAATTTCTCGTCCCGTCGGCTTTGCGTCGGCAGGTCCCGGAGTTGGGCGAGGGGTGAACGCCCGGGCGATGGAGGGCGCGCCGTTGGCGTCGCTGTGCCAGTGCGCTTCGGCGCGCGCGATCTCGACCTGCTCTACCTCGATGGTGACCTCTCGGGTTTCACTGAGCAGCCGCCAAAGAATGGTGAGCGGCGCCGCCTGTGCTCGCACGCGCGAGGCCGTGAGCACCAGCCGCTGCTCTGGATCTTTCACCTTTACGTCCAAGAGCACGATGCCGCCCAGGCCGACGCGCTCGACGCCGCCGATCGTGAAATGGCCGCGCAGGCTGCTCTCCAACGCGCTCGCCACGGCTGCCGCCAAGAAGCGCCGTCCGCGCGGCGTGTCGAGGTGCAGGATCAGCGCGAAGGCCGTCGCCAGCAGGAAGACCAGCGGCAGCCCCAGCGTCGAGGCGAAGATGTGGAGCGAGCGCCGATAGTTCACGTTTCGGCCGCTTCAACCTTAGCAAACCCGTCCGCGCGGCGTTTTCAGAAGGCCTCACCCACGGCCAGGTGAACGGCGCCGGGAAAAGTGCCCCAAAATAGCGGCGCTCCCGGGCGACCCTCATTCTCCGGCAGCTCGCGCTTGCCGAGCGCTTGCAAGCCAGGCACGCGCCAGCCCACGTCCAGGCGAATCGGTCCCACCGGTGTCATGTAGCGCAGCCCGGCGCCGGGCGACAAATGCGGCACGTTCAAGCGAATCCGCCCGACCTCGCTGGTGAGATCGCTGGCATCGACGAACAGCACCAAGCCGAGCGGCGACTCCTCCGAAAAAGAGAGCCGCGCTTCCAGCGACGCTTCCCACAGCGTGAGGCCGCCGAGCGGTCGAATGCAGCGCGGGTCACCGGGGTTGGCGTCGCAATTGACGCCGGTCGGGACTAAAAATCCGATCGGCCCGTGGGGCCCCACCGTGCGATACGGATAGCCGCGATTGGAGTTCGGTCCACCCGAGTAGAAGGCGCGAAAGAGCATCTTCTGCTGATCTTCGACGTCGGCGTTGTTGCCGTAGCCGCTCGGGAACAAGAAGCCGGTGGTGAGCCGCCCCGCGAACACCCCCTTCGGCAGCTTCTCGATCGGAATATAGAATTTGAACTCCGGAGCGATGCGGAAATCATCCACGGTGCCGCCAAAGCCGTGGCCGGCGACCTGAAACGAGTTGCTGAGCGCGAAGCCGAAGCGTGGTCGCAGCGGATCGTCGACGAAGGACAGCGTGGTGATGAGCTCGGGGAAGGAGACGCGGACCACCTTCGGTTGCGGCGGCGCGTCCTCGCCGGTGGGCTTGTTCTGGTAATAGAACGGGAAGTTCGCCTGCCAGTTGTAGCCGGGCTTGATCTCGAGGTGATGATTCAGAAACGCGCGCTCCACGCGCGCGCCAGCCTTGATCTCGTGATAGCCAATGATCGGCTCCGCCTCCGGCGGTGAACCTTCTTGCAGCGGATAGAGCAGCGGGTAGACGTTGTATTGCGCCGTGAGCGAGCCGGTGGTGCGTCCCTCCAAGAAAGACGGCTGGCGCAGCTCGCTGCTGACGCGGTTCTCCGGCAAATAGCGCACCCACGGCACCAGGTTGTCGATGCGCGTCGGATAGAAGGTGACGCCCGGGCGCGCGTCGATACGGAAATCGCGCAGCCCGCCCAGGAAGTTCTTGTGCTCCCAGCCGAGGTCGAGCCGCGCGAACAGGCGCAGCACGTCGAAGTGCGCGCCGCCGCCGAGGCGCAGCGCGCGCAGCGCGCTCTCGCGCACGCTGACCTGAATCGGCACCACGCCGCTCTCCTTGTGCGAGCGATCGGCGTGCACGTCCACGGTGGTGAACACGCCGAGGCTGATCAGCGCGCGCTGCGCGTCTTCGAGCTCGGACTCATCGTACAGCGCGCCTTCCTTCAACTGCAGGTTGTCGCGCACCGGACCCTCCGGGATGGTGGCGAGCCCGAGGATGGTGACCGGCCCGTACACCGCGCGCGGACCGGCGTCGATTTGGTAGGCGACGCGCGCGCGATGCGCGGCGATGTCCACCGTCACCTTGGCCTCGACGCGCGCGAAGGCGTAGCCAATCTCGCGCAGCGCGCGCTCTTGCGCCTCGCGATCGGCCTCGAAGCGCGCCTCGTCGAAGACGTCGTCGTCGGCCATCTGGCGCGCGCGGTTCGCGGCGCGCATCGCGTCCGGCGGCAGGCGCGCGACGCCCGGATCGATGACGGCGAGCACCGGCTCACCCTGCTGCACTTCGATCTCGACGCGGACCGCGTGCTGCCCGCTGCGGATCACGCGCGCCGCGACGACCTTGGCTTCGTAGTAGCCGCGCGCGCGCAGGTAACGCTCGATGCGCTCGAGATCGCGCGCGAGCACGTTCTCGTCGTACGTGGAGTACTCGAGCACGCGCGGGATGACCCAGAAGAAGAGCGGGGTCTCGGCGGTGGAGATGCCCTCGCGCAGCGCGTCGCGGTAGCGCTCGTCGACGCCGTGGATGGCCACGGCGTCGACCACTGGTTCACGCGGCAGCGGGCGGCAGCTCGACGCGCAGAACGCGAGGAGGAGCAGGGCGGCCAGCGCTGCTCGCAACGCGGCCGCGCGCGGGGGCGCTGCGGCACCCCCGGCATTGGTACTCGCCGCGGAGCGCGCGATGGTCACGCGCTCACCCGCTGCGCTCCCGTCGGCGTTACTTCTTCCGCGGCCTGCGCTTCACGCCAGGCAGGGTCGCCAGCTCGTCGCCGGGCGCGGGCTCGAGCACCTTCATCTCTTGCATGCTCATCAAGCCCTGCACCGGATCCGCCTCGGCGCCGGTCGACGACTGCGAGAAGGTGACGCCGTAGGTGCCCGTGACGCTGACCTTCATCCCGGGGGTGGGCAGCGGGTTCGGGATCTTCACACCCCAGAAGGTGTCGTTGTACTCCGCGTCTTCCTTGCCTTTGTCGAACGCGCTGATCGCGTCGTAGATCTGCGCGAAGTTCGAGGCCCAGCCCATTACCTTGATCGACTCCTCTTTGGGAGCGTCCTTGGTGTCGGCGATCCAGAACGCGGGGATCGGCGGCTTGCAGTTCTCCGGGTCCGCCTTGCCGCCTTTGTGAACGGCGCAAGCGGGGGCCTCCGGGAGGTTCGTCTTGGTGATGTAACCGACCAACGTCAGCTTCTTGCCGGCCACCTCCTTGCGGTGGACACGGCTGCGCAGCGAGTAGCTGGCGCCCCAAACGGTATAGGCATCGCCGTTTTTGATCGGCTTCTTCGGCGCGTTCGGTACTGGCGGCAGGCTCGCCTTCTGCCCGCTGAAGGCCGGTCGTGGCTGGTACTTCACCTCTTCGCCGCCGCAACCTGCGACTGTGGTGGCGGCGAGAATGGCGAGAGGAACCGACCGGCGAAAGTTGAGCGACATAGCGTGAGGCCTCCTCGGAAACACCGGGGCACAGTAGTCTGCGTTCTTCCCATACTTCAACGGAGATTTCGCTTCGAGCGCACGGCATCCGCCACCGAGCCGCAGGTCTAGCGCAGTGCGGCGACCAAACCTGTTGCCAGACGGCAATTTATCGTTGCTCGTAGAATTTGACGACGCCAAAGTTCTCGCTACGGTCGAGCTCTCGCTCGGTCCGCCCGAGCGGCAGGCACGGAAGCATTGGCGCGAATCATCTTCATCGGGGACGTCCACGGCTGCGCGACGGAGCTCAGCGAGCTGCTGACTCGCGTGGCTCCCACGGCTGACGATCGCGTCGTCTTCGTCGGGGATTTGGTGGCTCGTGGGCCGGATTCGCGCGCTGTGTTGCGCATCGTGCGAGAGCTCGGGGCCAGCGTCGTGCGGGGCAATCATGAAGAGCGGCTGCTCGCGGCGCGCGCGGCGCGCAAGGAGGGTGCGGCTCCGCCGAAGCTCGGGCGTTCGCACGCGGAGCTCGTCGACCAGCTCTCGGACGAGGACTGGGCTCAGCTCGAGGCGCTGCCGCTGAAGCTCGACATCGACGAGGTGGGGGTGCGCGTGGTGCACGCAGGGCTCGTGCCGGGGCTGCCCTGGGAGCAACAAGATCCCTGGGTGGTGACGCACATTCGCTCGCTCACGGAGGACAACGCGCCGAGCGCGCGTTGGGGCCGACCCTGGGGCGCGGCGTATCAAGGGCCGCCGCACGTGGTGTTCGGACACAACGCGCGCAAGCAACCTCAGCTGCACGCGCACGCCACCGGCATCGATACGGCGTGCGTGTACGGCGGGGCGTTGACGGCGCTGGTGTTGCGGGTCGGCTCGGCCATCCCGGGGCCGCTCGAGCGGCGTGACGCGCTGGTCTCGATCCCCGCCAAGGCGCAGTACTCCGACTATGGTCGTGAGCTGCCGGGCGATTAGCGCTTCGGCGCGTCAGCGCGGCGCTCGCGCAGGGACGTGACGTGCGGAGAGTGCGCGTCCCGCTCTCTGCGCTGCGCGAAGGGCCGCTCGAGCTCTCGCGCGAGGCGGCGCACTACTTGTGCGTCGTGCATCGCTTGGCGCCGGGCGCGAGCTTCCTCGCCTTCGACGTGGAGCGCGCCGTCGAGGCGGACGCGACGCTGACGGCCGTCGAGCGTGGCCGCGCGCGCTGCGAAGTCAGCGCGCTGCGCGCGGCGGAGAGCGGCAGCTTGGGCGTCCGCTTGCTGCAGAGCGCCGCGAAGGGGGATCGCCTCGAGCAGGTGGTGCGCGCCGCGACCGCGCTCGGCGCCGAGAGCGTCAGCGTCGTGCAGAGCGAGCGCAGCGTCACGGAGCCGGGAGCGCTGCGCTTCGAGCGGCTGCGCAGCGTCGCGCTGGACGCCGCTCGTCAATCGGGGCGCGGCGACGTGCCGGCGCTGCTCGGGCCGCTCGAGCTCGAGCGCGCGCTCGCCGAAGCGTCGCCGGCCGCGCTGCGTATTTGCCTGGCGCCCGGCGCGGAGCGTCCGCTCGCGAACTTGCTCACCAGCTGGCGCGCGGGCGAGCCGGCCGTGGTGCTCATCGGACCAGAGGGCGGCCTTAGCAGCGCAGAGCTCGCCCGCGCGTCGGCGGCGGGCTTCGCGCTGGCGGCGCTCGGCCGGCTCACGCTGCGCACCGAGCTCGCGGCGGTGGCCGCGCTGGCTTGTTTTGCAAGCAAGGTGGGCTGAGACTACAAAGCGCCTAGCGATGCCCGCCGAGACCTCTGCGCCGAAGGTGCGCGTGTTGATTGCGAAGCCTGGGCTCGACGGTCACGACCGCGGCGCGAAGGTGATCGCGCGCGCGCTGCGCGATGCCGGCTTCGAGGTGGTGTACACCGGGCTGCACCAGACGCCGGAGATGATCGCCGTGGCGGCCCTGCAAGAGGACGTCGACGCCGTCGGCCTGTCGATCATGAGCGGCGCGCACAACACCTTGTTCCCCGCCGTGATCCAGGAGCTTCGCGCGCGCGGGCTCGACGACGTGATCGTCTTTGGCGGCGGCATCGTTCCCGATCAAGACGTGGAAGGTCTGACGCGCGCGGGTGTCGCGCGCGTGTTTCAACCCGGGACGCTGCTCGACGAGGTCGTCGGCTGGGTTCGCGAACACGTGAAGCCGCGCGTCGGCTAAACGACGCGTGGGAGGCGCTCCACGCCGGCGTGGCTGCGCGTCCACGCCCGGTGCGCCGCGCTCAGCTGCAAAGCCGAGCGATTCTTGCTGCTTGCGCGCGTCCGTGGCGGCGTGTTCGTGACTTGCAGTGTGCGCTGGGCATGACCGCCCTCGCTCTCGTGCCCGCCGTCATCGCGCTGTTCTTGCTGGTGGAAACGCTGCGCATCGTGCCCGGCGCGCGCCGCTGACCCGGAGCCGCGCCTCAGCGCGGGCCGAAGAGCCTCGCTAGCTCCCACTTTGTCCCACGCTGAACTGCCGATCAGTATAGCGCGTCGCTCTTACGAGAGTTGAAGCGAATTCTCAAGATTTTGGCGGGCCGCATTGTTGACAGAACGGCCCGCTGCCCCGTAGCTTCGCTCCACTCAGTGGGAAACCGTGGGAGAAAGTGTCGCGGTAACCCAAAGAGTGGATCTCAATGTTCCGCGGGCAGTTTTCTCACTCGGTCGACGCAAAAGGGCGCATCAGCCTGCCCGCGCGTTTCCGCGAGCTGCTCACGGAAGGGGGAGTGCCGCGCTTCGTGATGACGCCAGCGCCGTTCGATCCCTGCCTGCACGTGTACCCGATGCGCGCGTGGGAGGAGTTCGAGCAGAAGGTGTCGGAGCTGCCGAGCCTCGATCCGCACGTCGTTCGCTTTCGCCGGCTGTACGTCTCGGCCGCCGTCGAGTGCGAGCTCGACCGCGCGGGGCGAGTGCTCGTGCCCACCGCGCTGCGCGAGCGCGCGCACCTCGAAAAGGAAGCCGTGTGGGCCGGCATGGGGAGGATTTTGGAGCTTTGGTCCAAGCCGGACTTCGATCGCGCGCTCACCATGACGGTGGACGAGGCGGCGGCGTTCCGAGCAGCAATGGAGCAAATCAAGCTATGAGCATGCCCGCCACCACTCTCGAGGAACCGAGCTTCTTCCACGTCTCCGTGCTGCTCGCGGAGGTGACGCGAGCGTTCGACGGTGTGTCTGGGCTGGTGCTCGACGCAACGGCGGGCGGCGGCGGTCACTCTCACGCGCTGCTCGCGGCCTATCCGAACCTGCGCGTGCTGGCCTGTGATCGCGATCTCACCGCGGTGGCCGCGGCCTCGGCGCGGCTCGCCGAGTTCGGTGAGCGAGCGCAGGTGCTGCACGCCAGCTTCTCCGAGCTGGAGGCGCGGCTGGCGGAGCTCGGCGTCACGGAGCTGGCCGGCATCGTCGCCGATCTGGGCGTGAGCTCGGAGCAGCTGGGCAGCGCCGAGCGCGGCATGAGCTTCCGCAAGGAAGGTCCGCTCGATATGCGCATGGACGCGACGCGCGGCGAGACGGCGCTCGAGCTCATCGAGCGGCTGCCGCAAGAAGAGCTGGCGGACGTGATCTACGAGCTCGGTGAGGAGCGCGGCTCGCGGCGCATCGCGCGTTGCATCAAGCAGGCGCTCGAGCGCGGTGAGCTCGCCTCGACGCTGGATCTGCGCCGCGCGGTGGTGCGCGCGATGGGTCCGCGGCGCGTCGGCGGCGTCGACCCGGCGACGCGCACGTTCCAGGCGCTGCGCATGGCCGTCAATGGCGAGGTGGACGAGCTGCGCACGCTGCTCTCGCTGGCGCGCTCGGCGCTGAAGCCCGGCGGCGTCGCCGCGCTGATCAGCTTTCATTCGCTGGAAGATCGCTTGGTCAAGCGTGAGTTCGCCAAGCGCGACGAGTGGCAGCGCCGCAGCGGCAAGCCCATCGTCGCCAGCGACGAGGAGCAGGCCAAGAACCCGCGCTCGCGCAGCGCCAAGCTGCGCGTCGCGGCGCGGCTCGAGGCGCAGCCCAGCATCGATTTCGCGGAGGACGAATGAGCGAGGAACGGACGTTCCTCCTGCTTTGGACGCTGGCCGTCGCGGCGGCTACCGCCGCGTTCGTGCTGCACCTGGGGCTGCGCGTGCGCTCGGTGGAGCTCGGCTACGAGCTCGGCCGCGCCCACGCCCGCGTACAGCGGCTGCGAGAAGTGCGGCACGTGCTCGAGGTGGAGCTGGGCAGCCAAAAGACGCCCGAGCGCGTCGACTTCGTGGCGCGCACGCTGCTCGGCATGAGCGAGCCGACGCCGGATCGCATCCGCAGCGCGGGCGTGCGCCCGCACGTGGAGGAGCGCGAAGCGTCCGAGCCGCGCGAGAAGAGCAGCGCTCCCGCCGCGGAGGCGCGCACCAGGACCGCGCTGGTGAGCGAGGAGGAGCTCGACCAATGAAGGCGCCCCCAGCAGCTGCACCCGTGGATCCAGAGCGCCGCGCGCGCTGGATCCGCATGCGCATGGGCATGCTGTGCGGCGTGTTGGCGGTGGGCTTGGGCTTGGTGGTGTCGGCCGGCTACACCATCATGATCGAGGACGGCGCGGCTTGGCGTGAGCTCGCCGAGTCGCAACGCCAGCGCCGGCTGCACGTCGCGCCCAAGCGCGGGACCATCTACGAGCGCTCGGGCGGCGCGCTCGCGGTGAGCGTGGAGGTGCCGAGCGTCAGCTTGGACGCGGTGGAGCTCTTGCGCGGGGTTCCGCCGCAGCGCATGCCGCTCGTCGCGCGCGACGCGGCGAACCGCATTTCGAGCGTGCTGGCCATCGACCCGGCCTCGGTGGAGCGCAAGATCCTGGCCAAGCGCCGCTTCGCCTGGCTGAAGCGGCAAATCAGCGCCGAGGAGGCCGACAAGATCCGCGCGCTGTCGTCCGAGGGCGAAGAGGGCCTGCGCATTCGCGGCCTGAACGTGGAGGGCGAAGGCCGCCGTTACTATCCGCGCCGCGAGCTGCTCGGGCCGCTGCTCGGCTTCGTGGCGCCCGATGGCGAGGGCAAAGACGGCCTCGAGTACGCGCTCAACGGCGAGCTGCGCGGACAAATCGAGCAGCTGCGCGGGCTGCGCGATCGCTCCGGCCGGCTCGTGTTCTCCGAGGGCATCGAGGACGACCAGGCGCTCGCCGGGCACAGCGTGGTGCTGAGCGTCGATCAGGGCATCCAGTTCGCGGCGGAGCGCGAGCTCACGCGCGCGGCGCGCACCTTCGAGGCCAAGGGCGGCTCGGTCGTCGTCGTCGACCCGACCACGGGCGAAATCCTGGCCATGGCGAGCTGGCCGCTGTTCAACCCCAACGACTACCAGGACAGCGAGCCCGAGGCGCGCCGCGACCGCGCGCTCACCGAGGCCTTCGAGCCCGGCTCCACCGCCAAGATCTTCACGGTGTCCGCGGGGCTCGCCGCGGGCGTGATCAAGCCCACCGACAAGCTTTACTGCGAGAAGGGCATGATGCCCGTCGACAACGTGGTAATCCGCGACACTCACCCCTCGGAGTGGCTTACGTTGTCGCAGGTGCTCGCCGTGTCCTCCAACATCTGCGCCGCCAAGATCGGCCTCTCGCTGGGCGCCGAGCGGCTGTACGAGTCGCTGCGTCGCTTCGGCTTCGGTGAGCCCACCGGCGTCCCGTTCCCGGGCGAAGCGTCCGGCACGCTGCGCCCGCGCGGCCGTCCCTGGGTGCAGGTCGAGACCGCCGCCGCCTCCTTCGGGCAGGGCGTGAGCGTCACGAACCTGCAGCTCGCGATGGCCGCCGCCTCCATCGCCAACGGCGGTGAGCTGATGGAGCCCATCTTGGTGAAGAAGGTCACCACTGCCACGGGTGAGGTCATTCGCGAGGCGACGCCCACCGTGCGCCGCCGTGTCGTGCCGGTGCACGTGGCGCGCATGATGGCCGAGCTGCTCGTCGCCGTGACGGAGGGCGAGGGCACCGGCGTCGAGGCGGCGATCGACGGTTACAAGGTCGCGGGCAAGACGGCGACCGCGCAGAAGATCGATCCCGCGACCGGCCGCTACTCGCTGGATCGCTTCATCGCGTCCTTCGTGGGCTTCGCGCCCGCGGACAAGCCGGCCGTCGCCGTGGCCGTCACCTTGGATGAGCCGATGGTCGAGCACGCCGGCGGCGTCGTCGCGGCGCCCGTCTTTCGGCGCGTCGTCCAGCTGGCGCTCGAGGCGCGCGGCTTGACGCCGAAGAACGCCGCGCGCGCGGATCTGGCGACGCTGGCCAAGAGCCCCGATCCTGCGAACGCGGCGTACGCCGTGCTCCGCGCAGCGGAAGGCAAGAAGCCGCCCGTGCAGGAGATCGTCGGGAGCGGCCCGGCGCCAGCGGGCAAGCTGCGCGTGCCGGACATGACGGGCTGGCCGCCGCGCGAGGCGCTGAAGAAGGCCTTCGAGATCGGCGTGGTGCCGAAGCTCCAGGGCACGGGGCTGCTCGTCAGCCAGACTCCACCACCAGGATCGGTGATAGCGCCGGGCAGCGCGGTCACGCTGGTATTCGAGCCAGCCTCATGAGCCCCGCCGCTGCTTCCAGCCGGGCGCGCCGCACGGGCGTTACGTTGGGCGAGCTCGCCGCGGAGCTGGCAGCGCTCGCGGTGGCGGTGGAGGGTGAGCGTGACACGCGCGTCCGCGGCGTGCAGCAGGACTCGCGCGCCATCGAAGCCGGTGATTTGTTCGTCGCGCGTAAGGGTGAGCGCGCGGACGGCGCGCGCTTCGTCGCGAGCGCCGCCGAGCGCGGCGCGGTAGCGGTGCTGGCCGAGGTCGGCGCGGAGCTGCCCGGCTGCACGTTGCCGGTGCTGCGCGCCAGCAACGTGGCGCGCGCGCTGGCCTTGGCGGCGGAGGCCGTGTACGGCTGGCCCAGCCGCGCGCTGCGCGTGATGGGCGTCACTGGCACCAACGGCAAGACCACGACCAGCGTCTTGGTGGAGAGCGCGCTGCGGGCGCTCGGCCGTCGGCCTGCGCGGCTCGGCACGCTCGGCTTCGCCTTCGGCGAGCAGCGAGACGCCGCGTCGCACACGACGCCCGAGGCGGACAGCGTCTCGCGCCGCGTGGCCGAGGTCGTCGCCGGCGGCGGCACGCACTTCGTGATGGAAGTGTCGAGCCACGCGCTGGAGCTCGAGCGCGTGAGCGCGCTCCGCTTCGACGTGGCGGCCTTCAGTAACCTCAGCCAGGATCACCTGGATTTTCACGGTTCGATGCAGCGCTACGCCGCGGCGAAGGCGCGCCTGTTCCAAGAGCTCGGTCCGCGCGCGGCGGTGTTCAACATCGACGACGACTTCGGCCGTGAGCTGCACGCGAGTGCTCGCGGTGAGACGCTCTCGGTTTCGCGGCGAGGCGCCGCGGATATTTGCGTGCGCCAGGCGCGCCTCGACGTGAGCGGTATCTTCGCGGAGCTCGAGATCAGAGGGCGTAAAGTGGAGCTCGCGAGCCGCTTGCTCGGCGAGCACAACCTGGACAATCTGTTGCTGGCGCTGGGCATGCTGCTGAGCGCCGGCGAAGACGTCGAGCTCGCGGCGGCGGCGCTGTCGAGCGCAGCCGGCGTCCCGGGGCGGCTCGAGCGCGTCGATGAAGCGAGCGACGCGCGGCTGGTGGTGGTCGACTACGCGCACACCCCCGACGCGCTCAGGCGCGCGCTCGAGGCCCTGCGCCCGCTGACCGCCGGCCGCCTGTTGTGTGTATTCGGCTGCGGCGGCGACCGCGATCCGAAGAAGCGTCCGCTGATGGGCGAAGCCGTAGCGCTCGGCGCCGACTGGGCCGTGGTCACCAACGACAACCCGCGCAGCGAGTCGCCGGAGCAGATCGCGAGCGCGATTTTACCGCCCCTCCAGGCGCACGGCACGCCCTTCGTCGTCGAGCTCGATCGCGCGCGCGCGATCGAGCTCGCGATTCGTAGCTCGCGCGTCGGCGACAGCGTGCTCATCGCCGGCAAGGGTCACGAGGACTATCAAATCATCGGCCAAGAGCGGCGTCCGTTCGATGATCGCCAAGTGGCGCGGCGAGCGCTGGCGCGCAGCCGCGGCTCGGAGGCGCGCTGATGGCGAGCGCGATCCCCGCCAATCGTGCCCGCTTCACGCTGGGTGAGGTGGCCGCGCTGACCTCCGGAACGCTGAGCGGCGCAGCAGAGGACGTCATCGAGGGCGTCGTCACTGACAGCCGCGTCGACGCGACGGGGAAGCTGTTCGTGGCGCTGCCCGGCGAGCACTACGACGGCCACGCCTTCGTCACGGCCGCGCTGCGCGCCGGCGCGCGAGCGCTGCTGGTCGAGCGTGACGTGGGCAAAGTCACCGTGCCGGTCGTGCGCGTCGCTTCGAGCTACGCCGCGCTGGGCGCGCTCGCCCGCGGGCATCGCGCGCGCTGGGCCGGGCGCTTGGTGGCGGTCGCGGGCTCGGCCGGCAAGACCACGACGCGCAGCGCGATCGGCGCGGCGCTCTCCGCGCTGGCGCCCGCGTCGGTGCACTCCGCGCCCGGCAACCTCAATAACCGCGTCGGCGTGCCCTTCGTGCTGCTCGGCCTCGAAGCGCGGCACCGCTACGGCGTCGTCGAGCTCGGGACCAACGCGCTCGGTGAGGTGGCGGAGCTGACGCGCATGGCCGCGCCGGACGTGGCCGTGCTCACCTTGATCGGCCTCGAGCACAGCGAAGGGCTCGGCGGCCTGGAGCAGATCGCCGAGGAAGAGGGCAGCCTATTTTCAGAGCTCGGGCCGCGCGCGAGCGCCATCGGCAACGCGGACGACGCGCGCGTGAGCGAGCGCTTGCAGCGGGCGCGCGTCGCGCAGCGCCTCTCGTACGGCTTCGTGGAGTCGGCGAGCTATCGCGTGCTCGAGCGCAGGCTCGTCAGCGCGCACGCGCAGCGCGTGCTGCTGACGCGCCCCGCGCGGCCGCCGCTCGAGGTCGTGTGTCCGTTGCTGGGCCGGCCCGGCGCCTATGCGCTCGCCGCGGCCGTGGCCGTGGCCGAGGCGCTGGGGGCGGGTGAGCTCGGCGGCGAGCAACTAGCGGCTGCGCTGCGTGAAGGCGCCGGAGAGCCGGGGCGCTTGGTCCCCGTGGAGCTCGCGAACGGCGCGCTGCTGCTCGACGACAGCTACAACTCGAACCCCGCCAGCGTGACCAGCTCGGTCAGCGCGGCGCACGAGCTGGCCCAGCTGCGCGCGGGCCGTCTACTGTTGGTGCTCGGAGAAATGCGCGAGCTCGGCGAAGACTCGCCGCGCCTGCACCGCGAATCGGGCGCGGACATCGCCGGGTTCGGCGCGGCGCTGGCCATCGGTGTGGGCGGTGACGCGCGCTGGCTGCTGGAGCCGCTGGCAGAGCACGGCACGCCGACGCAGTTCGCGAGCGAGACGGCGCTGGCGCTGCCGGCGCTGATCGAGGCGCTGCGCCCGGGCGATGTCGTGCTGGTCAAGGCCTCGCGCGGCGTGCGCGCCGAGCGCATCGTCGAGGCGCTCATCGCGCGCTTCGGGAGGGCGTCGTGATCTACGAGTGGCTCTACCCGCTGAGTCAGCGCTACGGCTGGGCGAGCTGGCTCAACGTGCTCCGCTACACGCCGTTTCGCGCGATCATGGCCACGCTCTCGGCCATGATGATGAGCTTCTTCGTCGCGCCGTGGTTCATCAAGAAGCTGCGCGGCAAGCAGATCAGCCAGATCATCCGCGAGGAAGGGCCGGCCTCGCATTTCTCCAAGCGCGGTACGCCGACCATGGGCGGCGCGCTGATCCTCGCGAGCCTGCTGGTCCCGACCATGTTGTGGGCCGACGTGCACAACGTGTTCGTGATCGCGACGGCGGGCATCACCGCCGCCTACGGCTTCATCGGCTTCATCGACGACCGCCTCAAGATCGAGGGCAGCAACACGCGCGGCTTGCCCGCTCGTTACAAGCTGCTCGGTCAGTTCACGATCGGGGGCTTCGCCATGGCGCACCTGTTCCTGAACGAGCCGGGCATGCCCCAGGGCTGGCTCGCCATTCGCGGGCGGCTGGCGGTTCCGTTCTTGGCCTTCGACAAGTACCCGATCGAGCTGCCGGTCGCGCTCTACGCCGTGCTGGCCGTGTTCGTGGTGGTGCTCATGAGCAACGCCGTGAACCTCACCGACGGCCTCGATGGTCTCGCCATCGGCCCGGTGATGATCAACGCCGGCACCTACTTGGTGTGGGCGTACGTCGCGGGCACGGTGTTGTTCGGCCGCCCCCTGGCGGACTACCTGCACCTGGCCGGCATCCCGGAGATGACCGAGCTCAGCGTCTATGCGGCGGCCATGATCGGCTCCGGCATCGGCTTCCTTTGGTACAACACCTATCCGGCGCAGGTGTTCATGGGCGACGTCGGCTCGCTGGCGCTGGGCGGCGGGCTCGGCATGCTGGCGGTGCTCACCAAGACCGAGCTCTTGAGCGTGATCGTCGGCGGCATCTTCTACGTCGAGGCGGTCAGCGTCATCGTGCAGGTCGCCTCGTTCCGCCTGTTCAAGAAGCGGGTGTTCTTGATGGCGCCGATCCACCACCACTTCGAGAAGAAGGGTTGGCCGGAGCCGCGCATCATCGTCAGGTTCTGGATCATCTCGGTGCTGCTCGCGCTCGTCGCGCTCTCGTCGTTGAAGTTGAGGTGATGATGCTGCAAGGCAAACGCGTCATCGTCGTTGGGCTCGGCAAGAGCGGGATCAGCGCGGCCAAGCTGTGCTTGGCGCGCGGCGCTTCCGTGCTCGGCACCGACCAGCAGCCGCGCGAGCGGCTCGCGCCCGAGCTCTCCGGCTTGGGCATCGAGGTGGTCGCGGGCGGTCACGCCGGCGTCGATTTCAGCGCCGCGGACCTCATCGTGGTGTCGCCCGGCGTGCCGAGCTTCGCCGAGCTCGCGGCCGCCGAGCTGGCCGGCGTGCAGGTGATCGGTGAGCTCGAGCTCGCCAGCCGCGCGCTCACGGCGCCCATCGCGGCGGTGGGCGGCACCAACGGCAAGAGCACCACCACCACCTTGCTGGGCGAGCTGTTGCGCGCGGATGGCCGCTCCGTGTTCGTCGGCGGCAACTTGGGCACGCCGGCGTGCGAGGCCGTGAATGGCCGCTTCGACGTGATCGTGCTCGAGGTCTCGAGCTTCCAGCTCGAGCGCGCGCCCTCGTTCCACCCGCGCGTCAGCATCTTGCTGAACATCAGCGAGGATCACCTCGACCGTTACCCCAGCTTCGTGGCGTACGCCGAGGCCAAGGGCAACGCCTTCGTCAATCAGACCGCCGACGACAGCGCCGTGATCCCAGTGAACGACGCCGAGTGCGAGCGTCAGGCGCGGCGCGGCGGCGGGCGCATCGTGCACTTCGGCGCGGCGGGGGACTACGCGCTGTCCGGCGGCGCGATCATCGAGCAGCAGAGCGGCGAGCGCTTCGAGCTCGGCGCCACGCGGCTGTTTGGCCGTCACAACCACGAGAACGCGGCGGCCGCGCTGGCCGCGGCGCGAGCGTTCGAGGTCGGCGCGGTGGCCGCGCGCGCCGCGCTCGCGGCGTTTACGCCGCTGCCGCACCGCATGGCGCTCGCGGGCAGCATCGGCTCGGTGCGCTTCTATGACGACTCCAAGGGTACGAACGTGGGCGCCGCGGTGACGGCGCTGCGCGGGCTGCAAGAAGACAAGGGCGTGCTCATCGCCGGCGGCCGCGACAAGCTCGGCGCCTACGAGCCGCTGGTCGAGGCGCTCGTCGAGAAGGGCCGCGCCGCGGTGCTGATTGGCGAAGCCGCTCAGCGCATCGCGGCCGCCATCGGCTCGCGCGTGCCCGTCGCCTTCGCGAACAGCATGGACGAAGCGGTGCGCGCGGCGCTCGAGTTGGCGCGCCCGAACGACGCCGTGTTGCTCAGCCCGGCTTGCTCGAGCTTCGACATGTTCAAGAGCTACGCCGACCGCGGCGACCGCTTCGTGCAGGCGGTGAGCGCGCTCGCTCAGGAGCGCCAGAAGGAGGTCCCATGAACGCCCTTGCCGCACCCCGCGCCGCTCAGCGCGGCTCGATCGACGCCGTGTTGGCCGCGGTGGCCATCGCCCTGCTCGGCTTCGGCGTGGTCATGGTCTACAGCGCCAGCGTCATCGAGGCGACCGTCGTCTTCCGCGACCCGCAGTACTTCTTGAAGCGCCAGGTGATCTACGCCCTGGCCGGCCTCGTGATCATGCTCACGCTGTCGGCGATCGACTACCACCGGCTGCGCAAGTTGACGTACCCCGCGCTCGGCGCGGTGACGGGTATGATGGTGCTCAGCGTCGTGGGCTTCGGTCACACCGGCGGCGGCGCCGCGCGCTGGCTCGCGCTGGGGCCGATCCACATTCAGCCGTCCGAGGCGGCCAAGCTGGCGTTGGTGCTGTGGCTCGCCTATTCGCTCGAGAAAAAACGCGAAAACGTGAAGAGCTTCTCGATCGGGATGCTGCCGCATTTCATCATGGCGGGGCTCTTGATGGTGCTGTGCCTCAAGCAGCCGGACTTCGGCGGAGCCACGGTGCTGCTGCTGCTCACCTTCACGCTCTTGTTCGTGGCCGGCGCGCGGCTCGGCTACCTGCTGGGCGCCGCCATGCTCGGCATGGTGTTCGCGGCCTGGGCCGTGCGCTTCACGCCCTACCGCTGGGAGCGCATGTTGGCCTGGTTCAACATGGCCGATCACCGGCAGGACCTCGCGTATCAGCCGTTTCAGTCGGTGATGAGCTTCGGCTCCGGGCGCTTTACGGGCATGGGGCTCGGCCGCGGGCTGCAAGTGCTGTATTTGCCGGAGGCGCACACTGATTTCGTCTCCGCCATCGTAGGCGAGGAGCTCGGCTTCATCGGCATCATCGCGCTCTCGGCGGCGTACCTGATCGTCGTCGCGCGCGGCGTGCGCGCGGCGCTGCGCGCGGAGGATCAGTACGGCTCCTACATCGCGTTCGGCGTCTCCGTGCTGTTCGGCGTGCAGGCGCTGGTGAACATGGCGGTCGCCATGTCCATGCTGCCGACCAAGGGCTTGACGCTGCCCTTCGTGAGCTACGGCGGCTCGTCGCTGCTGGTGCTGGCCGCGGCGATGGGCATTTTGCTGAACGTCTCGCGGGCCGCCAAGAGCTCGACCAACCGCCGCGTCGCGCGCCCTGCTGCGAGCTCGCGCGCCGAGGCGAGCGCGCTGCTGGTCAGCGAGGCGGGGTTCGCGCCGCTCGGCGTGTCCAAGCTCGACGGCGCGCGGGGAGCGCGCGCATGAGTCGCCCGACGCTGGTCTTCGCCGGCGGCGGCACTGGGGGCCACGTGTTCCCGATGTTGGCGGTCGCCGACGCGCTGCTCACGCTGCGTGCCGAGCTGAATCTGGTGTTCGTCGGCACCGAGCGCGGGCTCGAGGCGCGCCTGGTCCCCGCGCGCGGACAGCAGCTCGAGCTGCTCGAGGTGCAAGCCATTCGCGGCCGCGGCCTGGGCGGCGCCCTCATGGGCATCGGCAGCGCCGCGCGCTCGCTGCCGCGCAGCCGAGAAATTCTGCGCCGCCAGCGCCCGGCGCTGGTGTTCTCGGTGGGCGGCTACGCCGCGGGACCAGTGGCGCTCGCGGCGCGCAGCTTGGGCCTGCCCGTCGCGCTCTTGGAGCCGAACGCGGACATCGGGCTCGCCAATCGACTGGTGGCGCCGCTCGTGCAACGCGCGTACACGGCGTTCCCCGAGGCTGCGCGCTTCTTTACGCCCAGCGCGCTGTTGGAGACGGGCGTGCCCATCCGCGCCGGCTTCGCTCCGCGGCCGTGGACGCCGGATCCCGCTCATTTTCGCGTGCTGGTGCTGGGCGGCAGCCAAGGCGCCAAGTCGCTGAACGAGCAGGTTCCGCGCGCGCTGGCAGGGCTCACAGGTCCGGTGTCGGTGGTTCATCAATGCGGTCCCGCACACGAGGCGGCGACGCGCGCGCTGTACAGCGAGCTCGGGCTCGAGTCGCGCGCCCGAGTGACGCCCTTCATCGACGATATGGCCGAGGCCATCGCGCGCGCCGACCTGGTCATCGGGCGGGCCGGGGCCAGCGCCGTGAGCGAGATCTGCGCCGTCGGTCGCGCGAGCTTGCTGGTGCCCTATCCGTACGCGGGGGATCATCAGCGCTTCAACGCGCTGTCGCTGTCGCGGCGTGAGGCTGCGATCACCGTGCTCGCGGCGGAGGCCACGCCGCAGCGCTTGATCAGCGAGCTCGAGCCATTGCGCGGCGATCCGGCGCGGCTGTCGGCGATGGCAGATCGCGCGCGGGCGCTCGGGCGACCCGAAGCCGCGCTCGCCATCGCGCGTGATTTGTTGAGCTTGGCGGGTCTCGGCGCCGGTCAAGCGGAGCCGACGCCGCCTCCGCGCGCCGGTCGGCTTCGCACCTGGCTCGGCTTGCAGGAGGTGGCCTGATGTTCCGCGGTCGCGTGCGCCACGTGCACTTCATCGGAGTGGGCGGCATCGGCATGAGCGGCCTGGCCGAGATCCTGCGCACGCTGGAGTTCGACGTCTCCGGCTCCGACGTCCGCGCGGGCGAGAACACGCAGCGGCTCGAGCGGCTCGGGGTGCGCATCGACCTCGGGCATCGCGCCGAGAACGTGCACGGCGCGGACGTGGTCGTGTATTCGAGCGCCATCGCCGAGGAAAACCCGGAGGTAACCCGCGCGAAGGCGCTGGGTATCCCCGTGATTCCGCGGGCAGAAATGCTGGCCGAGCTGATGCGCGTGAAGTACGGCATCGCCATCGCCGGCTCACACGGCAAGACCACGACCACCTCCTTGGTGGCGACCGTGCTGCGCGCGGCGGGGCTGGATCCTACGGTCGTGGTGGGCGGCCGCATGGCGGCGCTGGGCAGCAACGCGCGGCTCGGCGCGGGGGACCTGCTGGTGGCCGAGGCGGACGAGAGCGACGGCTCGTTCCTGCGGCTGCAGCCGACGATCGCCGCGGTCACGAACATCGACCCCGAGCACCTCGATTTCTACGAGACGCACGAGGCGCTCAAGGACGCGTTCGTCGAGTTCGTCGAGCGCGTGCCCTTCTACGGCTTGGCCGTGCTGTGTCTCGATCACCCGCACGTGCAGGATCTGCTGCCGCGCATCGGCCGGCGCCACGTGACGTATGGGCTCTCACCGCAAGCCACGTACTTCGCGCGCGACATCGACTTTCGCGGCCTGAGCAGCAGCTTCCTGGCGTTTCGGCGCGGCGAGCCGCTCGGTGAGTTCTCGGTGCGCATGCCCGGCCAACACAACGTGCTGAACACGCTGGCGGCCATCGCCATCGCCGACGAGCTGGAGGTGCCGCTCGACGTCGCGAAGGACGCGCTGGCCACGTTTCACGGCGTGGCGCGCCGCTTCTCGATCGTCGCCGAGACCGGTGGTGTCACCCTCGTCGACGACTATGGGCATCACCCCGCGGAGATCGAGGCCACGCTCTCCGCGGCGCGCAAAGCCTACCCGCAGCGGGTGCTGGTGGCGTTCCAGCCGCACCGCTACACGCGCACCGCGCACCTCTTTGACGACTTCACGCGCGCCTTCAACCAGGCGGACGTGCTGTTCGTGACCGACGTCTACGCCGCGGGCGAGCCGCCCATCGCTGGCATCAGCGGAGAGCGGCTGGTCGAGGGCATTCGTCGGCACGGACACCACGCCGCGCGCTACGCGGCCGATAAGAACGAGCTCGCGGCGGAGCTCGCTCGCGAGGCGCGGCCCGGTGACGTCGTCATCGCGCTCGGCGCGGGTGACATCAATAAGATCTTAGCGAGCGTCGAGCGGCACATCGCGGCTCGGCTCGACAACCAGGAGGCGGCCACGTGATCAAGTCCAAGGCGCGAACGCTGCACGGCGCCACCATCGCCGCTCCGGACGAGGATTTCCGGCACGTGGACACCCCGCTCCCGAGCTCGGTCGAGCTGACCGCGCCGCAAGCGCGCGGCTTCGCCAGCCGCGCCTTGAGCTTCTTGCGCTTGCTCGCCGGCGTGGCTGCCGTCGTGGGCACGTCGGTGCTGGTCGCCGCGAGCGCGCACCGCTACGCGCTCACCTCGCCGCGCTTCGCGCTGCACAAGCTGGAGCTCAAGGGCAACGAGCGCTTCAGCGCCGAGCAGATCCGCGCCCTGGGTGGCCTCACGGAGGGCCAGAACTTGTTCGCGCTCGAGCCGCGCGCGGTCGAGTCGCGGCTGCTCGAGAACCCCTGGATCGAGTCGGTCAAGATCACCCGCCACTTGCCCTCGACCCTGGAGATCGAGCTCAGCGAGCGCAAGGCGCGGGCGCTCGCGTTGATCGGCGATCGGCTGTACGTCTTGAGCCGCGACGCGGAGCCGTTCAAGCAGCTCGAGCCGAAAGATCCGGTCGACCTGCCGCTGGTCACCGGGCTGCGCCCGGAGAACCTGGGCCGCGACCGGGTGCGCGAGCTCGAGCGCGCGCGGCGTGCGCTCGAGGTGCTGGCGCAGTACGAGCGGCTGAAGATGAGCCGGGTCTATGCGGCGCAAGAGGTCCATATCAGCGACGGCGGCGCGGTCACCTTGAGCGTGGGCAAAGAGCCCATCGTCATTCAGCTGGGCCCGACTTCGCTGCGCCAGCGGCTGCTCATGGCCGAGCGCGTGGTGGAGGAGAGCCGGCAGAGCGGGCGCCTGCCAGGCATCGTATTCGCCGATAACCAAGCCCATCCCGAGCGCGTGGTGGTGAGGATGCGCTGATGCGCGGAAATCTCTGGTTTTTCGCCGATCAAAACTTGGCCATGGAAAACGCAGCGTGGCAGCGTCGCC
The DNA here is from genome assembly GCA_966250485.1 of uncultured Sorangium sp. Lineage (GTDB taxonomy): Bacteria > Myxococcota_A > Polyangia > Polyangiales > Polyangiaceae > PMG-095. The sequence goes on along the minus strand of CBINHN010000005.1, from coordinate 90,852 downwards.
CGAGCCTCGAGCCTGGCCTCGACGGGACCCGAGAGACGGACGCAGCATGAGAACCTCCCAGTCAGGAAGCGAGATCGTGGTCGGCCTCGACCTCGGCACCACCAAGGTCTCGGCGGTGGTCGGCGAAGTCGACGCGGATGGCATCACCATCCTGGGCGTCGGCAACGTGCCGTGCCGCGGCCTGCGCAAGGGCGTGGTCAGCAACATCGAGTGGACCGTGCGCTCGATCCGCGAGGCCATCGACGCCGCGCAGACCATGGCCGGCGTGGAGATCAAGACCGTCTTCGCGGGTGTGGCCGGCAGCCACATCCGCGCACACGCCTCGGACGGCGTGTGCGCCATCGCGGGTCGCGAGGTCACGCGCGCGGATCTGGACCGCGTGCTGGAGGGCGCGCGCGCCATCCCGGTCGACGCCGATCGCATGATCCTGCACGCCCTGCCGCGCGAGTACGTCGTCGACAATCAGGACGGCATCCGCGACCCCATCGGGATGAGCGGGGTGCGCCTGCAGGCGCGCGTCAACCTGGTCACCGCGGCCACGTCCTGCGTGCAAAATGTCGTCCGCTGCGTGGAGCGCTGCGGGCTCAACGTGGCAGACGTCGTGCTCGAGCCGCTCGCCAGCGCCGACGCCGTGCTGAGCGAAGACGAGAAGGAGATCGGCGTCGCCGTGATCGACATCGGCGGCGGCACCACCGATCTGCTGCTCTACGCTGACGGCGGCATCGCCCACACCAGCGTGATCCCGGCTGGCGGCAACAACATCACGAGCGACGTCGCCGCCGGGCTGCGCACGCCGATGGCGGAGGCCGAGCGCCTGAAGCGCAACTGCGGCTGCGCGCTCGGTCGCATGGTGTCCGACGACGAAGAGATCGAGGTGCCCGGCGTGGGCGGCCACGCGCCGCGCCGCGTGGCGCGCCGCTTGTTGAGCGACATCATCGAGCCGCGCGTGGAGGAGATCTTCGCCGAGGCGCGCCGCCGCATCGAGGAGACGGGCTTGCTCGAGCAGGTGAGCTCGGGTTGCGTGCTGGCGGGCGGCGCCGTGCTCATGGAAGGCATGGTCGAGTGCGCCGAGGAGATCCTGGGCATGCCCGTGCGCATGGGCTTCCCCGTCGGAGTGCGCGGCATCGTGCAGCTGGTGCAGGGCCCGCAGTACGCCACCGGCGTCGGGCTGGTGCGCTACGGCGCGCAGCACCTGTGCGACGCCGCCGCGCGCAGCGAGAGCAGCGTGCTGCCGCGCCTGCAAGAGGACGCGGCGCCGATCGTGACGCCGAAGCATGGATTTTGGAGCTGGTTGCGGGCCGCGTTCTGAGCGCCCGCGCCAGGTTCGACGCTTAGCTTAAGTACACACCCAGGGAACGAGGCAGACAACACGAGCATTGAAGGTCGCACCGGCGCAACCAACGAGGAGAGGCAGCCTCAGGGAGCGCTCGCGGCCGCGGCGAACAGCCGATCCGGGAGGAAAGGACCAAATGGGTTTCTCAATCGAATTCGCGGAGGAGTCTCGTGTTTACGAGGCCCGTATCAAAGTCATCGGTGTCGGTGGATCCGGCGGCAACGCCATCAACACGATGATCAACTTCGGCCTGGAAGGCGTGGAGTTCATCACCATCAACACCGACGCCCAGGCGCTGGGCTCGAACTGCGCGGTCGAGAAGATCGCCATCGGCGCGAGCGTGACGCGCGGCCTCGGCGCCGGCGCGGATCCCGAGAAGGGACGCAAGGCGGCCCTCGAGGACGCCAATCGCCTGAAGGAGATCGTGCAAGGCGCGGACATGGTGTTCGTGACCGCCGGCATGGGCGGCGGCACCGGCACCGGCGCGGCGCCGGTCATCGCGCAGCTGGCGCGTGAAGCGGGCGCGCTCACCGTCGGCGTGGTCACCAAGCCGTTCGCCTTCGAAGGCAAGCAGCGCATGCGGCGCGCCGAGGCCGGTCTGCAGTCGCTGACCGAGCACGTCGACACGCTGATCACGATCCCCAACGAAAAGTTGATGTCCATCGCCGACGATGACCTCACTTTCGTGGAAGCTTTCCGCAAGGCGGACGAGGTGCTGTTTCAAGCCGTGAAGGGCATCAGCGATCTCATCACCTTGAACGGCATCATCAACGTGGACTTCGCCGACGTGCGCACCGTCATGAACGGCATGGGCCGCGCGCTGATGGGCACCGGCTGCGCCAAGGGCGAGGGCAGGGCGCGCCTCGCGGCCGAGCAGGCCATTCACTCTCCGCTGTTGGACGATATTTCCGTCGAAGGCGCCACCGGCGTGCTGATCAACATCGTCGGCGGCCCCGACATGAAGATGAAGGAGATCCAAGAGGCGGCGTCGCTCGTTCAAGAGCAGGCGCACGAGGACGCCAACGTCATCTTCGGCGCCAGCGTCGACGAGAGCATGGCCGACGCCCTCAAGGTCACGGTCATCGCGACCGGCTTCAACACCATCAACACCGAGCTGCCGCTCGAGGCCGCGCGCGAGCGGCGCCCCCAGGCGACGATCGTCAAAGAGCAGCCCGCGCCGCGCTCGTCCGTGCGCCCGGAGTACCGCGAGCCGGCGCCCGCGCTCGTCACGCGCCGCCCCGTGGCCCCGATGATGAGCTCGGGCAGCCGCGAGGGTCAGATGAGCCTGCCGGTTCGTGAGCGCATCAGCTTCCCAGCGAGCGGCGACGCGGACTGGGACATCCCCGCTTTCCAGCGCCGCCAAAGCGGCTGAGCGCTGCGCGAGCGCAGAGCGCGCGTCCCGTTCAGACGCGCGCTCACGACACCTTTCCCCTGGCCATTTTCTCCTTGGGTATGTTGGACGCCCTCTCCAGCGATGGAGGGGGCGTTCGTTTTACGCCCTTACTCCAGCCGTCGAGCGGCGAGTGTATCAACCCCAGGGATTGTATTAACGAAGCGTCGAGTCGCGACGCGCCGAGCTCACGGCACCGCGGCGGGCGTGGCGGCGGGCTCGGGCGCAGCGGCGGTAGCTTGCTGCTGCGCGGCGGAGTCTTCTTCGACCGGACGCGGCTTCAGCACGGTGACCTGGCCGTCGCGGGAACGCTTGAAAACCACGAGCGGCGGCGGGGTCGGCGCGGTCGGCGCCTTCTCGGTCAACGCCCGGTGGCGCGCTTCACGCGCCTCCGTGGACTCCTGCTTCATTTTGGCGCGCTCGAGAGAGCGCGCTTGGCGCGCGGCATCACGCGCCGACTTCAGCTCCTGCTTGAGCTGCTCGCGCTCTTGCTTGCGGCGCAGCCGCTCCGCTTCGCGCTCTTGACGCTCGGCTTCACGCTCCGCCAGCCGCTGCGCGCGCTCCGCTTCGCGCAGCGCTCGTCGCTCGGCGGCGCGCGCTGCGCGCTCTTGAGCCTTGGTCGCGCCGTCGCGCGCGCGGCGAGCTGGCGCTCGCCGGCTACGAGGCTCGGACTGGGGAATTGCTAACGTGATCGCTCGCTTGACCTCGATCGCGACCGCTTGCTGGGCGATGCGAATCAGATCCTGGGCGAGGCGATCGATCGCGCGTCGAAAATCGCGGCCGTTCGCCATGTGGTGTGCTCGCGCCCGTCTCTCATACCTTACTGTGTGTCGTCAAGACAGACTTCATGTCTCATGTGACGAGCCTGGCCTCGGCGAGGGTCAACGGGCTGGGCAACGCCCCCGCGAGAACCGGATCGTCAATCCGCGGAAAAACTTAGCACAACGTGCTGGACCGGACTCCCTGGTCTTGACTCGTTCGTCGCGCGAGGTAAAGCGAGAAAGTCGTCCGGCGGGCATTTCTCCCGCCGCGACGAGCTCAGCTTCTGGTTCCGTATCGCGCGCGGCGGCAGAGTTTCCGCGCTTTGGTGCACGTGTGCGCGAGGCGCGCCGCTAGCGTCGACCCATGATGTCAGTCGCCGCGCGGCGTTCTATCTGACTAAACGCTTCGATCACTTTCGCCACCATCTCGAACTGGCGTGAAGCGTTGACCAATGTCGTCATGGATGAGATGGCATTTGCGTTCGATTGCTCGAGCGCGTTCGGCTCCAGCGCGACGCTGTGCGGCTGCGCACGCCCCGCTTCGGGGCGCGCGCGAAGCAGGATTTCCCCTTCTTTTTCCAGGCCTGCCAGGTTTTGAAAGGTAAACACGCCGATGCTCGCGCCGGTGTTTTCACCGTTCGCGAAGATGGCGCCATCCGGGGCGATCTCGACTGACGTCGCGCCGGGCGGCAGCTGAATGGGACGATGATTGCTGCCGAGAACGCGGTGTCCGTCAGCGGTGACGAGCTTGCCTTCGATGGTGAGACGGAAACTTCCCGCGCGGGTAAAGCGCTCGCCGTTGGGCGTCGCCACCGCAAAAAAGCCTCGATCATCAGGTATGGCACAGTCGAGCGCTCGCCCGCTGTGGACAATCTGACCCGCGCGGAAATCGGGAGTGGACGTGCGTGTCACAGCGAAACGCTGCGAGCGGGTGGCCGTTCCAGCTTGCCCCATCGCGTTGACCAGAGTCTGTCGAAAGACCGCCGTTTCTGCCCGGAAACCAGGTGTCGTCGCGTTCGCGACATTGTTGGCTGCGACGTCCAACGCGGCGCTCTGTCCCATTGCGCCCGACGCGGCTGACCAGATTCCGGTGCTCATGCGCTCGGGCTCAGCAAGCGCCGCGCCACGCTGCGACGGCCTCGGAGCGCGCTGCGCCGCGGCGGCCCCGCGCGGAGCGACGAGCACCTACAGCAGCGCTGGGCGCTTTCTTCGCTCACCTCGCGCGCGAGCCGCTTGACGTTGCGTCGTCATTCGGCTGACGCGTCGCCGCGGCGCGCGGGGCTGTTTTCGCGGAGTGAGCGGCCGTTGGCTCCTTGGCGTCTATCTCGCAGAATGACGTAGCGCGATGCGAATTACTCCCAGCGGCTCTCTTCGCCCGGCGCCTGACGATTGCCGAGTCAAACCCGAGCACTTGAAGGATCTCAGCAAGATCCAGGAGCTTCTCACCGCGTTGAACGATCCTTACGCGAACATCGGCAGGCTCGTCAGCTCGATACCGGTGCTCGCGGCGCGCTGCGCGGCGAGCGCGATTCAGCGCTCCAAGCTGCAGATCAACTCGATAGATCACGCGCTCACGTTGATCGGCAATAAAGGTCTAGAGTCCGAGCTGTTGACGTTGCTCGAGGACCTCACCGTGCTGAAGTCCGAGCGCGAGGGCTGAAGCGAGCCGCGCGTGGCCCGCTTCTTGCCGTTGCAGGAGGCGTGGCCAGCGCCATCACCGCACCGAACAGCGTCGCGCTCGCGCAGAGCGCCTCGCCGCTCAGCCCGTCGCCGAGCGCGGGGCCCGCGTTCGCGCGCGCGCTCGCCGGCGCCGTTGACGATCGCGGTGTCACCTTCGTGGCGCCGACGCGCACGCGGCTCGACGCCGGGCAGGCGGCGAGCGCGCTGCGCAGCGCGCTCAGCAACGTGCTGGGCGAAGAACCGAACGACGACACCGTCCGGCTCGTCACCGCGCAGTGGGCGCACGAGACCGGGCGCGGCGCCTCGATGTTCAACTACAACTTCGGCGGCATCAAGGGACAGGGCCCGAGCGGGCTCAGCGTCGCGCAGCGCACCCGCGAGGGCTTCGGCGCGAACGAGCGCACCATCATCGACAACTTCCGCGCGTATCGCACCGCGGAGGAGGGCGCCACCGACTACGTGCGCCTGCTGAACGCGCGCTTTCCGCAGGCGCTGGAGGCCGCGAAGCGCGGCGACGCTCGAGGCTTCGTGCACGCGCTCAAGCAGCGCGGCTACTTCACCGGCGACGAGGCGGCCTATACCCGCTCCGTCGCTTCCATCGCGGGCATGCCGCTGCCGACCACCGCGAACGTCGCGCCGCCGGAGTTGCCGCTGCTGCGCGTGGCCAGCGCGCCGGCGCGGGACGAGGTGCGCTACGAGCTGCCCTCGAACAGCAGCGCCTTGGTGGACGGGCTGGCGCTCGCCGACGAGATCAGCCGTGCGGCGCTGCGCATCGCGGCCTCGACCAAGGGCAGGGGAGAGCGCGGATGAACGCCAACGCGCGACAGCCGCTGAACGGCGAGAGCGTCTACCTCGACGTACGCTACGCGGAGAGCGCGAAGCCGTACACCGAGTATCCGGGCCAGCTGACACGCTATTTGAGCGAACGTTTCCTGCAGCGACAGCGCGGCGGACGCCTGCTGGATCTCGGCTGCGGCCGCGGTGAGTTCCTGCACGGCTTCGCCGGGCAAGGCTTCCGCGCGCAGGGCGTGGACCGCGCGCGGCCGAGCCAGCCGCGGTTCCCCGAGCGCGTCGCGTTGGCGGACTACGAGAAGGAAAAGCTGCCGTTCGCGGATGGCTCGTTCGACGTGCTGTTCAGCAAATCCGTGTTCGAGCACATCGTCGACATCGGCCGCGTGCTGCGCGAGTGCCAGCGCGTGCTGACGCCGGGCGGGCGCATGATCGCGATGGTCCCGGATTTCGTGGCGCAGTGGCGCACGTTCTACGACGACTGGACGCACGTGCGGCCGTTCACGTTGACGGGCCTCACGCAGTGCATCGAGAGCCACGGCTTCTCGATCCAGAGCGCGGAGCGCTTCCGGCAGCTGCCGCTGCTGTGGCAGCGGCCCTACCTGGCGCCGCTCGCCGACGCAGCCGAGCTGCTGCCGAGCCGGCTTCTGCGCTTCAAGTTCGTTCGCTTCGCCAAGGAGTGGATGCTCCTGGTGGTGGCGGATCGGTCGTAACCTTCTTCGCGCGCGAGCGCAGGCACGGACGGAGTCAGACAACATCATGGGACAAGTAAGAATCGGTGAGCGCAGCGTCGGAGACGGCGCGCCCTGCTACGTGGTCGGCGAAATTGGCATCAACCACAACGGCGATCTGGGCATCGCGCGTCGCTTGATCGACGTGGCCGCGGTCGCGGGCGCCGACGCCGTGAAGTTCCAGAAGCGCACCGTGGACGTGGTGTACAGCGCGGAGGAGCTGGCTCGTCCGCGCGAGAGCCCGTTCGGCGCCACCAACGGCGAGCTCAAGCGTGGGCTCGAGTTCGGGCTCGACCAGTACCGTTCCATCGAGCGCTACTGTCAGGAGAAGCACGTCGCCTGGTTCGCCTCCTGCTGGGACGAGGCCTCCGTCGATTTCATGGAGCAGTTTCAGCCGCCGGCGTACAAACTCGCCTCGGCCTCGCTCACGGACGACAACCTGCTGCGCCATCACCGCAAGATGGGGCGACCGATCATCCTGTCCACCGGCATGAGCACGCTCGCGCAGGTCGACCACGCCGTCGAGGTGCTGGGCACCGAAGACCTGATCTTGTTGCACACGACCAGCGCGTACCCGGCGAAAATCCCGGATTTGAACCTGCGCATGATCCCGGTCCTGCGCGAGCGCTACGGCGTGCCCGTGGGCTACTCGGGGCACGAGGTGGGGCTCGCGTCGAGCTACGCCGCCGTCGCCCTGGGCGCGTGCATGATCGAGCGGCACATCACGCTCGACCGCGCCATGTGGGGCAGCGATCAAGCGGCCAGCGTGGAGCCGCAGGGGCTCATGAAGCTGGTGCGCGACATCCGCGTCATCGAAGCCAGCCTGGGCGATGGCGTCAAGAAGGTGACCAGCGACGAAGTGCCGATCATGAAGAAGCTGCGGCGCGTCGGCTAGGTCGAGAGAGGAGCGCGCCGTGAATCGCATCGGGATCATGCAAGGGCGGCTGTCGCCGCGACCCGCGGGCAAGCTGCAGGCCTTTCCGTGGCAGAGCTGGCAGGCCGAGTTCGAGCGCGCGGCGCGCCTCGGCTACGACCACATCGAGTGGATCTTCGAGGCCGAGCGCGCGTTCGAGAACCCGCTCTGGTCTGCCGCGGGGCGGCGCGCGATCCAAGAGCAGGTGCGGGCCACGGGCGTCAGGGTTCGCTCCGTGTGCGCGGACTACTTCATGGTGCGGCGCTTGGCCGGCGACGGCGAGGCCGCCGTGCGCGAGAACGTCGCTGTGCTGCGCGAGCTGTGCGCGTTCACGGCCGAGCTCGGCGGCGAGCGCATCTTGTTGCCCTTGCTCGAGACCGCGGCCGTGGACACGCCCGCGCTGCGCGCGGAGGTGGTGCACAGTCTACGCGCGGCGGCGCCTAGCGCCGAGCAGCACGGCGTGGTGCTCGGCCTGGAGATGGAGCTCGTGGGCAGCGAGTACGCGGCGCTCATCGAGCGCGTCGGCTGCGCCAGCGTGCGCGCTTACTACGACGTCGGGAACTCGACCGCGCAGGGCTTCGACGCGGAGCACGACATCGTGCCGCTCTTGTCGCGGCTGTTTGCCGTGCACGTGAAGGACCGCAAGCGCGCGGGTGGCAGCGTGCCGCTCGGCAGCGGTGACGCGAATTTTGCGGGATTTTTTCGCGCGTTGGCGCGCGCCGGCTTCGGCGGCGATCTCGTGCTCCAGCATTACTTCGACGCGGAGCCCGAGCGCAGCGCGGCGCGAGCGCTCGAGTTCGTGCGCGCTGGCCTCGCTCATGCCGCGGAGGCCGCGGCGTGAGCAGCGAGCTGGTCGCCGGGGCGCCCGGTCGCAGCGTGCGGCGGGCGCTGTTCGTCGGACTGGGCGGCGTGGGACAGCGACACCTGCGCAACCTGCGCGCCTTGCTGGGCGACAGCGTGGCCATCGACGCGTACCGCGTGCGGCGCGAGCGCGCCGTGCTCGACGACCAGCTGCGCGTCGTGGACGAGACGTCGCTCGAAGAGCGCTACGGGGTGGAGTGCTTCGCGTCGCTGGAGGAGGCGCTGAGCCGCGCGCCGGACGTGGTGTTCGTGACCAATCCCTCGAGCCTGCACGTGCCGGTCGCGCTGGCCGCCGCGCGCGCCGGCGCCGATCTCTTCATCGAGAAGCCGCTCTCGCATTCCTTGGAGCAGGTCGAGGAGCTCGCCGAGCTCGTGGACAGCCGGCGCGCGATCGCGTTCGTGGCCTATCAGCTGCGGCGCCATCCCGGCTTTCTCCGCTTGAAGCAGCTGCTGCAGGCCGGCGTGATCGGGCGGCCGTTGTCCGTGCGCGCGGAGGTCGGCGAGTTTCTGCCGGGCTTTCATCCGTACGAAGACTATCGCCGCATGTACGCGTCGCAGCGCGCGCTGGGCGGCGGCGTCACGCTGTCGCAGATCCACGAGCTCGACTACTTGATCGCGCTGTTCGGTGAACCGCGCCGCGCGTTCGCCATGGGCGGCAAGGTCTCCGACCTCGAGCTCGACGTGGAGGATCTCACGAGCGGGCTCATCGAGTTTCGTGTGGCGGGGCGTCCCTTGGTGGCCGAGCTGCACCTGGACTTTTTCCAGCGTCCGAGCAATCGGCGCTGCTTGGTGCTCGGGGAGCGCGGCCGGCTCGAGTGGAGCCTCAGTGATCGCTACTTCCGGCGCTGGGACGCCGCGGGCCAGCTCGTCGAAGACGTCGATTACCGCGACTATCCGCGCAACGACGCCTTCCTCGACGAGCTGCGGCTGTTCTTGGGCTGCGTCGCCGAGCGCCGTCAGCCCGACATCGGCGTTCGTGAAGGCGCGGCGAGCCTCAGGCTCGCGCTGTCCTTGCTCGAAGCACAGAGAAGCGGAGAGGTATGTCACATCGCTCAGGAGGCCCGGCGATGACGCGGCCGCACGTGTTGGCGCTGATTCCGGCGCGAGGCGGGTCCAAGTCCGTGCCGCGCAAGAACCTGCTGCCGGTCGCGGGCAAGCCGCTGATCGCCTATTCGATTCGGCACGCGCTGGCGTGCTCCGCCATCACGCGCACGCTCGTGTCGACCGATGACCGCGAGATCGCGGAGGTGGCGCGGGAGCACGGCGCCGAGGTCCCGTTCTCTCGTCCGGCGGAGTTCGCCGGTGATTTCGCGACGGATTTGCAGGTGTTCCGCCACGCACTGGCTTGGCTGGCGGACGAGGAAGGCTACGTCCCGGAGCTGGTCGTGCATCTGCGCCCCACCGGCCCTGTGCGCGACGTCGCGCTGATCGAGCGCGCCATCGCGCTGATGTTGAAGCACCCCGAAGCCGACGCGCTGCGCTCCGTCAGCCTGGCGGAGCAGACGCCGTACAAGATGTGGCGCATCGAGGACTCGTACCTGAGGCCGCTGATCGAGCTCAGCGGCTTCCCCGAGGCGCACTCCATGCCCCGTCAGAAACTGCCGCAGGCCTACTGGCAGAACGGCTACGTCGACATCGTGCGGCCGCGCGCCATCGTCGAATACGACTCGATGGTGGGTAAGGTGGTGTTGCCCTTCATCGTGGAAGGTAAGATTCACGAGCTCGACTATCCGGAGCAGATCCCGGCGCTAGAGCAGGCCGTCCTGGCCTGGGAACGCGGCGAGCGGCCGCGAGAGGAGGCAGCATGTCCGCGACACTCGGCATGAAAGGTCAGCGCGGCGAGTCGCTGCGCGCGTTCTCGCTCGAAGGGCGCGTGTTCGTGATCAGCGGCGGCGCGGGTCTGCTCGGCCCCGAGCACGCGCTCGCCATCGCCGACGCCGGCGGCATTCCGGTGCTCGCCGACGTGCGCCGCGAGCAAGCCGAGGAGAAGGCCAAGGAGGTGGCCGACGCCAGCGGGGGCCGCGCGCTCGGGCTCGAGCTGGACGTCACCTCGGCGGACTCGTGCCGTGCGCTGCTGGCGGAGGTGCTCGCGCGCTGTGGTCGCGTCGACGGGCTCATCAACAACGCCGCGCAGAACCCCAAGGTGGAGGGCGCCGGCCTGGGCGCGTCGCGTTTCGAACAATTTCCGCTCGAAGCCTGGCACTCCGATATCGCGGTCGGGCTCACCGGCGCGTTCCTGATGAGCCAGGTCTTCGCGCCGCACTTCGCGAGCCAGCGCGGCGGCGTGATCGTCAACGTCGCCTCGGATCTGGGCTTGATCGCGCCGGACCAGCGCATTTACAGAAAGCCGGGCCTGAGCGAGGCGGAGCAGCCCGCCAAGCCGGTGACCTACTCGGTGGTCAAGGGCGGGCTCGTGATGCTCACCAAGTACCTGGCTACCTACTATGCCGAGCACAACGTGCGCGTGAACGCGCTGTGTCCTGGTGGCGTCTACGCCGAGCAGCCGGAGGACTTCGTCGCGCGGCTCAGCGCGTTGATCCCCCTCGGGCGCATGGCGCGCCGCGACGAGTACCGCGCCGCGATCGTGTTTTTGTGCTCGGACGCCGCGTCGTACATGACCGGAGCGAACCTGGTGCTCGATGGAGGCCGCACGTGTTGGTGAGCGAAATCGAGGTGCTCGCGCTGGACATCGACGGAGTCATCACCGATGGCAGCGTCAGCTTCGGCGCCGCGGGCGATGAGAGCAAGCGCATCCAGCTGCGCGATTTGGACGCGCTGAGCGCCGCGAAGCGCGCGGGGCTGCGCCTGGGGCTCGTGACCGGCGAGCGCGGCGCCATGGTCGACGCCATCGCGCGACGCCTGGGCGTAGATTGCGTGATCGCGGGCGCTAAGGACAAGCGCGTCGGTATCATCCAGCTGTGTGATCGCTTGGCCATCCCGCCGCAGCGCGTGTGTTTCGTGGGCGACGCGGATCGCGACGCGCGCGCGTTCGACAGCGTGGGTCTAGCGCTGGCGCCGGCGGACGCTTCCACCAGCGCGCGGCGCAAGGCGCGGCGGGTGCTCAGCGCGCGCGGCGGCGCGGGCGCGGTGGCCGAGGCCGTCGAGCTGCTGCTCAGCGCCCGCGAAGGGGCGCAGGAGCGCGCCAACGCCGAGCGGCGGCTGCGCCAGGTGGTGGAGGACAGCATCCGCGCCCACCAAAAGCTGCTGGACGAGTCGCTGGCGCGGCTCGCCGAAATCGCGGCGCTGCTCACCAGCTGCCTGCGCTCGGGCGGCAAGGTGCTGCTCTGCGGTAACGGGGGCAGCGCCGCGGACGCGCAGCACGTCGCGGCCGAGCTGGTCGGTCGCTTCGCGTTGGAGCGCGACGCGCTGCCGGCCATCGCCTTGACGACGGACACCTCGATCTTGACGGCCGTCGGCAATGACTGGGATTTCCGCGACATCTTCGCGCGTCAGGTGCGCGCGCTGGCGCGCAGCGGCGACGTGGTCGTCGGCATCAGCACCAGCGGGCGCTCGCCCAATGTGGTGCGCGCGCTGCAAGCCGCGCGTGAGCGCGGCGCGACGACGCTGGCCTTCGTCGGGCGTAACGGCGGGCCCATCGCGAAGGCCGCGGACTGCGTGTTCTCCGCGCCCGACGCCGCGACGCCGCGCGTGCAGGAGCTGCACATCGTTGCGTGGCACGGCATCTGCGAAATCGTCGAGGCCGCGCTGGCCGCGCCTGAGACGCTGTCCGAGACGGGCAGCTAGCAAAGAAGCTACGCGCCCCGTGCGCGGCTGCAGACCCGCGCCGCGCGCGCCCGTGTTGCCCGGCGCCGGCGAGCGCCGTGAAGTCGCGCCCTTTACGGCGCGGGGCCCCACCCAACGCTCGTAGCGTGACGAGCGGCTAGAGCGCCCGGGCGACGGCGGCTTCGAGCGCGGAGAGCTCGGCGCTGCCCGCGCCGTTCGCGCGCGCGATGCGGATCTCGATGGCGGCGTCGTTGGCGCGGCCCGCGGCGAGCAACAGCCACGCGCGCGTGACGTGCTGCTCGGGCTCGAGCGCGATGCCGTAGCGCTCTACGCGATCCAGCGCGAGCAGGCCCAGCGTGTGATCGCTGCGCGCGGCGGACGCGCGGGCGAGCTCGCCGGCGATGACCGGATCGTCGGGCGCGAGGTTCGAGGCCGCGCGCCACGCGGTGTAGGCGTCGGGGTGTCCCAGCGCGTCGGCGGCCACGGCGGCGAGCGCGTAGGCCGCCGCTTCGCTGGCGTCGCGACGGAGCGCGTCGAGCGCGAGGTGCAGCGCGTCACCGGGCGCGCCGCTGCCGAGCGCCACGCGACCGAGGCCGACCAGCGGCCGCGCGTCGCCGGCCGCGAGCTTCTGCGCCAGGAAGCAGACCCTGGCCGCGCGATCACCGTCGCCCTGCGCCAGGAAGAGCTCGGACTCGGCGAGCAGGATTTCGAGCTCGACCGCCCCGTCGTTCGCGGAGCGCACGCCGGCGAGGGAGGACAGCGCGGCGCTGAACGCGCCCTGCGCGGCCAAAGCGTAGGCGTTGGCGAAGGCGTCGGCGACGCTCGAGCGCGCGGCCTGCGCGAGGAACGCCACGAACGGCACGCGCTCGCAGATCACCGCTTCGATGCGGAAGCCGGTGCGCACCAACATCGAGCGCAGGCGCGCGGGGGAGAACGCGCGCCGCTGCGGCACGCTGAGCCGCTGTGACACGTGCGCGGCGGGCTCGGCCACGAGCAGCGCCGCGCCCGGCTTCATGGTGCGCCCGATGGCGAGCAGCGCGGCTTCGGGCTCGAGCGCCTGGCTCAGCACGTCGGCCGCGATGGCGCCGTCGACGGGCGCGTCGAGCTTGAGTCCGACCAGATCGACGGTGAGGTGCTCGGCGGCGGGCGCGAGCTGGCGCGCGAAGGCGACGGCCGCCGCGTCTTGCTCCGCGGCGACGACGTCGAGCCCGCGAGCGAGCAGCCGCGCGGCGCCGACGCCCGCGCCGGAGCCGGCGTCGAGCACGCGGCCGTGGCCGATGAAGTCGGCGAACGCATCGTAGAAGGCGGCGGTGGACGGCGCCTCGCCGCGCAGCCCGGGGTACAGCCGGGCGCGGCCGGGCTCCACCTCCAAGCTCGCGCCGCTGCTAAAGCGCGCGAGGAAGCTGCCGCGGCGCGCGCCGGGTGCGTAGCGAGGCGGCGGGAACGGTGCGGCGTCGGGCGCGCGGGGATCGGCGGCCATGACTCAGCGCTTTCCGGCTTCGGCGAGCTCGCGCTGCGCCTGGGGCACCGCGAGCTGCCAGGCTTCACGCAGCGGCGTGAGCACTCGGATCACCTCGTCCACCGCGCCGATGTCGGCCTTGCGCGAGGCGAGCATCATGCGATCCATGGCGAAGCCGTAGACGCCTTCCAGGCGCTGGCAGAGCTCGGGAGAGAGCTCGTGATCGAGCGCGATGTAGAGCTCGGAGGTGATGGCGTAGGCCTTGGAGAGCAGCTCGCGCGCGGTGCGCACGTCGTTGCGCTCGAGGCCGGCGCGCGCGCCGTTCAAGAAGCGGAAGAGGCCGTCATAGAGCGCCAGCAACAACTCCCCAGGCGACGCGGTGGCGTTGCGGATCTGGGTATAACGATTGGCTGCGACTTCAAACATGAGCTCTGATCCTGAACACGGTTGACGGACGACTATCCGAGGCTGAAAAGGTAGCTGAGCAGCGCCTGGTTACTGGCGACGGCGCTGTCCATGCTGGTGAACTGCTTGCGCAGTGACTCGGCGTAGCGATCGAGCCGATCCTGCTCGCGGTTGGCTTGGTCGCGCAGGGATTTGGCCCGGCTGCTCAGCGAGTCCTGCCGCAGCGCGATGGTGCCGTTTGCGGCGGTCATGTCCTTCACGAGCGTGTTCATGAGGTCCATGACGCCGTCCCCGCCGTTCGCGCCGGCGAGCACCGCGGTGACGCCGGCGGCGTCTTTGGTGATGGCGGCGCTGAGCTTGCTCGAGTCCAGGGTCAGCGTGCCGTCGCGGTTCGAGGACAGGCCGATGCTGCCCAGCGTGTCGTACTGACTACCGCTGCTGACGCGGGACAAGAGCGTGCTCGAGAGCCGCTGCGTGAGCGAGCGCAGCGCGGAGTCGCCTGAGAGCTCGCTGTTGGCGGCCTTCATGGTGCCGTAGCCGGCGCTGGCGTGCACCTTGTTCACCACGGCGTTGTAGGCGTCGACGACGGCCTGGAGCTTCTTCTGTGTCGCGGCCGGATCGCTGGCGACGGTGACGTTGATGGGCGATGTGCTCTCTTGCGTGAGCGCGAGCGTGACGCCCTGGATCGCGCCGGCGATCTGGTTGGTGGAGCGCTTGACCGTGAAGCCGTCGATCTGCAGCTCGGCGTCCTGCGCGCCTTGGACCTGGCCGGCGCCGAGGCCGAGATCCAGCCCGCTGAAGCTGATCGTGTTGGCGGCGCCGGTATCGAGGCCGCGCACTTGCAACCGGTACTCGCTGCCGTCGTTGAAGATGGCGGCGGAGACCCGCGCGCCGGAGGCGTTGATCTTCGCGGCGATGTCCTCCAGCGTGTCGCTGTCGCTGATCGCGACGTCCACGCCGCTCGCGGAGCCGACCTGGAGGTTCAGCGTGCCGCTCTGAGCGAGCGCCGTCGTGGAGCTGGCGAACGCGCTGGAGTAGTTGCGTTGCTCTTTGGCGAGCTTGGAGACGGTGATGCTGTAGGCGCCCGGCTGGGCGGTGCCGTTGGCGGTGACCGCGACGGCGGAGTTGGAGGAGGTCGCGCTGTAGCTGGCCGCGTCGCGGGAGTCGGCGAGCGCGCCGACCGCTTTCTGCAGCGTCGAGAGCATGGAGCTGATGCTCGACAGCGTCGAGACGGCGGAGTCCGTGTCGTTCGCGCGGTTCTTCAGCGTGTTGAGCGTGCCGCTGCTGGCCTGGACCAGACCCGTGACGATGCCCTCGGTGTCCATGCCGGAGCCGATGCCGCCGAATGTGATGGTGCCGGTCATCCTGCTTCTCCTTGCCCAGGCCGGGCCCACGCCGGCGCCGGCTCAAGGAAGAGCCGGCCCTGCGTGAGCCCGAGACGGAGTCCGCCCTCCAGGATCAGCGCAGCAGGCCGAAGGCGAGCTGCGGCAGCTGGTTGGCTTGCGCGAGGACCGAGACGCCGGCTTGCGACAGCACCTGGTTGCGCGACATCGCGGCCGTCTCCGTGGCGACGTCGACGTCGACGATGCGGGAGTTCGCGGCCGAGAGGTTGAGACGCATGGTTTGGATGTTGCTGGTGGCGATCTCGAGGCGGTTCATCGCGGTGCCGAACTTGGCGCGCGAGTTCGAGACGCTCTGGATGGCGTTGTCGATCTTGCCCAGCGCGGCGAGCGCGCTGCTCGCGCCGGAGACGTTGTTGGCCGTGGCCAACAGCGCGCTCAGGGCGACGTTGCCGAAGTCGATGCTGACCTGGTCCGAGCCGGTGTTGTTGAGGCCGACCTGGAACGTGACGGTCGAGGTCGCCGCCGCGACCAGCTGCTGGCCGTTGAACTTGGCCGAGTCTTGGATGCGCCCGATCTCCGCCTTCAGCGAGCTGAACTCGGTGTCGAGGTAGCCGCGATCGGTCGACGACAAGCTGCCGTTCGAGGACTGCATGGCGAGCTCGCGCATGCGGCCGAGCACGTCGTGAACCTGGCCCAGGGCGCCTTCCGCCGTCTGCGCCATCGAGATGCCGTCCGCGGCGTTGCGCTCGGCGACGTTGTAGGAGCGGATCTGCGACTTCATGCTCTCGCTGACGGCGAGGCCCGCGGCGTCGTCCGCCGCGGTGTTGACGCGGAAGCCGCTCGACAGCTTCTGGAAGCTGCCGGCGAGGTTCTTCTGATTTACGGTGAGGTTCTTCTGCGCGGTGAGTGCTGCTACGTTGGTTTGAATATTCAGTGCCATGGGGGACTCCTTCCTGGAGCGCGATCCGGCGTGAGCCGGGTCCGGGCGTCATTGCCCTTCGTCTCCTTGGGAACGGAGTCCGCCGACCAACCTTGAACGAAAATCGCGAACGACGCTGGAGCGTGGCTCCAGTGTTGCCGGTGGCGCAGGAGGTGCGACAGCGTCGCTCGCGATGGACCATGGCGTGAACGAACCGCCGAGCTTACTTGAGCAAGCTGAGCGCGAGCTGCGGCAGCTGGTTGGCCTGCGACAGCACCGACGCGCCGGCTTGCGACAGGATCTGATTGCGGCTCATCGACGCCGTCTCCTCCGCCACGTCCACGTCGCGGATGCGCGAGTTGGCCGCGGACAGGTTGAGGCGCATGGTCTGGATCGAGGACACCGCGATCTCCAGCCGGTTCATGGTCGCGCCGTACTTCGCGCGGTTGGTGGAGATGGTGGTCAGCGCCTCGTCGATGCGGCCGAGCGCGGCCAGCGAGTTGCCCGTGGTGGCGCCGGACACCGAGGTGCCCGTCGCGAGCAGGCTGCTCAGGCCCAGGCCGCCGAAGTTCAGCGTGATCTGATCGGAGGCCGTGTTGTTGAGGCCGATCTGAAAGGTGATCGCGGCCGTGGTGCTGGACAGCAGCTCGCGGCCGTTGAACTTGGCCGACGACTGCATGCGCTGCATCTCTTGCTTGAGCGCTGTGAACTCCGTGTCGAGGTAGCCGCGGTCGGTGTCGGTCATGCTACCGTTCGCGCCTTGCATCGCGAGCTCGCGCATGCGGCCCAGGATGTTGTGCATTTCGCCGAGCGCGGCCTCCGCGGTCTGCGTCATGGACAGCGCGTCGTTGCTGTTGCGCTCCGCCACCACGTAAGAGCGGATCTGCGTCTTCATGCTCTCGCTGATGGAGAGGCCGGCGGCGTCGTCGGCCGCGGTGTTGATGCGGAACCCGCTGGACAAGCGCGTGAAGTTCTTGTTCAGCGCCATCTGGGTCTTGCCCAGTGACTTTTGGGTTTCGAGTGATGAAACGTTGGTCTGTATCGAGATCGCCATGATTCCTTCCTATGTGCCTACTACTGGTCGTTCCGGCCGAGCCGCGGCTCGGTGTCGGGGGGAGGTGTCGGGTCGTGCGCGGCGCGCTGCGCCTGCTGCAAGCGACGCGCGAGCGCGTCGAGCTCGTGCTCGAGCGAGCGCGCGGAGCGGTCGAGCGCCGCGCCGAAGCGCATCTCGAACGCGAGCGCCTGCTCGGCGGACTCCTGCGCGTCGGCGCTGCCGCTGCCGCGCTCGGCGAGGACGTCATCGACGTCCGGCCAAGACCAGGCGTCGAGCAGCGGCGCGTCGTTGACGGCCTGGCGCAGCTCACGCTCGGCAGCGTCCAGGCGCGCGAGGCGCGCCGGGACGCTGCCGCTGCCGCTCTTGATGCCGCGCAGGGTGACGGCGGCCAAGCGCTGGATACGCCGCGCCAGGTGCCGTGCGCGGCCCACCAAGCGCGCCTGCTGCTCGGCCCAGCTCGTGAGCTGCTGTAGCGGCACCGGCGCGCCGTGCTCGCGGGCCGCGCGCAGCAGATCTTGGGCGCTGAGGTCGCGCTCGGGCAGCTCGGCGAGCAGCGCCTCCAAGCCCAGCTCCTCATAGCCAGCGATGCGCGCGCCGCCCTCGGTCGCGTTGACCAGCCGAGCGCGCGGCGTCTCCCGCGCGAGCTCGACCGCCGCGCCCTCCAGCCAGGCGCGCACCGCGGAGAAGCCGATGCTGGTGAGCACCTTGCCGGCGCCGCCCCAGGCCACGGTCTCACTCAGCGGCTCGCGCTCGTGCATGCTGCGCCCGCCGATGCGGTGCGTGCGCTTGAGCGTGTCGCACCAGTTCATTTGGAGCTCGCGGCCGTCCTCGCTCACGGACACGCTGGAGGCTTCGTACGCGGTGCCGGCGGCGTAGGCGCGGCCGTCCGTGTACGCCAGGTCCTGGCCCACGAACACGATGGGCGAGCAGCCGAGGCGATAGGCCAGCGCGAACGCCAGCGTCGAGACGCTGCCGCTCACCGGTACGCCGTCGAGCCCGGTGAGCTGCTTCAACGGCAGCGCCACCTGCTGCAGCGCCTCCCACAGCGGGAGCAGCGGGCCCCGCCCCGTGCGCGCGGTGTTGGGGTGCATCGTGAGCGTGAAGGCGCGCACCACGCGATCGATGAAGCTGACGTCCGCGAGCAGGTGCGAGACGTCGATGGACTCCATGCAGGCCAGCACCTGCGGCTCGACGCCGAGCTTGTCTAACGCGCGCGCGCTGGAGTTGACCGCGAAGACGAGGCCCTTTTTCTGGGCCTGTAGCAGATGATGGCCGTTCTTGCCGAGCGACGGTCCAGCGCCGACGATAAACGCCGGCACACCTCGATACTTCCCTGCGAGTGCCAGAAACCCGGGGTATTCGCTGAGTAGCTCGAGGTTCGCGAGCACGTCCGATACCCAATCTCGCGCGCGCACGCGGTGTGTCGCGTCGTTGATGCTGCTGCGCTGAACCAGCTGGGTGAGCGTCGCCCGAAGATGGGCTGCCGCGTCGGGATGAGCGGCGAGATAGCCAGGGGTGTGGACGATGGTGGTGGCGCGGCGCCCGGCGAAGAAGGTGGGCCAGATTTGCGTGAGGTCATGGCTGCTCGTGACGATGTCGAATTGCGAGAGATCGCTGGGGCCGAGCTCGAGCACGGCGCGGAGCACCTGCGGGTCGGGCTCGAAGATTAGGATCGGCGCGCCAGTCAATGCCCGCAGCGCGCGCGCGGTATCGCCCAGGCCCAGGCCGAACACGACATAGACACCGTTGTCATCGTCCCTGAGCAGCGCCAACAGCTCCTCGTCGCTGGGCGCCCCGCCGAACACCCAGTCTCCGCGGCGCAGCAGCGGCTCGCCCGGCGTTCGCTCGACGAGCTCCACGTCGGCGCGCGCGGCGCGCACCGCCTCCAGCGTCGCGACCGGCAGCGCGAAGCGCTCCAGGTTCGCCTCCAAGAACAGCTCGCGCAGGCGCGCGGGGGCGAAGCTCCCCGCGTCGAGCGTGGCGTCTTGCGCTTGACGCTCATCGCTGCCAGCGCCTTGACGAGCGAGCGCCAGGTTCATCACGAGCGCTTCTCCCAGGGCCCGCCCTCCTTGGGCAGCGGCAAGGGCAGCTTGGCAGGATCTTCCACGCTCTGCGTGGCCGCGCGGTTCGCGGCTTCGACCGCGTCGCGCAGCTCGGCGCGCAAAATGGTGGTCTTACTCGGCGCGACGATGCCGAGCTTCACGGCGCCGCGAGACACCTCGGTGACGGTGATCTCGATGTCGGCTCCGATGACGACGCGCTGTCCCTTGCGGCGAGCGATGATGAGCATTCGCCGGCGCGAGTTGCACCGCGCGTGCCAGCGCGGCGCAACTCGCGCGACGTCTCGACGGGGTCGCGCTGAGCGTCGAGCGGCGACGTCAAGGCGTCGTCGCGCTGGGCGTCAAGCGGCAGTCGCGCGCGAGCGCGCGTGGTTCGTCAGCGCGCGTCTGCGCAGCCGCGCGACCCAGCAGCGGCGCTAGCCGCGCCAGAAGCCGGTCAGGTCGAGCAGCTGACGCGACACCGCTACCGCGCGCTCCAACGATTGCCCGAGCGCGGTCATGCGCGAGTACGCTTCGAAGGGATCCGCCGCGGCGATGTCGGCCTGACGCTTGCCGAGGCCGACGCCGAGATCGCTCAGGATGCCGTCGCTGGTCTCCAGCCTGCTGACGACGAAGCCGATCTGCGTGCGCTCGCCGGCGAGCTGCTTTTGCGAGGCGTCGACGGCGTCGAGCAGCGCCGCCGTCGCGCCGCGGTCATTGCTGTCGAGCGCGCTGGCTAGCGCCGCGAGATCCGCGAACACGTCGCGGCCGCCCGCGGCGGTGAAGGCGCGCGCGCCGCTGGCGTTCACGTCGAGCGGCGTGCTGCCGCCGATGTCGACCGCGTGGCGCTCGTCATCGCCTTGGAACACGCCGTTGGCGTCGAACGCCGCGCTGTCGCTCTTGCTGCCGGAGAAGAGGTAGCCGTTGCTGCCGCGCGTGTTGCCGAGCTTCAGCAGCTCCTCGCGCAGGCTGCGCGCTTCGATGGCGAGGCTCTTGCGATCCTCGGCGCTGAGCGAGTCGTTCGCGCCCTGCATCGCGATCTCTTTGGCGCGCGTCATCAGCTCGCTGGCCTGCGCCAGCGTGGACTCGGCGAGCTCGGCGTCGCCGCGGACGAGCTGAATCGCGCCGCGGTGCGCGCCCACGGAGTCGAGCGAGGCTTGCACGCGCGCGAGCTCTGCCGCCGCGATGGGATCGTCCGAGGGGTTCGCGACGCGCAGCCCGGTCGCTGCCTGGCGCGCGGCGTCGGCGTTCTGCGACTGTAGCCGCGCGAGCTGGCGCTGGACCTCGGCGTAGCGCATGCCATCGGTGACTCGCATCGCGCCCTCGCTCAGCGACCGACCATGTTGAGCAGCTCGCCGAGCAGCTGATCGGCGGTGGCGAGCAGCCGCGATGAGGCCTCATACGCGCGCTGATAGCGCGTCAGGTTCACGAACTCTTCGTCCAGCGAGACGCCGCTCATGGCCTCGTGCATGGCGTCGATTTGCGCGCTGATCGCCTGGCGCGACTCGAGCATGGTCTTCGACGCGGCGCGGCGCGAGGCCACGTCGCCCACGATGTCGCCGTACGCTTGCGCAGCCGTGCGCGCGCCTCCGAAGACGATGGCCGCGCTGCCCAGCTGCGAGAGCGCGACGGCGTTGTCGGAGCCGCTCGGCAGCGCGCTCGGCGAGCTGGCGGCGGCCAGGGCGTCGGGCTTGCCGAAGACGTCAGCGCTCACGGCGAGCGTGCGCGCCGCGCCCTCGGGCAGCGTGCTCACGGCGAAGATGTCGCGGCCGCTCACGCCGTCCAAGCCGAAGCCCTGCTCGTGCTGCGCGTTGATCTTGGTGCTGACGTCGAAGACGAACTGGTCGAGCTGCTTCGCGACCTCGAACACGTCAACGTCGCGAGCTTCGCGGATGCCGGCCAGCTTGCCGCCGCTGAGGTAGCGCGTGACGTCGGTGGTGGAGCCGCCTTCGCGCGAGCCCAAGATGCGCAGCGCGCCGCTCGCGTCGAGATCGACGCTCAGCGTGCGCGCTTCGGCGCCGTCGACGAGCGTGGCGCCGGCGGCCTGAACCACCAGGTTGCCAGAGCCCGAGTTGATGGTCCGCACGTCCACCTGCGTGGTCAGGTCGAGCAGCAGGCGATTGCGCTGATCCCGCAGATCCGCGGCGTCCTCGCCCTGGGCCTCGGCGGCGGCGATCTTGGCGTTCAGGCGCGCGATGGCCTGCGCGCTCTCGTTGATCTGCTGGGTGGTGGCTTGCGCGTCGCGCAGCAGATCGTCACGCGTGGTGGCCAGCGTGTCGGCGGTGTCGTTCACGCGCTGCGCGAAGGTTTGGGCGGCTTGCAGCACGTTGCGGCGCGCGGTCGTATCGGACGGGCTCGCCGCCAGCGCCGAGAATGAGCTGAACAGCGCGTTCACCGCGCTGCCGAGGCCGGTACCGGCGGCGTCGTTGAACAGACCCTCCAGCGACGCCAGGCGCTGATCGTGCTCCGACGCCGCGGAGGACAGGCCGCTCGCCTCGTACTGGCGGCGTTCGATGAAGGCGTCGGTTACGCGGCGCAGGCCGGTGGCCTGGACGCTGCCCGTGGTCTGGCTGCCCAGCGCCCGCGTCTCCAGCACCGCTTCGCGGCGCACGTAGCCGGGCGTGTTCACGTTGGCCAGGTTCTGGCCAGTGACGCCGAGGCCGTACGACTGGGCGGTGAGCCCGTCGCGCGCCGTGTTGAGCAGTTGGGAGAGGTTCGCCATCAGCCGCGGACGTTCAGGCGTAAGCCTTCCTGACCGACGACGCGCCGGTTCGGAGGGTGCGGTTCGAAGGAGGCGCCCGTCGCCTCGCTGAGGATGGTGCGCACGGTGTCCCGAGCGTGCACGAGCAACAGCTGGTTGAGCGTTGCCTGCTTGCGCACGCGCTCGAGGGCAGGGCGATGGCGCTCGGCGACGGGGGTGCGCTGGACCACCTCACGCAGGCGCTCGCTCAGCGCGCTCTTGAGCTCGGTGAGCGCGTCGAGGGCTTCGCGATCCATCGCGCGGAGCACCTCGGTTTCACGTAGCTGCAGGGCTTCGAGATCGGCGAGGGTGAGCTCCAGTTCGTCGGGGGTGGGGTTGGGGGCGGTCACGTTGGTTTTACCCGAGCTGTTCCATCATGTTGCGCGCGATGACGCTGGCGTCCGCGCGGAAGTTGCCGTCCTGAATGCGCTGCTTCAGAGCTTCGACCTTGGCCGTGTCCACGTCGCGCGCGGCTTCGCTCGCGAGATCGCGAGCGCGCGAAGAGATGGAGACCTGCGCCGCCGAGCTCGCCGTCGGGTTCGGGTTGCTGACCTCGGGGCGCTCGACGGGGCGCGCGCCGCCGACCGGGCTGATCGCCATCCGATGGTACGCGTCGAGCGCGGGGTTGCCGGTGATTCCTTTCATGCGGGCCTCCAGTCGCGGGTCGGGGCCATGCCCGACCTAGTGCGGTTCATCCTGATGAACGGCTGCTGCTCGAGGGCCTTGAGTAAATTTTGGGCGCGCGGCCTCATGGCTTGATGGGACCGCCCTTTCCGCTGGTTTCTGGGCGGCTCATGGCGCGGGCGATGACCTCGGCCAGCCCGATGCCGCCCGCCGCCGACATGGCCTCCGACATCGCACCCACCACCATCGAGCCATACGCCGACTGCCCCGCCTTGAGCGGGCCGCCCGAGCCCATCTGCGTCGTCTTCTCGAGCGAGCCGAGCAACGAGCGGAGGAAGACGGCCTCGAACTCCTTGGCGACGCGCAGGGTCTCCGGGCTGGGCGCCGCTTCGCGCGGGGCCGCGGCGGAGAGCGCGTGAGGGCCGCTGAGCGGGTTCATTGCACGATCACCTCTGCACGAAGCGCACCAGCCGACTTGAGCGCTTGCAGAATACTCGCGAGCTCGCGCGGCGAGACGCCGAAGGTGGACAGCGCTTGCGCGACGTCCGCCAAGGTCGCGGCGGCAGCGAGGTAGGTGAGCGCCGCGGGCGGCTTCACCTCGTCCGCCTGCAGCTCGGTGTTGCTGACCTCGCGCGTCTGGCCCGCCGAGAGCGCACCGGGCTGGCTCACCGCGCGGGTCTCTTGCACCGAGATGGTGATGCCGCCCTGCGCGATGGCGACCGGAGAGAGCCGCACGTCGCCGCCCGCGACCACCGTGCCGGTGCGCTCGTTGATCACCACGCGGGCGAGCGCGACGGGCTCGACGTCCAGGTCCGAGAGCCGCGCCAAGAGCTCCACGGGTTTGTCGGCGAGCGCGCGCGGCGCGCTCACTTCGATGGCGCCGCCGTCGAGGGCGCGCGCGCTGCCCTTGCCCAGCTCTTTCTCCAGCGCCTCCACGATGCGTTGCGCGGTGGTGAAATCCGGCGACTTGAGCGCGAGCATCACCTTGCCCTTCTGCGCGAACACGGTCGGGATCTCACGCTCGATGAGGGCGCCGCCCGGGATGCGGCCGGTGGTCGTCACGCCGTCGTGCAGCGAGGCGCCGGCGCCGCTGGCGGAGAAGCCGCCGATCGCGAGCGCGCCCTGCGCGACCGCGTAGGTCTTGCGATCGGCGCCGTGCAGCGGGGTTTGTACCAGCACGCCGCCGCGCAGTGATTTGGCGTTGCCCATCGAGGAGACGGTGACGTCGAGGTGCGAGCCGTTGCGCGCGAAGGGCGGGATCGTCGCGGTGACGATCACGGCGGCGATGTTCCTCAAGCGGATCTGGCGCGCGTCGACTTGGACGCCCAGGCGCCGCAGCAGCGCGCGCAGGGACTGCGTGGCGAAGGGCGCGGTGAGGTCGTCGCCGGTGCCGTTCAGGCCGGTGACCACCCCGTAGCCGACGAGCTGGTTGTCACGAGCGCCGACCACGTCGCACATGTCGCGCAGCCGATCGGCGCGCGCCGGCAGCGTCACGGCCGTGAGCAGCAAACCGAGCAGGACGCGGAGGAAGATGGGGAGCGGGCGGGGCATCAGAATGGGTTGATGAAGTCGAGGATCTTGGTGAGCCAGCCGCGGTTGACCTGATCGTCGATGTCGCCGCGACCGGTGAACTCCACGCGCGCGTCGGCGATGAGCGAGGAGTCCACGCTGTTGTCCGGCGCGATGTCGGGGGGCCGCAGCACGCCGGAGATGTAGAGGTGATACTCCTCGTGATTGATCATCACGACCTTGGTCCCCTCGACGTAGAGGTCGCCGTTGGGCAGCTCTTGCTTCACCTTCACGCCGATCAGCGCGTTCAGCGTGCCGGCGCGCTGGGTCGTGCCTTCGCCGGAGAAGCCGAACTTGGAGGTCAGCGCCAGCAGCTTCGCAGGATCGATGTCGGGGTAGGCCTTCTGGATCGCCGGCACCAGGCCGAGCATGGCGTCGACGCCGACCTCGCGGTTGGAGTTCTTGGCCAGGTTCGTCGTCGCGCCGCCCTGCGCGTCGGCCTTCTCGTTGATGCGCACCATCACGATGTCACCGACGCGCAGCGCGCGAGTGTCCTCCAGGAAGCCCGGCTGCGCCTCGCTGTAGATCGAGCCGTTGGCGGGGCGCGAGCCCTTCTGCGTGGCGGCGTAGGCGCCGGCCTCGTACTTGCGCTGCGTGGGCGTGAACGGCGCGATGTGCGCCGGGCCGCACGCGCCGAGCAGCGCGCAGAGCAATAAGCGCGCGAGCTTCACGGCGTCACCACCAGCGCGAGGTTCGAGCTCTCGACGCGCGCGCGCAGCACCTTCTGCGTGGTGCTGACCTTGAAGGAGGCGATCTCGCCGCGCTCTGCGGACTCCAGCGCCACCGCGGAGGCGCCGATGCGCGCGGCGCCGCGCACGATCAGCAGCTCGACGCGCGCGCCTTTTTCGAGGAGCGGTTGCGCCGCCGCCGGGCTGACCAGCAGCGTGACCGTCACGGGGATGCGAGACACGACGTCGCCGTCGTGCAAGAGCTCGACCATCGCGCTGAGCGTCGCGCTGCCGGAGCGGCGCGCGAGCTTCGGTACGCGCACTTCGCCGACCACGATGCGCGGCGACGCCACGATGCCGCGCGTGAGCTTGAGCTCCTTCAGCGCGACGCCGCTCGGCAGCGCGCGCAGCAGCTGCGGCCGGATCAGCTCGCTGAGCTCGCTGGGCGCGAAGCGGCGCGCGGCGCTCTGAACCCGGACCAGCGTCGGGAGCTTGACGTGGGCAGGGTCGATGCCCTGACTCCTGAGCTCGCGCACCAGGTCGTCACGGGCGAATAGGCGCGAGCTGCCGGGGGGCGGCGCCGGACCGAGGTCCACCTCGGCGAGCTCGGGCGCCGCGCCTTCGATGATGTCGCCGACGTGAACGCGGTGGCCGTCGATGGTGCGCAGCGGCTCGGCGTGGCAGGGCGCGGCGAGCGCGAGCAGCGCCGGCAGCAGCCATGAGAACAGGGAGCGCGGCGACACGCTCACCTCATCTGCGTCGCAGCGCGCAGCATGTCGTCGGCGGTGGTGATCACCTTGGAGTTGATCTCGTAGGAGCGCTGGGCGCTGATGAGCCCGATCATCTCCTCGACGATGTCGACGTTGGCCTGCTCGGTCGCGCCTTGCAGCAGCGAGCCGCGCCCGTCGGTCCCGGGCTCACCGATCTGCGCGTCGCCGCTCGCGACCGTCGCCACCGCCAAGTTGTGCCCGATCGAGCGTAGGCCGGCGGGGTTGATGAACGTCGCGGTCTGCAGCTCGCCGATCTCGGCGGGCACGGTTTCACCCGGTAGGGTGACAGTGACCTTGCCGTTCGCCGCGACGCTGAGGTTGGTCGCGCCGGGCGGGATCATGATCGGCGGATCGAGCGGCATGCCCTCGGGCGTCACGACGCGGCCCTGAGGATCGGTGCGCAGCGCGCCCGCGCGCGTGTACGCGGGGTTGCCGTCGGGCTGCTGCACGACGAAGAAGCCGTCGCCCTCGATCGCGATGTCGAGCGGGTTGTTGGTGGTGAGCAGCGTGCCCTGCGAATACACGCGCGAGGTGCTGACCACGCGGACGCCCGTCCCGACCTGCAAGCCCGTGGGCGAGGTCGTGTTCTGTCCCGTCGGCGCTCCGGGATTTCGCACCGTTTGGTACAGTAGATCCTGGAAATCGACGCGCTGCTTTTTGTAGCCGACGGTGTTGCCGTTGGCGATGTTGTTGGAGATCGTCTCGAGCTGCGTCTCTTGCGCAGCCATCCCGGTAGCAGCGATGTGTAGTGATCGGAACATGGGCTCCGAGCTTCGTCAGTGCAACTCGGGTGCCACCGCGCGCGTCAACCGCCGCTGGCCACAGCTCCTGCTTCGCCGCCCGCGCCCGCGCCGCCGGCTTCACCTCCGCCGCTGCCACCGCTGCTCGCGTTGCTGCGTCCGCCGCTCGCGCTGGCGCGACCGCCGGAGCTCGACGAAGGCGCGCCCGCGTCAGCCAAACCGTCTTCGGGCGACAGTTTGCTGACGCAGCGGCCCAGGCTGCACTGCTCGTTGCGGGTGCAGTCGGAGTGACGCAGACACTCCGACCCGGCGTTGCAGCTCGCGCTGAGCAGCAGGCCGAAGAGCGCGCACAGCGCGAAGCGAAGGGCTGTTGCTCGGCTCATAGTCCCAGGCGCACTCCCAGGCTGAGGCTACCCCACAGCACGACCGTGCCGTCAGGGACGTCGCTGCCGAGCGGGAGCGCCGTGAAGCTCGGCTCGATCGCGAAGCCCACGCGCTTGCCGAACGGAATCACGAAGCTTGCGCCGAAGCCCGCGCCGACCAGCGTCTCTGGCGTCAGCACGGCGGAGGCGTGCACGTAGCCGCCGACGGCGCGCGACAACCAGCGCTCGTAGCGAACCTCGCCGCCCACGCTGCCGCGCTGCTCGAGCTCCGCGAAGCCGCGAAATCCGAGCGAGTCTTTCTCCCGCTCGTTCGAGCGCAGATCGACGCCCGCCAAGAGGCGCGTGCGCGCGCGACGCCAGCCGAGCGAGCCGGAGCCGGAGTCGCCGCCTTCCAGCCCGGTTCCGAGGGCGGTCGTGGCGTCCAGCATCCAGCCGTCCGCTCGCGCGGGCGCTGCGTGAGCCAGCAGCGCCAGGCCGAGCGCGAGCGCGGCGACGGTGTGCAAGGGGAGGGCAGGCACGCTCGCAGCGAGAGCAAGCGGCGGGCCAGCTCGTTTGCTTACGCCGCGCGCGTGATGCGCTTGCGCTTCAGCATCTCGACCAGCGTCGTGCGGTTCAGACCGAGCAGCGTCGCGGCCTGCTTCTTGTTCCACTGGGTACGCTCGAGCGCCTGGCGGATCAGCTGGTTCTCGAAGGTCTCCACGGCGTTGCGCAGGTCGATGCCAGCGTCCGGCAAGCGCGCCGCGATGCGCTTCTCACCGCCCAGGCCGAGGATGCGCTGCGGCAAGTCTCGCGGCTCGATCTGCGGTCCCGCGGACAGCAGCACCGCGCGCTCGATGGTGTTCTCGAGCTCGCGCACATTTCCGGGCCAGTGGTACTCAGCGAGCAGCTGGGCCGCGGCGCGGGAGACGCCCGTGACCTGCGGACGGCCGAGCTTCTCCTTGGCTTTGATCAGGAAATGGTTCACGAGCAGCGGCACGTCATCGGCGCGCTCGCGCAGCGCGGGCACCGTGACGTGGATCACGTTCAGCCGATAGTACAGATCTTCGCGGAACGCGCCGGCCTGGACCGCGTTCTCCAAGTTGATGTTGGTGGCGGCCACGATCCGTACGTCGGCTTTCAAGACGCGGTTGTCGCCGACCGGCGAGTACTCGCGGGACTGCAGCACGCGCAGCAGCTTGACCTGCAGGGGCAAGGGCAGCTCGCCGATCTCGTCCAGGAACAAGGTGCCGCCTTGGGCCAGCGCGATGCGGCCGGGCTTTGCCTGGTGGGCGCCCGTGAAGGCCCCGCGGGCGTGCCCGAACAGCTCGCTCTCGAGCAGCGCTTCGGGGATGGCGCCGCAGTTGACGGCGACGAACGGGGCGCTGGCGCGCGGGCTCACGCGGTGCACGGCGCGCGCGACGATCTCCTTGCCCGTGCCGCTCTCGCCGGTGATCAGGATGTTGCACATGGTGTCCGCGACGCGGTCGACGATGCGGAACACGTCGAGCAAGCTCTCGGACACGCCGATCACGCCCTGCATGCTCTTCGGCAGCATGGAGTCGCGCAGCGCGGCGCGCGGCGGCGGGATCGAGATGCGCGGATCGCTCTCGACGCTGTCATCGACCGACACTTCTTCTTCGTCCATCTCGGCCGGCTCCGACTCGTACACGGAGCGCAATCCGGAACTGGTTTCATGGACCGAGAGATCGTCGACAATGCTCGTCATGCTCATGGCGCAGCCGCTTGAGCAAGGCTCAGGCCAACCGTCGCGGCTTTGGCTCTTCAGTGTCGATTCGTTGGCATTACCCGTAATTTTCGGGGCAAACGTCTGTTCCGTACGCCTGTGTCATTTCGTGATTTGTGGGTCGCGAATGACCCATATCCAGGGCCACGGGAATTCTTATTTTACATAAATGATCCGGCTAGTTACTGCGATATGGTCAGCGCGGATGAGCTGCCGGGTCATGGATTACCCGGAGGGTCATCGGTAACCGATCAGAACGGTCCCAACGGTCGGACCTTGAACGAAATAAGCCGGCCGGCAGACCACGCCGACCCTGGCACGGCACGTGCTCAACGCTGCTGCGCATGAGCGATCTGTTTAGCGCGTTGGCGCCGCTGCACGGCGCGCTCGACTACCACCTAGAGCGTCACGCGGTGTTGTCGAGCAACGTAGCTCACGTCGACACGCCGGGGTACAAGCCGTCGGATCTCGCGCGCGTGGACGACGCGAGCTTCGCCTCGGCGGTGAACGTCGCGCTCGCGAAGACCGCGCCGGGCCACCTGCCCGGCCCTGACGCGGGCGGCGGCGCGATTCACGGCCGCGTGTTCCAAGACTTGAGCGGCGGCGTCGGCAACGACGGCAACTACGTCTCGCTCGATCGCGAGGCCGCGAAGGTCGCCGCCAACCAACTCCGTTACGACACGGTCTCCGCCATCGTCTCTGCGGAGCTCCGCCAACTGCATTTTGCCGCCAGCGACGCCAAGGGCTGAGCGCGCACTCGAAATCGAAAGCCATAGTCCATGCTCGGTGTCTTTTCTGCCCTCGAAATCTCCTCCTCCGGCTTGTCCGCGGAGCGCGTGCGCATGAACACCATCGCCTCCAACCTCGCGAACGCGCGCACGACGCGCACCGAGCAAGGCGGGCCTTATCGACGCATCGATCCGGTGTTCGAAGCGGTGGCGCTCCAGCGCGGCGTCGTCGCCAGCGAGGGCGGCGCCTCGCTCGTCAAGGTGCGACAAATCGTCGAAGATCGCCGCCCCGGCACGTTGGTGTTCGAGCCCGGGCACCCCGACGCCAACGCCGCCGGCTACGTCGAGTACCCGAACGTGAACGCCGTCGAGGAAATGGTGAACATGATCACGGCTTCCCGCGCGTACGAAGCCGGCGTGACCTCCATCGAGACGGTCAAGTCGATGGCGCGCAGCGCGATCGACCTCGGGAAATAGTCGAGCTGAGCGATGGCGCTCGAAGATCCGATCCTGCCGTTGCTCGCGCCGCACGCGCGCGTCGA
The DNA here is from genome assembly GCA_966250485.1 of uncultured Sorangium sp. Classification (GTDB taxonomy): domain Bacteria; phylum Myxococcota_A; class Polyangia; order Polyangiales; family Polyangiaceae; genus PMG-095. The sequence goes on along the minus strand of CBINHN010000005.1, from coordinate 60,965 downwards.
GCCGCTGCCCGCGCGCGAGGCGAGCGCGCCCGGCGAGGGCGCCGCCGTGTTCGAGGCGCTGGTGAAGAACCTGGCCGCGTCGGCCAATCACTCGATCAACGAGGCCCAGGCCGCGGGTGAGGCGTTCGCTGCGGGGCAGCGCGACGACATCCACGGCACGATGCTGGCGCTGAGCAAGGCCGACATCGAGCTGCGGCTGGTCGGCAACGTCCGCAACAAAGTGATCGACGCCTTCTACGAGCTCTGGCGCATGCAGATCTAGGCCGGCGCTGCGCGCAGCGTCCACGCCGAGCTCGTGGCACGGCGTTCGCAGGGAGCGCAGCGGATACGTAGATGCCGGACCGGTTTCGTTCGTTTCTCCAGCAGCTCGCCGCGTTTTGGGCGAAGCTCTCGACGCCCAAGCGCATCGCGCTGGTGACGCTCAGCGCCGCGGCGCTGGTGGCAGTGCTCGCCGTCGCCGCGCTGAGCGGCCGCGAACACTACGGCTACCTGTACACCGACCTGTCGACGGAAGACGCCGCGGCGATCGTCGAGAAGCTGAAGGCGCAGCAGGTTCCTTATCAGATCGAGAACGGCGGAACGGCGATCATGGTGCCGGAGCAGCGCGTCCCGGCGCTGCGCCTCGAGCTCGCCTCCGGCGGTTTGCCGCGCGGAGGCCGCGTCGGCTTCGAGATCTTCGATCAGGCGCGCATCGGCGCCACGGAGTTCGAGCAGCAGGTCAGCTTGCGCCGCGCGCTGGAGGGCGAGCTTGCGCGCAGCGTGATGGCGATTGAGGGCGTAAAATCCGCGCGCGTGCACCTGGTGATGCCCGAGCGGCGCTTGTTCGCGGCCCGCTCGGAGTCGGCCTCGGCCTCGGTGGTCGTGCGGCTCGGCAACTCCGCGGCCTTCGGCCGCCGCGAGGTCGCGGCCATCGTGCACCTAGTGAGCGCCGCCGTACCCTCACTGTCGAAGGATCGCGTCTCGGTGGTGAGCACCGAGGGCGTGACGCTGCACCGTCCAAGTTCTGACACGCTCGGCGCCGCCGAGCTGACGGACACGCGCGGCGAGCAGGGCCGCCTGCTTGCGTCTCAGTTCGAGAGCGACGTGCTCGCGCAGCTCGAGCGCGTGGTCGGGCCGGGCAACGCGGACGTGCGCGTGAACGTCGAGCTCGACGCCTCGACGCAGGAAAAGACCGAAGAGCTGTACGAGCCGAGCAAGACCGCGCTGCGCAGCGAGAACAAGGTGGAAGAGACCACCGGCGCGCAGGAGGCCGGCGTCGCCGGCGTGCCCGGCGCGCGCGCGAATCTACCGGATGGTGAGGGTGAAGGCGCCACGGCCACGCCAGCGGGCGCGGGCGGCACGGTGCGCCGCAGCCACACGCGCAACTGGGAAGTGGAGCGTGTCACCAAGAAGACCACCCGCCCGCCGGGCGACATCGAGCGACTCAGCGTCGCCGTGCTGCTCAACGGTCGCTGGGAGCAGCGCGGACAGAAATCGGTGTTCGTGGCGCGCAGCCCGGAAGAGGTAAAACGCCTGGAAGAGCTGGTGAAGCGCGCCGTCGGCTTCAACAGCGAACGCGGGGACAGCGTGCTGGTCCAGGCCGCGCAGTTCTCGCGCGTCGAGGAGCCGCCGCTGCCGCCCGAGCCGCGTTGGCTGGTTCTGACGCGCAGCTATGGGCCGCTCGTCGCGGGCGGCGCCGCGCTGCTCGGCTTGGCGACGCTGGTGCTGATTTGGCGCCGCAAGAGGCGGCGTGTCGCGCCGCCCGTCGCGCTGAGCCCGCAGCTCAGCGCCGCCGCGCTCGACGACGCAGCCGCGGCCGCGCTCCCCGAGGGCGCAGCGGCGGGCGAGCTGCCGCCCGCGCAGCGCTTCGAGCAGGTGCGAGAGCAGGCGCTCGAGCTCGCGGCCAAGGACCCGGCCACGGCGGCGGTCGTGCTGCGGCAGTGGCTCGGCTCGACGGCGACGACGACGACGAACGCAGCCTCACCTACTTAGTGCATCGTTCATGGGAGTACGCTGCTCGAGCGTGCTGGCCGCTGGTCGAAAGCGGCACGCCGCTCGCATGAGCGCAGCCGAGCATGATGGAGCTTTCGGGTCCGCAAAAGGCCGTGCTGATGCTGCTGTCGATGGAGGAAGGCGCCGCTACGCCGATCTTGGCGGAGCTCGACGCGGACGAGGTCAAGCGGCTGCGTGAAGCGGCGTCCGGGCTGCGAGCGGTGCCGGCGCAGGCTCTAGAAGGCGTGTATCAGGAGTTCATCGAGCGCTCGCGCCAAGCGGTCGCCGTGCCGGGCGGTGGGGTGCGCTACTTGCGCCGCCTGACCGGGCGCGCGCTGGGTGAGCAGCTGGCGCAGGAGATCTTCTTGGAGGCGGCGCAGTCGCCCATGGATCGGCTCGCGAACGCCGATCCCGCGGCCTTGTCCTCGGTCTTGGAGCACGAGCACCCCCAGCTCGTCGCCGCGGTGCTCTCGCAGCTCGACAATGAGCGGGCCGCGCGCGTGCTCGAGCAGCTGCCATCCGCGCTGCGCCCGGCCGTGCTGGAGCGGCTCGGCAACATGCGTGAAGTCCCCGGCGCGCTCTTGGAGGAGGTCGCCAGCGCGATCAGCGCGGAGCTGCCCAACACTAGCGCCGACGCGGTGCGCACCATCGACGGCGTCGCGCGCTCGGCCGCGCTGGTGCGGCGCATGGATCGTCAGACCGGTGAAGCGTTGCTCGGCAGCTTGGAGGAGGGCAACTCCGACCTGGCCGTCGAGATCCGGCGCGCCATGTACACGTTCGAAGATCTGGGCGCGCTCGACGCCCGCGCGTTGCGCTCGCTCTTGGAGGCGGTGCCCGTCGAGAAGCTCACGGTGGCCTTGAAGACGGCGTCGGACGCGCTGAAGACGCACGTATTCGGCAGCATGTCGAAGCGCGCCGCCGAGCGCATCCGAGAGGACATGGATTCCATGGGCGGCGTGCGCCTGGCCGACGTCGAGGCCGCGCAACGAGAGATCGTGGAGGTCGCGCTGCGCCTGGACGCGGAGGGCACCATCTCGCTCGAGAACAACAATGCGATGGTTTGATCGCGGCGGCGGCGAAGGCGCGCGCCGCGCAAAATTCGCGGACGTGAGCCCCGGGCAGCGCCGCATCCCGTCTTGGGTGCCCGGGCGCGTCGAAGCGGAGCGGCGCCGCGAGTCGTCGCTCCAACCGCCGAAGCTGCCCGCGGAGTTCGTGGACGCGGTTCGGCACGAGCTCGATCACGAGTACGGCAGCCAGCCGCGCATCAGCCTGCGGCCCGAGCTGCCGCGGCGTTCCGAGCGCCCTGCGCCGTCCGCCGCGCCGCCGCCGGCGCTGTCGCGGCCGGTCAGCGCTGCTCAGCCGCCCGTCGCGCAGCAGGCGCCCGCCGCGAGCGTCGATCCGCAGCTGATCAGCGCCTTCGAAGAGGCCATCGTGCTCTTCGGGCGCGAGCGCGAGCAGCTGTTCATGCAGACCGCGGCCGAGCTCGCCGAGCTCGCCGTGCTGATCGCCCGGCGCGTGATCGGCCGCGAGCTCGCGTTGGATCCCAACCTGGTGCGCGGGCTAGTGCGCGAGGGCATTCAGGCGCTGGGCCAGCACGATCGCGTGCTGGTGCGGCTCGGAGCCGGATTTGCTGCGGCGCGCGAGCGGCTGGAGGAGGATCTCAGGAGCAGCGGGACGCGCTTCGAGGTGCGCTTCGACGCCGAGATCGAGCCGTACGCGTGCTTCATCGAGACCGAGCTCGGTCAAGTCGACGAATCCATCGAGTCGCGGCTCGAGACGCTGCTGCAAGCGCTGCGGCCGGAGTCGGATGCGCCGTAGCCGCGCTGCCGTGGGCAGTGAGAGGAGTGAGCCATGATGCTGAGCCGCTTGCTGGAGCGCTGTCGCGCGGCGCCCGTTCACAAGCCGCAAGGGGTCGTGCTCGACGTCGTCGGGCTAATCGTCGAGGTCGGCGGGCTGCGCGCCGCGGTGGGCGACACGCTCGCGATCTACGACAGCTTCGGCACCTCACTCGAGGTTGAGGTGGTGGGCTTTCGCGCTGGCCGTCTGCTCACGACGCCGCTCGGCTCGCTCGCGGGCGTGCGGCCCGGCGCTCGGGTGCTGCAGACGCACCGCGGCGGCTCGGTGCCGGCCGCGGCCGCGCTCTTGGGGCGCGTGATCGATCCCTTCGGCGAGCCGCTCGATGGCGGGCCGCGCATCACGGCCGAGCGCAACCAACCGGTGCACGCCGCGCCGCCGCCGGCCTTCGCGCGGCGGCCGATCGAGCGGCAATTTCGCACGGGAGTGCGCGCGGTGGACGGCCTGCTGCCGCTCGGCGTGGGCCAGCGCATGGGCATCTTCGCCGGCGCTGGCGTCGGCAAGAGCACGCTGCTCGGCGTGATTTGCCGCTCGTCACAGGCCGACGTCAACGTGGTCGGCTTGGTCGGTGAGCGCGGTCGTGAGCTCAATGATTTCATTCGCGGCTCGCTCGGCCCCGAGGGCCTCGCCAAGTCGGTGGTGGTGACCGCCACCAGCGATCAGCCGCCGCTGGTCCGCGCCCGCGGCGCCGAGTCGGCGACGGCCATCGCGGAGTATTTCCGCGCGCAGGGCAAGAGCGTGCTGCTCGTGATGGACTCGGTCACGCGCTACGCCATGGCCCTGCGCGAAGCGGCGCTCGCCGCGGGCGAGCCGCCCGCTACGAAGGGCTACCCGCCGAGCGTGTTCGCTGCGCTGCCGCGCTTGCTGGAGCGCGCCGGAACCTCCAACGGCGAGGGCGTGATCACCGCGCTTTACACCGTGCTCGTCGAGGGCGACGACCTCTCCGATCCCATCGCCGACGCGGTGCGCGGCATCTTGGACGGGCACATCGTGCTCTCGCGCGCGCTGGCCGAAAAGAACCACTTCCCGGCCATCGACGTGCTGCAGAGCATCTCGCGCTTGGCGCCCGAGATCTCCTCGGAGCCGCAGCAGCGCGCGGGCGGTCAGGTGCGCGACATGATGGCGGCCTACCGCGAAGCGCTGGATCTGATCCAGGTCGGCGCCTACGCGGCGGGCAGCGATCCGCGCGTCGACACGGCGGTGGCGGCGCAGCCGCACATCGAGCAGTTCCTGAAACAGCGCGGCAACGAGCGCACTAGCCTGGAAGAGACGCAGGCACGCCTCTTGAAACTCGGCATGCTGGCCAGCGCGCGCCGCTGAGCGTCCGCGGCGTCGCGATCCGCATCATCATGTCTCCTCGCAAGAAGCGGCTGCAAAAACTAGTGGCTCATCGTGAGCGCGAGCTCGACGCGCAGCTCAAAAAGCTGGCCGAGGCGCGCGCGCGCGAACAGCTCGCGCGGCGCGTCGCGGACGAAAAGCAACAGCTCTTCGCGCGAGCGCGGGCAGAGCGCGGCGCGCTGATCTCGAAGCCGCTCGCGGCGGAGCGCCTGGCGCTGGCGAGCGATTGGATGATGGCCTGCGCGCACGTGAGCGAGCTCGCCGAGCGCGGCGTGACGGCGGCGGTGCACGCCGTGAGTGAGGCGCAGAACAGCGTGCTCGCCGCGAAAAACGAGCTGAAGAAGCTGGAGCTGCTGGCCGAGCGCATCGGCCGCGAAGAGCGGCTCTCCTTCGAGCGCGGCGAGCAGAAGCTCGCCGACGAGTTCGCTGCGCTGCGCGTCGCCGGGGCCGAGAAGCGGCGAGGTGAGCCGTGAGCGGCGCGGCCGGCGGCGGCGGCATCCGCGGCAGCCGCGACAACGACCCCTGCGTCGGCGCGGAGCAAGCCGAGCGCAAGACGGAAGAGCAGGCGGCGCGCTTCGCTCAAGCACTGCTGCCGTACTTCACCCCACAGCCGCCGCCCGCGACGCCGCCGGAGGGTTGGCGCCCGAGCGACGGCGGCCTGACACGTCAGCGCGCAGCGGGCGAAGCCGCCGGTCGAGCGGCAGGCTTGGCGGCGCCAGCGCTGGACGACGCGGGCGCCGGCGATGACGGGCGCGTCGTCGTGAGCGTGAAGACCGCGGAGCTCGGCGAGCTTTCGCTGGTGCTCGATCGCAGCGCAGATGGCGTGCGCGTGGTGATCGGCGTAGGCGAAAACGACAAGATCGCGCAGATGGCGAGCGAGCGCGCCGCCCTCGCGCGGCAACTCGCGCACAGCGGCGTCAACGTAGAGTCCATTCAAGTCGTGCCGCGCGGCGATATCGGCATCGTTCTTGCTCAACGCAGGCTCGTCGACAAACTGCGCGCCTCCGGCGCCGCCGACAAAGACGAAGTCGACAAGCAGCGTCGGCGCGGTTCTCGCAAGCTCGATTTCACCGGGTAAGATGGTCGCATCAGTCAACTCCACTTCAGCCGCAGCAGGGCTGTCGCAAGCCTTGGGCGGCAACGAGAAGGCGCTCGGTCGCGACGCATTCTTGAAGCTGCTCGTCGCGCAGCTGCGGCACCAAGATCCGCTGAAGCCTCAGGACGACTCTGCCTTCGTCGCCGAGCTCGCGCAGTTCTCTTCACTCGAGCAGACGATGGGCATCAACGATCGCCTCGATCTGCTGTCAGCCCAGAATCAAGGGCTGCAAAACTCGCAGGTCGTAGCGCTGGTCGGCAAGGAGGCCACCGTGCGCGGCTCGCTGGTCACCTCGGACGGTTCGGGCATCGGCATACCGGTCAGCTTCAAGCTGGACGGCGCCACCGACAAGACCACCGTTACTATCGTCGATCAGTCGGGCCGCACCGTGCGCACGCTCGATCTCGGCGCCAAGGGCAGCGGGCTCACGCGCGTGACCTGGGACGGCCGCGACGACGCCGGTAACGTGCAGCCCGCGGGGACCTATAAAGTCACGGTTCAGGCCGCGAGCGCAGCGGGCGCTGCCGTCGCGGTTTCACAGGAGACGAAGGGCCTGATTCAGGCTGTCTCCTTCGATAAAGGTTATCCGGTGCTGCACCTCGACAGCGGGGTGAACGTGCCGGTCGCCGACCTGCTTCAGGTCGATTCTCCACCCAACACCAGCAAACCATAACAAGCAGCCCAGAGGGAGCACCCCATGGTTCTCAGAGCAATGTATTCAGGCGTTTCCGGCTTACGCGCCGAGGGTGAGGCCCTCGGCGTAGTCGGCGACAATATCGCGAACACCAACACGGTGGGTTTCAAGACTCAGCGCGCCGTCTTCCAAGACGTGCTCGGTCACTCCATCCTCGCCGGGACGTCCACCGCGCTGCCGGGCTCCGGCGTGCGCGTCGGCGACATTCAGCAGATGTTCACGCAGGGCACGCTGGCCAACACCGGCGTCTCCACGGATCTGGCGCTCAACGGCGACGGCTTCTTCGTCGTGAACGGCACCGTCGACGGCATCACCAGCAACTTCTACACGCGCGCCGGCCAATTCGCGCTGGACAAGGACGGCTTTCTCACGAACGCGGCCGGCCTGCGCGTCCAGGGCTACGCGGCCAACGCGGACGGCACGTTCCAGGCGGCGCCCTCCTCGGTGAAGGCGCCCACCTCGTCGCTGCCCGCGCGCTCGACCCAGAACATCAGCCTGACCGCCAACCTCGACGCCTCGGCGGCGGTGCCCACGGTGGCGTTCGATCCGCAAGATCCGGCGAAGACCTCGAATTTCTCCACGTCGGTCACGGTGTACGACTCGCTCGGCAGCGCGCACAGCATCGACGTCTACTTCGCGAAGACCAGCGACAACACCTGGGACTATCACGCGCTCGCCAACGGCGACGAGCTGAACCCGCCGCAAGCGGGCATGAACGTGGAGGTCGGCCTCGGCACCCTGACGTTCACGAGCGACGGCGCGCTGGACAGCGTGGCCACGACCACGGCGATCACGCTCGACTTCGGCGGCGGCGCTACGGCGGGCCAAGCGGTCGCGCTCGACTTCGGCAGCACGGTGGCCGGCGGCGGCACGGGCCTCGACGGCACCACGCAGTTCGCTTCGCCCTCGTCGGTGTCGAACCAGACGCAGGACGGCTACGCCTCCGGTGACTTCGCAGGCGTGGCGGTGGACGGACAGGGCATCGTCATGGGCCTGTACACGAACGGCCAGAAGCTCGCGATTTCGCAGCTCGCGGTCGCGAAGTTCCGCAGCAACGACGGGCTCGGCCGCGCCGGCCAAAATCTCTGGATCGAGACGCGCGACAGCGGCACCGCGGCGCTCGGCACCGCGGCGAGCGGCGGCCGCGCGGCGGTCTCTTCCGGCGCCCTGGAAGGCTCGAACGTGGATCTGGCCGAGGAGTTCGTGGGGCTGATTCAGCACCAGCGCTCGTTCTCGGCCAACTCCAAGACCATCACCACCGCCGATGAAATGCTGCAGGAGCTCATCAACATCAAGCGTTGATGAGCCTCACGGCGCTCCGACCATGAGGTCAGAACCAAGCGAGCCATGGACCAGGCTGCAGTAGAAATCCCTCGGGTGGAGAACAAAGGCAAAGGTCGCGTGGTCGGGATCCTGGTCGCCCTGGTGCTCGTCTTGAGCGCCGGGGCGGCTGGGGCCGTGTTCGTGCCCCGCCTGATCACCAAGGACGCCGCGAAGCACGCGAGCGCCGACGCCGAAGGCGAGGAGAGCGCCGACGCTGCCGACGAAGCCGACGTCGCTGCAGCGAAAGAAGAGGGCGCGGACGAACGTGCTCTGCGACCGCGGCGCCGGGTAGGCCCCGTCGGTGAGGTCGTCGAGATGCCGCCGATCGTGGTCGACACGCGAGCGAGCGACAGCACGCTGCGCCACGTCAAGGTGCAGATCGCCGTCGAGCTCCCGAAGACGATGCCCGTCGAAGAGTTCCGCAGGTTCACGCCGTTCGCGCGTGAGGCAGCGATCAGCTACCTGCGAACTCAGGAGTACGAGCGCCTCGCGGATCCGAAGACCTTCGAGACCATCCGCAAGGAGATCGAAGCCACGGTCATCGAGTCCGTGGGCAGGGCGCACGCGCGCCGAGTCTTGATCGTCGATTTCGTGGTGCAGTGAAGGAAGGACGCCGGTAAGCGTGGCCCCCCGTAACAACGCGGCAGAGTTGGTCAACGCTGCGGAGCGGCGCGCCCCGAGGCTGGACAACCTGAAGCGCCTGGATTTGACCGGGCGTGAACGCCGCCTGCGCGGAGCGATGCAGGCGCTCGCGCGAGTGGCGCAGAGCTTTTCACGCAGCGCGCGCCGCAGCATGCCGTTCTTGGTGAAACGCAAGAGTCGGCTGCTGCCGGGCGCTGTCGTCTTCGTCGATTTGAGCCCAGAGGCGCGGCTGGTGAACAGCCCCGTCTACGAGGTGCTGTTCGAAGAGCCGGAGGGCGCCGCGCGCGCCAGTCTGTGCTTCAGCACCGACGCGCTGGGCGTGATTTTGGACGGCGCGCTCGGCGGCGCCGGCGGCGGCGCGGACGCGGCGCTGGGAGCGACGCTGTCCGTCGCTCAGACCGCGCTCGTGTCGCGCGTGATCAAGCAGCTGTCGGAAGACTTCGTGCTCGCGGTGAAGGAGGAGGTCGGCGTGCCGATCCGCGTCCTGTCCGCGCGTTGCATCGCGGCCGGCGATGAGCGCGACGTCAATTTCGGCGACGGCCTCGGCATCGACTGCGTCTTCGAGGGGTTCGGCCCGGAGACGAAGGTCGCGCTGGCCATGGGCGCCGAGGCGCTGGAAGCCGCCATCAAAGACAAAGACAGCGATGAGCCTACACTGGGCGACCCGCGCTTCCCCGAGGCGCTGCATGAGGTCCCCGTGGAGCTCGTGGCCGAGCTCGGCCGAGTGTCGATCGGGCTCAAGCGCTTACTCACGCTGCAGCCCGGCCAAGTGCTGAGGCTCTCCACCGCCGTGGACGACCCCGCCATCGTGCGCGTCGCCGGCGTCGCGAAATTCAGCGGCTCGCCGGTGATTTCGCGCGGGCAGCTCGCGATTCAAATCAAAGCCCGGCACGAAGCTTGAATTGCCTGCCCGGGCATGAGTGACAAAGGCAGCGCGGACAGGGGCTCGGTCCCGCCGCGGCACGCGGCGTCGGCCGCCTCGGTCGATCCGGCATCGTTCGCTCCGCTTCGCGGCGCCGACTCGCTATCGTTCGTGATGGACGTGCCGGTCGAGCTCACCATCGAGCTTGGCCGAAAACAGGTAAAAATCGGGGATATTCTGCGGCTCGGACCGGGCTCGGTGATCGAGCTCGAGAAGGCCAACGGCGAGCCGCTCGACGTCTATGTGAACAACCGACTCGTCGCGCGCGGCGAGGCGGTGGTCGTCGGAGAGCGCTACGGTATTCGTCTCATCGAGGTGCTGGTCGGTGACGACGGGGGGGCGTCGAAATCATGACGGCACGGCGTCAGCGAAGCCGCGGGGCGGCGCTGCTGATGTGCTTGGGGCTCACTCTCGCTGCGCCGCTCGCGTACGCCGGCGAGCCCGCCGCGACCCCGGCGCCGGCCAAGGCCGAGCAGAAGCGCCCGTGGTTGCGTTCGGCAGCGGCCCCTACAAAGCCCGCGCCTGCGAGCTCGGGGCTGTCCCTGCGGCTCGGCGCGGTGGGGCTGATCGTGGCCGGCCTCGGCGGGGCAGCGCTATTGCAACGGCGCCGCAAGAAGCTCGTGGCGCGCAGCACGGGCTCGGATCTGCAGATCGTGAGCGCAGCGCGCGTCGGCAACAAGGCCGAGGTGGTCGTGCTGAGCGTCGGTGGCCGCAAGCTGCTGCTCGGCGTCACCGAAGCCGAGGTGACGCGCCTGGCGTGGCTCGACCATGAGCTCGACGGGGCCGAAGCCGACGCGTCCGAGCCGATGGCGATGCCGAGCGCGACGCGAGCTCTGCCCAGCACCGCGCTCGCGACGCGAACGGCCGCGCCGACGCCGACGCAGACGCAGACTCTGACCACGACCGCGATCCCGGAGCCGACGCGCCGCTTCCGCGACGTGTTGCTCGGCGCGCTGACGCAAGCCAAGCAAAAGGCCGCGCCCCCGCCCGCGACCGACGTCGCGCTCAGCATCGTGGAGGGCACCGCCGACGTGGTCACGCGCCAGGGCGCGCGCGTCGCGGCGCCCGCTGGCGCGCCGGAGATGGTCGACATCGAAGGGCAGGCGCGCGGTCTCGTGCTGCGCCTGCAAAAGCGCGCATGAACCCGGCCGCGAGCGCGGCGGGCGCGACGCTGGGAGCCACGGTGCCCACCGCCAATCAGCTGCTCGAGACAGGCGGCTTGGCGCCGTCGCTCAAGATCCTGCTCCTCCTCACGCTGCTCGGGCTGCTGCCGGCGATCTTGCTGGCCTGCACCTCGTTCGTGCGCACCGTCGTGGTGCTCTCCTTCGTGCGCCAGGGCATCGGCTCCATGCAGAGCCCGCCGAGTCAGGTGGTGATCGGCCTCAGCTTGTTCTTGACCGCGTTCACGATGGCGCCGGTGGCCGATGAGGTGAAGCGCGTCAGCGTCGACCCGTACCTCGCCGGTCAACTCAGCGATCTGCAGGCCGTCGAGGCCGGCGCGCAACCGTTCAAGCGCTTCATGCTGCGCCAGACGCGCGAGGCGGACCTGAAGCTCTTCTATGACGCGACGGACACCGCGCTGCCGCAGACCGCGGAAGATGTGCCCATGCGGCTGGCCATGCCGGCCTTCGTGGTCTCCGAGCTCACGACGGCGTTTCACATGGGCGTGATCATCTTGCTGCCGTTCTTGGTCGTCGACCTGGCCGTGGCGTCGCTGCTGATGAGCATGGGGATGATGATGGTGCCGCCCACGACGATCAGCTTGCCCATCAAATTGCTGCTGTTCGTGCTGGTCGACGGTTGGAACCTGGTCGCCGGCTCGATTTTGCGGAGCTACACGTGACGATCGACGGCGCCGTAGAGCTGTTCAAGGGAGCCATCCTGGTGGCGGCGATGGTGGCCGGCCCCGCGCTGTTCGTGGCCCTGATGGTGGGCTTGGTGGTGGGCGTGCTGCAGGCCGCGACGCAGGTGAACGAAGCCAGCATCAGCTTCGTGATGAAGCTCCTGGCCGTCGGCGCGACGCTGGCGGTGCTCGGCTCCTGGTCGGTGCAGCAGCTCGTCGACTACACGAGCCGCACGATTTCCAGCATCGCCAACGTGACGCGGTGACGACGCTCGATAGCCTGCTGCGCGAGGAAGCGGTGGCCTACGCGCTGGAAGCCGTGCGGCTCGCCGGCATGGTGATCGTCGCGCCGCTGTCGTGGACGGCCGCGCCCGCGCGAGTCAAGGCGGCGTTGGTCATGCTCTTGGCGCTCGCCGCGCACGGCCAGAGCGCGCCCTCGGCGGAGGTGGCCGACTCGCTAGTACGCCTCACGCTGGGCGTGGGCAGCGAGTTCGTGCTGGGCGCAGCCATTGGCTTCGTCGTGCGCCTGGTGGTGGCCGCGGTCGAGATCGCCGCCGAGCAGATCGCGCTGATGATGGGCCTCGGCATCGCCCAGATCTTCGATCCCCAGCTGCACGGCTCACACAACGTGCTGTCCGGAATATTTCGCAATTTCGCGCTGCTCATCGCCGTGGCGGTGGGCTTGCACCGCGTCATCATCGCCGCGTTGCTCGAGAGCTTTCGCGTGGTGCCCGTGGCCGCGCTGGCCAACCTCGCCGGCTACGGCAGCACGTTCGTGACGCTCGGCGCGCAGATCTTCTCGACCGGGCTGCGCTTGGCGATGCCGGTCGTCGCGATTTTGTTCATGACGCAGATCGCGCTCGCGTTCGTGTCGCGCGCGGCGCCGGCCATGCAGGTCTTCTCGGTCGGCTTCGCGGTGACGCTCGGGGTCGGCGCGTTCGTCCTCTTGCTCACGCTGCCCGACCTCGCCTACGAGGTCGCGGCCGATATGTCGCAGGTGCTCGGCCGCGTCGAGGACTTGCTGGCCAACGTCAGCGGAGCCCGACCGTGAGCGAGTCGGACGGCGACAAAACAGAAGAGGCGACCCCAGAACGGCGGCGCAAGGCGCGCGAAGACGGTCAATTCCCCCGCGCTCGCGACACCGGCGCGGTGGTCGCGACGGTCGCGGTGTTGCTGCTCATCTCGGCGGCGGGCGGCAGCTTCTGGGGGTTGCTGCGCGTGTTCACCCAGCGGTGCTTCTCCGAGGGGCTGACGTTCAAGGGCTCCGGCATCGGCAGCATCATGCGCGAGCTCGCGCTGGTGTTGGTCACCGCGACGGTGCCGGTCGCGGTCGCCGCGGCGATCGCGGGCACCCTCGCCGGCTTCGCCGAGGCCGGCTTCCACCCGAACTTGGACCTAGCCGCGCCAAAATTCGAGCGCCTCGATCCCATCGGCAAGCTCAAGCAGATGCTATCGCCGAAGACGGGGCTCACCAACGTCGCGCTGGCGTTGTTGCGCGTCGCTGTGGTGGGCCTGGTCACGTACAACGTGCTGCAGGCGGATTTCCCGTTGCTGGCGCGGCTCTGTCGCGCGCCGGTGCCGGCCTCGGCGCAGCAGATCGTAGCGGTGGTGTCCCGTCTCGCGCTGTGGTCGACCGTCGCGCTCGCCGTGCTGACGGCCGTCGACTACGCCACCTCCTGGTTCCGTCACGAGGCGCAAATCCGCATGACGCTGCAGGAGATCAAGGACGAGATGAAGCAGCAGGAGGGCAACCCGCAGCTGCGCGCCCGACAGCGCGCGCGGGCGCGCGAGCTCTTGAAGCGCGGCATTCGCAAGGGCGTCAAGGAGGCCACCGTGATCGTGACGAACCCCACGCACATCGCCATCGCCCTGCGCTATCGCGCCGCCGAGGGCGCGCCCGTCGTCACTGCCAAGGGTTACGATGATGTGGCGCAGCACATCAAGGAGCTGGCCCGCGACTATGACGTGCCCATCGTCGAGAACAAGCCGCTGGCCCGTGCCCTGGCCGAGAAGGTGAAGGTGGGCCGGACCATCCCCATGGACCTCTATCTCGCGGTCGCCGAGGTGCTCGCCTTCGTCTACCGCGTGCGAAATCGCGGCTTGCGCGCGTAGCGCGGTTGCGCGAGCGCGGAAGCATCGCAAAATTCGCGGCCATGGCCTCCGCTGAACCGCCTGTCGTCCCCGAGCACGCCTTCGATCCGTTGCCGCGCGAGTACGGAGCCTTCATCTTCGATTGTGACGGCACCATCGCGGACTCGATGCCGCTGCATTTCCGCGCTTGGCAGAGCGCGTTCGCGGCGCATCGGGCGCCCTTCGAGTTCAGCTGGGAGCTGTTCCTGCGCCGCGCCGGCAAGACGCTGGAGGTCACCGTGGCCGAGCTCAACGCCGAGTTCGGCTGCGCGCTGGATCCCGACGCCGTCGCGCTGCACCAGCGGCAGGCCTACAGCGCGCTGTTGAGCGGCGTCGCGCCCGTAAAGCCAGTGGTGGATTTGCTGTGGAGCTCGGCGGGGCGCCTGCCGATGGCCGTGGCGTCGGGCAGTGATCTGCCGACGGTGCGCAACACCCTGCAGCTGCTGGGCGTCTTGCGGCTGTTTCCCGTCATCGTCACGGCCTTCGACGTGAAGCACGGTAAGCCCGCGCCGGATTTGTTCCTCTTGGCCGCGGAGCGACTGGGCGTCAGCCCCTCGGACTGCGTGGTCTTCGAGGATAGCCCGCTCGGGATCGAGGCCGCGGAGCGCGCGGGCATGGGCGCGGTGCTGGTGCGACGATTGCTCCCTCCGCCGCTCTCGCCCTGACAGCGGCGCCGCACGCTGCACTCGCGAGCGCGCTAGGCGCTTGACGCTCCCTCGCGACCTTCGTCAAACGCTTGGCGCGCGGGGCTGAGCGCGGCGCGTCGCGAGCAGCGAAAGCAGGCGCGACGGCTGGCATATTTCTCGCAGCCGGGCGGGCGTGGCGACCCCGGTAAAGACCGCAGAACGGCACAACGTAGTGGCCGATCTCGCGGTGCCGCTAGCGCTCATCGGCATCGTGCTGATGATGGTGCTGCCGCTGCCGGGCTTCCTGATCGACGTGCTGCTGGCGACGAGCCTGGCCGCGTCGATCGGAGTGTTCTTGATCGGCCTGTTCATGGAGCAGGCGCTCGAGTTCAGCGCGTTTCCCGCCGTCATCTTGGTCGCGACGCTGCTCAGGCTCAGCCTCAACGTCGCGACCACGCGCATGATCCTGCTCAAGGGTCACGAGGGTCACGCCGCGGCGGGCCGCGTGGTGGAGGCCTTTGGTCGCTTCGTGGTCGGCGGCAACGTCGTCGTTGGCCTGGTGGTGTTCCTGATCCTGGTGGTGATCAACTTCGTCGTGATCACCAAGGGCGCCGGGCGCGTCGCCGAGGTGGCCGCGCGCTTCGCGCTCGACGGCATGCCCGGCAAGCAGATGGCGATCGACCAGGATCTGAACGCCGGCGTCATCTCCGCCGACATCGCCCGCGACCGGCGGCGCGCGCTGGAGCGCGAGGCGGACTTCTTCGGCGCGATGGACGGCGCCAGCAAGTTCGTCAAAGGCGACGCCATCGCCGGTCTGCTGATCACGGCCATCAACCTGATCGGCGGGCTCATGATCGGCCTCGCCAACGGCATGACCTTGGTGAGCGCCGCGGAGACTTTCTCGATCCTCTCGGTCGGTGACGCGCTGGTGTCGCAGGTTCCGGCGCTGATGATCTCGACGGCGGCCGGCGTGGTCGTGACGCGCTCGGCGACCGGCGATCAGCTGGGGCGGGCGCTGCGCGTACAAATGTTCGGCAGTCGGCGCGCTGTCGCCGGTACCGCCGGGGTGTTGACGCTGTTCGCGCTGCTGCCGGGCATGCCGGCGTTGCCGTTTCTTGGCCTGGCCGGGCTGCTGGTGATGGTCGCGCGCGCCAAGCCGCCGGCCCCGCCCGACGCCGCGGAGGAGGCGCCGAATGACAAGCCCGCGGCCAAGCCGGGCTCCGCGGAGGAGATCGACGCGGCGCTGCCCATCGACGTGCTCGCGCTGGAGGTCGGCTACGAGCTCGTGCACGTGGTCGATCCACAGATGGGCGGGAACTTGGTCGACCGTATTTCGGCGCTGCGCAAGCAGATGGCGCTCGATCTCGGCATCGTGATTCCGCCGGTGCACATCCGCGATAACCTGCAGCTGCCGCCGGGCGCGTACCGCCTCCTGTTGCTGGGCACCGAAGTGGCGCGCGGGACGACGCGCGCCGGCCGCCTGCTGGCCATGGACCCGAGCGGCAACGCGCCCGCGATCGACGGCGAGGCCACCACCGATCCTGCCTTCGGCACTCCGGCGCGCTGGGTCCGCGCGCGCGATCGCGAGTACGCGGAGGCGCTCGGCTACACCGTGGTCGACCACACGACGGTGATCGCGACGCATTTGTCGGAGGTCGTGCGTGAGAACGCACACAACATCCTGGGCCGCGCGGAGCTGGCGCACCTGTTCGAGGTGTTCGCGCGAAGCACGCCGAAGCTCGTCGAGGACTTGGTCCCGAACTTGCTCTCGCTGGGGGAGGTGCTGCGCGTGTTCCGCAACTTGCTCCGCGAAGGCGTCTCCATCCGGGACCTGCGCAGTCTGTTGGAAGGCCTCTTGGAGATCGCCGGCAGCACGCGCGACCCCGAGCAGCTCACCGAGCTCATTCGCCAGCGGCTCTCGCGGCAAATTACCGCCGCGTTCACCGGCAGCGACGGGACGGTCTCGGCGCTGGTGCTGGACGCGCCGGTCGAGGAAATGTTCCGCCGCTCCTTGCGCGAGATCGCGACGGGCACCGGCGGCGCGCTGGACCCCGAGCTCGCGCAGCGGCTCGGCGTCGCGCTCGAAGCCGCGTCCAAGCGCATGA
This sequence comes from uncultured Sorangium sp., assembly GCA_966250485.1. GTDB lineage: Bacteria > Myxococcota_A > Polyangia > Polyangiales > Polyangiaceae > PMG-095. Next base: position 44,421 of record CBINHN010000005.1, on the reverse strand, counting down.
TGCTCGCGGGGCGCTCGCCGTGCGCCATCACCAGCCCGGATATTCGCCGCTATCTGCGCGCCTTCGCCGAACGCCGTTGCCCCGAGCTCGCGGTGCTGAGCTTCCGTGAGCTGGAGCCCGACGTCGGAATCAAGCCCTTCGAGACGGTGGGCTTCGGAAAGGCGGCAGCGTGAACCGTCGCAATGTTTCACTCGCCCAGCGCGAGGAGGTTTAAATCGTGCAGTATCAGTCGTTTCGAGGCGCAGATCTCAAAGAAGCACTGGGTCAGGTCAAGGCCACCCTGGGGCCCAACGCGCTGATCGAGACCACCCGTCAGGTGACGAACGGTCACGCCGGCGGCCTCGAACGTTCGTATGTGGAAGTGACGGCCGCGGCGCCGGCAGGCCTGGATTGGCCGTTTGCGTCCAAGGCCGGGCTGCGCGCCGGAGCGGCCAAGAACGCCGCGAACGAGCGCGCTACCAGCAGCGGCGCGAGCTTCGCGCTGCTCGGGCGCGGCACCAGCCCCGACGTGGAGCGCGAGCTCAACCAGCTGCGCGCCATGGTGGAAGAGCTCAACAACAGCCTGCCGCCCCGCGAGCGGGCGCTGGCCATGCTGCACGCGGCGGGCCTCGAGGGCACCCTGGCGCGCGAGCTCACGAGCGGCGCAGCGCGCCCTGCCAAGAAGGGCCGTGAGTCGCTGCGCGCGTGGCTCGTCGAGCGCGTACGGCAGCGCATCAACGTGCGGGAAAACCTGATCGGCAACGCTGCGCCGCAGGTGATCGCCTGCGTCGGTCCGACGGGCGTCGGGAAGACCACTACGCTCGCCAAGTTGGCGGCCCGCGCGCGGCTCGATCTCGGACGCAGCGTGGGCGTGATCAGCCTGGACACGTTCCGCGTCGGCGCGGTCGAGCAATGGCAGCGCTACGCCGCGTTGATGGGCATCCCGCTGCACGTGGCGCATGAGCTCTCGGGCTTTCAGCGCGCGCTGCGCGAGGTGCGCAGCGACCTGGTGCTCGTCGACACCGCGGGCCGCTCCGCGAACGGCGTCGGCACGCTGCTCGCCGAGTGTCTGCGCAGCGTGACCAGCCACCAGGTGCACGTGGCGCTGTGCGTCCCCGCCTGGCTGCGCGCCAGCGACGCCGAGCGCGTGGTCAAGGCCTACGCCGAGCCGCAGATCAGCGACGTGATCGTGACCAAGCTGGACGAGACGCAGCAGGTCGGGGGCGCGCTGCACGCGGCGCTGCCCTTCCAGCTTCCGCTCGCGTACCTCTGCGATGGCCCGCGCGTACCGGAAGACATTCAGGACGCCTCCGTCGACGCCGCCCTTTCGGCGCTCTTTCGAACTGACGTTGGATGAGCGCGGAGATCGTCTCGTTGTCGGAATCCACGGCCACGCGCCCCGCTCGCGATCGAGCGCAGGACCAGAAGCTCTACGAGCGCTATATGCCGCTCGTACGGCGCATCGCCATGCGCACGATCCGGCAGCTGCCGTCGAGTATCACCTTCGACGACATCTTGTCGGCGGGGTGGGTGGGCATGGCCGAGGCGCTGCAGCGGCGCGCCGAAGGTATGCAGGACGAGCACTTCGAGGCGTACGCCTCGTACCGAGTGCGCGGAGCGATCCTCGATTACCTGCGCGTGCTCGATCCCTTGTCGCGCAAGCTGCGCGGCGCCTCGCGCCGCATCAGCGCGGCCGCGGGTGAGCTCACGCAGCGTCTCGGCCGCATGCCGAGCGAAGACGAGGTGGCTGGCGAGCTCGGTTTGTCGCTGGCCGCGTACCAGGATCTGCTGGGACAAATTTCGGACGCCGGCTTTGCGCGCTTGGAGCTCGGCGCCAGCGGCGAGCCGCTGGCGACGGAGCCGTCTCCGGAGGCGAGCACCGCGCGCGCGGAGCTCGAGGCCACCATCGTGCGTACGATCGAGGAGCTGCCGGAGCGGCTACGCTTGGTCTTGGCGCTGCACTATCAAGAGGAGTGCAGCCTGCGCGAGATCGGTGAAGTGCTGGGTGTCACGGAGTCCCGCGTGTGCCAGCTGCACTCCGAGGCCGTTCACTTGATTCGGGCGCGCATCGAGCGCGGTGTTCGTCGCAAGCGCTGAGCTCCGCCGCGCACGGTCTTCGTCATTCAGCTTGGCACGCCCGCTGCAATCCAAAGACGCATCGATTCACCGCCCAGCTAGGGCAAAGGGTTTTAGGACATGGTCATGAACATCGTTACAGAACGTTTCGGCGCGCTCGAGATCGACGACGAGCAAATCCTCGACTTCGCGCAGGGCATCATCGGTTTCCCGAACGAGCGCCAGTTCGTGCTGCTTCCGCACAGCAGCACGGGCTTTCTCGCTTGGTTGCAGTCGACGCAGTCGCCGGCGATCGCGCTGCCGGTGGTGTCGGCGCACGTGTTCGGCGCCAAGTACCCCGACGTCGCCATCGAGCCCAGCGCGAGCGAGCTGGGGCTGGGCGGCAACGTCGACGAGCTGGCGGTGATGGTGGTCCTCTCGGCGCCGCAAGGCCAGCCGGCGACCGTCAACCTGCTGGCGCCCATCGTCGTCAACGTGGCGACGCGCAAGGGCGCGCAGCTGATCCTCGATGGCTCGCGCTTCTCGACGCGTGAGCTGTTCGTTCGCGAGCAGGACGGCGAAGCGTCGCGCGACCAAGCCGCCGCCGAGTGATGCAACAGCGCAGCAAGGCGCCGGTCGGCGCAGCCACGCCGAGCTTTGCCCTCGATGAGGAGCTGTGGTTCGGCGACGGTGAGGATCGCGAAGCAGAGGGTCGCGCGGCGGCGAGCCTCGCCGCCGTGGGCGCGCGCATCGTCGGCGCGAAGCCGTTCCCGCTGGCAGCGCGCCGCCTCGACGAGCTGACGCGCAACGCCAACACCCGCATCGAGCAGGTCGTGGGCGTGCTGGAGAGCGATCCGGCGCTCTCGGCGCGGCTCCTGCGCTTGGTCAACTCCGCGGGCTACGGGCTCAAGGTGCGCTGCACCTCCGTGCGCCACGCGGCCGTGCTCGTCGGTACGCGGCGCCTGAATCAGGTCGCCACCACCGCGGCCATCCTCGATCTCTTCGACGGCACCAACGGTGTCGGCGTGGAGCTGTTGGAGCACGCGGCGATCGTCGGGTCGCTGTGCCGCTATCTCGCGGTTCACCTCGGCTTGCCGCACGACGAGCTGTTCACGTGCGGCTTCCTGCACGACATCGGCAAGCTGATGCTGCTCGACGCCGAGCGCGAGCGCTACGCGGAGCTGCTGCAGGAGTTCGGCCACGCCCCCGATCAGATGCACCTCGCGGAGCGGCGGGTGTTCGGCTTCGATCACGCGGTGCTCGGCGCGCACGTGCTCGCGGCGTGGAACATCCCCGAGCCCGTACCGCGCGTCATCGCCTCGCATCACGCGCCCGCCCGCGCGCTGCAAGACACGGTGCTCGCCGCTATGGTCGAGACGCTGCGGCTCGCGGATCTGTTGGCCTACGTCCTGCCGCTCCCGGACACGCGCTTGGCCATCGAGCTTGCAGCCGCTGGCGACGCGGCGCAGTACCTCGAAATCTCGGAAGCGCAGCTGTCCGCGATGTGGCCCGACCTCGTGATGCTGCTCGAGCGCAGCCGCGCGCGCTCGCACGGCGAGCCGGAGCTCGGCGCCATGGTCCCGAAGGTCGACGTGCCGCCCTCGTTGCCGCCGCGCCACTCGCGCGCGCCCGAGGCAGAGCGAGCGGAGCGGGCGGAACGAACGGCGGCGCGCGGCGCCGCGCGACCGTTGCAAGAGGTGCCGGCGCATTTTCCCTGTTCCGTGTGCGGCAAGCCGAGCTACGGCAACGTATGCGCCGCGTGCGGGGGGCAGATCTGCCCGGAGCATCAGGTCGGTCAAGACGAGTGGTGCACCCACTGCGCGCGCGAGTACCCGCGCTTCAAAAAGTCGTATCGTCCGTCGCTGCGCATCCGCGCTGGAGCCGGGCTGCTCGTCGGTGTCAGCGTCGCGGTGGCCGTCATCAGCGCCGCGCGCCATCCGGAGGCCAGCATCGCGCGCGTCGCGCTCGGCGCGTTCATGGTGTTCGCGCTGTGGGCCGTGGTTTTGCCGGTCGCTTATCGGCTCTGGCACCGCTTGCTGTTCTTGGAGAGCCGACGCAAGAGCCACGCCCTCGACGTCCTGCCGATCGCGCGGCCGCAGAGTATTCCGATCCGTTCGCTGACGCCGAACGAGGGCATCCCCACCGTCGCCGCGCCGCCCGGCTCCTCCGAGAAGATGCCGGTCGTGTTGCGCGGTCGCGAAGCGGAGCCCGACAGCCGCGCCGCCCCGCTGTCGACCGCGCCCTTGTCCATGGCGCCCTTGTCCACGGCGCCGCGCTCGGTGGCGCCGCAGTCGCTCACGCCGAGCGTGCGCCCGCAGCCTCAGTCCGCTGCGCCGCCCCGCTCGCTTTCATCGCTGCCGGTGTCACGGCGTTCGGTGATGCCGGTCTCGCCGCCGCCGTCGACGCCCAGCGTCTCCGAGCTGGTCGCCAAACCAGCGCCACCTACCGCACCTGAGGCACCCGAGGCGCTCGAGGCGCTCGACAGCGGCCCGCCGTCGGATCACTCGGGGGCCCATCTGCTGCCTCGAAGCCCGGGTGAGGACGCCTTCAATTCGCCGCTGCCGCGCGGGGCCGCGGCGTTTACGCGAGAGCCGATGCATGCCTGCGTTGGCAGACCGCCGCTGCGCCCCTCGCAGCGCCCCAAGCCGGCGCGCGAGAGCGCGTAGCCCGAGCATTCTCCAGCGCGCCCTTCACTGCGGCGCGCGCGCGGCGATGGCCACGCCCGGCTCACGCGAGTCGGCGTAGCCAGCGGCGCGCAAGCCATCGAGCACGATACAATTCGCGTCCCCGAAGCGGTGCCGGGAGGGGAACAACTGATGACCCATCGCGGCGAGCTGCTTCAGCAGCGCGCCTTCACGCCGTAGCGCGGGCTCGTAGCGGACGCGGTCGGGGCGGAACCCGTGGTGCCAGCGCGGCGCTTCGATGGCGCTATCCAGCGGCAGACGTTCGTCCACCAAGTGGCGGACGATCTGCGCCAGCGTGCTCGGGATCGTATCCCCACCGGGCGTCCCCAACACGGCCAGCGTGCGGTCGTCACTGAGGAGGAGCGTTGGCGCCATCGAGCTCGTCGTGCGACGGCCGGGCACGGGTTGATTCTCGCCGCTGCTCGCGAAGGTGGCGACGGCGTTATTGAGCACGATGCCCGTACCCGCCGCGACGATGCGCGCGCCGAAGGAAGCGCACAGCGTGGTCGTGAAGCTGACGGCCATGCCCTCGCGATCGACGATCGACACGTGCGTCGTATGCGCGCTCTCCGCGACCAGCTCCGCGCTGTTCGGCCGCAAAGTATCCGATGCCGTCGCGTGCTGCGGGTCGATCGGCACGCGCAACCAGAACGCGGCATTGAGCCACCGCGCGCGGCGCGCGGCGACTTCGCTGCTGGACAGCGCGTCGGGATCGAGCACCGAATAGCGCCGCTCCGCCTGCGCGCGGCGCTCTGCCTCGAGCAAGGTGTGAACCGCGGCGGCGGAGCCAGGCGCGGCTTCTTCTGCCGATTTAGCGGCCAGCAAGGTGCCAATGAGCGCGACGCCGCCGGCGGACGGCGGACCCATGGTCACCACCTCGACGTCGCGATAGCGAAGGCGCAGCGGCGCTCGCTCGATGGCGCGGTAGCTCGCCAAATCCTGCGCTCGAAAGCCCTCCGCGGCGAGCGCTCGGACCAGCCGTTCGGCGATGGCACCCTGATAGAAGTCCTGTGCGCCGTGCTGCGCGAGGCGTTCCAACGTCCAGGCCAGATCCGCTTGCGTGAAGCGCGAGCCCGGCGCGCGAGCTCGGTCGTTCTCCAGAAATATCCGGCGCGCGGCGCGGTCCTTCGCCAAATCCTTGCGGCTGGCGGCGACCAGCGCGGAGGGCCAAGCTCCGAGCACCTGCCCGCGCGCGAGCGCGAGCGCCGGCGCGATGAGCGTCGCCCAGGGACGCGACGCAAAGCGTTGATGCAGCTCCGCCAAGCCGGCGACGAGACCGGGCACCCCCACCGAGCGCGGGCCCATGCCGCCGCTCGCGATCATGCGATCGAACGCCTCGCGCGTGAGCGCGGCGGGCGCCGTCGGCACGAAGTCGAGCGCGACCGGCTGCGAGCCTGCGGGGCGCACCAGCGCAAACCCGCCGCCGCCCAGGCTCGCGGCGCTCGGGTGCGTGACCGCGAGCGCGAACAGCGTCGCGATGGCCGCGTCCACGGCGTTCCCACCCGCTTCGAGGATCTGCGCGCCGGCGCGCGCGGCCTGCGCCTCGACGGCCACTACCAGCCCGTGCTCGCTGGTCACGGCGCGGGGTCCGCCTTCGAAGGGCGCTGGCGGCGGCGGCGACGGTTGGGCAGCGCTCGCCGTCGCGGACGCGAGCGGAGGCGGCGTAGTCGGAGCGCTGCTGGGCGCCGTATTGGGCGCGAGCGTCATTGAAGCGCGCTCAGCGAGCGGCGGCTTCGCTCGCGGCGCGGGCTCGTGCGGCGCGCTCTGCGGCGCTCGCGAGCAGGCGAGCAGCAGCAGCGACGCCAGGCCGCTCCGGAGCGTCCTGTGTGGGGCGCCAGACACGTTGCTGCGAGCCTAGGACGCCGGAAACCTTCGGGCAAGCCGAGCTCCGGCGCTGCTACGCTTCGACCATGAGTGGTCTCTCTATTTGGGTCGTCACGGTCAGCGACACGCGCACGCCAGACACCGACAAAAGCGGTGCGTTGCTGCGCGACACGCTGCTGCAAGCGGGGCATCGCGTCAGCGGCCCGCGCATCATCAAAGACGAGCTCGAGCAGCTACGCGCCGCGCTGCGCGAGGCGATCCAAGCTGGGAGCTACGACGTGATCGCGCTCACGGGTGGTACGGGCCTGACCGCGCGAGACATCACGCCGGAAGCGATGGCGCCGCTCGTGAGCAAGCCGATCCCGGGTTTTGGCGAGCTATTTCGCATGTTGAGCTACGCCGAGATCGGCGCCTCGACCATCCAGTCGCGCGCGGAGGCGGCGCTGTGTGGGGGGACGCTGGTGTTCGCGCTGCCAGGCTCCACGGCAGCCGTGCGCTTGGCGCTCGAGAAGATCTTGGTGCCTCAGCTCGACAGCCGCACCAAGCCCTGCAACTTCGCCGAGCTCCTGCCGCGCATGCGCGGAGCCTAGCCCGCGACCACCCACAAGCCCGCGTCGTCGCGCGCCAGGCTCGGCAAATCACCCGCTGCGCTGGCTACGACGGTGACGCCCAGCGCGCGCGCCTCGCGGATCGCCGTGGGAGCGCCCTCCCAGCGTGAGGCGGAGAGCAGCGCGTCGGCGGCTGCAATGTAGGTCAGCGCGAGCGGGCGCTCTACGGCGCCCAGGAATTGCACGCTCGGAAACTGCGACTCTAGCGCTGCGCGCTCGGGGCCATCGCCCAGCACGAACACAGCGACATCGGACAGCAGACGAGCCGCGGCCAGCGCCTCGTGCACGCGCTTTGACGCGATGAGCCGTCCCACGACGACGACCAGCCGTTGCTCAGCGGCGATTCCGAGTCTTCTGCGCGCCGCGTCGCGCCCGGGCGCGCTCGCGACCTCGATGCTGGCCGGCCTCACTTCGGCGACCTCGCCGAGCCCGTGCCCCGCGAGGCGCTCGAGCTCGCGCAGCAGCTCGAGCGAGACGCAGCGAAAGCGCGCGTTGCGAGCGCGCAAACACTGCAACACGGCGCGCGCGAGCGGCGCGGGCCAGCGGCTCATCATGCGCAAATCCGAGCCGTGAACCACGAGCTCCAGCTCCGCGCTCCGCAGCGCGGCGCCGCTCAGCAAGGGCAGCGCAACCGGCAGCATGAAGTGCGCGATCACGCGTGAAAACGGCGCCTCGCGTTGCAGCGCGCGGCGCGTCGTGAGCAGCCAGCGCGCCACGCCGACGGCGCGCAGCGGTTGCTGTCGCAGGCGCGGCAACAACCCAGGAGCGCCGCTCGCGCCCCCGTCGGCGAAGCGCACGACCGTGGGCTCACCCGCGCGAACCCACCTTTCACGTCTACCGGCCGTGAACACCGTCACATCATGTCCGCTGCGTACGAGCTCGCGCGCCTCGCACTCCACGAAATGCCCAGCGAAGTCACCCGGCGCGCTCGGATACGAGCTCGTGACGATCGCGATGCGCTCGGTCACGGCTCAGGCTCGCGGCAGCTCGCCCAGCGCCTTGACGGCGTCGGCTCCCTGAGCGTCCACGAGATCGCCGAGCGCGCGCAAATAGCGGAAGCTGTAGATGCCCGAGTCGTGACCGTCGCCCCAGGCGAACGACAGCGCATAGTTGCCGACCTGCGCGAGCTCTCGCAGCGTCAGGTTGCCGCCGCTCTGGAACTTGATCGTCCCAGAATGACCCTGGCATCCCGCGCAGGGACAATAGCCGCGCAGCAGCTCGTGCGGCAGCCGCGAGCGGTGGCCGTCGCCCCAAGTGATCTCGAGCGCGGTCGCGCCGTGCGGTGCCTTGACGTGGGTAGGTTTCAACCGAGCATCCATAACGCGGGGGCAGTCTACGTCCGGCGCCCTTCCGCGCCAGTTCGCGCGGAATTTCTCAAGAGTCCAAAGGCCTCACGGCGCGACCTCGGGATGACCTTCGGGTCTTGGCGGGGAGCTCGTGATGATGCGTGCAGCGCAGAGTGCAGCTCGGGCGGCCGCGCGTAGCCTGCGAGCCATGCTGGTCCAGCCGGTCGAGCTGTGGCAGAGGCGCTAGATGAGTGTTCTTTCGTCCGATTGTGTCGACGGCCGGCTAGGCGATGACATGCCTGTACCCAGCGCGTCGATGCGGGCGCTTGGCGTGCTGCTTGGGGTGTTAGCCGTCGGCGCCTTGAACCAGCTGTTGCTTATGGGAGTCGACGCGACGTGGTGGGAGCGCGTCGTGCTTCACGTGATCGATGGAGGGACGTTCGCACTCGTCGGTCTGCTCGCGAGCGCTGCTGTCTGGGCCTTTTCCCTGACTTGGCTGCGACGGTGGCGCTGGTGGTTCTTTGCTGCGATTTCGGTGGGCGTCGGCGCCTTAACCCTCCCCGATGACCTGGAGCACTTTAGCCAGGAGGCCGCGGTCAGTGTGCCTGCGTGGTTGGTCCTCGCATTGGGTACGCTGTCGCTCGCGCTCGCAACGCCGATGTTGGTCCTGCTCGCGGGGCGCGTCGTCGCGAAAATTCGCTACGGTCGCCCCGCTCTCCTCGTCGCCGCGCTCGCGGTCATGGGCGTGAATGCCCAGGTGCTGCCGGCGGACTACTTTGGTATTCATTTGTGCCTCGCTGCTGTCAGTACGAGCTTGGCCGCGACTGCACTGGCGAGCGCTTCGCCTCGGTGGCTCTCGCAGGCGACCGGCGCGCTAGTGCGACGTTCCCGTCGGCGCTCTTGGGTACTGTTCTCTCTGATCGCCGCCATCGGACTTCTGCCGCTGTTTGCACCATTGCCGGCACAAGTGAAGGTGCTGCTGGGACGGTCAGAGAGCTCGGCATTCTATCGCCTCGCGTCGCGCGCGCGCGTGGTTTTTGCGGGCGCTCGGAATCGCGTGATACGTGGGCACGGAGAGTGGTTCACGCCGCGTGACACCCGCGGTCCAATTCCAGCGAGTCAGCCGCCGCTCTTGCCGCAGAATGCCGTGATCGTACTCATCACGGTCGATGCGTTGCGAGCCGACGTGGTGAACTCAGCTAAATACGATTCGCTTTTGCCGAATATCGCGCGATTGCGTAAGGAAAGCATACGCTTTTCGCGTGCCCGCGCTGCTGCCACTCTGACGAAGCTCTCGCTTTCCTCACTATTCATGAGCAGCTATTTCCCGCAGCAGTATTGGACGCCGATTCCAAGTGGCGGCTCCTATGCTCCACGAGAGGATCACAGCCTGCGCTTCCCCGAGGTGCTTCAACGGGCGCACGTCCACACCCTAAATTTTCAAAGCATCTTCTGGCTGCGTAACGGCAACGGCAGCGTGCGCGGGTTCGACGAAGAAACGTATGTTCCCTACGACAAAGCCAAGAACTACTACACGCCCTCGCCACCAGTTTTGGATGCGATGCTCCCGGTGCTCTCGAGCCTGGATGAAAGACCGACGTTCGTATTCGCGCACCTCTCTGATCCTCATGCGCCTTATACACTCGGAAAGCACCGTGGCGACGCGCCGTTCGACCGCTACTTATCGGAGGTGGAGGTCGTCGACGAGCAGCTCGGTCGCTTACTGACGGCCTTGGACGCTCCCGGACTTCGCGGCCGCTCATTGCTAATCCTCTCCGCGGATCATGGGGAGGCGTTCGGCGAGCACCGCTCTCGCACGCACGGGACAACGCTGTACGATGAGACGCTGCGCGTCCCGCTGCTATTTCGGATGCCAAATCGCGTCGAGCGCACCGTGGATTCGCGCGTTGGCCTGATCGACCTTGGACCGACAATTTTGGACCTCATGGGCGTTGAGACCCCTGGCACATACATGGGGCAAAGTTTGGTTGAATTCCTGCGCGGCGGCACGCGCCCTCTGACTCGACCGTTGCTCGCGCACACGCGACGTATGCACGCGCTGATCACGGCTAGCGGTCTGAAAGTCATCGTGGACGACGAACAAGATCGTACAGAGCTTTACGACCTCACGCGCGATCCATTCGAGCGTGAGAACTTGGCAGACGTTGACGAACTCGTAGCCGAGCCGCTCGCGACCCTTCGGCTCCTCTTGAATGTGCACCGTCTGCGACGTAAGGGTTATGCTCCACCGTTTTTGCGTTGATCGGGCGCCGCCTCACGTCTAGCGACGACGATCCGCGCGGACGGCCCGCGTTCGCGCCCCTCCAGCAGTCGGGATGTCATCCCGCAGTGTGCCCAAGGGTGCCTGCGCCCGAAACGTCGGCGCGGTCGCTTGACCGAGCTGGTGTTTTGTGAAATTGGAGCTTTTTGCAACATTTCGGGGAACTGTCTGTGTCGTCCGGAAGCGAAAGTTCAGGAACCGTCTTGGATGCGGCACCGGAGGCAGGTCCATCGTCGATGCCAGCGCGCGGGGCTCGGGTCAGCGGCGCGAGCGCCATCTTCATAGGCTGGACCGTTGTTGCGGTGTTGAACGTCGTCGACATCAGCTCGCGGGCGCTCCCGGCGCGTGGTGGCTTGGCGCGCCTTGGGCATTACGTCTTCGACTTGGGGCACGTCCTTGCGGTGGCGCTGGCGGCCGCGCTGGGAGCCGCGCTTTGGCGGCGCTTCGCGCCTACTCGTAGCGCGCTGAGGACAGCGAGCGCGCCGCTGCTGGTCGCGCTCGTCTCCGCCCTGCTCGCGCAAGTCGTTTTGCCGGATGATCTGGCGGGCGCCGTGGAGCGCTTCGGGAGCGGGAAGGGGGCGCTGTACCTGGCGTGCGCGCTCGCGTCGCTCGTGGTTCCGCTCTGCTACGTGCTCGGCCGCGTCGCCGCGCGCTACCGACTGCGCAGCGTCGGCGTGATGCTGGGGCTGGCGTTCATCGCGGCGAACCCTTGGGTGTTGCGCAGCGGCTACCCCGGCTTGCACCTGCTGCTGGCCGCTTCGGGCGCGACGCTGATCGCGGCCAGCCTCGCTGGCGTCGCGCTGACCGGACGCGCGTTGCCGGCGCGCGCGCAGCTGCGCGTGCAGAGCGCGCTGAGCTGGGACGGCGCTGGCGAGGCCGCAAAGTCCGGCCCGCGCTGGCGCCGGCTGTGGCCCGCCGCGCTCGCGACGCTGCTAAGCGTCGGCTTTGCCCTCGCTACGGTGCTCGTGAAGCCGCCGAGCGCCGTGTTCGTGCAGATGTTGGAGCGCGACACGACCGTGCTCTTGCCGTGGCTACGCGGCTGGTATGCACCGGCGAAGATCGGCAACGTGAGCATCCCGTACGCGCTGCGCGCGGCGTTCCAATCGCGCAAGGGCCGGCCCGATTTGGCGCCGGCCAGCACGCCTTGGCTACGGCAACCCCCGATCGTGATCTTCATCACCATCGACGCGCTGCGCCTGGAGGTGTTCGAGCCCAAGTACAAGGACATCGCGCCCAACCTGCAGGAGATAAAGCGCAACAGCGTGTACTTCAGTCAGGCGCGCAGCTCCGGCAGCGACACGCGCTTCAGCCTGGCGGCGCTGTTCGCCGGGCGCCACTACTCGATGCTGAACTGGAACTGGTCGCGCTCGCGGGGCCGCCCCACGCTGGAGCGCGATCTGGAGCCGCGGCTACCGGAGCTGCTGCAACGCGCGCACGTGAAGACGGCGACGTTCGTCGCGGTGGAGAAGATGCTGGTGCCGCGCATCGGCATCGTGCGCGGCTTCGACGAGCAGTTCGATGAGTCGCCCGATCTGGGGGAGATCCCGCGGACTCAAGAGATCGTCGATCAGGCCATCGAGCGCTTGCGGCGTCACAACTCCGAGCCGCTGTTTCTGTACAGCCACATCATCGACCCACACGCTCCGTACTACCGGCGCGGCGCGAAGGTGGACAGCGAGCACGACGCCTATCTCGTAGAGGTCGCGCTCTCCGACCGTCACGTGGGCCGTCTGCGCAAGGCCATTCGCGAGCTGGGCTTGGCCGATCGCACCGCGCTGATCATCGGCTCCGACCACGGCGAGGGCTTCGGCGAGCACGGCGTGTTCCACCACAACAAGACGCTGTACGAGGTGATGGTGCACGTTCCGCTGATGATCGAGATCCCTGGCGTCAAACCGCGCGTCGTGGACGACTTCGTGTCGCTGATGGATATGGGGCCGACCATCTTCGATCTCTTTCATGTGCCGACACCAGGCTGGTGGATGGCCGACTCGCTCGTGCCCGTGCTCAAGGGCGGCCGTATGGATCCGAATCGCGTGATCTTGATGGAGAAGCCGAAGGAGAAGGCCATGCTCTTCCCCGACGGGCTCAAGGTCATCAGCCGCGGCTCCGCGGAAGAGATCTACGACGTGCTGAAGGATCCGGACGAGCAGGACAACCTGTGGGACTCGCTCGGCGAAGAGTCGCGGCGCAGGATGGGTCTGCTCCGCGCGTACATCGATCTGCAGTCGGGCCGCAGCGACGCGGGCGAAGAAGACGCAGAATAGCGGCAACGGCGCGTGGCGCGCGCTCAGCGCGCAGCGCGGCTCGCTCCGCGGCCGTTGTACACGAGGCGGCCGCTGGCCGCGAAATCGACGAACACTTGCCACGCGCTGTCGCGCAGCAGCCCCTCCTGCACACGAATGCCGCGCTGCTCGAGCTCGGCGACCCAGTTGGCCGGCACCGGACCTTCATCGAAGCCGGTGAGCGCGTCCAGCTCGGGGCCGCCGCCGGCGATGACCAGCGAGCGCACGCCCGACCAAGGCAGCGCGCCGAAGCACATGGCGCAGGGACGCCAATTGACGACGAGCTCGTGCGCGGGGAGTCCGGGCGCGCCGAGATCGAAGGTCCCGAGCCGGCGCTGCGCGAGCGAGAGCGCCATGATCTCCGCGTGAGCCGCGGAGCAGGAGCTCGGCACCACGCGATTGACGCCGATGGACACCAGCCGCCCGCTGTCGCGCTCGAAGACAGCGGCCGCGAACGGGCCGCCCGTGTCGCGCTCGAAATTGAGGCGGGACCAGCTGATGACCAGCTCGAGCCGGCTCTCGAGCGTGTCGAAGGTCGCGGGCAGCTCGCCCAGCAGGGGAGCCGCCCAGCTCGGCAAGCCGAGCTCGAAGGCAAAGGCAACGTCGGCCACGGTCATCGCTTCACTCTCGCGTGAACGAGCGAACCAGCTCGCCGTGCTCGGGTAGCAGCGCCAGCAACGTGGCGCGCGGCGGCATCTCGAAATCGCTGAAGTCGAAGCCGGGCGCGACGGTGCAGCCGACGAGGGCATAGCCGTGTTCGGCGCCGATGGGGCGCGCCGCTTGCCAGGCTCCCGCCGGCACGACGCCGAAGGGACGCTCACCCGCCGCGAGATCGCGGCCGAGGCGCTCGCGTTTGACGGAGCTGCCCCGCACCACGACGAGCTCGAGCGCGTCGCCCGCGTAGTGGTGCCAACCTTCATCAGAGCTGACGCGATGAAAAGCGGAGAACTCGCCGCTCTTCAACAAGAAGTAGATCGCGGTGGAGGCGCTGCGCGTGCGTCGCTCGTTCGCCACTAGCTCGGGGGAGCGAAACACCTCTTTGAAGTAGCCACCCTCGGGGTGCGCGCGCAGCTCCAGGCAGCGAATCACGTCGTCAGCGGTCACCGCGCGAGTGTAGTCCGTTCAGCAGCGCGCGCCGAACGAACGTTCGAGCTCACCGAATGGATCGAGCAACGCGCTGCCCACGGCGCGCACGGGGCCGCTGCCGAGCGAGCTCAACCAGCGCACGCCCCAGTATCGTCCCTCCCCGAGCAGCATGCCGGCGAGCGGCGTGTAAACGAGATCGAGCGCGGACGGCCGCACGCCATTGCCCTCGAAGGCGTACTCCCACGCGATGCTCGCAGAGGTCGCGAACGCCAGTGACGCGAGCGGCGACCAGCCGCAGCGGCGCGGGCGATAGTAGAGCTCGGCGCCGAGCAGGCCGTGCCCGATGACGTTCAGCGTCCAGCGGTCGTGGTCCCACTCGAACGCCGCGGCGTGGCGATCGAAGAGCGGCGGCTGCGTTACGCTGTCACGGTAGCGGCGGCCCCACGCGGCTCCGACGTCAGCGAAGGGATGGGGATAGAGATACGCCTCGGCGGCTCGCAACGTGAAGAGCAGCGCCGCGGAGTGGGCGAGGGGCACCACCGTCTCCACATCGGCGTGCGGCTGCGGCGGCTCGAGCGGTCTCTGGACGCGCCGCGTGCTACGCGGGCGTGCCTCCGCAGGCGGCGTGATTGGCTCGACGGACGTGAGATCCGTATGCACGAAAAGACTCCTTCGAACGCGCTGTAGGCTGCTTGGCCGGCGCAGCAAAGCGTGACTTGCGTTCGGGGCGCAATTATGTCAAACAGCGCGTCCCTTGCCGAATCCTAGCGAAGCCGTCACCTGCAAGCCCCTCGAAGTCCAAGTCGGAGACAAGGGCATCGAACGGGCCATCAAGCACCTGAAGCGCCGCATGGCGGCGGAGGGCATCCTCCGCGAGCTCAAGCGTCGCCGTCACTACATGAAGCCGTCGGTGAAGCGCCGAAAGAAGATGAGCGAGGCCGCTCGTCGCCGGCGCAAGCGCTTGCGCGCGGACGAGCAGCAGCGCGGCGGGATGCTGTAGACCTCGCCGGAGATTTGCCCGGCCCGCTCGCAAACGCTTAGCGTGCGAGCGTGCCCGTTCGAGTCCCCGAGCCCCGCGAGCGTTGGCGTGTAGCGCCGGCGCCCGTCCGAACTTTACCGTCGCCTCCGCGCCCCGTAGCGCGTCCGCAGCAGCCGGAGTGGCCCTTGCCGTTCCGGCTGCGCCACGTGTTGCTACTGGGGTTGGTGGGCTTCGGCGCGAGCTCGATTTACCCGCGGGCGCGCGCGGCGTGGGACATTCACGCGCTCGGCTCAGCGCTCGCCGATTACGCGCTGTGCATGGCCGGTCCCACCGGGCCCGAGCTGATCCGTGATGATGCGGCTGGTTTTCGCAAGCTGCTGCGCCGCCGGCTGGTGGCGTCTGCGCCGGGCGATGCGCCCTTCGCGCGCTGCGCCAAGGCGGCGCGCGAGATCAGCGCCGACGCGCGCATCGAAGCGGCGCACCGCGCGCCGGCCGCCCGCTTCGTCGAATACGGCACCGACGCGAACGCGACGCTGAACGTCGCGTCGCTCGGCATCGACGCGGGGCGGCTCATCGAGCGCACCAAGCAGGCGTGGCCGTTCGCGCGCGGTAACATCGCGCGCCTGGTGCGACCCTCTCTCGGCGCGCGGGAGGCGGTGCATCCGGTGCCGCCGCCCGAGCCGGTCACGGGGCGCGGTCTACCTGCCCAGCGCGGTCTGCCGAAGAACAGCTGGCGCACCGCGGATGGCTTCTGCGTCGGCATCGGCAACGCGGCGGGCCAGAACCTGTTCGTCACCGCGGACAACGGCCAAAACTTCCGCCCGGTGCGCAGCGCGCCCGGCGCGGATGAACGGCTGGGGCGCTGCGTGGGCCGCAATCCCAAGCGCGCCTTTGCGCTGAGCTCGGCGCAAGACGGCTCGCTGCTCGTCACATCGAGCGAGGAGACGGAGACGCTGGCAAACCAGCTCGCGGTGCGCGGCGAGCACCGCTTGCTCGCGGTCGCCTGCGACGACACGGCGCTCATCGCGGCGGCGCGGCTCGAAGGGCAGGCGGCCGCGACGCTGGTGCTGTGCCCATTTTCGCGCACCTGCGCGCCGCTCACAGGGCCGGCGGCGGCGCCGTTCAGCCCGCTGCTCAGCGAGAACGTCGATTTGGCGCGCGTGGCCGGGACTACGGTGATCGCCGTCGAGAACGGCGGCGTGGTGCGGGTCGCTTCGTCGCGAGACGATGGCGTCACGTGGGCGCCGCCGAGCATCGCCTTCGACGCCGGCGAGCAGGCCGCGCTCCCGGCCGACTCACGCCCGCCGTTTCAGCTGCTGACGCTCGGCTCGCGGCTGTTGCTGTACGGGACCGCGAAGCGTGGCAGCGGCTATCCGCTGCTGGTCTCCGACGATCAAGGCGCGAGCTTCCGCGGGTTGCCCAGCGCGCCGCCGCGCCCGGTGGTAGCGGCGCGGCTCGGCGCACGTTGAGTCTCAGCGCGCGCGCTGCAGCCGCGGCGTCGCGTGGCGGCGCAGCGCGCGCCGCACCCAGCTGTGCTCGAACATGTCGTGCTGCACGCCGTCCGCCTCGGCCGCGAGCGCGGCCAGCGCCGCGATCATCTCCGCCGCCTCGGCGCGCTCCGCCTCGCCGAGGCTCGGCGTGTTCGCCATGCGACGCCAGACCGCGAGCGCCGCGACCCAGGCCTTCTGCTGCACGAAGAAGTCGGCCAGCGCGCGCAACCGCTCGCGGCTAGGGCCCGCCTCGACGGCCGCTTGCAGATCGGCCAAGGCGAGCGCGCGCTGGCCCATGCCCAGGTGAAACTGGGCGCGGCGAGACAGCGCCTCCGCGCGCACGTCCGGGATCGACGCGGCCCGATTCAGCAGCCACTCGGTCTCTCGCTGATCGCCGAGCGCGCTGCGAATCGTAGCCAGCTCGAGCAACGCGGCGCCGAGGCTCGGATCGATGCGGATCGCCTCGGTGTAGTCGTGAATCGCCGCCAAGGTGTCGCCTTGGGCGGCGTGACGGCGTGCCCGCGTGAGCCATGTGCTCGCGGCGAGCGACGTCCAGGAGCGCGAGCCGGCGTCACTTTGTGCGTGTAGCGTCGAGCTCTGGATGAGCAGCGTGGCGCCCGCGAGCAACGCTGCCAAAGCAGGCGTGCGCGCGAAGCCGGCGATCAAAGGTTGCCGTTGAGCGGGTCGTAGGCGTTGGTGGACCCTTTGAATCCGAGTCGCTTGCTCGGCTCGGCGCCCGAGCTGGCCTCCGAACGCGAGCTTGGGCGTGACGCGCTGCTGCGCGCCTCGGAGCGCGCGCTGGAGCGCCGCTCGCTGGTCGCGGCCTTGCTGGACGCGCTCGACCCGCGAGGCGTCGCGGCAGTGGTCGTCCGCGCCGGCGTGGTCGCGCTCGTGCTCGCGTGACTGGGTTCAGGCGTCACGTTCTGCGTAGGCTCGCTCGGCGTCGGGCTCGGAGGCGTGGTGGTGGTCGTCGTCGTGCTCGTCGACGGCTTGGTGACGCCGAGAGCGCTCGAGTCATGGCCGAGCGCGGTGCTGGTCGCCGAGGGCGTCAGCGCCGCGGCGGCGAGGGTGGGCTGCGCGTCGGTGAGCACCTGAATGGCGCGTGGCGTACCGAAACCAGGGCCGCCGAGCGCTCGCTCGAGCTGCAGGTACGTCGCCTCTTGCCCCGCGGAGCGCGCGGCTTGGTGCAGCACGTCATTGCGATACAGCGTTACTCCGACACCAGCGAGCAGCGCGAAGGCGACGACGATCCGTCCCGCAGCGCCGCCGGACTTCGCCGCCGATGGACGACTCGAGACGACCAGCGGTCGAAAGCTCTCGACCGGAGCAGGCGTCGCGACGCGCGCGGGCGCGAACGACGGCGACTGCACGGCGACGGGCGGCCACGCGCTCGCGGCTGCAGGTGACGGAGCCGCAGCAGGCGGCCACGAGTTCGCGGCCGCGGGCGACTGCAACGCGACGGGCGGCCAGGCATCCACCGTCTGCGCGAAGCCGGTCTTGCGCGGCGCGGGCGGCGGCGCTGATGGCGCGGGCGCCGGCACGGCGTGCAGCTGCGCGCGCTGACGTTGTGGCGGCGGTGGCGGGGCGGCCACCGGACGCCGCGCCGAGTGCGGCGGCGCTTGGCTCGTGACTGGCTCTGGCGCTTCGAGACCCGCGACGACGGAGAGCGGCAACCACTCGGCCATGCCGGGCTGCCACACGCGCGTCCCCGCATCGATGATGTCGAGCCGGAAGAGATCGTCGAGCTGCTCGAGGGTGAGAACCTTGGTCTCGCCGGGCGCCATCGCCACGTACCAAAGCTCGCTCGCATCCACCGTAGCTTGTTCGGCGATCATGAGAGCCCATTGATAGCAGTCATCCGGCCGCTTGCCCACGGCCAGCCGACCGTTAATGGCGTGATTGAGAAGCGGCTTCTGATTCGTGGCGACGAAATGGGAATTTTCCGGTCATGGTGCTTGATTCGCGCTCGCACCACCTTCCGCTGGAAAATCGCGGGCCGGCCAGGTACCTGAGAGTGATGGGTAAGAGCCCTTGGGATGACGACTCGGTCCCATCGTTTGCCCGCCCGAAGGCCGGCTCCACCCGTTGGGGCCGCGTGTTCGGCGGTGTGGCGTTCGTCGTCATCGCGACGTTCGTCGGCGCGTATTACCTGCCGCTGTTCCGCGCGCACGACACGCTCTCGGCTGAGCATCGACGTCTCAGCGAGCAGAGCCAGACACTCCAGCGCTCGCTGAATGAAGTTCAGGCGGAGCTCAAGGCGACCAAGGCGCGTCGCGATGAGCTCGAGCAGGCCGAGAAAGAGCGCGAGGCGGCGAAGAGCGGTCGGAGCTCGGAGCTCGAATCCCTGCGCTCGGAGCTGAAATCGAAGCTTGAGCGCTACGCGAAGAAGGGACAAGTCGAGCTCGGCTCGCGCGAAGGACGCACGGTGCTCGCCGTGCCCGACGCGGCGCTCTTCCCAGCGGGCAAGCTCGAGGTGAGCCACGCGGGCAAGCAGCTCCTGTGTGACGTCGCCAAAGCCGCCGGTAAGAAGCCGCTCACCGTGGTCGCGCTCGACGCCAGTGAGCAGCCCGCGCCAGCGCTGGCCAGCAAGTACTCGAGCGTGCTCGAGGTGCGCGCCGCGCGCGGCGCTGCCGTAGCCGAGACGCTCTCCTCCAAGTGTGACCTGGAGCCCAGCGCGGTGCGCGTCGAGCTCGGGCTGGGCGCGCCGCCGCTGACGCTGGACGGCGCCAAGGTGGCGCCGGTGCGCATCGAGCTCGTCGTCGGCGCGAAAGCGTCGTCGTAGCGCGTGGCCAGGGCTCCACGCCCTGTGTCCCAGCTGCCACGCCGCGGCTTTCTTTCGCGCTGACGAATTCCGAGAATTTACGCCGGAATGGCGGTTGCTAACGTTCTTTGGCAGCACGGGAGCGACGATGAAGGAACGAGTTCGTGGCCGCAGAGGGTCTGGGGTGTTGGTGCTGCTCGTCGCTGCGGCCTGCGCGGGCGGCAACAGCTCCGGTCCGCGAACGCCGAACGGCGTGCTGAACCCGAGCCTCAGCGAAGCGCGGCTGGTTCCTAGCGGTGACTTCCGCGTGGTGTTCGCGGCGCCGCGCGGCGAGGCGCCGCCCGGCGCGGAGATCAGCGTGGTGTTCGATCGTCCCTTGCGCGCGCTTGATCGAGCCGACGCGGCGCCGCCCGCGCTCGTCGTGCGGCCGGCGATCGAGGGCACGGTGCGCTGGGTCGGCGCGCGTGCGCTCAGCTTCATCCCCGCGCGCGGCGCGCTCCCGCCGGCGACCGAGATCAGCGTGCAAGTTCCGGACGGCGTGCGCGCGCTGGACGGCTCGCGCTTGAAGGGCGGCTTTCAGTTCACCTTCACGACGCCGCGGCCGCGCCTGACGGCGACGATCCCGAGCGACGGCGAGAGCGGAGTGCTACCCGACGCCGCGCTGGGGCTCACCTTCAATCAGCGCGTCGCGAAAGACGCGATCACGCGTTGGGGGCGCTTAGAGGCCGCCGGTCGTGCGCTGCCGTTCGCGGTCGAGGCCGCGCCCGAGGACGAGCCGAACAGCGTCGTCGTCCGGCCGCGCAAGCCGTTGCCGCTCGATCAAGAGATCAAGTTCAGCCTCGCGAGCGAGCTCGTCGGTGAGGAAGGGCCGCTGCCCGCCGGCAGCGTGAACGCATTCACGTTCCGAACTCTCGGCCCCATGCGCGTGAACGGCGTCGAGTGCAACCACGACTCCCCGGAGGAGCCCTGCAAGCCGGGCTATGGCGTCGGGCTCAGCTTCTCGAACCCGGCGCGGCTCAGCGACTTGGTGCGCGCCGTGACGCTGACGCCGAGCTCGCCATGGCCGCGAGCGGCGTTCAGCGATGACAGCTCCACCAGTTATCTGGAGCTGCCCGGCAGGCTCGCGCCGGGACAAACCTACGCGCTGCGCGTGGCCGCGGGGCTGCGCGACATTTACGGTCAGCGACTCGCGCGCGAGTTCAGCACGAAGCTCGCGATGGACGATGTGTCCCCGCGCGTGGTGCTGGGGGTGAGCGACGGCAGCCTCGTGCTCGCCGAGCGCGGCCCGATCCCGATCGTGGCCGTGAACGCGCCGGGCGCCAGCGTGAGCTACGCCGCGCTGAACGAGGCTGATTTACAGGGACTCTCCGCGGGTCCGGAGGCGTTCGAGGCGCTCGTAAAGGGACACCCCGGCGTGCGGCGCTTGATGCTCCCGGCCGGAACCAAAAATCAGCTGGTGCGCTCGCAGCTCGATTTGGAGGCGGCGCTCGGCGGCACCCTCGCGGTGGTCGGCATGTCGGCGCAAGTTCCCCAGGCTGAGCGCGACAGCGACGCGCCGCTGCGCTCGCGCCTGCTGAAGCTCGCGGATTTGGCCGTGAGCGCGAAGCTCTCGCGCCAGGGCTCGGCGCTGTGGGTCACGCGCTTGTCGAGCGCCGCGCCGGTCCCCAACGCGGAGGTGAAGCTCATCGTGCCGGGTGGTGCGACGCGCCGCTACGTCACTGACGGCAACGGCTTCGCCGCGATTCCAGCGAGCGATTTCGCGCCCAGCTTGGACGAAGACTCGCACACGCGGGACGCGCTGCTGGTCGTGAAATCCGGCGAGGAGTGGACGTTCGAGCGGGTCGGCGATGTCATCGAGCCGTGGCAGCTGCCGGTCGCGACCAATTTCGGCGCCGAGCTCGAGCTCGACGGGCTGCTGTTCAGCGACCGCGACGTGTATCGCCCGGGCGACACCGTGCGCTTGAAGGGCATCGTGCGCCGCCAAACGGCGCGCGGCAGCAGCATCCCGAGCGGCGAAGCGGTGACGGTCAAGCTGAGCTCGCCCGAGGGCGAGGAGCTGCGCAAAAAGGAGCTTCGCGTCTCCCGCTTCGGCACCTTCGCGTGTGATTTGAAGCTGCCGCAGGCGGCTGGGCTCGGCAGCTACGAGCTCAGCGCGGCGATGGGCAAGCAGCGCATCGAGCACCACGTGAGCATCGAGGAGTATCGTCCCGCGGAGTTCAAGGTGGCGGTGACGGCGCCGACCAGCGCCGTTCGCGGCGACACGGTCGAGACCGTCGTGCATGGCGAGTACCTCTACGGCGCGGACATGGCTGGGGCCGCGCTGTCGACGCGCTTCAGCCGCTCGCCAGCGAGCTTCTGGCCGCCGGGCAGCGAGGGCTTCGTAACGAGCGCCGCGTCGTACTTCGTGGATCTCGAGTCAGCGAGCCTGGAGGGCGGCAGCATCGGCAACGCCGACGCTCACCTGGACGAGCACGGCCAGGCACGCGCGCCGCTGAAGCTGGCGCTGCCGAACCAGCGCGGGGCGGAGCGGGTGCTCATCGACGCGGAGGTCACTGACGTCGGACGCCAGAGCGGCGCGGGCAGCAGCGCGATTTTGGTGCATCCGGGCGAGTTCTATCTCGGGCTCGCGGATCCCAGCGAGCTGTTCGTGACGGCGCCCGCGCGCGTGCCAGCCAAGCTCGTGGCCTTCTCTCCGGACGGCGCGCGGCTCGCTGGCAAGCGCGTTCACGTCGACTTGATCGCGCGCCGCTGGTCGCACCAGCGCGTGGACGGCGGGCCCTTCGCGCAGACGGTCTCGAAGGTGGTCGATACAGTGGTCGGCGCCTGTGACGTCGTCACGCAGCAGAGCCCCGTCTCGTGCTCGCTCAACGTCGCCAAGGCTGGCTATTACCTTTTGCACGCGCGCGCCAGCGACGCCCGACACAACAGCATAGAGTCCGCGGTCGGATTTTACGCGCTGGGTCCGGGCCAGAGCGGCTGGCGCAGCGACGACGGCAACGGCGTGGAGTTGGTGCTCGACAAGCCGAGCTACGCCGTCGGCGAGACGGCCAAGGTGCTCATCAAATCGCCGTTCCCGGAGGCCGAGGCGCTCGTTACGGTGGAGCGCGCCAACGTCTTGCGCAGCGAGCGACACAAGCTGGTTGGCGCGACGCCGGTGCTGTCCATCCCGGTGACGGAGGAGTTTCGTCCCAACGCCTTCGTCTCGGTGCTGCTGTTTCGACCGCTCGGCAAGGACGCCGCCGCGCATCCCGGCGCCGCCTACCGCATCGGCTACGCCAACGTCGTGGTGGAGTCGGAGTCGCGCCGGTTGGACGTGGCGGTGACGCCGAGCGCGAAGCAGCTCGAGCCCGGCGCGACGCTGAGCGTCGACGTGCGCGTCAACGATCGCGCTGGGCGACCCGTCAGCTCCGAGGTCGCGCTCTACGCCGTCGACGAGGGCGTACTATCTCTAACGGGTTATCGCGTCCCGGATCCGCTGAGCGCGCTATCCCAGCCGCGGCCGCTGGGGGTCGCGACGCTCGAGAGCCGCACGCAGCTCGCCAAAATTCAGGCTCCCGGGTTCTGGGAGCTGCTCGGCATGGGCAAGGGCGCCGACGGTGGCGGCGGTGGCGGCGACGCGCGTCAGGATTTTCGTGCCACGGCCTATTTCAACCCCACGCTCTTCACGGACGCCAACGGCCGCGTCAGCGAGCGCTTTCGTCTGCCCGATAGCCTCTCGAGCTACCGCGTGATGGCGGTCGTCGTAGGCGACGGCGAGCGCTACGGGTTCGGTAGCGCGGTGGTGACCACCAGCCGCAAATTGATGCTGCGGCCGGCGCTGCCGCGCTTTTTGCGCAGCGGAGATCGGCTCGACGCCGCGCTGATCGTCGCGAGCAAGGACGCCGATTTGGGAGACGTGAGGGTGAGCGCGGCGCTGAAGGGCGTCCGCTTGCTCGGGCCCGCGACGAAGACGGTGCGCGTCGCGCGCGGCGGACAAGTGGAGGTTCGCTTTCCGATCAGCGCCGAGGCCGCCGGAACCGCTGAGCTCCGCTTCAGCGCCGAAGGCGGCGGTGCGCGCGACGCCGTCGCGCTGAAGCTGCCCATCGAGAGCCCGACGGAGCTCGAGGCGGTCGCCGTGACGGGGCAAACGCAGTCCCGCTCGACGGAGGCCATCGGCGCGTTGGCTGGCATTCGCAGCGATGTCGGTCAGCTGTCGCTCAGCGTCGCGAGCAGCGCGCTGGTCGGTCTCGACAACGGGCTGCGCGCGCTCAGCGAGTACCCCTATGGCTGCACCGAGCAGCTCGCGAGTCGGCTGTTGCCATTCGGGGCGCTCGCCACGTTGTCGCACGATTTCGGGCTGCCCGCCTCCGCGCTGGCTCCGGCCACCGCGGGGCAATTGATCCGCGCCATCGTGGCGCGCCAGCACGGCGACGGCGGGTTCTCCTTGTGGCCGGAGAGCGGAAAGAGCGAGCCTTGGGTCTCCGCCTACGCGCTGTGGTCCTTGCATGAAGCGCGGCGCAGGGGCTTCGAGGTGCCGGAGAGCGTCATCGTCGCCGGGCGGCGTTATCTGCGCGCGCAGCTGGCCAAGCTCGAGCATGATCCGCTCACGCTGGCCTCGCTCGCCTATGCCGTCGATGTGCTCAGCGATCTCTCCGACGCCGATCGCGGCTACATGACGCGGCTCTTCGCCATGCGCGAGCAGCTGCCGCTCTTCGCGCGCGCGCTGCTGCTGCACGCCATGGCCGTCAATAAGGTCGCCGGCGGCCCCGTGGAGACGCTGCTCGCGGAGCTCGAGGCGACGATCCGCGTCACGGACGGCGCGGCCAGAGTCGTGGTGGAGGCGGACCCGCGCTTCTCGCCGCTGTTCGACTCGGAGACGCGCACGCAAGCCTTCGTGCTGCGCGCGCTGGTCGCGGCGCGGAAGAACCACCCGCTGGCGGCGCCGCTCGCGCGCGGCTTGCTCGCGGCGCGGCGCGGCGGGACCTGGCGTACCACGCAAGAAACGGCCTTCGCGTTGCTCGCGCTCGACGCCTATCGCTCCGCCGAAGAAGCGGCGGAGCCCAATTTCGTCGCGCGCGTGCTGCTCGGCGAGCGCGAGCTGATGAAGCAACCGTTTCGTGGGCGCTCGCTGCGAGCGGCGGCCGTGCGCGTCGACATGAGCCAGCTCGCCGCCGCCAAGGGCGCGCCGCTCGGCTTCCAGGTCGACGGCGAGGGTTCGCTGTTTTACGAGGCGAGGCTGGAATACGCGCGCGCCGAGCCGCCGCGGACGCCGCTCGACGCGGGCTTCTTCGTGGAGCGAGCCTTCAAAGCGGCGGACGAAGGCGCCGCGGATCCGGCGCCGGGCCTCGTTGCGGCGGGCGCGGTGCTGCGCGGCGAAATCACGGTGGTGAGCAGCGAGCCGCGTGATTTCGTCGTGATCGACGCGCCCTTGCCGGCCGGCCTCGAGGCGATCAACACGTCGCTGCTCACCACCTCACGGCGCTACGCCGACGCAGAGGAGGCCCAGGCGCGCGCCGCTCCGCTCACGCACCGCGAGCTGCATGATGATCGCGTGCTCTTCTTCGTCGATCACCTGCCGCCCGGCATCTATCACTATGGCTACCTCGCGCGCGCCACGAGCGTCGGCCATTTCGTGGTGCCCTCGACGCGCGCGTTCGCGATGTATACGCCGGAGGCGTTCGGGCGCACGGCGGCGACAGCGCTGGAGGTCAAGTGACGCTGCGCCGACGTGCGCGCGCGCTGCTGCTGCTCTGCGCGGGCGTGGTGCTGTTGCCGGCGCTGGGCCTGGCCAGCTGGGCGGCGTGCGAGCCGCTGCCCGCCGCGCTGCGTGAGCGGCGCACGGCGACGAGCGTGATGGTGCTGGATCGCAACGGCCGCGTGCTGCGTGAGGTTCGCGGCGCGGACGGCCGCTCGGCGCTGCCCGTGGAGCTCGCGCGCGTGTCGCCCTTCCTCGTCAGCGCGCTGATCGCCACCGAAGATCGTCGATTTTACTGGCACCCGGGCGTGGATCCGCTGGCCGTCGCGCGCGCGGCGGTCAGCTCGCTGCTGGCTCGCCGCGTCGTCTCGGGCGCGAGCACCATCACTCAGCAGCTCGCGCGCGCGCTGGTCACTCGCCCGCGCACGTTGGCGGGAAAGCTGAGGGAAATGGCCATCGCGCTGCGCATCGAAGCGTCCCTCGACAAGCGACAGATTTTGGAAGCCTATCTCGGGCACGTGGAGTTCGGCCCCGGGCTCGTCGGCGTAGAAGCGGCGAGCCGGGCGTACTTCGACAAGCCGGCGAGCGCGCTCGACCTGGCCGAAGCGGCGACGCTGGTCGCTGTCGTGAAGAGTCCGCGCGCCTACGACCCGCGGCGGCACCCCGAGCGAGCGCGCGCTCGCCGCGACAGCGTGCTCGCCCGCGTCCGCGCCAGCGGCAACGTGGAGGAGGCGACGGTTCACGCCGCCGAGCTCGAGCCGCTGCGCGTGCGGCGAGCGAGCGTCGAGGGCGGCGCTTGGCACTTCGCGCTCGGCGTCGCCTCCGGCGCTTTGCTGCCGGCGCTCAAAGGCCAGAAGCTGGCGCGCGTGCACACCACGCTCGACGCCGATTTGCAGCGCGAGGCCGAGACCATCGCCGCGCGCGCGCTGCCCGAGCTCGAGAGCGTGGGAGCGTCGGCGTTGGCGCTGCTCGTGGTGGACAACGCGACGGGCGACGTGCTCGCGCACGTCGGCTCTCCCGACTACTTCGCGGCCGGCGCGCTGGGCGGCAATGACGGCACGCGCGCGCTGCGCCAGCCGGGCTCGACCTTGAAGCCCTTCGTCTACGCCGCGGCCATGGAGCGGCTGGGCTGGGATCTAGCGACGCTGCTGCCCGATCTGGGGCTCGAGCTCTCGACGCCCTCGGGCGCCTTCCGCCCGAAGAACTACGACGGTCGCGAGCACGGACCGGTGCGGCTGCGCGTCGCGCTCGCGAGCTCGCTCAATCTCCCCGCTCTGTACACGGCCCGCGCGCTCGGCCCGGCCGCGGTCCTCGCCGCGCTACGGCGCTGGGGCTTCGGCTCCCTCGACCGCGACGCGCAGCACTACGGCATCGCCATCGCGCTCGGCGACGGCGAGGTGCGGCTCAGCGAGCTGGTGGCGGCGTACGCGGCGCTGGCGCGCGAGGGCGAGTACCGCCCGCTGCGCTTGGCGCGGAGCGCGGAGCTCGCCGGCGGCGGCCGCGTCGAGCTCGAGCCGGCCTCGCCCCGGCGCGTCGTCGATCGACTGGTGGCGCGGCAGCTCATCGATGCGCTCGCGGACGACGCGGCGCGCAGCCCCATGTTCGGGGTGCGCTCACTGCTGAGCTTCCCGTTCCCGGCGGCGGCCAAGACCGGCACGTCCAAGGGCTTTCGCGACAACTGGGCCGTGGCCTTCACGCGCGAACTAACGGTCGGTGTTTGGGTCGGTAACTTCGACGGACGGCCGCTGGTGCGCTCGAGCGGCGTCGCCGGCGCGGGTCCGGTGCTGCACGAGGTCATGCTGGCGGCCATGCGCGGCCGTACGCCCGCCGCGCTCACCAGCGGCGATGGCCTCGTGGTGCGTGAGATCTGCGCCTTGAGCGGCGGCGCGCCCACGGCGGCGTGCCCGTTGCGCGTTCGGGAGTCGTTCACGCCGGCTCGTGCCGCGCGTGAGCCCTGTCGCTTCCACGAGCGGGTCGCGGTGGATCCGTCCAATGGCCTGCGCGCGGGCGAGGGGTGTCCCCGCGCTGAAGAGCGCACGTTCGAACGCTATCCAGAGCTCTACCGCGCCTGGGCCCACGCCGCGGGACGGCCGCTCGCGCCCGCGGCGTCATCCCCGCGCTGCGCCGCGCGACCGACGCGCGTGGCGCTCGACTGAGGGCTCAACCTGCGGCGACCTGCAAGCGTCGGCGCGCCTCGGCGTAGGGCTCGCTCACGCTGTAGATGGCCAGATCACGCGCCTCGGCGTTGCGCACGATCCACTTGATGCGATCGGTCCCGCCGGCGGGCGGAGTGTTGGCTCCGGCGCTCAGCGCGATGGCTCGCAGCGCGGCGGCCAAGCTCCCGGCCGCCAGCAGCGCGGTGCGGTTGCCCCACATGTACACCTGTGTCGCCAGCTGGCTCGCGCGGTTGCCGATCAAGGAGCTTACCTCGAGCGCGAGCGTGGGCAGATCATCGTCGAGCCGCGCGGGCAGCACCGCTTGGATGCGGGCCCGGGCTTCGCCGAGCTTCTTCGCGTCGATGGCCTGCGGCGTGAAGCTCGGCGCCAGCAAGGAGAGCAGCGCGCCCACCACCGGCCAGAGATCGATGGGCGCCGTGCGCGCGACGGTGGCGGCGCGACCCTGCAGCACCTTCAGCGCGCGCAGCAGCAAGCAATAGCGCGCGGCGTCGTCGCCGCTGTCGAGCAGCGCTTGCCCGAACACGAGCAGCGGCGGCGAGCTGCTCGCGGGGATGCACACCGAGCCCAGCGCCGGCGAGACCATCACCTGCACGCTGGGGAAGCCGAACGCGCGCGCCATGTCCTGCACGTGCGCCTCGTAGGCGGCCGACGAAGCGGGGAGGGCCGTGGCGTGCAGGTTGCGCAGATCGAAGGGGTACGCGGTGTCGAGGATGTCGCCGCTGCGGCGCAGCAGCGCGCGCAGCGCGGGTCCGAGCAGATCCGGCGCCAGCACCTCGTCGAGCGCGGCGTTGCCCGCGGAGGGACCGGCGCCGCGCAGCCCGAGCTCTTCGCCGAGCAGCGCGGCGAGCGTCGCGTGCGCCACCGCGGCCGAATCCGTAGCGCCGCGCAGATCGGCGACGGTGGCGAGGATTTCGAACAGGCCCGGCTCGAAGCGGCCGGTGCCGAGCGCGCGGCGCGAATCCGCGGTAGCGCGGTCGAGCAGCAGCTGTGCGGCGCGCGTCTCGCCCTGGCGCTGCTGCAGCCCGACCAGCGCGCGCAGCAGTGACGCGTCGTGAGGCCACTCTTTGCGCGCTTTCTCCAGCACTGCCTCGGCTTGCTTCGGCTGGTGGCCGACCTCGTCGTGAATCGCGGCCAGGCGGATGATGCGCTCTCGGCGCTGCTCGGGCGTCGTGGCGCGGTCGAGCAGCTGCGTCTGCACCTCGATCGCGCGCGCGGGCATGCCGCGCCGATCGTAGACGCTGACCAGGCGTTCCACGCTGCCGGCGTCGTCCGGCTCGCGCTTGAGCACCTCTTGGTACGCCAGCTCGGCGCGCTCCAAGTTGGGGATGTTGCTATCGTAGAGGTCAGCGAGGCGCCGGTAGATCTCGGCTTGTCGCGCCGGCTCTGCCGAGTGGCGCGCCAGGCGGATGAAGGCCTGCTCCGCCCCTTGCCAGTCCCCCTCCGCCAAGCAGACGTCGGCGAAGGCCTCGAGCGCCTCGAGGTGATCGGGGTTGGCGTCGAGCGCGGCGGCGAGCGCGGCGCGCGCCGCCGCTGGCTCACCGACCTCGGCCAGCGCGCGCCCACGAGCGACCTCGATGGCGATGCGCTCCTCTGGATCGCTGGTGCGCTCGAGGCGTCGCGCCAAGAGCTCGGCGAGCTTCTGGCGATCGCCGCGCGCGACGTACAGCGCCTGCAGCCGGCTGAGCGCGTCGTCGTGAGAGAGGTCGAGCTCGACGGCTTGCTCCAGCGCCAGCCGTCCTTGCTCCGGAGCCTGCGCTTTATCGAGCCACAGCCCGGCGGCGTGCACCAGCGCGTTCACGCGGTGTGCGTCGACGCGGCTCGCCTCGGCGACGGCCTCCCAGGCGCGCGCCGCCGCGGCGTGCTCTTCACGCGTCTCGAGCACCGCGGCCAGCGTGGTGAGCGCGACCAGGTGATCGGGTGCCTGATCCAGCGCGTGCTCCAGCAGCTGCTGTGCCTCTTCCCAGCGCTCGAGGCGCGCGGCCGACTCGGCCGCGCGCAGCGCCAGCGTCGCTTTGTCCAGCGTGTGAGAGCTGAGCTCCGACAGGCGGCGCTCGGTGTCGAGCAACACCTCGGGTTGATCCGCGGCGCGCGCTTGCGCCGACACCAACCGCAGCGCCCAGAGCGCGTGCGGGTCGGCGCGCAGCGCGAGCTCGGCGAGCCCGCGCGTGCCGGCCCAATCTCCGCGTAAGAGCCGCAGCCGCGTCGCCAGCCGCGCGGGCGCCATGGTGTCATTGCCGGACAGCACCTCGCTGAACGCGACCTCCACCGTTTCCAGATCTTCCTTGTTGTCGGCCGCCATGTAGGCCGACTCCAGGCGACGCAGCGTCGGCAAGTGCGCGCGCGCGCGCTCGAAAATCGAGCGCTGCCAGGTGATGGCCAGCGCGTCGGCGCCGCGCGCGCGGTCGAGCTCGTACAAGCGCTCGAACAGCTCTTGTTGCTCGTTGGGATCTGCGGCTTCCTTCGCGCGCGCCAGCAGCTCTTCCGAGACGGCCGAGCCTTGGCTGGTCTTGGCGGCCAAGCGCTCGCGCATCACGCGTCCGAGCGCGCTCGCGGCGGCCGCGCCCGCGAGCGCGGCCACCGCTGCTTCCGCGTCGCCCTCGCGCTCGTACTCGCGCGCCGCCTCCAGCAAGAGCCGCTCGCGCGCAGGGCCGCTCTGGCTCGCGGCCAGCGCTTCGCGCCACTTCGCGCGGCTCTGCTCGGAGTCGTGGTCCAGCCGCTCACAGAGCTCGAGCAACGCGACGTCGTTGGGCCGCGCTTCGACGGCTTCCTTCAGCAACGCGAGCGCGGCTTCGCGGTTCTCGTCGGCGAGCAGCGTTGCTTCGGCCACGAGATCGAGCGCCAGCTCCAGTGAATCAGTCGTGGTGCTGCGGTGCGAGCGCAGCCAAGCCAACGCGCGCTCGCGGCTCTCGCTCTGGCGCGCCAGCTCCAGGCCGATGCGATGAGGCAACGCCAGCCGCGGCTCCGCCTCGGCCGCCTTCTCGAGCAGGGCGTCCTGCGCTTGCGGATCCAGCCCGCCGCGCCGCAGCGCCGCCTCTAGGAAATGCAGCGCGGCCGCGGTGCCCGAGCTCTCGGCCTCCGCGAGCTGCTCGATCAAGACAGCGCCCTCTTCCGGCTCCGACGCGGCGAGCAGCGCGCGCGTCGCGAACTCCGAGCTCGGCGACTCCGCCAGCACGCGTTCGTACGCGGGCCGCGCGCGCTCTGCCTGACCCGACAGCTCGTGGATCAAGGCGCTCGCGATGTGACCGTCGCGGCTCGACTCGGCGCCGGACTCCGGCCGCGAGTAGTCGGAGAGCCGCGCCGCAATTTCACCGGCGTCCGCGCGGCCTAGCGCGAGCTCGAGCCCGAGCACGCGTCCGAGCGGGTGCTCCGGATGTTGCTCTCGCAGACGATCCAGCGTGCTCTGCAGGTACGCGAGGCCGTCGCGTTCCGCGGGTGGGCGCGCGATTTGGCGGCCGAGCGCGAGCAGCGCGGCGCTGGCCTGAGACTCGGGGCGTGGCTCACTGCCGCTCTGCGCGCGGCCGGACAGGATGACGCCGCCGGCGAGCGCGGTCTTGCTCGTGTCAGCGCCCAGCTCCTCCAGCAGCGGCTCGAGCGCCGCGCCGCCCTTGCCGGCCAGGGCGCTCAACGCCAGACGATCCGCGGCGGCAAACACCGGGGGCTCGCTGCTCAGCGCCGCCGTCAGCGCCTCCGGGCGATCAGCCTCCAGTGAGCGCGCCGCCAGCGCGCGGCGCGCGCTGGCGCCCGCGCCGTCGGCGATCAGCCGCTCCAGCAACTCGATGGCGGACGCGCGGCTCTCGGCCTCCGGCGCGAAGAGCGACGCGGCGAGCCAGCGCGCGGCGCTGCTGAGGCCGGGCAAGGTGCCGAGCCGAAGGATCGCGCTGGCCGCCACGTCGCGGTCGCCCAGCGCGAGCGCTCGGCGCGCTTCTTCCAGCGCGCCGAGCGGTGACTCGGCGCTGGGGTTCGCCGCGCGCACGTCGTTGAGCTCGTCGACGGCGATGGAGAGCTCCGCGAGCTCCGCAGCGTCGGGTAGCCGCAGCTTCGGGGGCGACTTGCTGGCGGCGAGCTGCTCGAGCAAGCGCATGATGTGCGCGCGGGGATCCTCCACTTGCGTGCGCGCGCAGAGGTCGAACTTCTTGCGCGCCGCTTCGCGATCGTCGAGCTGGAGGCGGTGGACCTCCGCGCAGAGATACGCCGCGTGCAGCCGCGCTTCGGGCGTGCTCGCGCTGCGCGTCTCCACCTCCAGCAACGACGCGACGGATTTCCAGTCCGCTTCGACCGCGGCGAGCCAGCGCTGCTGGCGCGCGACCATGAGCTGCGCGCGCGCTACCGCCGAGGCCTCCGTGGCCACCTCCCGGGCGCGGCCGATGTCGCCGATCAAGGCCCAGAGCTCGCTCGCGACCAGCAGCGCGCGCGCCTTGGCCTGCGGATCGCTCGCCGACTGCGCCTCCAGCTCCAGCCACTCGGCGCGCGAAATCCAGGCTTCGCGCGCGATCGGATCCACGGGCCCGCCGGTCGCCGCGATGGACGGCGGCGGTGAGCTGGAGATCGAGACGGTGGCCACCGGCGAGCTCGGTCGCGGCGTCGGTCGCGCCGACGGTGGTGCGCTGCTGGCCGTGCTGCTCGACAGCGGCGCGGCCACGGGGACGTGAGGCTCGGAGGCGAAGGGTGCGACCAGCCTCGGTACCCGCGGCGCGAGCGGCACCCGCGCGTCGCCGCCTTTGCCTTCGGGCGGGCGCGTGGGCGCGTCGCTCGACTCGGCTGAATCCTCGCGCGAGGGCTTGGTGGAGGTGACGGCGGCCGCTCCCGGATCGGGCGCCCGCACGGTCTTGCCCTCGTTTTGCTCGGCGAGCGGCGGAGGTGGCGGGGACGAGGGCAGCGACAGCTCCGCGAGATCCGCGGACAGACGTAGAACGCGCGTGTCCTCCTCGTAAAAGCGATCGTTTTCGACCTGCGCGGTCGCGGCTTGAAAGGGCACTGTCGCGGGCGGCGCTTCATGCGCTGCTCCGGGCCGCGTCGGCGGCGGTGGCTCGACGGCGGGTCGCGGTCGCGGAGGCGGCGGCCCCGGGCGTGGGGGCGCGGGAGCGCCAGCGGGCCGCGGCGGCGCGGGGCGTGGCGGTGCTCCCGCGGCCGGCAGCGGCGCCGGCGGTCCGGACTCCGAGAAGCTCTGCGCCAACAGCTCGTCGATGCCCTGACCCACCACCGTTACTTCGTCTCCGACGTAGTCTCCACCCGCGCGCGGCGCAGCCGGTGTCGCGGGTTGCTCGCTGTTCGCGGGCTCCGGCGCGGGCTTGGTGGGGCGGACCTCGGCCTTGGCAGGGCTCGGCTTGGTCGGGAACGGATCGGAGAGCAGGTTATCTAGCAGCGCATCGGGCTCGAACTCGAGATCGTCGTCCTCGATCGGCAGCACCGTGTCTGGATCTGGGCTGCTCGGGCGATTGGGATCGGTCGGATCGCTCATCGGACTCCCATTCCGAGCTTGTCGCGCAGCTCGAGGTAGGTCGGGGACAAAACGAAGGCCAGGAGTCGTCGCATGCGGTGTTGACCTTCGATGGTGGCGGCCACGCGACCGCGCTGCCGCGGATCGCCACACAGCACCCAGGAGACGTCACCGGCGGCGACCGCGGCGAGACGATCGAGCGTCGAGGTGGCGGCGCGATAGTAGGCGGTGACGTCGCTGTCGCCCTGGGCGATCTCGCGCGCCAGCTCCGGCAGCGCCTTGCGCACGCGGCGCGGCATCTCCCGCGCGAGCTGCCGCTGGAACTCCGCCAGCATCGCGAAAGCGGGCGAGGGCAGGTCGACCTCCGCGACGCGACACGCCGCCACGACCAAGGCGTGAAGCTCCTCCGGCTCGCGGTGGCGCAAGATGGTGGTGCCGCGCTTGAGCGCGAGCAGCTCGCGCGCCACCGCCTGACGATGAAACGGCGAGAGCGGAGCGGTGACCTCGCGCCCGACGACGATGGCCGGCGTCTCACTCGCCACCGCGCAGACGCCGTGCGGATCATTGCCGCCGACGTAAAACTCGAACTCGCCGATGCCGAGCGCTCCCGCCCAGGCCGCGACCTCGTTGCGCAACGCGAGCCCCGCGCGCGGATCGACGCGCTCGCGTTTGGTGACCCCGAGCGCCTGCAAACCGGGCCCGAGCGCCTCCGCGACGGTGCTGGCGATCGCGCGCAGGAACGCGCTGAGCGGTCCGTTGTCTTCCGGATCGACCAGGCTCGGCAGTGACGCGTCGTCGATGGCGATGCGGGGTAGGCGAGCGACGCGCTCATCGAGACCCGCGAGCTCGGGATCGATCTGGCGCGCGTCGGCGCCGAGGGCCACCAGCGCACCGAGCGCCGCTTGGCGCAGCGGCAAGCGACCGAGGTAGCCGGCGATGCGCGCCAGCCGATCGATGCGCTCGCGGTCGGTCGGGGTCTGCGCCAGGCGCGTGACGAGCACGCCCAGCCCGCGCTCCAAGAGCGCGCGCGTCACCGACTCGGCGAAGGGCCCGCTCAGCACCAGGTCGAGCGCTTCGCCGTCGTCCGGCGACTCCTCCAGCAGGCGTCCGACGGCGTTCTGCGCGGCCTCGGGCATGCCGATTTGATCGCGATAAATGGCCATGGCCAGGCGCGCGGCCTCGACGCGGCCAGCGGAGGTCTCGCGCTCCGCCATCAGCTGCTCCAGCACCTCCGTCGCCTGGTCCCAATCGGCCACGCGCGCGGCCGTGCGCGCCAGCCGCTCGCGCACCGGCAGCGTGCTCAAGCCGGAGCGGTAGAGCCCCGCCAGGATCTCGAGCGCGCGCTCCGGCTGCTTCAGGCGGTTCTCGTACAAGTCGACGGCGGCGACGCCGCTCACGAGACGTTGCTGCGCCGGCGCCTCTTCGTGCGCGGAGAGCTGCGCCAGGTTCTCGGCGGCCTCTTCGAAGCGCTGCAGCGTGATGCAGATTTCACCGGTCAGGGCCAACGCGCCGACGTGCTGCGGCTCGAGCTCGCGCACCTTGGCGAGCGCGCGCAGCGCGCCTTCGCGGTCGCCGGTCTCACGCAGCGCTCGCGCGCGCTCCCAGCTGAGGCGCACGATCTCCTGTTCGTCGCTGGCGACGCGCAGGCGGCGCTCGATCAGATCGAGCAGCCGCGGCGCGTCCTTGCGCGCGCGCACGATGCGGAACAAGCGATCGAAGGTGCTGAAACGCGCGATGTCGCGGTCCGTCGCGCGCGACAGCGCGAACTCTCCGCGCACGGCGTCGCCGAGCTCGTCGAGCAGGATCGTGGCCGCTTCCTCCCACAGCCGGGCACCGAGCGCGCCGTCGCCGACTGCGTCGCCGAGCGCGGCGGACGCCTCAGCCAGCGTGGCACGATCGCCCTGCGCCAGCGCCGCGGAGCGCAGGCCCTCCCAGCCGATCACCTCATTCGGATGCGCTTCGACGACGCTGCGGAACGAGTGGACCGCGCCATCCACGTCACCTGCCGCGAGCTGATTGAAGCCAGCCATGGCGGTGGCCATCGGCACGCAGTCTTCCCCGAGGTAGGCTTGCGCCTCGAGCAGCGCGCGCCCGCGCTGTCCGGGATCGACGCTGGGCGGGCTGAGCTCGAGGTTCGCGAGCGCCACGTGCGCGTCATCGACTCCGAACACGGGCGCCGGGGTCTGGCCGCTCAGCTCGGCGACGATCGCCGCGCTGGCGGCGATGGCGCCGGACGCTGGCGGTCCGATGCGCTCAGCGAGCGCCTTGCGCGCGTCGACCTCACGCTTGCTGTCGCGCAGCGCGGCGGCGGCCGCGAGCCACTCGAGCGCGGGCGCGGCAGAGGTATCCGCCGCGGCCCACGCCTCCGCGCTGTCCATGGTCAAGGCGGGGTCCGGCGTCTGCGGCGAGCCCACGCCGAGCTCGAGTCGGTGCAGCGCCATGCGAGCGACGCGCGCGAGCTCCGGACCGCGCGACGCTAGGCTGCCGAGCGCCTCGCGGCGCGTGGTGTCGGCGTCGAGGCCGAGGCCCCACAGCGCGCGAGCGAGCTCGCCGGCGCGCGCCAGCTCATCGTCTTTCGCGCTGCGCAAGCTGTGCAGCACGTCCCAGGCGAGCTCGGCGCTGCCGCCGCGTCCCACCTCGAGCCCGAAGCGCTCGAGCGCCAACAGCTCCGGATCCGTCTCGGAGAGAGCGTCGAGCGCCTTGGCTCGCGCGCCCGCGTCATTGGGCTCGGCGGCGCACAGCGCCCAGCCGAGCAGCGGCGCCGTGGCCTCGGGCCGTAGCTCGGCCGCGCGCTGGAAGGCGTCCACCGCGCGGCGGCGTTCGCCGAGCCGCCAGCTGCTGACGCCGGCCGCGATGTGCAGCATCGCGCCCAGCTCGGCGTCATCGCTGACGTCCGCGGCGCGACTCAGCACATCGCGCGCCCGCTCGTGCTCGTCCGCAGCCTGCAACAACGACGCGAGCGCGCTGCTCACGACTAGGTCGCTCGGATCCGACTCGTGCAACGCGAAGAGCTCGCTGACGGCGGTGTCGCGCTCGCCGTGCACGAGCGCGCGCAGCGCGACCGCGACCCGGAGCGCTCGCTCGGCCTGCGGATCGCTCTCCAGCGCGGCCAGCGCGGAGAGTGACGACCACGGCTGCGCGCTGGGCGGCGGCGAGCTCTGTCCTGCGGCTCCCGGCGTGAGCCAGGGCAGCACGTAGGCGCCGAGCGCGGCGCCGAGCCAGGCGCCGCCCGGCGTGCTGCCGAGCGAGTGGATCGCGGCGGCGGCGCCGGCGATGTCCTTGCGCTGCGCGCGCGCGCGGCAGAGCTCGAGCCAGAGATCGAGCTGCTCGTCCTCGCTGGCGCCTTGCGCGAGCAAGCGGCGCGTCGCTTCTTCGTACCACGCGCTGTCGGCGACGAGGGCCGCGAGCAGGCGCGCCACGCGCGCGACGAGCGCGGGCGCGGCGCCGAACATCGCGGCCTGCGTGAGCGCCGCTTTGGCGCCGGAGACGTCACCGGCGAGCCGTGCCCAGGTGTCGGCGCTGGCGAGATAGGCGTTGGCTTTGGCGCCGTCGCTCTCGAGCTGCTCGGTGAGCGCCTCGAGCGCCGTGGCGAGGCGCGCGGGCTCGGAGCGCTGGCCCAAGAGCTCCAATTGCAGGGCGCGCGCCGGCGCCGAACCCGGCGCGAGCGCGAGCGCTTTCTCGGCGGCGTCGAGCGCCGCGCCGTGCTCGCCCTCGGCCAGCGCGGCGCGCGCTCTGATGAGCCACAACGCGGCGCCGGGCTCTGCCGCGACGCCGAGCTCGAGCTCCTGCGCGGCGAGCCGCGCCGCTGTCTGCCGATCACCCGCGGCTTCGGCGAGCCGCAAGCGCGCGTGCACCACCGCGAGCTCGTTCGGCGCGTCACTCAGCGTGCGATCGAGCAGGGCCACGGCCCGCTCGAGCTCGCCGCGCCGCTCGTGAAGGGCGACGGCGCGCAGCCGAATCTCGGCCAGCTCGGCCGCGGTGCGGCGCAGACGCGGCACGCCGCGCTCGTCGCCGCCCGCCGGGTCGTGCATGGCGCGCAGGATGAGCTCGGCCTTGGTCTCGAGCGCGCGCGCCTCGACGTCCGGCAGCTCGTGCGCGCGCGCGAGCCGTTCTTGTGCGTCGAGCGCCAAATAGGTGGCGCGCTCACCGGCGCTGACAGCGCGATCGAGCGCGTCGAGCGCGCCGTCGATGGCGCCCTGCTCGGCGCGGCGCTCCGCGAGATCGATGAGCAGCAGCGCGCGCAAGGTCGGGTTTTGAGTGAGCTCCGCGCGCGCCGCGAGCGCGCGCTCCGCGAGCGAAATGTCGGCCAGGCGCTCCGCGACGAGCTCGAGCGCGAGCCAAATCGAGACATCCTCTGGCGCTTCTTCGCTGGCCTCGAGCAGCGCGGTCTTGGCGCCATCGAGGTCGCCCTCGAGATCCACCAAGAACGCGGCCTGATCGACCAACGCGCGGGAGCGCTCCGCGGCCGTATCACCGATGCGCGCGAGCCGCTCCAGAACCCTGCCCAGGTTCTTGTACGATTGTCGCCGCTCGATGATCGCCACCAAGCGCTCGAGCGGTTCGCGAAACTCGGAGTGGACGTTTACCGCGGCGAGGTGATCGCGCGCGGCAGCCGGCTCGTCGCCGATGCGCTCTTCGAGAACCCCGAGCTCGTGCAGCAAAACAGCCTGGCTGGTTGCGGCGCTCGCGTGCTCGTACTCTGCGCGCAGCCGGCGGATCGCCGAGCTCGGGTCGCGGTCTTCGGACGCGGAATCATTCGGCGAAGTGCTGGACATCGCAGGGAAACTCCATGCGAATCTAGAGGACGCGTTTGCACGTGCCTAGCCCCGTTCGTAAACGAGTCAGCGCTTGCTCGAATTTCGCGGCCGCTTCGGCCGGCCGCGCGAGCGGGCGGCGCGCCGCGGGTCAGTGGTTTGCGCCTGAATCCCTACACCGGCGAGCGCTCAATCGTTGCGCCGTACGATCCAGTAACCACGCGGGGTATCGATGATTTCCGGCGCGACGTCGCCCTTCTTCAGAGAGAAGAGCTGATATTCGACGGCGGGCTCGAGCACGTCGCGCGGCACGTGACCCGCATCCGACCTCGAGCCGGGGTCGCCTTTCGCCACCGCGGCGGCGAAGTCGTGCTGCGCTTCGGCGAGCAGGCTCTCGGCCTTGGCCTTGGCGTCCGCCTTCGTCCGCGCCTCTTTGGGCGCCTCTTGCGCGCCCTGGTACGTCACCACGACGACGCCGAAGCCGACCCGCTTCGGCGCGCTAGACGGCAACGGGGGAACTTTTCGGCCATCTGGCAGCGTATCGAAGCCTTCGTTGACGATCTCGGGCGGGCTCTCTTCGGCGCTCGGCGCCGCGCTCGCGCTGCTCACCGGCAGCGCCGCGGAGGCTGCCGCCGCGACGTGCGGCGCCGCAGACGGTAGGGACTTTGCCTCCGGCTTGCTGTGACGTCCCATCGTGAGGGCGAACCCGATCACGAGGGCGACGAGAAGTCCGAGCGCAACCGCCGTGTTTCGCTGCATGTTTTCGTTCGTCTCGCTTCGGCTCGCACAGCACGGACCAATGCGGCCGATGTGCGCAGCGGAAGCCCACTATCCCACTCGCCACGCCTCGGCAACTGTTGCCGGCGCGCGGGTTCAAGCGCGCTAGAAAACACGAGGACAAAGTTGGCGGGGTCCTGCTAAGAGTCGTTAGGTAAGGGCAGATGTTCAAGGTCGAGTGCCCCGGGTGTAAGGCGCCCTATCAGGTCGACGAACGCCGCATCCCGGCGAATGGGCTCAAGATGCGCTGCCCGAAGTGCGGCAGCTCCTTCAAAGTCGATTCACCGTCGGAGCGGAGCGCGCCGGCTGCGGGACTCGGTGCGGTGCTGGGCGTCAACGCCGATTCTTTCCCCCCACCAGCGCTGAATAGCCCACCCGCCGCGCGTCCCGCTGCAGAGGCGCTCGCGACGACCATGCTCGGCGTGGCTCCGCCCGTCATCCCGCCGCGGCCCGCCGCGCCGCCGGTTCCTGGGCGCGCCAAGCCCGCCGCGGATTTGCCGGCGGTCCCTAAGGCCGCGCCACCGCCGGCAGATTTGCCGGCGGTCCCCAAGGCCGCGCCGCCGCTGGCGGATCTGCCCGCGCCCGCGGCCCCGCGCCGAGGCGGACCACCACCGCCGCCGCGTCCCAAGCCCGCCGCGCCGCCCGGACCCGCTGCGCCGCCTGCGCCGCGACCCGCGCCGCGTGCGGCTCTGGAGAGCGGCCTCGAGCTCGACCTGCCCATGCCGAGCGACAACCTCGAGCTGCCGGACGTGCGCGGCGCCGCGTCGCGTCCTTCATCTCCATCGCTCGAGCTCGATCTGCCCGTCCCCGGCGGGGCGCGATCAGCGCCGCCGCGCGCGGGGACCGCGAGCAGCAGCGGTTTCGGGGAAATAGAGCTGGATTTGCCGGCGCCGGCAGCGCCGGTCGCGGATCTGCCGGCGCCGCGCGCGGCCGATTCACGTGCGCCGCGCGGCGCGGCTCTGCCCGCCGTCGTGGCTCCCGCCGCGGCGCGCAAGGACGAGCCGCGCGGCCGCGAGGTGGAGTTGCCGTCGCTCATGGGAGGCGGCGCGCCGCGCATCGCCGCGGACTTGCCCAGCCCGTCGCTCGGCCGAGCCTCGGCCCCGGAGCTGCCGTCTCTCGGCGGAGCCGGGAAGACGCCGGCGCGGTCGCTATCCGGAGCTCGTGAGCTCGATTTGCCCGCGCTGGGCGACGCAGCGTTGCCGGTGCCCGCGGGCGTCGGTTTGCCCGCTCCGGCGAGCGCTGGCTTGCCGGTGCCGAGCAGCGCCGGGCTTCCGAGCGCCGGCGGCGTGAGCCTGCCCGCGCTCAGCGCCGCAGGGTTACCGACGCCCGGCGGCGCGGGCCTGCCGAGCGCCGCGACGGGTGCCGCTCCGTTCGCGGGCGGAGGCCAGCTGCTCGATTTGGACGGACCGACGCTCCCCGGCCGCAACGCGCCAAGCGCGGCCCCGCTCTCCGACCGCGATATTTTGCCGCTGGATCTGGAGGAAGCAGCGCCGGCAGCCGGCGCGTCGGACTTCGGCGTCCTCGATCTGGAGGCGATCCCCGCGCGGCCATCCAAGACCCCGGCGGCGCCCAGTCGCTTCGAGGAGTCGCTGGACTCCGACCCCTTCGGCGAAGCGCCGTTGCCGCCTCCGCGCTCACTGCGCCCGGGCGACCTCTCGGCGCCGCAGCAACCGCAGCCCATCATCCCGAGTCCTGCGTCCATCGGCAGCCCCGTGATCCGGCAAGCGGGTGGGGGCACCGCGTACGGCGAGGTCGATCTCGGCGGCGACGCAGGCAGCGACGTGTCGCTCGAGGCGCCCGCGCCGCGCCCGCGCATGCCTAGCGACGAAGACATGGAGTTTAGCGGGGTGCCGCAAGAGCAGGCGGCGCCGGTCAGCGCGCGTGCGCCGGTCGCTGCCCCGGCGTCGGCGTCGGCGCCAGCGACGGCGCCGGTGCCCGTGGTCTCCCAGCGCGCGCCGCGCGCGACCAAGCCGCGCGCCAAGCTGCCGATCCGCGCGCTCGCCGGCGTCTTCGTCGTGCTGGTGGGCGGCGCCGCGCTCTCCTTCGTGCCCGACGTGGGGCCCTTCGGAGCCCATTGGATCATCGATCGCGTGCGCGCCGACGAGTACGCGCGCGCGCTCGCGGACGTGGCGCGCGCCGCGCGCAGCGAGCTGCAAAAAGATACAGCGCCCGACGCCGCGCGCGCGCTGCAGCTCGTCGAAGAGCGGCGCGCCACGCTGCCGCGCGTGCGAACGCTGAGCGCGTACTCCGCCTTCCTCTGCGCGTTGCGAGAGCTCCGCTTCGGCGCGGACGCCGAGGCGCACGCGCGCGGTAAGGTCTTGCTCGACGAGCTCGCGAGCCGCGATGACGTCGCGTACCTCGAGCTCGCGCGCGCCGCGCGCGCGGGCGTCGATGGTCAGCTGGCGCGCGCGCGCCAGGGCGTCGCGACGGTGCTCGCGCGCTCTCGCAACGACGCGGACGCGCTGGCGCTGAGCGGCGAAGTGGAGCTCAAGGCGCACGATCCCAAGGCGGCGCTGGCCGCCTGGCAGGCGCTCGGCCAAGCCGAGAACAGCGCTCGCGCTCACTTCGGCGTCGCGCGCGCTCGCTTCTCCGCGGACGACGTCAAGGGCGCCGAGGGCGAAGCGAAAGCCGTGCTCGAGCGCAACCCGGCGCACGTCGGAGCCAAGATCTTGCTCGCGCGCATCGCCGCGGAGAGCTCCGGGCGCGAAGCGGAGGCCATCCGCTGGCTCGATCAAATCGCCAAAGCGCCGGAGCGCGCCAGCGCTGACGAGCGCGTGAGCGCCAGCACGCTGCTCGGTGAGATTCACCTCGGCCGCTCGCGCATTTCGCGCGCGGAGGCTGCGTTCACCGAGGCGCTGCGCATCAACCCCAAGGCCGCGCGCGCGCTGATGGGGCTCGGTGAGACGCTCTACCGCGCGGGTCGCTACTCCGAGGCGCAGGCGCGCTTCGAGGCTGGCGCTCAGGCGGATCCGGACGACATCCTGGCCAAGGTCGGCGTCGCAAAATGCAAGCTCATGCTCGAGCGCGTCGAGGAGGCCAACGCGCTGCTCAAGCGGCTGCGCGAGACACACCCGAAGTCGGTGCCCGTCGCCTACTGGTACGGTCGTGTGCTGGAGACCTTGGGTGATCGCGCGCAGGCAGAGAAGGTCTACAAGCAGGCCATCGCGCAGGACAAAGTCGAGCCGCTGCTCGTCGAGACGTACATCGGCCTCGCGCTGCTGCAAAATCAAGAAGGGCGCAGCGAAGAAGCCAAAAAGACGCTCGTGCGCGCGCAGGAGCGCATGCCCGCGTCCGCCGCGATCCACGTCGCGCTCGGCGACGTCGCGTTGACGCAGGGCCGCTACGCGGACGCGCAAGCGGAGTTCAGGAAGGCGTTACAGGTCGACCCCGAAGATCTCGCGGCGCGACACAAGCTCGGCGTCGCGCTGCGCCGCGATGGCAAGTTCGACGAGGCGCTCAAGCTGTTCGACGAAGTGGCGGCGATCGACCCCGAGTATCCAGGCCTGGCGCTGGAGCGCGGGCTAGTCTACGAGGCGTCCGGGCGCACCGAAGAAGCGTTGAAGGCTTACGAAGGCGCGCTGCCCAAAGCGCCGGACGATCCGGATCTGCAGCTGCGCGTCGGCTGCGCCTACGCGGCCGCGGGGCGCACGAAGGAGGCCGAGGCGCTGCTGCGCAAGGTGTTGGCACAGCGCCCGACCTCGGCGGAGACGAACCATTGCCTGGGGCGCGCGCTGCTCGCGGAAGGCTCGCGGCTAGCCGACGCGGTCCGGCTCTTGGATCGCGCCGTCGAGCTCGATCCCAACCGCGCCGAGTACCACCTCTACGTGGGCTGGGCCGCGAATGAGGCGGGGCAGGTGGCCAAGGCCGAACGCGCCTTGAACCAGGCCATCGCGCTCGACCAGAGCCTCGCGGATGCGTACTGGCAACGCGGAGTGCTGCGCCAGCGCCAGGGCGCGGTCAAGGACGCGATCCTGGACTTGACGCGCTGCCTGCAGCTGCGGCCGACGCGCTACGAGGCGCACGCCACGCTCGCGCAGGCCTATTACGATCAAGGCAATGAGAAGCTCGCGCTCGCGGAGTGGCAAAAGGCAGTCACCGCGCAGCCGGAGAACGCCACCTGGCACTTCCATTACGGCAAGCTGCTCGACGACAATCGCATGCTCGACGCCGCGCGCGTGGAGCTGACGCGCGCCCTCGAGCTGCTCGAGAAGAAAGACAGCGGCGAGCGCTGGGGCTGGGACGCGCATCGGCGTCTGGCGCGTACGCTCGGGCAGCGACAGGAAGCGGTGCCGCACTGGGAGGCCTTCCTGCGTCAGGGCCCGCTCGACTCGCCGTACCGCGCCGAGGCTATGGCGGCGCTGGAGAAGCTCGGTCACCCGTGGCGGCCAGACAGCGGCGGGCTGCCACCGAGCGCGCCCGGGGGGAGGCGCTGAGCTCAAATTGAAAGAGGGGACGGCTGCTGCCGTCCCCTCTGCTCGTCGCGGCGAGGCTCGACTCAGCCTGCCGGCGGCGGCGCTGCCTCGGCGGGCGCACCCACCACGAACTCGTACACGAACGATGCGTCGCCGTCGCGCTTGTCCGGCGGGTCGAGCATCAGGCCTTGCAGCGAGTCGACCACGCACTTCGTGAGCTGCTCCGGCGCCGTGGTGCCCGCGGGATCCGCGGCCACGTTCGTGATCTTGCCGGTGTCGTGCTCGACCATCAGCTTTACCGTCACGCGCCCCTGGAGATCCTTGTTGGTCTTCAGGGCTTCGTCGTAGCAGGCCTTGATTTGCGGATCGCGGGTCTGCAAAACCGCCTGAGTGTCGTCGCGGTACATCTCCGGAGAGCGCGCCGCGAAGGAGCAGCCGGCCAGGCCGAGGACGAGTCCCAGAACAGAAAATCGCATCGTCTTCATGGTCTTCTCCGTAGGGCTCACTTCTTTTCAGCAGGGGGCGTGGTTTCGCCGGGCTTCTTCGGCGCTGGCAGCTTCTTCGGGGCCGTCGCGTCCGGCTTGGCGGCGTCGCCCGCGGCGTCTTCCTTCTTCTCGGTGGTCTTGCGCTCTTCGATCACCTTCTCCTTGCCGGTGGTGGGATCGACCTCGACCTTCTTTTGCGTGATGTCTTGCTCGACGATCACGAACTCGACGCGGCGGTTCTTCTCGCGGCCCTCCTCGGTCGAGTTGTCGGCGATCGGCTTGCTGGAGCCGAAGCCCTTGGCCACGAGCCGCCCCGCGTCGACGCCCTTGTCCACCAGGTACTTCATGACGGACTTGGCGCGGTCGTCGGACAGCTTCAGGTTCTTCTTGGCGTCGCCCTCGGCGCTGGCGTGACCTTCGATCGAGAGCTTCTTGATCTGAGGATTCTTCTTCACCGTGTCGGCGATTTCATCCATCAGGCTGAAGGACTCCGGCAGGATCGTGGCCTTGTTGACCTCGAACTGGATCTTCTCTTTGATCTCGATCTTGTTGTCGCGCACTTCCACGCGCGCGGGCGGCGGCGGTGGCTCTTCCTTCGGAGGAGGTGGCGCGGGGGGCGCCGGCGGTGTTCCGGTCACGGCCAGCGCGCTTTGACCTTGGAACTGCACGACGCCGCCGCAAGCAACGACGAACAGCGTGCCTGCGAACAATGCGGCGTGTGACAGTACCTTCGAGCCCGTGCGGGTAAAATGCATCGTCGACTCCTGGCTAAGCACCAGATGGTTATGGGGAATCCCCTGAATAGAAAGTACTAGTCGCACTGTCCGGTCGCGCCCGTCAAGCGACTCGCACGCTCGACTCCACCGCTCGCCGAGCGACGACTCCCCACTTACTGAAGTGCTTATCGAGTCAGCGCTGACCCGGCCGGCCGGTTACGCTGCGGCGGCGCTCGCCGTATCGGCGAGCGGCGCGCCGCGCTCGGCTCAGCTCTCGATGAAGCTCTTCAGCTGCTTCGAGCGGCTCGGGTGGCGCAGCTTGCGCAGCGCCTTGGCTTCGATTTGACGGATGCGCTCGCGCGTGACCTCGAAGTCCTGACCCACCTCTTCCAGGGTGTGGTCGCTCTTCTCGCCGATGCCGAAGCGCATGCGCAGCACCTTCTCCTCGCGCGGCGTCAGCGTCTTCAGCACGCGGCGGGTCTGCTCGCTGAGGTTCATGTTGATCACGGCGTCGGCCGGGCTGATGACGCTCTTGTCTTCGATGAAGTCGCCCAGGTGGCTGTCCTCTTCCTCGCCGATCGGCGTCTCGAGGCTGATCGGCTCTTTCGCGATCTTCAGGACCTTGCGCACCTTGTCGAGCGGCAGCTCCATCTTCTCGGCGATCTCTTCCG